>CAUPRW010000058.1:0-36591 GCA_963513825.1 uncultured Duganella sp.
AATACTGACAGGCCACTATTTTCATAGCGCCTATTTCATTACTTCTTGTGAACATTTGATATTTTTTAAGTATCGCGGAACCGAAGCTCCGCGTGCACTTTCATCAAACGTCCACACTTATCGACTGTTAATTTTTAAAGAGCTTATTCGGTACTGCTTGCTGATGGAGCGTTGTGTTCATCAGCGAAGAGGCAAGATTATGAGGCGTTTCGAATATCTCGTCAACCACTTCTTTTCCCCCGCTTCACTCTGCAACACCTTGTTCTGCGTCGCCGTTTTGCGGGGAGGCGAACTATAGCAAAGCTGCAGATACTGCGCAAGGGCAATTATGGGAAAACGAAGGATTTCACCAAGGTTAGTTCGCCCGGAGCCCGCATCGGCACCTGGAACGATTGCAGCTTCTCGCGCGGCGTGCCCTCGTTGGTGATCAGCGAGATACGGGCCACCGTCAGCGCCGACGTATCCGAGCCGCTGCCGTAGTAGTTCACATAGACGTGGTAATTGCCCTTGGGCGGGGCGGCGCTCGAGAAGATCTCCGGACCATAGCCGGTAGTCACATCCACGTCCAGCGCGCCGCCATTCTTCAACACGCGGTTGCCGTACCAGGCGTGGCCGCCGTCCGGCGTCACCACGTGTAAATCGAGATCGGTGCCGGCGCTATCCCAGGACAGGACGACGCGCAGGCGCGCCTGCGTCTTACCCTGGTAGTTCTCGACGAACTGCGTGCGCGCGCGGCTTTTGCCATCCGGCGAGCGCACCTCCACGCTGTTCGAGCCGCTGCCAAAGCCATACGGGCGCGCATAGCTGCCGTCCTCCGCCACCTCCAGAGGCATGGCCGCGCCGTTGACAACCAGCGTGGCCGGTTTGCCCTTGACGGCGCCCGCTATGCGGCCACGTATCTGCGCCGTCTCGCTTTGACCCGGCTGCAGACTGACCGACGACGCAGGGTAATTGACGGCCTGCGTATATTCCTCGGTCACGCCGGCGGAATTGCGCCAGCCGCCTTTGGGCGAGTCTATCGTCACCTGGGCGTGTGCCCAAGGCGTTAGTAGTAGGAGTGTGAGCCAACGCGAATTCATGTTTTAGCACCTGAAGGTCTTGATGAGTGTAAGTTCGCCGATGCTGCGCAAGGGGACGACGAACTCCTCGCGCCGCTCGCGCGGCGTGTTTTCACGGAATACCAGCGTGATGCGGCTGGTGATGACGGGGCGCTGCCGCGTGTTTTGATCGAAGTGGTAGCCGTCGCCGCCGAAATTGCCCCAGTAGTTGATCCACACCAGATACAGGCCGCGCATCGGCGAAGCCATGGTGAAGTTCTCCGATCCCGGCCGGCCACGCTGCGCGCCGCGATCGACCAAGGCATACGGGTAGTTGACCGCCAATTCGTCGGAAAGGTCGGCCAATCCGGCGCGGTTCCAACCGCCCACCGGCGTGGACATGCTCTTGTCCTGCGCTTGCGCGCCTTGCGCGGCGAAGGCGGTCAAGCAGGCGGCCAACAGTACGATGCGGTGATTCACAGCGCCGCCAGATTCAGATCGACCAGCCGGCGGGCCAACTGCTCGACATACGCTTCGTCCTGGCCACGAGGATGGCCACGCAGGCCGAGATGCAAATACTCGTGCGCCAGCGTGATGCGGTCTTCGCGCGTGGCCAACGGGCGCATAAAGATGCGGTTGCGCGACTGCTCCGAATACGGCGCGCCGTTGGCAAGGGCGCACACCAGCGGTGGCTGTGGCGGCGCCTCGTAGCCCATCTCGCCCAATAGCACGCGCTGCCAGCGTGGCACGGCGCGCGCCAGCCATGCCTCGTTCTGCGCCAGGCGCTGGCACACCACACCGCTGTTACCCGCCGTGGCGAGCGAGCCGCCGGGATAGGCGGCGGCCAGCAGTTCGTCATAGCGCTTGCCCTGTTTGGACTGCCGCACGGCGTCGGCCCACACCAGCGTGCCGGGCGACGCCAGGTCGCGGTGATAGCGCACGGTGACGCCGTCGACGATCAACTGGTCGGTCCAGCGCGCGACGGCCAGCGCCGCCGGCGTGGCCGGGCTGGGACTCACGCGCTGGGTGGCGCTGCTGTCGGCGATCCGCTGGCAGCCGGCGACGCTCAACGCGTTCTGCCGCAGATAGCTGCGCGCGGCCACGGCCAGCGCCTTCGCCGCCTCCGGCTCGGCGGCGCTGGCCTCGCGGTCGAGCACCCGCGCCACATACTCGTTGACGGTCAGGCGGGCGCGCAATTGCGGGCGGCCGGCGGCGTCCTTGGTCAGCATCATCTCGCCGGCGCTGCGCAAAGCCAGGTTCTGTCCATTCTCGAACCGCACATGGTAACGGCCATTCAAAGGTCCCGGCGCCGCGGGGCCGTCCGCGCCGCGCACGCCGCGCACCGGGTAGCGCGTGAAATAGTCGACCATCACGCAGCCGGCGTCCTCGGTCGCCCGCAAAGGCGGCAGGCTGGCGGCCAGGCGCGGTGCCCACTGCTGGAACACGTTGCTGCTGCCGCCCATGCCGCCAAACCAGATCGGCGTGCCATCGGCCAGCCAACCGGCCGCGCCGCCCAGGCGCTCGCCGGCGCTGCCGTTGCGGTTGGTCTCGTGCCAGGAATAGGTCTTGACGCGCAGTTGGCCGCCGAACCAGCGCGCCGCGCCGGCGCCACGCCCGTCGAGCACCACGCGCAGCAGCGCGGCCTCGGCGTCGGACCGGCTGGCGGCCGGGATGCTCGCCAAGGCGCGCAGCAGGCTGTCGAGCCGCACCAGGCGCGCGGGCGTTAGCCGCGCCGGATCGGCCAACCAGGCGAAGTCGCCTTCCGGCGCGACGCCGAGGCGGCCGGTCCAGTACCGCCGCCACGCCGCCGTCTCGATCATCAGCCGTGTCGGCGAGAAGAACGGGCCGCAGGACTGCGCCAGCGCGGCGTCGCGGCCAATGCGCTGTCCCGGCTCGCAGCAATAGACTTCGTCCGGATCACGTCCGCCGCAACGGTAATCCGGCATTGCCACCTCGCTATCGGCGGCGTAGACGTAGACAAACAGCTTCCACAGGCTCGCCAGGGGCACCTGCCGGCTGCCGTCGAAAGGCCTGGGCGCGGGGCCGCCGTCGCGCAATTGCTGCACCTCGGCCTTGCCGTCGCGCCACCAGGCCACATCCAGCGTCGCCGCCCACGACGGCACGGCCAGCGCCAGCATGGTGATCGCGGCCGCCGGCCGAGGACAACGCGCAAGCACGCCGGCCCGCATCACTCCACCTTCAACGAACGCATGGTCTTGCCGCCGCCCTCGAAGGCCTTCTGCTCCGGCTGATACATGCGGTGGAAGCGGGCCGGCGGCAGCACGTAGGCGCCCTTTTGCGCGAAGCGCAGCAGGTGGCGCACGGTCACCTCGCCTTCGAGCGGCTCGATCGGCACGGCGTAACCGTCACGCCGTTCCGTATGGCGCGCGCGTTCCAGCGGCGCCGGTTTGTCGCCGGCCATGACCATGCCCCAGGTGCTCGGTTCGACCACCGCGCCGGGCGGCAGCGCCACCTCCAGCAAACCGAAACGGTGCTTGCTGCCCGCCGCCGTCTTGAGCGTGATTTCGTCGAGATACAGCTCGTCGGTGCTGAGCGCCTCGCCCGGCTTGACCAGCTCCGTGGCGTAACCGCCCTTGCCTTGCTTCATACGCAGAATGCGGCGGTCGATGGCGACCGGCAGCGCCTGCGCCTCGGCCGCGCGGCTGTCGTACCGCACCACCGCGACGGTGCCGGCCGGCGCGGCCGATCCGGCGGCCAGCCTTAGAAGATCGGGAACGCCTTTGCCATCGGCCCAACGCCATTGCGGCTGGCCGCCACGCCCCTCCAGATTTTGCCACGCGCCGTCGGGGGCGATGGCGGGCGCCTTGCCGAAGGCAGCGCCGCCCAGTTTTTTCTGCACCCACATCAGGGTCATGGCGCGGTCCAGCGTCGGCATCTCGGCGCGCACGCCGGAGAGCACCGCGTCGGCCTGGGATGCCGGCAGTTCGCCGGCCAGCATCAGCAAGGCTTGCGCCACCGGTGCCGGCGCGGCGCGCAAGATTGTCCACGCGGCGCCTATCTGCTGCTGCAACGCGGCCGGCACGGCGACGCCGTTCTGGCCGGCGACCACCGCCACCAGTCCCAGCGCCATCGCTTGCGCGTCGCGCTCGCCGGTGGCGCCCAACAGCAGGCTACCGCCTTCGCCGGGCTGGCGGGCCTTGCCGTCCAGCGTGGCGACGACGGCGTCGTCGACCAGGCCGGCGGCCAGCGTCCTGGTGGGCAGCCCCATCTCGTGCGCCATCCACAGCACCAGCGCGCGGTCGGTCAGCGGGTCCTTCAAGCCGTTGTCGGCATACACGGCGAGCAGATTGTTCCAGTGCTCCGGCGGCAGCGTGATGCCCAGCGCGCGCGCCGCATGCCAATCGGCGTAGTAGGCATAGCCGGTCATCAGGGCGCTGCCGGCGGTGGCGTTGCCCCACCAGCCGAAGACCGCCTTCGGCCCGGCCATCGACACCAGGCGCAGACGCTGCGCGGTAAGCACGGCCTGCAGGCGGTCGCGCTGGGCGGCCGCTTCCGGTCCAAGGCTTTGCACCGCCAACGTCAATGGGATCAGGCGGCTGGCCGTCTGCTCGACGCAGCCGTAAGGGTAGTCGATCAGATCGTCGGCGATGCGGGCGAAGTGGCTGGTGGCGCCCTGCGCGAACGACACGCGGATATTGCGGGCGTCCGCCGGCAGCTTGAGCGCGGCGTCGGCGCCGGCCAGCGGCAGCATCAGCGTGCGCGGGCTGCTCCAGGCGGCGGGCAGCGTTTGCATGGCCGTGTCGAGCGCATCGACCACCTTGCCGTTTTGTTTGAGCTCCAGGCGCAGCGCGCCGGCGCCGGCGGCCAGCGCAAACTCGACGTAGTTCACGCCCGGCTTGGCGGAGAGCTTCTCCGTCTTGGGCTGCGCGCCGCCGCTCAGCGTCACTTCCAGCGCCTGCGCCGTGGCGGTCTGGTTGAACACCGCCACCGAGGCGCGCGGCGCGTCGCCGGCGCGCATCCAGTCAGGCGCGGTCCATTTGGCGTAGAAGCCCTTGTCCGAACGCAGATAACCGGTGCGCTGGCCCACACGCCCCTGCCCGTCCATCGCGCGGCCGGTGATGCGCCAGCGGGTCAGCGCGTCCGGCATCGTGAAGCTCACGCGCGCGTTGCCGTCGGCATCGGTCTTGAGCGACGGCGACCAGTAGGCGGTATCGACGTTGTCGCGGCGCGGGCGCTCGAGCACTTTCACCCCGCGCTCGTTGTAGTTGTGGCGCGCCGGCGCGCCGCTGCCGCGGGCTTGCGCCATGTCGTAGCTGATGAACGACAGGCTGGCCGTGGTGCGCACGTTGTTGCGGCGCGGGTGGTAGAAGAAGTCGCCGATCTCCGGCGCGATTTCCGGTTGCAGCACATAGATCATCTCGTCGACCACGCCCAGCGCCACCAGCGTGCTCACGGGTTTGCCGTCGATCGTGGCATTGACGTCGAGCGTCACCTTCTCGCCGGGCTGGTAGACCTCCTTGTCGGTCTTGAAGCGCAGCGCGATGCGTGGTTCGATCACCTGCAGGCCGGCGTTCTCGAACACGAAATCGCCGTTGCGGGTATAGGCCACCGAGAACGTCATGTTCGGGCCGTGCTCCTCCTTGACCGGAATGTGCACGCGCCACTGGTTGGACGCCACGCGCTGCGCCTTGTACCAGCCGGCGCCGCCGGCCATCAGGCCGTATTGCTCGACCTTGTCGCGTTCAAGCGTGAGCAGCGCCTGGTCGACCTTGTCGGAAAAAGTGATCAGCGCCTCGGCCACGTCGCCGGGACGGTAGCGCACCTTGTCGAGCACGATCTCGATGCTGCCCGGTGTGGCGCGCACGCCATCGCCCGCCACCCAGTGGCTGGCGGCGGCCAGCAGGTTGCCGCGCTCGTCGCGCAGCGACAGCTGGTAGGAGCCGGAGGCGGGGAACGTCACGTCCCAGCCCTTGGCGGCCGGGTCGAACGCGCCGCCGGTCTTGGTCTGCTTCTCGAGCTGCACCATCTCCCAGCGCACCGGACGCGCCGTGCCCTGGCCATCGGCGATCAGGTCGAAATGCACCGACTGGCCCGGATCGGAGAACTGGCGCGCCGGCTTTAACTGGAAAGTGGTGCTGGAGCGCTCGATCATCAACTCGCGCGTGGCGCGCACGCGGTAGGCCGCGCCATCGGTGGCGAGCACGGTCAGGATGTAGCGCGACGGATCGGTCGCCGGCGGCAGCGTGAAGTTCACGTTGCCGCTGCCGTCGCTGACCACTTCCTCGGTCTTGAGCGCGACCGGAAACAGGCCGCTGTAACGCAGCTCGCCGTCGACCATCGTGTTTTGCTGGCTGCGCAGCGACAGCGTCATCCTGGCGTTCTTGACCGGCTTGCCGTCCGGGTAGCGCAGCGCGATGCTGCCGCCGACCGCCTCGCCGGTCTTGAACTCCGGCTTGGACGGCTGCACGTTGATCTCGAAGTGGGGCTTGACGTATTCCGCCACGCGGAAGGCGGCGCCGTACATGCCGTCCTTGTAGCTGAAGCGCAGCTCGTAGCCGCCGGCGGTGGCCTGCGGCGGCAGGCGGAAACGCGTTTCTGCGCCGGTCTCGCCGGTCAGCTGCAAGGTTTGCGTGAGCAGCGGCGTGCCGTTCGGATCGAACACGGTCAGGCCCAGCGGCGCGGCGGCGGCGGCCTGCGATTCGCGCGCCGATTTGAATTCGCGCCCGAGGAACTTGACGTTGACGTCGTCGCCCGGCCGGTACAGCGGGCGGTCGGTGACGGCGTAGATCTTGGTGTTATAGATCTCGCTGTCGTAGTAGAAGTTCTCCGACACGAATACGCCGCCGTCGCGGTCCTCGCCCATCACGTAGGTATGTTCCGGGCTTCCGCGCTCCAGCGAGGCCACGCCGTCGGCGCCGGTGGCGGCCGATTGCAGCACGCCGGTGCCGTCGGTCCACACCACGTTGGCGCCGGCGACGGCCGCGCCGTTGTCGCGCCGCGCCGTCCACACCAGCATCTGTCCCGACGACACCTTGGTCACGGCCATCGTGTCGGACACGAACACCAGCGTGGTGGCGCGGTGCTCGCCGATGATCGCCTCGATCAGGTACAGGCCGGGCTTGCGCTTGCCGATCGGGATCATGACGTTGCCGGCGCCGGTGGCGATGAATTCGCTGCTGGAGCCATCGAGCTTGACGCCCTTTGGCGGCTCGATCGGCTTGGCCTGCCAGATCGGATAGCGGAAGCTGTCGACCAGCTCCATGCCCTTGAGCGGCTTGTACTGCGGGTGGTTGGCGAACACCGTCGGGCGGCGGATCGCCTCGTTGGTGGCCAGCCTTGGCTGCTCGCTGGTGACGCCCACGCGCGCCTGCGGCGAGAACAGCTTGCGCCACGCCAGGCGCGATTGCTTCCACCAGCTATCCCACAGGAAGCTGAGCGTGTTGGCCAGTCCCTCGCCCTGGTAATTACCCTCGACCTGGATGCGGTGCAGATTGCGCTGCTTTTTGAGGAAGTCCATCGGCGCCGGCACGCGGTAGACCACGATGTCGGCGCCGGAATAGGCCTCCAGGTTCATGCGCCCCATGTCGCGCCCCGGCACCTCGAGCCGCACGCGCGCCTGGTCGGCACTGCCGTAGCTGGCATCCGACAGCAGGAAGAACGGCTCGCCCTTGAACGGCGTGTAATAACTCGGCGTGCGCTCCTGGGCGGCGGCGCCGCCGAGCAGCATCAAGGTCAGCACACTGGCAAGCAGCAGCTTCATGAAAGAAAAGAGAGCCGGAACACGCCGGCGAAATTGGGGTTGTTGGACGCTGGTTGCCACCGCGTGTCCTTCCAGGTAGTGAGTTGTTTGATATCGACGACCCGCAGGCCGTTGTCTTCGGGGGTGACGGTGCCGGTGTGGTAGGCGATGCGCGCGCCCATGCAGACCATCAGGTGTTGTTCGTCGCCCTGGTCGAAAAACAGCAGATCGCCGGGCAGCGCCTGGCTGATCTCGCGGGCGACGAAACGGCTGTTGTGCTGCACCAGCGCCAGCGCCGTGACGAAATGGCCGACCGTGCCGCCGGTCTGCACCCAACGGTTGCGCAGCGCCGCCTGGGCGGCGTTCAGTTCCAGCTCCGGCGGCAGGCGGCGGTCGCTGGCGATGCCGTTGGCGCGCAGCCAGCGCGCGTCGTGCACGGCCAGCGCCTCGTTGACGGCGAAGCGCACCAGGCCCGCGCAGTCGCGGTGGGTCCAGCGCGGCGACGGCCCGCGCTCGATCTGCGCGCTGACGATGCGCAGCATCCATGCCTGGAAGGCGCGGCTCTGCGCCTGCGACAGCCGGATTTGTTCAGCGGGGGCCTCGCGCAGCGCCAGCGCCGGCGGCGCGGCGGCCGTGGCCGCGCACGCCGCCAGCAGCCGCAGGCAGCGACGGCGTGCATTCATCGCGTCACCGCCTGCCATTCCAGCGGTTCCCAGGCCGTGCCGCTGGCCGGCAGGCGCTTGAGCACCATGCGGTACGGTGGATATTTTTTCAGCGCGTCCAGGCGCGGCACCAGATGTTCGTTGGCGGCCGCGCGCAGCACCGGCTCGTTATTGGCCGGCAGCGTATCGAACGCCTCGCGCTGGATCAGCTGCGCCAGCGCGGCCGGCGCGATCAGGCCGACCGTGTGGCCGGCGTCCGGCAGCAGGTCCGACGCCGCCGGCGCCTGCTTGCGGCGCACCGCCAACACCTGGTCGACCAGCTTGCCGTCGGCCGAAAAGACCACGGTGTCGCCGGCCAGCGCCAGCGCGGCCTTGGTGTCGCCCATGGCCGTGGTCACGTCGCGCTCCCAGCGCGTGGCGCCGCCGGCGACCGTGTTTTTGCGCGCCTCGCCCTTGCCGCCGATGGCGGCGTTGAACAGGCTCGCGTACAGCGCCTCGTCGCCGGCGCGCGGCGCCCGCGTGGCCACGAACAGCGGCGTGTGCAGGCGCGACGTTCCATACCAGCAGGCCGCGGCGGGACCTTGCAACTGGTCGGCCAGCGGCAGAACCGGTTCGGTGGTTTGGCCGCCGAGGCGCTTGAGCACCGGCTGCATCGCCGGCCAGTCGACCGGCACGGTGAAGCACGCGCTGGCGCCATGCGGCAGCGAAGACCAGAGCGCGGCGCTGTCGTAGCCGCCCTTGCGCAGCTTGCCGGCGTTGATCAGCACCGCCGACTTCCACGCGCCCTTGCTGAAGTCGAAGCGCACCGCCTCCAGCGCGCCGAAGAACGGCTGGTAGCCGAACGACAGGAAGTCCGCCTTGACGGCGATGCTGTGGCCATCGGGCGCCGCCTGGTCCAGATGGAATTGCGGGTGGAAGACGTTTTGCTTGGCGCGGTCGGCCGCCAACAGGCTGGCCAGGGTATTCTCGGCGGTGCCGTCGCCGTCCTTGCCGTCCTTGCCGCCGTAAAGCATGCCCGGATGCGACAGGATCACCAGGCGCTGGCCGTGCGCGGCAAACAGCAAGGTGCGTTTGTAGGCGTAGTTGAGGGCATACACCGGGACCTTGTCGCCATCGACGCGCAGGGCGCCGGCCACCGTCATCTGCGTGTCCTTGAGGGCGATCTTGCCCGCCTCCTCCAGCACGCGCGTGAGCTGGTTGCGGGAGACGGCGATCGCGTAGTGCTTGAGCGAGCCGTCGGCGTCGCGCCACAGCGCCACCTCGGCCGGCTGGTCCAGCACCATGCGCAGCAGCTGGTCGCCCCAGCCCAGTTCATGTTCGTAGGCGATGCGGCGCAGGCTGCCCTTGAGGCCGAGGCGGTCCTCGCTCTGCTCGTAGTAGAACAGGAATTCCTCGCGCAGCACGTCGCGCGCCAGCGGCACGGTCAGCAGGTCGCGCGGCAGCGTCGACAGGCTTTGGGTCGTCACCAGCGCGTCCGGCCGGGACAAATCGAGCTGCAGGCCGTTGACCGGCCCCATGTAACCCCAGCCCAGCGCCCGGTAGGCGACCACCGCGGCGGCCACCAGCCCGACGCCCGCAAGCGACCTGAACAACACTTTTTTATTCATGTTCTCGCATTGCCAAGTTAATAATAATTGGTAAATAGTAACATGCGCGGCGGCGCGCCCGATAGAGAAGGCGCAACAGCAGCGTAAAATAGCCGTTTCGCCCTTGCCTTCGTCCCCGCCCGTCATGTCCATCCTGCTGACCACACTCAACGCCCGCTACACCCACGCCTCGCTGGGATTGCGCTATCTATTAGCGAACATGGGGGAGCTGCGGGAGCGCACACGCCTGCAGGAATTCGTCATCGGCGCCAAGACCACCGAAATCGTCGAGCGCATCCTGGCGCACGGGCCGAAGATCGTCGGCTTCGGCATCTATATATGGAACGTCGAGGAATCGACCAAGGTCGTCGCCATGCTCAAGCGCGTGGCGCCGCAGGTGGTGGTGGTGCTGGGCGGACCGGAAGTGTCGTACGAGTCGAACGAGCAGGAGATCGTCAAGCTGGCCGACTACCTGATCACCGGCTGGGGCGACGTCACCTTCCCCAAGCTGTGCGGCGAAATCCTCGACGGCCCCAAGCCCCTGATGAAGGTGCACGCCGGCGTGCAGCCGCCGATGGCCGAGATCAAGCTGCCCTACTCTTTATATACGGACGACGACATCAAGAACCGCACGATCTACGTCGAAGCCTCGCGCGGCTGCCCGTTCAAGTGCGAATTCTGCCTCTCCGCGCTGGACAAGACGGCCTGGCCGTTCGCGCTGGAGTCCTTTTTGGCGGAGATGGAGTCGCTCCACGCGCGCGGCGCGCGGCTGTTCAAGTTCGTCGACCGCACCTTCAACCTCAATATCAAGACCAGTTTGAAGATCATGCAGTTCTTCCTCGATAAGCTCGAGGCCAACCCGGACGACCCGGTCTACGCCCACTTCGAGCTGGTGCCCGACCACCTGCCGGACGCACTCAAAGAGGGCATCGGCAAATTTCCGCCGGGGGCGCTGCAGTTCGAGATCGGCATCCAGAGCTTCAACCCGGCGGTGCAGACGCTGGTGAGCCGCAAGCAGGACAACCAGAAGGCGGCCGATAACATCCGCTGGTTGACCGAGCACTCCAACGCCCACATGCACGTCGATCTGATCGCCGGCCTGCCGGGGGAGACGGTGGAGAGCTTCGCCGAGGGCTTTAACAAACTGTGGGCGCTTCATCCGCACGAGATCCAGTTCGGTATCCTCAAGCGCCTGCGCGGCACGCCGATCATCCGCCATACGCAGGAGTTCGGGCTGGTGTTCGAGCCGTATGCGCCGTATACCATCCTGGCCAACCGCGATATCGACTTTACCACCATGCAGCGCCTGGTGCGCTTCGCCCGCTATTGGGATTTGGTGGCCAACTCGGGACGCTTCGGCAATACGCTGCCGGTGCTGCTGGGGGATGCGGCGTTCGAGCGGTTCATGGCGTTTTCGGATTGGCTGTACGCCAATACGGATGCGACCCACCGCATCGCGCTCGAGCGGCTGGTCGCGATGGTGTCGCGGTACTTGCAGGAGCGTGGCATGGAAAAGGCCGACGCCGAGGCGCTGCTGGCCAGCGACTACGCCGGCGCCAGGCCCAAACCGGTGGAAACGCCGGCGCCCAAGCGGCAGGCCCGGAGGCTGGCCGCCTGATGCCGCCCACCCGCAAACCGGAGCCAGGGGTCGTACCCCTCGGGGTACGACCCCGCTTGGCGGTGCGGGTTTCGCCTCCAGCGCCTCTGCCATTTGCCAGAGCGCGAACACCGGTGGCGGTACGGCCCATTCTCCCTTAAACTGACGTAATGCCTACAGCCAAAGAGCCTACCCTGACCCTCAACCCCGGTGCCGCCGACGGCCCGTCGGTCGCCGCCGACGGCACCTGGCAAGTGCACGCGCTGGCGCAGGGCAAGGCCATGGCCACCATCACCGGCATGCTCAAGTCCCTCAAGGCGGACAAGGTGCGCTGGGACCTGTCGGCGATCGACAGCATGGACCACATCGGCGCCCAGTTGTTCTGGAACGCCTGGGGCAAGACCCGCCCCCCCGAGCTGCGCCTGGCGCCGGGACAGGAGGAATTCTTCCACCGGCTCGAAACCACCGGCACCATCGAACTGCCCCGCCCCCGCCAGCAGCGCCTGACGTGGGTGATGAAGCTCGGCTTCGCGATGCTGCTGTTCTTCGAGCACATGACCGGCTTCATCACCCTGATCGGCCAGCTCACCCTGGACATCTGGCGCTTCGTCCGCGCCCCCCAGCGCGGCCCGTGGAAGGAAATCTCGGCCAACATCTTCCACGCCGGCTTCCAGGCGCTCGGCATCACCGCGCTGGTCGGCTTCCTGATCGGCGTGGTGCTGTCCTTCCTGTCGGCGCAGCAGCTGCGCGCCTTCGGCGGCGACATCTACCTGGTCAACCTGCTCGGCATGAGCATCATCCGCGAGCTCGGACCGCTGCTGGCGGCGATCCTGGTGGCCGGCCGCTCCGGCTCCTCGATCACCGCGCAGCTGGGCGTGATGCGGGTGACCGAGGAACTCGACGCCATGCTGGTGATGGGCATCTCGCACGGCTTCCGGCTGGTCATGCCCAAGGTGCTGGCCCTGGCCATCTCGATGCCGCTGCTCGTCATCTGGACCGATTCGATGGCGCTGATCGGCGGCATGCTGTCGGCGCAGGTGGAACTGGGCCTGTCGCCGCAGTACTTCATCTCCAAGCTGCCGGACGCGGTGCCGCTGGCGAACTACATGATCGGCCTTGGCAAGGGCGTGGTGTTCGGCATGCTCATCGCGCTGGTGTCGTGCCACTTCGGCCTGCGCATCAAGCCGAACACCGAAAGCCTCGGCCGCGGCACCACCACCTCGGTGGTCACGGCCATCACCGTCGTCATCCTGGCCGACGCGGTGTTCGCCATCCTCTTTAACGGCGTGGGGTTCTGATGGCGGACCTGGCGCTCGTCCCCGACAAGGCCTGCGGCCCCCGCGATGGCCACGGAAGCGGCGAACTGACGCTCGACGGCAGCGTGCCGATCGTCGACATCACCGGCCTGTGGACCAAGTACGGCCGCACCGTCGTGCACCAGGACCTGAACCTGGAGATCGAACAGGGCGAGATCATGTCCATTGTCGGCGGCTCCGGCACCGGCAAGACCACGCTGCTGCGCCAGATGCTCGGCCTCGAACGCCCGGCGCGCGGCTGCGTGCGCGTGTTCGGCGAGGACATCAGCGAGATCGGCCCCGGGCAGCTGCAGCAGCTGCGCAACCACTGGGGCATGCTGTTCCAGCAGGGCGCGCTGTACTCGGCGCTGACGGTACTGGAGAACATCGCCCAGCCGATGCGCGAGCTGCAGGTGCTGCCGGACGACCTGGTGCGCGACGCCGTGCTGCTGAAAATGAACATGGTCGGCCTTGGACCGGAACACGCCAACAAGATGCCGTCCGACCTGTCGGGCGGCATGGTCAAGCGGGTGGCGCTGGCGCGCGCGCTGGCGCTCGAACCGAAGCTGCTGTTCCTCGACGAACCGACCGCCGGCCTCGATCCCGACCTGTCGGAGGCCTTCGTCTCACTGATCAAATCGCTGCACCGGGAGCTGGGGCTGACCGTCGTCATGGTCACCCACGACCTCGACACGCTGTTCGCGCTGTCGACCCGCATCGCCGTGCTGGCGGAAAAACACGTGATCGCCCTCGGCCCGCTGCAGGAGGTGCTCAAGGTCGATCATCCGTTCATCAAGGAGTTCTTCCTGGGCGACCGGGGACGGCGCGCGCTCGAGGCGCTGGACGAAAAAACCAACAAGGATCACTGATGGAAAACAGATCACACGCACTCACCACCGGCTTTTTCACGATCACGCTGCTGATCGCGGCGATCCTGTTCGGCATCTGGTTCAACCGCGACCGGGTCGAACGCGTGCCCTACGTGATCGCCACCACCCAATCGGTGCCGGGGCTGAACCCGCAGGCGCCGGTGCGCTACCGCGGCCTCGAAGTGGGCAAGGTCGGCGGCATCGCCTTCAACCCGAAGATGGCGGGGCAAATCCTCGTCACCCTCAACATCAACACCGACGCGCCGATCACCAAGACCACCTACGCCACGCTGGGCTACCAGGGCGTGACCGGGATCGCCTTCATCCAGCTCGACGACGAGCAAACCGGCTCGCCCCTGCTGGCCACCAGCGCCGACGCGCCGGCCGTCATCCCGCTGCGCCAGGGCTTCCTCGACCAGGTGGAAAAGCGCGGCAAGGAGATCCTGTCGCAGACCGAGGAAGTGACCAAGCGCCTCAACGCCCTGCTCAGCCCCGAGAACCAGAAGACCATGCTGGCGGCCTTCGCCGACGTCAGCGCGACGGCCAACAAGTACCGCGACCTGCCGGCCAAGCTCGAACCGACCATCGCCCGGCTGCCGGCGCTGGCGACCGAGGTGCAGAAAACGCTGGTGTCGGTCAACGCGCTGGCCACCGACGTCAACCGCCTGACCACCGGCCTGCAGGCGCCGGACGGCCCGATCGCGCGCGCCAGCGACACGGTCGAGCGCATCGGCGTATCGGTCGAATCGGTGGCCGGCGGGCTGGAACTGGACACGCTGCCGCAGGTGAACTCGCTGGCAGACGACACCCGCTCGTCGATGCGCGCGCTGCGCAAGACCATGAACAAGATTAACGATCGTCCGCAAAGCCTGATCTTCGGTTCGCCCGGCACCCCGCCCGGCCCGGGGGAAGAAGGCTTTACCGCTCCGACCAAATAAGGATCACCGATGACCACCACCCTGCGCGCCAGTGCCGCCCTCGTCGCCGCCGCCGTTTTGCTCGGCGCCTGCGCCAGCAAAGGCCCGACCACCGCCAACTACGATTTCGGCGCGTTGACGCCCGCGACGGCCCAGGCGCCGGCCAACGCCGGCGCCAACATCGGCGCCATCATCGTGGCCGACGCCACCGGTCCGGCCTCGCTCGACTCCGAGCGCATGCAATACCGCCTGCTGTACGCGGACGCGCGCCAGTCGCGCCCCTACGCCTACAACCAGTGGACCAGCACCCCGCTGCAGCTGGTCACCCAGCGCATGAAGGCGCGCATCGCGCAGGCCGGCGTGAAGGTGCTCTCGACCAGCGATTCCGCCGCCAGCGTCAACCTGCTGCGCCTCGAGGTCGACGACTTCGCGCAGAACTTCGAAACGGCCACGCAAAGCAGCGGCCGTGTCAACCTGCGCGCCTCCGTGTTCCGCAGCCACCGGCTGGTGGACCAGAAAACCTTCACCCGCGAGGCGCCGGCGCCGAGCGCGGACGCCGCCGGCGGCGCGCGCGCGCTGGCCGACGCCACCGACGCGCTGGCGGCCGACGTGCTGGCCTGGCTCGACGGCCTGCCGGCGGCACCGGCGACGCTGCCCCCGCCACGCCAATGATGGAACCGGCAGCAGCGGCGCCGCCCGTTCCGGCGCCGGTCCGCAAAGCCTCGCCGCTCACGCGCGCGGCGCTGCTGGCGTATCTGCTGCTGATCGTCTACGCCAGCTGGTTTCCGTTCTCCGGCTGGCAGAACCAGGGCCTGTCGCCGCTGATCTTCCTCGAAACGTCGAGCATGCCGCGCTACTGGACCAAGTTCGACGCCATCATCAACATCGTCGGCTACGTGCCGCTCGGGATGCTGGTGGTGTACTCGCTGTACCCGCGCGTGCGCAACGTGTTCGCCTTCATCCTCGCCGCGCTGTGCGGGTTGCTGGTGTCGGGCACGATGGAGGCGGTGCAGACCTACCTGCCCAGCCGCGTGTCGTCCAACCTCGACTTCTACACCAACGCCGCCGGCTGCGCGCTCGGCGCCCTGCTCGGCGTGCTGACGGCGCGCCGCCTGCTCGACCAAAGCCCGCTGCAGCGGCTGCGGCGCGCCTGGTTCGCGCCGCACGCCAGCCAGGGCCTGGTGCTGCTGGCGCTGTGGCCGCTGGCGCAGATCTATCCGCAAAGCTTCCTGTTCGGCCTGGGCCAGCTGCTACCGATCCTGTCGGACTGGCTCTCGCAACTGCTCGACATGGAGATCGACCTGGCCAGCTACGTGCGGCCGGACATGGTACTCACGGTCGAGCAGTACTGGCTGTCGGAGACCATCATCACCGCCTGCGGCATGGTCGGCGCGGCGCTCACGCTGCTGTGCCTGCTGCGCCGGCCGGCCCCGCGCGCGCTGCTGGTCTCGGCCATGATCGCGGCGGCGATCGTCGTCAAGGCGCTGGCGACGGCGCTGCTGTTTTCGCCCGATAACGCCTTCGCCTGGGTCACGCCCGGCGCCGAGGGCGGCTTTTTGATCGGCGCCATCATGCTCGCCGGCCTGACCTTCGCGCCGCAGGTGGCGCAGCGGCGGCTGGCGGTCGTGACTTTGCTGCTGAGCCTGGTGATCATCAACACCACCCCCGCCAACCCCTACTTCGTGGCCACTTTGCAAACATGGGTGCAGGGCAAGTTCCTCAACTTCAACGGCGCGGCGCAATTCCTGTCGCTGCTGTGGCCGTTCTTCGCCGTGTGGTTCCTGTGGCTGCCCTCGCACAAGCTCAACAAAGAGCCGAACACCGCGCCCGGCCAAGGCCGGGTATCATAGCGGCCACACGGCAACCTTACATCGCGCTTACAAATTTTCCGAGAGATATAGCCATGAGCGACACTCCCTATTTCAAACACCACGTCTTCTTCTGCATGAACAAGCGTGACGACGGCCGCAACAGCTGCGGCGACCACGGCGCGGAAACGGCGCAAAAACACGCCAAGAAACGCTGCAAGCAACTCGACATCAACGGCCATGGCGGCGTGCGCATCAACCAGGCCGGCTGCCTCGACCGTTGCGAGGAGGGCCCGGTGCTGGTCGTCTATCCGGAGGGCGTGTGGTACACCTACGTCGACACCAGCGACATCGATGAAATCATCGACAGCCACCTGGTGCAGGGCAAGATCGTTGACCGTCTTAAAATCTGAAGAGCTATGAACAAGAACGAAAAATTCACCCTGGCCGGCAACGCCGGCCTGATGGAAGGCCAGATCGACTATCCGAAGCAGGACACGCCGCTCGGCGTCGCGCTCGTCGCCCATCCGCATCCGCTGTACGGCGGCACGATGGACAACAAGGTGGCCGTCACGCTGGCGCGCACCTTCGCCGGCCTCGGCTACGTGACGGCGCGCATCAACTTCCGCGGCGTCGGCGCCTCCGAGGGCGTGCACGACCACGGCCACGGCGAGACCGACGACATGGCCATCCTGCACGCGTGGATGACGGAAAAGTATCCGGGCCTGCCGGTGGCGCTGGGCGGCTTTTCGTTCGGCACCTTCGTGCAATCGAAGCTGGCGCAGCGCCTGGCCGCCGCCGGCACGCCGGCCGAGCGCCTGGTGCTCGTCGGCAGCGCCGCCAAGAAATGGGAAATGGCCGACATCCCGGCCGACACCATCCTGATCCACGGCGAAAACGACGACACCATCCCGCTCATCGACGTGCTCGACTGGCTGCGGCCGCAGGACATCCCCGTCATCGTCATCCCCGGCGCCGACCACTTCTTCCACCGCAAGCTGCAACACATCAAGGGCTGGGTCACGCAACTGTGGCGCCGCCCCAGCGATGTTGCCGACGCGGAAACGGACACCACCGCGGCGGACTAGCATTTATAATCGCCCGCTGTTTTTTTACGCAGTTTTTTAACTTTTTACCGACTATTAGCCCATGAAAAAATTGATCGCGGCACTGGCCACCAGTGTGATGTTGATGTCCGCCGCTGTGGCCCAAACCCTGCCGCCCCCCACCATCGCCGCCAAGTCCTGGCTGCTGCTGGACGCCACCAGCGGCCAGGTGATCGCCTCGCAAGACCCGAACGCCCGCGTCGAACCGGCCTCGCTGACCAAGATCATGACGGCCTACGTCACCTTCGGCGCGCTGCGCGACAAGAAAATCACCTTGAACCAGATGGTCAACGTCTCGACCAAGGCGTGGAAGGTCGACGCCTCAAGCTCGAAGATGTTCATCGACCCGGCCACGCCGGTCAGCATCGACGACCTGCTGCACGGCCTGATGATCCAGTCCGGCAACGACGCCGCCGTCGCGCTGGCCGAGGCAGTCGCCGGCGACGAATCGGCCTTCGTCGTCATGATGAACAAGGAAGCCGAGCGCATGGGCCTGAAGTCGACCCGCTTCGCCAACCCGCACGGCCTGCCGAGCCCGGACAACTACTCGACCGCGCAGGATTTGTCGGTGCTGGCCAAGCGCGTGATCCTCGACTTCCCGCAGTTCTACAAGATCGATTCGATCAAGAGCTTCACCTACAACAAGATCACGCAGCCGAACCGCAACCGCCTGCTGTGGCTGGACCCGACCGTCGACGGCATGAAGACCGGCCACACCGAGGCCGCCGGCTATTGCATGATCGCCTCGGCGCGCCGGCCGAACGGCGCCAGCGAGCGCCGCCTCATTTCGGTGGTGCTGGGCACGAACTCGGACAACACCCGCACCCAGGAAAGCCAGAAGCTGCTCAACTGGGGCTTCCAGAATTTCGATACGGTCAAGCTGTACTCCAAGGGGCAAGCCATCGCCACGCCGGAAATCTGGAAGGGATCGCAGAACGCGGTCAAGATCGGCTTTACCAGCGATGTGATGGTGACGGTGCCCAAGGGCGTGGCCGCCAAGATGAAGCCGGTGTTGGAGCGCAAGGACCCGCTGGTCGCGCCGTTGCCGCTCAATACCCGCGTCGGTTCGTTGAAGATGATGGTTGATGGCAAGCCGCTGCTGGAACTGCCGGTGGTGGCGCTGGAAAACGTCGAGGAGGCGTCGATCTTCGGCCGCGCGTGGGATTCGATCCGTTTGTGGATGAATTGATCTCGTAAGTGGATGGGCGCGCGGCGTCGTCCGCCAGGCTTGCGTTTCGACGGCGCTTGGTTTGGCGGATTACGGCGTGCCGCCTAATCCGCCCTACGCGGCCTATGCGCCGGCATCAGCCCTCGCGGGTGTAGCGCATCGATTCCTGCGCCCACGCGAACGCGTCTTTCCCCACCGCCGCCAGGGCCTCCGTGTCGATGCCCAGCTTGCGCGCGATCTCCAGCGCCCGCTCGACCTTGTCGCGCTCGAGCAGCAGCGCCAGCATCAGATACGGCCCGTACACCCCTTCGCTGCCTAGCAATACATCGCGGATATCGTCCGACAAGCGCATCTTGTCGACCAAGGCGGCCATCGGCACGCCCAGCAACACGTCGAACAGCGACAACAAGCCGACCAGAAACAACTCGTCCCGGCGCGCCAGCGGCAACGGACTGCACGTCTCCAGGAACCGCGCCCGCGTCAACGCCACCTCCAGCAGCGAGGCGTCGCGCTCCCGGTGGGCACCGCCCCCGAGCCGGAACATCGACACCGTCAACCCGCGATACAGCTGATTGCGCCCCAGCACCATGAACGCCTGCTGCAAACTGGTGACCTTGACGGCCTGGCCGTTGGCCGGCGCGTTGGCCCATTGCAGCACCTGATAGGTCATGCCGGGATCGCGCTTGGCCACCTCTATCATGGCCGGCAATTCGGCGTCCGAGCGCAGCAGGTTGAGCAACTCGATCGCCGTCATGCGGCTCTGGTCGACCTTGGCGTCCGGATCGACCTGGTCGCTGGTGGTCAGATAGCTGCCGAGGAAGTAATTGCAGCCCCACGACAGGCACATGCGCTGCTCGTCCCACGTCTCGACGCCGTCGACCGCCAGCATCATGTCCGGATAGCGCATGCGCAACTGCTTGGCCAGCGTCTGCAACGCGGCCAGCGTATGTTCATTCAAGTACAGCATGGCCACGTCGCACAGCGCCAGCAGCGGCACGTCCTCGGCGTCCAGCGACACGCCGCGCAAGGCCACCTTGCAACCGGCCTGCCGCAGCGCCGCCATGTGTTCGGCGAGGCGCTCGGCCGGCAGCGCGTCCGCTTTGCGGTCGAGCATGAACACCGTGTGCGGCGCCATCAGCGGCAGATACCGCTCCAGCGCCACGGCCTGGGCGCTGAGCTCCACCAGCGCCAGGCGCGTCTGCGCGAAGGCGGCCAGTTGCGCGGCGGCCAGCGTCTCGATCATCAGCGGCTCGGGCATCGGCAGCCCCCGGCCGTCCAGGGGGACGGAGAAGCGGTAGCCGCACAGGCGGTTGCGCTCGTCGACGATCTCGGCGCGCACGACGATCGCATCGGGATCGCCGGTCGGCAGCGGGGCCGGCGCGGACACCGGCGCCGGCCCCGGCGAATCGCCGGGCACGGCGCCCACCTGCGCGGGCGCCCCGTCCGGCGCCGCAGCGGGCGCCTTCGCGGGCACGTCGGCGGCGGGCGCGGCCGCTTCCCGCCTCGGCCTGAGAAAAGACAAAAATCCCACGTGGTGCTCCCCGGTCTATATTTTCTTGCGACGATCATACAGCGTAACCTGCGGCCGAAAGCGTGGCGTGCGGACAAAATTCGCAGCGGCCGGCCGGGAGTTTGTAACTGAGATACAGGCTTGTCGCTATAATCAGCGCTCACCCCGCCATCGAAGAAAGCACCCATGAGCCACGTCCCGCCGAGCGTCCCGTCCATCGTCACCAGCGAGGGCGGCCCGAGCCTGTCGCGCATCGTCGCCGGCATGTGGCGCATGAACGAATGGAAGCTCACGCCGCAACAGCGCCTGTCGTTCATCGAGCAATGCCTGGAGCTGGGCGTGAACAGCTTCGACCATGCCGACATCTACGGCGGCTACGGCGTCGAGGCGCTGTTCGGCGAGGCGCTGGCCTTGCAGCCGTCGCTGCGCGCGCGCATGCGGCTGGTGAGCAAATGCGGCATCAAGCTGGTGGGCGCCGCCCGGCCACAGCACACGATCCAGCACTACGACACCAGCGCCGGCCACATCATCGCCTCGGCCGAGCACTCGCTGCGCCAGCTCGGCACCGACCACCTCGACCTGCTGCTGATCCACCGGCCCGATCCGTTGATGAATTTCGACGAGGTCGCCGGCGCCTTCCACCGGCTGCGGCGCGAAGGCAAGGTGCTGCATTTCGGCGTGTCCAATTTCAGCCGCCACCAGTTCGAAAGCCTGAACCGCCGCATCGCGCTGGCGACCAACCAGGTGGAGTTTTCACCGCTGTGCGTGGCGCCGATGTTCGACGAAACCTTCGACGGCTTGCAGGACCTGGGCGTAGCGCCGATGATCTGGTCGCCGCTGGCCGGCGGCCGCCTGTTCAGCAAGGACGACGCGGCCGGCGTGCGGGTGGGCGCGGTTATCCAAAAGATCGCCGACGAACTGGGCCGGTCGTTCGGCAGCGTGGTGTTCGCGTGGATCATGCAGCTGCCGAGCCGGCCGATACCGTTGACCGGCAGCGGCCGCATCGAAGCGATCAAGGAAGCGGTAGCCGCGACCGGGTTCAGCCTGGGCCGCGAGCAGTGGTTCGAGATCCTGCGCGCCGCGCGCGGCCACGAGGTCGCTTAGCCGTGCGGGCGTGGCGGCGTGGTCAAATGTCGTCGTAGACTTCGGGCGGTGCGATTCCGCGCCACCCCTTTTTCCACGCCAGGTTGAGCGCCAGGGTGAAAGCGATGTACACCACGAAGAACAACACGAAGTAGCCCGCCTGCAGCCACGCCAGCAAGGCCAGGTTCACCACCAGCAGCGCCAGCATGGCCCGGCTCTTCTTCTGCTTGGAGCTGGGGAACCTCACCGTCGACACCATCAACGTCCCCACCACGAACAGCAACAGCACGATCAAGACCGCGTGCCACGTGGTGGCCGCCGGATCCGGCCAGGCCACCACCACCGAAGCCACGCAGGCCGCCCCGGCCGTGATCGGCATACCGACGAAGTAGCGCGGGTCGGTCCGCCCGACGCTGACGTTGAAGCGCGCCAGCCGCAACGCCCCGCAGGCCACAAAGAAGAAACTGGCGATGCCGCCGGCGCGCAGCAGCGTCGGATGGTCCACGCCCAGTTGCACGAAGCCATAGCAATACAACAGCAAGCCCGGCGCGCAGCCGAAGTTCATCACGTCGGCGATCGAGTCGAGCTGCATGCCGAACTCCGACGACGTATTGGTGGCGCGCGCGACGAAGCCGTCGAGCGCGTCGAACACGCCGGCGAGCACCAGCAGGATGGCCGCCAGCCGGTAATCCTCGGCCGAGCCGACCAGCGCGTTGTCGACCGAGATGACGATGCTGCCGAAGCCGCAGGCGATCGACATCAGCGTGACCATGCTGGGCAGGGCGAACTTGGCGCGCCGCACGCGCGCTTGATTAATGGGTTTCAAATAAGGTATTCCACGTTAGACATCGACCCTGGCGGGTCCGCCAGAGCGGCAAGCTTACCATTTTATCCAGGCCGTTCCGCAGGACGCGGCCAACACCGGCGCGCAACGCCATATCGCGTGCAACTCCGGCCCAATCTGGCTTAAAATCAGGTGAGCCAGTTCGGGCGAAATGCCCATACGCACAGGAGTTTTCAACATGGCAAAGCACACATACTGGCCAGGCCCGCGCGCCGCGCTACCGACGGCGGCGCTGCTGATCGCCGCGCTGCTGGCCGGCTGCGGTGGCGGTGGCGGCGGCGACGGCAACAACGCGTCGTCCGGCAATCCACCGTCGAGCCTGCCCCAGGAGCCCGGCGCGCCGCTGCTGACCGGCGACACCGCGCTCGACGGCTTCAACTGGATCAATTACCGGCGCGCCCTGCTGGGCTTGTCCGTATTGGCGCGCAACAGCCGCATCGACGCGGCGGCGCAGGGCCACGCCAACTATCTGCGCCTGAACAACACGGTCAGCCACGACCAGACGGCCGGCGCGCCCGGCTTCACCGGCGTCGACCTGCCCAGCCGGCTGCGCGCGGCCGCCTACGTGGTGCCGGCCACCGGCTACGCCATCGGCGAGGTCATCTCGGCGACGGCCAACAGCTCCGGCTTTTACCAGGCCGAGGAGCTGATCACGGCCATCTACCACCGCAACGTGATGTTCGAGCCCGTGTTCAAGGAGGTCGGCACCGGCGCCACCACGGCCGCCGGCGGCTACACCTACTTCACCGCCGACCTGGCCTCGGTCAACGGCCTCGGCCCGGGCCTGGGCGCGGGCCGGCTGGTCAGCTATCCGGCCAACAACCAGACCAACGTGCCGATCAATTTTTTCAGCGACACCGAATCGCCCGATCCGGTGCCGAACCAGAACGAGGTCGGCTTTCCGATCAGCGTCCACGCCGACAGCGGACGTGGCAGCGACGGCATCGTGACCGTGCGCAGCTTCACCGTCACGCCGCGTGGCGGCGCCGCGCTCGGCACGCGCTTGTTGACCCGGGCGACCGACGCCCAAACGTCGGACTCGACCGCCGCCATCATTCCGCTCGCACCGCTGCGCCGGGGCACGGTGTACGACGTCAGTTTCGACGGCGCGGTGGGCCGCACGGCGCTCACGCGCACGTGGTCGTTCACCACCCGGACCAATTGATTCCGTCCATGCAAGCACCCGCTACGCCCGACTCGCCGGCGCGCGACGACGACCAGATCCTGCAGCAGGAAACCGGCCTGCAGCAGCTGATGGGCGACCGCGCGCTGTACCGGCAAATCCTGCGGCGCTTCCGCCAACGCTACGCGGACAGCGTGGCCCAGGCGCGCGCCGAGCTGGCGGCGGGAGACGCCGTCGGCGCGCAGCGCGCCATCCACACGCTCAAGGGCGCGGCCGGCATGATCGGCGCGCGCCAGGTGTATCTGCTGGCGACCGCGCTGGAACCGGCCGTGGCCGGCCCGGCGGCGGCGTGCGCGGCGCCGCTGGCGCAGCTCGAGCAGGCGCTGCGGCGCCTGATGGAAGCGATCGACGCCACGCTCGCCACCCCGGATGCGGATGACACGCCGGCGCCTTGCGTCCATCCGCCCGAAACGCGCATGCTGGTGCAGCATCTGGCCCGGCTGCTGGAGGAAGGCGATGGCGCGGCCATCGACGTGCTCGAGCACTCGGCGACCGTGCTGGCGGCGAGCTTGGGCGTGGCGGTGTTCCAGGAGGTGACCGAGGCGGCGCACCAGTTCGATTTCGAGGCGGCGCTGGCGGTGTTGCGGGCGGAGAAGGCCTAAGCCTGGGCTTTAGCGCGTGTATTCTTTTTCTTCGTCGAAGGCGTCGGCGCATTCCTTGTCGCAAAAGCGCTTGACGTTGTCGAGCGGTTTCTCGCAGTACCAGCACGAGCCCTTGGGCGGCAGCATCTGCCGCGTGCGCGGCGCCGAGGCGGCTGCCGGCATCGCGGGGGGCGCCGTGCCGGCGCCGTCGTCCGGTACGCTTTCTTGTGTCGGTTCCACGATCCCCTCCGTTCCAGGCAGTGCTCAGGTCAACGTTGCAAGATTACTTCAGCGGAATATCCCAAGCATGAGAATTCTCAAGGCGATGCCCGGTTTCAAGCGGGGTGTTGTACACCGCGCACTCGGCCGCGACGAATCAATCATAGCAGGTTCGGGGCGGCCGCCACAGCCGCCCCGGCGGCAAAAAACCGGTGCCGCGCGACACTTTCCCATGGGCGGCCACCGCCGGGAACGCCGCGCTCATAGGGAGGAAATATTTTTTAATTGAAAAGTCAAAAATGATAGTGAGTACAGTGGCAAGTTGTAGCTCACGGCACCTTGCGGACGCCCAAGGCGGCGCCGGCGGCTTATAATCATGACACCATTACATCGCAGAAACCATGCCCGCCGCCATCGACGGCGGCCCGTGGCGCCGGACGCGACCGCGTCATCGTTCACAACCTGGAAGAAACCACCGCATGAAAAATCGTCTCGCCCTGCTCTTGTCCGCCATTTTCGCCGCCGCGTCCGCCCATGCCGCCGCGCCGGCCGCCTGCTCCGGCAGCGCGCCGTCGGGCGAACTGACGGCGCAGCGCATCGTCGCCGCCAACCCGACGCGCTCGGAGCCGGGGCTGTATGAAGGGCCGGTCTGGATCAAGGACGCGCTGTATTTCTCCGACTTCACGTTCGGGCCGGGCTTCCCGTCGCGCATCCAGAAGCTGGGCGCCGACGGCAAGGTCACGACACTGATCGCCGACAGCGGCAGCAACGGCCTGGCGGTCGACGCCAAGGGCAACATCGTCGCGGCCACGCACAAGTACAAAAACGTCTCGCGCTACACGCTCGACGGCAAGCGCAGCGACGTCGTCAACCAATACAACGGCAACGTCTTCAACTCGCCCAACGACATGGCGCTGGCCGCCGACGGCACCTTGTACTTCAGCGACCCGGCCTTCCAGCGCGACGCCGCGCCGGGCGGCCAGGACAAAACGCGCGTGTACCGGGTAGCGGTCGACGGCGCGGTCACCGTGGTGGACGACACGCTGACCAATCCGAACGGCGTATCGCTGTCGCCGGCAGGGGACGTACTGTATGTGAACGGTATGGTTGGCGAAAAAGGCGTGCTGCGCGCGTATCCGATCGCCGGCGGCAAGCCCGGCAAGGGACGCGACCTGGTCAACGGCCTGGGCATCCCTGACGGCATGGCGATCGACTGCCTGGGCAACGTCTACGTCACCGAGCACACGGACCATCGCATCCGCGTATTCACGCCGCAGGGCAAGCACATCGCCACGATCAAGGTCGACGCCAACGTCACCAACGCCGCCTTCGGCGGCGCCGACGGCAAAACGCTATACATCACCGGCGCCGGCTCGGTGTGGAAGATCGCCCTCAACGTCAGCGGCCAGCCGTACTAAACCGTCGGGGTCAAGTCTGACATTTGGACACGAGCTCGGCCCATCGACGCCGCTGGAACCGTAGGTCGGATTAGCGTAGCGTAATCCGACAAGCGTCGCCGACGGCTCACGTCGGATTACGCCGTCCCGGCTAATCCGACCTACGCGGCCATGGAGTGGCAAGCCCTCAGCCTTGGCCGTCCATAGCTGAGAGCGTGTCCAAATGACAGACTTGACCCCGATTTATTTGCCGATGCAGAAGCGGCTGAAGATGACGCCCAGTAAATCATCGGACGAGAAGGCGCCGGTGATGCTCGATAGCTGCGCTTGCGCCAGCCGCAGCTCTTCCGCGAACAGGTCCAGCGATTGGTCGTTTTGCGCGGCGTGCTCGCCGGCCCGCTCCAGGTGCGCGCCGGCGTTCTTGAGCGCGATCAGGTGCCGCTCGCGCGCGAGGTAGAGCGATTCGCCCGTCTGCTGCCAGCCGGCGATGCGCAGCAGCTCCTTGCGCAGCAGGTCGATGCCGACGTGCTCGTGCGCCGACAGGTACACGTGCGTGGCGTCCGGCATCGCGTCCACGCTCGGCTTGTGGCCCGATAAATCTATCTTGTTCCAGATGCGCAGCACCGGCACCCCCGCCGGGAAGGCGGCGACGATGCTTTCGTCGGCGCGCGACGGGCCGTGGTCGGCGTCGAGCAAATGCAGGATCACGTCGGCCTTGCCGACCTCGCCCCAGGTGCGCTCGATGCCGATGCGCTCGACCACGTCCACCGTTTCGTCCGCGTGGCGGATGCCGGCCGTGTCGATGATGTTGAGCGGGATGCCTTCGATCTGGATCGTTTCGGTGACCTTGTCGCGCGTGGTGCCGGCGATCGGCGTGACGATGGCGACGTCCGATCCCGCCAGCGCGTTGAGCAGCGACGATTTGCCGACGTTCGGCTGGCCCACCAGCACCACGCTCAAGCCCTCGCGCAGCAGCGCGCCCTGCGCCGCCTGCTTGAACACCTGGTCCAGCGCGGCGACGATGCCGGCCAGCTGGCCGCGCGCGTCCGATTTCTCCAGGAAGTCGATTTCCTCTTCCGGGAAGTCCAGCGTGGCTTCAACCAGCATGCGCAGCCCGGTCACGCCCTCGACCAGCTTGTTGACGGTCTTCGAGAACACACCCGAGAGCGATTGCGACGCCGATTTGGCGGCCGCTTCCGTCGAGGCGTCGATCAGGTCGGCCACGGCCTCGGCCTGCGCCAGGTCGAGCTTGTCGTTCAGATACGCGCGGCGCGTGAATTCGCCCGGCTCGGCCAGCCGCAGGCCCAGGTCGGCGCCGGCCTCAAGCACCCGCGCCAGCAGCAGCTGCAGCACGATCGGCCCGCCATGCCCCTGCAACTCCAGCACATCCTCCCCTGTGTACGAGTTCGGTCCCTTGAACCAGATGGCGATGCCCTGGTCGATGATGGCGCCGTCGGCCTGCTTGAACGGGATGTAGGTGGCGTGGCGCGGCTGCAAGGCGGTGGCGCCGAACAGCGTGGCGATCAACGGTTGCAAATTCTTGCCGGAGGCGCGCACGACGCCGATGCCGCCGCGTCCCGGTGCGGTGGCGATGGCGGCGATGGGGGAGGAGTCGATAGTCATGGGAAAGAATTGTAATGGATAAGTGGATCAACCCCGCGTGCCTTTAGCGATACGCCCGCGTGGCCACTTAGGGGACGTACCCCGAGGGGTACGTCCCCGCCCGGCCGTGCGGGGTGGCAAGCAGCGGACAAAAAAAAGCCCGCGATCAACACGGGCTTTCTGGCAACACCAACCGCCAAGGATTACGCCTTGGCCGCTTCCGGGGTCGCGAATTTTTTGGTGATCACATATTGCTGGGCAATCGACAGCACGTTGTTGACCACCCAGTACAGCACCAGGCCGGACGGGAAGAAGAAGAACATCACCGAAAACGCCAGCGGCATGAACAGCATGATCTTGGCCTGCATCGGGTCGGCCGGCGCCGGGTTCAGCTTGGTGGTGATGTACATCGAAATCGCGTACAGCACCGGCAGGATGAACCATGGGTCCGGCGCGGCCAGGTTGGTGATCCAGCCGATCCACGGCGCGCCGCGGATCTCGATCGCCGCCTGCAGCACCCAGTACAGGGCGATGAAGACCGGCATCTGCACCAGGATCGGCAGGCAGCCGCCCAGCGGATTGATCTTCTCGGCCTTGTAGAGCTCCATCGTGGCCTGGTTCATCTTGGCCGGATCGCCCTTGTAGCGCTCGCGGATGGCCTGCATCTTCGGCGTGACCAGCTTGACCTTGGCCATGCTCTTGTATCCGGCGGCCGACAGCGGGAAGAACAGCAGCTTGATCAAAATCGTGAAGACGATGATGGTCCAGCCCCAGTTGCCCAGCACGCTGTGGATGTGGTCCATGACCCAGAAGATCGGCTTGGCGATCACGGCCAGCATGCCGTAGTCCTTGACCAGCTCCAGGCCCGGCGTGACTTTTTCCAGGATCTTTTCAACCTGCGGGCCCGAATACAGGCGCGCGCTGTTGCTGACGGTGGCGCCCGGCGCCAGCGTGCCCAGCGGCTGGATGGTGCCGATCGCGTACTGGTTGGTCGTCACTTTCTTGGTGAAGATGGTGCGTGGCGTCTTGTCCTGCGGGATGAAGGCGGAGACGAAGAAGTGCTGCGAAATCGCCACCCAGCCGTTGTCGGCCTTGGTCGGATGCTCCTGGATCACGTCCTTGCCGGACTTGGCGGCCGATTCGGCATCCTTTTCCAGCGTCTCGAACTTGAGCTTGTGGTACTTGTCGGCCGCCGTGTACAGGGTCGGGCCGGTGTAGCTGCTGTTGAAGAACGAGTCGCCGGCCGGCTTGTTGCCGTCGTGGACCAGCTGCATGTACAGCTCCGGCTTGACCGGCGCCGCGCCGACGTTGGTGACGTCGTGGCGCACGTCGATGACGTAGTCGCCGCGCTTGAAGGTGTAGGTCTTGGTCAGCTTGACGCCGCCCTGCTCCGAGTCCAGCACCAGCTGGATCTGGTTCGAACCGTCGAGCACGCGCGGACCGGGACGGGCGACGAAGCCGGTGGTGTGGTTCGGCAGGCCGGGCGCGCCGATCAGGCCGGTCTGGCCCAGATAGGTCTTGCCGGTGGCGCTGTCGACGTCGAACAGCACCTGGTTCTTGTGCGTGTCGATGCCGTCCTTGTACTGCAGCAGCTCGAGGCGGCGGATGGTGCCGCCCAGGGTGTCGATGTCGACCTTGAACAGGTCGGTCGTTACGGTGATGCGCTCACTCTTGAACGGCACGTCGGCGGCGGGCGCGCCCGGCAACGCGGCGGCGCCGGCGGTCGCCGCGGCGGCGCTCGGCAGTTCCGATTTCTTCGCCTCGGGCGCCTTGGCGGTTTGGGCCGGGGCCGGTGCGAACATGGAAGGCTGGCCGGTCGAGACCATCCAGTTATTCCATAGCACTACCAGCGACACGGCAAACACGATCCACAGGATGGTACGTTTATTGATATCCATTAGGGTATTTATCAGGAGTGGTTGCAACCGCAAGCGGTCGTTGAAGAAGAATTCTTGGCATCCGGCGCGCCCTTGGGCGGCACGGGATCGAAGCCGCCGTCGTTGAACGGATGGCAGCGGCACACGCGTTTGGCGGCCAGCCAGCTGCCCTTGGCGGCGCCATGCACCTGCAGCGCCTCCAGCGCGTAGTTCGAGCAGCTCGGATAGAAGCGGCAACGCGGACCCAGCAGCGGACTGATGGCCAGCTGGTAGGCGCGCAGCAGGAGGCGGAGCAAGGTCGTCATGGCGGTGTAAGTGGCGGCGTCGCCGGCGAAGGCAAGGCCTCGGCCGGCGTCGGCGTGGAAAGCGGCTGCGTCAACTGCGCGGACTGCGGCGCCGGGCCCGAAGCCTGCCGGGCCGACAGCTTGATCTGCGCGGCGAACAGGCGCGACAACTCCACCCGCAGCGCCCGCTTGAGCGTGGCGTTGGTGGCGGGGCCGTCCTTGCTGTTGACCGGCTTGGCCAGGCGCACCACGCAATCGATGGCGGGCAGGCCGGTCACGCGGAACAGCTCGCGGGTGACGCGCTTGATCGTGTTGCGCGTGGCGGCCCGGGGCGCGAAGCGCTTGGCCACCACGACGCCCAGCCGCGCATGCGGCAATTCGTTCAGACGGGTGTAGAGCACGAAATGCGCGCTTTTTTGCGTGGGGCGCAAACGAAAAACGGATGAAAATTCATCCGTTTTAACGATACGCCGAACGCGCGCGAAGTCGTGGGAACCTTCGCCTGTCGAGCCGCTTGAAATACAGCTTTCCACGCGATCAGCTAACAAGCAGCAGGCTTATACGGCCAGACGCTTGCGGCCTTTTGCGCGACGTGCGTTGAGCACATCACGGCCACCACGGGTAGCCATACGAGCGCGGAAGCCGTGGGTGCGTTTACGACGCACGACGGAAGGTTGGTAAGTACGTTTCATGTTGGTCTCGCTAAAAGCAGAAAAAAATACAAAATCGGGCCAGCGCCCGTCAATTTTTGGTGCCAATGACACTTCGCGCACCCATGCCAACGCTACCGGCACAGCTGGGTCCATCTCATCGCCCGCTAATCCACGCTTACTCCATATTGACGTTCAAGTGAATAAACACGGAATACGGGCGGGGAACCCTGAATTATCAGCATTTCGGCCCTGCTTGTCAACAACAGATCCGGATTGCCGGCGATTCCGGGCCGGCCGAAAGTATGAAAATAAGCGGCGTGCCTGTGGATAACTTTAGCGAGCGAGAGTAGAATAGCGCGTTACGTGTGGCGAACCCGCGGCGCAACAGCCCCGGTCCACACCCTTATCAGCAGTAGAGAATAGATAAAAGATTCATGGAAAATTTCTGGCAGACCTGCTCCGCCCAGCTGGAGCTGGAGCTGACGCCGCAACAATTTAGCGCGTGGATAAAACCGCTCATCCCACTCGATTACGAGGCGGGCAAGTTGCGTGTGGCCGCACCGAACCGCTTCAAGCTGGACTGGGTCAAGTCGCAATTCGCCAGCCGCATCACGGCGCTGGCCTGCCAGTACTGGGAAGCGCCGACCGAGGTGCAGTTCGTGCTCGACCCGCGCCTGTCGATGCCGCGCAAGGCGGCCGCCGTGGTGCCGGCGCCGGACTACAACGACGGCAACCCCAACAACCACCCGCGCAATTCCGATCCGGTGCCGTCGGTGCCCGAGCTGCCGGCCTCGGCCGCGCCACGCCGCGAGCAAAGCCGCATCAACACCGACCTCACCTTCGACAGCTTCGTCACCGGTAAGGCCAACCAGCTGGCGCGCGCCGCCGCCATCCAGGTGGCCAACAACCCGGGCGTGTCGTACAACCCGCTGTTCTTCTACGGCGGCGTCGGCCTTGGTAAGACCCACTTGATCCACGCCATCGGCAACCAGGTCATGGCCGACCAGCCTGGCGCCAAGATCCGCTACATCCACGCCGAGCAGTACGTGCGCGACGTCGTCACCGCCTACCAGCGCAAGGGCTTCGACGACTTCAAGCACTACTACCACTCGCTCGACATGTTGCTGATCGACGATATTCAATTCTTCGGCGGCAAAAGCCGCACGCAGGAAGAATTCTTCTACGCGTTTGAAGCGCTGATCGCCGCCAAGAAGCAGATCATCATCACCTCGGACACGTATCCGAAGGAAATCACCGGCATGGACGACCGCCTGATCTCGCGCTTCGACTCGGGCCTCACGGTCGCGATCGAACCGCCGGAGCTGGAAATGCGGGTGGCGATTCTGCTCAAGAAGGCCAAGCAGGAAGGCGTCACGTTCTCGGACGACGTCGCCTTCTTCGTCGCCAAGCACTTGCGCTCGAACGTGCGCGAGCTCGAAGGCGCGCTGCGCAAGATCCTGGCGTACTCGCGCTTCCACGGCAAGGACATCACGATCGACATCGTCAAGGAAGCGTTGAAGGATTTGCTGTCGGTGCAGAACCGCCAGATTTCGGTGGAAAACATCCAGAAGACGGTGGCCGACTTCTTCAACATCAAGGTCGCCGACATGTACTCCAAGCGCCGCCCGGCCAACATCGCCCGGCCGCGCCAGATCGCCATGTACCTGGCCAAGGAATTGACGCAAAAGAGCCTGCCGGAGATCGGCGAGTTGTTCGGCGGCCGCGACCACACGACCGTGCTGCACGCCGTGCGCAAGATCGCGTTGGACCGCACCAAGAACCCGGAATGCAACCATGAGCTGCACGTATTGGAACAGACGTTGAAAGGCTAGATTGAGGCAGGCAGCCACCCCGCAGGGCCGGGCGGGGGACGTACCCCTCGGGGTACGTCCCCGGGTATGCGGGGTGCGGGGTGAAGGCAAACAAAACGCCCGCGCGTAACGCCGGATCGCGGGGTGTACGCAACCACAAGTTTGCCCTATGATCTAGCCAACCCGCTGAGCTGCTCATCAGTTAAACTTGTTACAAAAATATCGTTAATCTTTACTACTGAGGATAATCTATGCAATTGGTCAAAACCACCCGAGATACGCTTCTCCGGCCACTGCAGATCGTGAGCGGTATTGTCGAGCGTCGGCACACTATGCCGATTCTGGCCAATATCCTCATCCGCAAAGACGGCGAAAACGTATCCTTCCTGTCGACCGACACCGAGGTCCAGATCACCACCAACGCCCAGATCGGCTCCGGCGCGGACGTCACCGGCACCACCGTGGCCGCGCGCAAGCTGCTCGACATCCTGCGCGCGCTGCCGGAATCGGGCGACGTCACGATGACCCTGCTGAACAAGCGCCTGACCGTACAAACGGGCAAATCGCGCTTCGCGCTGCAAACCCTGGCCGCCGAGGAATTCCCGACCGTCCAGCAGGCCGACAGCTACAGCGCCAGCGTCACCCTGCCGCAGAAAACGCTCAAGCACCTGTTCAACATGGTGCACTTCTCGATGGCCCAGCAGGACATCCGCTATTACCTCAACGGCCTGCTGCTGGTCCTCGACGGCAACAACGTCATCGCCGTGGCCACCGACGGCCACCGCCTGGCGTTCTGCCAGGTGGAGACCGAGCAAGCCTTCGAGCGCCAGGAAGTGATCATCCCGCGCAAGACCATCATCGAACTGCAGCGCCTGCTGGAAGAAAACGACGAACCCGTTCAACTGGACATCGCCGCCAACCAGGTCAAGCTTACCTTCGCCGACATCGAGCTGATCTCCAAGCTGGTCGAGGGCAAGTTCCCCGACTACACCCGCGTGATCCCGAAGGGTTACAAGAACGAGTTCACGATCGGCCGCGATGAGCTGCTGCGTTCGCTGCAGCGCGCAGCCATCATGACCAGCGACAAGTTCAAGGGCGTGCGCTGCATCATCACCCCGGGCAGCATGAAGATCAGCTCGACCAACGCCGACCAGGAAGAGGCGGTCGAGGAGCTGGAGATCGACTACGGCGGCGACAGCGTCGACATCGGCTTCAACGTCACCTACCTGCTCGACGTGCTCAACAACCTCAAGTGCGACCAGATCAACGTCGCCTTGGGCGATTCGAACTCGTCGGCGCTGATCTCGATCCCGGAGAACGCCGATTTCAAGTATGTCGTCATGCCGATGCGGATCTGAGCGATGGCGGATTACGCCGCCGGCTAATCCGCCCTACGTTATCCCAACCAGCGGATCGACGTAGGGCGGATTAGCGCGCAGCGCGTAATCGGCCAGCACCACAGACCCCAATCAACACCAGCAACAGATAAACAGAGAAAGCAGTCCATGTCCGCCATCCCAGAAGAGAAACCAGTCCCAGTGGCACCAACCGAAGAATACGGCGCAGCATCGATCCAGATCCTCGAAGGTCTGGAAGCAGTACGCAAACGTCCCGGCATGTACATCGGCGACACCTCGGACGGCACGGGCCTGCACCACCTGGTGTTCGAAGTGCTGGACAACTCGATCGACGAATCGCTGGCCGGGCACTGCACGGAAATCCACGTCACCATCCACTCAGACAACTCGATCTCGATCACCGACAACGGCCGCGGCGTGCCGACCGGCCTGAAGATGGACGACAAGCACGATCCGAAGCGCTCCGCCGCCGAGATCGTCATGACCGAACTGCACGCCGGCGGCAAGTTCGACCAGAACTCGTACAAGGTCTCCGGCGGCCTGCACGGCGTGGGCGTCTCGTGCGTGAACGCGCTGTCGAAAACCTTGAAGCTGACCATCCGCCGCGACGGCAAGGTCCACTTCATGGAATTTGCCCGCGGAGTGCCGGTCAACCGCGAACTGGAAATGAAGGACGGCTTCGCCGTCTCCCCGATCAAGGTCATCGGCGAGACCGACAAGCGCGGCACGGACGTGCACTTCTGGGCCGACGAAACCATCTTCGGCAACGTCGAATTCCACTACGAAATCCTGGCCAAGCGCATCCGAGAGCTGTCGTTCCTCAATAACGGCGTCAACATCCGCCTGAGCGACCAGCGCAACGGCAAGGAAGAAATCTTCGCCTTCGAAGGCGGCACGCGCGGCTTCGTTGAATACATCAACAAAGCCAAGACGGTGCTGCACCCGACCGTGTTCCAGGCCACCGGCGAACGCATGTCGGACCAGAACACCAACATCTCGGTCGACGTCTCGATGCAATGGAACGACGCCTACAACGAGCAGGTGCTGTGCTTCACCAACAACATCCCGCAGCGCGACGGCGGCACCCACCTGACCGGCCTGCGCGCGGCGATGACGCGCGTGATCAACAAGTACATCGACGAGCAGGAATTCGCCAAGAAGGCCAAGGTCGAGATCTCCGGCGACGACATGCGCGAAGGCCTGACCTGCGTGCTGTCGGTCAAGGTGCCCGAGCCGAAGTTCTCGTCGCAGACCAAGGACAAGCTGGTGTCGTCGGAAGTGCGCGGCCCGGTCGAAGAGATCGTCGCCAAGACGCTGGCCGACTACCTGCAGGAAAAACCGAACGACGCCAAAATCATCTGCGGCAAGATCGTCGAAGCGGCGCGCGCGCGCGAAGCGGCCCGCAAGGCCCGCGACCTGACCCGCCGCAAAGGCATCATGGACGGCCTGGGCCTGTCGGCCAAGCTGGCCGACTGCCAGGAAAAAGACCCGGCCCTGTGCGAACTGTACATCGTCGAGGGTGACTCCGCAGGCGGCTCGGCCAAACAGGGCCGCGACCGCAAGTTCCAGGCGATCCTGCCGCTGCGCGGTAAGGTGTTGAACGTGGAAAAGGCGCGCTTCGAAAAGATGCTGTCGTCGGAGCAGATCACCACCTTGATCGCCACCCTGGGCACCTCGATCGGCCCGGACGAATTCAACGTCGAAAAGCTGCGCTACCACCGCATCATCATCATGACCGATGCGGACGTCGATGGCGCCCACATCCGCACGCTGCTGCTGACGCTGTTCTACCGCCAGATGCCGCAGCTGGTCGAGCGCGGCCACATCTACATCGCGCAACCGCCGCTGTACAAGGTCAAGGCCGGCCGCGACGAGCGTTATCTGAAGGATGACGCCGAGGAAGCGAGCTACATGATGAACGTCGCGCTCAACACCGCCGTGCTGATTCCGCGCGAAGGCGCCGACCCGATCGTCGGCGAACCGCTGGGCGAACTGGTGCGTCAGTTCAACCTGGCCAACGTCATCATGATGCGCCTGACGCGCGTGATCGACCGCGCCGCGCTGACCGCCATCATGACCGGCGTGACCTTGGACCTGAGCACGCAGGAGCTGGCGGAGGCGTCGGCGGCCGCGCTGTCGAAGGAGATCAACGACATTGCCGTCAAGGTGACGGTGATTTCGGACGAGCTGTCGGAAAAGCACGCGCTGCGCATCGAGCGTATGCATCACGGTAACATCAAGGTCAGCTCGATCGACGCCGACTTCGTGCAGGGCGCGGACTACAACGTGCTGGCCAGTGCGGCCGCCACGTTCAAGGGCCTGATCGGCGAGGGCGCGATCGTGCGCCGCGGCGAAGGCGAACGCACCAAGGAATCGGCCGTGGTCGACTTCCACCACGCGATGGGCTGGCTGCGCGACGAGGCGGAACGGGTGGTGTCGAAGCAGCGCTACAAAGGTCTGGGTGAGATGAATCCGGATCAGCTGTGGGAGACCACCATGGATCCGACCGTGCGGCGCTTGCTGAAGGTGCAGATCGAGGACGCGATTGCTGCGGATCAGATCTTCACTACGCTGATGGGGGATGATGTTGAGCCGCGTCGGGCGTTTATTGAGAATAATGCGCTGCGGGCGGGGAATATTGACGTTTAATACGGTGTGTAGCAAGACCCATAACCTGAGATTTTGATACGCACCCTTTGAGATTTTTATCAGAGGTGCTCTTTCGATAGTGTCGGGTGACATGGCGTGTGAAAACTGTGCCAAGGGAGTGAGAACTAGCTAACAAATGGCTGGTTCGAACTGCCAAGAATCTGCGTCGGAGGAGTAGAAGGAAAACATGACGGAAGCATTCCACTACCCTCCCGAGCTATTTGAGCTTCTTATCGAAACCATTGCGCGTCTAAGCCGCAGTAAGAAGGGAGTGGTGCTGTTTCTTCGTGGGTCTGGTGTAGCTGGAGAAGATCTCAATGAAGTTGACGGGATTGTGAACCGCACGCCTAACTCCATTAATAAGTTCGAAATCGTTCGCAACGTCCTCACAAAGGTTAACGCGCGCGGAGATAGCGGTTTGCGACCAAGACGCGAAATCATCAAACGTGTAGTGGAGTTTGAACATTTCGAAACTTGTTGGCCGGAGGATCTACTCAAGGCAAAAGGCTTGGTTGCGAGTGTTCGAGAAGCAGTCAACACCAAAGATGCGTTCACGCGCATGAAGCAAGAGCGTGATGTCGAGCGTGAGCAAACGTTGCTACGTCAACAAACTAAACAGGCAGCCGCGGCTGAGAAACGCGCCAAGATCAGCGATGGGTATTTCGGTCCATCGTGCCCACTGATTCCGGTCCATCGTGCCCAGCGATTCCGGTCCATCGCGCCCACCCATTCCGGTCCATCGTGCCCAGTTTGACAGGGTGACCGGAATCACTGGTCACGATACCGGAATCGGTG
>CAUPRW010000059.1:0-36461 GCA_963513825.1 uncultured Duganella sp.
AAGAGTATTACGAAGAACGGTATCAGGAACGCGTAATGCACCACTTGGCAAAACGGGCAGAAAAAATGGGGATGAAACTGGTCCCCACGGAGTCCTGAAAACAACCATGAAAACAGCCACTTAGAAGGTGTTTCTTAAGAGCGCAGCGTAATCCGCCGAGCGCCGTCGACGGCCCATGACGGATTACCGAGTTCCGCCTAACTCAGCGATACTACCGTCCGCCCCCCGGCACAGACCGTGCGGGTCAAAAATCATTCTTCCACAAGCGCAGCGCCGTAAACGTCGCCAACGGCGTACCGACCCGATCGAGCTTGCCCGCCTTGACCAGCTGCTCGGCGATAGCCGGCTCCCGGTAACGCAGGAACGGGTTGGTCGCCTTTTCCAGGGCGATGGTGCTCGGCACCGTCGGCACGTTGTGCTCGCGCTTGTCGGTCTCCACTTTAACGCGCTCCCGCAGCGCCACGTTGTCCGGCTCGACCACGCGCGCGAAGCGCAGGTTCGACAGCGTATATTCGTGGGCGCAATACACCTTGGTATCATCGGGCAGCGCGGCAAGTTTGCCTAGCGAGCTGATCATCTGCGCTGGCGTGCCTTCGAACAGGCGGCCGCAGCCGCCGGCGAACAGCGTGTCGCCGCAGAACAGCCAGGTCGGCTCGCCGGCGGACGGCTCGCGCACATAGGCGATGTGGCCCATCGTGTGGCCCGGCACGTCGAGCACCGACAGGCGCAGCGCCAGGCCGGGCACGTCGAACTGCTTGCCCTCGCCGACCGGCAAGGTGACGGTGGCGATGGTCTCGTTGCGCGGGCCGAAAACGGGAACCTGATAATGCTGTAATAATTCGGGAACGCCGCCGATGTGGTCAGCGTGGTGATGGGTGAGTAGAATGGCGGTCAACTTCAGTCCGTTTGCTTTGAGCGCCGCCAGGATCGGCTTGGCGTCGCCCGGATCGACAACCGCCGCGTGCGCACCGTCATGTATCAGCCACAGGTAGTTGTCGTGGAATGCTGGAACCGTGAGAACACAGAGAGCTTGGTTAGAAGATATGGTCATTGGATCACAAAAGGCTAGACATGGATAAAGCGGGATCGGAGCAATCCATTATAGCGCTGGAAGGCTGGCTGCAAACGCCCGCCGGTGTGTACTTGCGTGCGTGGGAACAAACATGTCTCGATAATTTGACAGCCGATATCTTCGGCTACAACGCGGTGCAGATCGGCATGCCGCAGATCGACGCGCTCGCTGCCAGCCGCATGCCGTACAAATGGCTGGCCGACCGCAAGGTGCGCGCGCCGTTGGTCCCGGTCGCGCCCGCGACGGGCGGCCTGCCCGCGTCCGCGCCGGTGCCGCCGCGCCCGGTCGCGCTCACGCTCGACTATACGGAGCTGCCGTTCGCCTCGCACAGCATGGATCTGGTGGTGCTGCCGCACGTGCTGGAATTTTCCACCGACCCGCACCAGGTCTTGCGCGAGGTCGAGCGCGTGCTGATCCCGGAGGGGCAGGTCATCATCTGCGGGTTCAACCCGGCCAGCCTGTGGGGCGCGCGCCATGTGCTGCGGCGCGTCGGCGGCACCTCCTTCCTGCCGCGCACGGAGGAGTTGATCACGATGCCGCGCATGAAGGACTGGTTGAAATTGCTCAACATGAGCGCCAGCCAAAGCCACTTCGGCTGCTACGCGCCGGCCTGCCGCACAGAAAAATGGCTTAGTCGCTACGCATTCATGGATAATGCCGGGCCGCGCTGGTGGCCGTTCTTCGGCGGCGTCTACATCGTGCAGGCGATCAAGCGGGTCAAGGGCATGCATCTGATCGGTCCGGCGTGGACCAAAAAATCGGCGACGAACCAGGTGGTCGTCCCGGCAACGAACAAAAGGCGGAAATAGCGGTATGGATAAGGTGGAAATTTTTACGGACGGCGCCTGCAAGGGCAATCCCGGGTTGGGCGGTTGGGGCGCGTTGCTGGTGGCCGAGGGCGCGGAAAAGGAAATCTGCGGCGGCGCGCGCGACACCACCAACAACCGCATGGAATTGCAGGCGGTGATCGAGGCCCTGAGCGCGCTCAAGCGCCCGTGCACGGTGGTGCTGCACACCGACAGCCAGTATGTTCAAAAGGGCATCAGCGAATGGATCCACGGCTGGAAGGCGCGCGGCTGGAAGACCGCCGCCAAGGAACCGGTCAAGAACGAGGACCTGTGGCGCGCGCTCGACGCCGCCCAGGCCATGCACACGGTCGAGTGGCGCTGGGTGCGCGGCCACAACGGCCATCCGGGCAACGAGCGCGCCGACATGCTGGCCAATCGCGGCGTTGAACTGGCGCGCGGGCGTTAAGCGCCCGGACCCTCGGGCCCGCAGCCGCCCATGATCGGGCCTGTTATACTTCCCGGCTTGACTGTAGCAATCATAAAGCACCTATGCGCCAAATCGTTCTCGATACCGAAACCACCGGTATCAATCCCAAGCTGGGCAACCGCATCATCGAGATCGGTTGCGTCGAACTGTACAACCGCATGCTGACGGGGAATAACTTCCACGTCTACATCAATCCCGACCGCGAATCGGAAGAGGGCGCGCTCAACGTCCACGGCCTGACCACCGAGTTCCTGCGCGACAAGCCCCGGTTCCACGAGATCGTCGACCAGCTGCGCCAATACATCCAGGGCGCCGAGGTCATCATCCACAACGCGCCGTTCGACCTGGGGTTCCTGAACCACGAATTCCGCTTGCTCAAGCTGCCCGATTTTTCGACCCACATCGGCGGCGTGATCGACACCCTGGTGCACGCCAAGGAACTCCACCCCGGCAAGCGCAATTCGCTCGACGCCTTGTGCGACCGTTACGGCGTGTCGAACGCCCACCGCAAGCTGCACGGCGCGCTGCTCGACGCCGAGCTGCTGGCCGACGTCTACCTGTCGATGACGCGCGGCCAGAACAGCCTGGGCATGGATGTCGAGGAGGAGGTCGTCGCCGGCGGCGAGCTGCTCGAAGCGGTGCCGCTGGCCGAGATTATCTTCCTGCCGGCGTCGGCCGACGAGGTGGCCGCCCACGAGGCCACGCTGGCCGGGCTGGACAAGGCCGTCAAGGGGCAATGCATCTGGAGCGCCAGCCTGGCGCCGGCGGCTTGATCGGCGCCGGTCGCAAGGGCGAAAGCAGAAATTTCACTTTTGCCCTTCCATTTTGTGCTTCTTGTATGCGATAATTCGCCCCGCTTCGGGAGGTTAGCTCAGGGGTAGAGCACTGCATTCACACTGCAGGGGTCGCAAGTTCGAAACTTGCACTTCCCACCAAATTTTTGTTTTGAAATCAATGGCTTGGCGTTCGCCGGCTCGTTTCAGGACAGCGGCTTATGCCGGCTTTGCGGTGAAAAATAGGGGAATTCGACAAACGATTCCACCAACGCCAAAGGCCATCATGGCATCATCCATACCACGCGGCATCCGGGTCATCGACTGGAAAAACGCCGACAAGTCCAAATCCATACGTTATAGAGTGCGTGTCGAGCGCGGCGACTTCGTCGTCGACCGGTCGTTCGCCGATCTCGAGCGGGCCAAGCTCTTCCTCGAAGACACCAAGACCCCCGAGGGGCGGCTGCTGATCGCGCGGGGGCGCGACCGCGCGACGCTCGAAGTGTCCAAGATGGAGCTTCTAGCCGCCGAGCTGGTGATGAAGGGGCGCTGCACGCTTGGCCACGCCATCGACAGCTACATGCGCGCCTATGTGAACCCCAAGCTTGAATCCGAGGTCGACAAGGTGCGGCAGACCGCCAAGGCCGCCGCCGCCCGGCTGCTCCATTGCAAGGTCATCCCCATCTCCTACGTCAAGGAGGGCTTTGCTGTGCCCAGCGGCCCGCTGGCCGCGCTGCGCGACAAGTCGAAGGGCTTCGCGACCAAGCAGATCGGCGACTTCTACGTCGACGAGCTGACCGAGCAGGAGGCGACCGAATACATCAACTACCGCTTGGGGCAAGGCAAGGCCAAGAGCACGGTCAAGCGCGAGCTCTACGCGCTGCAATCGGTGGTGAACAAGCTGCGCTACACGGACCATCCCGCTTGGAAACAGTTGAACGGGCGCAATCCTTTCCAACTGGCCGACAAGACGAAGGTCAAGGGCGGAGAGCGCAAGCGGCGGACCATCATCGGGCCAGAGCAGGAGGAGGCGCTGTTGACAGAGCTACGCAAGTGCCGCAACAAGGAGATGCCGCTGATTTTCGCGGTGGCGATGTCCACCGGCATGCGCAGGGCGGAGGTGCTTGGGCTGCTCTGGTCGCAGATCGACTTGGAGCGCGGCGTCATCAACCTGGACGCCGACCAGACCAAGGCCGACGAGGAGCGCCTGGTGATCCTGCTGCCGGAGGCCATCGCCAAGCGTTGGGGCGACCAAGCCTATGCGGTGGAGGAGCTGCGAGCTGAGATCTGCTCGGCGATCCTGGCGGCTGAGACTGGCGTGCCGATGGGACAGGCCCATCTCGACAACCACAGGGCCTACCTGCAGCACTGGGTCGCGGTGGTGGTGGCCGATCCCATGGCGATCTTCTCGGCGGCCAAGGACGCGGAGCTCATGGCCGAATACATGCTCGGCTTGGAGAAGCAGATGACCGCCATGGACACCCACAAAGAATGGATTCAGGACTACGACAACGCATTGGAGCGATGACATGGACAACTCAATGCTGAATTCCCCGTCCGCAGGCGCGGCACCGCGCCCAGTGGGCGACAAGGGTGCGAAGCTGCGCCAGGCATGCATCGATGTCGCGGATGGCGACGAGCTGCTTTTCGTGGATGGATACGATGGCGCCATCCTTGGGACGGCAGAGAGGGATGGCGAGCTCTGTGTCGTGTATGACCGCGCCAAGATCATCCAAGCTCTGCGGCGGAGGGATGGCATGGACAGGGCCGGAGCCGCCGAATTCTTTGAATACAACATCGCAGGAAGCTGGCTCGGCGCGGGGACTCCCATCTTCGTCGCGCTGGCGCGCGCTTAGTGTTGGCGATCTAGCGCGATCGCCGCGCGATGCGTTCGGCGAGTCGAGGCCTCGTCCTACAGCGCGCATTCCGCCAATCCTATGGAGTCCGATCGGAGCGGACTTTAACATTCTAGCGGGGGCTGTCGATGCGGCGGGCCGCTTTTTTGGGTGATTGACGCGAGGAAATGAGAGGGCGCGGGGCGGACGCGCCGGGGGAGATGGCATGGGCAGCGAATGTCGACGCATTTTGATCATTGATGACAACCGCGACGCCGCAGAGACGCTTTCTTGGCTGTTTGAGCTCAACGGGCACGCCGTCTTGACTGCGCATGGCGGGGCCGAGGGACTCAGAGCCGTGGAGGCGTTTTCGCCCGACGTCGTGTTTCTGGACTTGGGCATGCCGGGCATGACCGGCTACCAAGTCGCGGAGGAGCTCAGGCGGATGCCGCTGGCCCATCAGCCGCTACTCATCGCGTTCACGGCTTGGGACGACGCGCGCTCAAGAAGGAGGGTGGCCGAATCCGGGTTTGACTTGCATGTGGCCAAAACGTCGAGCGTGGACATCCTCCTTGCTGCGGCCCAATCGGAGCGCGGGGATTCGGCGGCGAAACTTGGCGCAGGCTTCTGATCCGGCTGTTCTGGTTTGAGGCGATCCGCCCACTTTGGCGCTTGCAGACTTTGCGTTTGCGTGCCGCCAGGAAACTCCTCCGGTATAATGCCTCAGGGGCAGGCAGCGCGCGATGCGCCATCCCCATTCGACGGGCCAGCCCGCCACGGACTTGCCTTGGCCGTTCACCGCGAGGAACCTTGGCGCAGCTTCTAGAACGGACCGAACCATGGCGCTCCAAAATGACCCGCTACGCATTCTCGTCGTGGACGACAACCAAGAGGCCGCCGATCTTCTGGCGGAAGTGTTATCCATGCACGGGCATGTGGCGACCGCCGTCTACGGCGGAGCCCAAGGCCTCTCCGCCATGATCGATCTTGCGCCCGATGTGGTCTTTTTGGACCTTGGGATGCCGGGCATGGATGGCTACCAAGTGGCCCAGCGCCTCAGGGCCATGCGGGAGGTTGTGCGCTTGGCCAGCTAGCCAAGCGTCGGTCTGGACTTCGTCGTCATGGCGCTGGCGCGCCGAACATGTCCGCCAGCTTGGCATGGCGCTGTCGATTGAGCGGGTGCGGCGAGTCCCCGTGGATGGGCAAAGGTAGCCGATGTCGACTTTGCAGTCGACGAGCACATTTGGGGCCACCGCCTCTACGACGAGCAGTTGCCGCATTTGACGGTGTTGGAGTTTTTGGGCGTGCTTGGCTCGAACGTCAGCGCGCCGCTTGCGGACCCCGCCGACCAGGTTTATTACCGGCCGCAGCGGCAGTTCCGCCTGCGCGGCCTGCTGTTCAACAATCCCTTCGTCGAGTCGATCCGCGAGCGGGCAATCTCCGACGAGGAGAAATGGCGTGAGTGGATGGACCGTTTCGCGGATGATTCGACCAAGCTTGGCGATCAGGACATGGGGTATCTGCGAGGGGTGTTCTCGAGCTTTGACGATTTCGCCAAAGCCATTGAGCTCCTGCGCTCCTCCGCATTCGAGGCGAGAAGCAATAAGCGCTGGAGTTCGAAATTCGTATTTCCGTTCGGGCCGGACGCGTTGTATGAAGATCTACGCATCGACGCGAAAGGTGGGGCTTCGAATGATCGGCGGTTCTTCGCCCGGACAGGCGAACTGCTCTACTTGATGCTTTCCAGGGCGGCTCGCGGCCCAGAGCTTGGAGCCAAGCTTGTCGACCGGCTGTTCGATCCGAGCAAGACGATGAATCGACTGGTGAAGGCGATGCAGGGCGACGCGCAATTGGTTGAAAAGCGCCGAGGCGTGGGGCCGCTTCCATATGATCGCCATCCGAGGTTCGACAGGATGTGCGAGGACTGGCTGGCGATACTGTCGCGCGACATGCCGGTCTACGATGCCTTGGAGCACTTGATCGTCAACACTGGGCTCAATTTGCTGTTGTATTTCCTCGAGTGCGCGAAGACGGTCTTCTGCGCGATGGTGAGCGAGGGATCGACAATCCAAGGCCTGGCCATCAGGGACGCTTTGGGGTGGGCATTGCCGTGGGTGGGGCTCCCTCGCGACACATCGTTCTTCTCCAACGCCAAGACTTTTGGCCAAGCCTTCGGCCCTTGGAAGAAGGCGTTCGAAAAATTATTCGTCAATCGAGCTCCACTTTTGGCTCGGATGAGGGCGAACGGACAGCCCTTGGATCCCGAGGAAATGCATCTGAGGCTCGCCGAGAACGCAAGCGTGATAGATGACAGCGTCCGCGTCGCTTTGGAGGCTTTCATCGCTGCGCCCTTCGGCGCTGACGAGCGAACATCCGGCGCCGTTGCGCTGCTTGAATGGGAACGTGACGGAGTCCACTTCATATTCGAAAAGCCTCGCGTGCAGCAACGCGGCCTCGCCGACGCGACACTGCATTTTTTCGACAATCAGTGCGCCGACGACGACGTGCTCGACCAGCGCTGGCGCAAGCATTTGGACGAGCTGCGCGCGCGCGAGCGACGTCCTGATGTGTCATGCAAGGTGGTCGCTTTCTCTTTTGCGAACTGTGCACTGGCGATGCACCCGATGAACAGGTCGCAGATCGCGGAGGGAGCGCAAGGCAGGGTGCAGATGGAACGCCAGCAGGTTCGCGTCCCGTTCGGGGAGGCGGCTCATCGATGGTCGGCCGCGAACTGACGGCGGCGTCGAGCGGTTTTTATGCAATGTATTCATGTGTGCGCGAGGACTGTCAGCGAGAGCAGCGAGCAGACCGCCAGATGTTACCTCGAGTGAAATGTTTTTTGGATTAACCATGTGGACGCTCCAGAACGACGACGTTTAGCTTGCAATGCGTCTAAATTATACTTATCATTGATAACAGGTGGGGCGGTTTTTAACAATAGCGGGACAGTGTCTACTGCGCGCTGTACCGGATGCCGGATGAGGGCCGCCTTGTCGCAGCGACCGGCTCGTAATGAGTCTATTAAAACAACATACGGAGACACCATGACCTTACGACTACCTGCGTGCGCCGGCTTGCGCTGCGGCGCGACGCTCTGCTCGGCGCTTGCAATGGCAGCGCTCTCGCTGCCGGCCGCCGCCTCGGAAAACGGACAAATCCACTATCCCATCGGCGTGAACACCATCATGAATGCGGCCCTGCCCGCGCCGGGTGCGACAGGTTTCTATCTGTACACCCAGTACTACGACAGCACGCGCCTCAATGACGGCGACGGTAATAATCTGGACTCCGGTTTCAAGGCCAACGTGTATGCCGTGGTACCGCGCATCGTGCACACGTGGAATCAGCGCGTCGGGCCGTTTTCTTTCTCATCAGGCGCGATTCTGCCTTTTACGCGCATCGAGCTGCGCGCTTTCGGGCGCAAGGACGCCAGCAACGGCCAAGGAGATATCGTTCTCGCGCCGCTCTACGTCAACTATGTCAACGCGAGCTATACCCTGTTTGCCTATGCCGGTCCGGAGTTCTATCTTCCAACGGGAAAATATGACAAGAACCGGCTGGCCAACAACGGCTTAAACTACCGAACGGTCGCCCCGAGCGCGAGCGTGACATGGCTCCCGGCGCCTCAATGGGAACTTTCCGCGACGCTTTACTCGGAATTTAACTCCACAAACAAAGATACCGACTACAAATCTGGCCACGCCGTCACGTTTGATTACAACGTGGCCTACCGTCCATTGACCGATCTGCCTAAACTCAAAGTCGCATTGCAGGGATTCGTAATGAAGCAGACCAGCGATGACCGGCAATTCGGCCGTGCCCTCCCGGGGGGCAATCGCGGCCAGGCATTCGGCTTCGGACCGCAAGTGTCGTATGACATCGCTGGTGTTGGTGCCGTGCTGTTCAAGTACCAGCGTGAGTTCAAGGTGGAGAACCGTACCTCGGGCAACCGTTTCTGGTTCGAACTTGCACTGCCGTTGTAATTCCCATTCCTGACATTAATAAAGCAAAGAGGGTCCAATGAATACTATGCTCGCAGCTCGCCTCCACAGTGTGGCTCAGCCGTTCCAGGTCGATACCGTTCCCGTTCCAACGCCTGGCGATGACGAGGTGCTCATTCGCGTCCACGCGTGCGGCGTCGTGCCGAATCTGAAAAACGTCGCCTATCACTATCCTGAGTGGTTTCCTTTCCTGCCGCTGCCAACACTGCCCGCGATCTACGGCCTGGATCCGGCCGGTGAAATCGTCGCACTGGGACGCCATGTCGAGGGCTTGAAAGTCGGTGACCGGGTCTACGTCAATCCCGCCCGTTCGTGCGGTGGATGCGCAAAATGCCGGCGCGGCGACACAGTCAGCTGTGCCGCGTTCACGTTTGCGGGATACTTCGGCTTTGGTCCAGGCTCGAAAAAAGTGCTCGAACGCCACGCCAGTGGCGGGTTCGCCGAGTACCTGGTGGCGCCGACGACCAGCCTCGTGGTGCTGCCCGATGAAGTCACTTACGAGCAGGCCACGCGTTTCGGGTACCTGGGCACGGCGTACGCAGCGTTGCGGCATGCGAACGCCGGCGCGCACAGCAGCGTGCTGATTAACGGCGTGACCGGCACCCTGGGCGTCGGTGCCACGCTGCTCGCATTGGCGATGGGTGTGCCAAAGATTCTTGCTGTCGCCCGCAACAAGGAACTGTTGGCAGCGGTCAAGGAACTGGCGCCGGACCGGATCGTTACCTACTCGACCCTGGACGGTCCCTGCACTGAATGGGCGAAAGAGCAGACGGAAGGCTTTGGCCCGGACATCATGATCGAAGCACTGGGACCGGGGGCACCGATGGAGGCGACGCTGGCCGCGATGCATTCCGTCAGCCGTGGCGGGACCATCGTCACCGTCGGCGGCATGGACACCGATATTGCCATCAATCCGATCTGGATCATGTGCAGCCAGATTCGCTATCAAGGCTCTGCCTGGTTTACGACTGCCCAGGGCGAAGATATGGCAATGATGGTGAAGGCAGGCACGCTCGACCTGTCACGCCTCGAGCATCAGCGCTTTAGCCTCGAGCGGGTCAACGATGCGCTGGACGCTGCACAGCATCGGCTGCTGGGTGGCTTCGCCAACATCGTGGTGATGCCATGATCACCCGGAACAAAAGTGCTGGCGGAAGTGAGCGGCGCATCGTCACCCGCGTTGCTGGGAGCGGGATATCGGGGTTTCATCCAGACCTCGTCCCTCCCAGGGTGGATCGGTTTCAGGCGATCCCGGGTATGGTGAGTTCGATCTTGTGGGCCACGTCTGGCCCAGCGCAGCTGGCAGAGGGCGTTCACGATCCCGTGCCCGGACTGACTTCACTGCATCCATCGCCAGGCGGGAGCGTCTTCATGACGCTGACCGTGCCACCGGACTCGACGTTTGCTTCCCCATCCTTTGACCCGGCCGCGGCCGCCGCAGAACACGCACGGCTTGCTCCGGGCGTGGCGGAGCGGGTGGAGGCAGACGTTCCGGGATTTTTCCATACGACCGACACCCTGGATTACGTGGTCGTACTGGAAGGTTCGATCTGGCTGGTGACGGATGAGGGCGAGGTCAGGCTGGACCGCGGCGACACTGCAGTTCAGCAAGGAACGCGACATGCCTGGCACAACCATGGCGATGTGCCGGCAACGATGGCCGTGGTCATGCTCGGCGCACACCGAACCGTGCCAACGTAGCCGCACCTCGGCTGTTACCGCAGTACGGCCAGCGTGGTACTGCGTACTTGCGCTGGCGGTCATTGCTGCATGGCTTGGCCGCCAGCGCAGGGCGGGCTTGCCGGTGGCGGCAGCTCGCTCATACCATCGGAGGATCACAGAATGCCATCCACAATGTTCCAAAAACTATGGAACCAGCACGAGGTAGAAGCGCAAACAGCCGACTGTCCGGCGGTTCTATATATCGACTTTCATCTGCTCAACGAGGTAACGTCTCCGCAAGCATTTGCCTTGCTCGCCTCGCGCAAGCTATCCGTAGCGCAGCCGTCACGCGCGTTGGCCACGATCGATCACTCGACACCGACACGCTTTCCCGACAGCGCAGGACGACGCTTCTACGTCTCGACCCAGGCGGAACAGCAGGTGGACGAAATGGCCCGCAATGCCAGAGTCCATGGGATCCCGTTTCTGGGTTGGGATAGTCCCCGCCGCGGGATCGTTCACGTCGTCGGGCCTGAAATGGGCTATACCTTGCCCGGAATGACGATTGTTTGCGGCGACAGTCACACCTCCACGCACGGCGCGTTCGGCGCCCTTGCGTTCGGTATCGGCACATCCGAAGTGGCGCATGTGCTGGCGACGCAGTGCCTGTTACAGGCGCGACCGCGCACGATGCGGGTGACAATCAATGGCCAGTTGCCGTCGTATGCAACGGCCAAGGATCTTGCCCTGACGGTCGTGACGCGGATCGGTAGCGCGGGCGGGACTGGCTATGTCATCGAGTATGCGGGGGCGGCTGTGCGTGCGCTGACCATGGAAGGGCGCATGACGCTGTGCAACATGACCATCGAATGCGGCGCCCGCGCGGGAATGATCGCTCCCGATCAGGTGACGCTGGCATGGCTGCGCGGCCGTCCCATGTTGCCGTCAGACTTCGAGCGCCGAACAGCCGAGTGGCTGGCGCTGGCCAGCGATCTGGATGCATGTTTCGATGCAGAGATCGTGATCGACGCTGCCACCGTCGAGCCGATGATCACCTGGGGCACCACGCCTGACACGGCAATCCCGGTGAACGCGAGCATTCCGCTGGAGGCGCCTGTCAGGCACGCCCTGGCCCTCGACTACATGGGATTTTCCCCCGGTCAGACGCTGGTGGGAACGCCGGTCGACCTAGTCTTTATCGGTAGCTGCACGAACGGCCGGCTGCCGGATCTGCGCGCCGCGGCAAATCTGCTGCGCGGCCGCACGGTTGCCCCCGGCGTATCCTTGCTGATCGTTCCCGGTTCGGAAGAGGTGAGGCGCCAAGCCGAGGCGGAAGGCCTGGACAAGGTCTTCGAGCAGGCCGGCGGACAATGGCGACTGTCTGGCTGTTCCATGTGCCTGGGGATGAACGGCGACCTGGTCCCCCCTGGCAAGCTTGCTGTGTCCACATCAAACCGCAACTTTGTTGGCCGCCAGGGTCCTGGTTCGCGCACCATTCTGGCCAGTCCTCAGACCGCCGCCGCGTGTGCGCTTGCCGGCGTAGTGGCCGACCCCCGTCAGGAGTTTTCCCATGAGTGAGCCGTTCCTTGTCCTGACCTCGGGTATCGTGGTCCTCGCGCAGGAAAACATTGATACCGACCAGATTGTCCCCGCCCGTTTCATGGCGACCGTCACTGCGCAGGGCTTGGGTGACGCCTTGTTCAGCGACGCGCGCAGCGCTGCCCACGGGACCCATCCGCTCGATGCCGCCGAGCCGGAGGCACAACGCATTTTGGTCGCTGGAGCAAACTTTGGCTGCGGCTCATCACGGGAGCACGCGGTGTGGGCACTCATTGAGTTTGGCTTTCGTGCCGTGCTGGCGCCAGGTATTGCCGACATCTTCAACAGTAATGCGCTCAACAGCGGATTGCTCGCGATCGACATCGCGCCATCTTTCCATGCGCACCTGGTCGCCCATCCCGACAGCCAGGTGAATATCGATCTGGAGCGTCAGAGCGTCTCCGACGGTCGCGGACGCGAGGAAACGTTCCGGATTGATCCCTTTGCCCGTTTTTGTCTGCTGCGGGGAATGGATCGCCTGGAGGTTCTTCTCAGCAAGCGCAACCGCATTGTCGGCTACGAGCAAGCCAGGTTCTTTCAGTGGTCATGAAACTCGATGTCGCTGTCGCGATGGGATTTCTGACGCAATAGCTTCTTGAGCAGCGCCATGAGCGTATCACGTTCGGCAACCGTAAGGTCTGCCGTATAGCTACGTTCCAGCTCGTTGACGCGTTGCTGAACACCTTCCATGAATTGGCGTCCTTGTTCAGTGAGCTCGAGACCGGTTGCCCTGCGGTCGTGCGCCAGCGCCGTGCGCGTGATCAGACCAGCTTGGCACAGTTCCTTCACCAGACGCACCATGTTTGGTTCACGGAACGCCAACAACGACGCCACGAAACCTTGTCGTATGCCTGGATTGGTACTGATCAGGGCAAGGGTCGCGTAGCTGCCAGGCGTCAATCCCGTGTCGCCGAACGCCTCGAAGAAGCCCCGGAAAGCCTGTATCTGGCACGCCCTGACGAGAAATCCGTAGGTATCCGTGAGAACAGACAAATCGCACTGGTCGGCCGGTATCGCTGCCTCTGCATGGATGCCGATCGACTTTGCGCGTTTTGTAGACTTTGTGACACGTTTCACTTTTCTTCTTTCAATATTCAGTTCATCAAGATGGCCCTGTCCGGAAGGAACGGCCCGGCCACTGTGCGCCCATGCTACTGCGTCTGGGCGCGCCCGGCCATCAAATTCATGATTTTCAGCGTCAGGGGATGCGCAGTAGCGCATACCTTGATGCTGCTCGTCAAGGGCAATCGCCCGGTGGGCGGCAAAATTCATACGCCGGTAATCTAGATATAAAATATCCTGATAAATGATAACTAATGGCTTGACAGCTGGCCAACTGAATTCTACACTCCTTATCATTGATAAGTAATTATTTGCGAAGTTCGACAGGAGACCTGCATGGATTCGATCACATCCGCCAACCGCGCATTCCCGCTCAACGCCTGGTATGTTGCTGCGTGGGACTATGAGCTGGAAAACAAGCTGCTGGGCCGCAAAATCTGCGGGCTCCCGGTGGTGCTGTACCGCCGTAAAGATGGTGTGCCCGTGGCGCTGGAAGACGCCTGCTGGCATCGTTTCATGCCCCTCTCGGCAGGGTCGCTCGAGAATGACGAGGTGCGCTGTGGTTACCATGGCCTGGTCTTCAATTCCGCGGGGCGTTGCACCCACATGCCCTCGCAGGAAACGCTCAACCCGTCAGCCTGCGTCAGGAACTACCCGGTCGTCGAGCGGCACCGCTTTGCGTGGATCTGGATGGGCGAGGCGGCCAAGGCCGATCCCGACCTGATCCCCGACGTGTTCCAGAACAACCATCCTGAATGGGCGGGCGACGGCGGCGTCACCGACCTGGCATGCGATTACCGACTGCTGATCGATAATCTGATGGATCTGACGCATGAGACCTTTGTGCACAGCTCCACGATCGGCAACGACGCTGTCGCCGAGGCGCCGTTCACCGTGCGGCATTCCGAGAAGGAAGTGTATCTGACGCGCTGGATGCTCGACATCGATCCGCCGCCGTTTTTCAAAAAGCAGCTCAACCGGCCGGGCAACGTCGACCGCTGGCAGCTGATCACGTTCCATACCCCTTCGACCGTCACGATCGATGTCGGCGTTGCGCCAGCCGGCACCGGCGCGCCGGAGGGGGATCGCAGCGAAGGCTTGAGCGGCTTCGTGATTCATACGGCCACCCCTGTCGACGGCACGACGTGCCGCTATTTCTGGGCCTTCCTGCGCAATTACAAAGTGCGCGACCAGCGCCTCACGACCGAGTGGCGCGAATCTGCCCGCCGTATTTTCGGCGAGGATAAAACGGTACTGGAACTCCAGCAAAAGGCTGTCGAGCAATTTCCCGACCGTGAATTTTACTTCCTCAACATCGACGGCGGTTCGATGTGGGCACGGCGCATGATCGACAAACAGATTGCCGCGGAAAGCATCGCTCCCGAACGCAAGACGATTCCGCTGCGCCCGGTGGCAGGCTGACCGAGCCAGCGAGGTGGCCACGGCGGCCTCGCGGGATTCCACTGTATTTTTTTCAGGACCTTGAGCATGAACTTTCTAGAAGCTTCTGTGGCTGGCGCCGCGCTACTGTGTGATGACGTCAAGCGGATCGAGATCGCTTACCAGCGACCCCTGCCGCCATTCGATCCTGGCAGCCATATCGACCTGAAGGTGTACATCGACCAGCGCGTCGAAACACGGTCGTATTCGGTGGTCGAACACTGCGCACCGGACCGGGCGGTCATTGCCGTGCGCCGCTTGCCGCAAAGCCGGGGTGGCTCCGACTACATGCACCGGCTCGATGTCGGGCAGCGCCTGGAAGTGACCTTGCCAAGCAATCACTTCACCCTCGGCTTCGATGCGCCCGAAGTGCTTCTTATCGCCGGCGGCATCGGCGTCACGCCGATCATCGGCATGGCGCGGCAGCTGCAGGCCAAGGGCATCGCGTTTCGCTTCGCTTACCTCGGACGCACGCGCACAGCGATGCCCTTCCTCGCCACGCTGGCCGCTGAATTCGGCGAGCAGCTGATGGTATGGGCCGATGACGAGCGCGGCACGATTGAATTGCCGTCGCTGCTTGCGGCGCTGCACCCGCATGGCGAGCTGTACATGTGCGGACCCGTCCCCATGATGGAGGCGGTGCGCGCCGCTTGGGCGGCACAGAACCGTCCCCGCGAGCGCTTGCGCATGGAAACTTTTGGTGGCGCGGGGCTCAAGCCGGCGCAGGCTTTCCGCGTGCTCGTCCCGGCCAGGAACCTGGACCTGATCGTTCCGGCCAACCGCACGCTGCTCGACGTGCTCGAGGAGGCAGGCGCCGAACCCTTGTACAGCTGCCGCAGGGGCGAGTGTGGGTTGTGCTCCATCGATGTGCTGGCACTCGAAGGCGAGCTTGATCACCGCGATGTGTTCTTCAGCGACCACCAGAAACACGAGATCAAGCAGCTGTGCGCCTGCGTCTCGCGCGCCATCGGCAGTATCACAATCGACCTTCCTTAACACGTCTTAAGCCTTAACGCGTCTTGATCATCTCAAGACGTGAATACGAACAATCAGGAGATCACCTTTATGAGCCAAACCAACGCGCCAGTGCTGCAGGAACCCGCCACCAGCAAACTGGATGACTACTACCAGGCACTCCAGGGTGAGAACCTGGGACCGCTCTGGGTCTCGCTCAAGGGCCTGGTGCCGAGCGAACCGCGGCCGAAAGCCGTACCGCATGCCTGGTCGTACGCCAGCGTGCGGCCACGTCTGCTCGAAGCCGGCGGCCTGATTACGGCAGAAGAGGCCGAGCGCCGCGTGCTGGTGCTGCAAAACCCCGGGCTGCCGGGTTCGTCGCAAATCACCGACACCATCTATGCCGGCCTGCAGCTGATTCTTCCAGGCGAAATCGCGCCCGCCCACAGGCACTCCCAATCGGCGCTGCGTTTTGTGATCGAGGGAACCGGGGCATACACCGCGGTCGATGGCGAGCGCACCACCATGCACCCCGGGGATTTCATCATTACGCCGGCCTGGACCTGGCATGACCATGGCAGCGCCGCCGATGGTCCGGTGGTCTGGATGGACGGGCTGGACGTGCCGCTGGTGCGCTTTCTGGGCACGGGCTTTCGCGAGGAGCACCGCGACGCGGCGCACACTATCACCCGCGCGGAGGGCAGCTCCGACGCGATGTTCGGCCAGGGCCTGCTCCCGCTGGGCGCTGCAGCGCGGCATACCTCGCCCGTCTTTAATTACCCCTACGCCCGCACCCGCGATGCGCTGGACCGGCTGGCGCGTGCGGAGGAACCCGATCCCCATGTCGGCCACGCATTGCGCTACGTGAACCCAACCAATGGCGACTGGGCCATTCCGACGATCGCCACCAGCATGCGCCTGTTGCCCGCCGGGTTCGTCACGCGTCCTTACCGTTCGACGGACGGCGCCGTACTGGTGCTGGTCGAAGGCGCACTGAAGGCGCGCATCGGTGGCAAGGATTTCATCCTCGCGCCGAAAGACGTTGCGGCGCTGCCGGCCTGGACCGACTTCACGCTGGAAGCGACCGAGGCGTCGGTGTTCTTCATGTATTCCGACCGCCCGGTGCACGAAAAGCTCGGATTGTGGCGCGAGCTCAAGGGATAACACCCTGGCCGATCCCGATCCCGCTTCGTCCTCCTCAACCGCTAGAAAGTCTAATCGTATGAAAATCTGCCGTTTCAACCATGACCGCATTGCCGTCGTGCGCGACGACCTGGTATTCGATGTCACCGACCTGTTCGAGCGCACGCTGGCCTGGCCGGCACCCGCAGGCGACGTCGTCATTGCACAGCTGGGCCTGGCGCGCCAGCGCATCGAGGCGGCCTTGCCGGGCATTGCGCCCCAGCCATTGTCCGGCATCCGGCTGGACAGCCCGGTGGCCAATCCAGGCAAGATCATCGGTGCGCCCGTGAACTATCACGCGCACATTGACGAGGCCAACGCTGATCCTGAAATCAACAAGGGCAAAACCTTCACAACCCTGGAAGCGTACGGCTTGTTCCTCAAGGCCAACAGTTCGCTGATCGGGCCTGCAGCCGACATTCAGAGCGCATTCGCCGAGCGCCGCACTGACCACGAGGTGGAGCTGGCAGTGGTGATCGGACGCGAGGCACGGCATGTGTCGGTGGACCAGGCGCTGGACTGTGTCGCTGGCTATACGATCGCGCTGGACATGTCGCTGCGCGGCGCAGAAGTGCCGAGTTACCGCAAATCGCCTGATACCTACAGCGTGCTTGGCCCATGGTTGGTGACGCCAGACGAGATTGGCGACCCGGACGCCCTGGACTTGCGGCTGCACGTCAACGACGAGCTTCGCCAGGACGCCAACACCAGTCTGCTGATCCTCAGCGTGCGGCGCGTGATCGCCTACGCCAGCGCGCTGTACACGCTGCATCCGGGTGATGTGATCATGACGGGCACGCCGGCAGGTGTCGGCCCGGTCAAGCCGGGCGACCTTCTGACCGCTTACGTGGAGAACATCGGCGAACTGTCGATCCGCGTCGCCAACCGCTTTGCCGACCAGAAAGAGGCCTGACCATGCGCAGTTTCCGTTACGAGCGTCTTCTCCAGTGGAGCGAATGCGATCCGGCCGGCATTATCTTCTTTCCCCATTACGCGCGCTGGATGGTCGATGGCGTCAATCTGATGCTGCTGGCCCTGGGCGTGGATCCGGTCGGGACCACCGACTCCGGCGCGCAGCGTGGTCTGCCTTCGACCGGGTTCAGCATGCGCTTTCTGGCACCAGCACAGCTGCACGAGCGCCTGGTGCATGAAATTTCCGTCACCAAAATCGGCAACAAGTCGCTGTCGTTCACCCACCGGTTTCTGCGCGGCGATCAATGTCTGGCCGAAGCCGACGAGGTCAGGGTCTGGGTCGAAAGCGACGCTGCGGGCATGCGCTCGGTGCTGCTGCCAGACGCGCTCAAGGCGCTACTCGAAGACAACGCACCACTGACGCACCCCCTGGTGCGTTCGCCCGACAGCCAAGCCGCATTCATTCAATAACCCACAAGGAGACACACCATGGCAGAGAAAATCATCGTCACCATCGCCCCCACCGGCGGCATGGCTAAAAAATCCCAGAATCCACATCTGCCGACCCAGCCTGACGAAATCGCAGAATCGGTGCACCGCTGCTACAACGCTGGCGCGTCGGTCGTGGCGGTCCATGCGCGCAGGCCGGATGACCAGGCCACATGCAATGCGGCGATCTATGCGGATATCAACCGCCGCATCCGCGAGCGCTGCGATATCGTGATCAACAACTCCACCGGCGGCGGTATCGACGGCGACATGCTTATCGAGCGTCCCGACGGTCTCTACGAAATCGACTTCGAAGAGCGCATGAAGGGGCTTGACGGCGGCGCCGAGATGGCGACCTTTGATGGCTTTACTGTCGCTGCGTCCTTTGGCGGGCGCGATATCATCAATCCGACCACGCCTTCCCAATGCGACCGCCTCGCTGCCCGCTTCAAGGAGCGCGGCATCAAGCCGGAGTGGGAAGTGTTCAACCCGGCCCACATCATGCAGGATATGAGCCGGCTGATCGCCGCCGGCTTCGACCAGGCGCCGTATTACGTCAACATCGTCCTCGGCGCCGATCGCGGCTTTCAGGGAGCAATGTCGTACACCCCGGAAAATCTGGCGATGATGGTCAAGCTGCTGCCACCAGGGTCGATCTGGTGCGTGTCCGGCGTCGGCCAGGCCCAGTTGCCGGCCACGACCCAGGCGCTGCTGCTGGGCGGCCATGTGCGGGTGGGCCTGGAAGACAACCTGATGTTCGCCAAGGGCCAGCCCGCCACCAACGAACAGCAGGTCGAGCGCCAGGTGCGGATTCTGCGCGAGCTGGGATTCGAGCCGGCGACGCCGGCCGAAGCGCGCCAGATGATGGGCCTGCCGGCCCTTGCCTAAGGAGTAAGACATGCCTTTGCTACCTCTGGAGCGGATCGAGACCGTTGGCCTGGCCGGCGTCGGCGCGGTTGGTTACGGCTGGGCGGTTCTGCTGCTCGCGCGTGGCTACGCCGTCATCGCCAGCGATCCGGCCCCCGGCGCCCGGCAGGCGCTCGAGGAGGCGGTGGCCGAGCGCTGGCCAGCCATGCTGCGCCTGGGTCTGACCACGCAGGCCGCGCCGCCGCTGGAGCGCCTGCGCTTCGCAGCCTCGCTGGCCGAGATGGCGGCAGCGAGCGACCTGGTGCAGGAAAATGCGCCTGAAAACTCGGCGATCAAGCAGCAGGTCATCGCGGAGATCGACGCGCATCTGGCGCCGGACCGTCTTATCCTCTCCAGCAGCGGCGGGCTGCCGCCGTCGCAGTTGCAGAGCTATTGCAAGTGGCCGGAGCGCCTGGTGCTGGGTCACCCGTTTCACCCGGCGCACATCGTTCCGCTGGTCGAAGTGGTAGGCGGCGAACGCACGGACCCTGCTGCTGTGGAGCTGGCGCTACGCTTTTATGAGCGCCTCGGCAAGCGACCGATTCGTCTGCAGCGGGAAATGGTGGGTCACCTGACCAACCGGCTGCAGTTCGCGCTGTTGCGCGAAGCGGCGCATTGCCTGGCGGCGGGGATGGCCAGCGCCACCGACATCGATGCCGCAATGCGTTGGGGACTGGGTCCGCGCTGGGCGCTGATGGGGGGACTGATGACGTTCAACCTGGCGGGCGGTCCCGGCGGGCTGGCCAGCCTGCTGGAGCGCTTCGGAAACGATGTCGAGCGCTGGTGGGCGGACCTGGAACCGACGCAGTTGACACCGGAAGTACGCCAGGCGCTCATCGCCGGCGCCGCCGAACTGACGGGAAATCGCCCGAACGAGGAGTGGGCGCTATGGCGTGACGACGCGCTCATCGATTATTTCCGCTTCGCCTCCGCGCACCCCCATCCTACGCAAGGGATCGCCGGGTGGGACGCCGGCACCCTTGCGACACAACCGCATCAAGAAGGAGACCAGCATGAATGATACGGGTTACATGCAGCAGGCTGAAATCATCCTGCGGCAGATCGAGGCAGTTCCGGCCTACGCACGCTTGCGCGCCCGGCATCCCGACCCCGAAATGATCGAGCGCGACGCACTGGCGATGATACTCGAAGCGGCGGCGCGCTTTGCGGAGGAGGTGCTGTATCCGGCCAACCGGCGCGGCGACGTCCAGGGATGCCGGCTTGAACAGGGCCAGGTGATCACGCCGGACGGCTACAAGCAAGCATGGCAGCAGCTCGCCGAACAGGGCTGGAACGCCATCGATCAGCCGGTTGAATATGGCGGGCAGGGCTTGCCATCGTTTGTGAATGTCGCCTGCCGCGAATTGTTCGACCGCGCCTGCATGGCGATGGGCATGGTGTCCGGTCCGCAGCGCGCTGCCGCGCTGGTGTTGATGGAGTTCGCCGCTCCCGCCATCTGCCAGGAATGGATCAGCAAGTTCGTCGAGGGGCGCTGGAGCGCTTCCATCGGCATCTCCGAACCGGATGCCGGTTCGGATGTCGGCCGGGTGCGCACCCGTGCCACCCCGCAGCCCGACGGTTCCTGGCGCATCGATGGCGAAAAGATGTGGACCTCGTTTGGCGGCAATGACATGGTCGAACGCATCGGTTGCCTGCTGCTGGCGCGTACACCCGATGCACCGGCCGGGACCGCCGGGCTGAGCCTGTTCCTGGTGCCGGACAAGGTCTTGGACAGCGATGGGAAGTGGGAGGCCAACGGTGTCGCGGTGCAGCGTATCGAGGAAAAGCTGGGTCTGCACGGTTCGCCGACCTGCGTCATGGGATTCGAGGGCGCGCGTGCTGAGCTGATCGGTTCGATCAACCGTGGTTTGCCACAGCTGTTCGTGATGATCCAGAACATGCGTACGCTCGTCGCCATCGAGGGCGTAGGGATCGGTTTTGGTGCGTCCCAGCTCGCGCATGCCTATGCACTGGAACGCCGCCAGGGCGGCGATCCACGCCAGCCTCCGGTGCCCATTGCCGCGCATGCAGAAATCCAGCGGCTGTTGCTTAATATGCACAGCCGGGTCGAAGTGCTGCGTGCCCTGGTGCTCGAACTGGCCTTGCGCCAGGACCTGATGCCGTACGAGTCCGATGCACAGGAGCGCGCGCAATCGTCCGAACTGATTCAATGGTTGCTGCCCATTCTCAAGGCGACGTGTTCGGAGGCGGCCTTCGAGGTGGCCAACGATGCGATCCAGGTGCTGGGAGGGGCCGGCTATACCCGCGAATGGCCGGTCGAACAGTGGCTGCGCGACTCGCGCATGATGTCGATCGCCGAAGGGGCCACCGGCATCCAGGCGCTCGACCTGTTGCATCGCCGTCTCTGGCGCGGTGAGCGCGCCGGTCTGCGCGCCTTCGGCGCCATCGCGCGTGCGGAAATCGAGCAAGCCGCCCCGGACGTCGCGGTGCAAGCGCTCGCCGCGCTGGACCAGCTCGACGGTGCTGCCGACGTGCTGGAGCGCTGGCGCGCCACCCCGCGCGAGGCGGAAGCCGGTGCCACTGCGTTCCTGCAGCTGGCCACGCTGGCCGCAACGGGCTGGATGGCGGTGCGGCTCGCTTCCCTGACGGGCGATGACGCCCACACACGGCGGCTGGTGGCGCTTGGACGCTACTGGCTGTCTGATCTGGAGTCGCGTGCGGCCAGTCAGGTCGCGCAGCTCGGACTCGGGGCCCAACGTCTGGCGCTGTTCGACGCCCTTTCAATGTAATCGATAATAAAAGGTTCCCGAAATGAATGAAAATAAAGAAATTACGTTCCAAATCGAAGGCGATATCGCCATGATCGGCATCAACCGTCCTGCAAAACGCAATGCCATGCGCCAGGACATGTTCGAGCAGCTCGGCGAATACGTTCTCCAGGCCCAGAAATCGGCGCGCGTCGGCGTCATCTACGGGCATGGTGGCCATTTCTCGTCCGGGCTCGACCTCGGGGAACACAAGGGCCGCGGTCCGATCGACACGATGCATGACTCGCGCGCCCAGGGCGAAATCATGAACCGCATCGAGCAGGGAAGGATTCCCTGGATCGCCGCCCTGAGCGGTGCGACCATTGGCGCCGGTCTGGAGCTGGCCGCTGCTGCCCACATCCGGGTTGCTGAAACGACCTCGTTCTTCGCGCTGCCGGAAGGGCGCCGCGGGATTTACGTGGGAGGGGGCGCATCGGTCCGCGTTGCCAGGCTGATTTCGGCAACGCGCATGATCGACATGATGCTGACCGCACGCGTGCTCAATGCCGACGACGCCCTCAAGGCCAATGCCGTGCACTATGTTGTCGAGCCCGATGGAGCGCTGGCGAAAGCCATGGAGTTGGCCGCCCTGGTCGCCGAAAATTCGCCGGTGAGCAACTACGCGATTATCAACGCGCTGCCACGGATTCAGGACATGAGCCATGGCGACGGACTGTTCGTCGAGTCGATCATGGCCGCGCTGGTCCAGTCCAGCCCGCAAGCGCAGGAGGGACTGGCGGCCTTCCTGGAAAAACGCGCGCGTCCGCTGGCAACACCCAAGGACTGAGGTTCCGGTTGGGCAAGCTCGCCGTGCGAATACAAGTATGTTAAAAAAGATGGAGACAGCTATGGACTGGAATCGAGCCAACACATTCGGTGATTTGGTCGACCTCGCCGTGACCGCTTACGGGAGTAAGGATGCGCTGCGCGATCAGCGCCGGACGCTGACGTACCAAGGGTATGCCGACGAGATCGCACAGATTGCGTCGGTATTGTCCTCCATGGGAGTGCGCTGCGGGGATCGCGTGGCAATCCTGTCGCAGAACCGTGTCGAAGTGCCCGTACTGCTGGGTTTAAGCCGTTACGGCTTCGTTCCTGTACCGCTGAACTGGCGACTGCCGGCCGAGGATCTTGGCGCATTGCTGCGCGACTGCGAGCCGGCCGCGCTGTTTGTCGAAGATCGCTATCGCGCGACCCTAGACTATCTCGCGACCCTGGAACAGCTTCCCGAAAGGGCCGCCGCGCTGCTAGTCACCATTGGGAAGGCAGAACCGGGACAGCGTAGCTATGACGAGATGCTGAGGCAGCCGCGGGCCAGCCTTCCTGCCGCGTCAAGTGCCCATGATCCAGCCTGCATCATCTATACCAGCGGCACGACCGGTGCACCAAAGGGGGCCGTGCTGACGCAGGCAGGGGTGGCGATTAACTGCCGGGATCTGGCACGTGAAGGGATTCGATTTACCGCCAGCGACCTGAGCCTATTGGTCATGCCACTGTTCCATGTTGGCGGGATTTGGTACTACATGTTCCCAAGCCTGTTTGCCGGCGCGACCGTGATCCTGCAAGAACGCTTCGACCCGGACATGGTCGTGGCAGGTTTCGCGTCCGACCCGGTCACGAATCTCCATGTGGTGCCGACGATGCTGGCCGACCTGCTCAATCGTCCGGCCTTCGCCGTCGCTGCCAGGCAGCTGCGCCTGATCGTCTACGCAGGTTCGTCGATGCCGCTTGACTTACTCCAGCGCGCCATGAACACGCTCGAGGCCTGCGAGTTTTCGCAAGCGTACGGTTCGACCGAAGCCGGAAGCATCACCACGCTCGATGCGCAAGCGCATCGTCTGGCCGCGGCCGATCCATCACGCCGGCAACTGTTGCGCTCCTGTGGGAAGCCCTTTGCCGCCACCGAAGTGCGGATCGAACAGACAGCAGGCGACGCCGATCCGGTGGGTGAGATCCTGGTGCGCAGTAGAAAGCTGATGGCAGGCTACTGGCGGCTGCCCGCCGCAACCGCCGAGCGCATGACGGACGACGGCTGGTTCCGCACCGGGGACCTGGGGTATCTCGACAAGGATGGCTACTTGTACATCGTCGACCGGAAAAATGACATGGTCATCAGCGGCGGTGAAAACATTTTCCCGTTCGAGGTCGAGGAAGTGTTGTACTCGCATCCCTTGATTGAGGAAGCCTCGGTGTTCGGTGTGCCTGACGCGCGCTGGGTCGAGCGGCTTGTCGCGGCGGTCGTGCTCACGCCCGGTGCCGCCCTGACCGGAGACGACGTGATTGACTATGCGCGCACGCACTTGCCGGGCTATAAAACCCCCAAGACCGTGCATATCGTTGAAGTCCTGCCCAAGAGCGCTGTTGGCAAGGTGCTCCGCAAGAACCTGCGCGAGCGTTTCCAGGCCGGTTAATGCACACCCAACAATCGTAGGCCATGCGCTATGAAGGTAACACACTGAATGGACTATAACCCCGCTCAACATGGCCCACGCGAGGCCATGGAATACGATGTGGTCGTGGTGGGTGGCGGCCCGGCCGGGCTGTCGGCAGCGATCCGCTTGAAACAGCTTGCTGCCGCACAAGGGCGTGACGTGACGGTCTGCGTGCTCGAAAAAGGTGGCGAGCTCGGCGCCCACATCCTGTCAGGCGCGGTGATGGATCCGGTCGCCTTGAACGAACTTTTCCCTGACTGGAAAGAGCTTGGCGCGCCGCTGCACACCCCGGTAACCGAAGACCGCGTCCTGTTCCTGACCGCGACGAAGGCACTCGCCACGCCATCGTTCCTGGTGCCAAAGATGCTGACCAACCACGGCAACTACATCATCTCGCTGGCCAACCTCGTGCGCTGGTTCGGCCAGCAGGCCGAAGCGCTGGGCGTAGAGATTTTTCCGGGCTTCGCGGCCGCCGAGATTCTCTACAACGAGGACGGTTCGGTGAAGGGCGTCGCCACCGGCAACCTGGGCGTAAACCGCGAAGGCCAACCGACCGGCGCGTTCCAGTCAGGGATGGAGCTGCACGCGAAATACACCTTGTTCGCCGAAGGTTCGCGCGGCCACCTTGGCAAGCAGCTGATGGCAAAGTACGACCTGAACAAGGGTAAGGACCCGCAGACCTACGGCCTCGGCATCAAGGAACTGTGGGAGATCGATCCTGTACTGCACAAGCCGGGCCTGGTGATCCACACCGCCGGCTGGCCGCTCGACAACAGCACCTACGGCGGCTCCTTCATGTACCACCTGGAGAACCACCAGGTGGCGGTGGGATTTGTAGTCGGCTTGGCCTACCAGAACCCGTATCTGTCGCCGTATGAAGAATTCCAGCGTTACAAGACGCATCCGGAAATCCGCAAGTTCTTCGAAGGTGGCAAGCGCATCAGCTACGGCGCGCGCGCCATCACGGCCGGCGGCCTGCAGTGCTTGCCGAAGACCGTCTTTCCGGGCGGCGCCCTGATCGGCTGCGATGCGGGCTTCCTGAATACCTCGCGCATCAAGGGCAGCCACGGCGCGATCAAGACCGGTATGCTGGCCGCCGAAGCGGCCTTTAAGGCGCTGGGCACAAACCGCCAGCACGACGAGCTCACCAGCTACCCGGCCGCCTTCGAGAAATCCTGGCTCTACACCGAGCTGTATGCCGCGCGCAACTTCAAGCCGTGGATGAGCAAGGGCCTGTACCTGGGCAGTATCATGACCGGCATCGACCAGATGGTGTTCAAGGGCAGGGCGCCCTGGACGCTGCGCCACAATCACGCCGACCACGAATGCTTGCAGCCGGCCGCCAGTTTCAAGCCGATCGTGTATCCGAAGCCGGACGGCAAAATCACCTTTGACCGTCTGTCGTCGGTGTTTATTTCGAACACCAACCATGCCGAAGGCCAGCCGGTGCACCTGACGCTGAAAAATCCGAGCGTTCCGGTCGACGTCAACCTGGCGCAATACGCCGGCCCCGAGCAGCGTTACTGCCCGGCGGGCGTGTACGAGTTCGTCAAGACCGACGCGGGGCAGGACCGGCTGCAGATCAATGCGCAGAACTGCGTGCACTGCAAGACGTGCGACATCAAGGACCCGACGCAGAACATCGTCTGGGTGACGCCGGAAGGCGGCGGCGGGCCCAACTACCCAAACATGTAGTTTCAAGCGTTCAATTGGAAAATCGAATGTGAATGTCGCTGAAGCAGGCAAAACGAGCCTGCTCCCTTGCTTCATGGAGCGGGCGTCCCGCTGACGCAAGTACGCAGAGCAACGTTCATAGTCCGCGGTGAACCTGAGATCGGGTACCTTGCTACGCCTGATCCCGATAGAGGAGAGTAAGTGAAGAAGAATCACATTGCGCGATTGCTGGGTGGTCTTGCCATAACGAGCGCCACTTCCGCATCTGGTCAGTCATCGGTGCAGCTGTACGGGCTGATCGACACCGCAATTGAGCACCTGTCAGATACCGCGCCTGGCGCCAAGAGCTTGACACGCATGCCGAACTTGTCGGGCGGCCAGTTCCCGTCTCGGCTGGGCTTACGAGGCACGGAGGATCTTGGCGGAGGCTTAAAGGCAGTCTTTAATCTGGAGAATGGATTCGCGCCAGATGCAGGCGCCCTAGGCCAGGGCAACAGGCTGTTTGGTCGCCAGGCTTGGGTCGGGCTGAGCGGGGCTTCATCGTCGCAGCAAACCGATGCGCATCGAACAGATCAGCGGCGCGTTGTTGACCGACAGTGATGGTCCATTGCAACAGGAGACAGTCGACGGGACACCGATTTACAGCTGCTTGATAGGCAGTGCTGGCGCGGTCACGTATCGCTACCCCAATAATAATGAAGGAGACTGGCATGACCCAAGATACACCGATGATGGAAGCGATTGTCGAACACCCGAACATCAAGACAACGGCGCGGCGCGTCGTTACCCTGGGAGCCCTGATCATCCTGCTCGACGGCTTTGATACTCAGGCGATCGGCTTTGCCGCGACTGCGCTGGCGCGCGATCTTGGTATCCCCATGAGTCAAATGGGAATCGTTTTTTCGGCGGGCCTGGTCGGGGCGCTGCTGGGGGCCTTTATCCTGAGTCCCCTTGCCGACCGATTCGGACGCAAGCCGATCATCCAGCTCAGCATCGCCGTGTTTGGACTGTTCACGCTGTTCACTGCGCTTGCGACTTCGCTGGAGATGTTGTGCGCGCTTCGCCTGCTGGCGGGAATCGGACTGGGAGCCGCGATACCCAACGTGATCTCGCACTGCATCGAGTTCGTGCCGCCGCGCCGGCGCGGCGTGGTAGTCGGCCTTCTGTATGCCGGTTTTCCGGTCGGTGGCATGATCGGCGCCGGCATTTCGGCTGTGGTCTTGCCGATGTTCGGATGGAAGTCGATTTTCATTATCGGCGGTCTGCTTCCTCTTGCGCTGCTCCCGGTGTTTCATTGGCTTGCCCCCGAATCATTGCAATATTTGGCGAGCTCGCCACGGCGCGCGGCAAGACTGCGCAGCTTGATACAGCAGCTGGCACCTGACTTTCCGCTGAATTTCAAGGCCGATGTTCAGACGGCGGCAAAACGCTCTGCAGCAAGCGAAGTGTTCGCAACCGGCGGTTTGTTGGGCAACGCCTTGCTGTGGATTCCATTCTTCATGATTTTGTTGATGCTCATCATTATGGTGCTGTGGACGCCATCCCTGCTCGAGAAGTCAGGCATGGGGGCCTCGCACGCAGTCCTGGTTGTCGGCTTGATCAATCTTGGTAGCGCCCTGGGCAACATTCTGGCAGGCCGCACCATTGATCGTTACGGTCCGTTCGTTGTGATTCCATGCGTTGTGATGGTGGGCGCGTTCTGCCTTGCGCCAATGGGATTGCTCACCGAGCTGCCCTGGGTGCTGGCAGCTGCTGCGATCGGTTCCGGTTTCTTCGTCGGCGCCTCGGCGGCGGGAATGATGGCACTGTCGAGCGCCTGGTATCCAGTCCACGTGCGCGCCACCGGCTTTGGCTGGGCCTACAGCGTGGGGCGGCTTGGGCAACTGGTCGGCCCGCTCATCCCGGGGTATTTACTCACCCAGGGGCTGAGCGTGTCGCACATCTTCCCGCTCATGGCGGTTCCGGCCAGCATCGCGGCGGTGGCCATCATCCTGCTTCGGCAGCTGCCGCACGCGCGCAGCGTGGACCGGCAACGCCACCAGGACTTGACAGTGCCGGCAGTCCATTGATAACTATCTGCATCGAACCGCTGGGCTATGCTGCAAGAAATTATTTGAAACCACCCTCAAGTAGGCAAAAGGAATAGCAATGAAAGTTCTCGTACCGGTTAAACGGGTAGTCGACTACAACGTCAAGGTCCGCGTCAAATCCGATGGCAGCGGCGTGGATATCGCGAACGTCAAAATGTCGATGAACCCGTTCGACGAGATCGCGCTGGAGGAAGCCGTGCGCCTGAAGGAGTCGGGCAAGGCGCTGGAAGTGGTCGTCGTGTCGGTGGGGGTGACCCAGTGCCAGGAAACCCTGCGTACCGGCATGGCGATCGGCGCCGACCGCGGCATCCTGGTCGAGACCAATGGCGTCACCGAGCCGTTGGCTGTGGCCAAGATCATGAAAGCACTGGCGGAGAAGGAGCAGCCGCAGTTGATCATCCTGGGTAAGCAGGCGATCGACGACGACTCGAACCAGACCGGCCAGATGCTGGCGAGCCTTCTGGACTGGCCGCAGGCCACGTTCGCGTCGAAACTCGTGATGGAAGACGGCAAGGTCACCGTGACCCGCGAAGTCGACGGCGGCCTGGAAACCGTGTCCTTGACGCTGCCGGCCATCATCACCACCGATCTGCGCCTGAACGAGCCGCGCTACGTCACCTTGCCGAACATCATGAAGGCCAAGAAGAAGCCGCTGGAAACGATCAAGCCGGAAGACTTGGGCGTCGATGTCAGAGCGCGCCTGACAACGCTGAAGGTCGTCGAGCCGGCAAGACGCTCAGCCGGCGTCACGGTGCCGGATGTGGCGACGCTGGTGCAGAAGCTGCGCACTGAAGCCAAAGTCATCTGATCCCGGTCCACTAAAAAATCATAGGATTCAATCATGGTCGCACTTGTCATTGCAGAACACGACAACGGCTCCCTCAAGGGCGCTACCTACCACACCGTGACCGCTGCCGCCCAATGCGGCGGCGACGTCCACATCCTGGTCGCAGGCTCCGGCTGCGCGGCCGCCGCCGAAGCCGCCGCGCAGATCGCGGGCGTAGCGAGAGTGCTGGTCGCCGACGCGCCGCAGTTCGCCGACGGCCTGGCGGAGAACGTCGCCCTGCAGGTGCTGGCAATTGCCGGCGGCTACACGCACATCCTGGCGCCCGCCACCGCCTACGGCAAGAACATCCTGCCGCGCGTGGCCGCCAGGCTGGACGTGGCCCAGATCTCGGAAATCACTAAAGTCGAGTCCCCCGACACCTTCGAGCGTCCGATCTACGCCGGCAATGCGATTGCGACCGTGCAGTCGAGCGACAGCGTCAAGGTCATCACCGTGCGCGGCACGGCGTTTGATGCCGCCGGCGGCGCGGGGTCGGCTGCAGTGCAACAGATCATGCCAAGCGCCGATTTCGGCAGGTCGGCATTCGTCGGCCGTGAGCTGGCCGTCTCAAGCCGTCCGGAACTGACCGCAGCCAGGATCATCGTCTCGGGTGGCCGCGGCATGGGCTCGGCCGAGAACTTCAAGCTGCTTGAACCGCTGGCCGATCAACTCGGCGCCGCCATGGGCGCTTCGCGCGCCGCCGTGGACGCTGGTTTCGTACCGAACGACTGGCAGGTCGGTCAGACCGGCAAGATCGTCGCCCCCAATTTGTACATCGCGGTGGGAATCTCGGGTGCCATCCAGCACCTCGCCGGCATGAAGGACTCCAAGACCATCGTCGCCATCAACAAGGATCCGGAAGCTCCTATCTTCGCGGTGGCCGATTATGGTCTGGTCGGCGATCTGTTCGAGTTGGTACCCGCCCTGGTCGCGGAACTTCAATAATCGCCAGCATTTGCAAGCACATGCGCCCCAAAAAAACGAGTCGACTACAAGGAAGCTTACGTGAAGATTACTGAAATCCTCCAGGTGAAAGGCGACATTTTGTACACGATGTCACCGAATACATCGCTAGCCGATGCTGCAGCGACTATGGTGGACTCGATGTCGACTTGCCTCCTCAAAATTTGGGGCAAATTTGGGGCAATGGAAGCGCTCAACAGCGCACTTCAGACGACGAACTGTTCAACACCGACCCAGTACTGGAGCTTGATGTGCCCGTCAGCGATGTAGTTTTTACTCCATTTCGAAACTTGCACTTCCCACCAGAATACGTTAAAAAAACAAAGGCCTGCGTTCAACGCTGGCCTTTGTCGTTTCAGGACCAGGAAAAAACCGTGAAAGTCCGCCACTGGCCGTGCGCGGATCGGATTCCCGCGCGTTGTCGCGACAAGCGCCACGTCCGAAACATATCTCGCGGCAGATCATCGTCATTTTGATCATCGGTGGCTTGCCCCGTCCTTCTGCCAAATGACCATCATCAAATCATAATGCATCCACATTATCAGCCACCTCTTACAACATGTTTGCAAATTCCATGTCCCTGTCCTCGAACTGCCTGGCGGCATACTGCCCTACAATGATCTCCTTGAGTCGGGATCTGTCGGTGGATCGTCCATCGGCAATCTGAATCAAATACTCAAGCTGCGCCGGGATTGAAAGAAGTGGCGCAAAACCAGGGTTCACATCTAGTAATTCTATTTGATCTCGGCCAGCGACAAGGACGAGCTCGAGACGCAAACGCGGCTGGCGTCGCTCGAACTCAAGCAGCAGCAGGCGGTGGTGGCGCTGCGCACCATCACCAGCCCGATCAACGGCGTGGTGGTGGAGCGGTTCCTGTCGCCGGGCGACCACATCTCGCAGGAAAAGATCCTCAAGCTGGCGCAGATCGACCCGCTCAACGTCGAGGTGGTGGTGCCGGTCGAGCTGTTCGGCGCGATCCGCCCCGGCATGAGCGGGCGCGTCCAGCTCAGCGCCTTGGGCGGCACGGCCTACATCGCCAAGGTGACGGTGGTCGACCGCGTCATCGACGCCGGCAGCGGTACCTTCGGCGTGCGGCTGCAGCTGCGCAACCCCGGCAACAAGATCTCGGCCGGCCTGCGTTGCGCGGTTCGTTTCACGCCTTGAATGCGGCTCGCGACTTCGCGGCGCCAAGCGCGGCCCACAGCGTTGCCACAGCTGGGTTGCCACGCCTGCCGGGAACGAAGGCCCAGGAAACGAGCAACCCGTCATTGGTCCAAACGACCTGGCCGATGCGGCCGATCGCCCTCTGTTGTCGACGTATCCAGGCGTCGACCAGCTGCATGTCATCGAAATGGATCTGTCCCTCCTCGACCACCGTCCGGGTTATGCCTTTGCATTCCTCCGGCGGGGGCGGCCCGTCGCCGTTCGACGGTGCCGGGTCGTATATCCCCAGACTGCAGTACCAGCGCGCAGGCCTGATCGACATATGACTATCCAATGTGCAGGCGCCGAAGGTGTAAGTACGTTCGATTCCGGCGCCGGCCGCGATCTTGATGGCGGCGCCGTTCTTTTCGGCGGTGATCGAAGTATGTTCGTGCATCACCAGTTCGGGCGCCGGGCGCGCATGCGCCGCCTGCCACACCGACAGCATGGCAACGAACAGTTGCCCGTCGCGTTTGCAACACCATTCCATTAGGCTCCCTTCTGGAGCGATTCCCGAAAACCGTGCCGGCAAGGGCCAAACTTTGCAGGGAAAAGTCCGCTGCGTGGTAGTGTGACGCGCGATCGGCCGCCGGAGTGTGGTAAGCGGACGCGACCGCCAACCAGCCGCCTCGGCCTGGCGCATCGGCCGCGGCGGCCGCGCGGCGCCGGCGCAACCGGCGCCGCTTGCCCGATCAGTACCGCTCGAGCCAATGCGCGTACGGCGCCGGCAGCGTCCACGCGGCCCGCTCGACGCCGAGCTCCTTGGCCGCGAAGTAGGCCCAGTGCGGATTGGCCAGGTGGGCGCGGCCGACCATCACCAGGTCGAGCTGGCCGTCGCGCACCACCTGCTCGGCGATGGCCGGCGTGCCGAAGCCCCATGCCGACGACACCGGCACGCCCGCTTCGCGCCGCACGCGCTCGGCCACCGGCCCCATGAAGGCCGGTCCCCACGGGATCGCCGTGTCGGGAACCGTGAAGCCGACGCTGACGCTGACCATGTCCATGCCGGCGGACTTGAACCGGCGCACCAGTTCGATCGATTCGAGCATGGTTTGCTCGTCGCGGCCGTCGTATTCGATCACGCCGAATCGCACCGTCAACGGCAAGTGCTCCGGCCACACCTCGCGCACCGCCTTGAGCGTCTCGAGCAGGAAGCGGGCGCGGTTCTCGGGGCTGCCGCCGTAGAGGTCGTCGCGCTGGTTCGCGTGTGCGGAAAAGAACGTTTGCGCCAGGTAGCCGTGCGCGAAGTGCAACTCCAGCCATTCGAAGCCCGCCTCGACGGCCCGGCGCGCGGTGTCGACGAAGTTCTGGCGCACGCGCGCGATATCGTCGAGCGTCATCGCCCGCGGCACCTTCGGCAGGTTGGCGCCGAACGCGATGGCCGACGGCGCGATCGTCGGCCAGCCGCGCGCGTCATCGGCGGCGATATGGTCGTCGCCCTCCCACGGCCGGTTGGCGCTGGCCTTGCGCCCGGCGTGGGCGATCTGGATGCCCGGCACGGCGCCGGCGGCCTTGATGGCGCGCACGATCGGCACGAACGCCTGCGCCTGTTCGTCGTTCCACAGACCGGTGCAGCCCGGTGTGATGCGTCCCTCCGGGGCGACGGCGGTGGCCTCGACGATCACCAGCCCGGCGCCGCCGCGCGCGATGCTTGCGTAGTGCGACAGGTGCCAGTCGTTGGGCACGCCGTCGGTGGCGGAATACTGGCACATCGGCGGCACCGCGATACGGTTGCGCAAGGTGACGGCTTTAAGGCTGTAGGGCTGGAAGAGGGCGGACATGGTTTCCTTTGGGAAGAAATAACGCTGAATATGAAGTACGCTAGTTCGAATATATACGAACAATGGAAGAATTATAGCGCAAGGTGTATGATCGTGCCATGCGTCCCTACAAACACCCCCCCGCCGACGAATTCGTGCTCGAGCGCGTGCTCTACGCGCTCAGCGACTCGATACGCCTGGAGATCGTGCGGCATCTGGCGCAAGTGGACGGCGCCACCTGTGGCGAGCTCGACGGCGGACGGCCGAAATCGACCGTGTCCCACCATTTCAAGGTGCTGCGCGATTCGGGGCTGGTGCACACGGAAACGGCCGGCACCGCGCACATGAACACGCTGCGCCGCGCCGACATCGACGGCCGCTTTCCGGGGCTGCTGGCGGTGGTGTTGGGGCAGCCGCCGCTGCGCTAATTTCAGTCGGCCGCCGGGAAGTCCAGCATGATCGCGTTGACCCGATTTGAACAGGTTGGCGAACGTTACCGCGCCTAGCGCCAGCAGCGTGTCGACAATCTGCACGTCGCCGCAGCCGGCCGCCCTGACCGCGGATTGCGTGTGCGCCGCCAGGCAACAATGGCAACCGGCGATCTCGCGCACGGCCAGTTTGACCACTTCGACTTCCTCGACGCTCGAGCCAGCCGGGATGACGCGCCGCGCGCCAATCCGCCCCACGAAGCGCCGTCACTGGACGGCATGCTCGGCGCCGGCTTACCAGCGGTGGTTGTAACTGATGCCCATGGCCGCGCCGGCGGCCGGCAGGCGGCTGGTGTTGTTGCTATTGCGCATGAGCTGGCTGTAGGCGGGCAGGTAGTAGCGGTCCAGCAGGTTCTCGATGCCGACGGTGAGCGTGCCGCGCGCCGTCAGTTCGACGCGCGCGATCAGGTCGAGCGTGGTGTAGCTCGACACGTCGCGCCGGCCGAAGCTGGTCACGCCGTTGAGGCGCGAATCGCGCCCGCCGAAATAGGTCGCTTGCAGGCGCGCGCTCCAGCGCCCGCCCGGCTTGTACTGGGCGTAGGCGGTGACCTTGGTCGGCGGGATGCGGTAGCCGGTCATGGTCTGGTCGTCGCTGCCGCCTTGCGGCGTCTCGCGGCCCGACATGGCCGTCAGCGTCGCGCCCGCGCCCCACGGGCTCGCTTGCGGCAGGTAGTCGACGCTGGCTTCGGCGCCGCGGATCTTCTCGGCGGTGCGGGTCAGGATCAGGCCGTTGTTGAAGCTTTGCACGTCGCCCAGCTTGGAGGTGGTGTAGAACAGCGCCAGCGTGCCGTTGACCTCGCCCACGCCGCCGCGCCAGCCCAGCTCGTAGTTATTGGTCTTGACCGGTTCGAGCGCCGACGAGGCCAGGTTGAAGGCGGGCGTGGCGTTGCGGATCTGCAGGCCCATGTCCGGCAGCTGGAAACCCTGGCTGAACGAGGCGTACAGTTCCTGGCCCCGCGCCGGCTTGAAGACGGCGCCGACGTTGCCCATCCAGGCGTCGTACGACAGCGTGCCGCCGCGCACCTGCCGCGGCGTGGCCAGGCGGATCTGCGACAGCGGGGTGAAATCGTCGAAGCGCGCGCGCGCGTGCTCGTAGCGCAGGCCGCCCTCGAACGACCAACGCGGGTTCAACTTGTATTGCGCCTGGGCGAAGCCGCCGATGCTGCGCGTCGTCAGCGGCGGCATGTAGAGCACCGTGCGGCTCGGCTGGAACACCTTGCCGCCGCTGGCGTCGTAGGCGGCCGCGTCGAAGAAGTCGTCCGGCATGTCGCTGCGCTCCTGGTTGAAGTCCAGGCCCCACAGCACCTTGACGTCGGCGCCGAGCGGCGTGTCGACGGTGGCGCGGCCGCCCCACACCTCCGAGTTCTGCATCACCTGGTCGACGTTGTTGCCGCGCGTGGAGACGGCGCGCGCGTCGAACGGCGTGAAGCGGGTGTAGTAGTCGCGGTAGTACAGCTGGGTCGAGAGCGCGCTGCCGGCGATGTCCTTGTGCTGGTAGCTCGCGCTAAGCAGCGTGTTGCGCAGCTGGTTCTGGTCGTCCAGGCGCAGGCCGTCGACGGGACGGGCCACGGCGCTGCCGGCCGGCAGGCGCGCCACCGACGGATCGGAGCCGTAGTCGCTGTCCTGATCGGCGACGTAGCGGCTGGCGGCGAACTGGACGCGCTGGTCGCGGTCGATGCGCAGGCCGACCTTGCCGCCGAAGGTGTAGTTGTCGCTGTCGAACAGGTCGCCCTGGCTCGGCTCGGGCGCGATGCGCCTGCCCTTGCCGTCGTAGGAGGCGCCGATGTGCTGCAGGCCGGCGTTGAAGGCGTAGTCGAGCGCGCCGCTGGCGCCGGACATGTAATGGCTGACCTCGCCGCCGAGGCCGTCGCTGCCGAGGCGCGACAGCGGCGAGCGCAGCGAGAAGGCGGTTTCGGCGTACGGGGCGCCGCCGGCCGGGCGCGTGGTGATGGCGATGATGCCGCCGCTGGCGCCGGCGCCGTAGATGGCGCTGCTGCCGCGCAGCACTTCGACCTTGTCGATGCTGGCCAGGTTGAGCGCGGCCATGTTGCGCGCCGAATCGCGGTTGGTGTTGAGCGGAATGCCGTCGACCAGCACCAGCGTGTTACGCCCGCGCAGCGTTTGGCCGTAGTCGGTGATGGTGCGGCTGGAGTCGGCCATGCCGGGCACGGCCTTGCTGAGCACGGTCGCCAGGCTGTCGGACGCCTGGCGCAGGTCGTTGAGCTCGTCGCGCTCGATGACGGTGCTTTGGCGGGTCGGACGGATCAGCGTGCTGTTGGTGCGTTGCGCCGTCACCTCGACCGCAGGCAGGGCCGTGACGGCGATGTCGGCGCGCGCGGCCGGGGTGGTGGCGGCGCTGGTGGCGGTGGTCGCCGGGGCCGGCGTGGCCGCCAGCGCCGCCGGCTTGAGCGTCCAGCCGCCGTTGGGCAGGCGCTGGGCCTGCAGGCCGCTGCCTTGCAGCAGTTGCGAGAAGCCGTCGCTGACGGAGACGCTGGCGCGCAAGCCCTGGCTGGTTTTTCCTTCGAGCAGCGCGGCGTCGAACGACAGGGCCACGCCGGCGCGGGCGGCAAAGCGCGACAGCGCCTGGCCGAGCGGGCCGGCCGCGATGTCGTAGGACTGGACGGCGTCGGGCGCCGGCTGGGCGCGCGCCGGCGGCGCCACGGCGGCGCCCGACAAGACGGCGGCCGCGTAGGCGATCGCCACCGACAACGCGGTGCGCTGGAAGACGGCCTTGCCGGCGGTGCGCGAGGTTTCCTGCTGATGACTCATTACTGGCCTTTCGCTGATCAAATGTGCTGTTCTTATTTGATATGTCGAACGAGATCGCGGAAAGGCTCAATTATTTTCGCCGACGGGGTCACCGACGGGGTCAAGTCTGTCATTTGGACACGACCTCCGCTGTATGCGTCCGCCCTCAACCAACAACCGTCGAGCTCGTGTCCAAATGCGGTGGATGTCAAGCTAGTTGTCGCATTGCCGGGATTTATGCGGCGGGTTTGCGGTGCTGTCGAGTGGAGCGGGGGCGGGCTTGTTCGGCCAGCACCTGCTCCGGATTTAGATGAACGATGGCGACGCGGTCCCAGTTCCTGATTTCA
>CAUPRW010000060.1:0-35984 GCA_963513825.1 uncultured Duganella sp.
GCGCGCGCGGCCGGCGTGAGCGCGGCGTCGGCCGCCAGCAGCGCCAGACCCTCGTCGGCCAGGGCGACGGCGCGCGCGCCGTCGCGCTGGCGCAGATGCCAGGCCAGCGGCACGAGCACCGGCAGGCGCGCCGGCCCGGCCAGCGGCGGCAGCGCCGCTTCCCATTGCGATACGTCGTCGTCGAGCGCAAACATGTCCATCGGGGTCCCCGCATCCGCGTCGGTTAAAGATTGATTAAACGGCCAAAGTAATTTCCATGAGGTAATTATATCCGGCAATCGCGCGTGGCGGGGGCGAACCGGTTAATACAGGGTTTGCGACGACTCGTGCAGCAGCTGGCCGTACAGCGTGTGGCGCATCCTGGCGATCTTGCCCTCGGCCACGGCGGCCAGGATGGCGCAGTGCGGCTCGATGAGGTGGCGGCAATTATAGAACTTGCAATGGCCGAGGTAGGGCGCGAAATCGACGAACGCGCGCTCGAGCATGCCTTCGCTCAGGTGGTACAGGCCGAACTCCTGGAAGCCGGGCGAGTCGATGATCGAGGCGTCCCCGCCCAGCTCGGGCAGCTGGTAGAGGCGGGTGAAGGTGGTGGTGTGCTTGCCGGTGTCGAGCGCGGCGGAGATTTCGCGCACGGCGATGTCGGCGTCCGGCACCAGGAGGTTGATCAGCGAGGACTTGCCCATGCCGGACTGGCCGATCAGGATCGACGACTGGCCCGCCAGCAGCGGCTTGAGGATGGCCAGCGCCTCGTCCGGGCGCGCCTTGGCCGACACTTCGTGCACCGGATAGCCGAGCGCGGCGTACGGTTGCAGCCGTTCGCGCGCGCGCGCCAGTGAATCGGCGACGTCGGTCTTGTTGAGGATCAGGCGCGCCTGGATGCCGGCCGCCTCGGCCGCCACCAGCGAGCGCGAGACGAGGTCGTCGGCGAAGCCGGGCTCGGTGGCGACGACGATGAACAGCTGCGTCAGGTTGGCCGCCAGCAGTTTCGATTTGTACTGGTCCGAGCGGTACAGCAAGGTCTGGCGCTCTTCGATCTGGTCGATCACGCCCTGGTCGGGCGAGGTCATGGTCAGGTGCACGCGGTCGCCGACGGCGACGTTGGTCTTCTTGCCGCGCGTGACGCATTGCAGCTTGACGCCGCCGGCCTCGGCCAGGTAGTGGCGGCCGTGGGCGGCGATGATGGTCGCCACCCGCTTGTCGGGGGACTGGCTCATGGGCCCGTCCGGCCGGCGGGGGCGTACAGCGCGCCGGCCTTGGCCGCGCAGATGAAGTCGTTGTCCGACAGGCCGCCGCGGCCGTCGTTGACCGAGTGGGTGGTGTAGCGCACGGTGCAGGTTGTATAGGTCACGGTCAGTTCCGGGTGGTGGTCTTCGGTGTGGCTCAGGTAGGCGAGCGCGTTGACGAAGGCCATGGTGCGATAGTAGTTGGTGAAGGTGAAGCTGCGGCACAGCCGGCCGTCGTCGAGTGTCCAGTCCGGCACGAGGGCCAGCAGGCGCGCGGCGCCGGCGGCGTCGAGCGCCGTGCTGGCGTGGCCGCAATGGCGGGCGAGCAGGCCGGCGCCGCCGTCGCGGGCGCCGGTGTTTGGCGCGCTCATGCCGGCGCCGCGTTCAGATGCCGGATGCGCACGCTCGCCGGCGGGTGGGAATCGTAGAACGCCGAGTGCAGCGGGTCGGGCGTCAGGGTCGAGGCGTTGTCCTCGTACATTTTGACCAGCGCCGACACCAGGTCGCGCGCGTCGGTGTGCGCGGCGGCGAAGGCGTCGGCCTCGAACTCGTGCTTGCGCGAGCCGAGCGACGACAAGGGGCTGAACAGGAAGGTGAACACGGGCAAGGTCAGCATGAACAGCAGCAGCGCCATGGCGTCGTTGCCCTGGCCCGGCAGCAGCAGCGGGTCGACGCCGAGGCCGGTGTAGAACCACAATTGGTTCTTCAGGTAGCCCAGCAGCGCCAGGAAGCCGAGCGAGATGGCGAACAGCATGGCGATGCGCTTGATGATGTGCTTGAGCTTGAAGTGGCCCAGCTCGTGCGCCAGCACCGCCTCGATCTCCTGCGGCTGCAGGCGCGCGAGCAGCGTGTCGAAAAAGACGATGCGCTTGTTGGCGCCGAAGCCGGAAAAGTAGGCGTTGCCGTGGGCGCTGCGCTTGGAGCCGTCCATGACGAACAGACCCTTGGAGGCGAAGCCGACGCGCTTCATCAAGCCCTCGATACGCTGCTTGAGCGACTGGTCCTCGAGCGGCGTGAATTTGTTGAACAGCGGCGCGATGACGGTCGGGAACAGCACCATCATCAGCAGCTGGAAGCCGCTCCACACCAGCCACGCGTAGAACCACCACAGGCCGCCCGATTTGTCCATCAGCGTCAGCATGACCCAGACCAGCGGCAGGCCGATGGCCGCGCCCAGCAGCGCGCCCTTGGCCAGGTCGGCGAAGAACAGGCCGCGCGTCATCTTGTTGAAGCCGAAGCGCTGTTCGAGGCGGAACTGCTTGTAATAGTCGAACGGCACGTCGATCGCGCCCGAGACCAGCGCGAACGCGGCCAGCAGCGCCAGTTGGTAGGCCATGCCGCCGCCGGTGAGCTTGAAGACCCCGATCGCCAGCCACTGCAGGCCGCCGAGCAAGGTGAAGCCGACCAGCACCAGGGTGTTGACCAGCAAGGTCAGCAGGCCGAACTTGGTGCGCGCGACCGTGTAGTCGGCCGCCTTCTGGTGGGCCGACAGCGGGATTTTCTCGGCGAATTCGGAGGGCACGGCGCCGCGGTGGGTCAGCACGTGACGGATGTGGCGCGAGGCCAGCCAGAAGCGCACGATCAAGGTCAAAATGATGAAAGATACGAACAAAATCGAAAACGCGAGTGAATACATTCTATGCCTGTGAGAAAATGGCGGATTCGGATTAACATGGGCTCCCGCGAGCCAAGAGAGAATTATGTCACAAGCTAACGATTTGCCTGAAGCTTCCGCGCCGGCCGCCGCCACGCCGCGCCAGAGCGAAATGAACCTGGTGTGGGTCGACATGGAGATGACCGGCCTGGAGCCCGACACCGACCGCATCATCGAGGTGGCCGTGGTCGTCACCGACATGCACCTGAACGTGCTGGCCGAGGGCCCGGTCATGGTGGTGCACCAGAGCGACGCCGTGCTCGACGGCATGGACGCGTGGAACAAGGGCACCCACGGCCGCTCCGGCCTGATCGACAAGGTCAAGGCCTCGACCGTCACCGAGGCGCAGGCCGAGGAAGAGTTGATCAAGTTCATGAAGCAATGGGTGCCGAAGGGCAAGGCGCCGATGTGCGGCAACACCATCGGCCAGGACCGCCGCTTCATGGTGCGCTACATGCCGAAGCTGGAGGCGTATTTCCATTATCGCAACATCGACGTGTCGACGTTGAAGGAGCTGGGCAAGCGCTGGAAGCCGGAAATGGTGGCCGGCTTCAAGAAGCACCAGATGCACACGGCCATGGCCGACATCATCGAATCGATCGAAGAACTGAAATACTACCGCGAGCACTTCATCAAGCTGTAAGCGTTGCGTGATCCGGAACAGGTTCGTTTGAGCCTGTTTTTTTTCGCCCGAAGGAAAAATCATGAAAATATCGCAATGTTTCACGGCTGGCGCGCTGGTCCTGGCGACCGGCTTGGCCGGCGCCGGTCCCGTCCATGTCGCTTTCCAGGACTGGGAGATGGCTTGCGACAACACGCGCGCCTGCGAGGCGGTCGGTTTCGCGCCCCAGGACGACGGCGTGCCGCCGGTGACGTTGTGGTTGGCGCGGGCGGCCGGCGCGGGCGCGGCGGTGGCGGCAAAGCTGACCGCCAGCGCCGCCGACGACGCCCCCGCCGCCGGCCCGCTGACGTTGCGGGTCGGCGGCTTGACGTGGGGCGGCTTGCCGTCCGGCGCCGTCCTTTCCCCAGCCCAAATCGCCGGCCTGGTGCCGGCGCTGCTTGACGCCCAGGAGGCCGACGTCACCGATGGCAAGAACACATGGCGCCTGTCGCTGGCCGGCATCAAGGCGGCGCTGCTCAAGATCGACGATGTGCAGGGCCGGGTGGGCGGCGTCACGGCGCTGGTCAAGCCCGGCGCCAAGCCGGCCGGCGCGGCGCTGCCGCCATTGCCCGCACCGGTGCTGCGGCGCCTGGTCCCGCCGCCGACCCGCGCGCAGGATGTCGCGCTGCTGCCGAGGATAGTCAAAAAATTGCCGAAGGGGGGATGCGGGTACGCGCCCGATCTCGACGGCCAAGCCGATGACAGGCTCTATCGCTTGTCTTCCACGCGACTACTGGTGCTGGTCGAGTGCGGACGCGGCGCCTATCAATCCGAATTCGCCGCCTGGGTCGTTGACGACAAGCCACCGCACGCGGCCCGCCCGGCGGGGCTGGGCGATAAAATGGTCGACGGCCAAGCCCATGGAGGCGCCGTCACCGCCATCCTCAATCCGGACTACGACGGCGGCCGCTTATCGAGCTATGCCAAGGGGCGCGGCATCAACGATTGCGGCTACCAGCAGCAGTGGGTCTGGACGGCGAACGGCTTCCAGATGTCGGCGGCGGCGTCGTCGCTGCTGTGCCGTGGCGTGCCGGGCGGCTATTCACTGACCGACTGGCGCGCGCAGGCCGACTAGGCGGGCGCAGGCCGACGAGGCGGGTGCGGCTCTGGCTCTATGGCAAAGGCGATCCCGGTTTCGGTCGGTCCGCTGCCGGTCCCCCCTGGCCGGCCTTTGCGGGAACGTGTCTCTTTCGGCTGTCTCTTTCGGTCTCTTTCCGTCTCTTTCGGTCTCCAGTTGGTTGTGGGAATGGGAGGAGACGGAAAGAGACAAAAAGAGACCGAAAGAGACAGCCGAAAGAGACCGTTTCCAGCACGGGATGCGCAGGGCATCCCCGTCCCGCTCCCCCCTCCGCGCGGCTGGCTCCGTCTGCCGGGCGGTAGTTGCTCCGCGATGCGAGCGCCGCTCCGCCAACCGTGCACCAACCGCTGCGCGGCCCGGCCGCTGCCATACGTTACGCAGCGCACCATGCGCTGCGGAACCCGAGCCGCGCGCACGGCAAGCGTTCTACACTGGCATCACCCTAAACGAGCTCATCAATTGTCATGTCCCGCATTCGCCGCTCCTGCCGCTCTTGTTACGCGCTTGCCGCCGCCATCGTGATTCCGCTGGCGCTGGCCGCCTGCTCGCCGCTGACGGCGCTCAACGTCCTGTCGCCGGGCGGGGCGTCCGAGCGCACCGCCGACCTGTCCTACGGCGAGGGACCGCGCCGCATGCTGGACGTGTACCGGCCAAAAGACGCCGACGGCAAGGCGCCGGTGGTGGTGTTCTTCTATGGCGGCAACTGGACGACTGGCGCGCGTGCCGATTACGCCTTCGTTGGCCGGGCGCTGGCCTCGCGCGGCATCGTCGCGGTGGTGGCCGATTACCGGCTGTACCCCGAGGTGGGCTATCCGGACTTTCTGGACGACGCCGCGCAGGCCGTCGCCTGGGCGGCCAGGCAGGCGGGCCGCTACGGCGGCGACCCCAAGCGGCTGTATGTGATGGGGCACAGCTCCGGCGCCTACAACGCCGCGATGCTGGCGCTCGACGCGCGTTGGCTCAACAAGCAGGGCCTGTCGCCCAAGGATTTGCGCGGCTGGATCGGGCTGGCGGGACCGTATGATTTCCTGCCGATTGAAAATCCGACCACCAAGCCGGTGTTTCATTTTCCGGACACGCCGGCGCAGTCGCAGCCGGTGCGGCATGTGTCGGCCGGGTCGCCGCCGGCGTTGCTGATCGCCGCGCGCAGCGACAAGCTGGTCGACGCGCAGCGCAACACCGGGCAACTGGCGTACCGGCTGCGCGCCGAGCGGGTCGAGGTCAAGGAGATTTATTACGACAAGGTCAGCCACGCGACCTTGGTTGGCTCGCTCGGCGCGCCGCTGCGCTGGATGGCGCCGACGCTTGACGACGTGACAGCGTTTATCAATCCGTAGGGCGGATTAGCGTAGCGTAATCCGCCAAGCGCCGTCGGCGGCTCCGGCCGGTTCCATCATCCCGCCAATGCCTGCCACACCAGCCACGCGTTGGCGCTGGAGATCACCGCGAATAGGAACCACGACAACCCCGTGGTCCACCAGGTGTTGACGAAGTCGCCCATGATGCGGCGCTGCGAGGTCAGGCTAATGAGCGGATACATCGCAAACGGCAATTGCATGCTCAGCACGACCTGGCTAAGCACCAGAAGCTTGCCGACCGAATGCTCGCCCAAGGTCAGCACGCCGATCATCGCCGGGATCAGCGCCAGTGCGCGCGTGATGGCGCGCCGCTGCCAGCACGGAATTTTCAACTTCAAAAACCCCTCCATGATGACCTGCCCGGCGATCGTGCCGGTGAAGGTCGAGCTCTGCCCGGACGCCAGCAAGGCCAGCGCGAACAGGGTCGCCGCCAGCGCCGTGCCGGCCACCGGCGCGAGCAGCAGATAGGCGTCGTCGATGTCGAGCACGCGGGTGTTGCCGGGCTGGTGGAAGGCGGCCGCCGCCAGCACCAGGATCGAACCGTTGATCAGCAAGGCCAGCAGCAACGAAACGATGGTGTCGATGCGCGACAGGCCGATCGCCTCGCGCCGGGCGCTGTCATGCCGGGACACCACGCGCGTTTGCACCACCGACGAATGCAGATACAGATTGTGCGGCATCACCGTCGCGCCGAGGATGCCGATGGCCAGGTACAGCGGCTCGCGCGCCGACAGCGTGGCGATCGACGGCACCAGCCCGGCCACGACGGCGCTCCAATCGGGCTTGACGAAAATGAGTTCGGCGAACAGGCAGGTGGCCACCGTCAGGATCAGCGCCAGCACGATGGCCTCGATCTGGCGGAAGCCCTTGCCCTTGAGGCCGAGCACGAGCAGCGTGTCGAGCGCGGTCAGCGCCACGCCGACCGGCAGCGACACGCCCAGCAACAGCTTGAACGCCAGCGCGCAACCGAGCACCTCGGCCAGGTCGCAGGCGATGATGGAAATCTCGGCGAAGCCCCACAAGGTCCTGGCCACCGGCGGCCGGTACTGCTCGCGGCAATGCACGGCCAGGTCCTTGCCGGTGACGATGCCCAGCCGCATGCTCAGGCATTGCAGCACGATCGCCGCCAGGCTCGACAGCACGACCACGAACAGCAGCTGGTAGCCGAACTGCGAGCCGCCCTGGATCGCCGTGGCCCAGTTGCCCGGGTCCATATAGCCGACCGACACCAGCAGGCCGGGGCCGGCGAAGCGCAGCACTTTTTTCCAGAACGGGTCGCCGGCGGGCACGGCGACGGTGCCGGCCACCTCGGACGGGCAGAACGGCGCGGTGGCGGTGGTGGGCAGTTTGAAGGGGAGGGCGAACATGGGCATCCTGGTCATCGATGCCCAAATTTTACTTGAATTGACGCAACACGGTCCCTATCCCATGCGCGGGGGAAGGGCCGTGGCCGACTACTCGGCCGCGTCGTTGGCCGCGTCGTCGCCGTGGCACTTCTTGTACTTCTTGCCGCTGCCGCAAGGGCATTCGTCGTTGCGCCCGACCTTCGGCTCGTCGCGCTTGACGGTGGCCACCGGCGCCTTGCGCAGCGGCACCCAGAATTTGTAGATCAGCGGCAGGTTCGCCTCGAGGTCCTGGGCCAGCTTGTGGGCCTTGACCGGGTCTTCGACCAGCGGCAGCTCGTCTTCCTCGATCTCGTCGGCGCCGAGCAGGTAGATCGGCTTCATCAGCTCGCTCACGTCCGAGTCCCAGATCGCCTGCCACGAGCCCGGGCGCAGCTCCATGCCTTCCCAGAAGCCCCAGCACCACGCTTCGGCGTCGATCAGGGTCTGGCCCTCGTGCTCGTGCTCGACGAACAGCGGCTCGAACTCCTTGGGCGCCACCTCGAACGTGACCAGCACCTCGTTCATGAAGCGCATGATCAGGTTGAGGATGCGTTCCGCCTCCTTCGGGTTCTTAAATTGCGGAACGTCGGCCTCCTCCTGGCCCCACACGCGCTTGAGCCATTCGGTCGGCATGATGGTTTCCGGGCCGATGGCGATGGCGGTCAGGTAACCGTGCAGCATGTCCATCGTCATCGCGTCCTCGGGACTGCGCTCGGACAGCAGGAAACTGTCTAGTTCATCGAATTCTTTGTCGCTCAGTGGCTGGTCGAGTTGCATGGCTTGCTCTTTTCTTGGATGGAAGCCGACAGTATACACCCCGCGCCCCGTACAATACGGGGATGAGCCAAGATAAGCACGACCACCCGGACCAGCGGGACGACCTCGACGACGAGGCCGAGGACGCCCGCGCCGCCGCGCTGGCCGCCGCCATGGCCGGCCCGCCCCACCACGCCGACGACGCCGACGACGCCGGCCGCTCCGGCCTGGGCGCCGACGGCCCCTTCGGCCTGGGCGCCGCCGACGACGCCGGGGCCGGGCACGCGGCCGGCGCCGTGCGCGCCCCCGCGCCGCACCCGTACTCGGCGCTGAACCCGGAATGCGTGCTCGACGCGCTCGACAGCATCGGCCTGCGCGGCGACGGCCGCCTGCTCGCGCTCAACAGCTATGAAAACCGGGTCTACCAGGTCGGCATCGAGGACGCGCCGGCGCTGGTGGTCAAGTTCTACCGACCCGGACGCTGGAGCGACGCCGCCATCCTCGAGGAACATGCTTTCACCGACGAGCTGCACGCGCGCGAGATCCCGGTGGTGCCGGCGCTGGCGCTCGACGGGCGCACGCTGCACCACTTCAACGGCTTCCGTTTCGCCGTGTTCACGCGCCACGGCGGCCGCGCGCCCGAGCTGGGCGATCCGTCGGTGCTGGAATGGACGGGGCGCTTCATCGCCCGCATCCACGCCGTCGGCGCCGTCAAGCCGTACCGGGAGCGTCCGGCGCTCGACCTCGCCACCTTCGGCAGCGAGCCGTGCGCATTTTTGCAGGCCGGGCAGTTCATTCCGGCCGATCTGCGCGAGGCCTACGCCAGCGTGTCGGCGCGGGCGCTCGACGGCGTGCGGCGCGCCTACGACCGCGCCGGCGACTTACCGTCGCTGCGCCTGCATGGCGACTGCCACGGCGGCAACGTGCTGTGGACCGACGCCGGGCCGCACTTCGTCGACTTCGACGACAGCCGCATGGGGCCGGCGGTCCAGGACTTGTGGATGATGCTCTCGGGCGAGCGGGCCGAGCAGGTGCGGCAGCTGGGCGACATTCTGGCCGGCTACGAGGACTTCTGCGACTTCAACCCGCGCCAGCTGCATTTGGTCGAAGCGTTGCGCACCTTGCGCCTGATCCACTACGCCGCGTGGCTGGCGCGGCGCTGGGACGACCCGGCCTTCCCGGCCGCCTTCCCGTGGTTCAATACACAACGTTACTGGCAAGACCGCATCTTGGAGTTGCGCGAGCAGGTCGCGCTGATGGACGAGCCGCCGTTACCGGTATAACAAACACCATCCCGGCAAGCGGACCGCGGCAACGCCGGCGCCCGCGGCGTTGGGGACGTACCCCTTGGGGTACGTCCCCGGTGTGCCGTGCGGGGTAGCGGCCGCCCAACCCCGAATAAGCGGGTATTTCCGCTTCTGCTCGCCGCTCCGGCGCCGCCCCCGCTGTTCGATAATAAGCCATCAGAAGTCCCGTCGCGTGGCGGGACACATCGTCTAGCGAGAACCCCATGCAAGCAGAACTGGCTCAAAGCGCAACCGTCACCGACGACGTCCCACCGGGCGTGGCTTGTCCCGCCGACCCCGCCCCCACGGCGGTGCTGCATGACCCGCACGCGCCGCCCGGCACCGCCCCGACCCCGCGCGCGGCGATGGAAATGAAAGCCATCCAGGAAGCGATCGCCCGCGTCGAGGCCGACGCCAAGGCCGCCTGCGCCGCCGAAAGCCGCGCCCACGCCGAGGCGCGCGCCCGCGCGCTGGCCGAGGACCGCGCCGCCATCGACGCCGCCGCCGCCGCCGTCGCCCAGCAAAACGCCCAGGTGAGCGAGGAAGCGATCGCCGCCAACCGCGACCGCCTCGAATCGCTGCGCGCCGCCGCCCAGGCCAGCGTCGCCCGGCTCGACGCCGTCAAGCAGGAAACGGCCGAATTGCGCGCCCGGGTCGAAGCGGACACGCAAATCCGGCTGGCCGCCGAAACGCGCGCCAAGGCCGAAAACGCCAGCCGCCAGCGCGCCTTCGAGCAGATCGCCGCCGAATCCGAACTGGCCGAGCAGGCCGCGCGCGTCGCCGAGGAACTGCAGGCGCACACCGAGCAAGCGCGGCTGCAAGCGGTCGAGCGGGTCGCCGCCGTCCAGGCCGCCAAGGACGAGGTGGTCGGCATCGCCAGCGCCGACGCCCGCGTCGCCACGCTGGCGCGCGAACGCGAGCGCCAGGCCTACGCCGCGCGCCAGACCGCGCAAATGCTGGCCCAGGCCGAGGCCGAGGCGCTCGACCTGACCGTGCAGCGCGAACGGGCCGACCAGATCGCGCTCGAATCGGCCTTCAACCGCGCCGCCGCCGAGGTGCGCGCGCTCGAGGAGGCGCGCGCGCTGGCCCACCTGGAACAGGAGCGCGAACAAATCGCCCTGGCCAAGGCCGAATCGGAGCGCAGCGCCGCCCAGTCGCTGCACCTGCGCCTGCAAACGGAAAAGGAAATCCGCGACGCCGCCATCCACCGCGAACGCCTGGAAATGGTGGCCGCCGCCAGCGCCAAGGCGCGCCGCGACGCCGACGCCAGCATCATGGCCGCCACCGAGGCGCGCATCGAGGTCGACAGCCAGTTGCGCGCCGTCGCGCTCGCGCGCGTGCAGGCCGAGCAGGAAGCCGAGCTGGCCACCCACGCCAGGGTCGAGGCCGAATCGCTGGCGATGGCGCAAGTCAAACAGCGCCAGGGCGCCGACGAACTGGCGGCCGAGGCGGCCCGCGCCGAGGCGGCCGAGCAGCAGCGCGCCGCCGCGCTGGCCGACGAGCGCGCCGCGCTGGCGCGCCAGGCGGCCGAACTGGCCGCCGGCGTCAACGCCGCCGAGCAGCGCGAAGTGGCCACCCTGGCGCGCCAGCTCGAGGCGCGGCGCGAAGCGGACGCCTTGGCCCAGCACAAGGCCGACCAGGCCGAGCTGGTGTTGCGGGCCGAGCAGGCGCGCGCCGCCGCCGAGCAGCAAGCCGTCGCCGCGTTGAAGGAGCGCCTGGCGGCCGAGGAGGGCGCCAGCGCCGCGGCGGCGCACCGCGTCGCCGCCGAGCAAGCCCAGGCCGCGGCGCTCGATGGCCGGCGCGACGCCGAGCAACGCCTGGCCGCTGCCGCCGACCAGGAGGCCGAGGCGGCCCGCGTGATCGCCGCGCAAGTGGCGCTGGAGGCCGAGCACAAGGCCGGCGCCGCGCAGGCGCTGGCGGCGCAGGCGCGCCTGGCGGTCGAACTGGGCGCGGTGCACGCCGAGCGCGCGCGCGTCGAGCACGACAAGGCGGCCGCCGCCGAAGCGCTGTTGCAGGCCGAGCGGGAATTCATCGACACCGAGCGCGCCTCGCTGGCGCTGATCGAACAGAAGCTGGCCCATCAGCGCCAAACCACGGCGGCCGAGGTGCGGGCCTCGCAGGCGATCGCCGGCCGGATGGAAGCGGAGCGGCAGAGCGCCGAGGCGGCGGCGCAGCGGGCCGACGCCGCGCAGGCGGCGGCCGACGCCATGGCCGCGCGCGCGCAGGCCGAGCGGGAAGCGGCGCAGGCCGCGCTGGACAAGGCGGCCGCGCAGGCGGCGTTGCTGGACGCGGCCAAGGCGCACGCCGCCATGCAGCGCAAGGTGGCCGACACGACGGCGGCGATGACGGCCGCCAAGCAAAAGTTACTCGATCTGGAAACGCGCCGCCACGGCGCCGCGCAAAAAGCGCTCGACGGCGTACTGGCCAAGGTGGCGGCGGCCGAAGGCGCGGTGGTCGAAACGCTCGACGCCGCGCGCGCGCGCAAGGAAGCGCGTCAAGCGCAGCCGGTGTGGCGCGCCCGGTAACAGCTAGAAACGTAGAAACGAACGTAGAAACGTAGAAACGTAGGGCGGATTAGGCGGAACGCCGTAATCCGCCACGGCCGAGCCGCCAACGGCGCCGGCCCTGGCGGATCACGCCGCGCCAAGCCAAGCCGGTGGTTTAGCCGCGCGCCACCCGCGTCACGGCTGCACCGTCACCTTGGTGATGTAATACTCGGTCTCGCCAAAGCACTGGGTCGGCACGCCCTTGTGCTGCGAATAGCTCAGAATGACGCGTTTGCCGGTGGCGTCGGTCAACTGCCTGGCCACCTGCTCGTCGCGCACGCTGAACTCGAACTTTTCCGGAATCGCCCCCGGCATCGACGTCAGCAGGATCTCGCCCTCCCAGGTCTTGCAAATCCAGCCGCGGGTGGAGAACTTTTGCAGATACCCCGCGCGCTCCCCGTCCGAATACGAAATATGCAACATCGCCCACGTATAGGCGACGAAGACCAGCAGGGCGGCGGCCACCAAGCCGATGAAGTAAAGCACGATGCGGGACGATTTGGTCATAGATAAGCTGGTTGGTCGGTCAATGGGACGGCAATGTTTGCGATCTTATCACGCGGGATGGTGTCGCTTGTGACGGATCGACGACCACAGCGACACGGCGATGAACGCCACCCCCGACAAGCCCGTGAACCACTCGGGAATATGGTATTGGACACTGGCGAGCATGATCAGTGCCAGGATCCCGATCGCGTAATGGGCGCCGTGCTCGAGGTAGACGTACTCGTCGAGCGTGCCCTTGTGCACCAGGAACACCGTCAGCGAGCGCACGAACATGGCGCCGATGGCCAGGCCGAGCATGATGATGACGACATCCTTGGTGATGGCGAAGGCGCCGATGACGCCGTCAAAGCTGAACGAGGCGTCGAGCACCTCCAGGTACAGAAAGCCGCCGATGCTGCCGCGCGAGACGGCCGCGACGACGGCGCCGACGCCGGCCTCGGTGGTGTCGCCGTCCTCGGCCGGCGGCTCCTCCTCGAGCAGGCTGCTGATCCAGCCGACGGCCAGGTACACCAGCACGCCGACCACGCCGGCCGTGAGCACGCTCAACTTCTCGGCCGGCGGCACCAGGTAGACGCAGCCGAACACGGCCGCCAGCGCCAGCAGCACGGCCAGGCTCTCGGTGCCGAGCTGGCCCAGCTTGGCCTCGATCCAGCCGAGCCAGTGCAGCTCCTTTTCCTCGTCGAACAGGAAGTTGAGGAACACCAGCAGCAGGAAGGCGCCGCCGAAGGCGGCCACCTGGGCGTGGGCGCCGGTCAGGTAGCGCGAATAGGCGTCCGGATCCTTGGTCGCCATGGTCCACACGTCCATCAAGCCCAGGCCGGTGGCCATGGACACGATCAGCAGCGGGAACAGCAGCCGCATGCCGAACACGGCCACGAGGATGCCGACCGTCAGGAACAGCTTGCGCCAGAATTCGTTCCAGTGGCGCAACACCGAGGCGTTGACGACGGCGTTGTCGAACGACAGCGACACCTCCATGATGCCGAGCACGGCGCAGATCCACAGCGCCTGCAGCAGGCCGGCGCTGCCGCCGTGGTTGAAGCCCCACCAGCCGGCCAGGGCCAGCAGGACGAAGGTGACGATGAAGGAGATGCCGAAGTGGCGCATAATTGTCTTTTTTGAAATGGTCGGATACCCTGAATTTTATATTACTTGCTTCCGCCACTGTGAGCCCATCTGCGATAATTGCGCCACAAAAATGCAAAGGACTTCCGGATGGACATCGCATACCTCGTCACGCCGCTGATCACCTGGATCACGGTCGGGCCGATCAAGTTTCTGATCAACAGCGTCAAGGCGCGCCGATGGGCGTTCAACTTGGTGGGCAACGGCGGCTTTCCGAGCAACCACAGCGCCGTCGTCGCCAGCATGGCGACCCTGATCGCGCTGCGCGAGGGCATGGGCCACCCGGCGTTCGGCGTGGCCGTCACGTTGTGCTTCATCGTCGTCATCGACGCCAACAGCCTGCGCCAGCACGTCGGCAAGCAAGCGGCGGCGATCAACCGGCTGGCCGGGGAAGGGCGCCCGGCCGGCGGCCACGGGTCGCTGCGCGAGCGCATGGGCCACACGGTGGTCGAAATCATCGGCGGGCTGTGCACCGGCATCGCCATCGCCCACGCCATCCACGCCCTCCTCGACTGAGCCCAAGCGTCGGGGTCAAGTCTGTCATTTGGACACGAACTGATCAGTAAACGGCCTGACGCTTGGGCCCGTGTCCAAATGACAGACTTGACCCCCGTCCGGGTGGCGCCCCGTCCGTCGGCGTATTTGGCATTTCAGCCACAAATTCCACCGTCTGTCGCACATGGATTGACCGCCACCGGTCACTCATGGATACTCTGCGCGCTGTAGTCTGGCTCAAATACCAATTGCATCACGTCCACTTTCTCGGAGAACCATATGTTGCGCAAAACCCTATTCGCCCTCGCCATCGCCGCGGCCCTGGTTGCCTGCGACAAGTCCGCCAAGGACCCCGGCAAGGGCGCGGCGGACTCGGCCAAGGTGGGCGACAAGGATGCCAAGAAGGAAGCGGAGGTGACGCTGCAGATGGCGCCCGAGGACGTGCTGGCGGTGACCTCCGACGCGCTGGCCTCCGGCCCGGTGATCACCGGCTCGATCCAGCCCGAGCGGCGCGCCGACCTGCGCGCCGAGGTCGGCGCGGTGGTACTTCAGGTACTCAAGGAGAACGGCGAGGCCGTGCGCAAGGGTGACGTGCTGGTGCGCCTGGACGAGACCTCGATCCGCGACAGCCTGTCCTCGGCCGAGGAGGCCACCCGCGCGGCCCAGCAGTCGCTGGCCCAGGCCGAACGTATGCACGAGCGCAACACCACCTTGCGCGCTTCCGGCATGGTGTCGACCCAGGCGCTCGAGGACGCCGAAATCCGCCGCAACAACGCCCTGAGCGACTTGTCGGCGGCGCGCTCGCGGCTGGTGTCGGCGCGCCAGCAACTGAGCCGCACCACCGTGCGCGCGCCGTTCGACGGCATCGTCAGCGAGCGCAAGGTCTCCAACGGCGACACCGCCCAGGTCGGCAAGGAGTTGATCAAGGTGATCGACCCTTCCAGCATGCGCTTCGAGGGCCTGGTGTCGGCCGACAAGATCGGCGAGGTCAAGGTCGGCCAGCCGGTGCTGTTCCGCGTCAACGGCTACACGGGCCAGAACTTCACCGGCAAGATCAAGCGGGTCGACCCGGCCGCCAACGCCGTCACGCGCCAGGTCGAGGTGCTCGTCGAGTTCGCCGGGCCGGCGCAGCCGCGCGTGGCCGGCCTGTACGCCGAGGGCCGGGTCGAGTCGAAGACGTCGGCGTCGCTGATGGTGCCGCCGTCGGCGCTGGTGCAGGCCGGCGACAACAATTATGTGTGGCGCGTCAAGGGCGGCGTGGTCAACAAGGTGGCGCTGACCCTGGGCGCGCGCGACGAGCGCAGCGGCCGCTGGCAGGTGCTCAGCGGCCTGAACGCCGGCGACACCATCGTGCGCGTGCCCGGCTCGGGCTTCAAGGAAGGCCAGAAAGTGGTGATGAGCGCGCCGAAGGCGGCGGCCGCCGCGACGGCCACGGCTTCGGCTTCCTCCGCCAACGTCGTGGAAAAATAAGGAAAATCCATGTTCTTATCCGATTTCAGTATCAAGCGGCCGATCGCCACGATCGTGCTGATCCTGGCCATGATGTGCCTCGGGCTGATGGCCCTGAGCAAGCTGCGGGTCAACCAGAACCCCGACGTCGAGGTGCCGTTCATCATCGTGGCGATCCCGTATCCGGGCGCCTCGCCGGAGACGGTCGAGCGCGAGGTCATCAACCGGCTGGAGAAATCGTTCCAGTCGATCACCGGCGTGACCGAGGTCAACTCGACCGCCTCCGAGGGCCAGGCGCGCCTGAACGTGCGCTTCGCCTTCAGCAAGAACCTGATCGAGGCCTCCGACGAGATCCGCAACGCCATCGCGGCGGTGCGCTACAAGCTGCCGATCGAGATGCGCGAGCCGATCCTGCAGCGCATCGACACCTCGGCCGAGCCGGTCATGCAGCTGGCGCTGTCGTCGAGCGTGCAAAGCCACGCCGTCATTTCGCGCCTGGCCGAGGACCGTCTGGCCGACCGCTTCCGCGGCATCGACGGCGTGGCCTCGGTCAACATCGACGGCTCGCTCAAGCGCGAGCTCAGCGTGCTGCTCAAGGCCGAGAAGCTGCGTGAATACAACGTCTCGGTGGGCGACGTCGTCAACGCCTTGCGCAACCAGAACACCAACGCGCCGGTGGGCAAGGTCAAGGGCGAGCTCGACGAGAAGAGCATCCGCCTGGTCGGGCGCATCGAGCGGCCCGAGGATTTCCAGCAGGTGGTGGTCAAGCGCAACGGCGACGAGCTGGTGCGCCTGGCCCAGGTGGCCACGATCGAGGACGGCTTCGCCGAAATGAGTTCGCTCAGCGTGCGCTCGGGCAAGCCCAACGTCGGCATCTCGATCACCCGCTCCAAGGACGCCTCGACCGTCACGGTGGCGCGCAAGGTCAAGGCCATGGCCGAGGAGATGCGCAAGGAATTGCCGCCCGGCGCCACGCTGGAGGTGACCGAGGATGGCGGCGAGAACGCCGAGAGCAGCCTGAACAACGTGATCGAGGCGCTCGTGTTCGGCGCCGGCCTGACCATCTTTGTCGTCTACGCCTTCCTCAACTCGTGGCGCTCGACCCTGATCACGGCGCTGAGCCTGCCGACGTCGGTGATCGCCGCCTTCATCGGCGTGTGGCTGTGCGGCTTCACGCTCAACTTCATGACCCTGCTGGGCCTGTCGCTGGCGATCGGGGTGCTGATCGACGACGCCATCGTGGTGCGGGAAAACATCGTGCGCCACATGCAGATGGGCGCCGACCGCCGCACGGCCGCGCTCAACGGCACCGCCGAGATCGGCATGGCCGTGGCCGCCACGACCTTTTCCATCATGGCCGTGTTCATCCCGGTGGCGTTCATGCCCGGCATCACCGGTGAATGGTTCCGGCCGTTCGCGCTGACGGTGACGTGCTCGGTGGCGGTCTCGCTGCTGATCTCGTTCACGCTGGACCCGATGCTGTCGGCCTTCTGGGGTGATCCACCGGACCACCACACGGCGCCGCGCAAGGGCATGGGGCGGGTGCTCGAGCACTTCAACACCTGGTTCGACCGCCAGGCCGACCGCTACGGCCGCGTCATCGCGTGGGCGCTGCACCACCGCAAGGCCATGGCCGTGCTGGCCGTGCTCACGTTCGCCGGCGCGCTGGCGCTGCAGGCCAAGCTGGGCGGCTTCAGTTTCCTGCCGTCGTCGGACTTCGGCACCATCGCCATCGACGTGCGTTCGCCGTCGTCGGCCAGCCTGGAGTATTCGCGCCTCAAGCTCGACCGCGCCGCCAAGATCGCCTTCACCATCAAGGAAACCAAACAGACCAACGCCTACGTCAACCCGAGCGGCGGGCGCATCTATGTCGACATCGGCAAGAAGACCGAGCGCAAGCGTTCGGCAATCGAAATCGCCAAGGAATTGCGCGAAAAGCTCGCCGGCCTGGTCGGCGCCGAGTTCACGGTGCTCGAAGACCTGAGCAACAACGCCAGCAAGCCGGTCGAGATCCAGTTCACCGGCGCCGACTCGCGCAAGCTGATGGAAATCACCAACGCCTACATGGACCGGCTGCGCAAGGTGCCGGGCGCGGTCGACGTCAGCCTGTCGGAGCAGGATCCGAAGGACGAGCTGCAAATCGAGCTCAACCGCGGCCTGGCCAACTCGATGGGCATCGCCGCCGGCGACGCCGCGCAAGCGCTGCGGGTGGCGTTCGCCGGCATCGAGGTGGGCGACTGGGTCGACCCGACGGGCGAATCGCGCGACGTCGCCGTGCGCCTGGCGCCGGAGGACCGCACCAGCGCCGAGAACATCGAGCGCCTGCCGATCGGCGTGGCCGGCACCAACCAAATGGTGCCGCTCGACCAGATCGCCAGCGTGACGATGGGCAAGGGGCCGTCGACGATCAAGCACAAGGACGGCAAGCGCATCATCTCGGTGAGCGCCAACGCGCAAGGGCGCTCGCCGGGCGAGGTGACCAACGACGCCATGAAGCTGGCCAAGGAAATCGACTTCCCGCCCGGCTACGGGCTCTCGCTGGGCGGCGCCGGCAAGGACATGAACGAGGTGTTCAGCCAGATGATGATCTCGCTGCTGGCCGGCATCGGGCTGATGTACCTGATCCTGGTGATGCAGTTCGGCTCGTTTACGGCGCCGATCGCCGTCATGCTGTCGCTGCCGCTGTCGCTGATCGGCGTGGTGCTGGGGTTGTTGATGACGAACGGCACCATCAACCTGATGAGCCTGATCGGCGTGATCATGTTGATGGGTCTGGTCGCCAAGAACGCCATCCTGCTGCTCGACGCCGCCCGCACGCGCGAGGAGGAGGGTTACAGCCGCGAGGACGCGCTCATGTACGCCGGGCGCATGCGGCTGCGGCCGATCCTGATGACCACGTTCGCGCTGATCGCCGGCATGTTCCCGGTGGCGCTGGCGTTGGGCGAGGGCGGCGAGTTCTACCGTCCGATGGCGATCGCCATCATCGGCGGCACGATCACCTCGACGGTGTTGACGTTGCTGATGGTACCGACCTTCTACGACAGCATCGAGATCAACAAGGATAGCCTGGCGCTCAAGTACCGCCGCCGGGTGGCGCACTGGAGCGGGCGCTTCGGCGGCTGGGGCGCGGTGGTCGCGTTCGTGCTGACGGCGATCGAAGTGCTGTTGTTCCTGCTGCTGATACGGTTCGTCTACCGGATGGTGATGTGGGTTGTCGGCAAGATCACCGGCAAGCAGGTCGCCGCCGCGCCGACGGTCGCGCTCAGCAAAAGCGCGCTGGACCCGCAGTAAGCCAAGGGTCAGTGCCGACATTCGGACATTGGGCGAAACCGGGGAACTTTTCAGCATCAAGAAAGTTCCCCGATGTCCGAATGTCGGCACTGACCCTCCCGGTGGGATGCAGAGCAAGTGCTCGGTTTCAAGGGGAAAATTAGTAGTTGCCCTCTAGTAATGGAGCGGGATTAGTTTCATCAATGTAGTAAGCTGCTGGCCTTCCCGTACCAATTCCGGCCCCATGGCCCGGGTTTGCTGCGGGATGCGAAAAAAACCTGCGCCCAGCCGCCGACTACAATGAGAGACAACATCATGCAACGCACACATTTTTCCCTGATTATTGCCGCCGCCCTGGGCCTGATGGCCACTGGCGCCCATGCCTCCGGTTACCGTTTCGGCTCGCAGAGCGTGTCCGCCCAGGGCACCGCCGACGCCAGCGGCGCCGAGGCCAACGATCCTTCGACGATTTTTTATAATCCGGCCGGCTTGTCGCGCCTCGAGGGCACCCAGATCAGCGGCGGCGCGACCGTCGTGGTGCCCCATTCGACCTACAACGACACCGGCTCGACCCGCTTCACCGGGTCGCGCACCGGCGGTACCCAGACTGACGATTACGCGCCCAACTCGGTGACCGCGCCGTCGTTGTACGCCTCGAAGAAAATCAACGACCAGTGGGCGGTCGGCTTCGGCCTGTTCGTGCCGTACGGCGCCAAACTGAACTATGGCAGCACCTGGAACGGCCGCTATGCGCTCACCGACGTGCTGGTCGAGGCGGTGACGCTCAATCCTTCCGTGTCGTTCAAGTTGAACCAGCAGCATTCGTTCGGCTTCGGCATCGACGCCGAACACATGAAGGCCGAACTGGGCCAGGCGGTCGACGTGCCGGGCACCATCGCGGCGCTGCGCACGCCGGCCAACGCGGCTCAGGGCGCGCTGCTGATCCGCCAGATCACCGCGCAGGGCGGCAATCCGGCGCTGCTGGCCACGGCCGGCGACGGCCGCGGCGAGAACGAGGTCAAGGATTGGGGCTATGGCTTCAACCTCGGTTATCTGTTTACGCTCGACGACAATACCCGCTTCGGCCTGAGCTATCGCTCGTCGATCAGCCACAAGATGAAGGGCAGCACGATCTGGGACTTCTCCAAAGTGACCACCGACCGCGTCGTCAACGGCGTGCTGGCGGCCGCCTCGAACCGGGTCAACTCGGCCGCGCTGGTGTCGCTGCGCACGCCGGAGACGGTGTCGGCCAACGTGTTCCACCAGTTCGACGCCAAGTGGGCAGGGATGGCCGACGTGACCTGGTCGCGCCATAACCGTTTGGGCAATCTGGATATCGAGTTCCCCGGCACCAACGAAGGCGCCGAGGTGATCCGCCAGCAGTGGAAGAACACGGTGCGCGTGGCCGTCGGCGGCAACTATGCCTACAACGAGAAGGTGACCTTGCGCGCCGGCGTGGCGTTCGACGAGTCGCCGGTGCAAAACGCCGAGCTGCGCCATCCGGCCTTGCCCGACAGCGACCGCATGCAGTATTCGCTGGGCATGAACTGGAAGCTCGACCAGCGCTCGTCGATCGACCTGGCCTACAGCTATGTGGATTTCAAGGATGCGCAGGTCAACTACACGAACCAGTGCAACACCTTGTCGCGCACCTGCACCGGCAACGGCGAAACCACGCGCGGCAATTACCAGACCCACCTGTCGTTGATCGGTCTGTCTTACAACTACAAGTTCTAATCCCGCAAGCAGACCCGGCCGGAGCGATCCGGCCGGTGGCGCCACGCACGCATGCCGTCCGGTTCACGCTGGACGGCATTTGTCGTTGGGCCGGTGTTCAGGCCGGGGCGGCGGAGGTCACGGGGCCGGCGTCCGGTAAACTTCCAGGCTGCTGAGGGCGCCGATGGAAAAGGTTCCGAGGCAGGACAGGGAGCGGCCGGGCCGCCGCTGGCCCGAGACATCGACCGCCTCGCCGCGCCAGGTGAAATGGACCCGGTTGTCCGCGCCACTGGCGTGGCTGGGCGGTCGCGTCAGCGTCTGCGCGTCGATCGCGTTGCCATCGGCCCCCAGCGCGGCGCGACAAGACACCAGCGCCTTGTCCACGACGAGGCGGCGATCCTTTTGCGCGCTGGGGAAGGCCAGGCTGTACAGCACCACGATACCTCCGGCGCAGGCGAGCGGCACCAGGATCAGGCCAAGTATCAGGGCTGACGCCGCCGGCGCCCGCGCGCAAGGGAAGGCGGCGTCATCGCCGCCGCAGGCGCCGCGCGCCGCGTGGGACGCGGCGGCGGCGGGGGGATGCACAGCGTGCTCTGGGAGCGACATGCCTGGCCTTTGCCTGATGGGTTGTTGGTCGCTCCATTCTAGGAGATGCACAAAGGCAAATTCTCACCAATTGTTACATCGTACCAATACGCAACAATTGCAGGATAGAAGGCGGCGGGCGGACGCCCGGACCGCTGGCGCTTACTGTCCTGGTGGCGTGGTCGGCGAGCCGCTACCGGTGCCGCTGCCCGTGCCACCGGTGCCGCTGCCACTGGTGCCGCCGGTGCCCGTCCCGCCCGTGCCACTGCCGCCGGTGCCCGTGCCGCCCGTGCCATTGCCGCCGGTGCCCGTGCCACCGGTCCCGCCCGTGCCCGTGCCGCTACCCGTGCCGCCCGAGCCGCTCCCGGTGGCGCCGGGCGTGGTGCTGTCAGGCGTGGGGCTGGGCGTGGTCGATGGCGTGGCCGGCGTGGTCGATTCCGGCGTGGCGGCCGGGGTTTGCGGCTGGTCGGCCGGCCGCTTGTTGCAGCCGGCCAGCAGCGCGACGGCGATGGCCGCGCCAAGCAGTACTTTAGAGGTTGCGTGCAGGGAAGTCATGGTTCTTTCCTTTCAATGCAAGGTCAGGGAAAAAATTAGACCGCGCCCGCGCGCGCGCGGTTCCCGCGATTTTCGGTCAGGCCGTTTTGCGCTCGCCGTCGCCGTCGAGCGGCAAGTCGGCGTCGCTGTTGAAGACGGCGACGTCGGTCTCGCCCAGCACCCGGCTGGTGACGGTGCCGGCGGTGATCGAGCCGCTGACGTTGAGCGCGGTGCGGCCCATGTCGATCAGCGGTTCGATCGAGATCAGCAGGCCGGCCAGCGCCACAGGCAGGTTCATCGACGACAGCACGATCAGCGCGGCGAACGTGGCGCCGCCGCCGACCCCGGCCACGCCGACCGAGCCGACCGTGATGATGGCCAGCAGCGGCAGGATGAAGTGCGCGGTGAACGGGTCGATGCCGACGGTCGGGGCGATCATCACCGCCAGCATGGCCGGGTAGATGCCGGCGCAGCCGTTCTGGCCGATGGTGGCGCCGAACGAGGCGGCGAAGTTGGCGATGCCTTCGGACGTGCCCAGGCGCAGCGTTTGCGTCTGCACGCTCATTGGAATGGCGCCGGCGCTGCTGCGCGAGGTGAAGGCGAAGGTCAGCACCGGCAGCACTTTCTTGACGAAGCGTAGCGGGTTCAGGCCGGCGGCGCCGACGATCAGCAGGTGCACGCCGAACATCAGCAGCAGGGCGCTGTACGAGGCCAGCACGAAGTCGATCAGGTGCAGGATGTCGGTGTAGCTCGAGGTCGAGACGACCTGCGCCATGAGCGCGAACACGCCGTACGGCGTGAGCCGCAGCACCAGCGTGACGATGCGCATGACGATGGCGTGCGCGACCTTGACGAAGTGGTCGAACGAGGCGAACAGCTCGGGCTTCTTGTCGTGGATGCCGGTGGCGGCGATGCCGATGAATACGGCGAACACCACCACCGCGATGGTCGAGGTCTTGCGCGCGCCGGTCAGGTCGAGGAAGGGATTGGCCGGGATGAAGCTGAGCAGCATGCTCGGCAGCGAGATCGCCTGCGCCGCCCCGACCTTGCCCTGCAGGTAGACGCCGCGGGCGACGTCGGCGGCCGAGGCCGTCAGGCCGACCGCCGTCAGGCTGAACGCCTTGGCCATCAGGATGCCGATGCCGGCGGCGATCAAGGTCGTCACCATCAGCGTGCCGATGGTCAGCGCGCTGATCTTGCCGAGCGAATCGATGCCCTTGAGCTTGAGGATGGCGCCGACGATGGACACCATGATCAGCGGCATGATGATCATCTGCAGCAGCTTGACATAGCCCGAGCCGACGATGTCCAGATAGTCGCCGGTGGTCTTGAGCTCGGCCGAGCCGGCGCCGTAGATCGCCTGCAGGGCCGCGCCCAGCACTACGCCCAGCCCCATGCCGGTGAAGACGCGCACCGAAAACGACGCGTGCTTGCGTTGCTGCAGGTACAGCGCGCCGAGCAGCACCAGCGCCGCCAGCAAGTTGAGTATTACGTTGATCGTCATCGCCTGCCCTCTGCCACAAATTAAAGAGATCAATCCAGTCCGCCGCGCCGCCGCGCATTCGTCGGCGGGCGCCGCAAAAAACGCCAGCGGTCGGTCATTTTATATGCGTTTCCTGATATAAACGAGGCCAATACCGCTTACCCAGCGAATATTTAGCTATAAGCCTATGTCTTTTTCGTATAAGTAATCCTGTTGCATATATGCATCGTTGTGGTCGGGCGCCGGCATTGGCGGCGTACAATCGGCTGGCATTCCGCCACCCACGAGGAGCGTCACATGGCATTCGAGAGCATGAAAGTCGGGACCCGGCTCAGCCTGGGCTTTGGCCTGGTCCTGGTGTTGCTGCTGTTGATCGCCGCGCTAGGCCTGTTCGAGATGAGCACGATCCATGCCAAGCTCGACACCATCGTCAACGAAAATGTCGTGCAGGGCGAGCAGGTCGAACAGATGTCGGAGTCGGTGCACATCGTGGCGCGGGTGTCGCGCTCGGTGGTGCTGCTGCACGACGATGCCGCCATCAGCACCGAAATGGCCAAGGTCGACAAGGCGCGCGCGGCCTACGCGGCGGCGGTGGCGCGAATGGCCGCCATGCCGGTCTCGGCCGCCGAAGCGGGCGTGCGCGACCGGGTCGCCGCGCTGGCCGCGACGGCGCGCCGTTGGAACGACCAGGTGTTCGCGCTGGCGCGGGCGCAAAAGGATGACGAGGCGGTGGCCCTGCTGATGACGCAGGCCGGTCCCGCCACCCAGCACTGGCAGGACGCGCTCGACGAATACGCCGCGCTGCACCGGGCCGACAACCATGTGCACATGGCCGCCGCCGGCGCCGCCTACGAGCGCGCGTGGCGGCTGATGCTCGCGCTCAGCGGCCTGGCCATCGCGCTCGGCGTGGCGGCCGCCGTGACGATCGGGCGCTCGCTGCTGCGCCAGCTGGGCGGCGAGCCGGCCTACGCGGCGCAGATCGCCGGCCGCATCGCCGGCGGCGACTTGACGATGCGCGTGGCCACGCGCGACGGCGACACCGGCAGCATGCTGCACGCGATGAGCCATATGCGCGACGCGCTGGCCGGCATCGTCACCGAGGTGCGCGGCGGCACCGAGACCATCGCCACCGCGTCGACCGAGATCGCCATCGGCAACCAGGACTTGTCGTCGCGCACCGAGGAGCAGGCCAGCGCGCTGGAGGAGACCGCCTCGTCGATGGAACAGCTCACCAGCGCGGTGCGCCAGAACAACGACAACGCGCGCCAGGCCAACGAGTTCGCGCAGGTGGCCGCCGAGGTGGCGCGCAAGGGCGGGCAGGCGGTGTCGCAGGTGGTCGGCACGATGGGCGCGATCAACGACTCGTCGCGCAAGATCGTCGACATCATCGCGGTGATCGACGGCATCGCCTTCCAGACCAACATCCTGGCGCTCAACGCCGCCGTCGAAGCGGCCCGCGCCGGCGAGCAGGGGCGCGGCTTCGCGGTGGTGGCCTCCGAGGTGCGCAACCTGGCGCAGCGGTCGGCCTCGGCCGCCAGGGAGATCAAGGAGCTGATCGGCGATTCGGTCGAGAAGGTCGCCACCGGCAGCCGGCTGGTCGAGCAGGCCGGCTTGACGATGGACGAGGTGGTCGCCAGCGTGCAGCGGGTGTCGACCATCATGGCCGACATCGCCAATGCCGGCGACGAGCAGAGCATGGGCATCGAGCAGATCAACAAGGCCGTCATCGAGATGGACACGGTGACCCAGCAAAACGCCGCGCTCGTCGAGCAGGCCGCCGCCGCGGCCGAGGCGCTGCAGCAGCAGGCGATTAACCTGGAGCGGGTGGTGGGCGTGTTCCGGCTCGACGCCGCGGCCGGGCCGGCGACGGCGGCGCGGGCGCCGGCCCGGCAAGCGGCCGCCGCGCGGACGATGCCGGCCCCGGGGCCGGACCGGCCCTTGCCACGCCTGCCCAAGGCGGCACCGGCCGGCGGCGCCGATTGGGAGGAATTTTAAACGGCGGCTATTTGAGCCACATGTCGAAGCGGGTCGCGCCGTCGCCGGTGGCGGCCAGCCGGTAGGTGAAGCCGTGCCGGTTCATCACCTCGCGCACGAACAGCAGGCCGATGCCCTGGCCGCCTTTCTTGGTGGTGAAAAACGGCGTGAACAATTGCCGCGCCGGCACCTTGCCCAGCAGGTCGCCGGAGTCGCTGACCGACAGGCGCGCGCCGCCGGCCTCGTCCACCAGCGCGAACTCGATGAATTTGTCGCCCGGGGCCGCCTCCCGCGCTTCCTGCACCGCCTCCATCGCGTTCTTGACGACGTTGAGCAGCGCCTGCTCCATCAGGTGGCGGTCGAGCGCGACGTCGGCCACCGCGTCGCAGCGGCCCCAGGCCAGGCGGATGCCGCGCGCGCGGCACGGCTCGCGGTACAGGTAGAGGATGTCGTCCATCAGCGCGCGCACGGTGGTGGGGCGCAATTCCGGCGCCGGCATCTTGACCACGCGGGTGAAGCGTTCGATGAATTCGCCCAGGCTGACGTTGCGGCGCTTGACGGCGACGATGGCGGTGCCGAAGTCTTCGCCATCGCGTTCGGCCAGTTGGTCGCGGTAGTACAGCAGCGAATCGAGCACCGAGCCGGTGGCGGCGACGGTGTTGTTGACTTCGTGCGCGAGCACGCGTATCAGTTTTTCGTAGGTGTCTTTTTCCGAGCTTTCCAGTTCCTCGGTCAGTTCCTCGATCAGCAGGAAGTGGCGGGCGAAGCCGCGGTCGTGGAAGTGGCCGCGCTGGCCGCGGTAGCGGCGGCCGTCGGCGTCGGTCAGCAGGCGGCCCTCGCCGAGCGGCAGCAGGTCGAGCTGGGCCAGCAGGGCGGGCGAGCGGCCGGCGGCGGGCGGCGGCGCGCCGCCGTCGAGCCAGGCGCGCAGCGGCTTGCCCCTGGCGTCGTCCAGCCCCAGCCCCAGCAGCGCCTGCGCGCTGGCGTTGAGCAGGCTGATGCGCCCGTCGAAATCGAACACGATCACCGCGCTCGGCGTCGCCTCGAGCAGGCGGTCGAGGAAGCCCTGCCGCTCGCCGATCTGCAAGCGTTCCTCGTAGAGCCGCGCGAGCATGGTGTTGAACAGCTCGACCAGCTCGTTGAGCTCGCGGTCGGGGCCGTGTTGCAGGCGCGCCGCGTAGTGCTGGTCCTGCAGCAGGTCGTGGAAGTGGCGCGTGTAGCCGAGCGGTTCGAGCGCGCGCCGCACCAGCCGCGCGCCCAGCGCGAAGCTGGCCAGCACCAGCAGCTCGAGGCCGATCATCAGCCACGGCGCGCCGCGCAGCAGCCACACCGTCATCCCCAGGAACAGCAGGTGCGAGGCGACCAGGTAGGCGTACAGCCGCCGCCGCAAGCTCATGGCGACGGTTCGTCCGGCGCGCCGCCGAGGCCGTGGCGCTCGAGCCGGCGGTACAGCGCGGTGCGGCTCAGGCCGAGCGCCTTGGCCACGCGCGAGATGTTGCCCTGGTGCTGGTCGAGCGCGTGCGCGATCATGTGCCGCTCGACCTGTTCGAGCGTCATGCCGTCGACCCGCAGCGCGCCGCGCGCGCCGACCGCGCCGTTGTCGTCCTGTTCGGCGGCGAGGAAGTCGGCCTGGCGCAGCTCGCTGCGGCCGATCAGCAACAAGGTGCGCTCGAGCGTCTGCTTCAGCTGGCGGATGTTGCCCGGCCAAGGCTGGGCGCCGAGCCAGTCGAGCGCCTGCGGCGCGATCGTCGCCGGCCCGAGCCCGTAGCTGGCCGACACCTCGCCGAGGATGTGGCGCGCCAGCAGCGCGATGTCGCTGCGGCGCTCGCGCAGCGGCGGCAGCCGGATCGTGATCAGGTTGAGGCGGTAGAACAAATCCTCGCGGAACTCGCCGGCGGCGACCAGCTCGGCCAGTTCGCGGTTGGTGGCCGACACCACGCGGATGTCGGCGTGCTCGGTGCGGCTGGCGCCGACGGCCTGGTAGCTCTGGTCCTGCAGCACGCGCAGCAGCTTGACCTGGTCGGCCCGATTGAGTTCGCCGATCTCGTCGAGGAACAGGGTGCCGCCGTGGGCGCTGGCGACGTGGCCCTTGCGGTCGGTCTTGGCGTCGGTGAAGGCGCCGCGCACGTGGCCGAACATCTCGCTCTCGAACAGCGACGGCGTGATCGCGCCCATGTTGATCTTGACGATGGGGCAGGCCGCGCGCGGGCTGTTGCGGTGGATGGCGTCGGCGATCAACTCCTTGCCGCTGCCGCTCTCGCCGAGGATGAGCACCGGCGCGCGGGTGGCGGCCACCTGGCCGATGGTGGCGAGCACCTTGAGCAGGCGCGGGTGCTCGCCGATGATGCCGCCGAAGTCGAACTGGGCGTCGAGCGCGGCGCGCGAGGCGGCCGCCGGCGCGGCAGAGCCGGGCTGCGCGGCCGCCAGCGTGGCGCGGATCAGATCGATCAGCTGGGCGTTGTCCCACGGCTTGGTGAAGAAGTTGGCGGCGCCGGCCTGCACGCCGCGCACGGCCAGCGCGATCGAGCCCCAGGCCGTCATCAGCAGCACCGGCAGCGCGGGGTGGGCGTGGCGGAGGTCGGCCAGCAGCCGCAGGCCTTCCTCGCCGCTCGTTTGCAGCGAGAAATTCATGTCCTGCAGGACCAGGTCGAACGGTTGTCGCGCCAGCGCGGCGAGCGCCTGGCGCGGATCGTCGCTGCTGACGGCGTCGAAGCCGGACTGCTTGAGCAGCAGCGCCAGCGACACCAGCACCGCGCTGTCGTCGTCGACGATGAGGATGCGTTGCTTACGGGTTGATTCCATTAACGTCGAACGGCCTTATTCATAATGGAGCGCCTGGACCGGGGTGATGCGCGCGGCGCGCCAGCCCGGGTAGAGCGAACAGAGCAAGGATAGCAGATAGATCACGGCGGCCGATAGGGCGGCGGCGCTGGTAAACACCGTCCAGTTCAGGCCGTCCTGGAACACGCCGGCCAGCGGCAGCTGCACCAGCAGCAGCAGCGCCACCGCCATGGCGGCCGTGTTGAGCAGCATTTGCTCGGCGATGATCTGCCGGTAAATGTGGCCGGCGTCGGCGCCGAGCGCGCGCCGCAGGCCGATCTCGGGGATGCGCTGGGTGGTGTTTTGCCACAGCACGCCGAACAGGCCGAAGGCGACCATCACCAGCAGGAAGGCGGCGATCACCGACAGGATCGTCAACGGCACCATCTGCAGCTTGAGCATCGTTTTGCGCGACTCGGCCAGCGGGCTGATGACGAACGACCAGTCGTTGTGTTCGCGCTTGAGGCGGGCGCTCAGGCGCGCCTCGAACGCGCGCGGCGTGCCCGGCTTGAGACGCAGCATGATGATCAGCGGCGCGTCCTCGCCAACGCCGGCAACGAAGCGCGTCAGCACGACGTTGACCGGTTCCTGGTATTCGCCGAGCGAGCGGTACTGCTCGACCACGGCGCTGACGCGGTAGCGCCGCGGCGCGTTGCGCGCCTCACCGGGGGCGTCGATGAACACCTGGCCGACCGCCGGCACGCCGGGGAACAGCCGCTCGGCCAGCAGGCGGTTGATCACTACCGGCACGGCGCCGACACCGTCGTCGGCCTTGGAATACCAGCGGCCCTCGGCCGGCGTCATTTGCATGGTAGCGAAAAAATCGTCGCTCGAGGGCATGCTGTCGGACTCGACGCGGCGGCTGCCGTCCGGCAGCGAATAATAGCCGTTCATGCGCGAGAACTCGTACGGCGCCACCGACGTGAAGGCGACCTTTTCCACCTCCGGCAACTCGAGCAGGGCGCGCTTGAGGGCGTCGTACATGGCGGCGTCGTTGCCGATGGGTTTGGCGTTGCGGATGCTCACCGACCACTGGTCGCGCCAAGCCAGGCCGGTCGGCATCTGGTACAGCTGGTAGTTGCGCACGGCGAAAGCGGCGATGCCGAACACGACCATGAAGGCCAGCAGGATTTCAAGGCTCAGCATCAGGTTGCGGGCCTTGCGCTTCCAGATCAGTTTGAGGAGATGGTGCAGCATCAGGCATTTCCTTTCAGCGCGCGGACCGGGTCCAGGCGCGACATTTTCCAGGCGGGGATGACGCCCGAGAGCACGCCAAACACCAGTGTGAGCAGCAGCCCGTAGCCGAACACGGCCAGGTTGAGCTCGACCTTGAGGTAGGGGATCAGGCCGGACCCTTCGAGCCACCACAGCACACCGGTGGCGGCGGTCAGGCCGATGACGCCGCCGATCAGGCACAGCAGCACGTTTTCCAACACCAGCTGCGCCACCAGCTGGGCGCTGGTGGCGCCGAAGGCCTTGCGCACGCCGATCTCGCTGCTGCGTTCCATGATGCGCCCGACGTTGAGGTTGATCAGGTTGAGCGCCGGCAGCGCCATGAACAGCAGCATCAGCGCGACGATGCCGCCCATCAGCTTGGGCACGCCGGCGTCCTCGTCGGTGTTGCTGGTCAGGATGCGGGAGAACAGCTCGAGCTTGGAGTCGCCCCAGAACTCGGTGGTGTTGAACATGTTCGGGTCGTCGTATTTGACCGTCTTGGCGATGCGCAGCAGCTCGCGCTTGACGGCCGGCAGCTCGGCCGCCGAGCGCGCCATGATCATCACGGTGAACATGTCGAATTGCTGGTTTTTGTAGTCGGTCGACGGCAGCGTGGAAATCGGCGCCCAGACGTCGGCGTAGGCGTTGACTTGCAGAGCGTCCTCGACCACGCCGACGACGGTGAAGGTTTGGCCGCCGACGAGGAACTTCCGGTTCAGCCAGGGTTGGCCGGGGAACAGCTTGCGCGCGGTCGACTGGTTGATCACGGCGACGAAGCGTCCCTGCTCGAGGTCGTCGGCGTTGAGCACCCGGCCGGAAAGGATGCGGAAGTCGAGGATGCGCCAGTACTCGGCGTCGGTGCGTCGCAGCATCACCTCGCTGACCCGGCCGTCCTGGTAGACCGCCACCGATTGCGGGACCGAGGATGCCGAGACCGCTTCGACGCCCGGCATCGGCTTGAGGTAGCGGTCGATGATCTTGTAGCCGAAGGTGGCGTTGCGCCAGCCGGGTCGGTCGCTATGGCCCGAGCGCATCAGCAGCATTTGCACGAAGCGCTCGCCGCGGCCTTCGACGCCGGTGGGGTAGAAGGCCGTTTGCAGCAGCGCCGTGACCACCATCAGCACCACCAGCGTGAGTACGATACACAGCAGGTTGATGGCCGTGAACAGCTTGCGGTGCTGGAACACCTTCCACGCCGTCAGCAAGTAATTTCTGAACATGGGGACCCCTTACGCGACCAGCTGGCCGTCGAACACGCGCACGATGCGCCCGGCCATTTTGGCCTCGTGCTCGTTGTGGGTGACCATGATGACGGTCGTGCCTTCGCTGTGCAGCTGCAGCAGGATGTCCATCACCTCCTGGCCCATCTTGCTGTCGAGGTTGCCGGTCGGCTCGTCGGCCAGCAACACCTGCGGCTGGCCGACGATGGCGCGGGCGATCGCCACGCGCTGCTGCTGGCCGCCCGACAGCTGGTTGGGGTAGTGGTCCATGCGGGCGCCGAGGCCGACTTTTTCCAGCGCCTCGCGCGCCAGCCGCTGGCGTTTCTTGGTCGAGACGTTGCGGTACAACAGCGGCAGCTCGACGTTGTCGATCACGCGCAGGTCGTTGATCAGGTGGAAGCTCTGGAAGATGAAGCCAAAGGTCTGGTTGCGCAGCTTGGCGACGTATTTGTCCTTGTACGAGGCCACCGGCGTGCCGGCCACGTGGATGGCGCCGCTGCCCGGGTGGTCGAGCAGGCCGATCAGGTTGAGCAGCGTGCTCTTGCCGCAGCCGCTCGGGCCCATGATGCAGACGAATTCCGCCTTCTCGACGTGCAGGTCGATGTCCTTCAAGGCCAGCGTTTCGACCTTGTCGGTCTGGTAGGTTTTGCTTACTTTGCTCAGGCGAATCATGGAGGGCCTTTCTTTCTCTATGGGGGACGCTTAGTCGACGCGGATGCTGTCGCGGTCCTTGTAGTTGCGGGTGTCTGAAATGATGAGGCGGTCGCCGGCGCGGGCGCCGGCGACGATCTCGACGCTCTTGCCGTCGCTGGCGCCGATCTGGAGCGAGGTCTTGCGGGCCACGCCGTCGCGCACGACAAAGATGTCCTGCGGGCCGCGGCCGTTGAAGGCGGGGCCGCTGTCGGCCAGCAAGGCGTTTTTCTTTTGCTCGGTGACGATGTTGACCTCGACGCGCAGCTTGTTGCGCAGCATGGCGTGGTGCGGGTCGGCCAGGGTCACCAGCAGCTTGACGGTGCCGTTCTGGATCTCCGGCAGGATGGTCTGGACCTCGCCCTTGAGCTGGACGTTGCCTTGTTCGACCAGCACCGGCTGGCCGGCGGCGAGCGCGCGCGCGTGGAAGTCCGACAGCGAGGCCTCGACCTTGTAGTTGTTCAATTCGGACACCCTGGCGACCAGCTGGCCGGTGGCCAGGCTGGCGCCCTCGTCGGCCAGCAGGAAGGTGAGCATGCCGGTGAACGGTGCGCGCACCTCGGTTTGCGCCAGCAGTTGCTGTTGTTCGCGCAGCTGTTTTTGCAGGATGTTTTTTTGCAGCCGCGCGCCGTCGATGTTGGTGGAGGTGGCGCGCTTGCTGTCCTCGATTTGCTCGCGCCGCTGGCGCAGCTGGATTTCGTTGCGCTGCACGTTCAGTTCGGCCGTGAGCAAATCCTCGGCCGAGACGCCGCCGGCCTTGCGCAAGGTCTGGTAGCGGCCCAGGCGCACGCGCGTCGCTTGCAGGTCGAGTTCCAGCAATTCGATCGCGCTGAGCAGTTCCTTGCGCTTCTGTTCGAGCTCGAGCGTGAGCGCCTGGATGCGGTTTTGCTGTTGCGCCAGTTGTTCGTTGAGGGCGTCGATGGCCAGCAGCACGGTGCGGTTGTCGAGTTCGAGCAGCAGTTCGCCGGCCTTGACCTGTTGGCCGAGCTTGGCGGCGACCCGGGCCACGCGGGTCTGGATCGGGCTGGCGACGAGCGCCTCGTGGATCGGGATGACGATGCCGGAGGCATTGATGGTGTTGGCGATGTCGCCGACGCGCACGGTGGCGATGGTCACGCCGTCGGCGGCGACGCTCGGACTGACGGCGCGGTTGATGCCCCAGGCGCCGACGCACAAGGTGGCCAGCAGCGCGGCGATGGCGAGCGCGGCGTTGCGGCGGCGCTTGGCGATGAGCTTGGGGTCGAGGGCCTGGTCCATGGGATGCGTTAGCAAAGGTGATCGTCCTTTTACTATTGCAATCGCCATGCCATGCCGGGTGGTTTTAAATAAGCGTTGGGAATCAAGGGGATGGCTGCGTTTTTCGATACACGCCGGCGGCGCCGGCTTGCCCGGCTTCGCCCACCATCGTCCGGAAACGGACACCCCTTGTGCCTGATTTTTCGTAGGGCGGATTAGCGCAGCGTACTCCGCCATGAGCCGCCGACGGAGCTTGGCGGATTAGCGCAGCGCTAATCCGCCCTACGGAATGATGCCAACGCTCGATTTGGCGGCGTTGGTTTAGCCGAGGCGCTTGCTCATGCCGGTGTAGGCGAACAATTGCCCGTCGAGCTCGAACATGTCGGCGATCTCGCCCGTCTTGTGGAAGCCGTGGCGCAGGTAGAGATGGATGGCGGCGCCGTTGGCCGACAACACCTGCAGGTCGATCCACGCCAGCGCGGCCGATTCGCCGGCCCAGCGCTGCGCGTGCGCGAGCAGCCGCCCGCCGAGCCCGGCCTTGCGATGCGCGCGGTCGACACCCATGCCCAGCAGGCAGCGGTGCGCGGTGTGGCGCTCGGCGTGCGCGCGCAGATCGACGTGACCGGCGATGCGGCCGTCGGCGTCGCGCGCGACCCACACGCGGCGCCAGCCGGGCGCACCGACGTCGATGTGCAGGCCGGAGCGGAAGGCGTCGGCCTTGTCGGCGGGGAAGTGCGAGGCGCCGCGCGACAGCGGCTGAAAATAACCGGTGCCGGCGCGGCCGTTGTCAGACAAGTGGTCGTTGAGGTAGGCGAGGAAAAATTCGATCTCGCCGGGACTGAGTTGCTCGATTGAAGTCATCTGTGAAATATGTTCGTGTGGAAATTTACCAACCGTTGATCTAAATCAATGTGGTACGGTGATAGCCAGAATATAGCTCCTATGGAGACCACACATGGCTAGCAAAAAGCTTGTTGCGTTGATGTTAATCTTGCCCGCATTGGCGCACGCGGGCGACGATGAAATCGCCACCGACCGGCCCGATTTCGTCGAGTCGAGCAACGTCGTCGGCAAGGGGCGCTTCCAGATCGAGACCAGCGTCACGGCCGAGCGCAACAAGGCCGACGGCGTGCGGGAGAGAGTGTACTCGACGCCGACCCTGCTGCGCTACGGCATCTCGGACGCGTGGGAAATCCGGCTCGAGACCGACGGCCGCATGCGCGCCACCAGCACCGACCTCGCCAGCGGCGCGCGCGCCACCGACAGCGGCTATGCCGACGTGTCGGCCGGCGTGAAATGGCACATCGCCGACGAGCAGGGCGCGTCGCCATCGATGGGCGTGCTGGCCCACGTCGACCTCGACACCGGCTCGGCGCCGTTCCGCGCGGCCGGCAAGGGCGCTTCGCTGCGGCTGGCCGCCGAGTGGGAGTTCGCCGACGATTGGTCGCTCGGCGTCATGCCGGGCCTGGCGTGGCTGCCCAACGACAATGGCGAGCGCCATACCACCGGCATCTTCGGCATCGTGGTGGGCAAGGGCTGGACCGAGCAACTGCGCACCTTTGTCGAATACTCCGACGAAAAGATCGCCCGCGCGCGCGACGGCGGCACCATCAGCACGCTCGACGTCGGCGCCGCCTACCTGCTGACCAACACGGTACAAATCGATACGGCGCTGTCGCGCGGGCTCAACAGCCGCACGCCCGACTGGAGCTGGACCATCGGCCTTTCCATGAAGTTTTAAACAGGGGTTCTTATGCGGTTGACGATCAGGCAGCGCTTGCTGTTATCGAATGTGGTCACGCTGGCGTTCGTCGGCCTGATCGGCGTGGTCGGTTTCCTGGCGGTGCGCGTGCTCGATGGCGCCATCGGCGCGATCAGCACCAACGGCTCGGCGATGAAGGACCAGTTGCAGGCCGATATGATGCACGACGCGCTGCGCGCCGACGTGCTGGCCGCGCGCCTGGCGGCCGAGAAGAACGACCCCGCCGAGGTCAAGGGCGTGCGCGAGGATCTGGCCGAGCACATGGCCTTGTTCCGCAAGGGTATCAAGGACATGGAGGCGGCCGACATCGACGCCGAGGTGCGCGCGGCGATCAACACGGTGCGGCCCGACGTCGAGCGTTACCTGAAGAACACCGAGGAAATGGTCGAGCTGTCGCTGACCAACAAGGACGCGGCGCAGGCCAAGTTCGGCCCCTTCATGGACAGCTTCCGCGCGCTGGAAAAAAGCATGTCGGCGCTGAGCGACCTGATCGAGAAAAACTCCGAGTCGGCCAAGGAGGTCGGCGACAGCGCGGTGACCAGTTCGCGCTACCAGATCATCGGTTTTTCGCTGTTGGCGGCGGTGGTGGCGCTGGTGATCGGGCAACTGATCACGCGCTCGATCATGCGGCCGCTCAACGAGGCGGTCGGTTTCGCCGAGCGCGTGGCGCAGGGCGATTTGTCGGGGCAACTGGCGCTGGACGCCGACGATATTTCGGAGACCGGCGTGCTCAAGCGGGCGTTGACCGATATGAACACCAGCTTGCACAAGATCGTCAGCCAGGTGCGCGGCGGCACCGACGCGATCGCCCTGGCGTCGGGCGAGATCGCCGCCGGCAATATGGATTTGTCGGCGCGCACCGAGTCGCAGGCCAGCTCGCTGGAGGAGACGGCCTCGTCGATGGAGCAGATGACGTCGGCGGTGAAGCAAAATTCCAGCAACGCGGGCGAGGCCAACAGCCTGGCGTCGTCGGCCGCGCGGGTGGCCGGCAAGGGCGGCGCGGTGATGTCGCAGGTGGTCGAGACGATGGGGGCGATCAACGCCTCGTCGCAAAAGATCGTCGACATCATCGGTGTGATCGAGGGGATCGCGTTCCAGACCAATATTTTGGCGCTGAACGCGGCCGTCGAGGCGGCGCGCGCCGGCGAGCAGGGGCGCGGGTTCGCGGTGGTGGCGTCCGAGGTGCGCAGCCTGGCGCACCGGTCGGACTCGGCGGCCAAGGAGATCAAGCTGCTGATCGACGCGTCGGTCGAGCAGGTGGCGGCCGGCAGCGTGCTGGTCGGGCAGGCGGGCGGGACGATGGAGGAGATCGTCGCCGGGATCAGCCGCGTCAATACGATCGTTGGCGATATCGCCACCGCCAGCCGCGAGCAAGAGCTGGGCATCGAGCAGATCAACCAGGCGATCGGCAGCATCGACAGCACCACGCAGCAGAACGCGGCGCTGGTGGAGCAGGCCGCCGCCGCCGCGGCCGCGTTGCAGACGCAGGCCGATCATTTGGCCGAGGCGGTGTCGGTGTTCAGGTTGTCGCGTTAAGTCGAATGAGGCGGGGCGCTCGCCCCGGGCAGGCGGGTCGGGTGACACAGCAAAAGAAAACTGTGACAAGTTAGTGCAGACCGCGTGCCACGGTTACTTTTAAAAACGTCTCGTCAGGCCAGTTGTTGCGACACAGGCAACGGTTGCCGTACACTGGCCGAACTTCCGGCTTCGGCCAAAAGCCGACGTTCCTTGATCATCGCAGTCGGATTTTTGCTGAATTAATAGGCGACGTCTTCCAGCCGATAGCGGAATTTTCTGCGCTCTGGTAAGTCCCACCCTGGCTCGCGGTCGGTGTTGCGCGGTGACTGGCTAGCTGGGGACGGGGCCTGCGGCGCGGGCAAGGTTGCCGTTGATCCAACCGCTGGCGGCGCGACTGCGGTAGAGCCAGTCGGGATCGTACCGGCTGGCGTGGCGGCAACC
>CAUPRW010000061.1:0-34598 GCA_963513825.1 uncultured Duganella sp.
CCGGCGCCAGCGACGGTGGCGGCGCGAGGCGCGGTGCTCGTGGAACCGCCGGTGTTGGTGGCCGCGGGCGCGGCGCCTGTCGCCGCCGGCGCGCCGGCGGCGGGCGGGGTGCCGGTGGTCGATGGCTTGACGGCCGTGCCGGCGCCATGCGCGGGGACGGTCGTGGCGGCGGCTCCCGCCGGCGCGGTGGCGGCATCGGGCTTCGGCGGCAGTGGCGGTGGCATCACCGGCATCAGGCCCGGCGCGGCGTTGGCGGCCGCGTTGTTGGCGGCGTTGGCCCCGGCGGCTGCCTGGCCGTCCGCGCCGTCCTTGGCCGGATCCTTCACCGGCGCCATCTTGTTGTTGCCCTTCTTGAGCGTGCGCGGCTCCTCCTCCGGCGGACGCGGAGGCAGGTCCGGCGTCGACGTCAGGATCAAGAGCTGGGTGTTGTTGGCCACGCCGGCCAGCGGCTGGCAGATCACGCCGCCGAACGAGCCGCCGGCGCTGTTTTCCACCTGCGTCACGCGCGCCACGGCCAGGCCGGCCGGATAGATGCCGTCCAGGCCCGAGGTGACGACGATGTCGCCGACCTGGATGTCGGCGTTGGGCGCGGTGAAGCGCAGCTCCAGCGCGCCGGCCTTGCCGCGTCCATAGGCGACGCTGCGCAAGCCGTTGCGCAGCAGCTGGACGGGTATGGCCTGCTCCTTGTCGGTCAGCAGCGTGACCTCGGAGGTGAACGGGAATACCCGCGTCACCTGCCCGACCACGCCCTGGTTGTCGATCACCGGCATGCCGAGCATGACGTCGCTCTTGATGCCGCGGTCGAGGATGATCTTGCGGCTGTTGGCGTCGCGCGCGTCGTACAGCACCTCGGCGAGCATCGACTTGACGGGCAGTTGCTCGCGCGCGCCTATCAGCTTGCGCAGCTGGTTGTTCTCGACGGTGCGCAACTGCGCCTGCTGCAGCGCCTGGGCGTCGGCGATCTGCTGGCGTTTGAGCTCATTGACCTGCTTTTTCATCGACGACAAGGTCGAAAAATAATCGCCGACGCCGTAGATGGCGTCGCGCGGCAGCAGCGCGACCATTTGCAGCGGATAGAGCACGGTACCGGCGACCTGGCGCACGGTCGACAGCGTGTGCATGCGCGCGTCGACCAGCAGCAGTGCAATCGATATGCACGCGAACACCGTCATCTTGACCCGGGCCGAAGCGCCTTGCTTGAAAAGTGGCGGAGGACTGTATTCCATGACTTCCAATAATCCGGCGCTCCCGCGCCAACGAGACTGTCAACTCACCCAAAGCACCGGGGCCGCTGTTTGGCGGCCCCGTCTTGATCATTCGTAGGAGAAGATCGAGCCCAGTTGGTCCATCCGCTCCAGCGCCATGCCCGACCCGCGCACCACGCAGGTCAGCGGGTCCTCCGCGACGAGCACCGGCAGGCCGGTTTCCTCCATCAGCAGGCGGTCCAGGTCGCGCAGCAGCGCGCCGCCGCCGGTCAGCATCATGCCTTTTTCGGCGATGTCGGCGCCCAGTTCGGGCGGGGTCTGCTCCAGCGCGTTCTTGACGGCCGAGACGATGTTATTGAGCGGATCGGTCAGCGCCTCGAGGATCTCGTTGGACGAAATCGTAAACGAGCGCGGAATGCCCTCGGACAGGTTGCGGCCCTTGACTTCCATTTCCTTCACTTCCGAGCCCGGGAAGGCCGAACCGATGGCCTTCTTGATCGCCTCGGCGGTCTGCTCGCCGATCAGCATGCCGTAGTTGCGGCGGATGTAGTTGACGATGGCCTCGTCGAACTTGTCGCCGCCGACGCGCACGGAGCCCTTGTAGACCATGCCGCCGAGCGAGATGATGCCCACCTCGGTGGTGCCGCCGCCGATGTCGACCACCATCGAGCCGGTCGCGTCCGACACCGGCAGGCCGGCGCCGATGGCCGCGGCCATCGGCTCCTCGATCAGGTACACCTGCGAGGCGCCGGCGCCGAGGGCCGATTCGCGGATCGCGCGGCGCTCGACCTGGGTCGAGCCGCACGGCACGCAAATGATGATGCGCGGGGACGGACGGAAGAATTTGGAGTCGTGCACCATGCGGATGAACTGCTTGAGCATTTGCTCGGTGACGGTGAAGTCGGCGATCACGCCATCCTTCATCGGGCGGATCGCCTCGATGTTGCCGGGGACCTTGCCCAGCATTTGCTTGGCTTCCTTGCCGACCGCCTGGATCGTCTTCTTGCCGTTGGGGCCGCCTTCCTGGCGGATCGCGACGACCGATGGCTCATCCAGAACGATGCCCTGGCCGCGTACGTAAATCAAGGTGTTGGCCGTGCCCAAATCGATGGCCAGATCGGTGGAGATGTACCTGCGTAAAAAACCAAACATGTGTGTCCTGTGGCGCTACTGGGTGCGCGTAAGCTGGTGAAAGATGTCCTGTGGTGAGCGGCGGCAGCAATGATTCAGCCCCGGCAACGCATCAACCCGCCATTCTACCTTATAATTTGAATGCGATTTGCCGAAAATCCACCCAAAGGTGTATCGGCCCAGCTTGCAAGTTAAGCGGCAATCATCAGCTTTTGCCGGCGATTAGGCCCAACTTCAAGTTTTTTATCAATGTAACAATTAAACCCCGCGCGGCCCGTCCGCGCCATTCGCTATGTCCCTGACCTTATCCGACGTAACACGCATCGCCAAACTGGCCCAACTCGAGATGAACGAGCAGCAAAGCGCCACCGCGCTCGAGCAGCTCAACGGCATTTTCGCGCTGGCCGAACAGATGCAGGCGGTCGACACCGACGGCGTCGCCCCGCTGAGCCACCCGCTGGCGGCGCACATGGACAACATCGCCCTGCGCCTGCGCGAGGACGCGGCCACCGAGGCCAATCGCCGCGCGGACTACCAGGCCGTCGCGCCCAAGACACAGGATGGCTTGTACCTGGTGCCGAAAGTGATCGAATAAGCCGGCCGCGCCCGCACCGACACCGCACCTCGCTCACCACCGAATTGAATTGAACCGCCATGCACACCAAAACCCTTAAAGAGCTGTCCGCGCTCCTGCAGAGCAAAGCCGTCACCGCCACAGAGCTGGCCACGCACTTCCTCGACCGCATCGAGAAAAGCGACCTGAACGCCTTCCTGCACGTCGACCGCGCCCTGACCCTGGCGCAGGCCGCCGAGGCCGACGCGCGCATCGCCGCCGGCACCGCCACCGCGCTGACGGGCGTGCCGATCGCCCACAAGGACATCTTCGTCACGCGCGACTGGCGCTCGACGGCCGGCTCGAAGATGCTGGCCAACTACGTCAGCCCGTTCGACGCCACCGTCGTCGAGAAGTTCCGCGCGGCCGGCATGGTCACGCTGGGCAAATTGAACTGCGACGAATTCGCCATGGGCTCGGCCAACGAGAACTCGGCCTTCGGCCCGGTCAAGAACCCGTGGGACAAGACGGCCGTGCCGGGCGGCTCGTCGGGCGGCTCGGCCGCCGCCGTCGCCGCGCGCCTGGCGCCGGCCGTCACCGGCACCGACACCGGCGGCTCGATCCGCCAGCCGGCCGCGTTCTGCGGCATCACCGGCATCAAGCCGACCTATGGCCGCGTGTCGCGCTTCGGCATGATCGCCTTCGCCTCCTCGCTCGACCAGGGCGGCCCGATGGCGCAGACGGCCGAGGACTGCGCGCTGCTGCTCAACGCCATGGCCGGCTTCGACGAGCGCGACTCGACCTCGCTCACGCCCGAACTGGGCGGCGTCGACGAGGACTACACGCGCGAACTGGGCCAGCCGTTGACGGGCTTGCGCATCGGCGTGCCGAAGGAATACTTCGGCGAAGGCCTGGCGGCCGACGTGGAAGCGGCCGTGCGCGCCGCGCTGGCGCAGTACGTGGCCCTGGGCGCGCAGTTGGTCGACATTTCGCTGCCGAACACCGCGCTGTCGATCCCGGCCTACTACATGATCGCCCCGGCCGAGGCGTCGTCGAACCTGTCGCGCTTTGACGGCGTGCGCTACGGCCACCGCGCCGCCGAGTACAAGGACCTGTCGGACATGTACCGCAAGACCCGCGCCGAAGGCTTCGGCGCCGAGGTCAAGCGCCGTATCATGGTCGGCACCTATGTGCTGTGCCACGGCTACTACGACGCCTATTACCTCAAGGCGCAAAAGATCCGCCGCCTGATCGCGCAAGACTTCGAAGCGGTGCTCAGCGGCCCGAACGCCGTGTGCGACGTCATCATGGGCCCCGTGGCGCCGACCGTCGCCTGGGACCTGGGCGACAAGTCCGACGACCCGGTGGCCGCCTACCTGGCCGACATCTTCACCCTCTCGACCAGCCTGGCCGGCCTGCCCGGCATGTCGATCCCGTGCGGCTTCGGACAAGGCGAGAAGAACGCCAACCGCCCGGTGGGCCTGCAAATCATCGGCAAGCATTTCGGCGAAGCGAAGCTGCTCAACGTCGCCCACCAGTACCAACTGGCGACCGACTGGCACACCCGCGCTCCGGCCGGCATCTAACATAGAACAGAGCGAGAATCATATGGAATGGGAAGTCGTCATCGGTCTTGAGAACCACGTGCAGCTCACGACCGAATCAAAAATCTTCAGCGGCTCGCCGATCAAGTTCGGCGCCGAGCCGAACACGCAAGCCAGTCCGGTGGACCTGGCGCTGCCCGGCGTGCTGCCGGTGATGAACAAGCAGGCGGTCGACCGCGCGATCCGCTTCGGCCTGGCCGTCGGCGCCAAAATCGCGCCGGCGTCGATCTTCGCCCGCAAAAACTACTTCTATCCGGACCTGCCCAAGGGTTACCAGATCAGCCAATTCGAAGACCCGGTGGTCATCGGCGGCTCGCTGACGTTCGGCTACGAGAAGGACGGCGAATTCGTCACCAAGACCGTCAACCTCACGCGCGCGCACCTGGAAGAAGACGCCGGCAAATCGCTGCACGAGGACTACGCCGGCATGAGCGGCATCGACTTGAACCGCGCCGGCACGCCGCTGCTCGAAATCGTCTCCGAGCCGGAGATCCGCAGCGCCGCCGAGGCGGTGGCCTACGCCAAGGCGCTGCACTCGCTGGTGATGTGGCTCGGCGTCTGCGACGGCAACATGCAGGAAGGCTCGTTCCGCTGCGACGTCAACGTCTCGGTGCGCCCCAAGGGCCAGAAGGAATACGGCACCCGTTGCGAGATCAAGAACCTCAACTCGTTCCGCTTCATCGAGGAGGCGGTGCACGTCGAAGTGCGGCGCCAGATCGAATTGATCGAGGACGGCGGCAAGGTCGTGCAGGCCACGCGCCTGTACGACCCGGACCGCAAGGAGACGCGCGAGATGCGCAGCAAGGAAGACGCGCAGGACTACCGCTACTTCCCGGACCCGGACCTGCCGCCGCTGGTGATCTCGGACGCATGGATCTCGAGCGTTAAGGCTTCCATGCCGGAGCTGCCGGCGGCCATGCGCGCGCGTTTCGTCAGCGAGTACGCGCTGCCGGAATACGACTCGCTGGTGCTGACGGCGTCCAAATCGATGGCGACCTACTTCGTCGCCGTGGTGGAAAAAGCCGGCAAGGAGAACGCCAAGGCCGCCGCCAACTGGCTGATGGGCGACGTCTCGTCGACCCTGAACCGCGAAGGCGTGGACCTGGACGATTCGCCGGTGTCGGCCGCGCAGCTGGCCGCGCTGCTCAAGCGCATCGCCGACGGCACGATCTCGAACAAGGCGGCCAAGGAAGTATTCGCCGGCATGTGGGAAGCGAAGTCCTCGGATGAAAACCTGGTCGACACGGTGATCGAAGCGAAAGGCCTCAAGCAGATCTCGGACACGGGCGCGCTGGAGGCGATCGTCAACGACGTCATCGCCGCCAACGCCAAGTCGGTAGAGCAATACCGCGCCGGCAAGGAAGCGGCGCTCAACGCGCTGATCGGCCAGGCGATGAAAGCGTCGCGCGGCAAGGCCAACCCGGCGCAGCTGACCGAGCTGCTGAAAGCCAAGCTGGCCGGCTAAGCCGGCGACAAATCGCTGCATGTCGCGCCCCGCACGTCACCAGGCTTGCGGGGCGTTTTCATTTCTCCAACGCGTTTGCATTGGCCTCGCCAGCTGCCGGAGACGCCAGTGCCGCTGTTGCGGGCGGCGCAATGGTGAATTGACCGCCGCGCCGTTCTGGCGCCGGCGGCCCGTCCCTAGAATGGTCCCCACCGGCGCGCCCGCGCCGCCGTCGACGGTGACACCGTCTTCATTTTCCACACCCCGATGCAAAAAAGGACCGATCATGTCGAACACCCTTCCCCTCTTCCGCGTCGCCGCCGCCGTCGGATTGGCGCTGGCCCTGCACGCGGCGCCCGCCGCCAGCGCTACGCCGGCCGCGCCGGCCAAGGCCGCCAACGCCACCAACACCGCCAGCACCGCCGCCGTCAGCTACCGCACCGTCAAGGTCGACGGCGTCAACGTGTTCTACCGCGAGGCCGGGCCGAAGAACGCGCCCACGCTGTTGCTGCTGCACGGCTTTCCCACCTCGTCGCAGATGTTCCGCAACCTCATTCCCCTGCTGGCCGACCGCTACCACGTGATCGCGCCCGACTATCCCGGCTACGGCCAGAGCGATATGCCGCCGATGAAGCAGTTCAGCTATAGCTTCGACAACCTGGCCAACGTCATCGACAAGTTCACCACGGCCGTCGGCATCTCGCGCTACGCCCTGTATGTGCAGGACTACGGCGCGCCGATCGGCTACCGCCTCGCCGCCGCCCATCCGGAGCGCGTGACGGCGATCGTCGTCCAGAACGGCAACGCCTACGACGAGGGCCTCGACAACGAGTTCTGGGCGCCAGTCAAATTGTATTGGAAGGATAAGACCGAGGCCAAGGCGTCCAAACTGCGTCCGCTGCTCGAGCTGTCCGGCACCAAATGGCAGTACACCGAGGGCGCGCGCGACCTCGAACGCGTCAGCCCGGACGCCTGGACCGTCGACCAGGCCTATCTGGACCGGCCGGGCAACAAGGAGATCCAGCTGGAGATGTTCTACAGCTACGGCACCAATCCGGGCCGCTATCCGGCCTGGCAGGCCTACTTCCGCAAACACCAGCCGCCGATGCTGATCGTGTGGGGCAAGAACGATAAGATCTTCCCGCCCGCCGGCGCCCATCCCTACCTGCGCGACCTGCCCAAAGCCGAGCTGCACCTGCTCGACACCGGCCACTTCGCGCTCGAGGAGGATAGCGCGGCCATCGGCGCCTACATGCGCGAGTTCCTCGGCCGCCATCTCAAACCGGGCAACTAGGCGGCGCGGCGACGACGGCCGCTTTCAGCGGCAGTCGCCGATCCGCTCCTTGAGTAGCCGGTATTGCGCGTCGAGCACCGGCTGGTTCGGATCGTGCCCGGCGCGCGGCACCAGCACGTACTCCTTGCGCGGCGCCTCGACAAAGTCGAAATAGCGCTTGCCCGGCGCCGGCATCGTCAACAAGTCCTCCTGCCCCTGCACCATGTAGAACGGCAGGTCGAACTTCGGCCCCAGCTTGTACATGTCGATGCTGGCGTTGAGCCCCCGGCCTTGCGCGCCGACGAACTGCAGCCACGAGTAGTCCTCGCCGGCCGTGTAGTCGGCTTCGGCCTTGGCGGTTGTGTATTCCGGCGCGATCACCCACCACGCCTTCGGCGCCGGCTCCGTGCGCCGCGCCTCCTGCTTGCGCATCACCCGGCGCAGGATGCCGGGGTTGCGCGGATTGGCCCACGGCGGCGGCCCCAGCGCCTCGAGCCTGGCGACCGAGTCGGCGTCGCCGGCCGCGCGCGCCAGCGCCAGCGTGGCGTCATAGCTGGCGCGCTGGCCGACGCCGTCGACCACTTGCGCGGTGCCGATGTAGCCGCAGAACAGTTCGGGGTTCGATTTGGCCATGTACAGCCCGACCACCGAGCCCCACGAGCCACCCATCAAGATCACCTGCCGCTTGCCGTAGCGCCGCGCCACGTAACGCGCCAGCTCGACGCCGTCGTCGCGCAGGCGCTCGATCACCAGCGGCTCGTCGTCGGTCACCGGGTTGCGGCCGAACGTCATGCCGGCGCCGCGCTGGTCCCACTGGACGATGGTGTAGTCCTTTTCCCAAGCCTTGAACAGGCTGTCGGCGAACGGCGTGTTGGGGTTGCCCGGGCCACCATGGACCACCACGATCACGGGCGCGGCGCAACTGGCGCCCTTGATCCGCACCCACTGCTCGATGCCGCCCAGGCGCAAGAATCCTTTGTCGTCGACCGCCTGGCCGGCCGCCGTGCACACGGCCTCGGCCAGCGCAGCGGGCGCCGGCGCCGCCGCCGCGCGGCTACAAGGATGGGCCAGGCCTAGCGTCAGGGCGGTGAGCGCAACGAGCGGGCGGTGGGGCATGCGATTCTCCATGGATGATTGTCGGTCCAGTATGAACAGCAAATGAAACGCTGTCATCCGGCAAATGCCGCCTGGGGCCGGCGATGTCATCAGAGCGTCATGCGCGCCGATTACGATACGCCGTCTTTCACTTTCGGCAACATGCCCACCATGACCCTTTCCAATTCGCGCCGCCAGTTCATCCGCCACTTCTCCCTCGGCACCGCCGCCATTTCGCTGACCGCCTGCGGCGGCGGCGATGGCGCGTTCCAGCCGGTCACGTTCGAGCACGGCGTGGCCAGCGGCGACCCGTTGGCCGACCGCGTGATCCTGTGGACGCGCGTGACGGCGCCGGCCGGCGCCGACGACCTTGACGTCGGCTGGATCGTCGCCGAGGACAGCGCCTTCACCAAAACCGTGGCCTCGGGCACGGCCCGCGCCGGCGCCGCCGCCGACTTCACCGTCAAGGTCGACGCCACCGGCCTGGCGGCCAACCGCGCCTACTATTACCGCTTCCAGTGCCAGGGTGTGACCTCGCCGGTGGGCCGCACCAAAACGCTGCCGACGGGCGCCGTCGCGCGCGCGCGCTTGGCCGTCTTCAGCTGCTCGAACTACCCGGCCGGCTACTTCAACGTCTACGGCGACGCCGCCAAATTCGACGACATCGACGTCGGCCTGCACCTGGGCGACTACATCTACGAGTACGCCGCCGGCGGCTACGCGTCGCAGAACGCCGCCACGCTCAACCGCGTGTCGCAGCCGGCCACCGAGATCATCACCCTGACCGACTACCGCCGCCGCTACCAGCAGTACCGCACCGATCCGGACCTGCAGGCGGTGCACGCGCGCATCCCGTTCATCGCCGTGTGGGACGACCACGAGCTGTCGAACGACACCTGGCGCGACGGCGCGGAAAACCACGACCCGCTCACCGAGGGCCTGTGGTCGGCGCGGCGCAAGATGGCGATCCAGGCCTACCACGAATGGATGCCGATCCGCGTGCCGGACGCTTCGCGCCCGGACCGCATCTACCGCTCCTTCGACTTCGGCAACCTGCTGTCGCTGCACATGCTCGACACCCGCGTCATCGGCCGCGACAAGCAGCTGGCCTTCGCCAGCTACGTCGGCGCCGACAAGAGCTTCAACGGCGCCGCCTTCGCCGCCGACGTGTCGAACCCGTCGCGCCAGTTGATGGGCGCCGAGCAGACCACGTGGCTGCAAGGCCAGATGAGCAAATCGGGCGCCACCTGGCAGATCCTCGGCCAGCAAGTGCTGATGGCGCGCATGATGCTGCCGGCGCCGATGGTGCTGGGCACCGTCGGCTACCCGACCTACCTCGGCATCGCCGCCAAGGTGCGCGCCGGCGTGGCGTTGACCGAGACCGAAAAGCAGCAGCTGGCCGCGCCAACGGTGCCGTACAACCTCGACGCGTGGGACGGCTACGCCGCCGCGCGCGAGACGGTGCTCAATATGTCGCACGCGCTCAACAAAAATTTGGTGGTGCTGGCCGGCGACACCCACAACGCCTGGGCCAGCGACTTGGCCGACACCAACGGCCAGGCCGTCGGCGTCGAATTCGGCGTGCCGTCGGTGACCTCGCCCGGCTTCGAGAGCTACTTCCCGGGCGCGGCGCCGGCCACGGTGGCCGGCGGCATGGAGCAGTTGATCGGACCGTTGCAATACGCCGAGACGTCGTTGCGCGGCTTCGTCGTGCTGACGGTCACGCCGACCGAGACGCGCGCCGAATACCGCTATGTCGACACCATCGCCTCCAAGACCTACAGCGCCTCGGTCGGCAAGACGCTGCGCATGCTGCCCGGCGCGGCCAACCGCAAGATCGTCGCGGGCTGACGGCGGCCCTGCGCGGCGGCGGGGTGGCGGCGGTGTTTATTTCGGCCGCACCAACGCCTCGCTGGCGTCCCACAGGCGCGCGGCGATGGCGTCGTCGTGCGCCACCGGGTTGGGCGAACGCAGCGGCCAGCCGCCGGCGCGCGAGGCCTTGTCCTTGTATCGGGCGATCTGGCTGTAATAGGCGCCCGAGTGTTGCGCCACCTCCGGCGCCAGCAGCGCGTGCAGCGTCGCCTGCGCGCCCTCCCACGGCTCGATCAAGCCGGCCGCGCGCAGCACCGGGATCACCAGCAGACGCTGGAGCCACATCGGCAGCGGCACCTTCAACAGGTTGGTGCGCACGAAGCCGGGATTGACGCTAGCGGCGATGACGCCGGTGCCGGCCAAGCGGCGCGCCAGCTCCCGCGCATGCAGCAGGTTGGCCAGCTTCGATTGGGCGTAGGCCTCCCACGTGTCGAACGGACGGCGGTGATAGTTCAAGTCGTCGAAGTGGATCGCGCCCTTGCGCCCCATCGCCTCCTCGTGGAAATAGCTCGACAGGTTGACCACGCGCGACGGCGCCCCGGCCTTCAAGGCGTCGGTCAGCAGATTGGTGAGCAGGAAGTGCCCCAGATGGTTGACGCCGAACTGGGTCTCGAAACCATCCTTGGTGTGGCCGAACGGCGTTTTCATCACGCCGGCGTTGTTGACCAGGCCTTGCAGGGTCGGATGGTGGCGCTTGACCTCGGCGGCGAAGGCGCGCACCGACGCCAGATCGTCCAGCTCGAGCTGATAGACGAACGGCTTGGCCGATGCCGTCTCGCGGCCCATCTCGGCGGCCACGCGCTGGCCCTCCCTGACGCGGCGCACGCCCATGACGACGGTGGCGCCCTGCCTGGCCAGTTGTTGGGCGGTGACCAGGCCGATGCCGGAATTGGCGCCGGTGACGACATAGGTCTTGCCGCGCAAGTCGAGCTTGAGCAATTCCGAACGAACCATGAGTGGGGTAGGCATATTGTGCTCCGGGAAGAATTCAATAGATAAAGAACCAGTGGTCTTCAATATATAAGACCACTGGTCTCTTGTCAACCGCTGTCGCACCCGCTACAGTGGCGCCATTCGCTACTTTTTATCCATTGATCTTTATGACAACCCCAGAACCCTTCCAACGGGCCCGCCGTCCGGAGCAAAAGGAGGAGCGCCGCCTGCATTTGCTGGAGACGGCCAGGATGGCTTTGCGCGGCGGCATGGAGGTGAGCGACCTGGGCCTCAACGAGCTGGCGCGCCAGGCGTGCATGACCAAGTCGAATGTGTACCGGTACTTCGAGAACCGCGAGGCGCTGCTGTTGGCCCTGCTGGAGGAGGAAACGGCGCAGTGGAGCGCCGACCTGGCCGTGCGGCTCGGCTGCGCCACGGCGGTCACGCCGGCGCGCATCGCGCGCGACTTCGCCCGCGCCTGCGTGGCCCGCCCGCTGATGTGCAGGCTGTTCAGCATTCTGCCGTCCATCATCGAGCGCAACGTCTCGTCGGAGCGGCTGACGCAATTCAAGCGCAATTCGCTGGAGTTGATCGCGGGCGTGGCCGAGCGGCTGCACAAACTGGCGCCGGCGCTGCCGTTCGCCGCCTATGTGCAATTCATGCGGCTGACCATTGCGCTGATGATCGGCCTGTGGCCACTTGCCAACCCGGCCGCGGCGCTGGCCGGCGTGCTGGAGCTGCAGGACCTGCGACCGCTGCGGTATGACTTCGCGACCGATCTGGAGGCGGGATTGCTGCTGCTGCTGAACGGCGGCCTGGCCGCGCCGGCGGCGCACTGACCGGCCATAGCGGCGCCGTCGCCGGCCCGGCACCGATCAATCGTGCAGGTCGATCTCGGTGCGCTCGCTTTCTTCTTTTGCCAGCCAGCGCCGGTGCAGCCAGCGCTCCAACGGGTGGCCCAGCAAAAACAGCAGCATCGCCAGCAGCATGGCGATGCCCGCCACGCGCCACGCGCCCATGCCGCACAGGATGCCGATGCCGGCGGTGAGCCAGATCGAGGCGGCCGTGGTCAAGCCTTTGACCTTGGCGGCGCGGCTGTCTAGCACAATCACTCCGGCGCCGAGAAAGCCGATCCCGGTGATCACGCCCTGGATCACCCGGCTCAACGCCTCGCGGCTGTACTGGCCGTCGAACGGCGCGAACTCCATGCTGGCCATGGTCACCAGCGCGGCGCCCAGCGCGACCAGGCCGAGCGTCTTCATGCCGGTCGGTTTGCCGTGCAGGTTGCGTTCGAGCCCGATCACGCAGCCCAATAGCAGCGCGACGGCCAGGCGCGCTGTGATGTCCCAGTAATCAAGCAATTAGTCCCCCTCGTTCCACGCCTGAAAACCAGCATACACCGCGATCGCCGGCCCGGCAACCATGCGGCAGATTGGCACGCGGCGCGTGATGCGTCATGGGCCGCCGGCGGCGCTATTCGAGCAGCGCCGCGATGGCCAGCGGCGTGCTGCTCGTTACTACCTGGACGCCGTCGGCGAACACGGCGAAGCGGTAGACGAAGACACGGAAACCGGCCGCCGCGTCGCCGGGGAAGGCCGGGCCGTCGGCGCCGGCCAGCGCCAGCGTGGCGCCGGCGCCGCGCGCCACCCGCACCTGCGCGGCGTCGCCTTTGGCGTACGAGAACTGCACGCCGGCGCAGCTTTTGCCGCCCGGGGCGCCGGCGTGGCGCAGGTAGGCGGCGAGCTGCTCGCAGGCGGCCAGCAGGTCGGCGACAGGATAGACGCCGTCGGCGCGCGTGACGATCGACACCCATGGCCCGAAGGCGAACTGGCCGGCCTTGCGGTTCAATTCCAGCTCGGCGTTGTCGTCGTAGGCGGCCTTGGAGAACGGGAACACGGCGCGCCCGAGCGCGTCGAGCGGCAGGTCGAGGCGCGCGCCCTTGGCGTTGAGCGTGAGGCGCAAGCCGTCCGTGGAAGCGGCTGCGTCGCGCGGCCGCACGCGCAGGTGGTTTTGTAAAAACTGCTTCGGCTTGCCGTACTTCTCGAACCAGATCATCTGCCGGTAGGCGTCGCGGTAGCTGATCCAGTCGGCACCCTGCTGCGCCAGCGCGCACGCCGGGGCCAGGGCCAGCCAAAGCAGGAGAAGTCTAAGCATGGCGTGCTAGAACCGGTAGGCCAGGCCGCTCGACCAGGTGACAAAATCGCGGCGGTCGACGATCGGGCTGCCGGCCGCCGGCGCGCCGAGGCGCGTGCCCGTCGCCGCGCTGTTGATCAACCAGCGGCTGCTCAACTCCCAGTTCCAGTTGACGCCGGCGTTGAACGCCATCACGCCGCCGCCGGGCCGATAGGCGCCGAACACCTCGTAGCGTTCGCGCATGACGGCGGCGCCGGCCAGCGTCGCGCCGACCGACAGCGAAACCGTGTGGTGCGGCGCCAGCGCCGGCAGCGTCTTTTGCAGGCCGACGTTGCCCTTCAAGCCGGCGGCGCTGGTGTCGTAGACCAGCGACGACAGCAGCCGCACCTGGTGGCCGACGTAGTGGTTATAGAATCCGCCCGCATCCCACGACCCTTTGATCGGGTGGGTGCGCGCCAGGCGGCGGCTGTCGCCGGGGTCGCGCGAGCCGCTGTCGAGCAGCAGCGGTCCGTATTCGACGCCGGGCGTGCCGGACAAATGCCAGCCGGCGGCGCCGGTGGCCGAGACGAAGATACCGTTGCTCCACTGGACCTGCAACAGCGGGCGCAGCGCCGTCGAACGCTCCTCGCCGTCGGCCGGCGACGAGCGCTTGACGGCGGCCAGGCCGACGTACATGTCGGAGCTACCGTCGGGCATCATGCCGACGGCCTTCTCCTCGGCCCGGACCGGCAACGCGGCCAGGCACGCCAACGCCAATATCGGGGACAGCTTGTGCATGTTTTCCTTAAAAGCCGAAGCGCGCGCCCAGCGATAACTTGTCCATCTTCGCCGTCAGCCCTTCGTGTTTGATTTTGTCCGTATGTTCCAGTTCAAGCTGCAGCGACACGTTCGGCGTCACGAACCAGGCCCCGCCCACGGCCAGGTAGGCGCCGTTCTTGTGGACCCGCTCCCCCGCGTGGCCGCCGTCGCCGCTCAAATCGAGCTTGAGCCGCCCCTGCGCCACGCCGGCCTTGCCGTACAGGGCCCAGTCCCCGCCCAACTTCCACTCGGCCCGCGCCGCCACATAGGCCATGCTGGTGCGCAGGCGCAGCCGCCCCAGGGCGTCGAGGTCGTAGTCGGTCGATCCGCCCGAGCCGCCGTAGCCCGCCTCCAGCGCCCAACCGGGCGTGAGCACGTAGCCGGCGTACAGGCCGATCGGACGCTGCTTGCCGGCGGCGTCGTGCCGCGTCGTCGTCGCGCCTTTGGTGACGTCGACATGGCCATCGAGACCGCCGGCGATATTGGCGCCGACGTATAAATCCTCCGCCTGCGCGAACGGGGCGAAGGTGGTGGCAATTGCGGTGGCCAGGGCGGCGCTGACGAAGAGTTTTTTCATGGTGGTTTTCCGGGTTGAGGTAAGAGCCTCGAATGTTAGAACCCGCCGCCGCCGAAATCCTCCCCGGAGTGTCTGCCAATTGTCGTCAATTTGTAGGACGCGTTTGTATAAGAAGTGTACGAATCTGTAGCGGATTGCCTAATTCGCCACATTCGCGCCGCGTGCCGCTACAATGCTGTTCAAAACGGAGGGCGAATGCAGCAAGTGATGCTGGTGGAGGACGATGCGCGGCTGGCCGCGCTGGTCGGGGAATACCTCGGCCAATTCGACTACGCGGTCGACGTGGTCGGCCGCGGCGACCGCGCGCTCGAGCGCTTCGCCGCCACCAAGCCGGATCTCGTGATCCTCGACCTGACCCTGCCCGGCATCGATGGCATGGTGGTGTGCCGCCAGCTGCGCCAGGTGAGCGCCGTGCCGATCCTGGTGCTGACAGCGCGCGAGGACATGTTCGACGAGGTCTCCTGCCTCGAACAGGGCGCCGACGACTACGTCAACAAACCAATCCAGCCGCGCGTGCTGCTGGCGCGCCTGCGCGCGTTGCAGCGGCGCGGCAGCGCGCCGGCCGGCAACGACGTCGTCGTCGGCGCGCTGCGCATCGCGCGCGCCGACCGCGCCGTGTTCTGGCGCGGGCGCGAGGTGGCCATGAACAGCGCCGAATTCAAACTGTTTTTGGTCCTGGCGGAGGCCGCCGGCAAGGTCCTGTCGCGCAACGAGATCCTGATCAAGATGCGCGGCATCGAGTTCGACGGCCTCGATCGCAGCATCGACAACTGCGTCTCGCGCCTGCGCCGCAAGTTCGACGACGGCGCCTGCGAGCGCATCAAGACCGTCTGGGGCGAAGGCTACCTGTTGAGCCCTTCGGCCTGGGAATGAACCGGATTTTCCCGCGCTTCGCGCTGCTGGTGCTGCTGGCGATCAGCCTGGGCACCGTGGTCGTCTACGCCAGCTTCAGCGCGCTGTTCGGCGACCCGCTCGACGAGATCGCGCTGCGCCAGGCCACCGGCCAGGTCTTCCTGCTCGAGCAGTACATCGATCAGGCCCCGGCCGACGAATGGCTGGCGCGGCTCAACAAGGTACGGGAAGTATCGACCGCCACGTTCGAGCTGGTGCCGCTGCGCGCGGCGCTGGCCGCGCTGCCGGCGTCGCAACGCGCGCGGCTCGAGCGCGGCGCGATCGTGGTCGACACCGCGGGCAAGTCGTTCTACCGCCGCGTCGATCTGACGGGCGCGCGCTACGTCGGCAGCGGGGACGACGTGATCCACGCGCAGCGCCTGCCGATCGACATCGGCCGCGCGCTGGCGATGGAGGCGATCCGCTTCGGCGTGATTGCCCTGTTCCTGCTGGTGCCGATCGGCTGGTGGTCGCGCCGCCACTGGCGCGACTTGCAGGCGCTATCAAGCGTCGCCGACGATTTCGGCATGGGCAACCTGCACGCGCGCGCCATCCCGCGCAAGGGATCGAGCATCGCGCCGCTGGCCGGCCGCATCAACGACATGGCCGGGCGCATCGCGCTGCTGCTCGAGACGCGCAAGCACTTGCTCCATTCGGTGTCGCACGAATTGCGCACGCCGATCGCGCGGCTCGAATTCGCACTGGAGCTGCTGCGCCACCGCCACGCCGGCGCCGATCCGGCGCTCGATGGACGCGTGCTGGCGATGCAGACCGATGTCGGCGAACTCAAGGCGCTGGTCGACGAGCTGCTCGACCTGACACGTCTCGATCACGCCGGCGCCTTGTCGACGCGCCGGTTCGCGCTGGCGCCGCTGCTGCGCCGCTGCGCGCCAGCGCCGGCGTCGGCGCCGCGCTACGAAGCGGGCATCGCGCCGGACCTGGGCGAGGTGGAGGGCGACGAGCGTCTGCTCGAGCGCGCGCTCAACAACCTGCTGGGCAACGCCGCCAAGTACGCCGCCTCGCGCGTCACCTTGGGGGCCGCGCGGGCGGGCGGGAACGGCGGCGCGGGCCCGGCCGGCGCCATCCTCATCGTCGTCGAAGACGATGGTCCGGGCATCCCGGTCGACGCGCGCGCCAGGGTGTTCGATCCCTTCGTCCGGCTGGCGCGCGCGCAGGACGAAGCCGTCGGCGGTTACGGACTGGGTCTGTCGATCGCGCTCAAGGCGGTGCGGCTGCACGGTGGCGACATCACCGTCGACGACTCGCCGCTCGGCGGCGCGCGCTTTACGATCAATTTGCCCGCTTGACGGCGCACGCGGCCAAACGGCGCACTGCACTGGCCCGCCAACGCTGAACGCGCCACGCCACCGCGCCGCCTACCCCGCCGCCCGCCGCCGCGCCGGCGGCGCGAACTGCGCCGGCAGGCCGGCGATGTCGCCGGCCACCCAGTCCGGCTCCACGCAGTCGTGCAGGCGCCGCGCGATGAACGAAATGAATTGCAGCGCCGGCGCCGACAGCCGCCGGTCCTTGCGCGCCACCAGATACCAGTTGCTCTCGAGCGGAAAACCCCGCACCGGCAGCACCGCCAGCTTTTCGCGCCCCTCCTGCAGGGTGTGCTCCGAAATCACCGACAGCCCCAGCCCCGACGCCACGCTCAGGCGGATCGCCTCGTTGCTCTCGATCTGCATGGTGTCGCCCAGGTCCATGCCCTGCGCGCTGAGCCAGGATTCGAACATCATCCGCGTCGCCGAGCCCGGCTCGCGCACGAGGAAGCGCTCCTGGCGCAGGCGCGCCATCGGCACCGGTTCGCCGCCGGCCGCCCAGTGGCCCAGCGGCGCGATCATCTGCAGCGGATTGCGCAAGATGCGCGCGGCCTGCACCTGCGGCCCGCTGGGCGGATGGCTGAACACGTACAACTCGTCCTCCTGGCGCTCGAAGCGGCCGACGATCTGCGCCCGGTTGCCGACGCTGAGCGTGACGCCGATGCCGGGATACTCGCGGTAGAACGGCCCGAGTATGCGCGGCAGCACGTACTTGGCCGTGGTCACCACCGCCAGGTGGATGTGCCCGCTCGAGCCGCCGCGCGCGCGCTCCAGATAGCCGTTGAAGTCATCGAAGCGCCCCAGCACGTCGCACGCGGCGCAGAACAGTTCCTCGCCCACGGCGGTGCGCGCGACGCGGCCGTCGCGGGTCTCGAACAGCGGCGCGCCGACCGCCTCGGCCAGCCGCTTCATTTGCAGCGACACCGTCGGCTGGGTCAGGTGCATGGCGCGCGCCGCCGCCGAGATGCTGCCGCTGCGCACCACCTGGACATAGATTTGCAGCAAGCGGAAGCTCAAATGGCGGATGTTCATGGAATATGCATAGAGTATTGTCTATGGGAGGGTGGCGAAGGTTTTATTATCCAATATAGCCCGCCGTCGGCACAATGGCCAGCCTCGACAACCAGCCAGAGATTTTATGCCCGACATCGTCATCGCCTTCTTCGCCCTCGGCCTGTGCGCCGGCCTCGTCAAATCCGACCTCAAGCTGCCCTCCCCCACCTACGACACGCTGGCGATCCTGCTCATGCTGGTGCTCGGCCTCAAGGGCGGCATGGCGCTGCACGGGCACCTGAGCGCGGCCATCGCCGTCGAACTGCTGACCGTGGCCGCGCTCGGCGTGGCGCTGCCGCTGCTGTGCTACCCGGTATTGCGCCGGCTGGTGCGGCTCGACCGGCCGAACGCGCTGAGCATCGCCGCCCACTACGGCTCGGTCAGCGCCGGCACCTTCGCCGTCGCCCAGACGATGGCCGAACAGGCCGGCCTGGCGATCAATCCGCAAACCACGCTCTACCTGGTGATGCTCGAACTGCCGGCCATCGTCGTCATGCTGTGGCTGCACCGCCGCCAGCAAGGCCAGCGCGGCGGGCTGGCCATCTGGCGCGAGGCGCTCACCAGCCGCGGCGTGGTGCTGCTCGGTGGCGGCGTGGTCATCGGCGCCCTGTACGGCCCGCACGGGCTGGCGCCGATCGCGCCGGTGATGCTCGGCGGCTTCAAGGCGATGCTGGCGATCTTCCTGCTGGAGATGGGCCTGTGCACGGCGCGCGTGTGCGCGCCGCTGCCGCTCAAGCACTGGCGCCTGATGGCGTTCGCCGCGCTGGCGCCGTTCGCGCTGGCGTGGGCCGGCATCGGCGTGGCCGCGCTGCTGCGGCTGCCGCCGGGCAGCGCCCTGATCCTCGCCGCGCTCACGGCCAGCGCCTCCTACATCGCCGCCCCGGCCGCGATCCGCGCCGCCATCCCGCAGGCCGACATCGGCCTGGCGATGCTGGCCGCGCTGGGCATCACTTTCCCGGTGAACGTGTTGGTGGGCCTGCCGCTATACCGGTTGTGGCTGGGTTCGTAGGGCGGATTAGCGCGCAGCGCGTAATCCGCAGTGAGCCGCCGCGAGCCGCCGACGGCGCTTGGCGAATGACGCTAATTCGCCGCACGGAAATTCAACCGCCCCATCCACGCCAGGATGTCGGCGAAGATCTCCTCGCGATTGAGCTCGTTGAAATTCTCGTGGTAGTTGTGCGGATAGCGCCGATAGGTCAGCAGGGAAGCCGGCACCGACTGGAGCATCGCCTCGGCCGCGTCGGCGTCGGCCAAGCGGTCGTCGCCGGCCACCACGGCGAACACCGGCCGCTTCCAGCCCGGCATGCGCGCCGCCAGCCCGCGCTGGGCCGCCGTCAGCGCGTTGCCGAAGCGGACCGTGATTTGCGTGGCGCGCACGCCGTCGCGCTCGTCGGCGTGGTGGCGCGCGGTGATGACGGGATCGTGCGTGAGCAGGTCGGTCAGCGGCGCCAGCGGCACCTTCATGCGCGGCGCCAGCGCGCCGAGCACGCCGGCCAGCGCCAGCAACAGCGGCGACACCTTTATGGCGTTGACGTAATACGGCGACGACAGGATGAAACCCTTGATGGCGGCCTCGCCGGCGAAGCGGCCCAGCGCCAGGTGGGTGGCGATGAGCGCGCCCATCGAGTGGCCCATCACGTACACCGGCACGCCCGGATACGCGCGCTCGATCCAGCGCAGGAAGCGCACGCTATCGTCGAGGAACACGTCGAAGCCGGTAATGTCGACCCGGCGCGCGTCCTGGTGGCCGCACAGGTCGTAGGCGGCGGTGGCCACGCCGTGGCGGCGGAAGTACAACGCCGCGGTGACGTAGTCGCCGCCATGGGCCATGCCGCCGTGGATGGCCAGCAGCACGGCGCGCGGCGGCCCGTCCGGCTCCCACAGGTGGATGCGCCGCCGCGCCGGCCCGCACGCGAAGTCGGCCAGCCGCGTTTCGGCAAAGCGCATCAGGCGGTGATGCTGAGCGTGATGCCCATCTCGACCAGCAAGGTCAGATCGGCCAGAGTGAAGTCGAGGGTCGGCGTGGCCGCGCCGCGCTCGGTGGTAAACGAGATGCGCAGCTCGGCGGCGACGTCGGCGCGCTCGAAGTGGATGCCGCGCGCCGAGCACTCGGCCAGATAGTGGCGCACCACCTTGAGCAGCTCGTCCGGGTCCTCGTGCGTGCCGACGGCAACGTAAAAGCCGGAATCGATGCGCACCCGGCCGTCGGGCTTGACGTCGCCCTTCTTCCAGTCGCTGTCGGGCTCGGTTGGCAAGCCGTCACGCACGTCGGCCAGGCCGTCGTCGTCGCCGTGCACCTTCATTGTTGCGATGTTCATGGATCTGCCTTGGTTGTCCACGGCACCTATGCCGTCTCAAAAGGTTACACCATAGAAATATCAATGTCTAGCAATCTGGCCGATTCGGCAAGCCGGGGCGCGCCGCACCGGCCCGATGTCAGGCGATTCCGTAGCGCTGGCGGTACGCCGCGACCGCGTCCTTGTGCTGCAACAATTGCGGATCGGCACCCTTGCCGTTCAGATAAGCGAACAGGTCGTCGAGGTTGCCGATCGAAATGACGGGGATGCCGTACAGCTTGGACACCTCCTGCACCGCCGAATTCGGCGACAGCGCGCCGTCCGGGCCGCCCGAGCGCTCCATGCGGTCGAGCGCGATGAGCACGGCGCACGGCTCGGCGCCGGCCGCACGTATCATGTCGACCGATTCGCGCACCGAGGTGCCGGCCGAGATGACGTCGTCGATGATGACGACCCGGCCCTGCAGCTTGGCGCCGACCAGGCTGCCGCCCTCGCCGTGGTCCTTGGCTTCCTTGCGGTTGAAGGCGAACGAGGTGTTGCGGCCCTTGCCGGCCAGCGCCACGGCGGTGGCCGAGGCCAGCGTGATGCCCTTGTAGGCCGGGCCGAACAGCATATCGAAGCCGACGCCCGCGTCGAGCAGCGTTTGCGCGTAGAACTGCGCCAGGCGGGCCAGCGTGGCGCCGTCGTGGAACAGGCCGGCGTTGAAGAAGTACGGCGACTGGCGCCCGGCCTTGGTGGTGAACTCGCCAAAGCGCAACACGCCGGCGTCGACGGCGAACTCGATAAATTCCTGACGTAAATTGTTCATGCTGCCCCATTTCTTTAAAGTGGCGGTATTTTAACGCTACACTAGCGCATTCCGACATTCCGCCCCCTTTTTCAGCATCTTTTTTTAAGCACGACTTCCATGCCAAAAATCATTTCCGCCAACCTGAACGGCATCCGTTCGGCATCGTCCAAAGGCTTTTTCAAGTGGATGGCCACGCAGGACGCCGACTTCATCTGCGTGCAAGAACTCAAGGCGCAGGCGCCGGACATGACGCCCGAGTTCCTCAACCCGGGCGGCTACCACGGCCACTTCCACTACGCCGAGAAAAAAGGCTATTCCGGCACCGGCGTCTACAGCAAGATCGAGCCGGACCGCGTGGTCATCGGTTTCGGCGCGCCCGAGTTCGATGCCGAGGGCCGCTACGTGCGCTGCGATTTCGGCAATTTGAGCGTGATTTCCGTGTATTGCCCGTCCGGCTCGTCCGGCCCGAAGCGGCAGGAGGCCAAGTTCCGCTTCATGGCGCTGTTCCTGCCGCACCTGCAACAGCTGCACGCCGAGGGCCGCGAAGTGGTCATCTGCGGCGACTGGAACATCGCCCACAAGGAAATCGACCTGAAGAACTGGAAGGGCAACAAGAAAAATTCCGGCTTCCTGCCCGAGGAGCGTGAATGGATGACGCGCATTTTCGACGAGGTCGGCTTCGTCGACGTCCACCGCGGCCTCGACCCGCGCGAGGAGCAGTACACGTGGTGGAGCAACCGCGGCCAGGCCTACGCCAAGAACGTCGGCTGGCGCATCGACTACCACGTGGCCACGCCCGGCATCGCCGCCAGGGCCACCACGGTGGCCGTCTACAAGGAGGAAAAATTCTCCGACCACGCGCCGCTGATCATCGACTACGCGCACGACTGACGACGAACCCGCCGCCGCCCGGCCGGCACGCAGCCGGGCATCGAACCATTGATAGCGAATAACGCGTGCTCACCGGCAGAATACTCACCCCCGACGGCTGGATCACCGGCACCATCGACTTCGACCAGCGCATCGGCCGCATCCGCGCGCACGCCGGCGCCGACGACGCCCTGACCATCCTGCCCGGCTTCATCGACCTGCATGTGCACGGCGCGGCCGGCGCCGACATCATGCAGGGCGGCGACGCCGGCGCTACCGTGGCGCGCCACCACGCGCGCCACGGCACCACGGCCATGCTGGGCACCACCATGACCGCCACCGACGGCGCCATCCGCCGCGCGCTGGCCGGCCTGGCCGGCGTGGTGGCCACGCGCCCTCCAGGCGGCGCGCGCATGCTCGGCGCGCACCTCGAAGGCCCGTTCCTGAGCATCAAGCGGCTCGGCGCGCAGCCGGCCGACGCGGTGGCCGTGGCCAGCATCGACCTGGTGCGCGCCTACCACGCCATCGCGCCGATCCGCGTGATGACCATGGCCACCGAGGTGGCCGGCCACCTGGCGCTGATCCCGCAACTGAACGCGCTGGGCATCCGCGTGCAGATCGGCCACAGCAACGGCAGCTACGACGACGGCGTGGCCGCACTGGGCGCCGGCGCGGCCGGCTTCACCCACCTGTACAACGGCATGACCGGCCTGCACCACCGCGATCCCGGCATCGTCGGCGCCGCGCTCGCGCACGCGCGCTACGCCGAGATCATCCCCGACCTCGAACACGTCTCGGCCGGCGCCATCGGCGCCGCGTTGCGCGCCATCCCGCGCCTGTACGGGGTCACCGACGCCACCGCCGCCACCGGCATGCCCGACGGCGAATACGCGCTGGGCAGCCAGCGCGTATACAAGTGCCTGGGCTGCGTGCGCCTGGCCACCGGCTCGCTGGCCGGCAGCGTGCTGACGATGGACCAGGCGCTGCGCAACTTCGTCGCGCTCGGGCTGGATTTGGCCGACGCCTCCAACCGGCTCTCGCTGTATCCGGCCGACTACCTGGGCGAGACCGAACGGGGACGCCTGGCGCCCGGCGCCTGGGCCGATATCGTGGTGCTCGACGCGGCGCTGCGTCCCGTGGCGGTCTACGTCGAGGGCGAGGCGATCGACCTGCGTGCGGGCCAGGCGCAGGAAGCGTAGTTTCCCATCGCCGCCGGCGCCACGGTCACAGGTCGCGGCGGCTGGAAAATTCGCGCCAGTCGTTGGTGAGCGGATCGAGGAAGCAGATGCGGCGCGCCAGCAGCTTGAGCGGACGCGACACGTCGTCCTCCTTGCACGGCAGCGCCACCGGATAGAACGCGTCGTTGACGATCGGGATGCCGAGCGACGATAAATGCAGCCGCAGCTGGTGCTTGCGGCCAGTGTGCGGGAACAGCCGGTACAGCGTGTGCGCGCCGCGCTGCTCGATGACCTCGATGATGGTCTCCGAATTGGGCTCGCCCGGCTCCTCCTTCATGATGAAGAACTTGTCGCCGTCGACCATGCGGCTGCGGTAGGTGAACGGGAACGTAACGCCCTGCAGCGTGGGCGCCAGCGCCTCGTATTCCTTTTCGATGAGCCGCTTCTGGAACAGCGACTGGTAGGCGCCGCGGCTGGCCTCCTTGCGCGAGAAGATCACCACGCCGGCCGTCTCGCGGTCGAGCCGGTGGATCGGCGTGAGCGCCTGCTCGCCCAGCCTTTTTTTCAGGCGCACCAGCAAGGTCTCGTGCAGGAAGCGCCCGCCCGGCGTCATCGGCAGGAAGTGCGGCTTATCGACCACCACCAGATGCTCGTCCATGTGCAGGATCTCTTCGGTGAAGGGGATCGGCGTTTCCGCCGCGAGCTCGCGGTAGTAGAAGATGCGCAGGCCGCGCTTGAAGGGGCTGGCGGGCGCCAGCGGCCTGCCATCGCCGTCGACCACCTCGCCGCGCGCCATGCGGTCGTACCAGGTCGACACCTCGACGTCGGGGAAGCGCTCGGCGAGGAAGGTGATCAGGTCCGGCCAGCGCCCCTCCGGCAACCACAGGTAGCTGGGCGCGACGCCGTCGCGCATCGGCAGCGGGGGCCGTGCCGACAACATCAGGCTTTGGGCAGCGCCAGCGAGTGGTACTTGGGCAGGTTGTTCGGGTCCAGGCCCTTGGCGCGGGCGAACACCGGCAGCACGAGGTTCATGTGCTCGTTCATATTGCGGATGCGGTCCTTGCCGGTCGGGTGGGTGGAGAGGAACCCGATCGGCTGGTTCTTGTTGAGCGCCGCCATTTTCTGCCACAGCGCCACCCCCGCGCGCGGGTCATAGCCGGCGCGCGCGGCCAGATCGAGGCCCACCAGGTCGGCTTCGGATTCGTCGTTGCGGGAAAACTTCAACGCCGTCACCTGCGCCACCGCGCTGCCGCCGGCGTCGCCGAGCCTTGGATCGAGGCCGAAATAACCGGCCAGGATCGATCCGCCGACGCGCGCGACGGTGGACGTGGCCGTGTTCAGGCCGGCCTGTTTGCGCGCATGCTCGCGCAGCGCGTGGGCGATCTCGTGGCCCATCACGGCCGCCACTTCATCGTCCGTCAAATTAAGCTTGGTCAGGATGCCGTTATAGAAAGCGATGCGACCGCCCGGCATGCAGAAGGCATTGACGGTGTCCGAGTTGAGCAGATTGACTTCCCACTTCCAGCCGGCCGCGTCCGGATTCCACCGTTTGGTGTAGGGGATCAGGCGGTTGGCGATCGCGCGCAGGCGGATCACTTGCGGATTGCTGTCAGAGGCCACGGCGTCCTTCTCGTGGGCCTGCTTGAGCAACTGGTCGTACTGCAGCTTCGATTGCTGGTTGACCTGGTCCGCATCGCCGCCGAGCACGCGCGCGCGCGACATTTTCTCGACCGGGATGCCGTCGTTTTGCGCGTAGACCGGCCAGGCGCCCATCACGCACACCAGCGCCAGCGCGGCGCCCTTCAATTTAAGCTTTTTCATGTCGACTATTCCATGGAGCGATTTTCGGCAGCATCATCATCGCCGGGAAGGCGAGCACGAAGCACACGATAAAGAACCAGAACCAACCCGTTTCGGCCACAATATACCCCACCGAGGAATTAATGAATGTGCGCGGGACCGCAGCCAGACTGGAAAACAACGCGTATTGGGTGGCAGTATACCGGGGATCGGTGGCGCGCGACATGAACGCCACCAGCGCGGCCGATCCCAGCCCCAGGCTGGCGAAGGCCTCGAAGCCGAACACGGCGCTCAGCAGCACCGGGTCCGGCCCGACGTTGGCCAGCCAGGCGAAGCCGAGGATGGCGATCGCCTGCAGCACGCCGAACACCCACAGCGCGCGGTTGATGCCCAGCTTGATCATCCAGATGCCGCCGACGGCGCCGCCGGCCAGGCTGGCCCACCAGCCGGTGGCGTTGGCCGCCAGGCCGATCTGCTTGGTGGTAAAGCCGATGTCGAGGAAGAATTTGGTCGACAGCGCGGTGCTCATCGTGTCGCCGATTTTATACAGCAGCACGAAGGCGATGACGAACAAGGCCTGGCGCCAGCCGTCGCGCAGCACGAACTCGCGGAACGGCAGCACCACCGCTTCCTGCAGGTTTTTCGGCGGCTCGCCGTACACCACCGGCTCGCGCGCCAGCAACGTGCAGACGAAGCCCGGCAGCATGAAGGCGGCCACGGTCCAGAACACGATCTGCCACGGCTGGCTGTCGGCCATCACCAGCCCCAGCGCGCTGGGGATCAGGCTGGCGGCCTTGTAGGCGTTGACGATGATGGCCGCGCCCAGCCCCTGCTCCTCCTCGGCCAGGATCTCGCGCCGGTAGGCGTCGATCACCACGTCCTGGCTGGCCGACATGAAGGCAATCAGGAACACCGCCACCACGATCACCGGCAGCTCGAGCTTGGGGTCGAGCATGCCGAGCCCGCCGATGAGCAGGAACAGCAGCAGCTGCGTGAGCGCCATCCAGCCGCGGCGCCGGCCCAGCGGACCGATGCTGTAGCGGTCCATCAACGGCGCCCACAGGAACTTGAAGGTGTAGGGGAACATCGCCAGGCCGAACAAACCGAGCGCCTTGACGTCCAGCCCGGCCTTGGCCAGCCACGCCTGCATCAGGTAGATCAAGGTGTAGAGCGGCAGCCCGGAGCTAAAACCGAGGAACAGGATCGAGACCGTGCGCCCGTTGAGGTAGGACAGCCAGTGGCGCTTGGGCTCCGGGGCGGCCATCAATGGGCCTTGCCGTCGGCTTTTTTACGCAGGCGGAACACCGCCAGGTCGCCGCGCAGGTTGGGCAGGAACGATACGCGCCGGCCCTCGGCCAAGGCCACGTACTCGATCACCTCCAGCCCGCACTCGACGGCCAGGTCGCGGAAGTCGTTGATGGTGGCGCAGCGCAGGTTGGGCGTGTCGTACCATTCGTAGGGCAGCGATTCGGACACCGGCATGCGGCCCTTGAGCAGCGCCACCCGGTGCGGCCAGTAGGCGAAGTTGGGGAACGAGACGATGGCCTCCTTGCCGACGCGGACGATGTCGCGCAGCAGCGCCTCGACGTGCTTCATCATCTGCAGCGACGACAGGCACAGCACCGTGTCGAAGGAGTTGTCTCCGAACAGCGACAGGCCCTTTTCCATGTCCTGCTGGATCACCTGCACGCCGCGTCGGGTGCTGCCGAGGACCTTGTCGTCGGCGATCTCGATGCCGTAGCCGCTGCAGCGCTTGTCGCTTTGCAGGTAGTCCATCATCACGCCGTCGCCGCAGCCGACGTCGAGCACGTGGGCGTTCTCGGGCACCCAGTGGGCGATGAAGGCCAGGTCCGGCCGGGCCGTGCTCAATTGTGCGAAGTTCATGCGCTGCCTTTCGCCGGGGCCGCCCGGTCGTCTATGTCGTTCCACACCTGGTCGTAGTAGGCGCGCACCAGCTTGAGGTAGCGCGGGTCGTCGAGCAGGAAGGCGTCGTGGCCGTGCGGCGCGTCGATCTCGGCGTACGTCACCTGGCGCCGGTTGCCCACCAGCGCCTGCACGATCTCCTGGCTGCGCTCGGGCGAAAAGCGCCAGTCGGTGGTAAACGAGGCCAGGAAGAACTTGGCGCGGGTGCCGGCCAGCGTCTTGGCCAGGTCGCCGCCGTGGTGGCGCGCCGGGTCGAAGTAGTCGAGCGCCTTGGTGATGAGCAGGTAGGTGTTGGCGTCGAAGTACTCGCTGAACTTGTCGCCCTGGTAGCGCAGGTACGATTCGATCTCGAAGTCGACGCCGAAGCCGAACTTGTAGTTGGCCGGAACGTCGCCCGGGATGGCGGCGAAGTCGTCGGCCGCCGCGCGCAGCTTGCGGCCGAATTTTTCGGCCATGTCGTCGTCCGACAGGTAGGTGATGTGGCCGACCATGCGCGCCACGCGCAGGCCGTTCTTCGGCACCACGCCGTGCTCGTAGAAGTCGCCGCCGTGGTAGTCGGGGTCCGACAAAATGGCCTGGCGGGCGACGTCGTTGAAGGCGATGTTCTGCGCCGACAGCTTGGCCGTCGAGGCGATCACCACGCAGTGGCGCAGCCGCTGCGGGTACATGATGGACCAGGCCAGCGCCTGCATGCCGCCGAGCGAACCGCCCATGACGGCGGCAAATTGGGCGATGCCCAGCGCGTCGGCCAGGCGCGCCTGCGCGGCCACCCAGTCCTCGACGGTGACGACCGGGAAGGCGGCGCCGTATGGCTTGCCGGTGGCCGGGTTGGTGTGCATCGGCCCCGTCGAGCCGAAGCACGAACCGAGGTTGTTGATGCCGATGACGAAGAACTTGTCGGTGTCGAGCGATTTGCCGGGACCGACCATGTTGTCCCACCAGCCCACGCTTTTGGGCACGCCCTCGTATTCGCCGGCGACGTGGTGCGAGGCGTTCAGGGCGTGGCACACCAGCACCGCGTTCGATTTGTCGGCGTTGAGGGTGCCGTAGGTTTCGTACATCAAGATGTAGTCGTGCAGCGAGGCGCCGCTTTGCAGCGCCAGCGGCTGCGCGAAATGCATGGTTTGCGGTTTGACGTATCCCAGGGATGGCATGTGTGCTTAGTGTTTTTATTGGGGCGGCCCCACGGGCCATAATATGAGCGGGACCGCGAGGATGGGTCCCACCGACCTACATCAACTGTAACTGTTCGACCGCGTCTGCAATTACGTTGGGTTCCATCGAGCGCATGATCTTGCGGGTCTGCGGCATGATGCGCGCAAGGTCGCTGTTCAGGATTTCCTGCTTGACCGACAGCAGCTGCGCCGGGTGCATCGAAAATTCGCGCAGCCCCATGCCCAGCAACAGGCGTGTCAGTTTGACGTCGCCGGCCATCTCGCCGCAGACGGCGACGTCGATGCCGGCCTTGTGGCCGGCCGCGATCGTCATCGAAATGAGCTGCAGCACGGCCGGATGGAGCGGATTGTAAAGGTGCGCGACCTCATAATCAACCCGGTCGATCGCCAAGGTGTACTGAATCAGGTCGTTGGTGCCGATCGACAGGAAGTCCATGCGCTTGACGAACATCGGCAGCGACAGCGCCGCCGCCGGGATCTCGATCATCGCGCCCACCGGCACCGTGTCGTCGAACTTGACCTTGGCCTCGCGCAGTTCGGCCTTGGCCTGGGCGATCATCGCCAGCGACTGGTCGATCTCGAACGCGTGCGCCAGCATCGGGATCAGGATCTTGACCTTGCCGAAGGCCGACGCGCGCAGGATGGCGCGCAGCTGGGTGAGGAAGATCTGCGGCTCGGCCAGGCAGTAGCGGATCGCCCGCAGGCCCAGCGCCGGATTCAGGGCCGTGTGCTCGCTCTGGTCGAGCGGCTTGTCGGCGCCGATGTCGAGCGTGCGGATCGTCACCGGCCGCCCCTTCATCGCCACCACCGCCTTTTTGTACTGCTCGAACTGCTCGTCCTCGGACGGGATGCGGCTGTTGCGGCCCATGAACAGGAACTCGGAGCGGAACAGGCCGACACCGTTGGCGCCCGCCTCCATCGCCGCCGGGCAGTCGTCGGGCAATTCGATATTGGCCAGCAAGGTGATCTCGGTGCCGTCCCGGGTGATGGCCGGCGTCTTTTTGAGCTTGTTGAGTTTTTTGCGCGCGCGCAGCGCCGCGCCCTGGCGCTCGCGGTACTGCTCGAGCACCAGCACGCTGGGGTTGGCGATGACGACGCCGGCGTCGCCGTCGATGATGAGCCAGTCGTCCTGCTCGATCAGGGTCGAGGCGCCGGACATGCCGACCGCCGCCGGGATGTCCAGGCTGCGCGCGACGATGGCCGTGTGCGAGTTCTGGCCGCCGACGTCGGTGACGAAGCCGATGAACGAGCGGTCGCGGAACTGCAGCATGTCGGCCGGCGAGATGTCGTGGGCGACGATGATCATCCGCGCCTGGAACTCGTCGTCGTCGCCGGCCGGCGGCGGCAGGATCTGCTCGGTGCCCATCAACACCTTGAGCACGCGCTCGGCCACCTGCTGGATGTCGGCCTTGCGCTCGCGCAGATACGGGTCCTCGATCTCGTCGAACTGCGCCGACAGCTCGTCGATCTGCGTGAGCAGCGCCCACTCGGCGTTGTAGTGGCGGGTGCGGATGATGTCGAGCGGCGCCTCGGAGATCATCGGGTCCGACAGGATCAGCGCGTGGACGTCGATGAAGGCGCCCAGCTCGGTCGGCGCGTCCTTGGGCAGCTCGTTCCACAGCGTTTGCAGCTCCTTGTGCACCTGGGCCAGCGCCTGGCGCAGGCGCGTGACCTCGCCCTCGAGGTGCTCCTCGGCCACCAGGTAGTGCTTGACGTCGAGCGCGGCCGGCGCCAGCTTGTGGGCGCGGCCGATGGCGATGCCGCGCGAGACGGGGATGCCGTGCAGGGTGAACGAAGCCATGGGGGGACCCGTGAAGATGCGCGAGCGGCCGCGGTCCGAAGGCATTACTCGCCTTCGCCGAACTTGTCGTTGACCAGCGCCGACAAGGCGGCGATGCATTCGCTTTCATCGGGGCCGTCGGCCTCCAGGGTGACCTTGGCGCCCTTGCCGGCGGCGAGCATCATCACGCCCATGATGGACTTGGCGTTGATGCGGCGCGCGTTGCGGGTCAGCCAAACGTCGCTTTGGAACTTTGCTGCCAGTTGCGTGAATTTGGCGGAAGCCCGGGCGTGCAATCCGAGCTTGTTGATAATCTCAAGTTCTTGTTGAATCATTTTTCTTTTGTCTCAATGAGAAGGCCGCACAAAATAAGCTGCACTACTATACACCGCGCAAAATAAGCCACACTAATCCACGCGCGTTAAACATCCCGCGCCGCCGCTAGACGACGCGGATCCGGTTGTCGACCCGCACCGCCCCGCTCTGCGCGCCGGCCAGCGCCATCTCGACGACGACGTCGAGCGTGTCGCGCCGGTAGGTGATGGCGCGCAGCAGCATCGGCAGGCTGATGCCGGCGATGACCTCGACCCGGCCGGCGTCCGCCAGGCGGTCGCAGCAATTTGCCGGGGTGCCGCCCTTGACGTCGGTCATGATCAGCACGCCGTCGCCGTCGTCGAGCCGGCGGATCGCCGCCGACGCCAGCGCCTGCACCTCGCCGAGGTCCTGGTCGGCGATCACGTCGATCGCCTCGAGCCGCTCGGTCGGGCCCCGGAACACATGCGCGCAGGCGGCGATGAAAGCCTGCCCCAGCGGTGCGTGCGTCATAAGCAGTATGCCAACCATATTCTTAAACCGCCAGTGAGCGCGGACGTTTTTGACCCCGTCCGGCGAAATTATTTTGAGTACCCATTATCGGGCGACCGCCACCGCCGCCTCGACCGCGTCGAGGAACATCGCCGCCACCGGGAAGCCGGCCTGCTGCGTGATTTCCTGGAAGCAGGTCGGGCTGGTAACGTTTACTTCCGTCAGGCAATCGCCGATCACGTCCAATCCTACCAGCAACAGCCCGCGCGCGGCCAGCAGCGGGCCGAGGGCGTGCGCGATTTCAAAGTCGCGCTCGGTCAACGGCTGGGCCACGCCGAGGCCGCCGGCGGCCAGGTTGCCGCGCACCTCGCCGTTTTGCGGGATGCGCGCCAGCGAAAACGGCACCGGCTTGCCGCCGATGACGAGGATGCGCTTGTCGCCCTTGGCGATGGCGGGGATGAAGCGCTGGGCCATGATGGTGCGGCGGCCGTTGTCGGTCAAGGTTTCGATGATGGCGCCGAGGTTCATCGCGTCCGGCTTGACGCGGAAGATGCCGGTGCCGCCCATGCCGTCGAGCGGCTTGAGGATGACGTCGCCGTGCTCGGCCTGGAAGGCGCGGATGCGCGCCTCGTCGGCCGTCACCAGGGTCGGCGAGGTGAACTCGCTGAACTGGGCGATGGCCAGTTTTTCATTGTGGTCGCGGATGGCCGACGGCTTGTTGAACACCTTGGCGCCCTGCTTTTCGGCCAGCTCGAGCATGTAGGTGCCGTAGATGTACTCCATGTCGAACGGCGGGTCCTTGCGCTGGACGATGGCGTCGAACCGGCCCAGGTCGGTTTCGACGGCGGGGGCGGCGCGGTACCAGTCCTTCAGGTCGTCCAGGATGGTGATTTCGGCAACGTTGGCGGAGGCCACGCCGGCGTGGACGGCCATGTCTTTCTGCTCGAAGGCGTAGACGGTGTGGCCGCGCTTGGCGGCCTCCACCATCATGGCGTAGGTCGAATCCTTGTAGGTCTTGAACGAGGCCAAGGGATCGGCGAGGAAAGCAATTTTCATGGGCGCATCCAGTCGGGGTAATGCCTGATTTTAGCCGAGATTGGGCGCAGGCACCGGCCGGGGTGGACCGCGCCGTTCAATACACTTCCGGATTCGGATCGGTGCGCTCCATCTCCAGCGACGCCGCCAGCAACGCCAGGCGCGCCACCACGCCGTACACATAGAACCGGTTCGGCGCCGCCGTGCCCGGTTTGGCCTTCAAATCGGGCACCGCGTGCTGCTGCGCGAACGCCAGCGGCACGTACTGCGAGCCGGGCGCGTTGAGGTTCTGGTCGACGCCCTTCTCCGCGTGCACCCGGTAGAAGCCGCCGACGACGTAGCGGTCGATCATGTACACCACCGGCTCGGCCACGTCGTCCTTGATGCTCTCGAAGGTCGGCACGCCCTCCTGGATGATGAAGTCGGTCACTTCCTTGCCATCCTTGATGACGATCATCTTGTCGCGCTGGGCCTGGCTCAAGTCCTTGATTTCACTGGAATCCTTGATCGTCAGGATGCTGGTGCCGTAGGTCCCGGCGTCCGGCTTGACGATCACGAACGGCTTGTGGTCCTTCATGCCGTATTCCTTGTACTTCTTCTTGATCTTGGCCAGCAGCGCGTCGACGTTGGCGGCCAGGCAATCGTAGCCGTCGCCGGTGCGGAAGTTGACCGCGTCGCACTTGGCGTGGAAGGGGTTGAGCATCCACGGATCGACGCCGATCAGCTTGCCGAACTTCTTGACCACCTCGTCATAGGCGTTCAGGTGGTTGCTCTTGCGGCGCAGCGCCCAGCCGGCGTGCAACGGCGGCAGCAGGCTTTGCTCGTGGATGTTCTGCAGGATGTCCGGAATGCCGGCCGACAGGTCGTTGTTGAGCAGGATCGTGCACGGGTCGAAGTCCTTGAGGCCGACGCGGCGGCCGTTGGCCGAGCGCACCAGCGGCTCGACCACCAGCATATTGCCGTCCGGCAGCGCCAGCGGCGTCGGCTGCGTCACCTCGGGCGACAGCGAGCCGAGCCGCACATGCAGGCCGGTCTGGCGGAAAATCTGCATCAGCCGGGCGATGTTCTGCCAGTACGTCGGGTGGCGCTGGTGGGTTTCCGGGATCAGCAGCAGGTTGCGCGCGTCCGGGCAGTATTTGTCGATCGCCGCCATCGCCGCCTGCACCGACAGCGGCAGCATTTCCGTCGCCAGGTGGTTGAAACCGCCCGGGAACAGGTTGGTGTCGACCGGCGCGAGCTTGTAGCCGGCGTTGCGCATATCGACCGAGCAATAGAACGGCGGCGTGTGTTCCTGCCACTCCAGACGGAACCAGCGCTCAATGGCCGGCGTGGCGGCCAGGATTTTCTCTTCGAGATCGAGCAGCGGGCCGGTCAGGGCAGTGACGAGATGGGGAACCATGTTTACTTCCTTAAATGTGCGGGAGGACGGCCCTCCAGGCAGCGGAACATCAAATATTACCTTGCAGATAGCCCAAATCGGGGCGAAAACCCTATTTTAAAGGTGGACAAGCAAAAAAGGCCGGGCATCGGGGCTGCGTGCTTTTACCCCGCACGGCGGCGTGCAGGGGACGTACCCCTTGGGGTACGTCCCCGCTTGGCCCTGCGGGGTGGGTGCCAACCCTCACGCGAAGGGCGAAAAAAAAGCGCCTCCGAAGAGGCGCCCTTGACTGCAATATTGCTAATTAAGCATGATAGGCGGACTCGCCGTGGGTGGTGATGTCCAGGCCTTCGCGCTCTTCCTCTTCAGGAACGCGCAGGCCGATGACCACGTCAACCAGTTTGTAGGCGATGAACGAGACCACGGCCGACCACAGGATGGTGACGCCGACGGCGGTCGCCTGGGTGGTGACCTGGCCCATGATCGAGTAGTCGGGCGAAGCCTTGTTGGCGACGTAGTCGAAGATGCCCTGGCCGCCGAGCGACGGCGCGGCGAACACACCGGTCAGGATGGCGCCGAGGATACCGCCAACGCCGTGCACGCCGAACACGTCGAGCGAGTCGTCGGCGCCCAGCAGGCGCTTGAGGCCGTTCACGCCCCACAGGCAGACCACGCCAGCGGCCAGGCCGATGATCAGCGCGCCCATCGGGCCGACGAAACCGCAGGCCGGGGTGATGGCGACCAGACCGGCCACCGCGCCCGAGGCGCCACCGAGCATCGATGGCTTGCCTTTGAAGATCCATTCAGCGAACACCCAGGCCACCGTCGCGGCGGCGGTCGCCAGCAAGGTGTTGATGAAGGCCAGCGCGGCGATGTCGGCCGCTTCCAGCGCCGAACCGGCGTTGAAACCGAACCAGCCCACCCACAGCAGCGAGGCGCCGATCATGGTCATGGTGACCGAGTGCGGGGCCATCGATTCGCGGCCGTAGCCGACGCGTTTGCCGATCATGTAGGCGCCGACCAGGCCGGCGACGGCGGCGTTGATGTGCACCACGGTGCCGCCGGCGAAGTCCAGCGCGCCTTTTTGGAACAGGAAGCCGGCTTTGGCGCCTTCGGTGGCGGCGGTGGCGGCGTCCTTGATCGCGTCCGGACCGGTCCAGAACCAGACCATGTGGGCGATCGGCAGGTAGGCGAAGGTGAACCACAGCACGACAAAGGCGAGCACGGCGGTGAACTTGGCGCGTTCGGCGAAGGCGCCGACGATCAGGCCGCAGGTGATGGCGGCGAACGTGGCCTGGAAGGCGACGTAGATGAATTCAGGAATGACCACGCCCTTGCTGAAGGTGGCCGCGTACGAGAACGCGCCCTTGGCCGGATCCCAGATGCCGTTCAGGAAGGCACGGTCGAACTTGCCGTAGAAGGCGTTGCCCTCGGTGAATGCCAGCGAATAGCCGTAAACGCACCACAGCACCACGATCACGGCGAAGACCATGAACACCTGCATCAGGATCGACAGCATGTTTTTGGAACGGACCAGGCCGCCGTAGAACAGCGCCAGGCCGGGAATCGTCATCAGGATCACCAGCAAGGTGGCGACCATCATCCAGGCGGTGTCGCCCTTCTGCGGGGCCGGTGCCGGGGCCGGCGCGGCCTCGGCGGCGGCGGGCGCGGCGGCGGCGGGCGC
>CAUPRW010000062.1:0-34007 GCA_963513825.1 uncultured Duganella sp.
GAGTACATCGAGATCTTCTACAACCGCCAGCGGCGCCACTCACGCCTTGGCTACGTATCGCCGGCGTCGTTCGCTGAAAATTTCAGGAAACAGGTGCAGGCTGCTTGAAACGGATGTGTCCACTATTGACAGTACACCTCAGTTTGCTCTGCCATCTCTAGCGCGTCATCCACCTCTATGCCGAGGTATCGAACAGTGCTCTCAAGTCGTGTGTGCCCGAGTAGGAGCTGAACAGCGCGCAGGTTCTTGGTGCGGCGATAAATGAGAGTGGGCTTGGTTCGCCGCAGCGTATGCGTACTGTAAGCGGTCGGATCCAAGCCAATTTCATCAAACCATTGATGCGCTATGCGTGCATATTGCCTGGTTGAGATATGCGGCGATTCGCCAATCCGGCTCGGGAATAGAAAATCGTTATGACGTAGTCGCGCAGCGTCAATCCATTCAACCAAGCTTTTCCGGGTGCCGGCGGTCAGTTCAAATTGGACAGGCTGTTTTGTCTTTTGCTGCATCACGGTAGCCCTGCTGGCCACGTGATTGCCGTGAAAAACATCGAGAACGCGTAGCTGAACCAAGTCACAGCCGCGCAGCTTTCTTAGTGCGGTTTTTCTGGAATGGCGACGGATATGGCTTCGAAGTTAGCGGCCATTCTCAGATCCAAGGCGTCAAGAGGTAAACTCTAGAAATCTTCTTGCCGTTCCCACCCCAGCCCGTGCCCCGCGGGCGGGCGCGCCTGACCCGTCCGGCCGCCGGCCGCGCCGTTCCCCAGCACGTCCGAGCCGGCCCCGCAGGCTCCGCCGGCGCCGGTTTGGCTCGGGTGTAATTCCATTAGGCGGAATCAGGCTGTCGCGTATGCCGGAGAACTCACTACACTGTGTCCATCACAGCGCGCGCCAGCCCCGGCCGCCCGGAGACCACAAATGCACCCGTCATACAATCGAAGGAAGCCCCCATGACCACACGTACCCTGGTCGACCTGCGGGTCGACGCCGGCATCGCCACCATCTATTTCAACCGCCCGGAAAAGCGCAACGCCATGAGCGACGCCATGCGCAGCGAGTTCATCGCCGCGCTGGAGACAGTCGCCGCCGACCCGGCCATCAAGGCGCTGGTCATCACCGGCAACGGCAAGGGATTTTGCGCCGGCGGCGACATCGCCGGCATGGAGCGGCGCATGCAGGCGCCGGCCGGCGACATCGCCTTCAACGGCTGGCACCGCCAGCAGCGTGTGCACCACACGCAGAGCCTGTTGTTTTCCATGCCCAAGCCCACCATCGCCGCCGTCAACGGCGCGGCCTCGGGACTGGGGGCCGACACGGCGCTGGCGTGCGACTTCATCGTCGCCGCCGACGACGCCAGCTTCACCTGGTCGTACATCCACCGCGGCATCATCCCCGATGGCGGCGGCATGTATTTCCTGCCGCGCCGCATCGGCCTGTCCAAGGCCAAGGAGTTGATCTTCTCCGGCCGCAAGGTGGCCGCGCCGGAAGCGCTGCAGCTGGGTATCGCCGACCGGATCGAACCGGCCGCGCAGCTGGTGGCGGCCGCGCAAGCTTGGGCGGCCGAGCTGGGCGCGGGGTCGGGCACGGCGCTGGCGTTGGGCAAGACCATCCTCAACCAGAGCTTCGAACTGTCCGCGCCGCAGGTGTTCGCCATGGGCAGCCAGGCCCAGGGCATCTGCTACACCAGCACCGAGCACCGGGCGTCGGTGATGGCTTTCCTGGCCAAGACGGCGGCCAGCAAATGAGCGGCGGCGCACCCCGTCCACTCTCCCCAGCAACCCCGATGAGCCCAGCCATGAACGCCATTTCCCTTCTTTTCAAGCCGCGCAGCGTCGCCGTCATCGGCGCCTCCGGCGACGCCGGCAAGACCGCCGGACGTCCCATCGCCTACCTGCGCAAGCACGGTTACACGGGCGACATCTATCCCGTCAATCCGCGCGTCGACAGCATCGACGGCCTGCGCTGCTATCCCGACATCGCCTCGCTGCCGGCCGCGCCCGACGTCGCCATGGTCTGCGTGGGCGCCGAGCGCGCCATCGGCGCGGTGCGCGAGCTGGCGGAAAAGGGCTGCGCGGCCGCCATCGTGCTCGCCAGCGGCTTCGGCGAGACCGGCGAGGCCGGCCAGCGCCGCCAGCGCGAACTGATCGAGGCGGCCGGCGCCATGCGCCTGCTCGGGCCCAACACCATCGGCCTGGTCAACCTGACCGACGACATTCCGCTGTCGGCCAGCGGCGCGCTGGAGATGGAGCGCTTCCCGGCCGGCGCGGTCGGTCTGGTCTCGCAAAGCGGCGGCATACTCGGCGCGCTGCTGTCGCGCGCGGCCGCGCGCGGCATCGGCATGTCCAAGCTGGTCTCGACCAGCAACGAGGTCGACCTGGAGCTGGCCGACTTCATCGACTACCTGGTCGACGACGACGCCACCAGGGTCATCGCGCTGTACGTCGAAACCGTGCGCAACCCGGACAAGTTCCGCGCCGCCTGCCTGCGCGCGGCGCAAGCGGGCAAGCCGGTGGTGGCGTTCAAGATCGGCCGCTCCGAGGCCGGCGCCCGCGCGGCCGTGTCGCACACCGGCGCCATGGCCGGCGCCGACCGCATGTACGACGCCCTGTTCCGGCAGGTCGGCGTGATCCGCGCACAGACCTTCGCCGACTTGCTCGACATCCCGGCGGCGCTGACCACCGGCCGCGTGCTGCGCGGCAAGCGCGTGGCCATCCTCACCTCCACCGGCGGCGCCGGCACCCTCATCTCCGACGCGCTGGGCGTGACCGGCTTCGACGCGCCGCCGCCGGACGCGGCGACCGCCGCGCGCCTGCGCGCGCTGCAGACCGGCGACGAGGCCGCGCTGGACCGCAACCCGATCGACGTCACCCTGGCCGGGCTCAAGCCGGACCTGCTGCGCGGCGCCATCAACGCGCTGCTCGACAGCCCCGGCTACGACGCCCTGATCATCATCGTCGGCTCGTCGGCGCTGGCGATGCCCGAACTGATGGCCGGCGCCATCGGCGATTGCCTGGCCAACAGCGACAAACCGGTGCTGGCCTACGTCAGCCCGCACGCGCCCGAGCTCATGGCGCTGTTCAACCAGCGCGGCGTGCCGGCCTACGCCGCGCCGGAAAGCTGCGCCGCCGCGCTGGGCGCGATGCTGCAGATCGCCCACGCGCCGGCGCGGGCGCAGGACGCCGCCGCAGCTTCGGCCGGCCCGGTGGCCATTGACGATTTCCCGTCCGGCTCGCTCGACGAGGCGCAGGCCAAGGCGCTGTTCGCGCGCTTCGGCGTGCCGTCGGTGCGCGAGCGCATCGTCAGCACGCCGGGCGAGGCGCAGGCGGCGGCCGGCCAGTTCGGCGAGCGCGTGGTGCTCAAGATATTGTCGTCCGCGATCACCCACAAGAGCGACGTCGGCGGCGTGGCCGTGGCCGTGCCGGTCCACCAGGTCGAACAGCGGCTGGCGGCGATGATCGCCGAGGTCACCGCCAAGGCCGGCGTGACGCCGACCCGCTTCCTGGTGCAGGAAATGGTGTCCGGCGGCGCCGAGTTCATCCTCGGCGTGCACCGCGACGCGCTGGGCACGGCCGTGTTGCTGGGCATGGGCGGCGTCATGGCCGAGCTGTTCCAGGACACCACGATGCGGCTGATCCCGCCGTCCGGCAGCCTGAGCCGCGAGGACGCGCTGGCGATGGCGCGCGAGCTCAAGACCTGGCCGCTGCTGGACGGCTTCCGCGGCCGTCCCAAGGCCGACGTCGAGGCGCTGGCCGCCGCCATCGTGGCGTTCTCGCGCATGGCAGCCCAGCTCGGCGAGCGGCTGGTGGAGGCCGAGATCAACCCCGTCTTCGTGCTGCCGCAAGGGCAGGGTGTGCGCGCCGCCGACGGTGTGCTGGTGCTGGGCGCATGATGGGCGCGGCCATGACAACGACCCAGGTGCGCCTCGAGCGCGACGGCGACGTGGCGGTGCTGGTGATCGACAACCCGCCCGTCAACGCCGGCTCGGCCGAGGTGCGCGCCGGCCTGCTGGCCATGATCGACACGCTGGCCGGCGACCCCTCGCTGAGCGCGGCCGTCGTCATCGGCGCCGGCGCCACGTTCATCGCCGGCTCGGACCTGAAGGAATTCGGCCAGCCGCTGCTGGACCCGCAACTGCCGGCCGTCATCGACGCCATCGAGCGTTGCGGCAAGCCGGTGGTGGCGGCTCTGCATGGCGCCGCGCTCGGCGGCGGATACGAGCTGGCCCTGGGCTGCGACTACCGCATTGCCGCGCCGGGTACGGTGGTCGGCCTGCCGGAAGTGACGCTGGGGATCATCCCCGGCGCCGGCGGCACCCAGCGCCTGCCGCGCCTGGTAGGCATGCCGAAGGCCATCGCCCTCATCTGCGGTGGCGAACGGGTGGCGGCCGACCAGGCGCTCGCGCTCGGCATGATCGACGCCATCGCCGACGGCGACCTGCGCCAGGCGGCGCTAGCCTGCGCGCGCCGCCTGGCCGGCGCCAAGTCGCCGCTGCGCGAACGCGCGGTGCCGGCCTGCGACGCCGCCGAGCTGGCCGCGACCGGCGTGGCCGCCGCGCGCGCCGGCCGCGAGCGCCCGGCCGTGCTGGCAGCCATCGACGCCGTCGCCTCCGCCGCCACGGTCGGCATTGACGAGGGCCTGGCCCGTGAACGCGCCATGTTCCAGCAATTGCGCGGCTCGCGCGAGGCCAGGGCGCTGCGCCATCTGTTCTTCGCCGAGCGAGCCTCGGCCCGGCATCCGGCGCTGGACGGGGTGGCGCCGCGCCCGGTCGAGCTCATCGCCGTGCTGGGCGCCGGCACGATGGGCACCGGCATCACCATCGCCGCGCTCGACGCCGGCTACCGCGTGCTGCTGGTCGAGCAGGACCAGGCCGCGCTCGAGCGCGGCGGCCAGCTGATCGCCGCGCGCTATGCCGAGCGCGTCGACGGTGGCCGCCTGTCCGCCGAGGCCGCCGCGCGCCGGCTCGGCTGCCTGCAGCCCAGCATGGACTGGAGCCGCCTGGCCGAGGCCGACCTGGTGATCGAGGCGGTGTTCGAGGACCTGGCCGTCAAGCGGCAGGTGTTCGCCCGCCTTGACGCCGTCATACGGCCGGGCGCCGTGTTGGCCAGCAACACCTCCTACCTGGACCTCGACGCCATCGCCGCCGCCACGTCGCGCCCGCAGGACGTGGTCGGGCTGCACTTCTTCAGCCCCGCCAACGTCATGCGGCTGCTGGAGGTGGTGCGCGGCGCCGCCACCGCGCCCGAGGTGCAGGCCACCGGCCTGGCGTTGGGCAAGCGCCTGCGCAAGCTGCCCATCCTGACCGCCAACGCCTTCGGCTTCATCGGCAACCGCGTCTACGCCGCCTACCGCCGCCAGTGCGAGTTCCTGATCGAGGAGGGCGCCTGGCCGCGCCAGGTCGATGCCGCGCTCGAGGCCTTCGGCTTTGCCATGGGGCCGTTCGCGGTGGCCGACCTGTCCGGCCTGGACATCGCCTGGCGCATGCGCCAGAGCCAGGCCGACACGCGCGCTCCGCACGCGCGCTACGTCGACATCGCCGATCGCCTGTGCCAGGCCGGCCGCCTCGGCCGCAAGACCGGGGCCGGCTATTATCGCTACGAGGCCGGCGTCAAGGGACGCCTGGCCGACCCCGCCGTCGACGCCGTCATCGAGCGCTCGCGCGCCGAGCGGGGCATCGCCGCCAGGCCGGTGGACGATGCCGAGATCGTCCGCCGCGCGCTGCTGGCCATGGTCAACGAGGCGGCGCTGCTGCTGGCCGAGGGCGTGGCCGGACGCGCCGGCGACGTCGACCTGGTGCTGGTGAACGGCTACGGCTTCCCGCGCTGGGAGGGCGGCCCGGTGTTCTGGGCGCGCGAGCGCGGACTCGACGCGCTGGACGAGGATCTCGACTGGCTGGCCGCCGTGAGCGGCGCCGGCTTCGTGCGCGGCGACGCGCGTCATCTGCTGGCGAAGGAGGATTGAGCATGTACGCGACCGAGGTATTGGCCCGGTTCGGCGCGGGTTTCCGCGCGAGCGCCGTGGCGCCGGCGGTGATCCACGACGCCAAGCGGGCGGTGGTCGATTGGTACGCGTCGGTCTTTCCCGGCTGCGCGACGGCGCCGGTGCGGCTGTTGACGCACACCCTGGCCGACGATCTCGACCGCGGCAAGGCGACGCTGGCGCAGGGGCGCCCGGCCACGCCGCGCGCGGCGGCGCTGATCAACGGCACGGCGGCGCACGCCGCCGAGGTCGACGACAGCTTCCGCGCGCCCATGTACCACCCGGGCGCGGCGACCATCGCCGCCGCCCTGGCGGCGGGGCAGGAGGTCGGCGCCAGCGGCGCCGAGTTCCTGCGCGCGGTGGTGGTCGGCTACGAGGTGTCGACCCGCATCGGCGTGGCGCTGGGGCGTCCGCACTACCGCTATTGGCACAACACGGGCACCGTCGGCGTGTTCGGCGCGGCCGCCGCGGCCGCCTATCTGTACCGGCTCGACGCGGCCGCCTTCGCCCACGCGCTGGCCACGGCGGCCACCTGTTCGGCCGGCCTGCAGCAAGCGTTCCGCATGGACTCGATGTCCAAGCCGCTGCACGCCGGGCGGGCGGCCGAGAGCGGGCTGCTGGCCGCCGCGCTGGCCGGCAACGGCCTGACCGGCTCGCTGGACGTGCTTGACGGCGAGAGTGGCATGGGCCGCGCCATGAGCGACGGCGCCGACTGGTCGGACCTGGGCGCCACGCTGGGCACGGTGTTCCACATCCAGGGCCTGACGTTCAAGAACCACATCGGCTGCGGCCATGTGTTCCCGTCCATCGACGGCGTGCTGGCGCTGCGCGCGCAACACGGCCTGGCGCCGGACGACATCGAGCGCGTCATCGTCGGCACCTATCAGGCCGCGCTCGACATCGCCTGCCACGGCGACCCGGCCAGCGCCAACGAGGCGCGCTTCAGCATGCCGTTCATGCTGGCCACCGCGCTGGTTCACGGCAGCGTGCGCATGCGCGCGTACGAGACCGCGGGCCTGGCCGATCCGGCCGTGCGCGCGCTGATGCCGCGCATCGCGGTCGGGCTCGACCCGGAACTGGACGCGCGCTTCCCCGCGCGGCGCGCGGCCCGGATCGAGATCGTCTGCCGCGACGGCCGGCGCCTGCGGCACTTGCAGCCCGACCGCAAGGGCGATCCCGAGGATCCCCTCGGCGACGCCGACCTGGGCGACAAGCTGCTCGAGCTGGCCGGCCCGTTCATCGGCGATGCGCGCGCCGGCGCGCTGCTGGCGCGCCTGTGGCGGGCCGAGTTGGCGCTCACGCTGGACTGGTAGCGAAGGTGGCACACGGACGCAGACGGACAGGCGCATAACGCCGGCCATGCGACGATGAAAAAAACAAGGAGACAAGCATGTCCGCAGCAGACGGTTTTATCGCAGCAAACAAGATTGCCGGCCATGCCGCCGGCAAGGCCAGTCCGGCCAGGAATCTGGCGGTGGTGGTGGTGGGCATCGCGCTGCTGTGCGCGATCCTGCTGGCGCCGACGCCGGCTGGACTGTCGCTGGCCGGCCAGCGCATCCTGGCGGTGATGGCGTTCACCATCCTGATGTGGATCTCGGAGGCCATTCCGTACGGGGCCAGCGCGGTGTGCCTGGTGTTTATGATGACGCTGGCGCTGGGCTTTTCGCCGCCGACGGGCGCCGCCGCCCACGCCACCGGAGCGATGCTCGGCACCGGCAAGGCCGTGTCGCTGGCCCTGAGCGGCTTTTCCAACAGCGGCTGGCTGTTCGTGGCTGCCGGCCTGGCCATCGCCGCCGCCATCACCACCACCGGACTGGAAAAGCGGGTCGCCTACCTGATCCTGCGGCTGGTCGGCACCAAGGTCAACGCTATGATCGCCGGCATCATCATCACCTCCTTCGCGCTGACTTTCCTGATTCCGTCGGTGATCGCGCGGGCCGCGACCCTGGTGCCCATCGTGCTCGGCCTGATCGCCGCGTTCGGCCTGCCGGTCAACAGCCAAGTCGGCAAGGCCATGCTGCTGCTGGCGGCGATCCTGCCGTCGGTGACCGGCGTCGGCGTGCTGACCGGCGCCGCCCCCAACCCGGTGCTGGTGAACTTCCTGACCGGCGCCGGCCTGCCCGGTGTCAGCTACACGCAATGGCTGGTCGATCTGCTGCCGTACACCATCGCCTATTCGGTGGGGCTGTATTTCCTGGTGGTGCGCATGTTCAAGTTCGAGGTGACCGAGCTGCCCGGCGGGCGCGCCTACCTCAACGAGCGGATCCGGGAGCTCGGACCGATGTCGCCCGCCGAGCTGCGTGCCTCGTGCATCATGGCGCTCACCATCGGCCTGTGGGCCACCGACCACCTGCACCACGTCGAGGCGGCGGTGATCTCGGTGCTGGCGGTGCTGCTGCTGATCCTGCCCTACATCGGGGTCACCACCTGGAATGACCTGTACAAGCGCATGGACTGGACCTCGATCCTGCTGTTCGGCGCCGGCATTTCCATGGCCGAGATGTTCACCCGTACCGGCGCGGCCAAATGGGTGGCGCAGGTGACCTTCGTCGACTCGGGCATGGGCACGCTCAGCGTCAGCCTGCTGGCCCTGACCATCTTCGCGGTGATGTTCTTCGTGCGCTTCTGCTTCACCAGCATCACCTCCTGCCTGACCGCCATCACGCCGGCCATCATCAGCTTCCTGCTGGCGCTGGACAATCCGGCCATCCCGATCACCGGCATCGTGCTCGGCGTGTCGCTGGTGGCGCAGTGCACGGCCGTCATCCCGGTGACGTCCGCGCCGGCCATGATCGCCTACGGCGCCGGCGGCTTCACCACCCGGGACATGATGCGCCTGGGCCTGCCGCTCACCGTGCTCATGTACGCCCTGATCCTGGTGGCGATGTTCCTGTATTGGCCGGCGATCGGCGTGTGGAAATAAGGAGAGCGACCATGATTTTCCGACTGTTCAAGACCATGCTGATCGCCGCGTGCGGCGCCATCGCCATCGCCGGCGCCGCCCGCGCCGACGACATCAAGGTGCTCACCACCGGCATCATGAAGGGTTCGTTCGCGCGCATCGCCGCGCAGTTCGAGCGCGAGACGGGCCACACGCTGACCATGTCGTGGGGACCGTCGTCGGGCAACTCGCCCGAGGCCAGCCAGGTGCGCATCAAGGCCGGCGAGCAGGTCGACGTGCTAATCATGGTCGACAAGGGCATGGACGAGCTGGTCCGGGGCGGCTATTTCGTGCCCCTGAGCCGGCGCGACGTGGCGGTCTCGAAGATCGGCGTGGCGGTCAAGGCCGGCCAGCCGCTGCCCGACATCGGCACCGTCGCGGCGGTGCGGCAAACCCTGCTAGCGGCCAAGTCGATCGGCTATTCGGAGGGCGCCAGCGGCAGCCACATCGCCAACGTCATGCTCAAGCAGCTCGGCATCGCCGACCAGGTGGCCGCCAAAAGCAAGGTCATCCTGGGCAGGAAGTTCGTCGGCGAGGCGCTAGCCGCAGGCGAGGTCGAACTGGGCCTGCAGCAGTTGAGCGAATTGCGCCTGGAGCCGGGCGTGAGCGTGGTCGGGCCGCTGCCCGACGCGCTGCAAAAAGCCAGCGTGGTCAGCGCCGCTGTGTCGTCGCGGGCCAGGAACGTCGAGGCGGCCACCCGTTTCGTGGCCTTCCTCTCCAGCCCCTACGCCGCCGAGGCGATCAGCGACAGCGGGCTGGAGCTGCCGGCGCCTTGAGCGGCGTGCGCGCTACACGATGGCGGGCCGCTCCAGGGGCGCGTGGCGCAGCGTGTCGGCGATGCACTGCAGCGCCAGGCGGATGTCCTCCTGGCTGGCGACGCCGCCGATGCACACCCGGATCGCCTGCGGCGGCGGGCCGTCCACCGCAAACGCGTCGCTCGGCACCACGCCGATGCCGGTGGCGCGCAGGTGCGCGGTCAGCGCCAGCCGGTCCCACCGCTCCGGCAAGTTGATCCACAAATGGAAAGCCTCCGGCTGCGAGGCATAGCTGTCCGGCGGCAGGATGCGCGCGGCCAGGCGCTGGCGCACCATCGATTCCTTGCGGATCGCGCCGAGCGCCAGGTCAGCGATGCCGTCGCGGATCCAGCGCGTGGCCAGGGCCGCCGTGAACGGCGTCGTCATCACGGTGGTGGCGCGCACGGCGGCGGCCAGGCGCGCGCGCGCGACGGTGTCCGGCGCGGCGACATACGCCAGCCGCAAGCCCGCGCCCACGCACTTGGCCAGGCCCGCAACATGGTAGGTGATATCCGGGCCGAGCGCGGCGATCGGCGGCGGGCCGCTGCGCGGCAGGAAGCCGTAGGCGTCGTCCTCGATAATCGGCACGCCGTAGTGCCGCGCCACCTGCACCAGCGCCTGCCGGCGCTGCGCCGACATGGTCAGGGTGGTGGGGTTGAGCAGGGTGGGGTTGCAATACAGCGCCTGCGGCGCGTACTGCGCGCAGACGGCGGCGAACGCCAGCGCGTCGATGCCTTCGCTGTCCATCGGCAGCGGCACCAGGCGCAGATTCAAGGGCCCGGCGAGCGCCCGCAGGCCTGGGTAGGTCAGCGCCTCGCAGCACACCACCGAGCCGGGCGGCGCGATGCTGGCCAGGATCGCCAGCAAGGCGGCCTGCGCGCCGGGCACCACAAGCAGACGTTCCGGCTCGATCGACAAGCCCCGCCGCCGCAGCCACAGCGCGCCGGCCTCGCGGTCCTGCGCCGAGCCGCCGAAATCCTGGTAGCGCAACAGGCCGGGCAGGTCGGCGCCGATGGCGGACATGCTCGCGCGCATCAGTTCCAGCAACTCCGGCGTATAGGGTTCCGGCGGCATGTTCATCGACAAATCCACGTTCGGCCGCGCCGCCACCGCGCGCGGAATGGCCAGCGAGCGCTTGCCGCGCACGAAGGTGCCGCGGCCGACGGTGGAATCGACCAGGCCGCGGTTCTGCGCCTCGCCGTAGGCGCGCGCCACGGTGGTGAAGTCGATGCCCAGCGCCGCCGCCAGATGGCGCTGCGGCGGCAGCCGCTGCCCGGCGGCGAGCCGGCCGGCGGCGATGTCGGCGCCGATGGCGTCGGCAATCAGCTTGTAAACAGGGCCTTGCCCCTTTTTGAGTTTGGGTATCCAGGCGATGGCGTTCTTGGGCACGGCTGATCCATTCAATGTGAGCGTTAACGGCATCCCTGCATGCACGTTTCGTGCCGGACTTTCCGGCGCTGTTCCCGCTTGCGTGCACCGCCCCATGGCGGGCGCGCACATTTTTGATGCGCCCTGATTGCAAAAGGGTAAACGCGGGGGCGGGGATTGATTGCAGGACTTGAATGGAGGTGGTTTTTTAGCGTGAAAAATCCAGCTGGTTTTTCGCTGCGGGGGCGCCGCTTTGTATGGATGCGAATCCATTCAAAGCGGCGCGCGGGCAGGCTTGCATGGCACGGCGAATGCATTCAATCCAGGCATCGCACCATGTTGTTGCGATGCCCATCAACCCACTTTGAAAAGAGATATCCATGCCTGCAATCGACCACAAGCCCCACGCCAAAGGCGACTTTTTTGTTGATTACGAAGAGAAGGTCTTCGAGGACGTCAAAGCCCTGCCGGGCGAAAAAGCGCTGGTCACCTTCCACACGGTGGCCTTCGAAGGATCGATCGGTTTTGTCAACCTGCTGCAGGCGACGCGCCTGCTGCGCAAGGGTTACGAGACTTCGGTCCTGCTGTACGGCCCCGGCGTCACGCTGGGCCTGCAGCGCGGCTTCCCGACCTTGGGCGACGAAGCCTTCCCCGGCCACATGAACCAGAACAACCAGCTGGTCAAGTTCATGGCCGAGGGCGGCAAGGTGTACGCCTGCCGCTTCGCGCTGCAGGCGCTGTACGGCCACGGCGAGCCGTCGCTGATCGAAGGCATCCGGGCCATCGCGCCGCAGGACGTGCTGGACCTGAAGCTGCTGCATCTGCGCGCCAACGCGGTCATCCTCGACACCTGGACCCTGTAAGCGGAGCGGGCGGATATGACGACCAAGAAGATAGTGCGGGCGGCGGCGGTGCAGATCGCTCCCGATCTCGACAGCGCCGACGGCACGCTGGCCAAGGTGCTGCAGGCGATCGCCGACGCCGCCGCGCTGGGCGCGCAGCTGGTGGTGTTTCCGGAAACCTTCGTGCCCTACTACCCCTATTTTTCGTTCGTGCGTCCGCCCTTCCAGGCCGGCGCCGAGCACCTGCTGCTGTACCAGCGCGCGCCGACGGTGCCCGGGCCGGTGTCCGACGCGGTGGGTGCCGCCGCCCGCGAACACGGCGTGGTGGTGGTGCTCGGCGTGAACGAGCGCGACCACGGCAGCTTGTACAACACGCAGCTGGTGTTCGACGCCAATGGCGAGCTGGTGCTCAAACGCCGCAAGATCACGCCGACCTATCACGAGCGCATGATTTGGGGGCAGGGCGACGCCAGCGGCCTGAAGGTGGTGGACACGGCGGTCGGCCGCCTGGGCGCGCTGGCCTGCTGGGAGCACTACAATCCGCTGGCGCGCTACGCCCTGATGGCGCAGCATGAGCAGATCCACTGCGCGCAATTTCCCGGCTCGATGGTGGGCCAGATCTTCGCCGACCAGATGGAGGTGACGATCCGCCACCACGCGCTGGAATCGGCCTGCTTCGTGGTCAACGCCACCGGCTGGCTGACCGACAGCCAGATCGCCGCCATCACGCCCGATCCGGCAGTGCAGAAGGCGTTGCGCGGCGGTTGCTGCACCACCATCGTCTCGCCAGAGGGCGTGCTGCTGGCCGAGCCGCTGCGCGCCGGCGAGGGCATTGTCGTCGCCGACCTGGACATGGCCCTGATCACCAAGCGCAAACGGATGATGGATTCGGTCGGCCACTACGCCCGCCCGGAACTGTTGAGCCTGATGATCGACCAGCGCGCCAGCGCGCCGTTGCACGCGGCGCCGGCGCACTTTGACAAGGAGCAAGCGGCATGAACCTTCCCGCGCAACAGCTGATCACCGAACTGCAGTCGCTGGGCATGCGCCTGGCCGATCCCGGCGAGGGCGCGCCCAGCCGCCGCGGCGGCGCCGGTCCCTCCGACCATAAGGCCGTCACGGTGGACGGCACCACCGTCATGATACCGGTGCACACCGGCGGCGCCTTCCATTCGCCGTATCTGGCCGCGCCGGCCGGCGCCGACGGCCGCAGCGCCATCCTGCGCGACGGCCGCACGGTGGGCATCATTTCCTTCCCGCGCCAGCCGCGCTTCTACAAGATGCAGACGCTCGACGGCGTGCCGTATTCGCAGATCGCCACGCTGCATGGCAAGGACGTGCTGGCCACCACGGTGCTGCAAAGCTGCATCCGTTATGAAAGCCGGCGCAAGTCCTGCCAGTTCTGCGCCATCGGCCAGTCGCTGGCGGCCGGCCGCACCATCCTGCGCAAGACGCCGCAACAGCTGGCCGAGGTGGCGCGCGCGGCGGTGCTGCTCGACGGCGTCAAGCACATGGTCATGACCACCGGCACGCCCAACGCCACCGACCGCGGCGCCGCCATCCTGTGCGAGTCGGCCTTCGCGGTAAAGTCGGCGGTGGCGCTGCCGATCCAGGGCCAGTGCGAGCCGCCCGACGACGACGCCTGGTTCGCCCGCATGCGCGACGCCGGCATCGACGCGCTGGGCATGCATCTGGAGGCGGTGACGCCGGAAGTGCGCGCCCGCATCATGCCGGGCAAGGCCAGCGTGCCGCTGAGCCGCTACTTCGACGCCTTCGAACGCGCGGTCGAGGTGTTCGGGCGCGGCCAAGTCAGCACCTACATCCTGGCCGGCCTGGGCGATACGCCGGAAGCCATCCTGCGCTGCTGCGAGCGCCTGATCGCCATCGGCGTCTATCCATTCGTGGTGCCGTTCGTGCCGATCGCCGGCACGCCGCTGGAAGACCATCCGGCGCCGTCGGCGCAGGCGATGCGCGAGCTGTTGGCGCCGCTCGGCGAGATGCTGGGCGCGGGCGGCCTGCACTCCGGTGAGATCAAGGCCGGCTGCGGCCGGTGCGGCGCCTGCTCGTCGTTGTCCACCTTTGAAAGGAAGCCTTTATGAGCCTGCTTGCCCCCGAACAGTTGACGGCGCGCGTGAGGCTGGCCGCCTCGCGCGCCGAGCGCGACGCCGCCCGCCAGCTGCGCCATACGGTGTTTTGCCAGGAGCAGGGCCTGTTCAACGGCGACGACCTGGACGACATCGACGCCACCGCGCTGACGCTGGTGGCGGTGGCCGGCGCGTCGGACGAGGTCATCGGCACGGTGCGCATCCACCAGCAGGGCGAGAACATCTGGTGGGGCTCGCGCCTGGCTGTGGCCCGCGCCGCGCGCCGGCAGGCCGCCGTCGGCAGCGGCTTGATCAGGCTGGCGGTCGGCACCGCGCGCGCGCTGGGCTGCCGGACCTTCCTGGCCCACGTGCAGCAGCAGAATGTCGCGCTGTTCGAGCAGCTGCACTGGCAGTCGTTGAGCGAGCTCACGCTGCACGGCCGGCCGCACAGCCTGATGCGCGCGGAGCTGTTGTTCTACCCGCGCATCGACGATGCCGCCCTCGGCTTCCCTTGCGCGAAGGAGGGCGCATGAGCGCGGAACTGGAACGCCTGGCGGCTTTGCTGCATGGCTTCGCCGGCATCGGCCACAAGTCGGACATCGCACAGGTGGTGCACGCGCTGGCGGCCGACCCCGCCGGGCGCGGCGGCGCCTGGTCCGCCAGGGTCGGCGACGATTGCGCGGCCATTCCCGACGGCGAAGGCCACCTGTTGCTGGCGATCGAAGGCTTCGTCAACGAGTTCGTCGCCAGGGAGCCGTGGTTCGCCGGCTACTGCGGCGTGATGGTCAACGTCAGCGATATCTACGCCATGGGCGGACGTCCGCTGGCGGTGGTCGACGCGCTGTGGTCGCGCGGCGGCGACGCCGCCCGGCCGCTGCTGGAGGGCCTGGCGGCGGCGTCGGCGGTCTACCAGGTGCCCATCGTGGGCGGCCACAGCAACCGGCGCAGCGACCGCGAGCAACTGTCGGTGGCCATCACCGGCCGCGCCAACAAGCTGCTCACCAGCTTTGACGCGCGCCCCGGCGAACACCTGGTGGTGGCCTGCGACCTGCGCGGCCGCTATTACGAGCCGTATGACTACTGGAACGCCAGCCTGGACGCGTCGCCGGAGCGCCTGCGCGCCGATCTGGAACTGCTGCCCACCATCGCCGAGGCCGGCCTGTGCCGCGCCGCCAAGGACATCAGCATGGCCGGCGTGGTCGGCACGGCGCTGATGCTGCTCGAGTGCTCCGGTGTCGGCGCCGACATCGACCTGGCCGCCATCCCGCGCCCGCCCGGCGTGGCGCTGGAGCGCTGGCTGACCAGCTTCCCCAGCTACGGCTTCATCCTGAGCGTCGCCGACGCCGACCTGGCGGCGGTGACCGCGCTGTTCCACGAGCGCGCGCTGGCCTGCGAGGTCATCGGCCGCATCGACGACAGCCGGCGTGTGCGTCTGCGCCAGGGCGGCGCCGACGGCGTGCTGTTCTGGGACTTCGCGCGCCAGCAGTTGACCGGCTGCGCGCCGCGGGAGGCGAACCATGCCTGAAGTCCGCTTCACCGTGCGCTGGCCCGACGACAGCCTCAGCGATTGCTATTCGCCCTCGACCGTCATCCACGAGTTCCTGCGGGAGGGGGAACGCTACCGGCTGGACGATTTCATGCGCCGCAGCCGGACCGCGCTCCATCTCGCCAGCGAGCGCGTGCGCCTCAAGTACGGCTACACCTGCTCGTCCGCCATGGACCAGCTGGCCCGGCTTGAGGCGCGCGCCTTGTCCTATCCATCCGATACCGCCGCCGTGACCGTCGTGTCGCTGCGGGCCTGATCTTTCTTAACGGAGTTTTACCCATGCCACGCGAACTACCCAACAACCACTACCAGGTCTTGATCGTCGGCGGCGGCCAAGCCGGCCTGTCGCTCAGCTATCTGCTCAAGCAGCAGGGCCTGTCGCACCTGATCCTGGAAAAGAACCGGCTTGGCCACGCCTGGCGCAGCGAGCGCTGGGACAGCTTTTGCCTGGTCACGCCGAACTGGCAGTGCGCCTTGCCCGGCCACCCCTACCGCGGCGACGACCCGGACGGCTTCATGGTCAAGCAGCAAATCGTCGACTACCTCGATCAGTACATCGCCGCGTTCGCGCCGCCGGCGCTGGAGGGCGTGGCCGTCACCGGCGTCAACGCCGACGCCGGCGGCTACCGGATCGACACCAGCGCCGGCGTCTACCACGCGGAGCAGGTGGTGATCGCCGTCGGCGGCTACCACACGCCGATCTTGCCGGCCGACGCGGCGCACATCCCGGCCGGCGTCATGCAGCTGCATTCGTCGGACTACCTGAACCCGGCGCAGCTGCCGGAAGGCGAGGTGCTGGTGGTGGGCACCGGCCAGTCGGGCTGCCAGATCGCCGAGGATCTGCACCTGGCCGGCCGCCGCGTGCACCTGTGCGTGGGCGACGCGCCGCGCGTGGCGCGCCGTTATCGCGGCAAGGACGTGGTCAAGTGGCTCGACGAGATGGCGTACTACGACCTGCCGGTCGACCGCCATCCGCTCGGCGTCGGCGTGCGCGAGAAGACCAACCACTACGTCACCGGCCGCGACGGCGGGCGCGACATCGACCTGCGCAAGTTCGCCTTGGAAGGCATGCACCTGTACGGCCGCTACGAGGGCTTGAAGGGCGGCACGGCCCATTTCGGCGACGACCTGCGGCGCAACCTCGACGGCGCCGATGCGGTCTATGCCAAGATCAACGCCAGCATCGACCAGCACATCGCCGAGCACGGCATCGACGCGCCGGGCGAGGCGCCGTACCAGCCGTTGTGGCAACCGCCGGCGGACGCGGCCACCTCGCTCGCGCTCGGCGACGGCAAGGTCGCCGCCGTGGTCTGGTGCATCGGCTTCCGCACCGATTTCAGCTGGGTGGACGCGCCCATTTTCGACCAGCGCGGCTATCCGCTGCACGAGCGCGGCGTCACGGCGCAAGCCGGCCTGTATTTCCTCGGTTTGCCGTGGCAGTACACCTGGGGTTCGGGCCGCTTCTCCGGCGTGGCCCGCGACGCCGGGCACCTGCTGGAGCACATTGTGCGCCGGGCGCGGCATGGGCAGGCGCCAGCGGCCGCCGCCAGCCGCTGACGGACGCGCCGCCGGTCAGGGCGCCAACCCGACCTGGATGGCGTGGCGCAGATCGCGCAGCGGCTGGCAAAGTTCGGCGACAACGGCCGCCAGCGGCTCGGTGGTGGTGACGCTCATGTTCAGTACGTAGACCGGGGCGTTCGCCAGCTCGATCGGGGTGGCCAGCGCCACCACTTCGGGTTGCCACGTGGCGGCGCAGCAGCCATGTATGCGGACGCTGGCGATCGCCTCGGCGATGTCGCGTTCCACCGGCTGCGACCTGGCCGCAGCGCGCGTCCTGAGCCGGGTCAGGAATTGCTCGCGGGTGCGCTCCGGCGCCGCCGCCAGGTAGGCCCGCCCCAGCGAAGTGAGCTCGATCGGAATCCGCTGCCCGGAGACGATGTTGCGCAGCACCACCTTGCGGTTGTAGCGGATCGATTCGAGGTACACCATCTCATCGCCGTCCGCGGTGGCGAGGCCGACGTTGATGCGGTATTTCTCCGAGGCTTCGCGCATCAGCGGGGTCGCCACCTGCAGCACCTGGTTGCTCAGCCTCATCGCCAGCGCGAGGCTGAGCACCGCCACGCCCAGGCGGTAGCCGCGCAGCGAGGCGTCGTATTCCAGCATGCCTTCATGCACCAGGGTCTGCGTCAGCCGGCTAACGGTGGAGCGCGCGATCCCGGTGCGGTCGGCGATGTCGCCGTTGCCCATCACGTCCGACCCCGGCCGGAACGCCTTGAGGATGGCCAGGCCGCGCTCCAGCGAGCGGTTCTGGGATGGTTGTTCCTGTCTGGGCATTTCGGGCCTGGCGTGCTTGCTCATGGACTGCTCCTGGTCGTGAGCGTGCATGGTAACGCATCGGCGGCCGGCTGGCGGGCGATCAAGGCAGGTCGACTTCCACGAACACCACCGGCACCTCGCCCTGGTTCTGCAAGGCGTGGCTGATCGCGCCGTGCGTGGCGTACGATTGTCCGGCGGTGAATTGCCTGCTGTCGCCGCGGTCGCTGCGGTACTCGGTCAAGGTTCCGCGCACCACGTAGCACACCGAGGGGCGGTCCGCGTGGCTGTGCATCGGCAGGAAGCCGCCCGGCGCGATGGTGACTTCACGCATGCGCAGGGTGCGTCCCTTGCTGACGTCGAAGTCGCCCGGCAGCCTGACGGCGGCCATGTCTTTCGGTTCCACGCCGCTGCGCTCGGTGGGCAGGGGCTGCCCGTGCGCGGCCAGCGCGCCCAGGGCCAGCGGGATGCTCAGGGCGCAACGGCGCAGCAGGGAAGGGAGGTGGTTCATGGTGGGCGCGCTTTCAGCAAAGGTTGTCAATCGAGGTGTTCCGACAGCCAGGCGTTGATGCGCCGGGCGATCTCCAGGTTGTTCTTTTCGAGCATCATCAGATGGCCGTTGCCGCGGATGCCCTGCGCTTCCAGCGGCCAGAAGGTGGTCGGCACGCCCGCCTGGCGGAGGAAGGCCGCCGTGCAGTGGTCGTACGGCGCGTGATAGGACGCCTCGCTGGTGACCACCAGCACCGGCGTGTGCTGCAGATTGGCCAGCTTGCGGGCGGGCTCGCGCTGGCGCCAGCAACGCAGCAAATCCTTGCCGTCAGCCTCGGGCTGCTGTTCGATCTCGATGTCGCCGGGCTCGCTGACCGGCGGATCATAGCGCACCGGAATGTTGGTCAGTCCCCAGGCCAGTTCGCGCGTGGCCTGGGTGGCGTTCTGGAACGGCGGGCCGGACGGCTCGACCGCGACGATGCCCTTCACCAGGGCCGGCCTGGCGTCGGCGATCGACCAGCCAAACAGTCCCGCCTGCGAGTGCACCAGCAGCACCGCCGGGCCGATCTTGTCGAGCAGTTCGGCCGCAGCCGCGCGCACCAGCAGTTCGCTCTGGCGGTTGTCGGCCAGCGAGGGGACGATGCTGGCGTAAAAGCTGTCGAACAGCGAATCGCCGCGCTGTCCGGCGCCGGCGCCGGCGCCCGGCCATTGCGTGTGCTTGGCCGCCTGCGGCCAGGCGCCATAGCGGGCGCTGGCGGTGAACAGCCTCTGCACCAGCGGCAGGTTGCTGGTCCTGAGCTTGCCGTCGCTGTCGGGCAGCCACGGCGAGCGTCCCCGGTTCGGCTGGTCGACCATGTAGACCACATAGCCCTCGTCGACGAAATAGTCAGCCCAGCCCTTGCGTCCGTCGGGCGTGGCCATCCAGGTGGTGGCGGTCTGCCCCAGGCCGTGGATCAACACCAGCGGGTACTTGTGCCGGACCCGCGACGGCGCCCAGGCCTCCACGTACATCTGGCCCGTCATCAGCGCGTTGTCCGCCGGGCCCACGTAGGCGCCGCCGACGTAGAACGCGGCGTGGCGCGCCACCTGGGTGGGGGTGAACTGGTCCGGGCCGAACGGGGCGGCGCGCGCGGTCGGCGCCGCGCCGCCCAGACACAACAATACTGCGGCCAGGCGCTGGCGGCCGTTGCTGGACTTCATCGGGACTCCTTGCTTGGGTTGAGGGGATCGGCGCGCTCGTAGCGCAGGCCTTCGCCGCGCCGCCAGGCCACCGGCGCGCCGGTGGCGCGCGCGCCGCGGGCGTGCCACAGCAGGTCATAGGGCAGGCTGGCGGTGTGCGGGCTCAGGCCGCCGAGCACGTCGAACAGCGCGTCGCCCTCCAGGCCGAAATGGCCGACTATCGCCGCCGCCCGCCCGGCGATGCCGCTCAGATCGGCGGGGCGCTCCAGATACAGGGAGACCACGGTGGGGACGGTCGCGCTGACACGCTTGAATTGTTCGAAGGCCGGGTCGCCGTCCCTGAAGCCGGTGTCGCCCTCGCGGTAACGGGCGCCGAAGAAGTGCATCGGGTGCAGCACTTCGAAGGGCGTCGACAGCGCCATGAGGGCCAGGTCCGCCTGCTCGGGGCTGTCGACCACGGCGAAGCCGCGCGCGCGCGCCATGGCGCGATCGACGCCGTACAAATACAGCTTGAGCTGGCCGGGCTTGGTCAGCGGCAGGGTTTGCCTGTCGTTCTTGATCAACACCACCGAGCGCCGCTGCGCCTCGCCGGACAGGGCCTTGAAGCCGGGGTTGCCGACGATGCGGGCGGCCGCGGCCACGTCGACATATGGGTTCTCGAACAAGCCCTGCTGGAATTTCTGCGTCAGGATGCGGCGGACCGACGCGTCCACGGTGGCCAAGTCGAGCTCGCCATGCCTGACCAGTTCAACGATGATCTCCGGCTCCTCGGCGCCGCCGAACTGGTTCACGCCGGCGCGCGCCGCCTTGGCGTAGCGCGCGGAACGGCTCAGCTCTTCCACGCCCCATGGCATGGCGATGTCCCCCGGTTCGGGCTTGCGGCCGGGTGCGGCGCCGTGCGTGCAGACCGCGCCGCAATCGTTGGTGATATGCCAGTCCGAGACGACCACGCCGTCAAAGCCGAAGCGCCCGCGCAGGAGCTCGGTCAGCAGTTGCCGGCTGAAGCCGGCGCCGACGTGTTCAATGGGCCCGGTGCTGCCGACGATGCGCAGTTCGCCAGCCGGCTTGCCGTAGGCGGGCATGATGCTGCCGACGTGGGCGGCAAAGGCGCCGGTGAACGGCACGATTTGCTGTTCCACGTTGGCGGCAGTCAGGTCCAGTGTGCGGCCATAGTAGTTGTGGGCGTCAAAGCCGTCCGCCATGGTGGCGCCGTAGCCCACCCAGTGTTTGACGACCGAGACGACGCTGCCGCGGCCGATGCCGCTGCTGCCGTTTTGCATGCCGCTGACATAGGCTAGCACCATGCGCGCGGCCAGTTGCGGATCGCTGCCGAAGGTGCCGCTGGTGCGGTGCCAGCGCGGATTGAGGGCGAGGTCCGCCTGCGGCGACAGCGCGACCTGGATGCCTACCGCCAAGTATTCCTGCCGGACCGAGTCGGCGAAACGGCGCACCAGCTCATCGTCGCCGGTGGCCGCCAGGCCGGTGGGGTCGGGCCACTGGGTGAAGGTGCCGGCTTGCACGCTGACCCCTTGCGAATGCTGGAACTGGTTGCGCGGATCGGTGCTGAGCGACACCGGTATACCCAGCCGAGTCTCTTCCGCGATGGCTTGCAGCGCGTTGCTCTGGACGGCCATGTTGGCCGCGTCGGCCGAGAGCCGGTTGAGGAAGGCGGTGATGTGCTTGTTCCTGAGCAGGACGGTCAGGCCCGCCATGTCCCAGGCCGTGCCAGCGCCGGGTAACGCGGCCATCGCGGTCGAGGGCGGGTTGGCGTGCATCATCGTTCCGGCTTTTTCCTCCAGCGTCATGCGGCCGACTAGATCCTGGACCCGTTCGGCCACCGGCCGGCGCCAATCTTCGTACGCATCGAGCACACCGTTGCGGTTCAAATCCTTGAAGCGCAGGCCGTCCGCAGTCAGCATGGCGACACCCCGTCCGGCCAGCGTGGCTTGTTCCTGCGCGCCGGCCGGGACCGCGTGGCAAATGAGGACGCCGGCAGCCACGGCCGACAGCGCCAGACCGGCGCCCGTGGACCGGTCAGCCTCGGCGCGCCTTGCGCCGCTTGCGTGGCCGGATTGCCGCGTCTTCGCGCGATGCGGTAACTGATAGTTCACATGTTTTCCCTTGGTCCGGTCAGGCAGCGCGGCGGACGGCGTCTCGGCGGCCCCCTGAGGCGCAACCATAGTAACTTTGCTGATGACGCAAATTCAATACACTGCGGTGGCCCGGAAGGGCTCCAATTCCACTGCATGGAATTGGAGTATGGCCAGCCCCTGTCGCCCACTCTATTCTCGGCAACAAGCTAGGGCGGCCGGGATGTAGGCCGCCTGCGACACTGAGGTCGATTCTTGCCCCGCCGGGGGGGGGGGGGGAGCTAATCGGCGCCACAACAACTAGACTAAAACGGTAGGGGATATGGTATGCAACCAAACACGGACTTTAAGAGGAACGCTATTGCCACGGCGGTGACGGCTTTTTTGATGATCAGCGGCGGGCAGGCCGCAGCGCAGTCGGCCGACGGCGGCCAAGTGCAGGAGGTCATCGTGACCGCGCAGCGTATCGCGCAGCCCGCTTCGAAGACCCCCTTGTCGCTGAGCGTGCTGTCGGGTGACGACCTGAAGGCGGCCGGCGCGGTAAACGCCGCCAGCCTGACCGATATGGCGCCCAACGTGCAGATCAATTCCTACAACGGCTCGACGATCATCTCGATCCGCGGCGTGCACAGCGCCGACACCACCGAAAAGGGCGATCCCTCGGCGTCGTTCAACATCGACGGCATCAACCTGGCCCGGCCGCAGTCAGCCGGCCTGGCGTTCTACGACCTCGAGCGCGTTGAAGTGTTGCGCGGACCGCAGGGAACCCTGTATGGCCGCAATTCGACCGCCGGCGCGATCAACCTGATCACCAACAAGCCGGTGGACAAGTTCGAGGCGCGCGGCGCTATCGAATTGGGCAACTACCACGGCGTGAAGTTCGACGGTATGCTCAACAGCAAAATCAGCGACGTGCTGTCGGTGCGCGGCGCCGTCTCGAGCAGCCAGCATGATGGCTACCTGCGTTCGACCCAGGGGTTCCGGCGCAACTTCGACGATGACGACTCGCTGTCGGGCCGACTGCAGGCCTTGTTCAAATTCAATCCGGACATGAGCTTGCTGCTGAGCGCCGACGCCAGCACCGTCAAGGGCGCCGGCCCGGGCAACGTGCCGTACGCGACCTTCATAGGCAACACCGGCGACGCGCAGCGCACCGCCTCGCCCAGCGTGGCGGGCTTTGTCGACCACCGTGCGCGCGGCATGGGCGCCGAGTTCAAGGCCAGGCTGGGCGTGGGCGAACTCACCTACCAGGCCGCCCACCGGGTCTTCGACCGCAGCGAGGACGTGCCTTGGGGGCAGGCCGCGGCGGGTGTCGCGCCGGCCGACTATCGGGCCATCGCGCAGTACACGCAAAACTCGCACGAACTGCGTCTGGCCTCCTCGTTCGGGGATTGGCGGACCATCGCCGGCCTGTTCTATTTCAAAGAAGACTCGAACATCGATACCAAGATCAGAAACTATCCAGTGCTGAAGCTGCTGGCATTCCACCAGGATCCGGTCATTTCCGAGTCCAAGGCGCTGTACGGGGAGGCGACCTACAGCGTGTCGCCGGATCTGCGCCTGACCGCCGGCGCGCGCACCACCCACGACGAGAAGTCGCGGGTGGGCCTGACCCAGCGCGGCAACTCCATCACGCAGAACGACGCATCGGTGAGCTACGCCAAATCGACCGGCAAGCTGGGTGCCGACTATTCGTGGTCCAAGCAGGTCATGCTGTACGCCACCTATTCGACGGGCTACAAGGCGGGCGGTTTCAACGATGGCACCAGCGCTAGCAATCCCTTCCTGATCTACAACCCAGAGCAACTGGCCGCGATCGAGGTTGGCGCCAAGGGCCGCTTCTTCGCCAATCGCCTTCAGCTCAACGCCAGCGCCTTCCAGTACGACTACAAGGACTTGCAACTGACGTCCGTGGCGATTGATCCGGCGACCGGCGCGATCGGCAGCCAGACGCGCAACGCGGCCAAGGCGGCCATTACCGGCGCCGAACTGGAAGGAAAGTTTGCGATCAGCACGGCGGGCAAGTTTGATTTTTCCGCCGCCGATCTGGATGCCCACTTCAAATCCTACGTGCCGAAACTCGGTGCCGACTGGTCCGGCATGCGTCTGGAAAAGGCGCCCAGGCTGACGCTGGCGCTCGGTTACACGCACAACTGGTATTTGGAGAATGGTGGCGCGCTCAGTGCGCACATCGGCAGCCGTCATTCCGCTTCGTATGTGATCAACGACAACGCCAACGCCGCTCAGTTCACCCAAAAGGCGTTTTATAAGAGCGATTTCAATTTGAGCTATTCGCCGTCCGGGACGCGTTGGAGCGTGCAGGGCTACGTGCGCAATATCGGAAACGAGACGGTTATGACGGGCTATGCCGGCGCTTCCGGCGGCCGGCCAGCGACGGTCACCCTGGCGCCGCCGCGTACCATGGGAGTGCGCTTGCTGGCTGAGATCTAAGCGCAAGGCGAGGGGGCCGTCGCGCACCCTCCGGGTTCGGCCGGCGGTGGATTGCGTGATGGCCCGGTTGCCTTGGCGGCCGGGCCGTTGTGCACTTCCATGGCGAGCTGCGCGCGCGGCATCGCGCGAATCCCCGGCCTGCGTCAGTTTTTTCCAAATGCCGGTAGCTCAGCGGGTAATCCACCAGCGCAAACAACGACAAACCCCCGTCCCGTTGGCGCTCGTCGGCGGGGAATATCCCACTGGCTGTGATCACGAGAATAAAGTTCGGATTCGTAGACTTGCTTAAACAGGCGTAGGATTACCCTTAGCACGAGCTGTAGAGGCTACGGGATCGCGAGGAGAAGACTGCAACGATTGTGAATTTGGGCGGAACATCACTGCAAAGAACAGTTCTCATAGAAGGCGAATTGGTAGGAGGATACGTAATGGCTTTTGTAAAGTCAGTAGCGCGCGTTCACGTTGACAATTCCGGAACTTGGATCGAAGTACCTGTCCTTGTCTCCGAAGCCGGAATACTGATGCCATTGCTTGATTACTGCGTGAGCAGTAATCGGAGTATTTCATGGATGAACAAGTTGATTGGTGCAGTTGGCCTATTTTTGGAGTTTTTGGCAGCCAATCCAAATGAAAATGAACATTGGCGACTCTTCCGAAATTTCGCGTCAAAGCTTGTTGATTTGCACCGAAAACTGACCCACCTAGCCGCATAATTTGCATCGAAAATTGACCCACGTTTAGCACACAATCCTACTTATCTGAATGAGTAGGGGATCGGAGTGATCGACGTGGCATTACTAGGAATTATTAGGCGCTGGCAGGCAAGTCTCGATCCACTGCGGTTTTTCGCGATCACTTATTCCAACAACTTCGTGTCGATCGAGAGCCTCGGTGTGGCCGGCGCCGGCGGTGAGATTCGCTTGAACGACAGATCTGTGGATGAAATATTCGGCTGCGCGGCGAACGACTCGCCGCTTAGCTATAGCGGCTGGGCCGACGACGAGCATCCGGTGGGCGGGGCGCCTCTGCTGCTGCGTATGGATCGCGGTGAAACCCATTTTGGGCAGCTTCGCCTCGAGGCCGATGATCTACACCCATGCCGAGGCGAGCTCTATTTCGGCGATGCATCGCAGGAAAGCGAACAGCTCGCGGCATTCTGTCGGCTGGAAGCGCATGTGCGGGGTTTGTTTGCTGAGCCTGAAGAAACTCAAGACGGTGGTCGGCCGTGTCTGGCGCGACGTGGAGCGCCAACGCGACAAGATACCCGGTGCGTTATGGGACAAGGCGACCGACCTGCTGGCCAAAGCCAAGCGCCTGCTCGTGCAGAAACAGCGCGACAAAAACAAGCTCTACAGCCTGCACGCTCCCGAGGCCGAGTGCATCGCCAAGGGCAAGACGCGGCAGCCTTATGAATTCGGCGTGAAGGTGTCGATCGCCACCACGCACAAGGAGGGCTTGGTGGTGGGCATGCGCAGCATGCCGGGCAATCCATACGACGGCCACACCTTGTACGAAACGCTGGAGCAGGTGGCGATCCTCACCGAACACCAGCCCAAGGAAGTGTTTGTGGACCTGGGCTATCGTGGCGCCGACGTGCAAGCCGGTACCAAGGTCTACCACCACAAGCTCAAACGCGACATCACAGAGCGACTGCGGCGCGACATCCGGCGCCGCAGTGCCATCGAACCGGCGATCGGCCACATGAAGAACGACGGCAGGCTGCGACGCAACTGGCTCAAAGGCGCCGATGGCGACGCCTTCAACGCGCTGCTGTGCGGCTGCGGCCACAACCTGCGCATGATCCTGCGAAAGCTGCGGCTTTTCTTCGCCTTCATCGTCGCTTGGCTGGCGTCGCGGCACCTCACATCTGGGGCATGCAGGGCGCCGGCGCGCCCGTTTCATGACTTCATCGGCGGCGATCACCCGCAGCCGAAGCTCCGTCTGGAGTGATTTTCGAATTATTCAGGCCGGACGATGTAGGCGATGCCGGCGCATGACGGCACACCTGGAAAGGGCAAGCGCAGCAGCTCGCGCAACGCCCCCGCCTTCGACCGGCGCACCCGACTGTTTCAAATGTGCGGTGTCGATCTGACGCGTTGCGACGGCATCAATGTCACCACCGCCTTGGCCTTGGTATCGGAAACCGGCGCCGATCTGTCGCGCTTTAAAACCGGCGGGAAAGTCCGGAGCGCAAAGACCAAGCGCGTCGTCAACCGGGCGGCCCAGGCGCTGCGCTTGCGGCACCATTGCGCACTAGTAAGTCCGCGTTGTGCGCCTACTGCCGGCGCCTGTGTGCCCGCATGGATAAACCCAAGGGGGTAACGGCCGCCGCGCACAAGCTGGCCCGCCTTATTTATACGTAGCTAACGCGCGGCGAAGAGTACGCCGATCAAGGGCAAGAACAATATGAGCTCCAACATCGCGAGCGGGCCATGCAAAATCTCATCAAGCGGGCCGAACAAATGGGGATGAAATTGATGCTGGCTGAACCAACTTGAACAACACCCCGCAGCGTATCGCTAGGGATGTCGTTTCTTATGAGTCTGTTTACTTAGTCGTGTCTGAACAAACCCTAACCGATTGATTCTGCTGCCGAAAGAGCGAAAAGCGGTAGCTGGGATTTGCAAGCTTTCGCTAAAATGGTATGTGGCGCGCGATAGTCTACCGTTGTGAAGCTGTTGCAAATAAGCATCACTTTCATTCGCCACCACTGGAAAGAGAAATTACGGTTCCTCACCGGCGCACGGTCAAGGACGTATTTTTACCAGAGAATCATGTTGCATTTTGGCAGCTACTATCACAAACTTGACGTAAGTCACGACATTGGACTTTCAGGTCACACGCCACCGCACAGACGTGCTGTAGCCACTCATATGGTGATTTTGTTTTCATTTGTTCAGCCTCAATCCCGCCGTTTTGGCAGTCATTTTAGTGCGCACCCGCACCTAGTCATCTATTCGAGTCAACATCGCTAGGACTCGTGAGGTTATGACTTATGCTTGCGCGGAATAGAACAAGGTCTCAAAAACTTGGGCCTATAATTGGAACTAGGGGAAAAGTATGCGAGCAACAAATTTTGCGCCGACTTTGAATTTAGGCATCGGCACCCGGCTGTACCTCGGTTTCGGCTTGATCGTCGCCATCCTGCTGGCGTTGATCACCGTGGCCTATAGCAATTTCTCAAAGCTCACTCAGGCCAATGGCTGGAACGTTCATACCTATGAAGTGCTGTCCGCCAGTCAGCAGTTGCTCGAGAGTTTGATCAACATGGAGACGGGCGAGCGTGGTTTTGCCCTGACCGGCGCAACTGCCTCGCTGGAACCGTACAACGCCGGCAAAGCCGCGTTCCAGAAAGACCTCGCCAAGGTGAAGTCGCTGACAGCCGACAACGACAAACAACAAATCCGTCTGAAAACGCTGGAGGATCTGGAGCAGCAATGGCGTGCTGGCGCCGCCGAACCAGCCATCTCGCTGCGCCAAGCCGCCAACGCCGACAGCAGCAAAATGCGGGCAGTGATCGAGTTCGAACAAAGCGCGAAGGGTAAATCAATGATGGACCAGATGCGCGCTACGCTGAGCCAGTTGGCAGATGCGGAACAGTCCCTGCTGGGCGTACGCGCCAAGGATGCCGCATCGCTGCAAGGTTCTACCAATTTCACGCTGGTGGGTGGTGGTGCGCTGGCGGTGGGCTTGTCAGTGTTGCTGGCGGTACTGCTGGCTCGCATGGTACTCGTGCCGTTGCGGGCCATTTTGCGCGCCACTGAAGACTTGCGCAGCGGGGACGGCGACCTGACGTACCGGTTAGCATCGCAAAATGCCGAATTCGGCGAGGTGGCCACGTCGCTCAATGGCTTCATCCAGAAACTGCATGACATAATCACCGACGTGCGAAACGGCACGCTCACGATCGCTTCTGCCAGCCAGCAAATTGCCACCGGCAACCTGGATCTGTCAGCGCGCACCGAAAAGCAGGCCAGCTCGCTCGAGGAAACCGCCTCGTCGATGGAGGAGCTGACCTCAACGGTCAAGCAGAACGCTGATAACGCCCGCCAAGCCACCGGCCTCGCGGCCAGCGCCGCCGACGTCGCTATGCGCGGCAGCAGCGTGGTGGCAGAGGTGGTAAATACTATGGCGGCGATTAATGAATCCGCCCGGAAGATTTCTGACATCATCGGGGTGATCGATGGCATTGCGTTCCAGACCAATATCCTCGCTTTAAATGCGGCGGTAGAAGCGGCCCGCGCCGGCGAACAAGGTCGCGGCTTCGCTGTAGTTGCCAGCGAGGTTCGAAACCTAGCGCACCGCTCGGCCACAGCAGCCAAAGAAATCAAGACCCTCATCAACGATTCGGTCGGCAAGGTCGAAACTGGCACCAAGCTGGTGGCCGACGCCGGCGGTACAATGGACCAGATCGTCACCAGCGTACGCCGTGTGACCAACATCATGGGCGAGATCAGCGCCGCCAGCGCCGAGCAGGAAGCCGGTATCATGCAGGTAAACCTGGCCATAAGCGAAATGGATAGTGTGACTCAACAAAATGCCGCACTTGTCGAAGAAGCGGCGGCCGCCTCCGAATCCATGCAGGATCAGGCCCGCCACCTCGAGCAGGTGGTCAGCGTGTTCAAACTCGACAGCACTAGGAGCAGCGCCGTCCAAGGCATCCTTGGAGGCGCCGGCAAAGCCGCGCCGGCCAAGCCCGCACTTCGAGTGGCGCTCGCGTAGTCGTGACGAGGCAACGGCGCACACGGTAGTTGAGAGTCGTTCAGGCGAATGGGATAGTCTTGAGCTCAGGGGGTACTTAGCGGATGTTGCACGCCAAGTAGCACTTCTATCAGCAACTGATCCGGGACCTCAAACTGGAAGAGAAGATCGATACGCGGCAATCCCGGCATCCCCATGCCGCTGATACGGAGCGCCAGCTTGTCGCTAAGATCGCCGAGACGGAGCTGCTGGCCGACGATCGACGCGTGGTCGATTTCGGCGCCGCTGACGCCATAGACGGCGGCCGCCTTGGCCAGGATAGGCACCATGCCGAAGTAGAAGGCGTTGTTGGAGATGAAGAACGTGAACGGAATGCATGAAGCATGCCGGTGACTATCGCCAGATGCGGCCCCAACCACGCCGAAATTGCGTTGATGTTGCTGGCGGCGATGGCGTCGGCGATCTTCGTGCCCTGCAGGATGCAGACGACGACGCTGGCGGCGAAGATCAGCGACACCACCGGCAATACATTGGCGGCGTGCGCGGTGATGCGTTCCTTTTGATCCTAGAGCTTCGGATAGTTGTTCATGATCATGAACAGCACCGGCAGGGCAGTGCGGCCATTACCAGCATCGCCATCAGGGCGAGTGTTAGCAGCAGGTTGATCCAGATGAGCTTGGGGCGCGCGGTTTGCGGATCGGTCAGTTTGATCTGGTCGCCGCCGCTGGGGGCCGGAGTGTCGTGCAGGCGGACCACTTTGCTAAACGCGCACTGATCGGCGCCCGCCTGCCGCGCACGGCCGGCCCAGTGCCGCGTTCATCTGCTGCAACTGCGCTACGCCGGTGTAGGCCTGCTGTTCATCGACGGCCGCCACTGCCTTGGCGGCCTTGGCCGATCGTGCCGGCTGCAATTCAACCACGCCGAGGCGCTTTCCTTGCGGCCCAGCATGTAGTTCACGTGCAGCACCCAGCAGATGCCGGCGATCACCTGGCCGGCATCATCGGCACGAAGATCTCGCCCACGTCCACGTCCACGCCCAGGGCGCTGGCGGCGCGCGCCGTCGGGTTGACCCACGGCAGGATGTTGAACACGCCGCCGGCCAGCATAATCCCGCATGCCATCACCAGCCGGCTGATGCTGAGCCGCTGGTAAAGCGGCAGCATGGCCGAGACGGTGATCACGTAGGTGGTGGCGCCTTCGCCGTCGAGCGAGACGATCATCGTCATCGCGGCGGTGCCGACGACGATCTTCATCGGATTGCCCTTGATCAGCTTGAGGATGAGCCGCACCGCGGGGTCGAACAGGCTTGAGTCGATTATGATGCCGAAGTAGAGAATGGCAAACATCAGCATCGCTGGTGGGTGCGAGCTGTTTGATCCTGGCCAGCATCATTGGCCCGAGGCCGGCGCTTGGTCATGATCAGGAACATAAAGACTACCACCATCGAATAGGCCAGCACGGTCAACATTTGACTCTGCCAGGTATTACGTCTCCAGCAATCGCGCCGGCGTTATAGTGTTTTCGTATAAGAGCCACACGATAGGCGAATTCTATAAACGTCCCACGTGTTTATTTGATTTTCAGGGCGAGCCATCTGCTTATTGATAAATTATTCATCTTCATGCATATTGCATATTTATTAAACCGCGCAAATGCTAGTCCGTGCGGCAGAGAACTGCGGCGTGGGAATTTATATTTCTCAAAACCAATCAATTGCCTTACAATCGGCGGGCGGTTTTAACTCTTCGGCAAGCCATGAATGTGACGCCCCAGACATTTATCCTGTTTTCGCTCGGCGCCGACGTCATCCTTTGCGCGGTGCTGGTGTTCATGTGGTGGCGCCATACCGACGAGAAGCAGGCGCTGGCGTGGGCGATCGGCCAGATGGCGCTGACGGCCGGCACGGCCGCATGGTTCGTGGCACCGCACGCCTGGCCGCGCGAGGCGCTCGTGGCCATCGCGTTGACGGCCAGCGTGGCCGGCTTCTGGGCCGGCACCGAATTTTTCCTCGGCAATCTCAAGCGCCGACATCTGCGCGTCGGCGCGCTGTGCGCGCTGCTGGCGGCCGCCGCGCTGTATATCGCCTGGACCCGGCTGGGGCAGTCGGTCACGAGCGTCACCGCCTTCGTCTACGCCGTCATGTTCCTGTGGGTCGGCTACCGCTTGGCCGCCAACTGCAACCACCATCGCCTGCTGGGGCTGGTGCTGGTGGCGCGCGGCGTCTTTAACCTGGCCAACGCGCTGCACCTGGTGCCGCCGATGATCGAGGCGTGGTTCATCTGGTCGTTCTTGGTCAAGGCGGCCTCGCTTCTGTGCCTGATCCACGCGGTACAGGAAAAGATCCAGAAACGCTACACCCACGCGATCGACAGCCTGAGCAATGGCTTCATAGTGTACGACCGCGACGGCCTGATCCATTCCGCCAACGAGAGCTGCGCCCGCCTGCTCGGCTGCCCCAGCGTCAAGCAGTTGATCGGCACCCATGTGCCCGACTGGGTGCCCGGTGTCGGCCGCGCCGGCGTGGCCGCGCATTTCGAGCGCTTCGCCGCCGCCGGGCGCTATCCGCACGTCGAAACGATGGTCGTAGCCGCCCGCGACGGCCTGCAGATGCCGGTCGAACTGATCGCCTCGCCGCACTACGAGCGCGGCCAGTTGTACTGCATGATGCTGGTGATGGACATCACCGATCGCAAGATGAACGACGACCGCTTGCACCGCGCCGCCCATTACGACAGCGTCACCGGCCTGCTCAACCGGCACGGCCTGTCGCTACGGCTCCTCCAGGCGCTGGCGCGTGCGTGCGAGACAGGCCACGGTTGCGCCGTGCTGTTCATCGACATCGACAAGTTCAAGCGGGTCAACGATTCGTTCGGCCACGCGTCCGGCGACCAGTTGCTGCGCGAGATGGCGCGCCTGCTGCAAGGCATGCTGGGCGAAGACGACCTGCTGGCGCGCTTCGGCGGCGACGAGTTCGTCATGGTGCTGCCAGCGGCGGCCGATGGCGCCGCCGGCCGCGCCTACGCGTGCGGCCAGCGCATCCTGCGTGCGCTCGGCGACGGTTTCCAGCTCTCGCCACAGCACATCACGGTGTCGGCCAGCATCGGCGTGGCGTGCTTTCCCGGCGACGGCGACGACGCCGACACGCTCACCCGCAACGCCGACATCGCCATGCACGAGGTCAAAAAGACGGGCAGGGGGGAGTTGCGTTTCTTCGATCCGACCATGAGCGCCTACGCGCGCGAGGCACTAGTAATCGACGGCGCGCTGCGCGGCGCCATTCACTCCGGCGAGCTGCGCCTGGTATACCAGCCCATCATCGACGCCGCCACCGGTCGCATGGACAAGGTCGAAGCGCTGCTGCGCTGGCACAGCGTGACTTTGGGCACGGTTGGCCCGGACCGCTTCATCCCGGTGGCCGAGGACAGCGGCCTGATCATCGGCCTGGGCGCCTGGGTGCTCGACGAGGCCTGCCGCCAGCTGGCCGCGTGGCGCGACGCGCTGCCCGAACTGGCCGTTAGCATCAACGTCTCGGCGCGGCAACTGCTCGATCCGGCCTTTATCGGCCTCGTCGAGCGGGCGCTGGCGGACAACGGCCTGGCGGCGCGTCAGCTCGAACTCGAACTGACCGAACGCGTGCTGATCGGCGATGGCGCGCAGGTGCGGGTGGCGCTGGCCCGCCTGGCCGAACTGGGCGTGAGCATCTCGCTGGACGATTTCGGCACCGGTTACTCGTCCCTGAGCTACCTGACGCAGTTCCACATCAACACGCTCAAGATCGACCGCTCGTTCGTCACCGACATGGTCGACAGCCCGCGCAGCAATGCGCTGGTGGCGACCATCATTGCCATGGGCCGCAGCCTCGGCCTGGAGCTGGTCGCCGAAGGCGTGGAGACGGCCGCCCAAGCCCGGGTGCTGGGAGCCATGGGCTGCCACCACCTGCAGGGCTACCACTTGTCGCGTCCGGTGGACCCAGACGCGCTGCTGCTGTTCGCCGCCGGCCGCGCTGCCAGCGCAGTGGCGGCGCCGTCGCCGTCGCCGGCCGGCTATTCCATGCCGCTCTTGCCCGGCGCCCAGTAGGCCTTACTCTGGCGCCGGCCGGCGGCAACGTCCAGCCGGCGCAGCGGCCTGCGCATGCGCTGGATCGGCGGCCCAACTTTCTTGCGTTTTTCAACCTCAGATCTGTCGAGCCAGTTACATCGCCTTCGAAGCGCTGGAAACTGAATTGATCAGACGAAGGTGACACCAATTGCAATGACATTGTCGTTGCGGTGATTGGAGGTGGCGGCTCAAAAGCCACAAGGTGAGGGCAGTGCTATGGCGGACAGGACAATGGTGGGCTGGCGGTTGCGGGATTATGACGCGAATGTAATCTTGGCGTTAGGTCCGCGTCATCTTTCCGATGTAAACTGGGCCTTCGAGGCGATGGCATATAGTCATTCGCTACACCGGTTGCGGGGTAAATAGCGGAAGCGGCGCATGAGATTGCTAGTGGTGGAAGACGAACAAAAGGCTGGGGAATACTGGAGCTGCTTCAATGCGCTCCCGATCTGGAGCAATTGCGCACAAAATCGCAGGCGGAACTTGCCACAATCTATGCCGAACGGATGACCTTATCGGTAATAGCATGGCATGCGCCATCGCCATAGTGCAGGGCTGCAGGAGTTAGTTAGAGCATTATCTAAATTTAGTTAAATCAACAAGTTACAGCAGCATTTGAGTTTTTTACACGAATCCCGGCCGACCCTCATCATTGGCATGAGATGCTCTTAACTTCTACAGCGAGCTTAATCGGCTTGGTGTGCCGAGTGTCGTCGATGGGGGGGGGAGGCCAAGCCTATGTGGTGGGCATGGGGATGTTGGTGTGAGACGAGGTGATGGCTGCGGACTGCTTCGCCGCTGAGCAGCAGCTTCACGGCCGGCCCGGCTTGCTAGTGGACTGCCCGCCGTGCCGGGCGCACAGGACTCCAGCTGGTGCACGCCATCACCGTTGCGCAGACCGCTGCAACGGCCTGTGTGCTGCCTGTGCGCTACGCGGTCCTGTACCGCCGCCCGAGCAGGGTGGGAGACGCCGCGTCGGACACGCGCTTGACCGCCTAGTGGGCTGTAACAGTTGAATCGGTAGTGATGCGCTTGCTTAGATCGCAGTACTTCCATTTAACCGGCTTGGGTGACTCGTTGTACTTGCGGATATAGCGCATGAGTTTTCTCTTGAGGTCAGCCACGGAAGTGAAGAC
>CAUPRW010000063.1:0-33783 GCA_963513825.1 uncultured Duganella sp.
CTGGCGATCTCGTTGTGGTCCACCGCCGCCGGCGCGTCGCCGGCGGCCGCGGCTCCGGCTCCGGTGGCGCTGGCGGCAACTACGGTGGCGGCGGCGAGGACGGAAGGGGCGACCGGCGCGGCGGCGGCCGCAACGACGGCGGCGGCGAACGATGCGGCGACGGGGTCGGCGTCCGGCGCCGGCACGTAGGCGGCGCCGGCGGCCTGGTCAAACAAGGACAGCGCCCGCGCGGCCTGGTGGTCGGCGGTGTCGAGCTCGCCCTGCAGCCAGTCGGCCTCGGCGGCGATCAGCAGCAGGCGGCCGCGCGCCAGCAGGGCGTCGGCCGGCGCCACCGCGCCCGGCAGCGCGACGATGTCGGCGATGTCGGCGCTGAGGGCGCGGGCGCGCGCGGCGTCGCGCTGGCGCGAATGCCAGGCCAGCGCGAGCAGCAACGGCAGGCGCGAGGGCCCCTGCGCGTGCGCCAACGCCGCTTCCCACTGCGCCAACTCTTCGTCGAGCGCGAACATGTCCACCAAATGGTTTCCCTTTACTGTGTTGTCGCCGGTCATGGCCGACGGGCCGCCGGGCAAAGTTGCTGAAACGCATTTATACGCTGTGCAGCATTATTCCACAGTTCCCCGAACCGCGCGGCACGCCGCCAAATGCCCCAATGTACGGCATTTTTAGTTCTTATGGGAAATTAGTTTGGTCGATCAGATACTGTTAGGCCGCCGACATTGTTGCGCCGATGGCGCTATTGGCGCGTGGCCGGGGCGCCCTTGGCGGCCGCCTGTTGCGGCACCGACTTCATGTGCTCGTCGATGGTCGGCTGCAGCTTGGCCGCCAGCGCCTTGATGTCGGGGTCCTTGGCTTTGCGCTGGGCGTCGGTGACCAGTTTGTGGGCCGCCTTGTGGTCGTTGACGCCGGCGTTGGCGACGTAGGCGCGGTCGAACTGTTCGCCGCCCAGGGCGTTGAGGCGGTCGGCCATCTTCTTGTGCCTGGCGTCCGGCTCGGTGGGCAGCGCGACGTTCTTGGCCTGCGCCACCTGTTGCACTTCCTGCAAGCCCCTGGTATGGTCGTCGACCATCTTGCGGGCGAAGGCCTTGACCTCCGGCGCGCTGGCTTTTTCCAGCGCGATATTGCCGGCGGCGACCTCGTTGACATTGGCCTGGGCCAGGCCGGTGAGCAGGCGCTCGTCGGCCTTGCTCAGCGTTTGCGCGAACGCCGCCGCCGCCGCCAACCAACCGGCGCCCAGCGCGACGGCGATCGTGATTTTGTTGTTCATGATGGACTCCCCTCCGGTGAATTGACGAAGCGCTAATTTTACAAAGCCCGGTCGACGCCCGACGCACCTTACGGCTACGCAAGCATCGGCCCGGCTCATAAAAAAAGCGCCGGCAAGCCGGCGCTTCGTCAATCCGTCGCGACAATCAGGAAGCGTGCTTGCTGATCTCGATCAAGCGGGTGCGCATGGTGTCGCTGGCGGCCGGTCCAGGTGCGAACATGTAGTCCTCGTCGTTGATGGCCAGGCCGCTGTTGGCGTCGACCAGCACCTGGTCGGCCGGCTTGCCGGTTTCGCGGCTCACCACCAGCAGGCTGGCGCCCTCGGGCGCCAGGTGGTCGTTGCCCCAGGCGATGAAGGCCAGCAGCACCGGCTTGAAGTCGCGGCCGGCCTTGGTGAGCAGGTATTCATAGCGCGGCGGACGGGCGCTGTACTGGCGCCGCTCCATCAGGCCGCCCTCGACCAGGCCGGCCAGGCGGCGGGTCAGCATGTTGGGGGCGATCTTCAGGCTTTTTTCGAACTCGTCGAAGCGCGACAGCCCGTAGAAGGCGTCGCGCAGGATCAGGATGCTCCACCACTCACCCACTTTGCCCAGGCTGCGGGCGATCGGGCAAGGCATTTGGCCAAAATCGGTATGTTTCATTTGTAACTCCTTGGTTCCCGGTTCAACAGGAAAAATTGGTTGAGAACGTGCCGTGTTTTACGACTTACTTGCATGCGTGGTGCAACAATGTGTGACTTTTCTGCGAGCAAACTACTGTGACTACTTGTGTATTTTTTGGTGTCAATTTGGTCTCCTGTTTTTGCCTGCGCCTACCTACTTTCTCTATGAAAAACACGCATTCCGACCGCTATGCCGAGCTGCGAAACCGGCCGGAACACCTGCTACAAAACTCGCCGAATCCCTTAATGTCCGCGCTGCGGATTGCTTCCTGAAATGTGAACATTCGATAGAATCTTGATTCAGGTTAAAATTACTTACATCAGAGCAACCCATAAACCCGCTTGCCGACAACGTGAACCGCCATGAAACCTTCCTGCACATCCCGCTTGACTTCGCTCCTTCTGCCGCTCGGCGTCGCCGCCCTCGCGCTGATCCCGCCGCCGCCGGCCGCCGCCGGCAATAAAAGCGCCGCCAGCGCCATGCAGGTGAGCTTCGTGGTCAAGGAAACGTGCGCCGTACGCGCCGCCGAAGTCGATGGCACCGCCTACCCGGCTCGCGCGCCCGCCGCCGCCCCCGTCGTCGCCTGCCAGCTCAACACGCCATACCTGCTCACCCGCGGGCCGGCCACACCGGCACCCGCCCACCACCCCGCCACGGACGCCACCGCGCCGATCCGCACGCAACCGGCCGCGCAGCAATGGACCCTGTACTTTTAACGCCACCGGCCGCCGACCGCGCGCGCCGGCCCGCCACCGCTCAAAACGACACCGTGGCCGTCACCGTGTCCAGGTAATCCCCCGGCGACGGCGTGGTCTGCGCCGGCACCATCCCATATACCGTTTGCGTCTGCGCCGCGCCGGTACCGGTGCCCGAGACCTGCACCGTGCCGTTGCTGCCGTCGCCCCAGCTGCTGCCGTCGAGCGTGGGCGAGATTTGATACGCCACCAGCTCGCTGCCGGCCACCTTGCGCATCCGCCGCGCGCTGGTGGACGCGCCGTGGGTGCCGGCCGACAGCGCCACGCGGTAGGCCGTGTCCTTGCTGCACAACACCGACATGGTCGACGTCGCGCGCACCGCGCCGGTCAACAATTTGCTGTTCGGGAACACCAGGCTGCCGACGCTGATGTTGCAATCGTTGATCACCGGGGCGCTGACGCGGAAGGTGATCGGCGCGGTCGGCCCCAGCGCGCAGCCGAGGGTGCTGGTCAGGAAAAAAATGTATTGCATCAGTCCGCTGCCGGCGCCGAAGTCGGAGCTCAGCGTCAGGTTGTCCGCGCCCAGCGACAACCCGGACAGCGTGGCGTCGGCGTTGAGCCTGGCGAACAGGTTGACGTTCTGCGTCAGGCTGCCGACGCCGCCGGTCTTGGTCAGCGTGAAGGTGATCGGTGTCGGCGTGTCGGTGCCGACCCAGCCGCCCCAGATCTTGGCGGCCGCGTAGGTGGCATCCGTGTAAATGTTGTAGTTGGCGCGCAGCGCGCCGTTGCCGACCTGCCGGGTCGACGTCACGTTGGCCGGCGAGTTGCTGCCGGCGCCCAGGTACAGGCACACCGTCACGTTCGGCGTGAGCAGCGAAGTGACGAAATTGGTCCACGTGCACGTGACCTGGAAAGTGGCCGACGCGTAGGCCGGCGCGCTGGTGATCGAACTGACGGTCGGAAACACGAAATTTTGCGGCGTGATCGCGCAAGTGTCGGCGCGCGCGCCGCCGGCGGCCAGCGCCAGCAGCCAGGCCAACGGCAAGGCGCGCGCGGCGGCGCGGCAGCCGGCGGCGCTCATTGCACACCCCGGCAGGGCACCGGGCCGATGGTCGGCAGCGCGTGGCCCTTGACCGGCGCATAGGCGAACTCGACGACGCAATCGACGTCGTCCACGCGCAGGCGCAGATGGTTCAGCGGCGCCAGGTGGTCGATGAAGGCGACGCCGTCGAACCCGACCAGCGTGCGCTGGCCGCTCTCGACGTGCAGCACGCCGGTGCCGGCGGCGACCGGCTTGCCGTCGGCGCCGTGCACGATCACGCTGGCGGCCGCGTAGGTCTCGACCGGGAAGCGCGCCAGCAGGCCGGACTGGCGCGCCGGCACCACGCCGCGACTGGTGTCGGCCACGCGGGCGTCGAGCGGCAGCGCGCTGGTGTCGATGCCGATCTGGTTGATCAGATAGGGGCTGAGGTTGGGGACGAGCAGATAGCCGGCGGCGTCGGTGCGCCCGAGCGGCCGGTTCTCCTGCAGCACCGGCACGCCGCCGACGCCGTCCGTCGACACCAGCGCGAAACCGGCGCCGACCTGGCGCGCCGGATGCAAGGCGCCATCCATCCACACCAGCGAGCCGGCCGCGTTGAGCGAGGTGGCGCGGTTGTCGCCGTTCTGTTGCACCAGCGCGCCGACCTGGCCGTAACCGCCCAGGTAGCTGACCTGGGCCTGGCGCAGCGGCGCGCCGTCGTTGGCGATCGATTGCAGGCCCCAGCCGAAGCCGCCGGCGTAGTCGGCCGCGCGGCCGGCCGTCAGGATGGTGCCGCGCACGCCGTTCTGGCGTGCGCGGCTGGCGTTGACCGCGATGCGGTCGCCGAACGACGCCCCCAGGTTGAACAACACGCCGCGCGTGGCGCGGTCGCGCAGGTCGCGAAACGCGCTCACGCCCACATACAGGCCGGCGCCCAGGCTGGCCGTGTACGACAACGCCGCCACGCGCGCCGGCGCGGTGCCCGGCGCGCGCAGGGCAATGACGCTGGCGCCGACGCTGTGAGTGCCGAACAGCGCCGCGCTGGCAGTGACGCGGTCGCTGGCGCGCGCGCCGCCGCCGCTGTCGGCGCTGGCCAGGTCGCCATAGCCGGCGCTGGCGCGCAAGGTTTCGGCGTCGACGCTGAAGCGCCCGCTCAGATACTGGTAGCCGACGCTGGCCTGGGCGCCGGCGCGGCGCCCGCTGCTGCCGGCCACGCTGGCGCGCACCACGCCGGCCTGGCCGAGCCGCAGCATGGCGCCGGCGCCGCCGTTGAGCACACCACCGCCGGCCTCGCCGTGGGCCTCGAGCGTGAGGCGCTCGCTCACGCCGTGGCGCAGCGAGCCGCTGGCCGCCGGCGTGCGCGCGTAGCCGAACGAACGGCGCCCGTAATCGCGCCGCAACACGCCCAGCTCGACCGAATAGTCGGTCAGGCCGGGCGCCAGCAGGCGCGTGTCGACGTACAGCGGCACCGTGGTCGACACGGCGCGCCCGGCCGTGTCGCGCGTGACCAGCGTGGCCTGCCCGGCGCCGTTGATGCCGGCCACCTGGTTGATCACGAACGGCCCCGACGGCACGGCCGTCTCGACCTGGCGCACGCCGTTGACGTACAGGCTGACCGCGCTCGGCACGACCGCCGAGCCGGCCAGCGTGGCCACCGGGAAGGTCAGCAGGTCCGGGCGCAGGTCAAAGCTCTTGCGCCATTGCACGCCGCCCATGCGCAGCGAACGGCTCCACGGCAGCGACGACGAGATCAGGTCGCCCACCTGCAACACGGCCAGCGTGTCGGGATCGGCGCGCACCCACGCGGTGTCGAGGCGCAGATACTGGCGCCGGTCCGGGCCGGTGCGCTCGAGGTTGTAGACGCCGGTGCTGGTGAACACGCCGCGGCGGTCGAAGTAGCGCAGCTCGTGCGCCAGCGACAGGCCGCCGTCGCGGCCGAGCCGGCCGAAGGCGTCGTAGGTCAGCACCGCGCCCGGCGTGACCGTGGCCGGGCCGGCCGCGCGCACGCTGCGTCCGGACAGCGCCACCGGCGCGCGCAACGCGTCGGCAACGCGCAGCGCGATGCTCTGGCGGGCCGCGTCGTAGGCATAGGACAAGCCGACGACCGTGTCGAGGTCGAACTCGTCCTGGCCGTCGACGCCGAACAGGCGCGGGTCCAGCTCGAGCTCGCGCAGATTGCGCGTGCTCGAGCGCAACCCGGGGGTTTTGCCCCGGGTGTAGCGCTGGATCAACCCTGTCTGTTCACCGTTCAACTCCACCTCCAAAAAAAGTTCCTCCTCCGGCGCCGCCGGCGGTGGTGTTTGCCCCCCGGCCCGGCCGGCCAGCGTCGCCGCGCAGGCCAACATCGATAGGCAGATCAGCCTCCCCCACATGCCGGCCTATTCCAGCCTGTCCGACGTGCTCGCCTGCAGCGGCCGCGAATTGATGTTGGCGCTGACCACCAGCGTGCCGCTCAAATCGCTGCCGCCCGGCGTCGGCAAGCGCCATTCGCGCTCGCGGCCGGCCAGCACGTAGCCAAACAGGCCGGCGGCGACGACGAAGCGTTCGCCGGCGGCGTTGCGCAACTCGAGCGCGCCGATCTGCGCGCGCTGGCCGCCCGTGTTGCGCACCCGCAGCATCCAGGCGCCGTCCCGTTTGCTCACCGACCACGCCAGCGCCGGCGTGCCGCGCTCGTCGGCCGGCAGCACGAACATCGGCACCGAATACCGCAGCCGGATGTCGACCCCGGCGGCCGGGCCGCCGTCCTCGCGCGGGATTTCGTCGATCAATATCCGGTAGTACAACTCGCCGCCGGGCGCCTGCTGGCTGCGCCGTACCAGGCGGATGATCTGGCTGCTTTTGGGCCCGATCTGCAATATCGGCGGACTGGCCACCACCTCTTGGGTCGGCGTGAGGACGTCGTCGCCTGCGCTCTGTTCCCACTGGTACACCCTGACCTGGCCGTACACCGGCGCCTCGCCCAGGTTCTGCAGCGCGATGCCGGCGGCGCCCTGGCCGGCGCGCAAGACGATCGTCACCGGCGAGATCTGCAGGTTGGCCGCCTCGGCCTCGACCGCCGCCGCGCCGGCCAGCGCGAACACCGCATACAGGACCGGGCAGGGGCGCGGCACCGCGCGTCCCATCGCTTAGAAGTACACCGTGGCGGTGATGGTCGACTTGTAGGTGTCCGGCTGCGGCGTGTTTTGCGCCGGCACGACCCCGTAGACGGTCAGTGTCTGCTGCGCGCCGCTGCCGGTGCCCGAGTGCGTGTCGGTACCCTGGTTGTTGCCCCAGTTGGTGTTGCCGTTGTTCTGGTACAGGTTGAAGGCGACAGTGCTGGTGTTACCGCCGGTGGTGCCGCTCATCACGCGCGCGGCCGTGGTCGAACCGGTGCCGGTGCCGGCGTTGAGGCCGACGTTGTACGGCGTGGTGTTGGTGCACACGATGTTGAGCGTGGTGTTGACCGAGACGGCCGACGCCAGCACGCCTTGGGTCTGGCCGAAGTCGAGCGGCAGCGCCGCGATGGTGCAGTCGGCAACAATTTTGAGCGTGACGTCGAACGGAATGGTCTTGCTGCCGTTGTTGTAGACGGCCGCGTCGGCGATCGGCGCGACCCCGGCGAGCACGGTTGCCGCGGCGACAATGGCGGCAGCAAGGCTAAAATGACGCTTGCTTTTCATGGTTTTCTCCCTCATCAAGAAAATTGAGCAAAAGTGCCAAGTTGCAACGCTTTGACAATTGCCTTCGCTCAACACTCGAACTAATTATTGATGATCTAAAAAAACCGTGCTTTTGCTGCAAGTGACTATGGTTCTGGGAGCGTAGAAAACTATTAAAAATTTTTAAAAGATAGGCATAATACGCAACAGGGCGTGAAGACTTTATCAACCACACAAGGTGAACCATGCCGACGGCCAGCGACAGCACCCAGCGCAAAATACTCATCGTGGACGACTCCGCGTTCGAGCAGCGCGTGCTGGTCGACCTGCTCAGCGAGCTGCCGTACAAGGTGTCGGTGGCCTTCAACGGCCTGCAGGGCTACCAACTGGCGCTGGCCAACCTGCCGGACCTGATCCTGCTCGACGTGCGCATGCCGAACATGGACGGCTACACGGCGTGCAGGTTGCTCAAAGCCAACCCTGTCACCCAGGACATCCCGGTCATCTTCCTGAGCGGCGCCGACGCCGACGAAGAGCGCATCATGGGCTTGTCGATCGGCGGCGTCGACTACGTTTCCAAGCCGTTTTCGCCGGGCGAGCTGGCCGCGCGCATCCAGGTGCACCTCGACCTGGCGCGGCGCGCCGGCGCGCGCCGGCAGCCGGCGTCGAACGATGAGGCAAGCGGGGCTCAACCCGGGGATGGGGCGCGGACTGGAAGCGGCGCCGACAGCGATCCGGACGCGGTCATCGTGGCGGCCGTCAAGCGGCTCATCGCCGACAACCTGGCCACGCTGCCGGGGCTGGCCGAGATCGCCCGCAGCGTCGGCACCTACCGCGAAAAACTGTCGCAGATCTTCCGCGAGCAGACCGGCATGACGGTGTTCGCCTTCATCCGCGAGGCGCGCATCAAGCGCGGCGAGGAATTGTTGCGCGACACGGAGATCGACGTGCAGGATATCGCGCTGCTGATCGGCTTTAACAACGCCGGCAACTTCGCCACGGCGTTCCGCGAACGCACCGGCATCACGCCCAGCGCGTTCCGGGCCTCGATCCACCAGCGCAAGACGCCGCAGGGGTGAGTGGCAGGGGGTTGACGGGTCAACCCCGGCAAGCATGTCGCGATGGGCATGCGCCACCACTTAGGGGACGTACCCCTTGGGGTACGTCCCCGCATGGCCGTGCGGGGTAGGCGCCTGCCCCCCAGCCTCACCGCAACCGGAACACGCTCACCACCGCCGCCAGGTTGGCGGCCTGTTCCTGCAGCGATCCGGCCGCCGCGGCCGCCTCCTCGACCAGCGCGGCGTTTTGCTGCGTGACCTCGTCCATCTGCGTGATGGCGCGGTTGACCTCCTCGATGCCGGTGCTTTGCTCGTTGCTGGCGGCCGAGATCTCGGCCACCACGTCGCTCACGCGGCGCACGCTGGCGACCACCTCGCCCATCGTCGCGCCGGCGCGCTGCACCAGCGCCGTGCCGCTGTCGACCTGGGTGACCGAGTCGTCGATCAACTGCTTGATCTCCTTGGCCGCCGCCGCGCTGCGCTGGGCCAGGTTGCGCACCTCGGAGGCCACCACCGCGAAGCCGCGCCCCTGCTCGCCGGCGCGCGCCGCCTCCACCGCCGCGTTCAGTGCCAGGATGTTGGTCTGGAAGGCGATGCCGTCGATCACCGAGATGATGTCGACGATCTTGCGCGAGGCCGCGCTGATCGCCTCCATCGTGGCGATCACCTCGCCGACCACCTGGCCGCCGTCGCTGGCCGTGCTGGAGGCCGACAGCGCCAGCTGGTTGGCCTGGCGCGCGTTGTCGGCGTTCTGCTTGACGGTCGAGGTCAATTCCTCCATCGCCGAGGCCGTCTCCTCGAGCGAGCTGGCCTGCTGCTCGGTGCGGCTCGACAGGTCGAGGTTGCCACTGGCGATCTCGGCCGACGCGGTGGCGATGGTGTCGGTGCCGCCGCGCACCTCGCCCACCACCCGCAGCAGGCTGTCGTTCATGCCCTTGAGCGAGTGCATCAGCTGTCCGGTCTCGTCCTTGCTGTGGCTGGCGATATGGGCCGTCAGGTCGCCCTCGGCCACGCGCCGGGCGACCTCGACGGCCTGCTGCAGCGGCGCGGCGACGGCCCGCGAGACGGTCGTCGCCAGCACCAGGCTGATGACGATCAACGCCACCAGCGCGCCGACGATGAGCCGGCGCGCCAGCACGAAGGTCTGCTCGGACGAGGTGTCGGCGGCGGCGCTGCCGTCGTCGTTGATCTTGGCCAGCGCATCGAGCTGTTCGTTAATTTGGCGGAACACCTTGTTCGACGCGCCGCGGAACAGCACCCGCGCCTCGTCCTTCTGGCCGGCGCGCGAGAGCGCGACCAGCTTCTTGCTTTCGGCCAGGTAGGCCTGCATGGTGGTTTGGAATTCGGCGTAGATGCGCTTTTCCTCCGCCTCCGACACCAGGGGCGCGTACGACGCCTGCTGCTTGCCCAGCGTTTCGAGCCGGGTCGCCATCGATTTCTCGGTGGCCGCCATGTCGGCCTCCTCGGCCAGCAGGATGTGGGTGGCCTCGGAGATGCGGTAGCGCGACATCGACGTCTGCATCTGGCCCAGATAGCGCACCGCCGGCATCCAGTTGGTGGCGATGTCGGTGGAGGCCTGGTTGACCTTGATGAGCTGGTTGATCGAGAACAGGCCAAGCAAGCAAGTCAAGGCAATCACCAGCGCGAACGCCAGGATTAATTTTTTGCCTATCTTGAGATCATAGAACCATTGCATAGTTGTCTCCATCATTTTTCCATACGGAAATCTATGATAGAGGGACGCACCGTCTATGTCGATGTTTTCCCGCCGTGCAGTTGCGGCTTTGCCTCTTGCGGCGGGGCCGCTTGCGCCGCTTGTTCGCGCATGCGGCGGCGCCAGAACAGCCACGAGGCCAGCGCGTTGACCCAGTAGGCCGCGTACAGCGCGGCCGTCAGGTACAGGCCGCGGCTGGCGTACAGCGGTATCGACACCGTGTTGACCAACAGCCAGAACGGCCACGTCTGCACCCGCCGGCCCATCAGCAACAGTTGCGCGATGACGCTGAACATGAGCACGGCCGAATCGATGAACGGCGCGTAGGCGTCGGTCCAGGCCTGCAGCATGAAGCCGTAGGCGGCGGTGGCCACCAGGCCGGCCAAGCTGAGCGCGCCGAGCAGCTCGGGCCGCGCCGACGAGATCGGCAGCGGCGCGCCAGCGCCACCACCGGCCCAGCGCCGCCAGCCGATCAGGCAGGTGACGATGAAAAACAATTGCAGCGCGACGTCCGCGTACAGCCTGGTGGTGTAGAACAACACCGCGAACATCGAGCAGCCGACCACGCCGAGCCACCACGAGTGCACGTTGTTGCGCCCGGCCAGCACGATGGAGACCGCCATGACGGCGTTTGCGGCGGCTTCCAGCGGTGTGATCAAGACGGCGTCCCTCGGTGCGTGACGGAGTTGGTGGTGCGTGGCCCAGCGCCGCTGGCGCGCGCCCGGCGCGGCGACGCGGGCGCCGGGCCACGCGCCTATTTTCGTCGAGGCTTGCCGCGAACGCAATAGCCCCGTTGCGCCCGCCGGCGCGGGCCGGAATGCGCACGGATTGTAGTTGGCAAGCAACGGCCGGGGCCGCAAAAACGCCCAATGAATCAACTCACTGATCGTTTCCCCGGCGCCGATTTTACGCGCGGCGAACTCGCATATCATCGATTTTCCCGCGCAGGGAGAGACATCCACACCGCCACAAAAAATACAAAAGGATACGCATGAAGAACCGGAACGCCCGCAGTCCGCTCAAACCATCCGTGCTCGCCGTCGTCGGCGTGCTGGCCGCGATGGCCGCCCCCGCCCACGCGCAAACGGCCGCGCCGGCCGCCGCCCAGCCCGCTGTTCAACCCGCCCAGCCCGCCGCGGCCGAAGCGCCGTCGGCGGCCGACTCGGTGGTTGTCGTCACCGGCTTCCGCGCCAGCCTCAACAGCGCGTTGAACACCAAGCGCGCCAGCGACGGCATCATCGACGTCATCAAGGCGGAGGACATCGCCAAGTTCCCCGACGCCAACCTGGCCGAATCGCTGCAGCGGGTGCCGGGCGTGTCGCTCACGCGCGGCGACGGCGGCGAGGGCAAGCAGATCACCGTGCGCGGCCTCAACGCCGGCTTCACGCGCGTGCGCATCAACGGCATCGAGGGCGTGACCGCCACCGGCGCCTCCGACATCAACGGCAGCACCAACCGCGGCCGCGGCTTCGACTTTTCCGTGTTCGCCTCCGAGCTGTTCAACAGCCTCGAGGTGCGCAAGACGTCCGAGGCCAGCGTCGAGGAAGGCTCGCTCGGCGCCACCGTCGACCTGCGCACGGCGCGCCCGTTCGACTTCAAGGGCCGCACCTTCAGCCTCGGCGCGCAGGAGATGCACAACTCGCTGTCGAAGAAATACAGCCCGCGCGTGACGGCGCTGCTGTCGGACCGCTGGAAGACGCCGTACGGCCAGTTCGGCGCGCTGATCTCGGCCGCCTACTCCAAGCGCACCGTGCAGGAGGAAGGCTACGAAGCCGTCGAGCTGCTCAGCGCCAGCAACGACGGCGGCTTTTGCTCGCCGGCCGGCTACGCGCCGCAAAACCCGGCCAACAACGCCGTCAAGGGCATCAACGCGGCCAACTGCGGCTTCGGCGTGCCGCGCACGTCCAACCTGGCCGCCTACAACGACGTCATGTCGCGCACCGACGACTACGGCGGCACGGTGGCCAGCCCGCTGGCCGGCTCGGGCGCGTTCGCGCCGCGCATCCCGCGCTACCGCCGCTCGCTGACGAATTACGAGCGCACCGGCGTGACCGGCTCGCTGCAATGGCGCCCCAGCAGCGACACCGAGTTCGACCTCGATCTGCTCGGCGGCAAGTTCAACAACAAGCGCTACGACAACTACATCTCGGCCATCTCGTTCGGGCGCAGCCTCGGCCAATCGAACGGCAAGCCGCAAACGTCTATCCTCGAGAGCCACTTCAACGACGCCGGCAGCTGGGACTACGGCAAGTTCAACGCGGTCGACATCCGCAGCGAGGGCTTGCTCGACGTCTATTCCACGCTGTTCCGCCAGTACGTGCTGTCGGGCCGGCACGACGTCACCGACCGCTTGAAGATCGACTTCCTGACCGGGCAATCGCGCTCGGACCTCGACGAGCCGCAGCGCACGACGGTGCAGTTCGATTCACCGAACGCCAACGGCTACTCCTACGACTTCCGCAACAACCGCAACGTGCCGACCATGAACTTCGGCATCGACGTGGCCAACCCGAACAGCTTCAGCTTCGCGCCGCAGGAGGCCGACGGCACCTTCCACGGCCAGTTCGTCGGCCGCTACCTGCACACGCGCAACACGCTCAAGACCAGCCAGGTCAACGCCAGCTACGAGCTCAACGACAACCTCACCTTGCGCACCGGCCTGTCCAAGCGCGACAACAAGTGGAGCAACGTCGAGATCGGCTCCGGCGGCAACGGTCTGACCTTGCCGGCCGGCGTCGGCATGGGCGACATCACGCGCCAGATCGGCGGCTTCGGCAACGGCTTGGGCGGCAGCGGCGTGCCAAGTTCCTGGGCCGCCGTCGACCTCGACAAGTTCCTCAAGGTCTACAACATCGAGTGCCATTGCGACGCCGTGCCCGGCTCGAGCTACAACTATCTGAACCAGGCCAACCGCGGCGTCGACGAATCGATCAAGGCGCTGTTCCTGTCGGCCGACTTCAAGTACGACCTGTTCTCGATTCCGCTGCGCGGCAACGTCGGCGTGCGCCACGCCCGCACCGACGTCGACACCTTCGCCATGCTCAACGCCAACGGCGTGCTGGAGCCGGCGCGCTTCAAGAACAGCTACCGCGACAACCTGCCGGCGCTCAACGTCTCGGCCACCCTGCCGCACGACGTCATGCTGCGCTTCTCGGCCGGCAAGACCTTGGCGCGGCCGGAGTACACCGACCTGGCGCCGTCGACCACCTTGAGCACGCAGGTGCAGACGGTCACCATCGGCAACCCCAACCTGGCGCCGATCCGCGCCAAGACCTACGACGTGCAGGCCGAGTGGTACTACGCCAAGAACGCCATGGTGTCGGTGGGCGCGTTCCACAAGGACATCGGCACCTTCATCCAGGGCGTGTCGGAACGGGCCGTGTTCTCGTCGCTGGGGCTGCCGGAGTCGATCCTGCTCGGCGGCGGTTGCAGCATCACCGGCGGCACGCCGGCCTGCGCGACGCTACCGAATACGACCGTGGTGGTCAACCGCCAGGTCAACACGCCGGGCGGCCCGCTGACCGGCTACGAGTTCAACCTGCAGGCGCCGTTCAGCTTCCTGCCGGGCGTGTGGGCCAACTTCGGCCTGCTTGCCAACTACACCTACGTCGATTCGAAGATCACCTACATCACGCGGGTCGACAACCCGAGGACGGCGGCCAACGAGCTGCTCACGCGCCAGGCCAACTTCACCGGCCTGTCGCCCAAGGCGCACAACCTGACCCTGTTCTACGAGGACAAGCTGTTTAGCGCGCGGGTGTCGGCGGCGCACCGCTCTTCCTACCTGCTCAACGTGCTGGGCGACGTGCAGGGGCATGACTTCACGACGGTGGACGGCTCGACCAATATCGACTTCAGCATGTCGTACAACATCACGCCGCAGCTGCGCGTCAGCCTCGAGGGCCAGAACCTGCGCGATACGCCGCTGCGCTACGGCCGCGACAGCCAGCGCAACGATACCTTGTTGTACGTGCATTCGGGGCGCACGTTCGTGGTGGGGTTGAATTATAAGTATTGACAGGCCCGGCGGCGGCGCGTGCATGGCGGATTACGCTGCGCTAATCCGCCCTACGTGGCGCGAAAGGCGCAGCCGTCGCCGCGGACCTGGGTGTCAATGCTCGCGCCAGTGGTCGAGATCGACCGGCTCGGCGATCGGCGTGCCGTTGCGCTCGGCGCGGAAGCGGGCCGACGCGGCGTACACGGCGCGCCGCACCCGCATGATCGACCCCAGCGGACGATGGGCGGCAACACAATGCCAGGGGCTGAACTGCATGCCATCGTCCACCAGCACGGATAAGCCGTGCGTCCAGCCGGCCTGCGGCGCGGCGCTGATGCGCGCCACCGCCACCCACGGGCTGGTCCACTCGACCGTGGGGTTTTCAATCGGCATCGTCTCCAGGTCGGTGCACAACTGCACCCGCAACTCCCACTCGCAAGCGTGTTCGCTGACGAAATCGACCACCGCACCGCGCAAGCCGTTCGGCTTGCCGTCGAGGTCCACCGCCTGGTCCTTGAGCGCGGCCAGCTCGGGCGACACCGGCACCAGCGACAGCTTGGCCATGTAGCGCCCGAACAGCACCGGCACCTGGGTGAAGAAGGTCTCGCCGAGGATATGCGTTTCCGGGTGGCCGCCGAGGCCCTTGAGCGTGGCACTCTCGCCGCCGACCGCCTCGATCGCCTTCTCGGCGCCCTGCAGCGCCGCCGAGAACGCTTTTTTCAGCGCCGGTGCCTTGTCGGTGGTGGCCGCCAGCAGCTTGGTGCTGCCAAGGAACTGCTTGGCCGTCGGCGTCAGGAACACCGGGCCGTTGATCATGATGAAATCCTGCGTGGTGTCGCCCTGGCCGTCGGCCAGGCGCTCGCCGGGCACGCCGATGAGCTTGAACGCCAGGCCGCGCGGCGTCGATACCTTGTCGTCGAGCAGGTCGCCCGGCGTGGTCGAGAACCGCATCACGACCGGATACTCGCCGGCGCTGGCGAACAGCCCCTGCGAGTAATCCGGCGGGATGCGGTCGAGCACCTTTAACGTCGCGCGCAGCAGGCCGTGGCTCTTGGCGTGCACGCCGCGCGGCGCGTGGCCGCTGTCCTTGTGGACGGTCTCGGCGACGCTGCGCATCGCTTCCTGCAGGCCGGCGATGGTCTTGGCCTCGTCCTCCTCCTCGATTTCGTAGGAGGGGTCGTAGGGCAGCGGTTGGTTCAAATGGCGGGTGGGGAAATCCATGGCGGGGTCCTGGCGGGTTGGCTGAGCAGTACATGATGTGGAAAGCGGCCGCCAGCGTCTGTGTCGTGACACACCTAAACGCTGTTCCAAGGCGGCAATCAAGCATTCCATCCCGTCCAATCCACCGTTTGTCGCGTCCGGCCGGGGAAGGCCCCGGCAAACAGCTACAGTCATGCTCATTTCGTCAACAATGGAAAACCATGACCGTCCCGCGCATCCCCGCCCGGCCAGCCGCGCTGGCATTGATCTGCCTGGTAGTGCTCTTCGCCCGGCCGGCGCCGGCGCAGACCGAGGCCGTCTTCACGCCGGAACAGCTGCGCGCCGACCTGCGCTTCGTCCAGGACGCGGTCGCCAGCACCCATCCCGACCCCGGTTTTTCCACCGACGCCGGTCGATTGCGGCGCGCCTATGAGCGCGTCGGCGCGCAATTGGACAAACCGATGACACGCGACGAGGCGTGGCGCGTGATGGCGACGCTGAACCCGGTGTACGCCGACGCCCACATGGCGCTGACCCAAGCCGACGCGGCCGGCCAGGGCAAGGCCTTGCTGGCCGGCGGCGGCGGGTTCTTCCCCTACGAGGTCGTGGTCGATCCCGATGGCGGCCTGCGCATACGCGCCGCGCTCGGCGGCGCGGCGTCGCCGCTGGCCGGCACGCGCATCGACCGCATCAACGGCGTGCCGGCGCGCCAGGTGGTCGCCGAACTGCTGGAACGCTGCCATGGCGACACGGCCGCCTTCCGCGCCGACCTGCTGTCGACGCGCTGGCCCTTTCTGTACTGGAAAATGTACGGCGCCAAGGCCAACTTCGAGCTGGCCAGCGCCGACGGCCGCTCGCTGCGCGCGGCGGCCGGCGCCACGTTGCCGGCCTACCTGGACGGGCAAGCGGCGTTCGACCGGCAATTCCGCTTCGAATTGCTGCCCGGCGACGCCGCCCTGCTGACGGTCGACACCTTCTACTGGCCCGACAAAAAGCAATTTACCGACTTCACCGAGCGCGCCTTCGCGCAACTGCGCGCGGCCAAGGTCAAAACGCTGCTGATCGATGTGCGCGCCAACGGTGGCGGCAACGACGACATGTGGATGGACGGCATCCTGCGCTACATCGCCGACAAGCCATATCGCTGGGCGTCGACGTACAAGAAAAAAGTGATCAAGGGGCGCGAGAGCGCGACCGAAAAGCTGGGCGAGGTGGTCGACGGCGCGATCGACAAGTGGATCACGCCGCAAGCGGACGAGCCGCTGCGCTTTGCCGGCGCCACCTATGTGCTGGTGGGACGCAATACCTACTCGTCGGCCATCCTGTTTAGCAACGTGGTGCAGGACTTCGGCTTCGCCACCGTGGCCGGCGCGCCCGGGACGGCGCGCACGCGGCAAAGCGGCGGCACGCAGAACTTCGTGCTGCCGGCCAGCGGGCTGACACTGGGCGTGCCGCGGCTGATCTTCCAGCGGCCGTCCGGCGCCGACGCCGGGCTGGTGCGGCCGGACCTGCTGCTTGCCGACAGCGCGTTCGAGCGCCGCCAATTGATCGACGCGGTGCTGGCGGCGGCGCGCCGGTGATTTTGGCGTGGCCGACTTAGGCGCCGTCGACGGCTCGCGGCGGATTACGCGCTGTGCGCTAATCCGCCCTACTGAACAAAGCAGGACGCGATTCGTCATATCTCGGACAGCGGCATTTCGCCGCCACCAGCCGAGTCCACACCATGCGTATTGATACCACTGCCGGGCGCCCGCGCGCCCTCCTTCTGGCCTTGCACGCCGCCTTCGCCAGCCTGGCGCTGGCCGGCGCCGCCCGCGCCGACGAACGCGCCGACGCGCCCACCCTGCCCACCGTGACCGTCACCGGCGCCGCCGCCGACGGCTCGTACACCGCGCGCTCGAGCAGCACCGCCACCGGCCTGGCCCTGTCGCTGCGCGACACCCCGCAATCGGTCAGCGTGATCACCCGCGAACGCATCGACGACCAGGCGCTGCGCACCGTGTTCGACATCGCCAGCAACGCCACCGGCGTGTCGGCCAAGGAGATCGACAGCGTGCGCGGCTACTTCTACGCGCGCGGCTTCGAGATCAAGTCGCTGCAGATCGACGGCACGCCGATGGGCGGCACCAGCTCCGGCCAGACCAAGGGCGACCTGGCCATCTACGACCACGTCGAGATCGTGCGCGGCGCCACCGGCCTGCTCAACGGCACCGGCAACCCGTCGGCCTCGATCAACCTGGTGCGCAAGCACGCCGACAGCAAGACCTTCACCGGCAGCGCCGCGGCCCGCGTCGGCTCGTGGGACCAGGCCGGCGCCGAGCTCGACCTGACCGCGCCGCTGACGGCCGACGGCTCGGTGCGCGGGCGCGTGGTGGTCGACGCCGAGCGCCGCGATTCCTTCATCCGCCTGGAAAACACCCGCAAGCGCACCGTCTACGCCGTCGTCGACGCCGACCTGGGCGCGGCCACGCGGCTGAGCGCGGGCTTTAGCGACCAGCGCGACAAGCGCCGCGGCAACCAGTGGGCCGGCTTGCCGTTCTTCTACACCGACGGCACCCGCACCGACTGGGCCCGCTCGACCACGGCCGCCGCCAAGTGGAATATGTGGGACACGCAGCAGCGCACCGCCTTCGTCTCGCTCGAGCACGCGCTGGCCAACCAGTGGAAGCTGACCGCGATGGCGACCCGGCGCGAGAACGACGGCGACCAGCGCCTGAACTGGATGGACGGCCTGGTCGACCGCGACACCGGCCTGGGCCTGCAACCGTGGGTGGTCGGCTACGGCGGGCGCGACAAGCAGACCGACTACGCGCTGCGCGCCAGCGGCCCGTTCTCGCTGCTCGGGCGCGGGCACGAGCTGACCTTCGGCGTGCTGCGCGCCAGGCGCGACGAGCTGTGGCTGATCAGCGACGCCAGCATCCAGCCGCCGATCGGCGACTTCCGCGCCTGGAACGGCGACTATCCGGAGCCGCAATGGGGCGCCTACTACACCGGCTCGCACTTCAAGCAGACCGAAACCAGCGCCTACGGCGCGGCGCGCCTGCAACTGGCCGACCAGCTCAAATTGATCGCCGGCGCGCGCGTGACGAACTGGCGGCGCGACGGCGACCAGGCCGCGTGGACGGCCGAGCCCTACACGCTGCGCCACCGCGGCGTGGTCACGCCCTACCTGGGCGCGGTGGCGGAGGTCGGCGCGCACAGCACGCTCTACGCCAGCTACACCGACATCTTCGACCCGCAGGACAACCGCGACCGGCGCGGCAACTACCTCGAGCCGCTGCTGGGCAAGAGCTTCGAGGCCGGCGCCAAGCGCGAACTGTTCAACGGCAAGCTCAACGCCAGCGCCGCCGTGTTCCGCGTCAAGCAGGACAACTTCGCCGTGGCCGACCCCGGCCAGCTGGTGCCGGGCACGCGCACGCAAGCCTACAGCGCCATCGACGGCGCCAGGACCACCGGCTACGAGATCGAGCTGAGCGGCGAGCTGGCGCGCGGCTGGAGCGCCAGCCTCGGCTGGACCCAGTTCCGCACCGAGGACGCCGACGGCCAGGCCGTCAACACGGTCCATCCGCACAAGCTGCTCAAGCTGTACACCAGGTACCGGCTGCCGGGCGCGTGGAGCAAGCTGACCGTCGGCGGCGGCGTCAACTGGGAAGGCCGCAGCTACACCACCTTGACCGATCCGCGCTCGGGCGCCAGCTTCGAGGTCGACCAGCCGGCCTACGCGCTCGTGAGCCTGATGGCCCGCTACGAGCTGGGCGCGCAAGTGGCGCTGCAGGTCAACCTCAACAACGCGTTCGACAAGAAGTATTACAGCAACCAGCTCGACGTGTTCCAGAATCTGCTGTACGGGGCGCCCCGCAACGTGGCGGCGAACTTGCGCTACGTGTTCTGAGGCGCGGCGTCGGCGGTGTCGGCAAATTTTGATCTACATCATGGATTTGGCCGATAGTAAGGCGGAGACTGGCTCCCACGCAATGTCCACACCAGGGAGCCTATATGCCGTATGCCAGCGTCAACCCGTACACCAGCGAGCTGGTGAAATCCTTCCCCGACGCCACCGACGCCGAGGTGGCCGCCGCCATCGACCAGGCCGACGCGGCGTTCCGCAGCTGGCGCCACAGCGGTTTCGCCGCGCGCGCGGCCGTCATGCGCGCGGCCGCCGGGCTGCTGCGCAGCCAGTGTGACGACTACGCCCGCCTGCTCACCATCGAGATGGGCAAGCTGTTGACCGAGGCGCGCGCCGAGGTGGCGCTGGCGGCCGACATCTTCGACTACTATGCCAGGCACGCCGAAACGCTGCTGGCGCCGCAGCCGCTGCCGGTGGCCAGCCCCGACGAGGGCCGCGCCATCGTGGTGCACGAGCCGCTCGGCGTGCTGCTGGCGATCGAGCCGTGGAACTTCCCGTATTACCAGATCGCCCGCATCATCGCGCCGCAACTGTCGTCCGGCAACACCATGCTGCTCAAGCACGCCGCCAACGTGCCGCAAAGCGCGGCCGCCTTCGAGCGCCTGATGCGCGACGCCGGCCTGCCCGCCGGCGCCTTCCAGAACCTATATGCCACGCGCGCCCAGATCGAGGCCATCATTAACGATCCGCGCGTGCGCGGCGTGGCGCTGACCGGTTCCGAGGCGGCCGGCGCGGTCGTCGCCGCCCAGGCCGGCAAGGCGCTGAAGAAGTCGACCATGGAGCTGGGCGGCGCCGACGCCTTCGTGGTGCTGGCCGACGCCGAACTCGACAAGACGGTCAAATGGGCCGTGTTCGGCCGCCACTGGAACGGCGGCCAGGTGTGCGTGTCGTCCAAGCGCATGATCGTCGTCGACGCCGTCTACGACGCCTTCGCCGAGCGCTACGCGCGCGGCGTGGCGGCGTTGCGGGCCGGCGATCCGTTCGACGCCGCCACCACGCTGGCGCCGCTGTCGTCCCGGGCCGCCGCCGACGAGGTGCGCGACAAGATCCGCCAGGCCGTCGCCTTCGGCGCCACCGCCACCGAGGTCGGGCCGCCGGTGCCGGCGCACGGCGCCTTCGTCCAGCCGACCATCCTGTCGGACCTGGCGCCGGACAATCCGGCGCGCCACTGGGAGTTCTTCGGCCCGGTGTCGATGCTGTTCCGCGCCGCCGACGAGGCCGACGCCGTGCGCATCGCCAACGACACGCCGTTCGGCCTGGGCGGCTCGGTGTTTACGGCCGACACCGCGCGCGGCGTCGAGCTCGCCAAACAGATCGCCACCGGCATGGTGTTCATCAACCACCCGACCATGGTCAAGGCCGACCTGCCGTTCGGCGGCATCGGCCGCTCCGGCTACGGCCGCGAGCTCGTCGGGCTGGGCATCAAGGAATTCGTCAATCACAAGCTGATCGACGTGGTCGACATCGACGCGCCGTTCTGACCCCACCACTGAAGGAGTAACAGCATGCAAACCACTATGAAGGCGGCGGTCGTCCGCGCGTTCGGCCAACCGTTGGTGATCGAGGAGGTGCCGGTGCCGCGGGTCGGCCCCGGCCAGATCCTGGTCAAGGTGGCCGCAGCCGGCGTCTGCCACACCGACCTGCACGCGGCCGAGGGCGACTGGCCCGTCAAGCCCAACCCGCCGTTCATCCCCGGCCACGAGGGCGTCGGCCACGTGGTGGCCGTCGGCGCCGGCGTGCGCCACGTCAAGGAGGGCGACCGGGTCGGCGTGCCGTGGCTGTACACGGCCTGCGGCCACTGCCCGCATTGTCTGGGCGGCTGGGAAACCTTGTGCGGCGAGCAGCAAAACACCGGCTACTCGGTCAACGGCAGCTTCGCCGAGTACGTGCTGGCCGATCCCAACTTCGTCGGCCACCTGCCGGCCAGCGTCGGCTTCGTCGAAATCGCGCCGGTGCTGTGCGCCGGCGTGACCGTCTACAAGGGCTTGAAGGTGACCGACACCAAGCCGGGCGATTGGGTGACGATCTCCGGCATCGGCGGCCTGGGCCACATGGCGGTGCAGTACGCCACGGCCATGGGCTTGAACGTGGTGGCGGTCGACATCGACGACGGCAAGCTGGCGCTGGCCAAGCGGCTCGGCGCGGCGGTGACGGTCAACGCCCTCACCACCGACCCGGCCGCCTTCATCCAGAAGGAGCTCGGCGGCACCCAGGGCGTGCTGGTGACGGCCGTCTCGGCCAAGGCCTTCCAGCAGGCGCTGGGCATGGTGCGGCGCGGCGGCACGGTCTCGCTCAACGGCCTGCCGCCGGGCGAGTTCCCGCTGTCGATCTTTGACACCGTGCTCAACGGCATCACCGTGCGCGGATCGATCGTCGGCACCCGGCTCGACTTGCAGGAAGCACTCGACTTCGCCGCGCTCGGCAAGGTGCACGCCACCGTCAGCACGGACCGGCTCGAGAACATCAACAACGTGTTTTCGCGCATGCGCAAGGGCGAGATCGAAGGGCGCGTGGTGCTCGACTTCGCGTCCTGACACCGGCGTGGTTGGCGGCCGGACGCCGCATTCGCGCCCGGCAACAAATTTTTGCGGCCACCCGAAAACTATGGGAGCATAGTCGGTATGATCGCCGCCGTCGCGGCGGACTTGGGGGCTGTTTGAAGCTGTCACGGCTGTTGAAATTTGGTCTGGTTTTGTTGCTGGCCGCGCCGGCGTTCGGCGCCGAGCCGCCGGCGCTGCGCTTCGCCGCCGAAGAGTGGCCGCCGTTCTTCAGCCGGGCGCTGCCGGGCGACGGCTTGACCGGCACCTTGATCGGCGCGGTGCTCGCGCGCATGGGCTACGCCGCCGGCATCGACTATTTCCCGTGGAAGCGCGCGATGGAGATCGGCTTGCACGATCCGGACTACGCTGGCGTGGTGGCGCTGGTGCGCAATCCCGAGCGAGAGAAAATCTGCTATTTTTCCAGCGCCGTCGGCAGCCGGCAAACGGTGCTGGCCTATCTGAAGGACAAGCCGGTCAAGGCCGCCGCGCTGGCGGACCTACGCGCGGTGCGCCTGGGCACTGTCGGCGGCTATTCGTACGGCGAGCAGTTCGACGCCATGGCGCAGGCGGGCGCGCTGCAAGTCGAGCCGGCCATCAGCGACGAAATCAATCTGCGCAAGCTGCTGGCGCGCCGCTTCACGGCGATCGTCATTGAAAAGCGCATGCTGCGCTACTTGCTGGCCGCCGACCGCTACACGCCGGCCGAGCGCGCGCGCGTCGACACCATCGACCAGTTGTTCGTCGCGCGCAGCGTGCACGTGTGTTTCCAGCACACGGCGCGCGGACTGCTGCTGCAACGCGAGTTCGACCAGGCCGCGCGCGGCGTCGACCTGGCGCGGATCGAGCGCGACTACTGGCGCGCCCTGCAGGATGCCGGCATGGGCACGGCCAAGCCGTGAGCGGGCCGGCGACGGTGTAGTCGCATCCGTAAAGGTGCTGGCAACGCTGCGGTCGCTTGCTTGTGGTGCCGGGTGGCGCCACCGTGACGCCGGCTTATTCCGGGCTGGACCGGCGTCAACCGGCCCCCGCGCCGCAGCCCGCCCGGGCTCGGCGCCTCAGGCGGCGGCAGCGACCTGTTGAGCGCGCTGCTCGCCGGCCGCGGCGGCCGGCTTGGCGGCCGGTTTGGCCGCCGGTTTCTTGTCGACCTGCGCCAGCACCACTTTATGGATGAAGTGCAGCTTTTCCTGCACCGGCGTGGGCAGCTTGAACGGATAGGAGTCGGGCGTGCCGACGCTGCGGTTCAGGCTATTGAGCACATAGGTGAGCGCGAACCAGTCCGAGACGATTTCGTCGAACGAATCGATCTTCAGCGGCGGCGCGGTGATGACCATTTCCGGCTCCTCCTTCTTGCGCGGCTTGAGCGACAGGCCGCAGGCGTGGGCGGTCTCGAGCGTGTCGATCATGTGCAGGTAGTGGGCCCACGTCTCGGCCCAGTCCTCCCACGGATGCGAGCTGGCGTAGGTGCTGATGAAATGCTGCTCCCAGTCGGCCGGCGCGCCGTTCTCGTAGTGTTTTTTCAGGCTCTCGCTGTAATCCTGGCGCTCGTCGCCGAACAGCTCGCGGTAGCCGTCGAGCCACTCGCTGTCGGCGATCAGGCGGTCGAAGTAATAGTGGCCGCTCTCGTGGCGGAAGTGGCCCAGCAGCGTGCGGTAGTGCTCGTGCATCTGCTCGCGGGTGCGCTCGCGCTGGGCCGGGTCGGCCTCGGCAATGTTGAGCGTGATCAGGCCGTTGTCGTGGCCGGTCATCACCTTTTCATCGTCGCCCGGGCCGTCCTCGAGGAACTGGAAGGCCAGGCCGGTCTCCTCGTCCTCGTCCTTGGATACCGGCGTCAGGTGCAGCGAATAGAGCGAATAGAGCAGCCGCCGCTTGGCCGACTCGAGGCGCTGCCAAAACAGGTGGTTCTTCTCGGTGCTGAGGGTGGGGATGACGACGGTCAGCTGGCACGACGCGCACAGCTCGTTGGGATCGTCGGCGTCGAGCATCCAGTTGCACACATGCTGGTTGGCGTAGTTGCTGCACTGCTTGTAGAGGCGGCCCGCCTCTTTCTTGTTCAGGCTGCGCCAGGTGCCCTCCTCCGCCGCTTCGAAGCTGCGGACGTCGCGTTGGTCGGGCAGGTAGCCGAGCATGCTGTCGCAATTGAAGCACAGCGTGTTTTCAAAGAAGACTTGTTGTGAACACTTGTCGCAGTGGAAGGTTTTCATTTTATGTGGGGATGGAAGGTTGGTGCGGTCGCCGGCGGACACGCTTGCACCCATCATAGCCACCTGCGCCGGCTTGTTCAGTTAGGCAGCGCGCATAGGGCCGGAAGCGCAGGGAAAGCCGACGAATTCGGCTACACTTGCGCTAATTCAATCTAATGTCAGGTCCCCTATGACTATCCGCCACCCATCCGCCCTGCCCGCCTTGACACTGGCCACGGTGCTGGCCCTGGCCGCGGTGGCGCCGCCGTCAGCGCACGGGGCCGAGCCGTTATCGCCGCACCTGGTGGGCACGTGGGACACGGGTCAAACGCCCTACGCCGACGGCACGCGGCAAATCGAACTGTACCTGGGTGCGGACGGCGCCGGCGGTTTCCTGGGCATCCGGCGGCCGGGCGGCCAATCGATGGGCATGCCGATCGACGCCACCCTGGAAGGCGAACTCATCAAAGTTCGCCCGTCGGGGTCGGACAAAGGGCGCGCGGAAGATGTGGCGCGACTCACGCTCACCTGCCACCACGACCCGTCCGGCCCCACACTGGTGTGCCGGGACCCGGTCGGCGTCACGCTGACGATGACGCGGCGCAGCGCCACGGCCACCGACGACATCGCCGCGATGCTCGCCACCGCGCGGCAATAATCCCCGGAAGGTCAGAACCCCCGGAGGGTCAGTGCCGACATTCGGACATCGCGGAACTATCGGATTGTAAAAAGTTCCCCATTTTTTTGATTTGTCCGAATGTCGGCACTGACCCTCGCCGAGGGGTTAGCTCGCTGGCGGCTTTTGCCGGGCGCGCCATGCGCCGACCGACGACCGGTAGCCGGTCGGCAGATTCGGCGGCAGCGCGTCGGGGTGAAACAGGCCGATCGATTCGTGCTCATGGCTGATCGCCGGGTCGAACTGCCCGTGCAGCGAGCAGCCGTAGGTGACGATGAACACGTGTTTCCCGGGGATGACTTCGAACAGGTAGGTGTCGATCAGTTCGTCCACAAACACCGTCAAGTTCAACTCTTCTTGCACCTCCCGCGCCAGACACTGTGGCGGGGTTTCCCCAAGCTCGATGCGCCCGCCGGGCAGTTCCCATTCATCGCGCTCGTTCATGAGCAGCACGACGTTCCCCGCAGGATCGTGAAAAACACCTTTGATTGAAACCGAAAACATCGTTGGCGTGCTCCCTGTCTGGCGCCCGGTGGGCTAACGATCCCGGATGGCACCGGCGCGAAGGGCCTAACTTCGCGCTTGCGCATGCCGAGTCATTAAAATCTGAAACAATGGGACTGTTGGGCATCACTGCGCATGAACGGCATGGCCAGCACCGCCGATGTCGAGCGTTGGCACTCCAGCAGCATGTTGCGCGTCCCCTCGACACCCGCCTCCACGAAGTCTCTTTTCCAGGCGCGCGCCAGCGCGGCCGAAAACGCGGTGTCGAAGGCTGGCGAGGTGGCCGGCACGGCCGGTTTCGCGCCGGCATCGTCGTCCGCCGCCCCAACCGACAATATGCGCGGCGCTTTCCTCTGCGCCAGGCGGACGAACGATGCGCCGGCGGACCCGACGAACCGGTCGTCGCCGGGCGGATCGAACATGTCGATCCTCAACGCCTGCGCCGAGGCCGACGACGCGCAAAGCATGAGGACGGCGAAAAATTGGGCTGACGTCATTTTTTAATACTACCCCAAATCATTTCCGCCAACCGGGAAGATAATTTTCGTAGGGCGGATTAGCGCGCAGCGCGTAATCCGCCACAAGCCGCCACAAGCCGCCACAAGCCGCCGGCGCAGCTTGGCAGGTTACGCTGCGCTACTCCGCCCTACGGGACGCTTAACTTAACGGCCATTAGGGTTCGAGGGGCGTGACGGTGACGTTGACCTGCAAGCCCTGCTCGCCGCCGCCGAGCACGATGCCGCGCATCGGCGTGACGTCGCTGAAGTCGCGCCCCCAACCGGTGACGATGTGCTCGTGCTGCACCAGGCAGCGGTTGGTGGGGTCGAAGTCGATCCAGCCCAGCGCCGGGTCGTACACCGAGACCCAGGCGTGCGAGGCGTCGGCGCCGATCATGCGCGGCTGCCCTTCCGGCGGGTGCGTGAGCAGGTAGCCGCTCATGTAGCGCGCCGGCAGGCCCAGGCTGCGCATGCCGCCGATCATCAGCTGCGCGAAGTCCTGGCAGACGCCGCGCCGGCCGCTCAATACCTGCTCGAGCGGCGTCGAGATGTCGGTGGCCGTGCTGTCGAATTCGAAGTCGTCGAAGATCCGCTGCGTCAGGTCGAGCGCGGCGTCGAGCAGCGGCCGGCCGGCGGCGAAGCTCGTGCGCGCGTACTCGGCCAGCTCCGCGCTCAGCCCCACGTGCGGCGACGCGTACAGGTATTGGCACGCTTCGAGCGTGGCGTCGCTATGGTCGGACAACATCAGCTCGCGCACCAGCTCCCACGGCGCGCTGTCGGCGATCTGCTCGAGCGTGCGGCGCGGGTACAGCGCCAACGTCGATTCGACATGCACCAGCAGCACGGTGTGCGGCACGGTGACGCTGAAATGACGCGTCAGATTGCCGAAGTAATCGGCGCCGTCGGTCACATCCTCGGCTGGCGGGTCGGTGACGATGCGGTGCGCCTCGGTGCGCTGGTGGTCGAACGAGCGCGGTGTCATGTGCAGGTATTGCTGCGACAGCGATACCGCGCTCTGGTAGCTGTAGCGGGTCTGGTGCACAACCAGGTAGCGCGCGCACGCGGATGCCGAGGGCTGCATCAGCGCGCCGGTCGCGGTGTTGGGCAGCGGGCTGGCGGTTTGCTGCGTTTGGTTTTGCGCGTGCGTCATCGCGCATACCCCTGCGCGCACGGCGTTTCGAATTTGTTTTGCAGGCTGCCGGTGTAGCTGAAAAACTGCAGTCCGATCTGCTCGGCCATCACCTCGCTGGCGTTCTGCACGCGCGCCAGCAGGTCGATCAGCCTCGGATTGGCGCCGTACAGGTCCGCCTCCGGCGACAGCGACAGCAGCTCGTCCTGCAACGGCGCGAGATTGTGCTCGCCACACGGGCCATACACCTTGGCGATCTTGCGCAGGGCATCGAGCACGCCGTGCAGCTGGTGGCTGATCGAACGCGGATTGCTGTCGTCGAGGATCAGCAGGTCGAGCACCGGCAGCCATTCGGGTTCGGCGCGGTAGCGCGCCCGGTAGGTGACGATGCTGTCGGACAGCTCCAGTACCCAGTCCAGATTACCCTCGGGGTGCATGCCCAGCGCGGCGCGCACCACCATGCTCTGGAACTGCAGCCGCTCCAGGCGACGTCCCAGCGACAGGAAGCGCCAGCCCATGTCGCGCGTCATGCCGTCCAGGCCGAAACCGGTGAGCGTCATCAGCGAGGCGGCGGCGTCGTCGAGTATCGTCATCGCCTCCGATTGCGACGGCAGCGCGCCGTCGCCCGCGCGCTCGACCAGGCGGTTGAGCGCGCGCCAGTTGTCGACCGAGAGCCGCTCGCGCAGCTGGCTGGCCGTGTTGTAAAGCTGCTGCTGTTGGCGCGCGAGGCCCGGCACGTCCGGCGAGACCACGGCCAGCAGCAAAGCCGCTTCGGTCTGGGCGTCGTGCGCGACACCAGCCGGCGGCGACTCGAGCTCCGGCGCCGCCGTGCCTAAACTTTGGACCGGTATTTGAGTCGGAATCCGATCCCCGCCCTGGGCTTGGCCCATGCTTTCGCCGGGAGCTTGGACTTGTATCCGCCCCTGGCCCTGGCTCTGAACCTGGCCTTCGCTTTGACTTTGACCTTGACCTTGACCTTGACCTTGGCCCTGACTCTGCCCCTGTCCCGCACTCTGGGCGCGTTCCTGTCCCTGGCCTTGGCCCGAACTCGGTCCCTGTCCCTGTCCCTGTCCCTGTCCCTGTCCCTGATCCTGGCTCTGGGTCTGTGTCTGCTGGTCCTGGCTTTGGGTTTGCTGGTCCGGGCTCTGGCCCTGCTGGCTCTGTCGGTGCGCCGGCTCCGGTTCGTGCACGGGCGTGAGCTGGAACCACGCGCACAACGCTTCGACCGTCGGCCATTCGGCGCCCGGATAGCCGGCGCGCACATTGAAAACGATGTTGAGCGCCACCCGCAGCAAGCGCGCGATATCGTCGCACCGCTCGGTGTGGCGGCCCAGCCAGAACAGGTTCTCCGCCATGCGGCTCGATAGCTGCGTGTCGTCGCGCACCAGGTCCTGCGCCGTCATGCTGCGCGGGACCGGCTGCTGGTGCCGCGCCTGCGAGCTGGCCTGCACCCACGTGTCCTTGCTGCCGCCGCCGTGCTGCATGGTGATGACGCGCGCGTCCGGCCCGGTGGCCACGCGCGTCAACCCGCCCGGCATGACGACGTAACCGTCCGGCGTGGCGCAGGCGTAGACGCGCAAGCCGATCGAGTGCGCGCTCAGGCGCCCCGTCTCCGGCTGGTACACCGGTCCCTGCGACAGCCGCACCAATTCGTGCGCGACGTAGTTGTTCGGATTGGCCCGCATCTGCGCGATCAACGTGGCGCGCGCGGCATCTTTCAGGTCGCGGCCGTACACCGGCGCCTGGCGCAGCTGCGGGAAGGCGGGCATGATCACCAGCTGGTCCAGTTTCTCGATCGCCTCCTCCAGCGCGGCCGGTTCGCCGCACCACCATGTGGCCACCGACGGCATGCGCAGCGGCTGGCCGAGCAGGCGCTCGCTGAGCGCCGGCAGAAAGCCGAGCAAGGCGCCCGACTCGAGCAGGTTCGAACCCAGGCTGTTGGCGACCAACACGTTGCCGCGACGGGCCGCCTCGGTCAGGCCGGCCACGCCCAGCGCGGAGTCCGAGCGCAGCTCGAGCGGGTCGCAGAAGTCGTCGTCGACGCGGCGCATGATCACGTGCACCCGCCGCAGCCCGGACAGGGTCTTCATGAACACGATGCCGCCGCGCACAGTCAGGTCGCCCGCCTCGACCAGCGGCAGGCCGAGATAGCGCGACAGGTAGGCTTGTTCGTAATAGGTTTCGTTGTACGGGCCCGGCGTGAGCAGCACGATCAGCGGCGCCTCGCCGGCGCGCAGCGGATGGGCGTCGCCGTTGGCGGCGCAGCGGCGGCCCCAGTGCGCCAGGCTGTCGCGCATGGTGGCGAAGAAGCCTTCGAGCGGGCGCACCTTCATGTCGCGCAGCAGCGCCGGGAAGCTGCGGCCGACGATGGAGCGGTTCTCCAGCGCGTAGCCGGCGCCGGACGGCGACTGCGTGCGGTCGGCCGTGGCCCACCAGCGGCCATTGGGCGCGCGCGCCAGGTCGACCGCGTAGAAATGCAGCGCGATGTCGTCCGGGTGGCGCATGCCGTGGGCGGCGCGCAGGAAGCCGGCGTGGCCGTGGATCAGCGCCGGCGGCAGCAGGCCTTCCCGGAGCATGTCCTGCCGGCCGTAGACATCGACCAGCAGCTTGTTGAGCAGCGTGGCGCGCTGGATCACGGCCGCCTCGATGCCCTCCCACTCCTGGCGCGGCAGGATCAAGGGCAGCAGGTTCAAGTCCCAGGGTCGGTGGGTGCCCTTGGTGTCGCCATAGACGGTGTAGGTGACGCCGTTCTGGCGCACCTCGCGCTGCACCGTTTCGAGGCGCTGGCGCATCAAATCGGGCGTTTCGGCGCGCAGGCCGTCCAACATGGCGCGCCAATGCGGACGCGGCTCTTTCGAGGCGTCCAGCATTTCGTCGAAACTATCCGGTGCGGCCAGATATTTGGATAGCAGTTGCTTAGGCATCGCGGTCGGTCGGCTTTTCTTCTATTTTTCTTCTATGGTGCGCTCAATCGGGCTGCCAGCGCAAGTCGAGCGTCATCGGCAGGCTCGGATTGAGTGCCTCCTTGTACACATACATCTGCCCCGGCGTGTGGCCGTGCGCCCAGAAACGGGCGAAGCGGCGCGCCTCGGCGGCGTTGGCGTTGATCGGCGAGCTGTCCTCGCTGCGACCGCCCGGATGCACCACGTGATACGTGCAGCCGCCGATGGCGCGTCCGCTCCAGGTGTCGACCAAATCGAACACCAGCGGCGCCTGCACCTTGATACTAGGGTGCAGCGCCGACCAAGGGCTCCACGCGCGGAAGCGCACGCCGGCCACGTATTCGCCCGGCACGCCGGTCGGGTGCAGCGGCAGCATGCGGCCGTTGCAGGCGACCACGTGGCGCCCGTCGGTCAGGCCGCGCACCAGCAGCTGCATGCGCTCGACCGACGAATCGACGTAGCGCGCGGTGCCGCCGGCGGCCATTTCCTCGCCCAGCACGTTCCATGGCTCGATCGCCTGGCGCAGCTCCATCTCCACGCCCTCGTACACCACGGTGCCGAAGCGCGGGAAGCGGAACTCGATGAACGGATCGAACCAGTGCTCCTCGAACGGATAGCCGGCGGCGCGCAAATCGCGCGCGACGTCGCGGATATCCTGCGCCACAAAATGCGGCAGCATCCAACGGTCGTGCAGCGCCGTGCCCCAGTGGACCAACTTGGCCTGGTAGGGCTGGCGCCAGAAACGCGCGACCAACGCCCGCAGCAACAGCATCTGCAAAAGGCTCATGCGCTCGTGCGGCGGCATTTCAAAGGCACGGAATTCTACCAGACCGAGACGGCCGGTCGGCCCGTCGGGGGAATACAGCTTATCGATCGAGAACTCGGAGCGGTGCGTGTTGCCGGTCAAATCGACCAGCAGGTTGCGCAGCAGGCGGTCGACCATCCAGGGCTTGTCGCCCTCGTGCAGCGTCGGCAAAACCTTATCCATCTGCTGGAAGGCGATCGCCAGTTCGTACAGGTTGTCGTCGCGCGCCTCGTCCACGCGCGGCGCCTGGCTGGTCGGACCGATGAAGGTGCCGGAGAACAGATACGACAGCGCCGGGTGGTTCTGCCAGTAGGTGATCAGGCTTTTGAGCAGGTCCGGGCGGCGCAGCATCGGGCTGTCGGCCACCGTCGCCCCGCCCAGGGTGGCGTGGTTGCCGCCGCCGGTGCCGGTGTGGCGGCCGTCGTTCATGAATTTTTCGGTGCCCAGGCGGGTCTTGCGCGCCTCTTCGTACAGGATGGTCATGTTGTGCACCAGCTCTTTCCAGCTGCCCGCCGGCTGCACATTGACTTCGATGACGCCCGGGTCCGGCGTCACGCTGAGCAGCTTGACGCGCGGGTCGCGCGGCGGCTGGTAGCCTTCGAGCCACAGCTTCAGGTTCAAGTGCGCGGCGGTCGTTTCGATCGCCGCCACCAGCGCCAGGTAATCCTCGATGCGCTTGAGCGGCGGCAGGAACACATACAGGCGCCCGTCGCGCACCTCGACGCACAGCGCCGTGTGGATCACTTCGCGCGGGGCCGGCGCGGGATCGACTTTTTTGGCGGCCGCCTTGCGGTCGGCCAGGTCGACCTCCGCGTGCGACGGCACCACCGCCCCTTTGGGCGCGGGCGCCAGCGGCGCGCGCGGGGCGAAGGTGTCGCGGTCGAATTCAGGCTCCTCCTCGTCCGGGTGGACCCACGGCAGCGCGTTCAATGGCAGGCGCAGGCCGAGCGGCGATTCGCCCTCGATCAGGTACAGGTGCTCGCGCTTGAGCGGCCAGGCCGACGTGCGCCAGGTGGTCGGCACGGCGATCGAGATTCGCGCGCGCGCCTCCTCGGGCAGCTCCTCGGGTTTGAGCGGCAGTACGTAGCCGGCCACCTCGCCCAGGCCTTTTTCCAGCAGGCGCGCCAGGCGGCGGCGCTCCTCGGACGCCTTCAGGTCGGCCTTGAGCGGATCGAGGTTGACCGGCAGTCCCTGCTCGATGCGGGCTTGCTGGTGGACGTCCTCGTAGGCCGCGATCGGGGCGTCGGCCGGCAGGCCGAGGGTGCTCACCAGCGCCGCCGTGAAGCGTTTGGCGTGGTCGGCACCGTAGCCGTCGGGCTTCTTCTCGTCGGAGAACAGCGCCGGGTTGCGCCAGATCGGCTGGCCGTCGGTGCGCCAGAAGATGTTGAGCGCCCAGCGCGGCATCGGCTCGCCCGGATACCATTTGCCCTGCCCGTAGTGCAGCATGCCGCCCGGCGCGAAGTGGTTCTTCAGGCGCAGCATCAGCTCTCCGGCCAGCGCGCGCTTCTTGTCGCCGTGCGCCAGCGTGTTCCATTCGGCGCCGTCCATGTCGTCGATGGAGACGAAGGTCGGCTCGCCGCCTTGGGTCAGGCGCACGTCCATCGCTTGCAGGTCGTAGTCGACCTGCTGGCCGAGGGCGTCGATCTTGTGCCAGTCGGCGTCGGCGTAGGGTTTGGTCACGCGCGGGTCTTCGTGGATGCGGGTGACCGTCATCACGTGGTGGAATTCGACCTCGGCGACGTCGGTAAAACCGCTCACCGGCGCGGCCGACGACGGGATGGCGGTACAGGCGAGCGGGATGTGGCCCTCGCCGGCCAGCATGCCGGAGGTCGGATCGAGGCCGATCCAGCCGGCGCCGGGGATGTAGACCTCGGCCCACGCGTGCAGGTCGGTGAAGTCGACATCGGTGCCGCTGGGACCATCGAGCGCCTGCTGGTCGGCCTTCAATTGAATCAGGTAGCCGGACACGAAACGCGCCGCCAGCCCCATGCCGCGCAGGATCTGCACCAGCAGCCAGCCGCTGTCGCGGCACGAGCCGGAGCGTTTTTCCAGCGTTTCGGCCGGGGTTTGCACGCCAGGTTCCATGCGCACCAGGTAGCCGATGTCGCCCTGCAGGCGCTGGTTGATAGCGACCAGGAAGTCGTTGGTCATCATGTCTTTTTTGATGACTTCGCGGCGCGCCACGGCGATCCACTCGACCACCTCGGGATCCTCCTCGAAATGCAGATAGGAGCCCAGTTCGAGCTTGAGCGCTTCCGGATACTCGAACGGGAAGTGCTGGGCGTAATCCTCGAGAAAGAAGTCGAACGGATTGATGACCGTCATGTCGGCGATCAGGTCGACCGTGAAGTCGAGTTCCTTGGTCGCTTCCGGGAAGACCGCGCGGCCGATGTAGTTGCCGTAGGGATCTTGCTGCCAATTGAGGAAGTGCTGCGCCGGGGTGATGCTCAGCGAATACGACAGGATCGGCGTGCGCGCGTGCGGCGCCGGGCGCAGGCGCACTTCGTGCGGGGAAAGCGTGACCAAACGGTCGAATTTATAACTGGTTTTGTGGTGCAGCGCGACACGGATGGCCATTCGGTAGTGCCTTTCGGTAAGTATTACACGGTGACGGCGGCGAGACACGGCCGAGGCGCCGGAAATAATCTATTGTCTTGATGATAAAGCAGGATCCGTACCCGCATTCGATGATTTGTGCGGAGGTGGTCCGGAAGATGTTGGCAAGGAGTTCACTTGCGTAAGGTTAGTCATAGTAGCTGAAAACGTTTGAAATCCCGGCACCCGACATCAATGCGGCCTTTATTGACCTTTATCGCGTTTGTGATGACGTTATTGAAGCTGGGATAAAGGAGGATAAACGTGCATCCTCTCCCTGCGGAGCGTGGTGATCTACGTGGATCTCTGGCGCCACAAAAATCCGGACCAAGGGCGCTGATCGCAGAAGCCAAGGTCAAGAAACTTGGGGAACACTTAGGCATTTTCGCAAAAATAGCCAAAGCGGCCGACATAGAGCATGTTGGTCTGGGCAACTGGCAGCCTCCAGGGCGAAAGCGCCATGACCGCGCTCAAGTGGGCTGGCGATCAAATGCACGAATGCCGCGCCCTTTTTCGGTTCGGCGATCTCGTTGGTGACACCCGGGTGTGGAGTTCGTTGGGCATGTCGCGGACATGTTTACCCGCACCTACCCGCAACTCGCGCCGGGGAAGTGAAAAAGTCGGGGTCAAGTCCTGACCCTTCCCCTCATAGTTCATACCGTGCAACCATAGAAACGAGCTGATCCAGAGCATCATCGAATTGGCGTTTTGTGATCTGGAACGTGTCAGGTTGCTTGAGCCAGTAGAGGGCGAGGGAAAG
>CAUPRW010000064.1:0-32430 GCA_963513825.1 uncultured Duganella sp.
CGCGGAACCGAAGCTCCGCGTGCACTTTCATCAAACGTCCACACTTATCGACTGTTAATTTTTAAAGAACTTATTCGGTACTGCTTGCTGATGGAGCGTTGTGTTCATCAGCGAAGAGGCAAGATTATGAGGCGTTTCGAACATCTCGTCAACCACTTCTTTTTCCCCGTTTCACTCTGCAACACCTTGTTCTGCGTCGCCGTTTTGCGGGGAGGCGAACTATAGCAAGCGCCGACAATTACCGCAAGGACTTTTAAAGCCTGGATGCAACTTCTGGATACAGCCTGGCCAGCGCGTCGCTTGTAATCCCCCTGATCAGCGCGGTCGCCGTCTCGATATCCGCCTTGTCGCGGCGCAGATCGCTCCAGAGACCAACGAGATCGGCGTCGTGCCGCGCCACGGCCTGCTCGACCTCTTCCTGCCAGAAGGCCGGCGCCTCTGTCTCGACAAAGTTGCCGCGCCCGCGACCGAAGTGCGCCACCGCCAGATAGCGCAGGATGCCCGCCACCACCAGGTTGCGCATGAATGCGTCGGTAAATTGCACGGCCGCCTGCTTGCGGTCCGTGCTGGAATTGAATCCCCAAGCCGCGCCCGCGAAGGTCAGCGCGCCCACCACCCCGCCGAGCAGGGCGCCACCGCCCAAGGTCAACCCGCCCGCCATGACGTCGGCCGACAGCCCGGTCGCGGCGCCGGAGATCACCGCGCCCAGCAAGCCCGCCTGCGCCTTGTCGATCGGCGCGCGCACGGCGAAGTTCTCGCGCACCCGTTCATTGATCTTGCCGGCGTCGGTGGGGTCGAGCTGATGCAGTATGAGCAGTTCACGCGTGAACTCGACCGTCGCCTGGTTCAAACGCGCGATCAAATTGCCCATCGCGCGGTCCTGGCGCTGCTGCTCCTCGTTCTTGCCGATGCCAACCACCTTCAGCGCGGACTTGAGCATGCCGGCCGGCACGTCCTCGACCGCCTCGCTATCGCGCGCGGCGCCGGCCAATTGCTTGGCCATTAGCCGCAGCGCGTGGTCGTAGCGGCGCGCGTTGGCCGCCTCCCACGCCGCGAACAAACGGGCGTAGCCGGCCTGACGCGCCGGCTCGAGCACGCGGCCGACCGCTTCGTAGAACACCCGTTCATGCACCCAGCAGCGGGCGAAGGCGTCCAGCGCCAGCACCTCGCGCACGGCGGAATACTGCGCCAGATGATCGCGCCAGCGGGCCTGTTCGGCCTGCTCTTCGGCGGCGGGCCGCGGCCGTCCGGTCTGGTTCAGCAGCACCACGACCGGCTTGCCGATCCACTCCAGGATCTTCATTTCCGCCGGCACGTAGCCGGCATCCTTCGGGTTTTCCGAGGAATTGACGAGATATAGCACGACGTCGGCCGATTCCTTGGCGGTGCGCAAGGCATTCTGGCTGAGCCAGAACGGCCGGTCGCGGTAACGGTCCAGCACCTCGCGCAGGAACCAGCCGATCGGATTACCCGACTGGCCCAGCCGCTTGAGCAGGCGCACCGAGTCGCCAAAGCCGGGGGTATCCCACAGTTGCAGGCTGTCGCCTTCGGGGGTGGTCAGCAAGGTGTGCGACTCGGCAAAGATGGTCACGTGGGCGGCGTCGCGCACCTCGCCGACATCCATGCCGATCAGGGTGCGCGCCAGGGTGGTCTTGCCGTTGTTGGTGTGCGAGATCAGCGCGAACTGGATCTGCGCGGCGTCGCTGGCTTTTTCGATCGAAACACTCATGCGGCGGCCGACAGTTTCAGCCCGACGCCGGCGTCAAGCGGGTGGATCGAAGGGTTGAGCAGATTGACGAGCGTCGCCGTGCTATGGTGGAAGTGGCAGAACTGCTGCCACAGCGCCGTCCTCTCGGCCAGCGCGCGCGGGTCGGCCGGCTCGCCCATGCGCTCCAGATAGGCGGACTCGTCGAGCAGGACCGCGATCCCGCGCGGCGACGCCTTGACCAGATAATCAAGGAACGCGCCGTGGTTTTCCTTTTCCGGCGTCGCCGTCAAATTGAACAGCACGGCCGTCATGGTCACGCTCGGATCGTTGAGGTCGACATCACGCAGCACCTCGCCCGGCTCCTCGCCGTACGAGGTGGACGGCCGCAACATCATGCGGCCCTGCTCGCCGAACAACATGATGGCGATCTGCCCCAGCCCCCGGTGGCGGGCCTCGTCGACGGTAAAGCTAAACGGCAGCACGCGCAGCATGCCGCCCGTCGAGGCGCCGATGGTTTCGTTCAATTTACGGAAATAAGGCTGGTCGAGGTCGAGCGGGAAGCGCTTGGCCAGATGCGCCGCGCGCAGGTGGCTGCCCAGCGCCAACAGCAGACGCGGCAGGACCACCAGCAGGAAGATCGTGGCCGCGTACAAATGCACCCAGCGGGCGCCGCCCGCCGCCGCCGTGGTTTGCGGAAAGCGCAACGCCTCGATCTCGGCCAGGCTGAACCCCTGCAACTGGAACACGGCAATGGCCGGGGCGAACAGGAACGACAGCAGGCTGTGGACCTGGGTGGCGTCGAGGAATGTGCTTTCCCAGCCGGCCGCGTATTGCTGCAACAGCCCGCGCCCATACAGGGACGCGACCGCGCCGATGGCGAACATGGCCGCGCCCAGGTGGATCGTGCGGCCGAGCCGGGCGGCGGTCAGCCGGGCGCTCAGTTGCGACCACTCCCCCAGGAAGCCCAGCATGCCGGTGGCCAGCGCGGCCGGCACCTTGCGCGGAACGGCCAGCTTGCCGACGCTCAGGCGGCGGATCAATACCGATGGCCCGCCCTGCCGGCGCGGAACGAACAAGCCGACCAGCAGCCCCAGATACACCAGCAGATTCCAGACGATGATGAGCAACAGCGGCGCCGACAGCAAATCGACGCGGTGCGGATCGGTGATGCGGTCGAGCGCGGCGCCCAGCACCAGCGCCAGCAGCGGCAACAGCCACGCCAGCGAGCGCAAGCCGGACGAACGCTTGACGAAGCCGGCGAAGGCCGGCGTGCGCTCGGCCAGGCGTTTCAAGATCTGTTCCGAGCGTTGTTGCAGGAAATCGTCGGACGTCACCTCCGCATGCTTGTCGGACGCCTGCCACTGCGCCAGCTCGCGCGCGCTGCGGCTGGCGTACATGCGATCGTCCTCGCTCAGCACCTCTTTTTTCTGGTCGGCCAATTCAATGGCGCGCACCAGCACGACGTCCCTGGCAATGTGCTCGTTCATATGGCTCCTGTGATTGGTCAAAGCGACAACTCGACAGGATTGTGACCCAATTTAGCGGATCAAGCCAATTCCGCACGGCTTTCAGCGGGTTTGAGCGTGCGGTAGAGTACGGCGACGACGAAGACGGCGATCCACATCGACCACAAAGTGTGCGTGAGGAAATGGGCGCCGCGCAATTGCTGCATCCAGCCGACGGCCAGCCCGAACATCAACATCAGGCCGCCCACCAGCGCCGCCATGCGCGGGCGGTGCGGCAGCCAGAACACGCACAGTCCAAGCAGCCACAGCGCGCTGGACGCGTGGCCGGCCGGCAGGCACTGCCCCGGGGCCACGCCCGCCGGCAGCATCTCCAGCAGGCGCACATACGGTTCGCGCCCGCCGTAGCGCTGCAAATCCCAGGGGCAATGCGAATCGCTGAAATGTTTCAGCACGCTGATGCAGACCGGCACCAGGACGGCAGACAGCGCCAGCACGCGCACACCGGTGCGGCGCGGCACGCTCCAGCCCGGCCTGGGACGCGCGAGGTCCCACGCGGCCAGCGCGACCACCGCCACGCCCAGCACCTGCAACATGGTTTTGAGGATGCCGTGATTGAACCGTTCCGCCAGCCACGCGTGGTGCCACGGAAAGGTGCCGCTGGCGCGGTCGAACATGGCGTCGGCCAGCGCCAGGTCGAGGTTGGTGAAATTGCCTATCCACAGTATCAATATGCCCGACAGCACCAGCGCGATGTCGAGCGGGCGCAGCGCGCCGGCGGGTTCAAGTCTGGTTATTGAGCGTGCAGGCATGGAAAATATCAAGTCGCGGGTTGTAGACGGCGGTGCTGATGTTGAGCATGCCGAGGAAGGAATGGAACACGTTGTCGTGCGAGAAGGCCTGGCCGCGGCGCGCCTCCAGGCAGCGCTGGTCGATGTTGAAGCGGTCGCGGTACTTGTCGTCGAGCCACAGCATGAACGGCACGTGGCGCTGCTCGTCCGGCGAGATGAAATACGGCGCGCCATGCAAATACATATTCTTTTCGCCCAGCGACTCGCCGTGGTCGGAGAAATACATGAAGGCGGTGTCGACGTTGTCGGCGGCGCCGGCCGCGCGCAGCAGGTCGATCGTCTTGGCGAGGAATTGGTCGGTGTAGGCGATCGTGTTGTCGTAGGCGGCGACGATCGATTCGCGCGAGCACTTTTCCAGCTCGTTGCTGGTGCAAACCGGGCCGAAGCGCTGGAACCCCGGCGGATAGCGCTTCCAGTAGGCCGGACCGTGGCTGCCCTTCTGGTGCAGCACGATCACCAGGTCCTGCTTGGCGTTGCGGATGATCTCGGGCAGGCCTTGCAACATGCGCTCGTCGTAGCACTCCTCCTTGTTGCAGAACGGGTCGCCGGCCTTCGGCTGCGACATGTCCTCGTAGGTGACGCGGTCGCACACGCCCTTGCAGCCGGAATTGTTGTCGCGCCACAGCACCTGCAGGCCCGCGTGCTTGAGCACGTCGAGCAAGCCCTCCTGCGCCCTGGCCTTGTCTTCCGAATAGTCGGCGCGGGCGAAACCGGAGAACAGGCAGGGCACGGAAATGGCCGTGGCCGTGCCGCACGACTGCACGTTGTTAAAGTTGAGCAGGCCGGCTTCGCGCGCGAGCATCGGGTTGGTGTCGCGTTTATAGCCGTTGAGGGAAAAATTCATCGCGCGGGCCGTCTCGCCGACCACCATGATGGTCACGGTGCGCCGCTTTTCCTGCGCCCACAGCGTGCCCTTCATGGCGTCGCTGCCCAGCGGCGCGACCACCGTCGCGCGCGCCATCTTGTGTTTGAACAGGGAGTTGCCGGCCTGGATGACGTTGGTCGGCGTCAGCAGGAAGCGCATCTGGCGGTACTCGCGCACGGCCGGCGCCAGCGTCTTGAAAAACGCCAGCATCAACAGCGCCGCCACCACCAGCGAGACGATGATGACGGCCGGATTGATCATCAGCGCGCGGCGCAGCGGCGGATAGTTGAGCTTGAGGCGGTAGACCAGCACCGACGGCAGCACGCCCAGCAGCCCGATGGTCAGCACCAGGCTCCAGCTGAGCAGCTCGGTGGCCTCGCGCACGTCCGTCTCCATCACGTTCTGCATCATCGCCGCGTCGATGGCGATGCCGTAGCGGTTCATGAAATAGCTGCTGCCGGCCGTAACGAAAAACAGCAGTATCAGCACCGGCTTGAGCACGTAGCGGAAGCCGAATACGGTCAGCAAGGCGTTGAACGCCAGCGTCAGCAGCGCGAACGAGGCCAGGTACAACGGCAAGTTGCCGATCTGGAAGCCGCCGGTGGCGACGAAGAACGTTTTCCAAAAACTAAAGTTGTACACCAGTACAAAGAAAGCGGCCGCCGCCAGCGTCAGCTGCTGGACATGCGCGCGCGGCGCGCGCACAAAGGCCTCGATACGGGCGAACGGCAGCGCGCGCGGGCGCCGACCGAGAATCAAATTGGGGTGTACGTTCAACGGCGGCTCCTGAAATCCAGCCTCCACCTTACCCACCCGCCGGTCAACTCCGCGTCAACGATGCGTTAAGTTTACGTTAAATGCCCTAAGGAAAGCGGATTTCGAACACGCTGCCGCCGCCCGCGCGCTCGCTGTAGGCCAGTTCGGCCCCCAGATAGAGGCAAATGCGTTGCACCAGCCCCAGGCCCAGCCCGGTGCCGGACGAGCCGCCGGCGCTGGCCGGAATCGCTTCGTTGAGCAAGCGCGCGCGGGCGGCGGCCGGCAGCCCGGGGCCGGTGTCCTCGACGATCAAAGAACGGCCCGCCAGCCGCACCACCACCTCGCCCTGCATCGTATACAGACAGGCATTGCGCACCAGGTTGCCGATGGCGGCGATCAATAGCTCGCGCGGCGCCTCGATCATGAAGTCCTGGCCGCCGTCATAGCGCAGCGCCAGCGGCTTGGAGGCCGTCAAGCCCTGGCTGCGCGCCGCCTCCTCGCCGGCCAGCTCGGCGGCCGAGACCGACGTCATTTCCAGCATGTCCGGCGAGCGCGCCAGCCGCAACAGCACGGTGACCGAGTCGGAAGCGTCGCGCGCGGCGCGGTAGATGCGCTCGGAGGCGGCATGGATCGCCGGGTTCTGATGGGCTTGCGTCATCAGGATTTCCGCCGCCCCCGTGATGACCGTCAGCGGTGTGCGCAACTCATGGCTCACATCGCCGGTGAAAAACCGCTCGCGGTCGAGAACCTCGGTCAACTCCGTCGTACGGGCGGAAAACGCGCGCGCCAGGATGCCCAGCTCGTCCGGGCTGTCCTGGAGCGGCAGGTCGCGCCGGCGCGCCTGCACCGCCGACGCCAGCGCCATGATCGGCGTGACCAGGCTATTGCCGATATATGCGCCGAACATCATCGAACAAACCAGGAAACCGATGAAACCGATCGCGAACATGCCGTACACGACCACTTCGATCTTTTCATAGGCGCTGGCGTGGTCGACCACGACGTACGGCCCGCCCTGGTCGCGGCCGGACCAGACGTGCAAATCGACGCCGTCGACCGTGATCTCGGTCGCGCCTTCGGGCAACTCGCGCAGCGACAGCGGGATTTCGGCGTCGTGGTGGAAGCTCAGGCCGGCGGGCATCTCGACCGGCAGGCCGCCGGCGTGGCGTGGCGAGGCCCAGGCCGCCACCTCCTGCAAGCGCTCATCGACCAGTTTGACCTCGATGCCTTCGACGGCGACGGCGGCGATCAGCGCGAAAAACAGGATGCCGGCGGCGGCGAACATCAGGTAGGCGACGACGATGCGCCGGCGCAGGGATTTAAACGGGGGCATCGGAGGCTAGCAGTTTGTAGCCGATGCCCGGAACGGTGCGCAGCATGGCGAAGTCATAGGGTTTGTCGAGCACCTGGCGCAGCGCGTGGATATGGGTGCGCAGCGCGTCGCTGTCGGGACGGTCCTCGCCCCACACCTCCTGCTCGAGCAACTCGCGCGGCACCAGCCGGGGCGCCTGGGTCATCAGGCATTTGAGGATGGTGTAGCCGGTCCTGGTCAGCGGCAGCGGCGTGCCGGCGCGCCGCACCTCGAAGTTTTCGGTATCGAAGCGCAAGTCGCCCACGCTGAGCACGGCCGCGCCGGCGCTGCGCCCGCGGGCGCGCCGCACCAGCGCGTTCAGCCGCACCTCCAGCTCGACCAGCGAGAACGGCTTGACCAGGTAATCGTCGGCGCCGCTGTCGAAACCGGCGACCTTGTCCTGCAAGGTGTCGCGCGCCGTCAGCATCAGCACCGGGGTGGCGTCGCGCAGCTCGGAGCGCAGCTTTTGACACAACTCCAGGCCGGTCATGCCCGGCAGCATGACGTCCAGCACGATCGCGTCGTACTCGTGCTGGGCCGCCAGCGCCAGGCCGGCGTAACCGTTCGACGCCGAGTCGAGCTCGTGCCCCTTCGCCTCCAGGAACGCGTACAGGTTCGCCAGGATGTCGTGGTTGTCTTCGATAATCAGGATGCGCATGGAAGTCCGGCTAACGGTTCAGGCCTACAGCCCGTCGAAATTGGGCGGACGTTTTTCCAGGAACGCCTTCATGCCCTCTTTTTGCGCCGGCGTGCCGAACGCGGCGTGGAACAGGCGCCGCTCGTAGGCCACGCCGTCGGCCAGCGGCACCTCGAAGGCGCGGTTGACGGCGTCCTTGACCATCATCGCCACCGAGGTCGGCATGGCGGCGATGGTGGCGGCGGCGGCCAGCGCTTCCTCGATCAGCTTGTCGGCCGGGACGATGCGCGAGACCAGGCCGATGCGCTCGGCCTCGAGCGCGTCGATGGTGCGCGCCGTCAGCAGCATGTCCATCGCCTTGGCCTTGCCGATCGCCAGCGGCAGGCGCTGGGTGGCGCCGGCGCCGGGCGTGACGCCGATCTTGATCTCCGGCTGGCCGAATTTGGCGCTGTCGGCGGCGATCAGGAAGTCGCACATCATGGCCAGCTCGCAGCCGCCGCCGAGCGCGTAGCCGGCCACGGCGCCCACCACCGGCTTGCGCACGCGCAGGATGTGCTCCCAGTTGCGGCCGATGTAGTTGTCGCGGTAGGTGTCGGCATAGGTGTAATCGACCATGGCGGCGATGTCGGCGCCGGCCGCGAAAGCTTTCTCGCTGCCGGTCAGGACGATGCAGCCGATCGCCGGATCGGCGTCAAACTTCAACAACGCCTCGCCAAGTTCGTCCATCATGCGGTCATTGAGCGCGTTGAGCGCTTTGGGGCGGTTCAGGCGGATGAGCGCGACGTTGCCATGTACTTCAACGATCAAGTCTTCATATTGCATGGTTGTTGCCTCCACGGTGGAAATTATGGGGTCGATTGTAGCGCCTATCCCGGGCGCTGGTATTATTGAAGCTCGGCAACTAACTTTGGCGAGCCTCCCATTTTTACCTCCATCCACCGCCCCTTGCGCGACAAGTTCGCCGGCGACGCGCTGCTGGGTAACAGCAACTTCATGCGTTACTGGTTCAGCGCCATCCTCAACGGCTTCGGCGGCTATGTCGGCGCGCTGGCCGTGCCGCTGTGCGCGGTGCTGCTGCTCAAGGCCACGCCGGCGCAGATGGGCATGCTGGGGGCGGCGGCGGCCATGCCGTTCGCGCTGTTCGCGCTGCCGGCCGGCGTGCTGCTCGACCGCAACCGCAAGCTGCCGATGCTGCTGGCCAGCAAGGCCGTTCAGGCCGGCGCGCTGCTGAGCATCCCGGTCGCCTGGTGGTGCGGCGCGCTGTCGGTGCCGTGGATGTACGCGGTGGCCTTCACCACCGGCGCCTGCAACGTCGTCGGCGGCGGCGCCGAGCAGGTCTTCCTCACCAACCTGATCGGGCGCGAGCGCCTGATGGACGCGCAATCGAAGTTCGCCGCCACCGACTCGGCCTCGCGCCTGCTGGCGCCGGGCCTGGCCGGGCTGCTGATCCAATGGCTCACGGCGCCGTACGCGGTGCTGCTCAACGCCTTCGGCTTCGTGGCGTCGATCCTGTTGCTGCGCAACCTCAAGGCCAACGACCCGCAACCGGCGCCGTCGGACCAGCATCCGCTGCGCGACATCCGCGACGGCCTGCGCTTCATCTGGAGCCAGCCGCTGCTGCGCACCCTGGCCTGGAGCGTGGGCGCCTGGCACATGCTGTTTTACGGCTACGCCGCGCTGTCGGTCATTTTCGCCACGCGCGAACTGGGCATGAGCCCCGGCATGCTCGGCGTGGCGCACATGGTCGGCGGGCTCGGCGTGCTGGCCAGCGCCATGCTGCTCAAGCCGCTGACCGCGCGCTACGGCCCCTGCGGCACGATCCTGATCGGCGTCGGCCTGACCGCGTTCGCCTTCACGCTGGCGCCGATGATACCAAGGGCCCTGTTCGGCCACCCGGCGGCCAGCGCGGCGGCCTGCGCGGCGCTGTCGTTCTTCCTCGACTGCGGCGTGATGCTGTTCCTGATGCCCTACACGGCCTTGCGGCAAAAGGTCACGCCGGACGCCTACCTGGGCCGCATGGTGTCGACCATGCGTTTCCTGACCATCGCCGTGGCGCCGGTCGGCGCGCTGGCGGCCGGCTACATCGGCGAGCACTTCGGCGTGCGCACCGGCCTGGCGTGCGTGGCCGTGGGCGGCATCGCGCTGTCGGCCTTCATGGCGGCGGCGCCGGCGCTGCGCGACACCCAGCAAGCGGCAGTGGCCGTGCCCTGACATCATTCCGTAGGGCGCATTAGCGCAGCGTAATCCGCCAAGCTCCGTCGGCGGCTCATGGCGGATTACGCGCTGCGCGCTAATCCGCCCTACCGTGCGCCGGAAATCCCGGCAAGTCATTAGGCTCACTCCAGTGCAACCCGCCATGAAAAGGAGCCCGCCATGTTCAAAACAATATTGCTGCCGACCGACGGCTCGGACCTGTCGGACAAAGCGACCGCGACGGCGATCGAGTTCGCCACGCTGCACCGCGCCAAGATCGTGGCCGTCACCGTGATCCAGCCGCTGCCGCTGGCGTCAATGGGCGACGGCGGCGCCGTCATCGATTCGGGCCAGTTCGCCGTCAAGATGCAGGAGGCCGCGCGCGGCTATATCGACAAGGTGGCCGCCGCCGCGCGCAGCGCCGATATTCCGTTTGAAGGGGTCATTTCGGTGTCGCACACGCCGTACGAGGAAATCGTCGAGGCGGCCAAGAAGTTCGAGTGCGACCTGATCATGATGGCCTCGCACGGCCACAAGGGCATCAACAAGCTGCTGCTGGGCAGCCAGACCGACAAGGTGCTGGCCCACACGACGCTGCCGGTGCTGGTGCTGCGCTAATTACGGCTGCTTCGGCAACAACACCCAGACCTTGCCGCGCTGCTTCATGCGGCCGGCGTTCTCGGCCGCCTCGGTGCCGAAGCCGAAGAAGTAATCGACCCGGATCGCGCCCCGGATGGCGCCGCCCGTATCCTGCGCCATTACCAAGCGCTGCAGTGGGATATCACTGTTCGGCTGCGTGGTGGCCAGGAAAATCGGCGCGCCCAGCGGCAGCTGCGAGGCGTCGATCGCCACCGAGCGTTGCGGCGTCAGCGGCACGCCCTGCGCGCCCTTCGGCCCCACCTTCGGGTCCGGCAAACGCTCCTCCTTGAAAAACACATAGCTCGGGTTGACGTTGAATAGTTCCTGCATGCGCGTGGGATGGCCGGCGATCCACGCCTTGATGCCCTGCGCCGACGCCTGCTCGAGCGTCAGCTCGCCCTGCTCGACCAGATACTTGCCGATCGATTTGTAGGGATGGCCGTTCTGGTCGGCGTAGGCCACGCGCACGGTTTCCTGGGTATCGGTCAGCTGCACCCGGCCCGAACCCTGCACCTGCAGGAAGAACGATTCGACCGGATCGTCGACCCACAGCAACTCCTTGCCGGTGAAATCGGCCTTTTCGATATCGGCGCGGGTCGCGTACGGCACCACTTTTTTACCGACCAGCTTGCCGCGCAGGCGCATGCCCTTCAACTCCGGGTAGACGCTGGCCAGATCGACGGTAAGCATGTCGTCGGGCACCTTGAACAGCGGCGTTTGGTACGGTCCGCCCTTTTTGCGGGCGCCGCGCAGCAGCGGCTCGTAGTAGCCGGTGACCAGGCCGTCGGTCGCCCCGTCCGGCGCGATCACCTGGTTGGGCACCATGAAGGCCTCGAAGAAGGTGCGGATGGCCTTGTCGTCGCCGGCGTTGACGGTGCGCGCGATGGTGCACGACTCCTTCCACTGCGGCTGCTTGACCAGCACCGTGCACGACGACATGAACGCCGGCCAGGCGGCGCGCACGTCGTCGCGCTCCCAGCCCGGCAGCGCGGCGAAGGTGGCCGGCACCATTTGCAGCGCGGCCGGCTTGGGCGTGGCCGGCGTCGACGGCGTGGGCGGTGTCGAAGGCGGCGGCTGGCCGGCCGGTTTTTGCGGCGGCGGCGGCGGCGTGGTGGTGCAGGCCCCCAGCGCGAGCGCGACGGCGGTGAGCGGAACGAGTAGACTACGGCGTGTAAATGACATGAGGATAGCTATGTGGGTATTGATCTTGGAAGCGGGCGTGGCGTTCTTCCTGCTGGTGTTCATCGTCTGGTGGACGATGTACCAGGGCAAGGGCAAGTCTCGACAACTGCCCCCGCCCGAACGGGACGACGAGCCGAAGTGATCGGATGCGCCGCGCCGCTCAGTGCAAGGTGCGCGGCAGCGACAGCACGAACTCGGGGATCTTGGCCTCGAACTGGTGGCCGTCCTCGGCCACGCAGAAATACTCGCCCACCATCGAACCCTGCTGGGTTTGCAGGGCGGTGCCGCTGGTGTATTCGAAGTGTTCGCCCGGTTGCAGCAGCGGCTGGTGGCCGACCACGCCCAGGCCGCGCACCTCTTCGATATGGTTGTTGGCGTCGGTGATGACCCAGTGGCGCGAGATCAACTGCGCCGCCACGGTGCCGGTGTTCTTGATGGTGATCGAGTACGTGAAGACGAAATTGGTGCGCTCCGGATCGGATTGATCCGGCAAGTACTGCGTTCTGACCGACACAGTAAATTCATAAGTGGCCATCGATATTCCTTAAGGCTGGGGCGTGGAGGTCATAAAAGGTCAACCGGGATTGTATATCGCCAGGCGCCCATTGCACCGCAAATCCGGACGGCGTGCAAGCGCGGCGGTGCAGGAAACGGGCGCGGCGCCGCCGGGCAGCGTAAAATAGCGCATCTTTTTTATATCGCAGGTCCTCACGTCATGTCCAATTTCCGCATCGCTCCCAGCATCTTGTCCGCCGACTTCGCCCGCCTGGGCGAGGAAGTGCGCAACGTTGTCGCCGCAGGCGCCGACATCATCCACTTCGACGTGATGGACAACCATTATGTTCCCAACCTGACCATCGGCCCGCTGGTGTGCCAGGCGATCCGTCCGCACGTGGAAGTGCCGATCGACGTGCACCTGATGGTCAAGCCGGTCGACCGCCTGATCCCGGACTTCGCCAAGGCCGGCGCCAACATCATCACCTTCCACCCGGAAGGCTCCGAGCACATCGACCGCTCGCTGCAACTGATCCGCGACCACGGCTGCAAGGCCGGCCTGGTGTTCAACCCGGCCACGCCGCTGAGCTACCTGGAGCACGTGATGGACAAGATCGACATGATCCTGATCATGTCGGTCAACCCCGGCTTCGGCGGCCAGTCCTTCATTCCTCACGCGCTCAAGAAGATCGCCGAGGCGCGCCGCCTGATCGACGACTCGGGCCGCAACATCATGCTCGAGGTCGACGGCGGCATCAAGATCGACAACATCGCGGCGGCAGCGGCGGCCGGCGCCGACACCTTCGTGGCCGGCTCGGCCATCTTCGGCCAGCCCGACTACAAGGCCGTCATCGACGCCATGCGCGCCAATTTGGCGGGGATCTAATCCTATAGCATGACCTCGGGTGGCGCGACCGCGCCATCCAGCTTTCCCTTTAGCTGTAGCATTTCCGGCTCTCCCGCCGCGAAGCTCGCCTTCGATCTCCAGGCGCTTGTGCCTGCTCAAAATTTCCCGCCTTGTCCAGTGTCAGCATAGCTCACACGTACAAGGAGTCGGGAATGAAAGAGCTAGCGCCCCATTGCAGAGTTGCGACATTCCCACTCGAACTGAGGTCTGACGACACCTCAGACGCTTACGAGTATGTGGAAGCACAATGAGCGATCACCGAAAATCATTGGAGCCAAAACTCCTGGCGGCTAACGCTGCGAATTCGGCAAGTGCAGGGTTTCAACAAGACCCGGCCAAGTTTGTCGAACTAAGTGCAATGATTACGCGGCTTGAAAACGAGCAGTGTGCACGTACCTTCGCCGGATCCACGCAACCGTCCCAAGCTAACAATCAGGTCGGTGCTCGCAAAGACGCTGCCTTCAAAGCGATCAGTACCGCTCCTTCCATCAACAAGACACCCGTCGGGCCGTTGATGGTACCCATTCCTTACCCGACAGTACAGGATTTGGGAAACAGTATCAACACGGCAAAATCCGTAAATTTCAATGGCAACCCCGTCTATTTGCTTGACCTGACAAGTCAAAGCAGTTGTAACGGCGACGGGCCCGGCACGGGAAAGGGCGTTAGATCAGGAACTGTCAGCGGCGAAGTCAAACCCGTGGCTGGCAGCAGATCGGTACGGATAGAAGGCAAACATGTAATTCGCAACGGCGATCCATGTACGATGAATGGCGGGAACAACCCAGGGGTGTACGTGGCGTGCTCGCCACCAAACGCTCTAGTGGAACCGGCTTCAGCAGCGATGTCATCAACTTCTTCTGCGGACCAAGCCAAACACAACTACTCATCTGAAATCATGGACGCGCTCCGTCAGGCGGGCGCAAACGTCGGACATGCGATAGGCAACCCGCTGGAGGGTGCCAAAGGGGCTCTTAAAGGCCTTGCCAACACGATACCAGAGGCTGCGGAAATTTTAACCAAGGGGGCCGCCGAGCATCAGGCACATGAACTGACCGAAGCGGCCAGCCTTCAAATGTTGCTCGGAAACCGGAAATGGGCAGCGGGTATCTCTCAAGCCGCGCAAGCAACACTGATTAGCGCGGACGCGATCGAACTGCCTAAACTAGTCCTCACGAACAGCGCGCAGGAGGGCGGCAATTTGGTCGCCATCATCGTGCAGTTGTTCGCCGCAGGCGTAGGAGTGGCAAAGTTCGCAACCAAAGGTGCCTCAAAGTTACTTAAACCGAGCAATGCCGCGCTTCCTAAGACGGCGCCCAACGGCGACGGCGTACGGGTGTTGCGAAACACCTCCAAAGCGGGTAGCGTAAAGGTTAGAGAATTTTTAGAGCGCAAGTGGAGCAAAAACGACGTAGATAAAGCTCTAGCTCGCAAGCGGGCAGATGGTTCGATTGACGCATTGCTGACGGACGACGAGTATCTCTCGCTGCAGGCGTACACGTCGAATCTATACCATGAAATAAATCCAGCGTTACGAGCGGGAAAGGCTGGTGAGTGGGAGGCAATGGTGTCCCAGGCCACGCAAGGTTTAGCAAAGATGAGGGAGAATGGCTATCTTTACCCTGCCGCAGTTCGAAGGGACGCAACCTTCGATCTGAAACAGTTAGATGACCTCTTTCCGAGAGACGGAATTTCCCAGGATAAAACGTTCGTTTCCAGCAGCGCCAAACTTGCGGGAGTTTTTCCAGGAAATACTGAGATTCAAATATCTAGTCGTACCGGAGTCAACATAAAATCACTATCGCGCTACGCATTAGAAGAAGAAGTCTTATTCCCCCCCAATACCAAGTTCAAAGTAATAGCCAGGACTATTGATCCCGCTAACAAAAATCATCTTATAGTTTTGGAGGAAATTCAATGACCGCCGATAAGCAGACAGAGGCTGCTCTGGAGCAAATTTACAAAGTACTGGAAAAGCGGAAAAAATATCCCAAAGACATGGGGTTCTATCCATTTCGCTGGCACGACAAGACGAAGCTAAAAACGCCCTGGCTTGAAAATTATTTGGACCTGCGTGACGATAAGGCGAGCACGGGCGAGTTGGATAGGTACTTGCGTGAAGCCGGGGCGGACGCTACTTCTCTTGCAGACCGTTCGCGAGGTGCACTTTTGGGGCTGATGCTCGGAGATGCGCTAGGGATGCCCTTGGAGTTTAGCAAAAGGGATTCCAGACACGTAACCGACCTGGAAAAAGGCGGCCCCTTCAATCTGGACCGCGGCTACTGGACCGACGACAGCAGCCTTGCTTTCTGTACCGCCTACAGCCTGTCCAAATGCTCTGGCTTCAATCCACAGCACATGATGGAGTGCTACTCGTTTTGGTATCGCTACGGGGCGTTCAGCTCGACCGAAGAGTGTTTTGACATCGGTAATGCGACCCGGCAGGCAATAGAAAGCTACTTGCATTCGGGCGATCCGTACTCCGGCAGCGCCGATCCGGGAACGGCCGGGAACGGCTCGTTGATGAGGCTCGCGCCCATTCCCATCTTCTATTCAGATGACTTTCACCGCGCCGTCAATTTCGCGGCCGCAAGTTCAAAGTTGACGCACAAGGCGATTGAAGCGGTCGATGCCTGCCGCTACTTCGCCGCACTCCTCTACGGCGCCCTCAATGGGGAAAGCAAAGAAAAAATTCTGGGAGACTTGTATTCACCCGAACCGGATTATTGGGCCCTGTATCCGCTGACGCCATCCGTCAAAAAAATTGCAATGGGCTCGTATAAAAACAAAGGCCGCAACCAGATATCCTCGTCCGGCTACGTCATCGACACCCTGGAGGCTGCGCTGTGGGCGTTTTATCGAAACGATGATTTCCGAAGTGGCGCACTGGAGGCGGTCAATCTGGCCGACGACGCCGACACCGTAGGCGCCGTGTACGGCCAACTGGCAGGCGCTTTCTACGGTGAGATGGAACTACCGTTCGATTGGATACGCAAAATCTACCAACTGCACGCCGCCTATCATTTCGCCCAGGATCTACTTCAAGCAAAAACCGGCAACCTGCTTCACGCGGAACAAGCGGTCGTCACAGACTAAGAACAGCTTATCATTCCTTGCCTAAAAATCAGCGGAATGGATGGGTTGGGTGACGCTCCGCTATACTTATCCTCCAGCCGGCGGCATGCCTATCGGTATGCAGCTTTTTTTGCCCAAGTTCCGAGGAAATGTACTCAATGTCCGCCAATCTGAAACTGTCCCCACTGGCCGGCGTGCGCGCCGCCATCATCGACCTCGACGGCACCATGCTGGACACGATCCCGGACTTCCACGTCGCCATCAACGGCATGCTGGCCGAACTGGGGCTGCAATCGATCGAACAGGAACAGATCGCGCTGATGGTCGGCAAGGGTTCCGAAAACCTGATCCGCTCGGTGCTGGCGATACAAACGGACGCGGCCGGCGTCGAGCAGCGCTTCGACGCGGCGATGGACGCCTACCAGCGCCACTACCTGGCCATCAACGGCGCCCACAGCACGCTGTACCCGGACGTCATCGAAGGCCTGGCGGCGATGAAGGCCGACGGCCTGCGCCTGGCCTGCGTGACCAACAAACCGATCGCCTTCACCACCCCGCTGCTCAAGCTCAAGGGCCTGGACGGCTTTTTCGACGTCGTCTACGGCGGCGACTCGCTGCCGCGCAAGAAGCCCGACCCGCTGCCGCTGCAAACCGTGTGCGCCGATTTCAGCCTGGCGCCGGCGCAGGTGGTGGCCATCGGCGACTCCTCGAACGACGCGCAGGCGGCGCGGGCGGCGGGTTGCCCGGTGTTGACGGTGCCCTACGGTTACAATCACGGACAGTCTATACACGGCATCGATTCCGATGGTATAGTAGCCACGCTGCTCGATGCGGCAAGCCGTATAAGTTCGCAAAATTAACCTTTAGCTGAACCAAACCTGACCGAATGTCTTCCATCAAAAAACACAATGTCAACCAAACCGGCTCGATTGAGGCCTGGCTTTGGCGACGCTGGCAATCCTGGCAAAACTAAGCCGAACTGATTGCTGTCGCACGTGCTCGCGCACCCGACAGGTTTTTTGACCAACCACCGCCACCCCACACCCACACCCCGGCGGCATGGAGAGAAGACATGACCGAACTCGAATTCAAATCGTTGGCCAACGAAGGCTACAACCGCGTCCCGCTGATCGCCGAAGCCTTCGCCGACCTCGAAACCCCGCTCACGCTGTACCTCAAACTGGCGCAAACCCAGAACGGCGGCAAGAACACCTTCCTGCTCGAATCGGTGGTCGGCGGCGAGCGCTTCGGCCGCTTCTCCTTCATCGGCCTGCCGGCGACGACCGTGCTGCGCACCTTCGGCACGCGCACCGAGATCGTCAAGAACGGCGCCGTGATCGAGACCCACGAAGGCAATCCGCTCGACTTCGTCGAAGCCTACCAGAAGCGCTTTAAGGTGGCGCTGCGTCCCGGCATGCCGCGCTTTTGCGGCGGCCTGGCCGGCTACTTCGGCTACGACACCGTGCGCCACATCGAAAAGACGCTGGCCAACACCCAGCCGAAGGACGACCTGGGCCTGCCCGACATCCAGCTGATGGTGACCGAGGAGCTGGCCGTCATCGACAACCTGTCCGGCAAGCTGTATCTGATCGTCTACGCCGACACCACCCAGCCCGAGTCGTTCAGCAAGGCGCGCCAGCGCTTGAAGGACTTGCGCATGATGTTGCGCCGTGGCGTCGACGCGCCGGTCACCAGCGCCTCGGTGCGCACCGAATCGATCCGCGACTTCCCGAAGGAGCAATACCTCAAGGCGGTCGCCAAGGCCCACGAATACGTGATGGCCGGCGACTTGATGCAGGTGCAGATCGGCCAGCGCATCCGCAAGCCCTATGTCGACTCGCCACTGACCTTGTACCGCGCGCTGCGCTCGCTGAACCCGTCGCCGTATATGTACTTCTACAATTTCGGCGACATGCAGATCGTCGGCGCCTCGCCGGAGATTTTGGTGCGCAACGAGACGGCGCCCGACGGCGAGAAAAAAGTCACACTGCGCCCGATCGCCGGCACCCGTCCGCGCGGCGCCACGCCGGAGCGCGACGCGGAACTGGCCAAGGAACTGCTGGCCGATCCGAAGGAAATCGCCGAACACGTGATGTTGATCGACCTGGCGCGCAATGACCTGGGCCGCATCTCCGAGATCGGCAGCGTCAAGGTCACCGACCGCCTGGTCATCGAAAAATACTCGCACGTGCAGCACATCGTCTCCAACGTCGAGGGCAAGCTCAAAGACGGGCTGTCGAACCTGGACGTGCTGCGCGCCACCTTCCCGGCCGGCACCCTGACCGGCGCGCCGAAGGTGCGCGCGATGGAGGTTATCGACGAGCTGGAAATCTCCAAGCGCGGCATCTACGGCGGCGCCTGCGGCTACCTGTCGTTCGGCGGCGAGATGGACGTCGCCATCGCCATCCGCACCGGCGTGATCAAGGACGGCATGCTGTACGTGCAGGCCGCCGCCGGCATCGTCGCCGACTCGGTGGCCGAGATGGAATGGCAGGAAACCGAAAACAAGGCGCGCGCCGTGCTGCGCGCCGCCGAACAAGTGCAAGATGGCCTGGATGGGGAGTTCTGAGATGCTGCTAATGATCGACAACTACGACTCCTTCACCTACAACATCGTGCAGTACTTCGGCGAGCTCGGTGAGGATGTGCGGGTCTACCGCAACGACGAAATCACGATCGCCGAAATCGAGGCGCTCAACCCGGACCACATTTGCATTTCACCGGGGCCGAAGGATCCGTCGCAGGCCGGCATCTCCATTGAAGTGCTCAAGCACTTCGCCGGCAAAAAGCCGATCCTGGGCGTGTGCCTTGGCCACCAGGCCATCGGCGAGGCGTTCGGCGGCAAGGTCATACGCGCCAAGCAGGTCATGCATGGCAAAACTTCTTTAATCGCGCATACGGGCGTGGGCGTCTTCAAGGACCTGCCCTCCCCGTTCACGGTGATCCGCTATCACTCGCTGGCAATCGAACGCGGCTCGCTGCCGTCCTGCCTCGAAGTGACCGCGTGGACCGACGATGGTGAAATCATGGGCGTACGCCACAAGGACTACGACATCGAGGGCGTGCAATTCCACCCCGAGTCGATCCTGTCGGAACACGGTCACGCTCTGCTGAAGAACTTCCTGGTCCGCTAGCGAAACCCGCACTGCCAGGCGGGGGACGTACCCCTTGGGGTACGTCCCCTAAGTGGTGACGCATGCGTAACGCTTAAAGCATGCGGGGTTTGTCTCGCCGCGCTCCACAAAAATTAAAGAAGGAATTGCCATGGCCATCACCCATCAAGAAGCACTGCTGCGTTGTATCGAACACCGCGAAATTTTCCACGACGAGATGCTGCACCTGTTCCGCCAGATCATGTCCGGCGAAATGTCGCCGTCGATGATCGCGGCCCTGACCATGGGCCTGCGCGTGAAAAAAGAAACCATCGGCGAAATCGCCGCCGCCGCGCAAGTGATGCGCGAGTTCTCCACCAAGGTGCCGATGGCCGACACCACCGGCCTGCTCGACATCGTCGGCACCGGCGGCGACGGCGCCCACACCTTTAACATCTCGACCGCCTCGATGTTCGTGGCCGCAGCCGCCGGCGCGCGCGTGGCCAAGCACGGCGGGCGCAGCGTGTCGTCGTCGTCCGGCAGCGCCGACGTGATCGAGTCGCTCGGCGCCAACATCAACCTCAAGCCCGAACAGATCGCGCAATCGATCGCGCAGACCGGCATCGGCTTCATGTTCGCGCCCAACCACCACGCGGCGATGAAACACGCCGCGCCGGTGCGCAAGGAGCTCGGCGTGCGCACCATCTTCAACATCCTCGGACCGCTGACCAATCCGGCCGGCGCGCCCAACATCCTGATGGGCGTGTTCCACGCCGACCTGGTGGGCATCCAGGTGCGGGTGCTGCAGCGCCTCGGCGCGCAGCACGCCATCGTCGTCTATGGCCGCGACAATATGGACGAGGTCTCGCTCGGCGCCGGCACGCTGGTCGGTGAGCTGATCGACGGCGAAATCCGCGAGTACGAAATCCACCCGGAGGACTTCGGCCTGCCGATGATCGCCAGCCGCAACCTGAAGGTGGCCAACGCCACCGAATCGAAAGCCAAGATGATGGAAGCGCTGCGCGGCGAACCCGGCGCGGCGTTCGACATCGTCTCCCTCAACGCAGGCACGGCGCTGTACGCGGCCGGCGTGGCCGGCTCGATCGAGGACGGCTTGGCGCGCGCGCGCGCGGCCATCACCTCCGGCGACGCGCTCAGGAAGATCGAGCAGTTCGTGCAGGTCACGCAAAGCCTCGCTTCGACCAACTAAGGGGCGGCGCATGTACGGCATCCACGACCTGACGCTGTTTATCATCTCCGGCCTGCTGCTCAACATCATGCCCGGCCCCGACTCGCTGCTGATCATGGCGCGCAGCGCGAGCCAGGGCTGGCGCGCCGGTTCGGCCGCAGCGCTGGGCATCGGCGCCGGCACGATGGTGCACATCGTCGCCGCCGCGCTGGGTTTGTCGGCGCTGCTGTCGACGTCCGCCGCCGCCTTCACGGTGGTCAAGTGGGTCGGCGTCGCGTACATCATTTATGTCGGCATCGGCATGCTGCGCGCCAAACTGCGCGGCGCCAGCGAGCAAGGCGCGCAGGAGGCGGCGGCGACGGCGGCGGCCAAGCCCCTGCCCTATCGTAAAATCTTCTTCCAGGGCTTCCTGACCAATGTGCTCAATCCGAAGGTGGCCTTGTTCTTCCTGGCGTTCGTGCCGCAGTTTATCGCGGCCGATTCGACCAGCAAGCCGCTGGCGTTCCTGATCCTGGGCTGCATCTTCAACTTCAACGGCATGCTGTGGTGCCACGGCCTGGCCGTCTTCACCGCCTTCGCCAGCGCGCGCCTGAAGGTCAAGCCGCTCGTCGCGCTGTGGCTCAACCGGGTCACCGGCGGCCTTTTCCTGGCACTCGGCCTGCGCCTGGCGCTGGCGGAACAACACTCTTCATAGGTCCATCATGTCCGACATCCTCAACAAAATCCTCGCGGTCAAGGCCGACGAAGTCGCCGCCGCAAAAAAACACCGCGGTTACGCCAGCCTGCGCGCCGACGTCGAGGGCAACGCCGAACTGCGCGCCGGCCTGCGCGGCTTCGAGGCTGGCCTGCGCGCCAAGATCGCCGCCGGTTCGGCCGGCGTCATCACCGAAGTGAAAAAAGCCTCGCCGTCGAAAGGCGTGCTGCGCGCCGACTTCCGCCCGGCCGACATCGCCGCCAGCTACGCCGACAACGGCGCCGCGTGCCTGTCGGTGCTCACCGACGAACAGTTCTTCCAGGGTTCGGAGGCCTACCTGCGCCAGGCGCGCGCCGCCTGCGCGATACCGGTGCTGCGCAAGGACTTCATGGTCGACCTCTACCAGATCTACGAGGCGCGGGCGATGGGCGCGGACGCGATCCTGCTGATCGTCTCGGCGCTGGACCACGGGCTGATGGCGGAAATGGAAGCCTGCGCCCACGAACTGGGCATGGGCGTGCTGGTCGAGACCCACGACGGCGACGAGCTGACCGCCGCGCTGCGCCTGAAAACGGCCATGGTCGGCATCAACAACCGCAACCTGCGCACCTTCGAGACCTCGCTCGACACCACCATCGGCCTGCTGGACCGCATTCCGCCGGAAAAACTGGTGATCACCGAGTCCGGCATCATGGTGCCGGACGACGTCAAGCTGATGCGCGAGGCCAATGTCCACGCCTTCCTGGTCGGCGAAGCGTTCATGCGCGCGCCCGATCCGGGCGCCGAATTGCGCCGTTTGTTCAACTAAGCCGCCACCGGGCCGGCCGTCCTACGCCGTGGCGTGCATCGGCAGCACCGCCTCGGCCGCGATTTCGATGCGGTCGCGGCCGCGCTCCTTGGCGCAGTAAAGGGCCTTGTCGGCGCGCAGCAGGATGCTGTCGAGGTCCTCGTCCGGACTTGCCTGGCAGGCAATACCGATGCTGACCGTGTAGGGTGGCAGCGCCGCCGCGCCCTGTTCCGCGTCCGTTTCCGCGCGCGGCGCCCGCAACACCGTTTGTATGCGCTCGGCGACATGGTGCGCCCGTTCCAGTCCGGTGGTTGGCAACAGCACGACAAATTCCTCGCCGCCGTAGCGCGCAACGTGGTCCGACGCCCGCAATGCTTTGGCGATCACGCCGGCGACATCGGCCAAAACGCGGTCGCCCGTCGCGTGTCCGTAGCAATCGTTGATCGCCCTGAAGTAATCCAGATCGATACTCAGCACGGTCATGACGGTTTGCTCGCGGCGCATCAACGCATGCTCTTTCGCATAAATTTCGGAAAAACCCCGGCGATTTAGCACTTGCGTGAGCGGGTCCATGGTCGAGCGCCGCTCCAATATCGTTTGCAAACGATGGGTCGCGACGGTCATGAATCCCACGGTCAACAACAACGTCATGAAATGACTGGTAATCAAATACAGGGTTTGATTGGTGCCGGTTACCAGTAGATTAATCTCTTCACTGCTTTGCGTCATCGCCAGCACGCCACGGATCAATACGATCACCGCCTGGCACAACATCAGCATACCGAAAAACACCGTCGATATATGGCGCTCGCCATACCCCCAAATCATCACGACCTGATAGGAATATAAAACAAAGGCTAATATCGAAAAGATCGCGAGCCGGCCGGAATAATCGGGATTGATGACGACATAATAGCCGCTGGCCAGCATGCCGAGTCCCCAGACAAAATGAAACAACCACCACGATCGTGCGCGATTATAAAACATTTGCGTGCCGATCAGCCCGAATCCCAAAGCCCACAGGATTACCGCGTTGGCGCACAAGGGCGACAATATGACACCCAAAACACCGGCCGTCGATTCATCGATAGCGGCCCCCGTGGCCAGCAAGACAAGGCTGATCGCCCATTGCTTCAGGCCTTTAATTTCTCTTGGAAAACTAGAGTGGGCGGAGTACAGCACGACGCTCATCGCCACGGCCATCACGGTCGACATTAAAACGATGGTGGCGGGATCGAGTGGCATAACTTGCGGATCGGTATTTGATCGGTTGAGAGTTATGGTTAAATTCTAAACCAGATCGGAAAGCCAACATCCACTTCCATCTTGCACCGCACCAAAAATATCGCCGGCATACGTCAGTGCATGCCGAATTTTGGCTGTTACATGCCAATTTTTGGCTTGAGCGGGACAAAAAGAAACCGCCAACGCCCGCAAAACGGTGAGCCGTCGCGGCGGTGGCGGTGTTTTAGCGGGTCAGCGAGTCGGTCAGCGCGCGGCGCTCGGGCGCAGCGGACCGGACGATTTCTTGGCTGCGGGATCGAGCGACAAGGTAATCGCCGGCACGCGTTCGCCCAACAGCGTCACGCTAAAGGTCATCAATTCGTCACGGCGGAAGGCATGCACCTCCACCGTCGAACCGACCGCGTAGCGCGAGAGCAGCGTTTCAAGATTGGTCGCGGTCACGCGCAAGCCATCGATGGCGACCAATAAATCGCCGGCCGACAAACCCGCCCGATGCGCGGCGCCATTTTCGTGCACGCTGGACAATTTGCAATCGCTGCCATCGCGGCCGATATTCGCATCCAGGCTCGGCTTCGCCGATTTGCGCTCGTCATTATATTTAACGCCGAACGGCGCCAGCATTTTAGCCAGCGGAACATCGTCCGTGCCGCGAATATATTTATCGAAGAACGGCTTGAATCTTCCGCCGCTGATCTCGTCGAACAGCGCCTCCACTTCGGCCGGCGTTACACCGCGGCCGCCACCGTGATAAAAATCGCGACCATAACGCTCCCATAGCGCCCGCATGACATCGTCCAGCGATTTCTTACCGCCGGTTTTGGCGCGGATACTCAAATCGAGCGCCAGTCCGATCAACGAGCCCTTGGTGTAATAACTGATGATCGCGTTGGGCGCATTCTCATCCTGGCGATAATATTTACCCCATGCGTCGAAACTCGAATCGGCGACGCTTTGTTTGGTGCGGCCACTGCCGCGCAGCACGCTGCCGACGGTTTTTCCTAATAATTTAAAATACGCCGGTTCGGCGATTAACCCGGCGCGCACCAGCATCAGGTCGTCGTAATAACTGGTAAAGCCTTCAAACAACCACAACAGCGGAGAATAATTCTCGACTTGCAGGTTATAAGGCGCGAACGCCGCCGGCTTGATGCGCTTGACGTTCCATGTATGGAAATACTCATGACTGCACAAACCCAGGTATTGCAGATAGCCGTCGCTGATCTCCTTGCCGGCGGCCGCCGTGCTCGGCAGGTCGGCGCGCGCGCAGATCAACGCCGTCGAGGCCCGGTGCTCCAGGCCGCCGTAGCCGTCGCCGACGGCCAGCGTCATGAACACGTAGCGCTCCATCGGCGCCCGCTTCGTCTTTGGCTCGAAGAAGGCGATCTGGGTTTCGCAAATCTTTTTCAGGTCCGCGCCCAGGCGCGCCAGGTCCAGGTTCGGCACCCGGCCGCTGACGACGATGTCGTGCGGGATGCCGTGCGCCTTGAAGGTGGCCAGCGCGAAATCGCCCTGCTCCACCGGGTGGTCGATCAATTCGTCGTAGTTGGCGGCGATGTAGGTGCCAAAACCATAACGCTTGGCCTTCAGTTCCGGCAGCGCGGTGGCCACGCGCCAGGTGCGCGCCGCCTCGTCGTCGGGGCGCCGGATGTCGACCATGTGCGCCAGGTCCTCCTGCCCCAGCACGCGCAGGAACACGCTGGTGCCGTTGAAGAAGGCGTGGTTCTGGTCCAGATGGGCCGCGCGCACAGATAAATCCCAGGCATAGACCTCGTAGCGCAGCGTCAGCGGGCCGGCGCCTGCCGTCGGCGCCGCCTGCCAGGAGTGCTTATCGAGCTTGGTCAGCGCGACCGGCGCGCCGTTGGACTCGGCGGCGATGCGCACGATATTGCGGGAAAACTCGCGGATCATGTAACTGCCCGGTATCCACGCCGGCAGCGCGAAGACCTGGCCGTCCGGGGACGGCGCGTCGACCGTCAGCGTGACGTGAAACAGGTGCGCCGCCAGGTCGTGGCCGACGATGCTGTAGGCGATGGGCGCGTTCTTGTTCGATTTCTTCATCTTGGTCCTTTTATTGGGATTGGCCGGTGGCGGCGCCGGACAAGTCGCCGGGTGTATCGATATCACGCACCACGCCGGGGTCGTCGACCACCAACTCGCTCACGGCGTGGCTTTTGAGGATGGCGCGCGCGCCCTGGTCGCCGGACAGCGCCAGCAACAGCGGCAAATGGAAAGCGCCAAAGGCGACCGGATTGCCCCGGCGCCCCTGGTACACGGGCGCGGCGATGCGCGCGCCGCCTTCGACCGCCGCCGCCAGCGCGGCGATGGTGGCGGGCCGCACCCAGGGCATGTCGCCCAGCGCGATCACCCAGCCCTCGGCGCCGCGGGTGTGTTCGATGGCCGTGGTGAGCGACTCGCCCATGCCCAGGTCGGCGTCGGCGCACACGCGCACCTCGCATCCGAGGCCGCCCAGCAACGCGGCCACCTGGTCGTCGCCGGGGCGCACGACCGCCAGCACGCGCGGCAGCGCGGCCAGCATATTTTTGGCGCTGGCGGCGAGTACGCTGTCACCCCCGGCGCCGCCCAACGGCTGCAGCAGCTTGTTTTGCACGCCGGACGGATCGAAACGCTTGCCCCGTCCGGCCGCCAGCAAAATACCCGTCAACGCCATCCGCTCAAGCCTTGGCGGTGGCGCCCAGGTCGAACGGCAGTTTGCGCAGGCGCTTGCCGGTCAACTTGAACAGCGCGTTGGCGAAGGCCGGCGCCAACGGCGGCAGACCCGGTTCGCCCATGCCGGTCGGCGCCTCGTTCGACGGCACGATGTGGACGTCGATGACCGGCATGTCGGTCATGCGCGCGACCGTGTAGTCGCTGAAGTTCTGCTGGTCGACCACGCCGTCCTTCAGCGTGATGGCGGCGCCGGGCAAGGTCATGCCCAAGCCCATCAGCGCGGCGCCCTGCACCTGCGCCTCGATCGTCAGCGGATTGACGGCCGTGTTGCAGTGGACGCCGGCCGTCACCTTATGCAGCTTGGGCGTGTTGTCCTTGACCGAGGCCACCACCACGTAGGCGACCACGGTGCCGAACGATTCGTGCACCGCCACGCCCCACGCCTGGCCCTTGGGCAAAGCCTTCTTCCCGTAGCCGGATTTGGCCACCGCCAGGTCCAGCGCCGCCAGGTGGCGCTGGCCTTTTTCGCCGATGATCTTTTTGCGGTAGGCCACCGGATCCATTTTGGCCGCGTGCGCCGCCTCGTCGATCAGCGTTTCCATCACATAGGCGGTGTGGGTCGAGCCGACGGAGCGCCACCACAGCACCGGCACGTTGGCCTTGACCGTGTGCGCGCTCAGGTTCAGCGGCACCTCGTATGGCTCGCCCATGCCCTCGATCATGGTGTTGTCGACGCCGTTCTTGACCATCATCGGCTCGAACGGCGTGCCGGTGACGATCGACTGGCCGACGATGACGTGGTCCCACGCGACGATGGCGCCCTTGGCGTCGACGCCGATGTCGGCGCGGTGCACGTGCGACGGACGGTAGTAGCCGCCCTTGATGTCATCCTCGCGGCTCCAGACGACCTTGACCGGTTCTGTCTTGCCGGCCGCCTTCCAGGCCTTGGCGATCTGGACCGCCTCGACCAGGTAGTCGGACGACGGCACGGCGCGGCGGCCGAAACCACCGCCGGCCATCATCGTGTTGAGCACCACCTGCTCCGGCTTCAGGCCGGCGGTGGCGGCGATCGCGCCCTGGTCGACGGTCTGGAACTGCGAGCCGGCCCACACCGTGCAGCCGTCGGCGCGCAGGTCGACCACGCAGTTGAGCGGCTCCATCGGCGCGTGCGCCAGGTAAGGGAATTCATAGACGGCGGAGATCTTCCTGGCCGCGCCGGCCAGTTTGGAGGTGTCCGCCTGGCGCACCACGGTGCCGGTCTTCTTCGCCAGCGCCTTGTACTCGGTCATCTGCTTGTCGGTGCTGATTTTCTCGACGCCGCTGGTGTCCCATTCGATCACCAGCGCCTCGCGGCCCATCTTGGCCGGCCAGTAGCCGTCGGCCACCACCACCACGCCGCTGCCGCCACGGTCGGTCGCCACCTGCAGCACCTCGATCACGCCCTTGATGGCCTTGGCCTTGCCGGCGTCGAACTTGGCGACCTTGGCGCCGAATACGGGCGGGCGCGCCACCAGCGCGACTTTGCTCTGCGGCGCCTTGAAGTCCATGCCGAACTGCTGCTTGCCGCTCGACTTGAGGCGCGCGTCGAGCCGCTTGACCGGCTTGCCGATGATGGTGAAGTCCTTCGGGTCCTTGAGCTTGACGCTGGCCGGCACCGGCTGTTTCATGGCGGCGTCGGCCAGTTCGCCGAAGGTCGCCTTTTGGCCGGCCGGGCCGGTCAGCACGCCGTTGGCCGCCTTGACCTGGTCCGGCGACACCTTCCACTGTTCGGCCGCCGCCGCCACCAGCATCGCGCGCGCCTTGGCGCCGATTTCGCGGTACTGGAGGTAGGAGTGGGCGATGCTGCCCGAGCCGCCGGTGATCTGGATGCCGAAGGCCGGGTCCTTGTACTGGTCGCCCGCCGGCGCCAGCGCGCCGGCCACCTTCGACCAGTCGGCGTCGAGCTCCTCGGCGATGAGCATCGGCAGCGACGTTTGCACGCCTTGGCCGAACTCGAGGCGGTTGACCTGCACCGTCACCGTGTTGTCCGGCGCGATGTGCAGGAAGGCGTTCGGTTCATAGACCTTGGCCGGCGGCTGCTGGGCGTTGGCGAAGCGGCCGGCGGCGGGCATGAAAAAGCCCAGCACCAGACCGCCGCCGGCGGCGGCGCCGGCTTTCATGAAACCGCGGCGCGACACGCCACCGGCTGGCGCCACGGTGTTGGCCGGGTCGAGCGCGGCCAGGTTGTCCTGATTAAGCCATTCGATACGCATATGCTGCTCCTTTAGGCGATGGTGCTGGCGGCGTCTTTGATGGCGGCGCGTATGCGTTGATAGGTGCCGCAGCGGCAGATATTGCCGCTCATGGCGTTGTCGATGTCGGCGTCCGACGGCTTCTTATTGGTGCGCAGCAGCGCCGTCGCGCTCATGATCTGGCCGCTCTGGCAATAACCGCATTGCGGCACGTCGAGCTTGACCCAGGCGTCCTGCACGGCCTTGCCGATCTTGTCGTTCTCCATCGCCTCGATGGTGGTGATCTTCTGGCCGACGGCGGCCGAAATCGGCGTCACGCAGGAGCGGATCGGCTCCCCGGCCAGGTGCACGGTGCAGGCGCCGCACAGCGCCGCGCCGCAACCGAACTTGGTGCCGGTCATGTTCAGGTTATCGCGCAGGGTCCACAAAATCGGGGTGGACGGATCGGCGTCGACCTGCACGTCCTTGCCGTTGATATTCAAGGTGATCATTCAATTCTCCTGGAGGGATACGCTTCTCGATATAGTTTTAGGGGACCGGCTTCGCGCGCGCGCGACGGTCCCCTTGCTTGACTGCCTGCCTCTTGCTGCCTGCCGCTTACTGCTTAAGCTTGGCGAACTTCGACTCCAGCGCCTTGATGTCGACCGCGCCGGGAATGCGCGAGCCGTCGGCAAAGAAGATCGACGGCGTGCCGCTCACGCCGATCTTGCGGCCCAGCGCCAGCACCTCCTGGTTGGGCGTGGCGCAGGACTCGGCGGCCGCCGGCGGCGCCTTACCGTCGATCATCCAGTCGTCCCAGGCCTTGTTGCGGTCCGGCGCGCACCACACCCCGGCCGACTTGGTGAACGAATCCTCGCGCAGGATGTTGTACATGAAGGTGTAGACGGTGACGTTGTCGATGTCCTTGAGGGTGGTCTTGCGGAACTGCTTGCAGTAGCCGCAGTTCGGATCCTCGAACACGGCGATCACGCGCGAGCCGTCGCCCTTGACGGTCTTCATCGCCTTGTCGAGCGGCAGGTCGGAGAACTTGATCTTGTTGATGTCGTCGATGCGTTCGCGCGTCAGGTCGGTGCCGGTGGTCAGGTTGAACACGTGGCCGTTGAACACGTAGGTGCCGGTTTTGTCGGTGTAGAGGATCTCGTTGCCCATGCGGATTTCATACAGGCCGGCGTAAGGCGTGGCCTTGACCGAATCGACCTTGACGCCCTCGCCCAGGCGCGGCTCGACGAGCTTTTTGATTTCTTCCTCGGTCGGCGAATTTTGCGCCTTGCCGCACGACGCCATCAACACTGACAACAACAGCAACACATACTTACTCTTCTTCATGACTTCTCCGGTGACTACTGACAGACCATGCGGTGGCGCGATTTTTCCTGCCTTGATGTTCACTTGCCCATGGCGTGGGAGATCAGGCGGCGCTTGAGCACGGGTAATTTATCCAGCAAGTTTAATCCCAAATTGCGCACCACGCGCAGCGGCTCGAGATCGGCGCCGAACAGGCGCGCCAGGCCGTCGGTGGTCAGCTGCATCAGCAGCACGTCCTCCTTGCGCGCGCGGGCGTAGCGAGCCAGCACGCGCTCGTCGCCGACGCCGCGCCCGGCCTCGCGCCCGGCCAGCGTTTCGGCCAGCTGCGCGACGTCGGCGAAACCGAGGTTCATGCCATGGCCGGCAAGCGGATGGACCACGTGGGCGGCGTCGCCGACCAGCGCCACGCGCGCCGACGTCATCGCGTGCGGGCGGATCAGGCGCAGCGGAAAATCGCGCACCAGCTCCGGCTCCAGCGGCGTGAGCGCGCCGAGTTTGTCGGCCGCGTAGGCGGCCAGGCGTTCGGCGATCGCCGCAGCCGGTTCGGCGCGCAGCTTCTCGGCCAGAACGTCCGGCGCCGACCACACCAGCGACACCTGGTTGCCGGGCAGCGGCAGCAACGCGACGATGCCGTCGGCGCCGGTGAACCATTGGTGGGCCGCGCCATGGTGCGGCTTTTCGCAGGCGAAGTTCGCCACCACGGCGCGCTGGCCATAGCTGCGGTAATCGAGGCCGATGTCGCACTGGCCGCGCACCCAGGATTCGGCGCCGTCGGCGCCGACCACCAGCTGCGCGCGCACGCCTTCGCCACCTTCAAGCAGCACGGTGGCGCCGTCGGCGTCGCGCTCGAGGGCCGTGGCGCGGCCGTGGACCACTGTCACGTTGCGGGCGAATTTGAGCGCCGCGTCGAGCGCCTGGCCGAGGTTGCGGTCCTCCAGTATCCACGCCAGCGTGCCGGCGTGGGCGCCGTAGGCGTCGAACGACAGGTCGCCGGCGCCGGCGCCGTCGCCCTGGACGACCATGGCGTCGACCGGCGCCACGCGGGCGGCGTCAAGCGCGTCCCACACCTTGAGCGACGACAGCAGGCGGTGGGCGGTGTGGTTGAGGGCGTAGACCCGCGCATCCCAGCCCGGATCGGCGGCGACAGCGGCAGTTGCCGGCGGCGGACAGAGCAGGACGACGCCCAGGCCGGCCTGGGCCAGCGCCAGCGCGGTGGTCTTGGCGATCGCGCCGTTGCCAACAATGCAAATATCGCTTTCGACAAGGCGCCGCGCGCCGGGGGACGTTGGTTTATTCATCCAACCATTATAGCGAAAGTGTGCCGGAGAAATTGTTCCTTGCATTTTCGTCCGGCCCTGCTATAATTCTGCTCCTTGGCCTGGTAGCTCAGTTGGTAGAGCAGAGGATTGAAAATCCTTGTGTCGGTGGTTCGATTCCGCCCCGGGCCACCAAGAACATCGTTCACGCAACGTCCACTCATGCAAGTGGGCGTTTTGCTTTGGTGGATTCGCAGCCCTTAGCTCCGGTCCATTTCCGGCTCCTCGCGCACCGAACAACCGCCCGAATCGTCCAATCTACGGAACTCTCCAAACGGTCAATCCCGGACAGCAGTAAGGCTTCGGCTCGACAGGCATTTTTCAAGATATCGAACAGCATTTCTATATTGCAACACGGCGTGCGCCTGAACAAAAGGTAGCTCGTTGATAACTTGTCCGTCTATAATCGGTTCACTCTGTCTTAGTAATCATCAAAAGGGCATCATGAGTTCAATCGAGGCGTTACTTCAGACGGTCACAGGTTCCGGCGCAATCATTACGGCATCCTACAACGCAGGTCGTCGCTCCTGCCACTCCTGCAAAGTAATGAAAGCCGCTACCGTAGCCTTTGCCTTTGTTGGATTCTTTGTTCACACAAGTCCGGCGGGCGCTGCCGCAAGCGATTGGACGCTGAAATCCTCGTCTAGGATGGACCCAGAACTCGTTCAGATCTGCCTGTACCGGGATCGCGCAACAGCGGGTTTCTTCTCTCCGGGAAAATGGAAGGCCTCCATAGGCGAAGTGGCCCCTGAAGGCTGTGCTGAATGGCTCGGTGCCGACCTTGTCAATCAAGTCTTAGTTGTGTCAGTTCCGGGGTTCTCACAGCCTGGAGGGTATCTAGCAGGTAGAGCTGATGCTTATTGCCCGGAGAACCAAGTTCCGCACGAATATTCGGCTTGTACTTCTAGTTTCTTCGGCACATCCAGCGATAGTGCCAATTACAGAATTTTCCATTCAAGCGCTGTTGGCGCAATCGGTGAAGAAGCGGGATTATTTATCACTCTTGAGAAGATGCGGGCTGATAACATGGCTGAAGCGCCCCGTAAAGAGCGCGAAGCATACTTACGAGCATTCGAGAACGCCACCACACTCTCTGCGATGGCGCAATTTGAGAAAACGTATCAAGGCCACGATCCGGATCGCCTGATCGAGACCCTCGCGCCGAAAAAAGAAGCTCTCCAACGCACGCGGCAGCGAGAACTGTACGCATCCGCTAAAACTGCGAAGGACTATGGTGCATTCATTGCTGAATATGCCACAAGCGATCTGGAAAAATTGACCCCCTCAGCGAAAACCAAACTGGCGGATGCCGAGCGACGTGAGGTGATGGAATCCGAATCTCTAAAAAAGAGAGCCGAACTAGTGGAATTCGAGCGACAAATCCGCTATTGCGCCAGTATGACAGCTCGGGCGCAGGACGCTATCGAGCGCGAAAATAAAATCGCCCAAGTCTCCGGCTACGTCAACAAATCAATCCTACGTCAAGCTGGCGAAACGATTGTCATGTGCCGTGAGCATAACCCCAAAATCTATGCCGAATATCGAAAAAAAGGGGGCCTCAAGACTCTAGCAGCCATCGGAAATGGCGAGTAGCGGGGTAATCCCCCCAGCAAATGATCGCATTTAAAAGTAGAATTTTCCAAACTCAGATTTTTGAAAGTTCTGCATGAAGACGTCCCGTTTTACCGATAGCCAGATCATCGCCATCCTCAAGCAAGCCGAGGGCGGCTCGCCGGTCCCTGAGCTGTGCCGCGAGCACGGCATCAGCAACGCCACGTTCTA
>CAUPRW010000065.1:0-32151 GCA_963513825.1 uncultured Duganella sp.
CGGCCGGGCTGGCGCGGCACGGCGGCGCCGCGGGCGAACTGAAGGCGCGCCTGCGCAGCGCCTTCCGCGCGGACGCGCCGCTGCGCCTGGCCGAGCTGGAGCGGGCGCTGGCCGGCGGCGACGGCGAGGCCGCCAGCCGCCTGCTGCACGGCATGAAGGGCAGCGCCGGCTATCTGGAGCAGCCGCGGTTGCAGGCCCTGTGCGGCGAGCTCGAATCGTGCGCCGACCAGGGCCAGTGGCGGCGTATCGAAGAGGCCATGCCGGCGCTGCGCGCGCTGCTGGCCCGGGCCGGATCGGCTAGCGTTTCGTAAGCCATGGTGGCGGCGGCGCGCCACGCGCCAGGCGTCGCCAACGGTGCGGTTTATCGGGTAAGATCGTCAAATAGGATCACCATCAGTGCCAGGGAAGCCGCACGGTATGTGGTTGAAGGCACAGGGAGTCACATGAAAGTTCTGGTAGTGGACGACGATGTCGTCTCGCGCATGGTGTTGATGCATTTGATCGACAGTTGCGGCAAGTTCGACATCGTCGAAGCGGAGGACGGCGCCGACGCCCGGCGGCAGCTGGAGGAGGGCTTGCGGCCCGCCATCTGCTTTTGCGACCTGCGCATGCCGAACCTGTCGGGCATGGAGTTGCTGCGCCATGTCAAGGCGGCGCCCGCGCTGGCGGCCATGCCTTTCGTGCTGGTGACCTCCGCCACCGACCAGCACACCTTGCGCGAAGCGACCGAGGCCGGCGCCGCCGGCTACATCGTCAAACCGTTCCAGGCCGAGCAGGTGCGCGTGCACCTCGAGCAATTGCTCGGCCCGGCCGCCTGCGGCCACCCGTTCGCCGCCGAGGACCCGGCGGCCACGCTCGAGCGCCTGGGCATCAGCGCCGAGCGGCTGCTGGTGTACCTGGGCGGCTTCCACACCCAGCTCGCCGCCGCCGGCGGCGAGCTCGCCGCGCTGCTGGCCAACGGCGGGCAGCGCGAGGCGCGCCAGCGCATCGACCGGCTGCACGCCGGCTGCGTGACGCTGGGCCTGGACGGCGCGGCCGCCGCGCTCAAACAATTCGGGCCCGGCCAACTGGGCGAGCCGGCCGTGCGCACGACGCTGTCGGAGGTGATGGCGGCGGTGCAGCGGCAAAGCGCGCTGGCGCGCGCGCTCGGCTGAGCGGCGCCGCTTAGTTCGCCCGCGGCGGCGGCGCGGTCGCGCGCGCCGCCACGGCGTCGGCCGCCAGCAAACGCTCGAACTGCTGGCCGTTCTCGACCAGCCACGCCGGGTTCAGATGGTCCATATCCTTGAAGATGGGAATCTGCAGGCGCCGGTCATAGATCGCGCAGCGGTCCGCTTCGCACAGATCGCCGCGCAACGACAGCAGCGAGAATCGGCGCTGGCGCGCCAGCTCGGCGAACAGCTTGTCATAGGCGGCGTTGTTGGCCCCCATGCCGATCGAATCGGCCCGTTCGGTGATCGTGCCGTGCCAGTACAAGTTGCGCGAGATGCGATTGGGCACATTGAAAGTGAAGTGGGGCGTCGAGTCCACCACCGTCACCGCCACCTGGTGGTCGAGCAGGTTTTGCAGCGTCGCGCGCGTCTGCGCGACCGGCAGGGCCGGACGGTCCGAGGCGGGCGGCGTGACGCACTGGCCCGCCTGGTAGCTGCAGATGCCGTTGGAGGAGGGCGAAAAGAACGTCCAGTTTTGCGACACGATCACGCGCTCGTAGGCGCCCGAGGCGGCCAGGCGATAGGCCGCTTCGCTAAATTCCCGGCAATGGTTGTCGCGGCCCACCCGTTCGAAGCCGATGATCAGCGGGCAGCCCGATTTGACGTAGAAGGTGGTGTCGTTCTTGCCATGCCGCTTGAACCACGGATACAGATGGCCGGCGTGGGAGTCGCCGATGACCAGTACCCGGGGACCGGCCGCGCCGGGGTTGAGCCGGCACGTATGGCCCTTCTCGGCGCCGATGTTTTCGCACGCGGGCGGATAGGTGTCGGCCAGGGCCGCGGCGCTGACCGCCTCGAACACGGCCGGTTGGTCGGTGCGCATCGGCAGCCCGCCGGAGATGGCGAAGGCGGCGGCCATGGCCACCAGCGCGCCGCCGCCGGCGCCGAGGGCGAGCGCGCCACGGGTGACGCGGGCCGCGCGCAGCGCGCGCGCCGGCTCGATGTAGCGGAACGACAGGTAGCCCAGCGCGATCGACAGCGGCACGCCGACCAGTTTGGCCACGCTGGGCGCCTCGGCCAGCAATCCGGTGATGCCCATGGCGATGACCACCGGCCAGTGCCACAGGTAGATCGAGTACGACCACGCGCCCAGCCGTTGCATCACGGGATTGTTGAGCAATGGATTGCCTTCATAGCCGGCCGCCAGCACCAGGCAGGCGCCGACGACGGGAATGACGGCGTAGTATCCCGGCCATTGCTGCTCGAGGCGCAGCGCGGCGACCAGGTAGGCGCCGAAGCAGATCACCGCCAGGCCGGCATAGCTGAGCACGGCGCCGCGCGGCCCGCCGATGCGGGCCGGGTCGCGCGCCAGGAACACCAGGCCGCCGGCGATCATTTGCCAGGAGCGGGTCGCCACCGAAAAGAAGGCGCTCTGGTAATCGACGGCGACACACAGGATCAACGACGCGGCGGCCACCGCCAGCAGGAAGCCGGCGAAGGCGAGCGGCGCGCGGCGCCCGGCCGGCCGGCTCAGTTTCAGGCCGAGCCAGATGATGGCCGGGTACAGCATGTAGAACTGCCACTCGACCGACAGCGACCAGGTGTGCAGCAGCCAGCGGTTGTCGAGGCCGTCGGCGAAGTAGCCCTGCTGACTGGCGTAGTAGGTGTTCGAGACGAACAGGATGGCCCGCACGCACTGTTGCGACAGGGCGGCCAGGTCCGGCGGCGGCAGCAGCAGCGCTCCGCCCACCAACAGCGCCAGCACGACGGCAAACAGCGCCGGAAAAATCCGCAACGCGCGTTTGAGGAGGAAAATTCCGTAATGAAAATTTTGGCGCTCCAACCCGTCGCGGATGATCTTGGTCATCAGGTAGCCGGAAATGACGAAAAAAATGTCGACGCCGATAAAGCCGCCGTTCAGGATTCTCAAATGGAAGTGGTACAGCACCACCATGAGGACGCTCAGCGCCCTCAAGCCGCTGATGTCGGTCTGGATCTTCGGTTTACTCATGGTTTTGGACTTGAATGAACACTACGGTCAACGCTGATTATTGTTTGCGCGGCCGTCGCAATATACAGTACGGCCGGACGCGCGGGAAAACTGTTGGCGGGGCCGGCATCAGCCGTGGGCCGCCCGCCCGACGTAAGCCGCGACCGCCGGCGGCGCCGGCGCCGCCGCCAGGGCGATCCACTTCATGCGCGCGGCCACCACCAGCATGCCCATCAGCTGCAGGATCCACACCAGGCGCGCCTGGTAGCGGTCGTGCGGCGTCGACAGTGCGCCGCACACGCCGGCGTTGATCAGCAAGGCCAGCATGAAAATGGCCAGCAGCGTGAACTCGCCGTAGCGCCTGCGCCGGAAGGTGGCCACGGCCGCCGCCAGGCAGGCCAGCAGCGCCGCCGCGCTGGTGGCGCGGATCACCGCCTCGGAGTAGGACACATCGAAGCGCTGGCGCGCCGCGCGCGTGCGCGCGAGCGTGGCCAGTTCGCGCGCCGGGATTTTCTGGCTGAACTCGCGCACCAGGTCGGGCGGATAGATGTATTCCTCGAGCCCGACATAGCCGATCTGGGCGCCGATGTTTTTCGCCGAGTTGGCCAGCACCGCGAGCGGATAGCGGGCCAGGACGGCCTTGGCGAAGGCGGCGTCCTGCTGCCCCAGCCGGGCGCGCGCGGCGCTGTCGGCCAGCGTGAACACGCCCACCGCCGGCACCGTGCTCCACAGGAAGTCGTCGGAGCTGGCCCGGGTGAAGTCGCGCGCGTAGTTGCACACTTCAAAGCCGGCGCCAGGGCAATGATGCTTGACGTAGTCGTTGCCCGGGCCGTCGGCCAGCAGGCGCGCGGTGATGAACGGCGGGCGGATCGGCGCCTCGCCGGTGGCTTGCCGCACGCCGTAGGAGAAGGCGGCCTCGCCGGCGACGCCGGTGGCCACCAGCGCGCAAACGAGGCCGACCGCCCGCCATGGCAGCGCCGCGGCGCGCCGCAGCAGCAGCGCTAGCGTCACCAGGGTGGCGATGGTGGCCAGCAGGATCAGGATATTGGCCGAATGGAACAGCACCGCCGCCAGCACCAACAGCGCCCACAGCGCGCGCGCCGCGCGCGGCGCCGCCGGCAGCGCGGTCAGGGCAATGGCGCCGGCGATGCCCAGCCCGGCGAAGATATCGGGCATCAGCATGCTGGCGAAATACGGCAGCGGGCTGGCCGCCGCCAGCGCCAGCAGCAACAGCGCGATGGCCCGGTAGCCGAGCGCGAAGCGGGCGCGCAGCACGCTGGCGATCAGCAGCGTGGCCAGCAGCGCCTGCAGCAGCGCCACCCCTTGCAGGCCGAGCAGGCAGGCCACGCCGAACAGGAAGGCGCCGTAATAGATCGAGCGGCCGGCGATCACGCCACCCTTGCCCGGGGCGCTGCTCAGGTGGGCCGGCGCGGCCGCGCCCGCCGCAGCCGCGCCGGCGTCCGGTGCGGCCGGGCGCGCGTCGATGTGGAGCCAGCGCTGCGACGTGTCGGTCTTGACTACCAGCTCGGCGGCGCTGGCGGCGCCTTTGAGGTAGGCCGTCGTGTCGGCGAAGAAAAACGGCTGGCCGTTGAACCAGGCCGGCCAGCTCAGCACGAAGGGCAGCACCAGCAGCACCAGCAGCCGGTAGGGATCGAAGGCGGCGCGTGCGCTCACGGCGCGCTCCCGCTTTTCTTGAACACGAACAGGTGGGCCATCAGGAAGTTGGCGGCCAGGCCGGCGCAGCTGCCGAACGCGACGGCGATCCAGGCGTTGTTTTCCGCCAGCGCGAGGTACTGGAAGGCGGCGACGGAAACGGCGGCGTTGACGCCGGCCCCGGGCAACTGCGAGAGCAGGAACTTGGCCATCTCGGCCCAGTTGACGGGGCCGGCGGCGCGGAAGGTGAAGGTGCGGTTGAGCCACCATGACAGCGTCATGGCCAGGCCGACGCTGAGCGCGCGCGCCGCCACCGGCGAACCGGTCAGGCGCAGCAGCAGCCAGAAACAGCTGGCGTCGAATACGAACACGACACCGCCGATGCAGCCGAAGGTGAGGAATTTAACCCCGAGGGCGGTATCGCGGCGCATCGCTTAGCGGTCGCGCGAGTGGTAGCGCGGCGTGGCCAGGAACGACAGCTGCTTGACTTCGCGCCGGCCCTGCGTGACCGAGGCCAGGATCAGGCCGCACAGGGCGCTGAGGATGGCCAGCGTGACGATCAGCCCGGACAGGATGGCCGTGGGCAGGCGCGGCACCAGGCCGGTGTGCAGGTAGTCGAACATCACCGGCGCGAACAGCGCCAGCGCCACCAGCACGGCGACGGCCGCGACGCTGTTGAAAAACAGCGCCGGGCGTTCCAGCTTGATCAGCTTGAAGATCATCCACAGGATCTTGAAGCCGTCCTTGTACGTGCTCAGCTTGCTGACCGAGCCTTCCGGGCGGGCGCCGTAGTCGGTGTCGAAGTCTTCGCTGCGCATGCGCAGCTCGAGCGTATGCACGGTCAGCTCGGTTTCGATCTCGAAGCCCTTCGACACCACCGGGAACGATTTGACGAATTTATGCGAGAACACGCGGTAGCCGGTCAGCATGTCGTTGGTGGCGCGGCCGAACAGCTTGGCGACGATGGTGGTGAGCATCCAGTTGCCGAACTCGTGGCCCTGGCGGTAGGCCTCCAGCGCCGTCGAGTGGCGCACCGCGTTGATGCAGTCGAGGTTTTTTTCGACCAGGCGCCGCACCATGGCCGGCGCCACCTTGGCGTCGTAGGTGTCGTCGCCGTCGACCATCACGTAGACGTCGGCGTTGATGTCGGAGAACATCCGGCGCACCACATTGCCCTTGCCCTGCAGCGGCTCGTGCACCACCACGGCGCCGGCGGCCAGCGCGATGGCGCTGGTGTTGTCCTTGGAATTGTTGTCGTAGACATAGACCGTGGCGTGCGGAATGGCGAGCTTGAAATCGGCGACGACTTTGGCCACGGTGGTCGCCTCGTTGTAGCACGGGACCAAAATGGCGATCGAAATATCGGACAAGTCTGGTTCGAATGTCATTGCAGGCAATCCTTCATAATCTGCGGTGTGTCGGGGGGGGGAGGGCGCACGGACCCGATGCGGTGGCCGCGCGCACCGCGCCATTATAGCGCTGCGTTGCACAATAAGGTTGTCATTATTAAATGAAGCGCGTATTGTAACCCGCTTTTTGCCCATTGGCACCAAGCGTGTCCGCGTGCGGCGCGGGGGGCGGGCGTGCCCGATGGCGCCCGCGCGCGCCAGCCCCGGGGGCGGCGGCAGCGGCGCGGCGGCGCTGACCGCAGTGCAGCATCGGCCGGCGCTTCGCGCGCCCGCCCGCGCCCTACTTGACGGTGAGCACGCCGCGCACCCGCGAGGCCATGTTCAGCCCGCTCTCGGCCAGCATCGTCACCGCGATGCTGCCGCCGGCGGCGGACGGCCAGTTGAACGCGACCGCGGTGCCGTTGCCGAGGTAGCCGCTGTCGTAGACGATGGCGTTGGCGACCTTGACCTGCATGCGGATGGTGGCGCCGCCGGCGGCCACGGCGGTCAGGCGCATCGGCGTGCCCGGCGTCAGCTTGGCCCAGCTGACCTTGCTAACGCCGGTCGAGTAGTTGATTTGACTGAGCTTGCGTGTGGTGGCGGGGAACACCACCGACTGCTCCCAGCTGTCGAAGGTGCCCGGTCCGGCGCTGTTGCTTCCCTGCACCATCCAGGCGCCGCGCATCGACACCAGTCCCGGTTGCGCCGCCGCGCCGCTGGCGTTGCCGTCGCCGTCGATCCAGCCGTCGACGCGCACCACCTCGCGCAGCGCCGCGCGGATCTTCTCGAGGTCGGCCACCACCAGGTTGCTCCAGCCGTTGGGCATGATCTTGAAGTTCGAACCGTTCTCGACGAAGATGCCGAAGGCGGTGTCGTAGTTGCGGTCGACCACGTAGGCGCCGTACAGTTTGAGCGTCTGGGCGATCTTGCGCAGCTGCGGCGTGCTCAACGTGGTGGCGTCGAAGCTGGCCGGCAGCATCAGGCGCGCGCCCAGCGGGATGACGCCAGTGTTGCCGGTGGCGGTGGCGTCGGCGGTGGTGGCCGGGGCGATGTAGCTGGGGCGGGTGACGCCGTTGGCCAGCGTGTGGCTCGGCAGCGACAGCGCCAGCGCGTGCCGGTAGTTGGGCGTGCCGTCCTCGATCTCGTGCTTGCGGATCAGGCCGGCGGTTGGCGTGGTGCCCGAAGCGCGCGCGCCCTGGCTCCAGTGCTCGGGGTCGCCCCAGCCGGTGCCGTCGACCCGGGTCCACGAATACATCGACGCGCTCCATTTGCCGTCGGCATAGCGCAGTTGGTAGAACGAGTGGATGATGCCGGTGACGGTGTCGACGATGTCGGCGTGGCCGTCGGCGCCGGAGGCCGGCACCACCCCGGCCGGCCAGTGCGGCAGCGTGATGTTGCGATACTTGCCGCTGTCCGGATCGGGCACGCCGACGGTGTAGCGGCCGTAGACGGTGACGGCGCCGTCGCCGGCGCCGGCCATGAACACGCCGGTCGAATAGGCGCCCTCGGCGATGCCGGGGATCCATGTCGGGTTCAGCAGCGGCTTTTTCACCTCGTTGGTGCCCAGCGCCGGGCGCACCGGACGCGAGTTCCATGGGGAGCTGGCGGCGAACGGACGGTAAAATGTCCCCCATCCGGAGGTGGCGGCGTAGTTGGCCTGCGCCCGTGCCGGCGCCGCCAGCGACGCCGCCAGGAAGATACCGAGCGTTACAAAAAACTTCGATGCTGCATTGGTGCGCGTTCTCATTGTTACAGTCCTTATGTGGCTAGAGGCTGTAACCGACCCGAGAATGTTATGCTGTTGTAGGACTTATTATAGGGAAATTGTTTCGCCATGTCACATTTATTTTTCCATGTGGAATCAATTTGATAACATCCGGAAAGTCGGCGGCGGCGGTCCGCACGCCACGCGCATGCCATAATGCAAAGATTGAATGGTAAAATGCGCGCGCCCGCCGCGTGCCGGCCGGGCCCGCCTCCCCGGGCCGCCGAGCCGTCTTACGTTGCTTAATTCTTTCCCGGAGTGGCCTTGGAGCTGAAAACGAAAACAATGAACGCGGTGAAGTGGAACTTCGCTGCGACCGCGCTGGGCGCCGTGGTCGGTGTGCTGCAACTGTGGTTGCTCTCGCGCATACTGGGCCCGCACGAATACGGCATCATCAGCCTGGCGCTGATGGTGGTGCAGTTCTTCACCATCTTCATCGACTTCGGCATCTCCAACGCCATCATCCGCCACACCAAGATCACGGAGCTTGAACTGTCGTCGCTGTACGTGATCAACATCGCGCTGGGCGTGGCGACGTTCGCCGCCGCCTGGCTGGCCAGTGCGCCGCTGGCGGCGTTCTTCAACTCGCCCGAGCTCGTCACGCAGGTGCGCATCATGGCCGTGGTGTTCCTGATCGCCCCGTTCGGCCAGCAGCAGCGGGCCATGCTGGCGCGCGAGCTGCGCTTTAACTTCATCGCCGTGGTGGCCATCATCACTCTGCTGACCAATTGCGTGGTGGTCATCGCGCTGGCCCTTCTCTACGGCAAGGCGTGGGCGGCCTCGGTGTCGTTCCTGGCCAGCACGGCGCTGAGCTGCGCGATCTTCTTCGGCCACAGCCTGCGCGAGCGGGCGCTGTCGTTCCGCTTCAGCTGGCCGGCGGCGCGCCCGCACATGCGCTACGCGGCGCAACTGGTGGGCGACTCGCTGATCAACGTGGTCAGCGTCAACACCTACCCGGCCCTGATGGCGCGCCTGGTGAGCCTGCCGGCCATCGGCGGCTACAACATCGCCTACGGCATCAGCATCAACCTCATCGAGCGGCTCAAGCCGGTGCTCACGCAGGCGCTGTTCCCGGCCTTCGCCAAGATCCAAGACGACCAGGACAAGCTGGCGCGCAACTTCCTGCTGGTGACCACCTACGGTTCGCTGATCAACTTCCCGCTGTTGATGGGCATGTTCGTCTGCAGCAGCTCGGTGGTCGAGCTGTTCTTCAAGCCCGAGTGGCGCTTCATCGACGTGCTGGTCAAGATCCTGTGCCTGGTGGGCATGGTGCGCAGCGTCGACGCGCCGGTCATCTCGCTGTTGCTGGTCAAGGCCAAGATGTACCTGAACGTGCGCATGGGCGTGGCCAAGCTGCTGCTGGGCGTGCCGCTGGCGTACGCGCTGGGCACCGCCTACGGCATCGTCGGCATCGCCGGCAGCTTTTTGATCGTGCAGCTGGTCAACACCGTGGTGTCGTATTTCGTGCTGGTGCGCGCCTGCGTCAGCGGCCAGGGCCGCGCCTACGTGCGCGCCTTGCTCATTCCGCTGGCGCAGGTGCTGCCGGTGGTGCTGGCCGCCGGGGTGTTCATCGCCGGCCGGCCGTTCGCCGCCGTCGCCGTCAACCTGGCGCTGGCCATCGCCGCCGGCGCGCTGGCCTATGTCGGCGCGCTGTGCTGGTCGCCGTTCCCCGAGGCGCGCGAGTTCCTGCGCCTGGTGGCCTCGGCCGTCAGCCCGCGCGCCGCGCACCTGGTGCGGCGCCTGCAAACCCCATGAGCGGAGATCCGATGTTCTTTTCAGTAATCATCCCGTGCTACAACGTCGGCCCGGCGATCGACGCGCTGCTGGCGGCCGTCACCGCCCAGCTCGACGCCGACTGCGAACTGGTGCTCGTCAACGACGGCTCGGCCGACGACACCGGCGCGCGCATCGAGGCCTTCCTCGCCGCCTGGCGCGGGCCGGCGCGCATCGTCTACCGCGCCACGCCCAACGCCGGCGCGGCCAGGGCGCGCGCGCTGGGACTGGAGCTGGCGTCGGGCCGCTTCATCTATTTCTGCGACAGCGACGACGTCTTCGCCGAGCGCTTCGTGGCCACCGTGCGCCGCGCCGCGCGCGACCATCCGGGCATGGAGTTGATGTATTTCTCGGCCGACATGGTGCTCGAGGAGGGCGGGCGCACGCGCCGCCTGCGCGCCAAGACCGCCTACACCGAGGAGCGCCGCCACACCGACGGCGACGCCCTGCTGGCGCTGCAGCTGCGCGAACGCATGTACACGGCCGCCGTCTGGACCTACGTCGCCAGCCGCGCGTTGATCGCGCGCAGCGGCGCCGCCTTCACGCCGCGCGCCGCCCACGAGGACCATTTGTTTACGCTGCGCCTGCTGCTGGGCGCGGCGCTGATCGTGACGGTGCCGGACTTGCTGTACCAGCAGCGCGTGCGGCAGGGCTCGCTGACCAATTCGCGCAAGACGCCGGGGTACGTGCTCGAGCGCATCGCCGCCTTCCGCGAGGCCGACGCGCTGTTGCGCGCGCGCGGCGCGGGCGCGCGCCGCGCCTATGCCCAATGGACGTTCGAGGGGGTGATGGACTTGTTGCGTGCCAATAGGCCGCTGTTGCCGCGGATCGTGCTCTCGCCGCTCGGCGGCCGCTACCTGGCCGCCAACGCGCCGCGCCTGGTGGCCATGCTGCGCCGCCGGCGGCGCGCCTGACGTCAGGCGCGCGCCGCCCGGCGCTCGAAGTAGCCGTAGGCGTCGATCATGGCGCCGATCTGGACATCGTTGCGGTTCTCGCCGATGTTGCTCAGCCACAGGGCGGCGTCCTGCGAGCCGCGCCAGGTGTGGATCGGGCGCTGCGCGGGCACGCCGCGGAAGGTGGCGCCGTTGGTGCGCCCCATCCAGTAGAACCAGATGTCGTCGCCGTACGGGCACAGGCGCATGAAGGCCTCGCGGTCGAGCACGGCGTCGGTGAAGATGCCGGCCGGGTAGAGCACGCCGCCGATGCCGGTCGGGAAATTGAGCACGCTCGCGTCGGTCAGGGCCGACTCGAACTGCCACTGCGCGTACGGCAGCGGCAGGCCGTCGGCGCCGTGGGCGATGCGGTGGCGGCGGTGGCAGATGATTTGCCGGCCGTTCGAGGCGCGCCACAGCGCCACCAGTTCGGCCAGCCAGGTGCGCCAGTAATAGATGTCGTCGTCGGCGGTGACGACCGTCACCGGGCCATATTTTTCCAGCGTCGGGATCAGTTTTTTATACGAGCGGATATCGTCGCAGGCGCCGATCTCCAGGCCCCAGCGGCGCAGCGCCGTCACGCTGGCCGGCAGCGCGGCCAGGTCGCGCTCGGCCACCCACAGCACCACCTTGTGGTCCGGGTCCGATTGCATCAGCAGCGATTTGAGCGTCAGGTGCAGCGTCGGAAAGCGCGGCGGATAGGACGTCAGCGAGACGATCACCGCCGGCGCCGCCGACGGCGCCGGGCCGGCGCGGCGCGCCAGCCGGTGCAGCAGCCAGCTGGCGCGCAGCAGCGCCTCGAGCGCGTTGTCGCGCGCGGCATGGCGCAATGAGCGCAAAAGCTTTTTCATCGTTTCACTCCCTCAGTGCGGCGGCCGCCGCCCGTGGCGGCCCGGCGCCGGGCATGGTGTCCCCCCGACTGGAATCGAACCAGTATCCCACGCTTAGGAGGCATGTGCACTATCCATTGTGCTACGGGGAGTACGAACAAACGTGCGCATTATAGCTGACTAAAGGGCAAGGCCCAAGGGGCGCGCGTCAGCGCCGTGCCGCCCGCGGCGCGGCGCCCCCGGCCAGCAGGCCGGCCACGCCGGGCTGGTCGAGCGCGACGCGCGCGCCCGCGGCCGACAGGTGCTGGGCGTCGACATAATATAAATGGCCGTGGCCGCTGTAGCGGCACGGGCCGTCCGCGCACAGCGCGGTGGCCGGATCGAGCACGGCCACCCGCGGCGCGCGCGCCGCCAGCGCGTCGATGGTGGCGTCGGCCGGGTCGCGGCGGTCGGCCGCCCGCACCTGGCCGGCGCCGCCGGCCGGGCGCGCGCCGAGCGCGGCGGCGAGCCGCTTGCGCCACGGGATGGCTTCGGCGGCGACGGCGCGCACCGGATCGAACGGGAAGCGCGGCACGTCCTTGACCAGCACCACCGTCTTGCCGGCCTGCGCCAGCGCGCGCACGGTCGCCGCCAGGCCCTCGTCGAGGTAGCGCCGGCTCGCCTGCGGGCTGACGCCGGCGTCGGGGCGGGCGGCCGGCACGTAGCGCTGGCCGGCGTCCTCGTCGTCGAACGGGGCCGACCAGTAGCCGGCGACGAACACCACCGTCAGCGCCGGGTCGGCGCGCAGGCGCGCCAGCGCGGCCTGGTTGTAGGCGGCGCATTCGCGGTCGTGCCCCGGATGGTTGGGCATGCGGCGGGTGACGCCGTCGAGGTGCGGGCACGAGGCCTTGGTCAGTTGCATATAGCCCAGTCCGTGTTCGGCGGCCAGCGCGCGCAGGCCCGGCGCGAGCGCGGCCGCGTGGCTGTCGCCGATCAGCGCGACGCCGCCGGCGCCGCCGGCGCAGGCCGGGCCGAGCGCCGGCGCGGACACGCCGTACGGCGCCAGGCATGGGTCGGGCACCACCTGGCCGCTGCGTTCGAGCGAGGCGAACTGCTCCGGCAGGCGCTGCTGCCAGCCGCGTCCGGCCACCAGCGCCACGCCCACGGCGAGCATCAGCGCCGTGGCCGCGCCGTAGCGGCGCAGCGTGGCGCCGTCGCTGGCGCCGGGGGCGCGGAACGGCCGCTCGACGAAGCGCCACGACAGCACCGCCAGCACGAACGCGAGCGCGGCCAGCGTGAGCGCCGTCGCCGGCGGCAGCGGCCGGTCGGCGGCGAGGCGCGCGAAACTGAGCAGCGGCCAATGCCACAGATACCACGAGTACGACACCAGGCCGATGAACACCAGCGCCTTGTTCGACAGCACCACGCGGTTGACCGCGCTGCCGGCCGCGCCGATCAGCATGGCCGTGCCGAACACCGGCACGGCGGCGGCCACGCCGGGGAAGGGCGTATTGTGGTCGAAGGCGACGATGGCGTAGAGCAGCGCCAGCAGGCCGACGCCGCCGAGCGCCTCGCGCGCCGGGCCGCGCAGCAGCGCCGGCGGCAGCCCGCGCGCGCCGTAGTGGGCCAGCAGCGCGCCCACGCCCAATTCCCAGGCCCGGGTCGGCAGCAGGAAGAAGGCGGCGGTCGGATTGCGCGCCGTCAGCCACGCCGAGGCCAGCAGCGAGAGCGCCGCCAGCGCCGCCAGCGCCGGGCCGGTGCGCCAGCGCAGGCGCCGCAGCAGCAGCAGCGCCGGCGGGAAGAACAGGTAGAACTGTTCCTCGACGCTGAGCGACCAGGTCATCATCAGCGGCTTGAGCTCGGACGAGGGCGAGAAGTAGTTGGCGCTGCGCCAAAAGTAGAGGTTGGAGAAGGCGCCGATGTTGGCCACCGCGCTGTTGGCGAAATCCTGCATTTCGACGGCCGTCAGTACCAGTGCGGCGGTGGCGAAGCACGCCGCCAGCACCGCGAACAGCGCCGGCAGGATGCGGCGCGCGCGGCGCGCGTAGAACTTGGCGTAGCTGAAGCGGTCCTCGGCGATCTCGCGCTCGATGATGGTGCAGATCAGGTAGCCGGAGATGACGAAGAAGATGTCGACGCCGACGAAGCCGCCGGCAAAGCCGCCCAGTCCGGCGTGGAAGGCCACCACGCAAAACACGGCGATGCCGCGCAAGCCGTCGATGTCGGGCCGGTAGGCGGGGGAGGGGGTGGTCATCGTGGCGTCCAGTCTGGGCTGCGGGTGGTGGCGGAATTGGAATTATGACATGAAAGATATCTCAGCGGAACAGCGCGCCGCCGGCGGGCCGGCGCCGGGCGCCGCCGGCTGCGGTACAATGGCGCCTTTCCTTCTTCCTGCGCGCGGCGCCGGCGCCGCGCGCGCCGGCCCGCCCCCACTCCTATGGCCGTCATCTCTCTTTCTTCCGCCCAACTGGCCTTCGGCCACGTGGCCCTGCTCGACCACGCCGACTTCTCGCTCGAATCGGGCGAACGCGTCGGCCTGATCGGGCGCAACGGCACCGGCAAGTCGTCGCTGCTCAAGGTCATCTCGGGGCGCTTCAAGCTCGACGACGGCCTGCTGGTCATGCAGCAGGGCCTGCAGATCGCCTATGTCGAGCAGGAGCCGGCGTTCGATCCGGAGATGACCGTGCACGACGCGGTGGCCGCCGGCATGGGCGCGCTGCCGGCCCTGCTCAAGGAATACGACGCGCTCACCGGCCAGTTCGGCCAGGGCGACGACGAGGCCGTCATGGAGCGCATGCACGACATCCAGGTCCAGCTCGACGCGGCCGACGCCTGGAGCCTGGGCAACAAGGTCGAGACCGTGCTCGACAAACTGAACCTGACCGGCGACATGCTGATGAAGACGCTCTCGGGCGGCATGCAAAAGCGCGTCGCGCTGGCGCGCGCGCTGGTGTCGGCGCCGGACGTGCTGCTGCTCGACGAGCCCACCAACCACCTCGACTTCTCGTCGATCCTGTGGCTCGAGGGCTTGCTGCGCGACTTCAAGGGCAGCGTGCTGTTCATCACCCACGACCGCTCCTTCCTCGACAACGTCGCCACCCGCATCATCGAGCTCGACCGCGGGCGCCTGCTGTCCTACCCGGGCAACTTCACCACCTACCAGAGCCGCAAGGCCGAGCAGCTGGAAAACGAGGAGGTCGAGAACGCCAAGTTCGACAAGTTCCTGGCGCAGGAGGAGGTGTGGATCCGCAAGGGCGTCAAGGCGCGCCGGGTGCGCGACGAGGGCCGGGTGCGCCGCCTCGAGGCGCTGCGCCTGCAGCGCTCGGCGCGGCGCGAGCAGCAGGGCCAGGTCAAGCTCGAGGTCGGCTCGGGCGAGCGCTCGGGCAAGATCGTCGCCGAGCTCGAGAACGTGAGCAAGCGCTTCGGCGAGCGCGTCATCGTCGACGACTTCAGCGGCACCATCCTGCGCGGCGACAAGGTCGGCCTGATCGGCGCCAACGGCGCCGGCAAGACCACCCTGCTCAAGATGATCCTCGGCGAGCTGGCGCCCGACAGCGGCACGGCGCGCCTGGGCACCAAGCTGCAGGTGGCGTACTTCGACCAGATGCGCACCCAGCTCAACGAGGAGGCCAGCCTGATCGAGACCATCTCGCCGGGCAGCGACTGGGTCGAGGTCAACGGCCAGCGCAAGCACTCGATGAGCTACCTGAACGACTTCCTGTTCTCGCCCGAGCGCGCGCGCTCGCCGGTCAAGTCGCTCTCCGGGGGCGAGCGCAACCGCCTGCTGCTGGCGCGCCTGTTCGCCAAGCCGGCCAACTGCCTGGTGCTCGACGAGCCCACCAACGACCTCGACATCGACACCCTGGAGCTGCTTGAGGAGTTGCTCGAGGAATACACCGGCACCGTGTTCCTCGTCAGCCACGACCGCACCTTCCTCGACAACGTCGTCACGCAAGTGGTGGTGGCCGAGGGGCAGGGCCGCTGGCGCGAGTTCGTCGGCGGCTACAGCGACTGGGAGCGGGTGCGCGCGACGGTGGCGCCGGCCAGGGGCAAGCCGGCCGCGGCGCGCGCGGCCGAGCCGGTCTCGAGCATGGCGGCGCCGGCCGCCAAGGCCAAAAAGCTCTCGTTCAAGGAGCAGCGCGAGCTCGACGAGCTGCCCGGGCAGATCGCCGCGCTCGAGGACGAGCAGGCCGCGCTGACGCTGCAGCTGTCGGACCCGGACTTCTACAAGAAGAACGCGGCCGAGGCCAAGCGCGTCAACGCCCGCATCGCCGCCATCGAGGACGAGTTGCTCGCCGCGCTCGAGGCGTGGGAGGCGATCGAGGCGCGCCGCCGCTAGGCGGGCCGGCGATCTATTTGCGTCCGGCGCTGGCCAGCGCCCCGTGATTTAAAATATAATGGTCGCGCAGACAACGTTTTCGCGGCGGCCGGGGCGTTGTGCGCCGCCGCAAAGGCGCCGTTCCTGCGGTGCGTGCGGTTTCGCCGGGTCCGTATTATTATTTGGGCCAGGCACGTTTTGTGGACTGCGGGCAGCATCAGCGCGCCGCGCGGCGCCGCGCGCGGGGGTGTCCCGGGCGCGCACTTGCTGGTAAAATTGACAATCCGACGATTTCCCCCAAACTAAGATCAACAATAATGCCTAGTCCACTCCGAAACCGCGGCGCCGCCCGCCCCGTCCCCCCCACGCCCGCGCGGCGGCCCCGCTGGACGCCGGCCGGCGCCGCGGTGCTGGCCGCGCTGCTGGCGAGCGCGCCGGCGCTGGCGCAGCTGTCGCAACAGCCGCCACAACTGAGCGACACGCTGCACCCGTTCGTCACCGTCGGCTACACCCACGAGGAGAACCTGATGCGCCTGTCCGACGACGAGCGCGACCGCGTGGACGGCGGCGGCAGCGACAACGTGCGCTCCGTGGCCGTCGGCGTGGCGCTGGAGCGGCCCATCGGACGCCAGTTGCTGACCGGCTCGGCGCGCGTGTCGCGCGTGAGCTACGACCACTTTTCGCAGTTCGACTACAACGGCAGCGACGCCGCCGGCGACCTGGCTTGGGCGCTGGGCAACCACTGGGGCGGCCACGCCGGCGCCAGCTACGGCAAGACGCTGGTGCCGTTCGGCGACAACCGCTCGACCGAGCGCAACCTGCGCACCCAGCGCCGCCTGTACGGCGACGCCGCCTGGACCTTCCATCCGAGCTGGCGCCTGGTGGCCAGCTATAGCAACACCGACTACGACTACGAGCTCGACGCGCAGCGCTACAACAACCGCAGCGAGCGCCTGGTGGCGGCCGGCTTCGACTACCTGGCCACCAGCGGCAGCACCTTCGGCATGCAGTTCCGCCGCCTGAGCGGACGCTACGACAACGACCGCGCCGGCGCCGGGGTGTTGTTTGATAACAACTACACGCAGGACGAGCAAAAGCTCAACATCAACTGGCTCGTCACGCCGAGCACGCGGCTGCTGTTCCTGGGCGGCTTCGTCCAGCGCAAGCACGAGTTCATGAACTCGCGCGACGACAGCGGCGCCAACGGCCGCCTGATCGCCAGTTGGGACGCGCGCGCGCGGCTGCGCTTTAACGGCCAGCTGTGGCGCGAGTTCAGCGCCACCGAGGGCACCATCATCAACAGCGCGCTGAGCACCGGCGCCTCGCTCGGCGCCACCTGGGACGTCACCGCCAAGATCAGCGTCGACGCCCAGGGCAAGCGCGACCGGCGCCGCTTCGACACCATCGCCGGCGTCACTTCCGGACTGGCTCCCGGCGCGCTCAACGACACCACCCGCACCGTGTCGGCCGGCCTCACCTACCGGCCGCGGCCGACGATCGAGCTGGCGCTGCGCGCGTTCCGCGACAGCCGCACCGGCAGCCCGCCGGCCGGCACCGTCAGCTACACCGCCAACGGCGCCTCGTTTACCGCCAGCGCGCAATTCTAAGAGCCCCCATGACGGTCAACGACATCCCTCTCATCTCCTTTTTCCAGCGGGTGCTCGATCCGCTGCTGATCATGGGCAGCCTGTACCTGTGCACGCTCGCCCGCGGCGTGCCGTTCAGCGGCTACCTGATGATCCTGATGGTGCTCGGCTTTTACATGTCGGCCACCATCTACGAGCATGTCGACCCCTACCGCAGCTGGCGCACCGGCTCGATGGCGCACTACATCCGCGACGTCTTCGCCGGCTGGTTCATCACCGCCGCGCTGCTGGTGCTGCTCGGCCAGGCCAGCGGCATGAGCGCCAAGGTCGACCACGGCGTGGCGCTGGCCTGGTTCGGCGTCACCCCGTTCCTGCTGCTGGCGGTGCACCTGACGGCGCGCCGCCTCGGCCTCGGCCACGGCGCCGACGAGGCGCGCTCGGTGGTGCTGGTCGGCGCCAACGACGTCAGCCTCAAGTTCGCCGCCGCCGCCCGCGGCAACCCGCAGCTGGCCATGCAGGTGCGCGGCTTCTTCGACGACCGCGCCCAGGGCCGCTGGCCGGGCGCGATGGTCGAGCCGGTGCTCGGCGACATGAACGCCATCGCCGACTACGTGCGCGCCCACCACATCAAGATGATCTTCATCAGCCAGCCGCTGTCGGCGCAGCCGCGCATCCGCAAGCTGCTCGACGAGCTGCAGGACACCACCGCGTCGGTGTACTTCCTGCCCGACATCTACGTGTTCGACCTGATGCAAAGCCGCTTCGACAGCGTCGGCGGCATGCCCGTCATCGCCATCTGCGAGTCGCCGTTCACCGGCTTTAACAGCCTGCTCAAGCGCGCCAGCGACATCGTGCTGGCCGCGCTCATCCAGCTGTGCCTGCTGCCGGTGATGCTGGCGATCGCGCTGGCCGTCAAGCTCAGTTCGCCCGGCCCGGTGATCTTCCGCCAGCGCCGCTACGGCCTCAACGGCGAGGAGATCATCGTCTACAAGTTCCGCTCGATGACGGTGGGCGAGGACGGCGCCAAGGTGGTGCAGGCGGTCAAGGGCGACCAGCGCCTGACCCGGATCGGCGGCTTTCTGCGCCGCAGCTCGCTCGACGAGCTGCCGCAGTTCATCAACGTGCTGCAGGGGCGCATGAGCATCGTCGGGCCGCGCCCGCACGCGGTCGCGCACAACGAGCAGTACCGCAAGCTGATCAAGGGCTACATGCTGCGCCACAAGGTCAAGCCCGGCATCACCGGCTGGGCCCAGGTCAACGGCCTGCGCGGCGAGACCGAGACGCTCGACAAGATGGAGGCGCGCATCCGCTACGACCTCGACTACCTGCGCAACTGGTCGCTGTGGCTCGACATGTGGATCATCCTGCGCACCGCGCAGGTGGTGGCCAAGCGCGAAAACGCGCACTAGGGGCCGCGTGCCGCACTGCAGCAAAAAGGATCGGGCCGCGGCCCCCGCCTATGTAATAATATGGCACGCGCGCTATTGTGCGGGATCCGCGCGCGGTGTAGAATGCGTTGCATTAAAACAAACAGATTTATTTATTTAATAACTAACCGACTGTGCCGCCAGGCCGACGAGGATCATTTTGAGTCATTACGACAGTGCGATAGCAACCCAGCCCGCCGCGCCGGCGGCGGCACCGTTTTATCGGGCCGCGCTCGGCCTGGCGCTGGTGGCCGGCCTGGCCGCCTGCGGCGGCAAGGCCGACAAGGGCGCCGGCCAGGCGCTGGCGCGGGTCGACGGCGCCGAGATCACGGTGCTCCAGCTCAACGACGAGCTGCAGCGCGCCAACGTGCCGGCCGCCCGCCAGCAAGAGGGCAGCAAGCAGTTGCTCGAGGCGCTGATCGACCGCCAGCTGGTGCTGGCGGCGGCCGACAAGGATAAGCTCGACCGCGATCCGAAGGTGTTGCAGGCGATCGAGCGCGCGCGCGCGCTGGTGGTGGCCCAGGCCTACATGCAAAAACGCATCGGCGCGCCGGCCAAGCCCGGCGCCGACGAGGTCAAGGCCTATTACGACCAGCATCCGGAATTCTTCTCGGCGCGCAAGCAGCTCGACATGCGCCAGCTGGTGCTGGCCACCAAGGACATCGACGACGGCTTCACCAAGGTCGTCGACGGCGCCAAGACGCTCGACGAGGTGGCCGTCTGGCTCGACGGCCACCGCGTCGCCTATGGGCGCGCCCAGGTCGCGCGCACCACGGCCGAGCTGCCGGCCGAGATGGGCCAGCGCATCCTGGCGCTGCCGCGCGGCCAGCTGTTCATCGTGCGCGAGGGCGAGCGCAGCGTGCTCACCCAGGTGGTCGACATCAAGGACGCGCCGGCCACGCTGGCGGCGGCCACGCCGCAGATCGAGCAGTTCCTCGCCGCCACGCGCGCCAAGCAGGCCGCCGCCGCCGAGGTGGCGCGCCTGCGCGCGGCCGCCAAGATCGATTACCTCAACAAGAGCCTGGCGCCCGGCGCCACCCCGGCCGCGCCGGCCGCCGCGCCCGCCGCGCCGGCGGCCGAGGCCGACGCCATCGCGCGCGGCGTCTCGAGCCTGCGTTGAGGCTGCCCCGGCAACGACCAACCCCCTTTATGGAATCTGCTATGAAACGATATGTATCCCGGATGATGATGGTGGCGGTGCTGGCCGGCGCCGCCGGCCTGGCCGGCGCGGCCGAACTGCCGCTCGGCGCCAGCGACGTGGTCAAGGTCTCGGTCTACAACAACCCGGACCTGACGGTCGAGACGCGCGTGAGCGACAGCGGCTTCATCACCTTCCCGCTGCTCGGCCAGGTCGAGGTGGGCGGCCTGCCGACGGCCGGCGCCGAGAAGAAGATCGCCGGCCTGCTCGAGTCGGGCGGCTTCGTCAAGCGCCCGCAGGTCAACATCCTGGTGTCGGCGATGCTCAGCCAGCAGGTGTCGGTGCTGGGCCAGGTCAACCGTCCGGGACGCTTCCCGCTCGATAGCGCGCGCACCGTGCTCGACATGCTGGCCGTGGCCGGCGGCGTCAGCGCCGACGGCGCCGACGTCGTCACCTTGGTGCACCAGCGCGCGCCCGGCGCGCCGAAGGAACAGATCGACGTCGTCAGCCTGGTGCGCGACGGCGCCGGCGCCGGCAACGTCGAGCTGCGCGGCGGCGACATCGTCTACGTCGAGCGCGCCCCGCGCTTCTACATCTACGGCGAGGTGCAGCGCGCCGGCATGTTCAAGCTCGAGCGCGGCATGACGGTGCTGCAGGCGCTCGCCTCCGGCGGCGGGCTGACCCCGCGCGGCACCGAGCGCGGCCTGCGCATCAAGCGCCGCGACGCCAACGGCGCGCTGCAGGTGCTCGAGGCCAAGCACGACGACCTGGTCCAGCCCGACGACGTCGTGTTCGTCAAGGAAAGCCTGTTCTGACCCCGTCCGCGGCGCGCCGCGCGCGCCGCTTTGCCCGTTTTTGAAAGTCCGCCATGAATCTTAGCCAATTGTTGCTCGCGCTGCGCGCGCGTTACCTCATCGTCCTGATCACGCTGGCGGTGACGGTGCTCACCGCGCTCGGTGTGAGCCTGATCCTGCCCAAAAGCTACCTGGCCAGCGTCGCGCTGGTGATCAACTACAAGGGCGTCGACCCGGTCACCGGCCTGAGCGCCCCTGGCGCGATGATGCCCGGCTACATCGCCACCCAGGTCGACATCATCAAGAGCAAGGGTGTCGCGCTCAAGGTCGTCGACGAGCTGCGCCTGACCGACAGCCCGGCCGTGCAGGCCCAGTTCCAGCAGGCCACGGGCGGCCGCGGCACGGCGCGCGATTGGCTCGCCGAGCTGTTGCTCAGCAAGGTCGACGTGGTGCCCGGGCGCGAGAGCAGCGTGCTGGCGATCAATTTCCGCGGCAACGATCCGCAGTTCGTCGCCGCCGTCGCCAACGCCTTCGCCACCGCCTACATGAAGATGAGCGTGCAGCTCAAGACCGACCCGGTGCAGCAGGCCAGCGGCTACATCACCTCGCAGATCAAGCTGTTGCGTGACCAGTACGAGCAGGCCCAGTCGCGCATGTCGAAATACCAGCAGGAAAACAACATCTTCAACGCCGACAACCGGGTCGACGTCGAGACGGTGCGCCTCAACGAACTGTCGAGCCAGCTGGTGGCGGTGCAGGGCCAGAACATGGACGCCGGCTCGCGCCGCCGCCAGGCCGAGGGCCACGCCGCCAGCGCGCCCGAGGTCATGGGCAGCCCGCTGATCCAGGGCCTCAAAAGCAGCCTGGCCATGGCCGAGGCCAAGCTGGCCGAGACGTCGCAGCGGCTGGCGCCGAACCATCCGCAATACATCGCCGCCAAGTCCGAGGTCGACAAGCTGCGCGCCACCATCGACGAGCAGATCCGCCAGGTCTCGAGCGGCGTGAGCGCCAGCGCCACGATCACCCAGGCGCGCGAGGGCGAGCTGCGCGCCGCGCTGGCCGCGCAAAAGGCCAAGGTGCAGGCGCTCAACGGCGCGCGCGACGAGTTCAACGTGCTCACCAACGAGATGGAGAGCGCGCGCCGCGCCTACGAAATGGCCACCCAACGCTACAACCTCACCAGCCTCGAGGGCCAGTCCAAGCAGGCCGACATCGCCGTGCTCACGCCGGCCACCGTGCCGCTGTCGCCGGCCGGCCCGAAGGTCGTGCTCAACACCTTGCTGGCGGTGGTGGTGGGCGCGGTGGTCGGCTTCGGCATCGTGCTCATCCTCGAGCTGCTCGACCAGCGCGTGCGCTCGGCGCCGCACCTGAGCGAGGCGTTCGGCCTGCCGGTGCTGGGCGTGTTGCACAAGCCGCGCGCGCTGCGCCGCAAAAAGACCCCCAAGGCCGCGGCCGCCGGCGCGCCGGCGCTGCAGCAATGATGGCCCCCACCCCCGAATCGAACGGAGCACCGCCCATGACTTCCACCCCTCCCGCCCAAGCGTTTACGGCCTTGCGTGACGGCGCCGGCGACAACGCCATGCCCGACGGTTCCATCGGCGCCATCCTGGTGCGCAGCGGCCGCCTGTCGGCGGCCGACGCCGAGCGCGTGCTGCGCCTGTCGGCCGAGCGCAACCTGCGCTTCGGCGACGCCGCCATCGAGCTCGGCCTGGTGGCCCCGGCCGACATCGAGCTGGCGCTGTCGCGCCAGTTCGACTATCCCTACCTGCTGGCCGGCCAGAGCGCCATCGCCGACGAGGTCATCGCCGCCTACGAGCCGTTCACGGCGCGCGTGGAGGCGCTGCGGGCGCTGCGCAACCAGCTCATGTGGCGCTGGTTCGACACCGCCGCCGAGCGCCGCGCGCTGGCCGTCACCAGCGCCGCCCGCGGCGAGGGCCGCAGCTTCCTGGCCGCCAACCTGGCGGTGGTGTTCTCGCAACAGCGCCAGCGCACGCTGCTCATCGACGCCGACCTGCGCCACCCGCGCCAGCACCAGCTGTTCGGACTGGAGAACCGCGCCGGCCTGTCGGCCGTGCTGTCGGGCCGCGCCGGCGCCGAGGCGATCCAGCGCGTGCCGGCGCTGCTCGACCTGTCGGTGTTGACGGCCGGCGCCGCCGCCCCCAACCCGTCCGAGCTGCTCGGGCGGCCCGCGTTCGGCGCGCTGCTCGCCGAGCTGGCCCAGCGCTACGACGTGATCCTGATCGACACGCCGTCGAGCGAGGACTATTCCGACGCCCAGCTCATCGCCAGCCGCGCCGGCGCGGCCGTGCTGGTGGCGCACCAGAACCACAGCCACGTCAAGCAGGTGCGCGAGCTCGTCGGCGCGCTGGCCGACGCCCGCGTGCACCTGCTCGGCACGGTCCTGAACGAGTTCTGACCATGCACAAACCGCTCAGCATGCCCACCCCGCTGGTGCGCGCCGCGCTCTGGCCGTGGGCCGCGATCCTGGCCGGGCTGCTGGCGTTGTACCTGCCCAGCTTCATCGACCTGTTCCACGGCGCCTGGGGCTCGGAAAAGAACGCCCACGGCCCGATCGTCATGGGCGTGGCGTTCGCCTTCCTGTACTTCCGCGTGCGCCAGCTGCTCTCGCTCGACCAGTTCGAGCGCCGCCCCGCGCCGCTGGCCGGCGCGGCGCTGCTGGCGGCCGGCCTGGCCTGCTACGCGCTGGGCCGCTCGCAGGGCGTGCTGATCCTCGAGGTCGGCTCGCTGATCCTCGTGCTCAGCGGCATCACCGTGGCCGCCTTCGGCCTGCGCACGTGGCGCCGCATGTGGTTCGCCTTCTTCTTCATGCTGTTCATGATCCCGCTGCCGCCGTCGATCGTCGACATGCTCACGCTGCCGCTCAAGATCGCCGTCTCGTACGCCACCGAGCACCTGCTGTACTGGCTCGGCTACCCGATCGCGCGCAGCGGCGTGATCCTCACCATCGGCCCCTACCAGCTGCTGGTGGCCGACGCCTGCGCCGGCCTGAACTCGCTGTTTACGCTCGAGGCGCTCGGCTTGCTGTACATGAACCTGGTGCGCCACCAGTCGGTGGTGCGCAACGTCGTGCTCGCCACGCTGATCGTGCCGATCTCGTTCGCGGCCAACACCATCCGCATCGTGTTCCTCTCGCTCATCACCTTCTACCTCGGCGACGCCGCCGGCCAGGGCTTCCTGCACGGTTTTTCCGGCATGGTGCTGTTCCTGTCGGCGCTGGGGCTGATCATCGCCGTCGACAGCGCGCTCAACTGGATCGTCAGCCGCGGCAAGAAGGCCACGCCGTCGGCGCCGGCCATGCCGGTGGTGCCGCCGGGCATGTGGGCCGGGCTGGCCGGCGTGCGCGGCGCGGCGGGGGCGGCCATGCTGGCGGCCATGCTGGCGACCGTGGCCGTGGCGCACTGGATGACGCCGGTGCTGACGGCCGGCCGCGCCATCGGCAGCCTCGAGCACGACGTGCCGCGCGCCTTCGGCGACTGGCGCGAGGTGCCCGGCGCCGCCGCCCAGGCCCACCTGAGCACCGGCGACGAGGGCCAGGCGCTGAGCGACCAGATCTACGACCAGGTGGTCATGCGCACCTACGTCAACGGCGCCGGCGCGCGCGTGATGCTCGCGCTCGCCTACGCCAAGGAACAGCGCCAGGAGGTCAAGCTGCACCTGCCCGAGATCTGCTATCCGGCCCAGGGCTACAAGGTGATCGCGTTGACGCCGGCCGCGCTCGAGGTCGGCGCCGGCGCGGCGCTGCCGGGCAAGCAGATGCTCGCCGCCGGCGGCGGGCGCACCGAGGCGGTGACCTACTGGACCCGGGTCGGCGACGGCTATCCGCAGGGCGGCCTGGCGATGCGCATGCAGATCTTCCGCGACGGCCTGGCGGGCAAGGTCGACGACGCCATCCTGGTGCGCGCCTCGTCGCTGATCGGCGCCGATGCCGACGCCCCGGCCGCCTACGCGCTGCAGCGCCAGTTCCTCGCCGCGCTGGTGGCCGCCAGCGCCGGCGGCGCGCTGGTGGCCGCGCCCGGCGCCCACCCCTGATACGCGGGCGCGGCCGGCGGCCGCGCCCACCCCGTTTTTTCTAGACCGAGGATACAACTATGAATATCACCGTCATTGGGTCGGGCTATGTCGGCCTCGTCACCGGCGCCTGCCTGGCCGAACTGGGCAACCACGTGTTTTGCCTCGACGTCGACCCGCGCAAGATCGCCGTGCTCAACGACGGCGGCGTGCCGATCCACGAGCCCGGCTTGAACGAGATCATCGCGCGCAACATCAAGGCCGGGCGCATCACGTTCTCGACCGACGTCGCCGCCAGCGTGGCGCACGGCGACATCCAATTCATCGCAGTCGGCACCCCGCCCGACGAGGACGGCTCGGCCGACCTGCAGTACGTGGTGGCGGCGGCGCGCAACATCGGCCGCCACATGAGCGGCTTCAAGGTCGTCGTCGACAAGTCGACCGTGCCGGTGGGCACCGGCGACAAGGTGCGCGCGGCCATCGCCGAGGAACTGGCGCTGCGCGGCCAGGCGCAGCTCGAGCTGGCCGTCGTGTCGAATCCGGAGTTCCTCAAGGAGGGCGCCGCCGTGGACGACTTCATGCGGCCCGACCGCATCGTCATCGGCGTCGAGGACGGCGAGGGCGGCGCCCGCGCGCGCGAACTGATGCGCCAGCTGTACGCGCCGCTCAACCGCAACCACGAGCGCATCCTGTACATGGACGTGCGCTCGGCCGAGTTCACCAAGTACGCCGCCAACGCCATGCTGGCCACCCGCATCTCGTTCATGAACGAGCTGGCCAACCTGGCCGACAAGCTCGGCGTCGACATCGAATACGTGCGCAAGGGCATCGGCTCGGACCCGCGCATCGGCTTCTCGTTCCTGTACGCCGGCACCGGCTACGGCGGCTCGTGCTTCCCCAAGGACGTCCAGGCGCTGGTGCGCACGGCCGCCGAGCACGGCCAGGACCTGCAGATCCTCAACGCCGTCGAGTCGGTCAACGACCTGCAAAAGGGCGTGTTGCTCGACAAGATCTACGCCCGCCTGGGCCAGGACCTGGCCGGCAAGACGTTCGCCGTGTGGGGCCTGGCGTTCAAGCCCAACACCGACGACATGCGCGCCGCCCCGAGCCGGGTGATCGTGCGCGCGCTGCTCGAACGGGGCGCGGCCGTGGTCGCCCACGATCCGGTGTCGATGGCCGAGGCGCGCCACGCGTTCGAACTGGACCTGGCCGACCTGCCGGCCGCGCACGCGCGCCTGCGCTACGTCGACACGCCCATGGCCGCGCTCGAGGGCGCCACGGCGCTGGTGATCGTCACCGAGTGGAAGGCGTTCAAGAGCCCCGACTTCGAGGCCGTCAAGGCGGCCCTGTCCGAGCGCGTCATCTTCGACGGGCGCAACCTGTACGAACCGGCCGAGATGCGCCGCCACGGCATCGACTACCTGGCCGTCGGCCGCCAGTGACGCCCCGACGGATCCCCGGCGGCGCGCGCGCCGCCTTTCATTTTCAAAGGTACATAATCGGATGCTAGCTCGACTCCAGCGTGTGGCCGGACGCATCAATTGGCTGGTGATCGGCGTGGTGGCGCTGTCGTTGTTCCTCGGCGTCTTCGTCGCCCTGTTCGGCACCATCGCCGACGGCGCGCCGGCCCAGATGGCGGCGCTGCCGGCCCTGCTGATCCTGCTGATCCTGCTCACGCTCGATCGCCGCTTCCTGCTGCTCGGCGTGCTGGTGCTGCGCGCCAGCGCCGACCTGGTCATCGCCGGCACCAAGATCGGCGCGCTCATCAACGCCGCCGTCATTGTGCTGTCGGTGCTGCTCGTGTTCGAGCAGCCCAAGCGCTTCCCGCTGCGCCAGGCCGCGCCGTGGATGGTGTTCCTGGTCCTCGGCGTGTACGCGCTGGTGGTGTCGCCCGACAAGGTCGACGGCATCCGTTCCTGGCTGTGCCTACTGTCCTATTTCGCCATCTTCATCGGCGCCTTCTATCTGGTGGGCTCGCGCGAGGATCTGATGTTCTGCGTGCGCATCGTGATCTGGTCGTCGCTGCTGCCGGTGCTGTACGCCTTCGTCGACATCGGCATGAACTTCAGCAGCGGGCTGCGCCTGCGCAGCACGTTCGGCCACCCCAACATCTTCGCCTTCTACCTGACCCTGGTCATCGCGATGGTGTTCTACTTGTGGAAGGCGCTGCCGCCCGGGCGCGAGAGCGGCAAGCGCTGGGCCCTGGGCGGCTATCTGTTGTTGCTGCTGGCGATGCTGGCGCTGACGCAAACGCGCAGCGCCTGGTTCGGCTGTTTCCTGCTGTTCCTCGGCTACGCCGTGTTCTTCGAGCGCAAGTACCTGCTCTACATGGTGGCCATGGGGATGGTCGCGCTGGCGGTGCCGGGCGTGGCCGACCGCCTGCTCGATTTGACCAAGAACACCGAGATCGCCACCACCGCGCGGCTCAATTCGTTCGCGTGGCGCGTGTTCCTGTGGCAATCGGCGTTCGAGTGGATGACCTGGCGCGACTACATCATCGGCCGCGGCCTGCAGGCGTTCAAGACCGAGGCGATCTATTTCTTCCCGCAGTCGGCCGGCGTCAACTGGAACGCCCACAGCGCCTACGTGCAGATCATCTTCGAGATGGGCCTGATCGGCCTGGCCGCGTTCCTGGCGCCGTACATCGCCACGCTGAGGCGCCTGTGGCGCATTTACCAGCACGAGCGTCTGCTCGGCTTCGTGTTCCTGGCCATCCTCGTGAGCGCGCTATTCGCCTCGTTCAGCGACAACGTGCTCGATTACCTCAACTTCGATTGGTACCTGTGGTTCGTGCTGGGCATCGGCTGCGCCTATGCGCAAACGCTGGCGCCGGCCGCCGCGCCGGCGCGCCACCAAGGCGCGGCGCCGCCCGGCTTGCCCGGCGCGCCGCCGGTCCCGACACCGCCATCGCGCCATTTCCAGGAGCCCGTTTGAAGATCGCCTATCTGGTCAACCAGTATCCCAAAATCAGCCACAGCTTCATCCGCCGCGAGATCCTCGCGCTCGAACGCCAGGGCGTGCGCGTCGAGCGCATCGCCATGCGCGGCTGGGCCGACGAACTGACCGACGCCGGCGACCGCGCCGAGCGCGAACTGACGCGCTATGTGCTGCGCGACGGCGCCGCCGCGCTGGTCAAGGCCACCGCCGCCGTGGCGCTGGCCGCCCCCGGCCGCTTCCTGTCGGCGCTGGCGCTCACGCTGCGCGTGGGCTGGCGCGCCGAGCGCCCGCTGCCGGTGCACCTGATCTACCTGGCCGAGGCCTGCCGCGTGCTCGGCTGGCTGCGCGCGGCCGGCGCCATCCACCTGCACGCCCACTTCGGCACCAATTCGGCCGAGGTGGCCATGCTGGTGCGCGCGCTCGGCGGCCCGCCGTACAGCTTCACCGTGCACGGCCCGGAGGAGTTCGACAAGCCGCTGGCGCTGGCGCTGGGCGAGAAGATCCGCCGCGCCGCCTTCGTGGTGGCGGTCAGCTCGTTCGGCCGCAGCCAGCTGTTCCGCTGGGCCGGCTACGCCGACTGGGACAAGGTGCAAGTGGTCCATTGCGGCATCGACCGCGCCTTCCACGACGTGCCGGCGGTGCCGGCGCCGGCCGCGCCGCGGCTGGTGTGCGTGGGCCGGCTGTGCGAGCAGAAGGGCCAGCTGCTGCTGGTGCGCGCGCTGGCCGACGTGGTGCGCCGCGGCGTGCCCATCGAGCTGGTGCTCGCCGGCGACGGCGAGATGCGCGCCGAGATCGAGGCGCTGGTGGCGGCCGAGGGCCTGCAGGCGCACGTGCGCATCACCGGCTGGATCAGCGGCGAGCAGGTGCGCGAGGAAATGCTCGGCGCGCGCGCGATGGTGCTGGCCAGCTTCGCCGAGGGCTTGCCGGTGGTGGTGATGGAGGCCATGGCGCTGCGCCGGCCGGTGGTGTCGACCTATATCGCCGGCATCCCCGAGCTGGTGCGGCACGGCGAGACCGGCTGGCTGTGCCCGGCCGGCGACGTGGGGGCGCTGGCCGACACGCTGGCCGAATGCGTGGCCACCGACGCGGCCACGCTGGCGCGCATGGGCCAGGCCGGCTACGCGCGGGTGCTGGCGCGCCACAGCGCCGACACCGAGGCGGCCAAGATCGCGCGCCATATCGGCGCCACCGCCGGCGCCACCGCCGGCGCCTCCCCGGGCGCCTGACGCGCCGGGCGCGGGCGGGGCGGCCGTCACGGCCGCGGCCGGCGCCGCTCAGCGCGCGATCGAACTATCCAACGAGAAACGGGCCTTGCCGCCGACCAGCTTTTGCAACGCCGTCTTGTAGCGGCGGTCGGCGCACAGGTCGAGCAGGTCGCGCACGCTCAACTCGATCTGCGGGTAGAGCGAGATCGCCTGCAGCACGCCCTTGACCTCGCCCGGCGCGCAGTGGCGCCGGTGGAACTGGTGCGCCGCGTTCATGATCTTTTCCTGCGATTGGCGGCTGATGCGCGCGAATTCGTGGGTGGTGTCGGCGTAGTAGGTCTTGGCGTAGATGTTGTGGGCCGGGCCGTAGCGCTTGACCAGCCGCACCCACGTCTCCCAGTCCTGCCAGGCCACCATGGTCGGGTCGTACATGCCGATCTCGAGCATCCGCTCGCGGCGGGTGAACACCTGGTTGCCGATGTGGTTGGCGTACAGGATCTGCGCGGTGTCGACGGTGGCCAGCGGATTGACCACGTACAGGCGCGCGCCCTCGTCGATGATGCAGGTGTCGAACAGGCACGAGAACGCGGTGCCGGCGTCCTCGAGCACGCGCCAGTGCGCCAGGAAGCGCTCGATGCGGTGCGGCATGAAGAAATCGTCGTCGTCGAGGCCGGTGACGAAGGCGCCGCGCGCCACCTCCAGCGCCTGGTTGCGGGCGGTGCAGGCGCCGCGCGATTGGGCGTTGTGGATCAGGCGCACCGGGATGTCGGCGCGCAGCGACTCGACCCATTCGCAGGTGCCGTCGTCGGCGCCGTCGGAGACGACGATCAGCTCGATGTTGCGGGCGGTTTGGCCCAGCACCGAGGCGACCGCGCGCCGCAGCAGCGGCAGGCGGTTCTTGGTGGGGATGAAAATGGTGACGAGCTCGTTCATGGATTCTCCAGTAAGGGGGGCTCAGGCCGGCGGCGCGAAGCGGTCCATCAGCGCGCGCAGGTGGGTCGAGGCGGCGCGGAAGCTGAACTTCTCGAGCGCGGCCTGGCGCGCCTGGCGCGACAGCGCCGCGCGCAGCGCGGCGTCGTCCCACAGGCGGCGCAGCGCGGCGGCCAGCGCGGCCGGGTCGCGCGCCGGCACCAGCAGGCCGTCGGCGCCGTCGTCGATGTAGTCGCCGGTGCCGGCGCAATCGGTGGCCACCAGCGGCACGCCGAGCATCATCGATTCGATCACCGTCACCTGGCCCGACGGCGCGGCCTCGTCGGCGATCGGGATCACGTTGACGCGCGCGCCGGCGGCGAGCCGGTGGCATTCGTCGAGCGTCAGGCCGCTGCGGACGGTCACGCACGGCGGCGGCGCCAGGTGTTCGGTGGCGTGGCGCCCGGCCACGATCACGGTCGGGTAGCCGAGCGTGGCGGCGGCCGCGCACAGCACCGCGTAGTCGCGGTTGGCCGTGCCCAGCGCGACGATGTACGGCGCTTGCTCGTCGGCGCTCCACGGCGCCCGCGCGGGCGGCTCGGCGCTGAGCGGCACGAACACGAAGCGTTCGGCCGGCAGCTTGAGCCAGGCGCTGTAGACGGCGATCTCGGCGCGCGAGTGCACCACGAACAAGTCGACCGAGCCGAGGCTGAAGCGGGCCAGCCTGCCTTTCCAGCCGCCGTAGGGCTGGGCCAGGTTGAAGCACCAGGCGATCAGCGGCAGGTCGTCGCGCCGGCTCAGTTTTTTATACAGCGCCACGGCCACGGCCAGCTGCGGGAACGTGGTGACCACGCCGGCGCGCCCGGCGCGCCCGGTGGCGGCCCGAAAGCCGCGCCAGCCGTGGCGGAAATAGTCGAGCCACTGGGTGGCCGAGGACACCTGGCGCGAGCGGTCGTGCTCGTAGTCGGCCGGCACCGCGCTCGAGGTGTGGGCGGCCGGTTCGATGAACTGGAAGATCCAGCCGGGGGTGGCGTTGCGGATGAAAGGCGCCAAGACGACCCAATGCATGTGTGCTCCTGTGTGGGGGGATGGGGCGGTCACGGGCCGCCGGCGTCGAGGAAGCGGCGCTGCCAGCGCCAGGTGTCGGCGCACATCTGGTCGATGCCGCGCGTGGCTTTCCAGCCCAGCTCGGCCTCGGCCAGCGCCGTGGCCGCGTAGCACACGGCGATGTCGCCGGGCCGGCGCGCCTCGACCGCGTACGGCACGGCGCGCCCGCTGGCGCGCTCGAACGCGCGCACCAGCTCGAGCACGCTGGTGGCGCGGCCGGTGCCCAGGTTGCAGGCGAACACGCCGGGCGCGCCGTCGAGCCGGCGCAGCGCACGCACGTGGCCCAGCGCCAGGTCGACCACGTGGATGTAGTCGCGCATGCCGGTGCCGTCGACGGTCGGGTAGTCGTCGCCGAACACGGCCAGCCGCGCGCGCCGGCCCTCGGCGACCTGGGCGATGAACGGCATCAGGTTGTTGGGCACGCCGCGCGGGTCTTCGCCCAGCGTGCCGCTCTCGTGCGCGCCGACCGGGTTGAAGTAGCGCAACAGCGCCACGCGCCAGGCCGGCGCGGCGCGCGCCTGGTCGCGCAGGATGTCCTCGACCATCAGCTTGGAGCGCCCGTACGGGTTGGTCGCCCGCAGCGGCGCGGCCTCGTCGATGGGCACCGCGTCCGGGTCGCCGTAGACGGTGGCCGAGGAACTGAAGATGAGCCGGGTGACGCCGAATTCGGCCATCGTCTCGAACAGCGCCACGCTGCCGCGCACGTTGACGTCGTAGTAGCGCAGCGGCGCGGCCACCGATTCGCCGACGGCCTTGAGGCCGGCGAAGTGGATCACCGCCTCGATCGCGTGCGCGGCGAACAGTTGCCGCAGCGTGTCGCGCGCGCGCACGTCGCCGGCGACGAACGTCAGCGGGCCGGGCGCGAGCGCGCGCACCCGGTCGATGACGCCGGCGTCGCTGTTGGACAGGTCGTCGAGCACCACCACCCGGTGCCCCGCGCGCAGCAGCTCGACGCAGGTGTGCGAACCGATGTAGCCGGCGCCGCCGGTGACGAGGATGTTCATCGGGCCTCCCGCGGCGCGGCGGCCAGCCCGCGCAGCAGATAGTCGGCGTTGTTGCGGCGCAGCTGGCGGCGCGCGGCCGGGCCGGCCGCCAACGTGAGCGCGGCGCCGTGCGCGCTCTGGTGGCCGTGCAGCAGCAGCAGCAGGCCCAGCGCGGCGCTGTCGAGGCGGCAGTCGTCGGCCAGCGTCACCGCCACCGGGCGCGGCGTGGCGCAGGCGCGCGCCAGCGCCGCGCGCAACTC
>CAUPRW010000066.1:0-31848 GCA_963513825.1 uncultured Duganella sp.
CCAAAAATTCCGAATCTGGCGTAAACTCGTTCGTGCGGGTCGGTTCCATTTTTTCCTCCTGTGGCGGATATAGATCGTCGAGATCTCACATTAGGATAAAAATGCGGCTTTTGCCGACCCGCCCTCATTCATAGTATCTACTGTTTTCGCTTCAGCGCCTTTCAGTCCGTTCCGAAGCTGATCAGGATGTCAGGCGACGCCCGAGCGCGCGTGGCAAGCACGCGCGCGCTTTCGACCGCCACGCATACGCGCGGCGTAAAGCTCGCGGGCAAGGACTCGGCCCGCTTGCGCAGCTCGGCCTCCGACGTGATCACTTGATATTTGGCGCGCTTGAAGATCAGGCGCTCCAGGCCTTCATCCCCCACCGTGCCGGGCTTGACGACCACCATCATCCATTGGCCTTCATCGCCGACGACTTCCTTGCGCGCCAGGAAAGCGTTGACCCGCCCGGCTACGGGAGCGGAGTCGGACAGGCGGCTCTCGTATATCCCTAACGGACAGAGCAAGGTGCCGGCCGGCCAACCCAGGCCCTTGAGCGGGGCGACCGTCACCGGACGCAGCGCGGAGAGCTGTTGTTCGATCGGATGCGGCTCTTCCCCGCAGGCGACGAGCGCCAACAGCAAAAACCAGGCGGCCACGCGACATTTGGGAATCATCTGCTTACCTCCACGAAACCGCGCATCGTATCAGCGCGGCGCGCCGCGCAATCTCTCCAAAAGTATCAGCGTCGATATATTTTTACGACTATCTCCTTGAGGCGCCCCACGCCACTCAGGTGCGGTTGATCGACACGCCGCCATCGACGCTCAGGCAGCTGCCGGTGGTGAAGCTCGACGCGTCCGACGCCAGGTACAGCGCCGCCCCGGCGATCTCCTCCGGCCGCGCCAGGCGCTTGAGCGCGTGCAGCCCTTCGGCAAAGGCGCGCGCCTGCGGCGTGTCGCTGACGGCGCGTCCCATCGGCGTGTCGGTGCCGCCTGGCATAAGCACATTGGCGCGGATGCCGCGCGCGCCGTATTCGACCGCGATCACCTGCATCAATCCGAGCAAGCCGGCCTTGCTGGCCGCGTAGGCGCCCATGCCGGGAAGGCCGACGCTGTGGCCGACGAAGGTGGAGGTGAAGATGATCGAGCCGCCGCCCCGCGCGAGCATCGCCGGAATCTGGTGTTTGGCGCCGAGGAAGGCGCTGGTCAGATTAGTGGCCAGCACCGCGTTCCAGTCATCGACCGGGATCTCGGCCATCGGCGCCGCCGCCCCGGTGGTGCCGGCGTTGTTGAAGGCGATATCGAGCCCGCCGAAGCGCTCCAGCGCCACTGCGACCAGGGCGCGCGCCAGATGCTCGTCGCCGACGTCGCCGGCCACCGCGACCGCCTCGCCGCCGCCGCGCGCGATCTCCTCCACCAAGGCATCGAGCGCGTCCCGCCCCCGCGCCGCCACCACCACCCGCGCGCCTTCACGCGCGAACAATTTCGCCGCCTCGTAGCCGATGCCCGAACTGGCCCCCGTGACAATCGCCACTTTTCCCGATAACTGGTTCATCCCATCTCCCCGTCTGAATGTTCAAGCATGTCAGCTTAGGGCGGTGGCGGGCGGGCGACTATCCGTTTCTTGCTCCGCTTTTCGCGGCACGGCCGCCGCCCTGCTCCACGGCGAGCATCGGATCAACGCCGCTGTCACGGCCCGTCTCCACATGGCCGGCGACGCGGCGCAGCCATCGCGAATCGGCGTCGCAGGTGACGCTGAAGTCGTACCAGCCGAAACTTGCCGACAGATCGCGCGGCAGCAGCAAGGTTTGGCCGGCCACCACGCGGTGGCTGGCGGTCGGCGCGCCGTAAGCGTTGTCGGTGACGGTGAAGCGGCAGGCCTGCAAACCCTCAAGATTGGACAGCACCAGACTGATGTCGCCGCTGGCGCGGTCGTAGCGGGTCAACAGTTCCGGATGCGCGCCTCCCTTGATTTTCAGGGAGCCCTTGAATTGGCGCAGATAGCCGTTGGCGCCGTGCGCGGCGAGGTCATACGCGGCGCCGGTCCACTGCCATGCTTCGCGCTCGATCGACTTGCCCGCTTCGACGGTGTAGTACCACGGGCCGTCCCGGCGAAGGCTCGAATAGACGATGAACGCGGCACCGGCCTGGCCGCTGTTGGCGAAGTCGAGTTCAAACCGTCCGGCGCCGGCCAGGCGTCCTTGCACCGCCAGTTCATAAGGCAGCGCGCAGGCCGTGCGCGAACCGTCCTCCTGCCTGGGCAGGCTTTGCACGGCCGGCGGCTGCGGATAGGGCTTGCCGGAGACGCGCCGGTCGGCCGCCGTCGTTGGCACGCTGGCGGGCCAGTGGCTGTCCGGCGCGCGGAAATCGAAGGCGGACGTCAGGTCGCCGCAGACCGCGCGGCGCCACGGCGAGATCGATTCGCATTGGACCTTGGCGCGCTCCTTGCCACGGCCGGCCACCAGCCACTCCTCGAGGAAGCGGATCTTGGAGGTATGGTCGAACAGCTGAGAGCACACGCGGCCCCCTTTGCTCCACGGCGAAATCACCAGCATCGGCACGCGCGGCCCCAGGCCCACCGGCTCGCCGCGATAGGTCTCGTGGGCGCCGATGTCGGGCAAGGTGGTCTTGCCCATGGCCGCTTCGAGCGGCGCCAGGTCGGACGGCACGTGGTCGAAGAAGCCGTCGTTTTCATCGTACATCAACAGGAACACGGTTTTCGACCACACGTCCGGATTGGCCACCAGCGCGGCCAGCAGGCGCGCGGCGAGGTTCTCGCCGGCGTTGGGCGAGTTGGGCGAGTGCTCGGTGTAGTCGTTCGGGGAGCAGATCCAGGATACCTGCGGCAAGCGGTTGTTGCGGACATCGTCGGCGAAGGCCTCGACCAGCCAGTCGCCCTTGGTGCCGGCGGCGTTGGTGGCGGTGGAACCGGGCGCCAACGCGCGGCCCTTGCGATACAAGGGCGAGTCGACATCGAGCCGGCCGCCGTCGGCGTTGACGCGGAAGTTCTTGAAATAGGCGAGATAGTTGTCGCCGTAGTTGTCCCACTCCTGGTAGACCTTCCAGCTCACCTGGTTCGCCTCCAGCACCTCGGCGTAGGTGCGCCAGTTGGGCGCGGCGGCGGTGACGGCGGGAGAGATGTCGTCGAGCTCCGGATCGCCGTTGAAGCGTTCGGACGCGTCGACGTTATAGAGCTTGCCCATATTGTCGATCCAGCCCTGGTTGGTGCCGGTGAGGGAGTACAGGCGATTCGGATCGGTGGCGCCGAACACGGAGCAGTGATAAGCGTCGCAGATGGTGAAGGCGTCGGCCAGCGCGTAGTAGAACGGCAGGTCGCCGCGGTCGAAATAGCCCATCGACTGCGGCGTCTTCCTTTGTACCCAGGCGTCCCAGCCTTGCCAGGTGCTTTGCGATCCCTTCCAGGAATGGTCGGTGCCGAGCGAGAGCGCGCTGGTGTTCTCGGCGTCGAAATGGAAGGGCAGCACGTGGCCGCCCTTGCCGTCCGGCTGGTACCACACCGGGCGTCCGTTGGGCAGCGTGATGGCGCGCGGATCGTTAAAACCGCGCACGCCCGCCAAAGTACCGAAGTAATGATCGAAAGAGCGGTTCTCCTGCATGAGGATGACCACGTGCTCGACGTCGGCCAGCGTGCCGGTGGCGTTGTTGGCGGGCACGGCCAGCGCCTCGCGGATCAAATCGGGAAAGGTGGCGCTGGCGCCGGCGGCGAAGCGCAGAAAAGTGCGGCGGCTGATGGACATCGAATGCTCTCTATTGCGGCGCGAACGCGCCGACCGCAAGATCATAGCCGCCAAATATGACAGCCATATTGCACCCCAACAGCGGAGGGTCAGCCCAACAGCGGAGGGTCAGTGCCGACATTCGGACATTTCGAGAAAACCGGGAACTTTTTATGTCATAAAAAGTTCCGCGATGTCCGACTGTCGGCACTGACCCTCCCGTTTTTTTGCTCTACGGTTGGGCTCGTGTCCAAATGTCAGACTTGACCCCGGGGTTACCAGCCGAACTTGAGTTCCATGCCGAGGTAGTTGGCGTTGCGGCCGCCGGCGGCGCGCAGGCTGTCGCCGGCCTCGAAGTGCACCGCTTCGAGCGAGGCCGTGACGTTGGCGCTGACCATCCAGTCCGTGCGCAGCTGCGCGTAGGCGCCCGTCCAGCGGTTGCCCTGCCCCGCCGTGCGCGGCACGCCAGACATGCTTTGCACGTAGACCGCGTCGCCCGTGGTTTGGCGCCATTGCATGCCGAGCGCCGTCGTTACGCTCAGCGTTTTGACCGGCTTGACCGTCACCGAGGGCTTCAGGTGGATCAAGTTGCTGTAGCCGGTCAGCCCCGCCAGCGAGAAGTAGTAGCCGTTGGCGAACAGGGGATTGAAGGTGCCCAGCTTGCCGTCGCCGGCGTGCTTGTCGCCCGAGGCCATGTCGAACTGTACGCCGACGCGCGGCGTCCATTTTGAGGCGGCGAAGGTGTAGCCGGCGATCGAGCCGAGCGCCCACGCCGAGACGCGCTTGGCGCCCACCTCGCCGTGCTGCAGCATGCCTTCGACATCGAAGTCGACGTTGCCGCTCTTGCCGCTGTAGCGCATGTCGTAGACGTCGCGCCGCTCGTCGCCGGTGGCGTCGAGGAAGCGGGCGCCGTCGCGCCGGTAGCGCGAGTAGTAACCCGACAGGTCGCCCGGCCCGAGGCCTTGCCGCTCCAGGCGCACCCCGTTCAGCGTCAGGTGGCCGTTGGAGTAGTCGTCGAAACTGGCGTCGCTGCGGTTTTGCACCGGCTGCGTGACGTAGCCGATGACCCGCCACGGGCCGTGCTCCCAGTCGGCCCAGACGCCGTCGAACGCTTGCCGCATGTTCGGGCCGTCGCGCACGGCGATGAAGCGCTGCAGGTCGAAGGCCATCTCCTGCCGGCCGGCGCGCACCTTGATGGCGCCGTCGGCGGTCGGCACGGCCACCGTCATGAACAGCTGTTCGACGTCGAGCTTGTCCTTGTCCGGCGGCGCAAGCGATTTCTTTTGGAAGGGGCGCGCGTCGACCAGTTGGCCGAACACCTGCACATAGGGGCCGAGCCGCAGGTCAGCGTGCACGTTGGCGCGCTGGATCACGTAGCCGTCGGCCGCGGCGCTGCCCGCGCCGTACAGCGGCGTGGCGATGTGCTCATAGCGCTCGCGCAGCCCGCCGCCCAGCGACAAGTAAGACGAGCCGTCCCCGCCGAGCGGGATGTATTTGAGCCCGTCGAACGGCTGGCGCGGCACACAGGGATCGGCCAGCACACCCCAGTTTTCATTCCAGCGGTTGAAATTGAGCGACGGTCGCTTGACGTCGCACGCGGCGGTCGCCGTCGCGGCCGTCGCCGGCGCTGCCGATGACACCGCTTCCGGTGCCGGTGCGGGTGCCGCTACTGCCGACGGCGCCACTACGGGTGCCGCCGCTGCCAGTGCAGGCGCAGGTGCCAGAACAGGTGCTGGTGCTGGTGCTGGTGCCTGTGCAGACGCCCGCGCGGTAGACGCTACCGCAGCCGCATCACCGGCGCCCGGCATCAGTGCCTGCGCGCCTGCCACGCCGACCACCCCGCCCGCGCCGCCGACCATCAGCGCCAGCGCACCGCCGCAGCGCCGCGCCAGGCGGCTATTTGGCCGCATCGTGGATCTCGCTGATGTACCCGCCCGGGAACTGCAGCATGGCGCTGGCGTTGCCCTTGCTGGTCTTGTACGGCGGCGTCAGAACCGTCACGCCATTGGCGGCCGCCTTGTTCAGGGTGGCCGCCATGTCGTCGACTTGATAGCCGGTGGTCTCCCGGCCGAATGGGTAGGGCAGTTTGCCATCGCTGACGAACACCGTCATCCTGCCGAATTTGGACGTCAGGTGCACGCGGCGAATCTGTTCGCCGGTGCGTCCGATCTCGCCACCGTCGACCTTTTCGTCGGCCTCGATCTTGGCGTGCGCGAACTGCTTGAACTGGCCGATGAATTTGTCGGCCGACACGCGCGAGACGTAGACGCGGTTGTCCGGCACCGAGTGCAGCGGCGCGTACGACGGCGCCTTGGTATGCCAGTACAACTGCATGTTGACGCCGCCGGCCCATTGGATCAGCACATCCTTGCCGATCGGGTCGTCGAACGGTTCGACCGTAACGTCGGCGCCCGCCTCCACCGCCGCCTTGGTGGCGTCGGTGATGTCGGTGACCAGGTAGCCGGTGCGCTCGGCGCCGAAGCCATACGGGATCGGGGTCTGGAAGGCGAACACCGACAGCATGCCGACCGGCGTTTGCACGTACTGCGAGGCGGTCTTGCTCGGCGTCGGCGTGACGGTGAACACCGCGCGCGGCGAGGCCTTGCCACCAAAGGTGTTGACGAAGCTGGTGACGAAGGCGTCGAGGTCGGCGTTCTGCACGTAGACGTGGGTGGTGTCGTACTGCGGCGCGACGGCGACGTCCGGCGCGGACATGGCCAGCGCCGGCACCATCATGGCAAAGGCCAGTGCGTAGGAGGCGAGATGATTGCGGCTGGTGGAAAACGGCATGGAAGGCTCCTGGAAATGGTGGCGGATCGAGGCGGTCCGCCCTGGTCAAGCGCGGTGCGCCAGGCGCTTCCGCATCCATTTCACTATACGCAGGGACGACGCAAATTTAACCTGCCATTAGCCCAGGTAATCGACCCACACATAGGGTTAGCGCCGATCGCGGCGACATTGGCGGCTGCTTCGATGATCCGGTGACGGCGACCGGTGTCGCGCCGGCTCACCTGCGGCGCGCGTAGCTCACCACGTATTGCTTGCCCGGCTCCAGCACCATCTCGTAGGCGCCGTTGCCGGCGTCACGGATCTCGCCCTGCGCGCTGCGCGGTGTCTTGCCGCTCTCGAAGCGCAATACGCCCTGGCCGCCCACCGTCGCCACCTTGATTTGCGTCCCGCTCGCGTACACCGCGATGTCCCCCTGCGGCGTCGGCACCTTCCCTTCGATCCATTCGAGGCCGCCCAGCTTCGGCTCGACGATATAGCTGGCGTTGCCCGGAGCGCTGGGCCGCACGCCCAGATAGTACTTCCCCAGCAGGTAGACGGGGCTGGCGCCCCACGCGTGGCACAAGCTCATGCCGAAGGCCTTGCCGTACATCGCGTAGCGCTCCACGCCCTTTTTCTTTGGATCGTACTGCTCCCAAAAGCAGGTGGCGCCGTCGCGCAGCATGCCGCCCCAGTAATCCTTGATCTGCGCGGTGACGTAGTCGTGCTGTCCGAGTTCGGCCAGCGCGGCCAGTTCGTAGAAGCGCATGTACGGCGTGGTGATGGCCGGGACCTTGTCGCTCATCAGGGCGTTGCGCTTGACCGCCGCGCTCTGCGCCGCGTCCAGGTAGCCGAACATCAGCGCGAACATATTGGGGTGGCGCGTGACCGTCTTGTTCAACTGCCCGTTCACGCGGCTGTGGATGAACACTTGCTGGTCCCGGTCCCAGAAGGTGGCCATGATCTTGGCCTTCAGCTCCGTGGCCAGTTGCCGGTACTGCGCGGCCCTTTGCCCATCCTTCACCAGTTCCGCACTGGCGGCCATCGACTCCAGGCTGCGCGCGAACAGCAACTGGATGACGCTCAACTCGCCGTCCTTGGGCATGTCGGCCCAGTCGACGAACACCCAGTCGCCGGGCAGGCCCTCGAGCATGCCGTTGGCGTTGCGGCGGCCGAGGACGAAGTCCATCAGCGTCACCATGCGCGGGTAGACGCTTTGGACGAAGGCCGCGTCGCCCGTATACTGGTAGTACTCCTGGATGCCGATGAACCAGTACAGCGAATAGTCGAGGATGGTGTTGATGTGCATGTCGACCGGGTCGGCGCCGCGCAGCGCGCGCGTGGTGCGCTTGACGGCGTCGCCGTCGAAGAACGTGTAGTAGTTCATCAGGTAGGTTTGCACGGCGTCGCCCGACCACACCCAGTGGTCGCGCTTGATACCGTCGAGGAAGAACGCGCGCGTGTTCAATTCCAGCGTGCGCAGCGACACGTCCCAAATCTTGTTGATCTCAGCGTCGGAACTTTTGAAGCTGCCGCGCCGGGCCAGCGGCAGGTACTCGTACATCAGCGAGACGTCGTCCGCGCTCATGCCCTCGCCCAGCTGGATGTTGACGTAACGCAGCGCGCGCGAGCGGTCGGTAACGAAATCGCCGTTGTGGCCGTCGACGGTGAAGTGGTCGAGCGTCTCGGCACTGTCGGTCGATAGCGCCTCCTCCTTCGATTCGCCGTAGTAGAGCGAGACCTTGCCGCTGCCCTTGAGGTTCTTCAGTTTGACGAAGCCGATCGTCTCCTGTCCAAAGTCGACCAGCATGGAGCCGGCGCCGCGCTCGATGCGCGCGGCCGGCACTTCCCGGGTCGCCAGCTTGAAGCGCGACGGCGGCTGGTCGGCGGTGTCGAAATTCCAGCTGCCGGCGAGCACGGCGTCCGCTGCCTCGGGCGGCCGGTTGGGGACGGCCGCCACGGTCCACGACCCGTCCGAATGGATGGTTTTGCCCCGCACATAGATCGACGGCGGCGTCGCCGCATTGTGCACCTGCACGCTGATCACGTGTTTGCCGGCCGGGACGACAATGCGGTGCTGGTCGCCCTGCACAAAGCGGCCGTCGATGACGGTGGCGTGCGTGCCCTCGGTGTCGACCGTGATCTCCTCCGGCGCGTCGAGCTCGACGCGCCGCGTGAAGTGGATCAGCGGCTGGTGCCCGTACAGCCGCCAGAATGGCATGAAGCGGGCGTCGCGCTCGTTGCGCTGGACCTGCAATTGGTTACTCAACCATATTTCGAAGTCGCCCGGATACCAGATCCACGTAGCGCGCGCTTCGGCGTGGGCGGCAACGCAAGACAGCGAGAGCGCCATCGCGCAAATGATAGAAATTAAACGCATCGCAGCTTCGCATCCTCGTCGGCGGGTAGAGCGCCGAGTATAGCGAGATTGGGTTATCGATAACTTTCATCATAGGCGACTATATAAATAATCATACCGTTGAGCAAAACGGCGGCCGGCGACCGCGATTGACAAGCAATCAATCGAAGTATACGCTGTACACATGACTGAGCAAAATACATCAACCAAGATTCTGGCCGCCGCGCGCGCGCTGCTCGAACGGGAAGGCGCCGACGCGGTGAGCATGCGCCGCGTCGGCGAAGCCGTCGGCATCACGCCGATGGCGATCTACCGGCATTTCGCCAACCGCGAGGCGCTGCTCAAGTCCGTGGCCGACGCCGCCTTTCTGGAGGCTGCGCAGCAATGGTCCACGCGCGCCCGGCACCCCGATTTGATGCACGCGCTGCGGCACTCCATGGAAAACTACCTCGACTATGCGCTGCGGCACCCGCATATGTTCGACTACAACTTCTCGGTCGCCCGCGACGACGCCCGCCGTTTCCCGGAAGACTTCCGCGCCCGCTGTTCGCCCACGCTCAATGTGGTGGCGGATATGCTGACCGAAGCGATGCAGCAAGGCCTGATTCGCGCGAGCGATCCGTGGGACATCGCCATGACCCTGTGGGCGCAGGCGCACGGCCTGATCGCCCTGTACCGCGCCGGCCGCTTCAGCTACGACGAGCAACGGTTCCGCGACTTCTATTCGCAATCCATAGGCGTGGTGTTTGATGGCATCGTCCGCTAACCGTTCCACCGCGTGGGCGGGCGCCGCCGCGGCCGTCCTGTCCGGCGCCGCCTGGTGGTTCGGCACCGGCCTGCATCCGCAGCCGTGGCTGGCCTGGCTCGCTCCGTTGCCGCTGCTGCTGCTCGCACCGGCCATGCGCTGGCAACACGCGGCGCTGGCCGCGCTGTGCGCCGGCGCTTGCGCCGGGCTCAATCTGTGGCACTACTTGCTCACCGTGATCGGGCTGCCGCTGCCGGTGGGCGTGATCGCCGCGCTCGGTCCCGCATTGACGTTCGCGCTGGCCCTGCTGCTGTTTCGCCGGCTGTTGCTGTTGCGACGGTATGCGTTGGCGGCGGTGGCGTTTCCCGCGTTGTGGGTGACGATGGACTTCGTCACGTTTAGCGGGTCGCCGCATGGCTCTTTCGGCAGCCTGGCGTACAGCCAACTGGACGTTTTGCCCTTCGTGCAGTTCGCCAGCCTGGCGGGCATTTGGGGTGTCGCCTTCCTGCTGTTGCTCGCGCCGGCGGCGCTCGCGGTCGGCCTGCTGCCGGGGCCGGACCGGGGCCGGCGGCTGCGGGTGACCGGCGTGACGTGCTTGCTGTTTTTTGCATGGGACTTCGGCGTGGACGGACGCATGCACAGCCGCATGGCCGTCATGCGTGGCATCGAAAGCGGATTTGCCGTCGCGCGCGCCGCCTTGCGCGGCAACCTGACCCTGTCCGACAACCTTGGCCGCATCGTCGCGGAAACGTCGGATGAACTTGGGCATGCGACCCTGATTGGCGAGCTACCGTTGCACAATACCCGCACTTTGTACGCACGCTGGGGCGATTGGTTCGCCTGGTTCAGTGTCGCGCTGCTCGGCGGCGCCATGCTGGCCGCCATCGGCCCGCGGCCGGAATCTCCGCCGCGCGCTTGAACGCCGTACAACGGAGTGCGTCCGACACCCGCGCCACAGTGGCGTAACCTACAGAACCCACGACGGCAACGCCGCTCGGCTAAACGGCCCATGCCGCGCCGATGCAAATGCTGTTTTATCGCGGCAGCAATTTCCCGGCCGAATACCAGGGCGATGCTTTCGTGACGATGCAAAAGGGGGCGGGTGCGATTACAGCGACGGACGCAGGTCGCGCACCGGGCTGACCGCTTCGAGCAGCGCGGCGACGTGCAGGATGGTCGATTCGGCCTGCCACTTGGCGACGATTTGCACGTTGATCGGCAGCCCCTCCTTGCTGGTGCCAAAGCGCATCGCCAGGCCCGGCAAGCCGGTGACGTTGAGCGGCACGGTCGCGCCCTGCAGGTAGGTGGCGTCGACGGTCTGGCCGTCGATGACAAACGATTCGACGCCATGCTTGTGGGCCGGGATCGGCAGCACATGCGTGATCAGCGCGTCGTAGCGCGAGAAGTAGTCGGCGTAGCCATCGCGCAGCCGTTCGGCGGCCTGCTCGGCCTCGATGTAGTCGGCCATCGACGTGTCGGGCAGGGACAGCATGGTCTTGGCCATCTTGTAGAGCTCGTCCTGGCGGCGCCCGGCGGTGGCGGCGGCGAAGGCCGGTTTCATCTCCATCACGTGCAGCTTGTTGAACACGTCGAGCGCGAAGTCGCGTTCCAGCGCGGGAATGCCGACCTGCTCGACCTGCACGCCGGCGCCGCGCAGCGCCTCGGCCGCCGCCTGGACGGTCGCCGCCACCTCCGGATCGACCGGGCCGAAGCCGGGGCCGACCATCCAGCCGACGCGCAAGGGACGCGCCGGGTGGCGTCCGATCCCAGCGTCGAACTCGACGGTGCTGGTGGCGAACGCATCCTTGCCGTCGGGGCCGGCCAGCAGCGAGTAGGCGAGCGCGATATCGCGCACCGAGCGCGCCATCGGGCCGACGTGCCAGAAGCGGCGCGGCGCGCGCGGCCAGATGCCGGTCATCGGTACCCGGCCGTGGGTCGCCTTCATGGAGGTGATGCCGGTCTGCGCGGCCGGGCCGCGGATCGAGATGGCCAGGTCGGTCCCGAGGCCGAGCGGCGACATGCCGGCGGCGATGGCCGCCGATTCGCCGCCGCTGGAGCCGCCGGGGGTGCGGCTCAGGTCCCATGGATTGTTGGACGCGCCCGACAGCAGGTTGTCGCTCTCGATCCAGTACGAGAATTCCGGCAGGTTGGTCTTGGCGAGCAAAATGCCGCCGGCCGACTTGAGCCGGGCCACGCTGGTGGCGTCAAGCTCGGGCACGCGGCCCTTGAAGATCGGCGAGCCGCGCTGCGTCGCCAGGCCGGCGCTGTCGATCGAATCCTTGGCGGTGAAGGGCACGCCGTGCAGCGGCCCGAGCCGGGCGCCGGAGAGGACCGCCGTTTCGGCCGCCCTGGCCGCCGCCAGCGCGTTATCGGCGATCGTCACGATCGCGTTCACGCCGGGGTTGACGGCCGCGATGCGGTCGAGGTGGGCCTGCATCACCTCCACCGGCGACACTTGCCTGGTGCGGATGAGTTCTGCCAGCTTGGTGGCATCTTGGTAAATGAGTTCGGATTTCATGGCTTGCCTTTCAAAGAATGACGGAGGGTTAAGATCACTTTTTAATGCTGTCTAACGTTTGTTAGGTATTGCGACTTCAAAAAATCGGAACGCAGCTCGCGTGCGGCGCTCCTTTAAAAATAGAAATGAATAGCGCGGCAACACGACGTGGCAAACGGGACTTTTCTTGCTGCCTAACGTTTGTTAGGCTGAACAATATGCGCTATACTTCGCTTCGTCAACCGTTTTTTTAAAAAGGCAGCCGTGACTACTCCCTCCACTCCCAATTCCGTCGACAAGATACTGGCGGCCGCCACCAGCATCGCCCAGGCCCACGGCTACGGCGGACTGAACCTGCGCGCGCTGGCGGACAAGGTCGGCATCAAGGCGGGCAGCCTGTACCACCACTTTCCCAGCAAGGCCGACCTGGCGGCGGCGGTGGCCAGGCGCTATGCGGAGGATTCTTCCGCCGTGCTGGAGGCGCTGGCAGTGGACAGCGGCCGTCCCGAACAGGCCCTGCTGGCGTATCCGCAAACCTTCCGCCGGTCCCTTGAAAACGATAATCGCATGTGTCTGTGCAGCTTCATGGCGGCCGAGTACGACGACTTGCCCGACCTGGTGCAGCACGAGATCCAGCGCTTCGCGCAGGTCAACGTGGCTTGGCTGGCGCGCATGCTGGAGGCGGCCGGCATGACCGGCAAGGAGCAGGCGCAGCAACGCGCCAGCGCGATTTTCGCCGCCGTCTCCGGCGCGCAGTTGATGGCGCGCGGCAGGGCCGATATCGGGCTGTTCGACACCGTCATCGACAGCTACCGCGCGGCGGGTATGTTTTCCGCTACGAGCCGGTGAACGATCGACGTCGCCAACCCGGGGGGATCCATGAGCAACGACCCGCACCACCCTGTCCATGACCATCTGTTTCGTCCCGGGCGCCTATCGCTGGGCCTGGTCATGCCGCTCACCGATGTCGCGCATCCGCGTATCGACCAACCCGCGCAGTTCGGCCACGCGGCACTGGCCGACGAGTTGGGCTTCGATGCCTTGTGGGACCGCGACGTTCCGCTCAACAGCACGAACTACTGAGCCGCCGTACCATGCCGACGACGCACGCCCCTCCGGCCTGGCTGGCGTGGTCGAGCGCGTCGGCGGCTCGCCCCGGCTCTCTGGCACCGTGCGCAGATCAAGCCTCCGTGTTACGACGCAGCGCGGGTCATCCTCAGTTCGAGTCGGTCGCCACGCGTCTTTCCGAGTTTTTTGGCGAACTTGCGCAGGCTTGCCTTCAATTCCGTCGACATCGGCACCGTCAGGAACAGGTCGACATAACAAAATCTGTCGGCGAGGTGCGCGTAATAGCCGTAGCGCGAGGTCAATGCGGCATAGCGGTAATCAGCCTTGTCGACCGCCAGCAGTAAAAACAAATAACACTGCAGCTCCAGCCCGGTGAAGACATCCTTGACCAAGTCCGCGCGGGCTTTGTCACTCTTTTCAAACAGGCGGTTGACCGCATGGTGGCCATGCATCATCGTCAGGAAGCATAGATAAATAATGTCGACGATATCATCGAGCTTACGCCGCGTGGGATAGGCGTCGTTCCAATTGGCGAGCGCACCGGTGGCATCGCGTGAGGCTTTGAGAAAGCTGTAAAAGGCCGCTATGTGATCGAGCAAAACCGCATGCAGCGATCCAAGGTGCTCGATATTCTTGTCGAACACCGTCATGTAGCTTTCCTTACCGGCCACGCTGGCAAAGCCGAGCTTTGAAGTATCTCTGGCATAGCAACTGCGGGAATACAGGTCGATGAAATCGCCGACGATATTCGCTGCGGCAAACAGCCGCGCAATACTGACAATCTCGCTCCGCATCATGGCCACCGAACCGCGCCGCTTCACGCCCGTGGAATACAGAAACTGCAGCGCGGTGACAAATAAAAGCGGACTTAGTAAGATCGTCACCAGCTTGCCCATATCGTCCAGACTGGTGACGGCGAGCGCCTTGGGCCCACGCTTAAAGCAGGCCCAGCACGTTAGCGCGAACAGCGCAAGCACTAGAGCAAATACCAGCTCGACGCCCCAGGTGTGGCGGGAATGGATGAACCTCCAACACCTCAGCAACAGCCCCGGGTCGTCATCACATACGGCCTCATAGGTTGGCTGCGTAACGGGCTCGCCACCGGCCATGCTTTCAGGCTCGTCTTGCTTGCGCTCCCGCAGCCGGCGCAGCCGTTCCTTGGAAATCAGCGTCATGTATGACTCCTTTCACAAATCAAGTGGGAGACTAACGGTGTCGCCTAGTGCAATGGGTGCTGACCAGCGGGACATTGACGCTGAAGTGTCACGGGAGTGGCCGGCATGTTCGATTCAGCTGATGCCAATATTTTAACTAAAATCCCTTGTCGTGCTCAAAATATTAGCACCCTGACCTAATAGATGGCCGGACCAGTCGGTGTTTTGAGCAAAATCGCGACATGAGCCTTGATAGGGCCGCCATCCATACTTGTTTGCAACTGTCCCGGAAATGAAAAAACCCCGTAACGTCAACGAGTTACGGGGTTTTTTAAAAAACATTATGCCGACAGGATTAGAATGGAATATCGTCATCCATGTCCGAGAAGTTCGGCGCCGGTTTCGGTGCCGGACGTGGCGCAGGTGGCGCCATTTGCGGACGCGGCGCCGGTGCCTGGCGCTGCGGCGGGGCTTCGTAGCCGCCGCCGTCGTCCATGCCGCCGCCATCGCCCATGCCTTGACGGCCACCGAGCATTTGCATCTGCTCAGCGATGATGTCGGTCGCGTATTTCTCGACGCCGTCTTTATCGGTGTACTTGCGGGTTTGCAGGCGGCCTTCGACGTAGACCGACGAGCCTTTTTTCAGGTATTGGCCGACGATTTCCGCCAGGCGGCCGAAGAACGAGATGCGGTGCCATTCGGTCTGCTCTTTTTGCTCGCCGGTGTTGCGGTCTTTCGATTTGTACGATGTCGCCACGGCAATGTTGGCGATCGCGTCACCGCTAGGCATGTAGCGAATTTCCGGATCGCGACCCAGATTGCCGACGATGATGACTTTGTTGACTGATGCCATTTATAAAACTCCTGAGTAACGACGGCCGCGCGGGGCGGGCTGTTTGTCTGATGCTAAACGACGATTATAGCATCGCCGGTGGCCCAAATCCGCGTCCCTGGCGGCGCTTGGCGGATTACGGCGGAACGTCTAATCCGCCCCACCTTGCTCCGTAGCCGATCCGCAACCGTTTCTCGCGTTTGCTTGCGTGGGTTGAAACGACGCAAGAAAATACTGGTATTATATACAGTGTCAAGGCGGGCACGTTCGATGCATATCAAGCCCGGCGCAAGTATATCCAAACCCGGCTATAGTTACGGGTTGACTCTAAAGGCCAAATCAATGGAACAGATCCGCATCCGCGGCGCACGCACGCACAACCTCAAAAACATCAATCTCGACCTCCCGCGCAACAAGCTGATCGTGATCACCGGCCTGTCCGGTTCCGGCAAATCGTCGCTCGCCTTCGATACGCTGTACGCCGAGGGCCAGCGCCGCTATGTCGAATCGCTGTCGGCCTACGCGCGCCAGTTCCTGCAGTTGATGGAAAAGCCGGACGTCGATCTGATCGAGGGCCTGTCGCCGGCCATCTCGATCGAGCAGAAGGCCACGTCGCACAATCCGCGTTCGACCGTCGGCACCGTGACCGAGATCCATGATTATCTGCGCCTGCTGTACGCGCGCGTCGGCACGCCTTACTGCATCAACCATCCCGACCAGGCGCTGGCCGCGCAGACGGTCTCGCAAATGGTCGACGCCGTGCTGGCCATGCCCGACGATACCAAGCTGATGATCCTCGCGCCCGTGGTGGCCAACCGCAAGGGCGAGCATTCCGACCTGTTCGAGCAGATGCAGGCGCAGGGCTTCGTGCGCTTCCGCGTGCAAAGCGGCACCGCCGCCGCCAAGATCTATGAAGTCGACGACCTGCCCAAGCTGAAGAAGACCGAGAAGCACACCATCGACGTGGTGATCGACCGCGTGAAGGTGACCGCCGACATCAAGCAGCGCCTGGCCGAGAGCTTCGAGACCGCGCTGCGCCTGGCCGATGGCCGCGCCGTGGCGCTGGAGATGGATAGCGGCACGGAGCACGTCTACTCCAACAAATTCGCCTGCAACACCTGCGGCTATTCGCTGCAGGAGCTCGAGCCGCGCCTGTTCTCGTTCAATAACCCGATGGGCGCGTGCCCGGAGTGCGACGGCCTCGGTCACATCGAGTTCTTCGACCCTAAACGCATCGTCGCCTTCCCCAACCTGTCGCTCGCCTCCGGCGCCGTCAAGGGGTGGGACCGCCGCAACCAGTTCTACTTCCAGATGCTGTCGAACCTGGCGGCATACTACGAGTTCGATCTGGACCTGCCGTACGAACAGCTGCCGAAGACGGCGCAGGAAGTGATCCTGCACGGCTCGGGCAAAACGCATATCCCGTTCACGTATGTGAATGAGCGCGGCCGCACCGTCGTCAAGGAGCACGCGTTCGAGGGCGTGGTCACCAACCTGGCGCGCCGCTACCGCGAGACCGATTCGATGGCCGTCAAGGAGGAACTGGCGAAGTTCATCAACGAGAAGAAGTGCCCGTCGTGCGAAGGCGCGCGCCTGCGCATCGAGGCGCGCTACGTGAAGGTCGGCACCGGCAAGCAGGAAAAGGCCATCTACGAGATCGCCGAGAAGCCGCTGCGCGATACGCTGTCGTTCTTCGAACAGCTGAAGCTCAAGGGCGCGAAGAAAGAGATCGCCGACCGCGTGGTCAAGGAGATCATCTCGCGCCTGAAGTTCCTCAACAACGTCGGCCTCGATTACCTGTCGCTCGACCGCAGCGCCGATACGCTGTCCGGCGGCGAGGCGCAGCGTATCCGCCTGGCGTCGCAGATCGGCTCCGGCCTGACGGGCGTGATGTACGTGCTCGACGAGCCGTCGATCGGCCTGCACCAGCGCGACAACGACCGCCTGATCGAAACGCTCAAGCACCTGCGCGACATCGGCAACAGCGTGCTGGTGGTCGAGCACGACGAGGACGCGATCCGCACCGCCGACTTCATCGTCGACATGGGCAAGGGCGCCGGCGTGCATGGCGGCGACATCATCGCCCAGGGCACGCTCAAGGACATCCTCAAGAACAAGCAGTCGCTGACGGCGCAGTATTTGAACGGCACGCTGAAGATCGCCGTGCCGAAGAAGCGCCACGCCGCCGATCCGGACAAGCAGCTGGTCATCACCGGCGCCACCGGCAACAACCTGAAGAAGGTCAACCTGCACCTGCCGGTCGGCCTGATGACGTGCGTGACCGGCGTTTCCGGTTCCGGCAAATCGTCGCTGATCAACGATACGCTGTACCCGGCGCTGTCGCGCCACCTGTATGGTTCGCAGACCGAGCCTTCGCCGCACGATTCGATCAGCGGCCTGGAACACTTCGACAAGGTCATCGCCGTCGACCAGGCGCCGATCGGCCGCACGCCGCGCTCGAACCCGGCGACCTACACCGGTTTGTTCACGCCGATCCGCGACCTGTTCTCGACGGTGCCGGTGGCGAAAGAACGCGGCTACAGCGCCGGGCGCTTTTCGTTCAACGTCAAGGGCGGCCGCTGCGAGGCCTGCCAGGGCGATGGCGTGATCAAGGTGGAGATGCACTTCCTGCCGGACGTCTACGTGCCGTGCGACGTTTGCCACGGCAAGCGCTATAACCGCGAAACGCTCGAAGTCCAGTACAAGGGCAAGAACATCACCGAGATCCTCGACATGACGGTGGAGGACGCGCACGAGTTCTTCAAGCCGGTGCCGCTGATCGCGCGCAAGCTGCATACCTTGTTGGATGTGGGCCTGGGCTACATCAAGCTCGGTCAAAGCGCGACCACGCTGTCGGGCGGCGAGGCGCAGCGCGTCAAGCTGTCGCTCGAGCTGTCCAAGCGCGACACGGGCCGCACCTTGTACATCCTAGACGAGCCCACCACCGGCCTGCACTTCCACGATATCGATTTGCTGATGAAGGTGATCCACCGCCTGCGCGACCAGGGCAATACGCTGGTCATCATCGAGCACAATCTGGACGTGATCAAGACGGCCGACTGGGTGATCGATCTGGGTCCCGAAGGCGGCGCGGGCGGCGGCAAGATCATCGCCGCCGGCACGCCGGAGGACGTGGCCAAGAACCCGGCCAGCGTCACCGGCAAGTATCTGGTGCCGCTGTTGAAGTAAGCCACCATGAAACGGGAGCTCCCTCTCTCACCGCTCGATCGTATGATCGACATCGTCGGCCGGTTCGCGCGCGACGACAGGCGGTACGAGACGGCGATCCCGTTTTTTTCGCTGCTGCGGTCCTCGCAGCCGACGACGGTCACGCGCGGGGTGCTCAAGCCCTCGTGCTGCGTGATTCTTCAAGGCGGCAAACGCATTCACCTCGGAACCGATGTCCTCGACTACGGTGCCGGTGAATATCTCGTCGTGTCGGTCGATCTGCCGGCCTCCGGGCAGGTGCTCAACGCCACACCGGGGCAGCCGTATCTGCTGCTGAACATCGAATTCGATCCGCAGGAAATCGCAGCCATCGTGGCCGAGGCGCGCATCGTCATGGACGACGGCGCGCAGCCGGTGCGCGGCGCTTTCGTCGGCAAATCCGATGCCGGCCTGCTGGAGGCGTTGAGCAAGCTGGTTCATTTGCTGGACGCGCCGGCGGCGGAGGCGGCGTTTCTGGCGGTGGGATTGAAGCGGGAAATCATCTACCGCCTGCTGACCGGGGCATTCGGCCGGCAGCTGTATCAGAACGTGGTGCTCGACCAGCAGGACCGCGGCATCAGCAAGGCGATCGCCTGGCTCAAGGACCGTTACGACCAGCCAGTCAAGGTGGAGGACCTGGCCGCCGCGACCAATATGAGCGTCTCGAGCCTGCACCACCGCTTCAAGGCGGTGACGACGATGGGCCCGATGCAGTACCAGAAGCAGCTGCGCCTGCAGGCGGCGCGCACCTTGCTGCTCAATGGCGATATCGACGCCGGCACCGCCGCCTACAAGGTTGGCTATGAGAGCCAGTCGCAGTTCAGCCGCGAGTACCGGCGCCTGTTCGGCGCCCCGCCGATGCAGGATGTGAAAAAACTGCGCTTCGCCTGACGCGCAACCCGCACCCCGGACGCAGGGGTCGTACCCGCCGGGTACGACCCCTTTCGGCCGCGTTGCGGGTTTGAGGTTCGCGCTTAGCTGGTCGTCACCGTGCGCTTTTCGTCCGCCACCCAGTCCTTGATGTGCTTTTCCAGCACGTCCATCGGCAACGCGCCGGCGCCCAGCACCTGGTCGTGGAACTTGCGGATGTCGAAGCCGGCGCCCAACTCCTTGCGGGCGTAGTCGCGCAGCTCGAGAATCTTCAGCTGGCCGATCTTGTAGCCCAGGGCCTGCCCCGGCCAGACGATGTAGCGGTCCGTCTCGCTCTGCACGTCCACTTCCTCGATGCCCGAGTGGTCGTGGAAGAAGTCCACCACCTGCTGGCGGTTCCACTGTTTGTAGTGCAGGCCGGTGTCGACCACCAGGCGGATCGCGCGCAGCATTTCATCCTGCAGGTGGCCGTAGTAGCTGTATGGGTCCTTGAAGAAGCCCAGCTCCTCGCCCAGACGCTCCGAGTACAAGGCCCAGCCCTCGGTGTAGGCGGTATAGCCGCCCTGCTGGCGGAACATCGGCAGGCCGTCGATCTCCTGCGCGATCGACAGCTGCATGTGGTGGCCCGGCACGCCCTCGTGCAGCGCGGTGGTCTCGATGCTGATCGTCGAGCGGTCCTTGAATTCGCCGGTGTTGACCATCACGCGTCCCGGGCGCTTGCCGTCCGGCGAACCGGGCATGTATGCGGCGGCGGAGGCGCCCTTCTCGCGGAATTCCTCGACCTTGATGATCTCCACCTTCGCCTTCGGTAGCACGCCGAACTGCTGCGGCAGTTGCGTGTACATCTGGTCCGTGTATTTCTGATACAGGTCGATGATCTCCTGGCGCGACTTTGGATGCGTGGCCGGATTGGCGGCCAGCGCCTTGTTGAACGTCTTCAGATCGGCAAAGCCCAGCTTTTGCGCCGTCGCCAGCATCTGCCCTTCGATGCGCGCGACCTCCGACAGGCCGAGTTGATGGATCGCCTCCGGCGTCAGGTCGGTCGTGGTCGAATTTTTCGCCTTGAAGGCGTAGCGCGCCACGCCGTCCGGCAGCGACCACATGCCCACGTCCTTGCGCCCGTGCGGCAGGTATTTGGTCTTGGTGTAGACGGCCAGTTTTTTATACGCCGGATTGACCTGGTTGCGCACCGCCGCCAGCACCTCCTTGCTCAGGCGCGCCTTGTCGGCGGCCGAGAACTCCTTCGGGAATTTTTTCAGCGGCTCGGCATACGGCGACTTGGCCGGCGCCATCGCCGCCACGTCCTCGCACTGCTTGACGATCTTCGGGATCAGAAACTGCGGCGGCATCAGATGGTCGCCAACGCCCTTCTCCATCTGCACGCGCGTTTCGTCGAACAGCTTGGGCAGCGATTGCAGGCGCTTGATGTAGTCCTCGTAATCCTTGACGGTGTCGAACGGCAGCGCCGAGACGATCATCGGCGTGTCGATGTGGACGCCGGAATTCTGCGCCAACGGCATCTCCCAGTCCTTGAAGCGGGCGCCGTCGACGTTCTGGCGCAGCTGCCGCACCATCAGCTCGCGGTTCAACTGCTCCTGCAGCGGGAAGCCGCTCGTGTCGACCGCCTCGAAGCGCTGGAGGAATTCGCCGCTGGCCTTGATGTCCGCCTCGATGCCCGCCTGCGAAAAGTCGGACCACCTGTCGTTGTAACGCTTGTCACCCAGCAGCGACGCCCATTCGGGGCTGTTGCGCATCGTGTATTCCCACTGCTCCTTGATGAGGCTATTGAGCGCGGCGCGGCGGCCCTCGAGGTCCGGCGCGGCGGCCGTGGACTGGGCGTGGGCGGGTCCGAGCAGCAGCGAAAACAGCAGCGCGCTGGCGGCGCCGAGGCGGGTGGTGGTCAGCTTCATTTGGGACTATCCATAAAAAGGGTCGAGCATGCACTGTAAAACAGACGCTGGCGCGGCGGTGGGTTTTTGTGACGGAAAGCGCAAACCAGGGTGCGAAGCGTGTTTTGATGCGACAGGCAGAATCAGGCAAAGATCGGGCAGGAACCGCACTAACGCGCGCACGCCGCGATTTCTACAATGGTCGCACCTATTCCACCAGACCGAAACAGGAGCCAGCCATGCGCAACATCGAACACATTTACATCAACGGACAATTCGTCACCCCGCACGGGACCGAAATGGCCGATCTCATCGACCCCACCAGCGGCCGCTTGACCGGCCAGGTGCGGCTGGGCGACGCCGAGGACACGCGCCGCGCCATCGCCGCCGCCAGGGCAGCCTTCCCCGCCTTCTCCCGCACCACCAGGGCGCAGCGCGGCGCCTGGCTGCAAAAGCTGCACGACGCCGTCGCCGCGCGCGCGGACGACGCGGCCCGCGCGCTGGTCGAAGAATACGGCGGCCCGCTCAAGACCAGCGTCGGGCGCTCGCGCTACACCGCCAGGATGTTTTTGGACGTGAAAAAGGTCATGGACGATCACGCCTTCGTCAAAACCGTAGGCGTGTCGAAGGTGGTGCTCGAGCCGGTGGGCGTGGTCGGCATCATCACGCCGTGGAACTCAAGCGCCTGGTTCATCGCCAACAAGGTCGCCACCGCCATCGCGGCCGGCTGCACGGTGGTGGTCAAGCCGAGCGAATTGAGCGCGGTGCAAAACCAGATCCTCACCGAGTGCTTCCACGAGGCCGGCCTGCCGCCGGGCGTGGTCAACATCGTCAATGGACGCGGCGACGTGGTCGGCGCCGAGATCAGCGCCCATCCGGACATCGACAAAATCTCCTTCACCGGCTCCACGCTGGTCGGCAAGACCATCGCGCGCGCGGCGGTAGACACGATGAAGCGGGTCACGCTGGAGTTGGGCGGCAAGAGCGCCAACGTGCTGCTCGACGACGCCGATTTTGACAAGGCGATACCAATGGCTATCCAGGCCTGCTTCATGAACAACGGCCAGGCCTGCATCGCCGGCACGCGCCTGCTGGTGCCGGCGCACCGGCTCGAACAGGTCAAGCGGCTGGCCAAGGCGGCGGCGGAAGCTGTCAAGGTGGGCGATCCGCGCGACGAGGGCGTGGCCCTGGGACCGGTCGTCACCAGCAAGCAGTACGAGCGCGTGCAGCGCTACATCCGCATCGGCATCGACGAAGGCGCCGAGCTGCTGACCGGCGGGCCTGGCAAGCCGCAGGGGCTGGAGGACGGCTATTTCGTCAAGCCGACGGTGTTTGCCAACGTCACGCCGTCGATGACCATCGCCAGGGAGGAGATCTTCGGGCCGGTGCTGTCCATCCTCACCTACGAGACCGAGGACGAGGCGGTGGCCATCGCCAACGATACGCCGTATGGTTTGCAGGCCTACGTCAGCTCGACCGACCTGGCGCGCGCCAACGCGGTGGCCGGCCGCCTGATCGCGGGCCGGGTGCATATCAACGGCGTGCACGACGACCTGATCGCGCCGTTCGGCGGCTTCAAGCAGTCCGGCATCGGCCGCGAGTTCGGGCCCTATGGGCTCGACGCGTACCTCGAGCCGAAGGTCATCCTTGGCGAAGCGGCGCAGTATCCGCGCTGAGCTCGAGCAGTTCGTCGACGTGGCGGAAGATGCGGCGCGGATGGTGTGCGGCCAGCGCGTCGACTTCGTTGAAGCCCCAGGCGACGGCGCCGAAGTCGATGCCGGCGTCGGCGGCGGCCTTGGCGTCGCGGATTTCGTCGCCGATCAGCATCGCGTGCTCGGGCGCCACCGCGGTGGCGGCGAGGACCTTGCGTATCTTGGCCGGTTTGCCGAACAAGGATGCGCCGCATTCGACGTGGCCAAACAGCGCGACCAGGTCCGGGCCGAGAATGGCGCGCACGTTGGCCCGCGAGTTGGAGGTGACGATGGCGAGCGTGACGCCTTGCGCGTGCAGGGCGCGCAGCACGCCGTCGATGCCGGCGAAGGGGGTGATGTTGGCGATGTCCGCGGCCATGGCGGCGCGCATGAAGCGGGCGATGGCGGGCACTTTCCACAGCGGGATGTCGTGATGCGCCATGATCTGTCGGGCATCCATGCCGCGCAGGACGCCCTGGCGCGCGCGGTCGAGGGGCCGGAAGCCGTATTTGCCGGCGGCCTGGTCGAACACGCCGACAAAGCTGGCGAAGGTATCGGCCAGCGTGCCGTCGAAGTCGAAGATGATGAGATGGGACATAAACGTAGGGCGGATTAGCGCGGCGTAATCCGCCTAGGCACGCGCCGTCGGCGGCTCATGGATGGCGGATTACGGCGTGCCGCCTAATCCGCCCTACGTGTTGACGTGGCAAACAGCAATTACGCCAGGCGCTGCTCGAGTTCGGCTTTGACGGCCGTCAGTTCCTTCGGCAGGTGGTAAGCCAGCTTGGTGAACAGCTCTTCGTGCAGTTTCAACTCTTCGCGCCAGGCGTCCTTGTCGATCGAGGTGATCGTTTCGAACTCCTCCGGCGAGAACGGAATGCCGTCCCACTTCAGGTCGCCGAAGCGCGGCGTGGTGCCGAAGATGTTTTCGATACCGCCGGCCGAGCCTTCGATCCGTTCGAGCATCCACTTGAGCACGCGCATGTTGTCGCCGAAGCCGGGCCAGACGAAGTGGCCCTGGTCGTCCGTGCGGAACCAGTTGACGCAGTAGATCTTCGGCAGCGTGGCGGCGTTGACCTTGCCCAGCTTTTCGCCGAGGTTGAGCCAGTGCTGGAAGTAGTCGCTCATGTTGTAGCCCATGAACGGCAGCATGGCGAACGGGTCGCGGCGCACGACGCCCATCTGGCCGGCGGCGGCGGCGGTCGTTTCCGAACCCATGGTCGCGGCCATGTAGACGCCTTCGACCCAGTTGCGCGCCTCGGTGACGAGCGGCACGGTGGTCGAGCGGCGGCCGCCGAAGATGAAGGCCGAGATCGGCACGCCGGCCGGATCGTCCCAGGCCGCGTCGATCACCGGGTTCTGCGTGGCGGCGACGGTAAAGCGCGCGTTCGGGTGCGCGGCCTTGGTGCCGGAGGCCGGCGTCCAGTCCTTGCCCTGCCAGTCGATCAGGTGCGCCGGCGCTTCCTTCGACAAGCCTTCCCACCAGACGTCGCCATCGTCGGTCAGCGCGACGTTGGTGAAGATGGTGTTCTCGCGCATCGAGGCCATGCAGTTGAAGTTGGTCTTTTCGTTGGTGCCCGGGGCCACGCCGAAGTAGCCGGCTTCCGGATTGATGGCGTACAGGCGGCCGTCGGCGCCCGGCTTGATCCAGGCGATGTCGTCGCCGATGGTGGTCACTTTCCAGCCGTCGAAGCTCGCCGGCGGAATCAGCATGGCAAAGTTGGTCTTGCCGCAGGCCGAAGGGAAGGCCGCCGCGACATAATGCTTTTTGCCTTCAGGCGATTCGACGCCGAGGATCAGCATGTGTTCGGCCAGCCAGCCCATGCCGTCCTTGGCCGCGTCCTGGTGGCCCATGTTGGAGGCGATGCGCAGCGCGAAGCATTTCTTGCCCAGCAGCGCGTTGCCGCCGTAGCCCGAACCGTAGGACCAGATTTCGCGCGTTTCCGGGTAGTGGACGATGTATTTGGTCGGGTTGCATGGCCATGCCACGTCTTTCTGGCCGGCCTTGAGCGGCGCGCCGACGGTGTGCACGCACGGCACGAATTCGCCGTCCGTGCCCAGCACGTCATAGACGGCCTTGCCCATGCGCGTCATGATGCGCATGTTGACGGCGACGTAAGGCGAGTCCGACAGTTCGACGCCGATGTGCGCGATCGGCGAGCCCAGCGGGCCCATCGAGAACGGCACGACGTACATCGTGCGGCCGACCATGCAACCGTCGAACAACGGGTTGAGCGTGGCGCGCATGTCGTCCGGGGCCATCCAGTTGTTGGTCGGGCCGGCTTGTTCCTTGGTGGCCGAGCAGATGTAGGTGCGGTCTTCGACACGGGCGACGTCGGTCGGGTCCGAGCAGGCCAGGTAGGAGTTCGGACGCTTTTCCTGGTTCAGCTTTTTCATGGTGCCGGCGGCGACCATTTCAGCGCACAGGCGGTCGTACTCTTCCTGCGAGCCGTCGCACCAGTAGATGCGGTCCGGTTTGGTCAACGCGGCGATCTCCGCCACCCAATTGATCAGTTTTTGTTGTTTGATGTAAGCTGGGACGTTCAATGTGGCAACGCCACCCATGACGGGCTGATTCATAGTACCTCCAATACAATTAAGAATTCTGGGTCTCTACGGCGGGATCCTCGTCAGCTTGTGGCTTGGCCCATTCGAAATGGGGCGGCGGATCACGGCGGTATTATCAAAAGCGCCAGGCATGTTCACCAGCGCACAACTCTTTTCGGTGGGGAGTTGTTCATTTTTTGAGCGATTGTACACCCGGTAACAGGCGATTCAATCAAAAATGTAGGAGAATTAGTTGACTGAAGTAGTAAGCTATTCAGCTTCTTTCTGACACTGTTATTTCGCTACGGATTCCACATCAACATCGGCTAACTTCCATGAAAATCGCCATACTCGATGATTACCAGAACGCAACCGCCAGCCTCGACTGCTTCGATTTATTACGCGGGCACGAGGTTAAAGTTTTCAACAACACAACAAAAGGCTTGGGCCAGTTGGCCATCCGGCTGGCGCCCTTCGACGCCGTCGTGCTGATCCGCGAGCGCACGGCCCTCAACCGCGCGCTGTTGGCCAAGCTGCCCAACCTCAAGCTCATCTCGCAGACCGGCAAGCTGGCCGGCCATGTCGACGTCGCCGCCGCGACCGAACTGGGCATCGCCATCGCCGAGGGCGTCGGCTCGCCGACCGCGCCGGCCGAGCTGACGTGGGCGCTGATCATGGCCGCCGCGCGCAAGATCGCGCCGTACGCGGCCAACCTGAAGGACGGGCTGTGGCAGACGGCGTCGGTCAACCCGCAACTCAACGGGCTGGGCGTGGTGCTCAAGGGCCGCACCCTGGGGATTTGGGGATACGGCAAGATCGGGCAATTGGTGGCCGGGTATGGCCGGGCGTTCGGCATGCGGGTGCTGGTCTGGGGCAGCCAGGCCAGCCGCGACAAGGCGGTGGCCGATGGCTACGCGGCGGCCGATGCGCGCGAGGCCTTCTTCGGCGAGGCCGATGTGCTCAGCCTGCACCTGCGGCTGCATGCCGATACGCGCGGCATCGTCACGGCCGACGATCTGGCGCGCATGAAGCCGATGGCGCTGTTCGTCAATACCAGCCGCGCCGAGCTGGTGGCGCCGGGGGCGCTGGAACGGGCCCTGAACCAGGGCCGGCCCGGGGGCGCGGCGATCGATGTGTTCGAGACCGAGCCGCTGGGCGCCGATGCGCCGCTGCTGCGCATTCCGACTGTGCTGGCCACGCCGCACTTGGGTTACGTGGAGCGCGATAGCTATGAGCTCTATTTCCGGCACGCGTTTCAGAACATCGTCGATTTCGCGGCCGGGGCTTGCGACAAGATTCATAACCCGGAGTATCGGGCTAACGCGCGGTGATGTGGGCGGCGCTTGGCGGATCACGCTTCGCCAATCCGCCAAGCGTTGTCTAGTCCGTTTGCTCGGGTACTTCGGGCAGGCCCGTCAGGTTGATGCGCGGTGCCGGCATCGCGTGCACCTTGTTCCACAGCCCGGCCCAGCCGGGGGGCCAGCCGATCTCCGGACCAGTGTATGGCGGCAGCGTCGCGCGCACCGGGATCACCGGCACCGGCGGCATGTCGGTCAGCGGGCCGCTGTCGGGCCGCTGCATGTCCAGGCTGTACATGTAGCCGGGCAGCAGCGCCTCGCACACGCTGTCGAACCAGGCGGCGTGGTCCTCGTCGCGCCCCAGCGCCTGCGCCAGCCCCTGCGGATCGAACCTGGCCAGCGCGTGGATCAATTCCTCGGTGGTGGCGCCGGGCGTGTCGCCCCAGCCCATCACCGGATTGACGTTGTAGTCGGCCCCCGAGCCGTACCAGCCCTCGCGCCACGAGCGCTGCATCCAGTCGCGCCGGCCGGTGAACAAGTGCCAGCGCCAGTGCAGGCCGGACGGCTTGGGCCAGGAATACAGATAGAGCTTTTGATAACCGGCGCGGTGCAGCGCGCGCACCATCGCCATCAGCCGCGCGTGGGGCATGCGGTCGGGCGGCGCGCGGCGGAACAGGATGGCCTCGCCGTCGGCGAACTGCACCTCGTCGGTCGACAGGTTCAGGTCGAGCGTGCGCGACTCGCTGCCGAAGCGGGCGCTGATCCAGCCGGTCAGCAGGTTGACCGTCGTGATGACGCCGTAGCCGCGGTGGCGGTGGAAAATAACTGTGCCGGGAGCAAGGGCTTTCATGGTGTGGGAACGGACAAAAGAAACCAGTGTAGACATAGTATGCCCAACTTTCCAGCCCGCCGCGCCGTCTTTTTCACACTCTTTTGTATCGGGGGTTTGGGGTATGATGCAGGTCATTTTCACCAGCTTGAGCTTTTATCATGACCCTGCGCATCCTCGCCACCGGCGGCACCTTCGACAAACACTACAACGAATTGAACGGCACGCTCGGCTTCGCCGACAGCCACGTGCCGGCGCTGCTGGAACGCTGCCGGCTCACGGTCGACGTCGCGCTCGAGACGTTGCCGCTGATGGATTCGCTCGACATGGTCGACGCCGACCGCGCCCGCATCCTGGCGTCGTGCGCGGCGTGCGCCGAGAAGGCGATCGTCATCATCCACGGCACCGACACGATGCCGCAAACGGCCATGGTGCTGGGGCCGGCGGAGCTGGGCAAGACGATCGTGCTGACCGGCGCCATGGTGCCGTACGAGATCGCCAATTCGGATGCGCTGTTTAATCTGGGCTTCGCCTGCGGCGTGGCGCAGACCTTGGCGCCCGGTGTGTATGTGGCGATGAATGGGAAGATCTTTGCTTGGGATAATGTGCGGAAGAATAAGGCGGCCGGGGTGTTCCAGCCGCTGTAGATTTCGCGGTTCGCGGCGCGGTTTGGCGCGGCGCGATCCGTCAGGCGTCATCGGCGGCGCTTGGCGGATTACGCGCTGCGCGCTCTCAAGGCCTACCGGCCAGGTAGGCCGCCTTTTCGAAGGGCCCCCGGGCGGATTGGCGGGCCTTGCCCGCTAATCCGCCCTACTGAACAGCACTTGCTGCCGCTCGGGCGCGGCCAGCGCGGTCAACTTGACGCCGGCGCTGCCGGCCTGCGCGCCGCCGCCCGGCGTTTCGTAGCGCTGCAGGTGGCTGGCCAGTAGCGCCACGCCGGCCGACGCCGCCCGCAACGAAGCAACCGCCGTCGCATCGAGCGCGCCCGTCGCCGGCGTCGATTCCGGCGCGACCGCTTCGAACGCGGCCATCGCCCGCACCATGCCGCCCACGCGCATGCCGAGCGGCGCGCCGCCTTCCACCATCATCGCCCCTGGCGCCACCGGCGCCACCCTGGCCGCCGTCAACGCCGCCAGTTGCGCCGCGCTCAGCCCGGCCGTCTGCGCGGTGCCGAAGGCGGCCGCCTGCGCCGCCGTCAGCGCGCCCAGTTGCGCGGTCGACAGCGCCGCCAGTTGCGCGCTGCCCATCGCCGGCAGGTCGCGCACTTCGATCGCCGCCAGATCGGCCGTGCTCATCGCCGCCAGCAGCGACTTGCCCAGCGCCGCCACCTGGGCCGACGTCAGCGCCACCATCTGGTCGGTGGTGAGGATGTCGCCGCCGGCCAGGTTGGCGCTCGACAAGGCGGCGATCTGGCGCGTGGTGAGCGCGGCGATCTGCGCCGTGCCCAAGCTGTGCAACTGCGCCGGCTGCATCTGCGCGATCGCCGCCGTGGCCAGCGCCGCCACCGCCGCCGTGTTCAACGCCGCCAGCGCCAGATCGCGCAGCTGGTCGGAGACCAGCACCGCCGCCTGGGTCGCGCTCAACGCGGCGAGCTGCGCGGTCGAGAACTCGGCCAGCTGGCGCGTGCCCAGCGCGGCGATCACCTGCGTCGACAAGGCGGCCACCTGCCGGCTGCCGATGGCGGCCACGTCGTCAGCCGAGAAGGCCTGATACTGCCGGGAGCCGAACGCGGCGAACTGGGTCGCGGTCATCGCCGCGATCTGCTCGGCGCTCAGGCCGGCCACGTGCGCGGTCGACAGCGCGCCGATCTGGCGCGCCGTCAGCGCCGCGACCTGGCGCGTGTCGAGCGCGGCGAGCTGCTCGGCGGACAGGCCGGCGATCACGCCGGTGCCCAGCGCGGCCAGGTCGCCAAGCTCCATGCCGGCGACGATGTCGGCCGACAGCGCGGCGAACTGCGCGCTGCCGAGCGTGGCCATCTGCGCCGCGCTCATGGCGTTGATTTGCCCGCCGCTCAACGCCCGCAACTGGTCGGCGCGCAGGCCGGCGATGGCGCCGGTGCGCAGCGCCGCGATCTGCGCCGTGCTCAGCGCCGCCATCACATCGCTCGACAGCGCGGCCACGTGCGCGCTGCCCAGGCCGGCCGCCTGCGCGGTGGTCAAGCCGAGCAACTGGTCGTTGCCCAGCACCGCCAGTTGCGCCGTGCCCAGGCCGTTGATCGCGGCCGAGCCCAGCGCGGCGAAATCGGCCGCCTCCAGCGCCGCCACGGCGTCGGTGGACAGCGCCGCCATCTGCGCCGAACCCAGCGTGGCCGCCTGCGCGGTGGTCAGCGCCACCGCCTGCGCCGCCGTCAGGCCGGCCAGCGCGACGGCGCGCAACTGCGCGAACTGGGCCGGGCGCAGGTCGGCGATGCGGGCGGCGTCGCCGCCGAGCGCGGCCAGCTGCGCCGCGCCCATCGCCGCGAGCGCGGCCGGCTGCAGGGCCGCGATCGCCTCTGGCGCCAGCGCGGCCACATGGTCGATCGACAAGCCGGCGAACTGCGCCGCGCCCAGGCGGGCGATCTGCGCCGTGCCCAGCGCCTGGAACTGCGCCTCGCTCAAGGCGTTCAGGCTGGCCGCGCCAAGCACGCCGATCTGGGCCGGGGTCAACGCGGCGATGTGGTCGGCGTCGAGCAGCGCCAGCAGGCGCTGGTCCAGGGCGCGGACCACGCCGGCGCCGAGCGCGGCCAGATCGGCCGTCTCGAGCGCCATGAAAGCGGCCTCGCCCAGCGCATTCACCTGGGCGGCGCCGAGCATGGCCGCCTGCGCCGTCGTCAGCGCCGCCAGCTGCTCGCCGGACAACGCGGCCATCTGCGCGGTCTTGAGGCCGGCAATGGCCGCCACCTTCAACGCCGCCACGTCGTCGGCGGCGAGCATGGCGACGGCCTCCTGCGACAAGGCGCCCAACTGCGCCGCGCCCAGCGCGCTGGCCTGGGCGGCGGTCAGCGCCGCCGCCTGGCGCGCCGTCAGGCCGGCCAGCGCCGCCGGGCCCAGCGCGGCCACCTGCGCCGTGGTGAAGGCGCCGAAATCGGCGTCGCCGGCGTCGAGCGCGGCCAGTTGCGCCGACGTCATCGCGGCGAACACGGCGCCGCGCAGCGCGGGCAGCGCGGACGGGTCGAGCGCGGCGATGTCGTCGGCCGCCAGCACGGCGAACTGGCGCGGCGTCAACGCGCCGAGCTGGGCGGAGGTCAGCGCCTGCCACTGGCCGGCCTGCAAGGCGTCGATCTGGGCCGTGGTCAGCGCCGCGATGACGGCCGTGCCGAGCGCGCGCACGCGCTCGGCGTCGAGCGCCCGCAGCTGCGCGCCGCCTAGCGCCGGGGCCTGGCGCGCGGTCAGCGTCGCCAACTGGTCGAGGCCGAAGGCGCGCACCTGGTCCACGCCGAGCACGGCGAGCTGGCGCGCCGTCAGCGCGGCCACGTCGGCGGTCTCGAAGGCGGCGATCTCGTTGGCGGTCAACTGCGCCAGCATGGCCGTCGCCAGCGCCGCCACCTGTTTGGTCGACAGCGCGGCGATCTGGCCATCGGCGAACAGGTCGGCGCCGTCGGCGTGGCGTGGCGCCAGCGCCGCGATCTGGCCCACGCTCAGCGCGGCGATCTGGTCGGGCGCGAGCGCGCCGATCTGCGCCGGCGTCAGCGCGGCCACGGCCGACACGGCCAGCGCCGCGGCGCCGCCGGTGCCGAGCGCGGCCAGCGCCTCGGGCCGCAGGCCGGCGATGCCGCGCGCGCTCAACAGCAGGACCTGGCCGCGCGTCAAGGCCGCCGCCTGGCCGGCGTCGAGCGCCGCCATGAACGAGCTCGACTGCGAAGCCACCCCCAGCGAATACGCGCGCAAGGCGGCCACGTCGCGCGGCTCGAGCGCGGCCAGGCTGGACGGCGGCAGCGCCGACAGTTGCGCCGCGCTCAGCGCATTGGCCTGCGCGGTCGTCATCGCCACGACCTGGTCGATGGACAAGCTGGCGATATCGGCGGCGGTCAAGCCGAGGATCAAGCGGGTGCCGCCGGCGGCGAATTGGTCCGGGGTCAGCGTGCGGTCGAAGCTCATGATTGTTATCCCTGTTGAGTAGTGGTATCGACCGCTAGCCGAGGGAAAAAGAAACGAAAAGAAACATTACGCAACCAACCACCGGGGTCAGCCACCGGGGTCAGTGCCGACAATCGGACATTTAAACAAAAAATTGAACATTTTAATTACGTAAAAGTTCAAAAATGTCCGAATGTCGGCACTGACCCTGACCCTTCCCCTCATAGTTCATACCGTGCAACCATAGAAACGAGCTGATCCAGAGCATCATCGAATTGGCGTTTTGTGATCTGGAACGTGTCAGGTTGCTTGAGCCAGTAGAG
>CAUPRW010000067.1:0-31636 GCA_963513825.1 uncultured Duganella sp.
AGGCGCGGCATCCGCATTGACTTCATCCAGCCCGGACAGCCGCAGCAGAACGCCTATGTCGAGCGCTATAACCGCACGGTGCGCTACGATTGGCTGGCCCATCACTTATTCGACACTCTCGATGAGATACAAGATTTTGCAGCCCGATGGCTATGGACTTACAATCACGACCGGCCGAACATGGCACTTGGTGGCATCACCCCAAAACAGAAGCTTGCCTTGGCCGCTTAACCTCTACTTTTAGCGCGCTCTAAAAATGGGGGGATTACCGGGGTGCCGAGGACGCGACAGCTATAAACTGACTCCCCGTCTAGCTTTTAGCTGCTACGTTATTGTCACCAGTTAACCAGAGGAGATATCGATGCACCCAGTCATAGCGAAGACTTTCGGCGGCTTGTCAACCGCGTACTATGTTCGTCAGTTTATTTTCGGACTAATCTTTCCGATATTCATCTACTTGGTGATGAGTTCAGGCGATGGGAAACATGCGCTTCACATGCCGATGCTGCTGGTGTTCGCAGTGAACACGCTGCTGTATCCGTATTCGCGGTTCGTCTACGAGAGCGTGATGAACTTCATTCTGGGTGAGAATGTCTTTTTTGGGAGTGCGATTCTAATGCTGTCGTTCAAGATTGTAATGATGACGTTTTGTTGGGTGCTAGCCATTTTCATCGCGCCGCTTGGCTTAGGTTACTTGTACTTTTATCATAGCAAAGCTGAGCGCTAACAATCCGCGCTTTCGTGATGGCGCTGATAAGCAGCCGCAGGCGAAGGTCTTTTTCTGCGCGATACGCCTGTTTTACCTTCCAATCGCGAAAGATATTTGATATTGATGCTGACCGGCAGGGACTGGATGTTTTTCGAAGCGACCAGAAACAAAAACGCCCACGAATCGAAATTCGTGGGCGTTTTTGATGAATCTTGGTAGGCCGTGCGGGATTCGAACCTGCGACCAACGGATTAAAAGTCCGCTGCTCTACCAGCTGAGCTAACGACCCAAGGGTGCTTCGGTGGTAGGCCGTGCGGGATTCGAACCTGCGACCAACGGATTAAAAGTCCGCTGCTCTACCAGCTGAGCTAACGACCCCCGAAGAAGCGAGATTATAGGGGGTATTGGCCCAAGCTGTCAAATGCCCTCAGGACATTATTTGCCGCCGAGGCGCTGCTTCGCCGTGGCGGCGGCCGAGGAGTCCGGATATTGCTTGATCAAGTCCGTGAGCGTCTTCTTGGCGGCCTTGTCCTTGAGCTCGGTCTGGCAGCTGGCGATGTTGAGCATGGCGTCCGGCGCCTTCGGGCTGTCCGGATAGTTCTTCAGCACCTGCAGCTGGGCGTTGATGGCGGCCTTGCAGTCGCGCTGGGCGTAGAAGGCGTTGCCGAGCCAGTACTGGGCGTTGGGCGTGTACGCGGACGCCGGGAACTGGCGCACGAAGTCCGACAGCGCCGTGCCCGCCGCCTTGTAGTCGCCGGCCTTGAACAGCTCCATGGCGGCGTCATAGTTCTTTTGCTCGCTCGGATCGACCTGGGCGGCCTTGCCGTCCACCGTCACTTCGCGCGGCTCGAGCTTGCGCAGGCGCGTGTCGAGGTCGACGTAGAAGTCCTTCTGGCGCTTTTGCGCGTTCGACAGCTCGTTTTGCAGCACTTCGATCTGGCCGCGCAGCTTGTTGAGCTCCTGCATCGTGTTTTCGTTTTGCGTGACCAGGTCCAGCGCGGTCGACTTGTCGGACTTGGTGTCCAGGCGCGCGTTCATTTCGATGCGCATCGCTTCGACCTTGGCGCGCAGGTCGAGCAGGGCTTTACGGGCTTCGTCGTCGTCGAACAGGCCGGCGTGGGCTTGCATCGGCAGCCACGTCAGCGCGGCCAGCAGGGCGGCGGCGAGGCCGGATTTGGTGAGTTTGTTCATGTCGGGCGCTTTCAGCAAATCAAAATGGAAACGGGGCGGGGCGCGGATTAGTCCGCGCGCCGCCCCGTATTATGCCTGTGACCCGGCAAAAGGGTAGTGCTTTCGATTACTTGTAGACGATGTCAGCACGACGGTTCTGTGCCCATGCCTCTTCGTTCGAGCCGGTCGCTTTTGGCTTCTCTTTGCCCAGCGAAACGGCTTCGATCTGCGATTCCGGCACGCCCAGCGTGGTCATCGCCTTGCGCACGGCTTCGGCGCGCTTCTGGCCCAGCGCCAGGTTGTATTCCGAGCTGCCGCGTTCGTCGGTGTTGCCTTGGACCAGGATCGAGCGACCCTTGTTTTTGGTCAGGTAGGCCGAGTGGTTTTCCACCACCGGCTTGCCGTCGGCGCGCACGACGTAGCTGTCCAGGTCGAAGTAGATGCTACGGTTGGCCAGCACGCCTTTTGGATCGTCCAGCGGGTCGAGCGATTTGGTTTCAACCGGGGCGACGGTGCGGGTGTCCGATTGCGACGGCGCGGCCTTGTCGGCCGGGCGTTCGACGACCGGTGCCGGCTCCGACACTTTGACCGGGGTCGAGCAAGCCGACAGGATGGCGGCGGTGGTGATGATGAAAGCTAAGCTGCTGAGTTTACGCATTTTTGATTCTCCTAGTAATAGTTAAGACCAATTTATTTACTGCATGAACGGACCCCAGGTGGGCTCCTTGATGTTGCCCGCCTGAGTGGTCAGGCGTTGCTTTACACGTCCGTCGACGGACACCACGGCCAGTGACTTGCGGCCGCCGGCTTGCGTGGCGTACATGATGTATTTGCCGTTGGGGGCGAAACTCGGCGATTCGTCGCTGGTGGTGTCGGACAGGCGCTGCTCTTGTCCGCTGGCCAGGTCCAGCACGTACAGTTGGAAGTTGCCGTCGCGGCGCGAGATGTAGGCCAGCGTTTTGCCGTCCGACGAGATGCGCGGGCTGGTGTTGTATGTGCCGCTGAAGGTCACGCGCTTGGCCTCGCCGCCGTCGGCGCTCATGCGGTAGATCTGCGGGCCGCCGCTGCGGTCGCTGGTGAAGTAGATGCTCTGGCCGTCGGCCGAAAATTGCGGCTCGGTGTCGATGCCGTTGCTGTTGGAGACGCGGCGCAGGCCGCTGCCGTCGGTGTTGACCGTGTAGACCTGGGTGTGGCCGTCCTTCGACAGCGCCACCGCCAGCTTGTTGCCGGCCGGCGACCACGACGGGGCCGAGTTGCTGCCCTTTTCGTTGGCGACGACGGTGCGCGCGCGGGTGACCAGGTTTTGCACGTAGACCACCGGCTTTTTCTGCTCGAACGAGACGTAGGCGACCTTGGTGCCGTCCGGCGACCACGATGGCGAGATGATCGGCTCGTTCGAGCGCAGCGCCAGTTGCTCGCCTTCGCCGTCGGCGTCGGCCACCAGCAGCTGGTAGTTGCGGCCTTCCTGCTTGACGTAGGAGATGCGGGTGGCGAAGGCGCCGCGGATGCCGGTCAGCTTGAAGTAGACGTCGTCGGCGATCAGGTGGGCCGACAGGCGCGTGAACTGCGCGGTGACGGCCTTGTCCAGGTTGGAGATCTTGGCCTGCTTGACGGTGTCGAGCAGCTTGTAGCGCACGTCGTAGCGGCCGTCGGCCAGCGCGTCGACGGTGCCGACGACGAGCGCGTCGGCGCCCTTGGCCTTCCAGGCGCCGTAGTCGATGTTGTTGACGTCGGTGATGACGCCGGCGTCGATCACCTTGAAGGCGCCGCTGCGTTCGAGGTCGGCCTTGATGATGGCCGAGATCTGTTGCGGGGCCACGCCTTCGTTGGCGAAGCCGGCCACGGCGACCGGGATCTGGTTGCTGCCGACGCCGGAAATTTCAATGCGCATCTGCGCCTGGGCCGCGCCCATGGTGGCGGCAATGGTCAGGCCGGCGTAAAGGAGGGTCAGTTTTTTCATATCAATGCATATCCTTCATGTTGAAGTCGGCTGTAAATTCGCGCTCTACCGTACCATCTTTCTTCTTTGGAAGCGGTGACGATTTGGCAATTGCGTTTTCGATCGCGCTGTCGTAGGCGGCGGACCCGCTGCCCTTGGTCTTGCGCACGCCGATGATTTCACCGGACGGCAGCTGCGTGATCTGGTACGTGGCGCTCAAGGTGTCGTCGACCGTGCCGTAGACCAGATTGCTCTTGATCTTGGCGCGGATGGCCGCCTGGTAGCCGCCGTCGACCCGTCCGCCGGTCGATTGCGCGGCCGTGCCGGTCGAGCCCTTGGCGGCCGAACCGGTGATGCGGCTCATTTCGGCGGCGAAGGCCTTGTCCTTGGCGGCCTTGTCGGCTTTCTCGGCTTTTTCCTTGGCCAGTTTCTCGGCGGCGGCTTTTTTCTTGTCCTTCTCGGCCAGTTCCTTCTTGTCCTTCTCGGCCTGTTCCTTTTCTTCCTTCAACTTTTGCTCGGCGAGTTTCTTGTCGGCGAGCTTCTTCGCTTCGAGCTTGGCTTGCTTTTCTTCGGCTTCCTGTTTCAGCTTGGCTTCCTTGGCTTCGGCCAGCTTTTTCTCTTCGAGCTTTTTCTTCGCCTTCAGGCGTTCGAGGGCGATGTCCGGCTCCTTCGGCGCGGGCGGCGCCTCCACCGGCGGCGGGGGCGGGGCCTTGACCACCGGCGTCGGTTCGGGTTCCGGCTCCGGCTCGGGCGCAGGTTTAGGCTCGGGCGTCGGCTCGGCCGGCGCGGCGTCCTGCACCTTCATGTCCCAGATCTCGGCCTGGACTTCGGTCGGTTCGTTGTTCTGCCAACTCACGCCGACCCACAGGAACAGCAGCAGCACCGCGTGCATGGCCACGGCCATCGCCACCGAGCGCCAGCCTTCGTTTTGTCGCGGAACCTTGTACGGACCGCCTGCGGTTGCGGGTTTCATCGTCTGCACGTGTTATTTGGTGGACAAGCCGACCCGGTTGATGCCCATCTTCTTCGCTTCCGAGATCAGCTGGATCACGTCGTCGTACTTGCTTTCCTTGTCGCCGGCGATGAGCACCGGATAGTCCGGATGTGCCTCGTGCAGCCCGCGCAGTTTCTTGACCAGCGCGTCGCGGTTGGGCGCCGTCTCCGGCGCGTCCTCGCCCTTGCCCTTGACGCCGATCGACAGCGCGCCGTTCGGCTTGATGACGATCTGCACGTAGTCGCTCGGCGGCTTGGTCGATTTCTCGGCGTTCGGCAGGTCGACGATGCTCGGCTCGGTGGCCGACGGCATCACCATGAAGATGATCAGCAAGACCAGCATCACGTCGATGTACGGCACGACGTTGATCTCGGACTTGAACTTGCGGCCGCGGCCGCCGCGCATGCTGCTGGAGAAAGAAAAAGCCATGGTCTCTGCGCCTTCTTAACGCGACTGGCGTTGCAGGATGTTGGAGAACTCTTCGACAAAGCTCTCAAACCGGATCGCCAGGCGGTCGATGTCGTGCGAGAAGCGGTTGTAGGCGACGACGGCGGGAATCGCGGCGAACAGGCCGATGGCGGTGGCGATCAGCGCTTCGGCGATGCCGGGCGCGACGGCGGCCAGGGTCGCCTGCTGCACGTTGGCCAGGCCGCGGAAGGCGTTCATGATGCCCCAGACGGTGCCCAGCAGGCCTATGTACGGCGACACCGAGCCGACCGACGCCAGGAAGGCCAGGTGCGATTCGAGCACGTCCATCTCGCGCTGGAAGGCGGCGCGCATGGCGCGGCGCGCGCCGTCGAGGATGGCGCCGTGGTCGACCGTTTCGCGGCTGGCGGCGTAGGCGGCCTTGCTTTTGATGAATTCGCCCATGCCCGCTTCGAAGATGCGCGCCAGCGGACCGCTGGTGGCGCGGTCCTTGCCGGCGTTCTGGTGCAGCGCGTGCAGGTTGCCGCCGGCCCAGAAGGTTTTTTCAAAGTCGATCGTCAGGCGGCGCGCCGAGCGCACCGCGAACAGTTTGCTAAAGATATAGGTCCAGCTGGTCAGCGAGATAATGAACAACAACGCCATGATCAGTTGCACGATCAGGTGGGCATTGGTGATGAGGGACAGGAAAGAGAGGTCTTGGGTGACGTTCATTGTTTATCAGTCTGATCAGTCTGTTTTCGTGATGGTGGTGTTGCGCATTTTGTCCGCGACCGCCGGCGGCACGGCGCGCGGACGCAGCGTCGAATCGACGCAGCCGACCTTGACCCGCGCCGTGTTCAGCAGTTGCTCGCCGCACCATGCCTCCTGGATAAAGGAGAGCGAGGCGCGTCCTAATTTTTCGATACTAAGTGTCAATTTTATTACGTCGTCAAGCTTAGCAGGCGCATGATACTCCGCGCTGACGCTTTTGACGACGAACATGGCGTCGTGTTCCTGCAATAAAGCGTGCTGGCTCACATTGATCTGGCGCAGCCATTCGGTGCGGGCGCGCTCGAAGAACTTCAGATAGTTCGCGTAATAGACGATACCGCCGGCGTCGGTGTCTTCGTAGTAGACCCGGACGTTCCAGATGAACTCTGCTGGCATGTTGTTAGGACAGGTTGAATTGAGCAACATTCTACGCGATTTTGTTCTTTTGGTTGAAGCTTAGACGGTGGAAGCCACGTCCATCCCGGCGGTTATGCGGGATTTCAACTCCGGGCGCAAAGATTGCACTGACGACAGTTAAGCGGTTTATGAGCAACTTGCCAAGGATTGTAACAACCGCTTACGAATTGCCGGGATTGCTGGCGCTCACCCCGCACGGCGATATGCCGCGGGGACGTACCCCTTGGGGTACGTCCCCTCTGGTGGTGGGGTGGTGCCGGCGTCCACCCCGCACGGCGCTCCGTCGCGGGGACGTACCCCTTGGGGTACGTCCCCTCTTGCGGTGGGGCGGTGCCGGCGTCCACCCCGCACGGCGCTCCGTCGCGGGGACGTACCCCAAGGGGTACGTCCCCTCTTGCGGAGGGGGTGGTGCCGGCGTTCACCCCGCACGGCGGTCCGTCGCGGGGACGTACCCCTTGGGGTACGTCCCCTCCGGTGGTGGGGTTAAAGCGTGCGCTTGATGGCGAACGGACTGAAGCCTTGGCACGTCGGCATCATCTCGATGCGGTTGATGTTGATGTGCGGCGGCAAGGTGGCGATCCAGAACGCGGTGTTGGCGATGTCCTCGGCCGTCAGCGGCGTCGTGCCTTCGTAGACTTTGGCGGCCGCGGCGTCGTCGCCCTTCATGCGCACGTTCGAGAACTCGGTGCCGCCGCACAGCCCAGGCGCCAGATTGGTGGCGCGCACGCCCGTGCCGACCAGGTCCGCACGCAGATTGAGCGTGAACTGTTCGACAAACGCCTTGGTGGCACCATAAACATTGCCGCCTGGATACGGGTATGCGCCAGCCACCGAACCCAGGTTGATGACCGTGCCGCTGCCGCGCTTGACCATGTCCGGCAGGATGGCCCGCGTCATGGCGACCAGTCCGCTGCAGTTGGTGGCGATCATGGTGTCCCAGTCGTCGAGCGACGCTTCATGGGCCGGGGTGACGCCCAGCGCCAGGCCGGCGTTATTAATCAGTACGTCGATCTGCTTCCACCCGGCCGGCAGGCCGTCGAGCGCGGCCTTGATCGAGGCCCGGTCGGTGACGTCGAGCACCACCGGCAGCACGGCGTCGCCCAATTCTGCCGACAACGTCTGCAGGCGGTCCTCGCGGCGGCCGCTGATCAGCACTTTGTGGCCGTTTTGAACGAAGGTGCGGGCCATGGCGGCGCCGAAGCCGGCGGTGGCGCCAGTGATGAAGACGATCATGATTTATCCTTGCTGGTATGTGGACATGGGGGAAGCTTGCCCAAAATTGTAGCCGAAAGCCGGCCCCCCCACATGCCGCGATGTTCCGGCGGCGGCGCCGGCCGCGCTTAACCCGGCGTGGGCAAGCCGATGACGCAGGTGTAGAGCGCGCTCTTGATGCCGTCGGCCTCGGCCAGGAACTCGTAGTTCCCGGCGCCGAGTTCGGACAGCGCCAGCGTCCAGCGGCCCTGGGCGTCGGCGACCGCGCTGTAGGCGCCCATGGTCGCATCGCTCAGGTTGCTCACAGTGATGACGACGGTGGCACCGGCGGCAGCGGTGCCGCTCATCAACAGATTACCCGGCCCCGCAGCCGCCGGCACGACGATGGTCGGTATCACCGCATCGGTGATGGCGACAGCCACGTTGGCGGCGGCAACGACGTTGAAATCAGGATCGGCGCTGGCGGTTTTTTGGCTGACGTTGCCGCTGTGCGGACCTTCGACGACGCCATCGTTGACGGCTTGCACGCTGATGACCTGCGGGACATTCCAGTTGGCGTTGGTAAAGGTCAATTGCGAGCGGGCCAGACTGAGTTGCGCATCGGCAGTGATGTTGAGCGTGACGTTGGCGGTCGGCGACTGGTTCAGCGCCGCCGTATACGTGGCCGCGGCGCCGCCTTCGGTCACGTCCAGCGTCGAGGCGGACAAGATCAGCGCCGCAGGCGGGCCGTAGTCGGTGATGCCCAAGTAATAAACTTGCGCGTTGGTTGTATAGAAGAAGTCGAAGGAAATATAGCGGCCGTTGGCGCTGATGGCCGGGTTGTAAATGGTGGCGGCCGACAACGGTGCGCGCCGGGCGATGTTGGTCAGGCGGTCGAGCCGGTACAGGCCGCTGGCCCCGCCGGGGGTGCCGACGCCGATGAAGGTGACATAGCGGCCGTCGGCGCTCAGGCCTGAACCAAAGTTGCCGGAAGGGATGGAGGCGCCGCCATAGCTGATTTTGGCCGTGGTGCGCGCGACCCGGTCGCGAAGGAAAAGATCCAATGTGCCGTTGGTGTCCGCGCCGTCCAGGTTGGTGGAGCTGGACGTGAACGCGACGTATCTGCCATCGGCGCTCATGGAATAGGAGGACGTGCCGTTGACGGCGTTTTCGCGCGCGCCGGCCGTATTGACATTGATTTGGTCGGTTATCCCGGTGACGCGGTCGTGGGTCATCAGTTCATACGGCCCGCTTTTGCTGGCCTTGCCTCGGTAGGTGACGTAGCGGCCGTCGTTGCTGACCAGCGCGCCGTCGCTGCCGATAACGTACAAATTGGTGGTACTGATTTCCACGGTGGTCTTGGTGGCCATGTCGCGCACATAGAGCCTGGTGTTTTGCGAGTCGGCCGGATCTCGCAAGCGGTAGGCGATGTAGCGGCCATTGGGGCTCATGCCGGCGTACATGGTGCCGATCATGGTGCCGCCCGCCGCGTTGACCACGGTTTCCGTGGTGTGGGTCGTGCGGTCGTGGATGAAGTAACCGCCACCGCCGGCCGGCACATCCATATTGGGCGAGCGGCTGCCGAACAGCACGTATCGACCGTCGGCGCTGATCACCGGCGATTCCACGGTGCCGCCGGTAGCGACCGCTCCGGCGGCGTTCAGGCTGACCACCTCACTGGTGCGTGTGGTGCGGTCGAACACCTCGATTCTGGAGGCGGTGCCAATAATGTGTTTATAGGCGACGTAGCGCCCATCGTCGCTGATGGCGGGCCTGGATTGATACTGTCCTATCGTGCCCGGATTAATAACGTCGAGCGCGACGTCCGGCGCTGCGGAGGCGGCGCCGGCGTATGCGCACAGCGCGACGAGGACTGTGGCGTACCAGCGCGGCGCGCCGGTGTGAATAGCAGTACGCATATCGTTCCTTGCATTGTGTCGAGGGGAGGGTGGAAACGTATATTGCCTCAAATCAATTTTAAATTGGAAATTATATTTTTTGATAGTTGACCTTTAATGCAACATCTCGCCTTGCCAACGGGCGTTCGTAGTGCTTTCTTGCCCAAACATGGTCACTTCCCTTACAATTTGGCTTCCATTACGTCTCACGTAACTGGCGAAAAGCTGCGATCGGCCCCAAAACGGTGCGCCGGTCAGTCGGCGAAAGGTGGGCATCCACCGGGAAACGTGAGATTTCACTAGCCGTTCGCCTGGGCAGCCCATCGATGGAAAGCACGAACGAGGCTGCCTGTCCGCTATCGGCGTCCCTCATTCGATCCAGCCTGCCAAGTCATACAGTTACTATTCGATTGGAGTTTTTCATGTTCGCAAAAGATCACACCCTCGCCAGCGTTGACCCGGAATTGTTCGGCGCCATCCAAAAAGAGAACACCCGCCAGCACGACCACATCGAGCTGATCGCCTCGGAGAACTACACCTCGCCGGCCGTGATGGAAGCGCAAGGCTCGCAGCTGACCAATAAATACGCCGAAGGCTATCCGGGCAAGCGCTACTACGGTGGTTGCGAATATGTCGACGTCGTCGAGCAACTGGCGATCGACCGCGCCAAGCAACTGTTCGGCGCCGAAGCGGCCAACGTGCAGCCGAACTCGGGCTCGCAGGCCAACCAGGGCGTGTTCTTCGCCGTGCTGAAGCCGGGCGACACCATCATGGGCATGTCGCTGGCCGAAGGCGGCCACCTGACCCACGGCATGCCGCTCAACATGTCCGGCAAGTGGTTCAACGTCGTTTCCTACGGCCTGACCGCCGAAGAGGACATCGACTACGCCGCCATGGAAGCGCTGGCCAAGGAACACAAGCCCAAGCTGATCATCGCCGGCGCGTCGGCGTTCTCGAAAAAGATCGACTTCGAGCGCTTCGCCGCCGTGGCCAAGGCCGTTGGCGCCTACTTCATGGTCGACATGGCGCACTACGCCGGCCTGATCGCCGCCGGCCTGTACCCGAACCCGGTGCCGCACGCCGACTTCGTCACCTCGACCACGCACAAATCGCTGCGCGGCCCGCGCGGCGGCATCATTCTGATGAAGGCCGAGCACGAAAAAATCATCAACTCGGCCATCTTCCCGGGCATCCAGGGCGGCCCGCTGATGCACGTGATCGCCGGTAAGGCGGTCGCTTTCAAGGAAGCGCTCACGCCCGAGTTCAAGGCTTACCAGCAACAAGTGGTCAAGAACGCCGACGTGCTGGCCAAAACGCTCATCAAGCGCGGCCTGCGCATCGTCTCCGGCGGCACCGAGTCGCACGTGATGCTGGTGGACCTGCGTCCGAAGAACCTGACCGGCAAGGAAGCCGAGGCGATCCTGGGCACCGCGCACATCACCACCAACAAGAACGGCATTCCGAACGATCCGCAGAAGCCATTCGTCACCTCCGGCATACGCCTGGGCAGCCCGGCGATGACCACGCGCGGTTTCAAGGAAGCGGAAGCGGAAGAAGTCGGCAACCTGATCGCAGACGTGCTCGACAATCCGCACGACGCGGCCACCATCGACCGCGTCAAGGCGGCGGTGAAGGTGCTGGCCGATAAGTATCCGGTCTACGCCAAGTAATTGCGGTATCGCGTGGGAGCCGGCCTGGCCGGTTTCCACGCTTGCTCCACCCCAAGCAGTCCAATGTAGTTTTGCCCCAGGGCTCATATGAAATGTCCGTTCTGCCAGCATGAAGATACCCAGGTTCTCGATACGCGCGTATCCGAGGAAGGGGATTCCATCCGCCGGCGCCGGCGTTGCGGAAAATGTGATAAACGGTTTACCACGTATGAACGCATCGAGCTGGTCATGCCGTACGTGGTCAAGAAGAACGGCAGCCGCACCGAGTATTCGTCGGCCAAGTTGCGCGGCAGCTTGACCCTGGCGCTGCGCAAGCGCCCCGTGGCCGCGCCCGCGGTTGATGCGGCGGTGTTGTCCATCGAAGAAAAATTGCTCACCAGCGGCAAGCGCGAAGTCGACACCGGCTACATCGGCGAGCTGGTGATGCAGGAGTTGCAGCGCCTCGACAAGATCGCCTATATCCGCTTCGCATCGGTGTACAAAAACTTTGAAGACCTGGCCGAGTTCCAGGACGCCATCGCCGAAGTCGGCCAGGACCGCAAGCCGCGCAAAAGCTAGCACCGCGCCGGCGCACCCTTGATTCACCTCATAGCTCTGCCATTGGCCGCTGCTACCTTCTAGCATAGTCTCGTCGACTTGCGGAGGTGTGCGATGCGTGCGCGGTACAACGCCTGTGCCGGTTTCACCCTGGTCGAAGTGCTGATCGCCTTGCTGGTGCTGGCCCTGGGCCTGCTCGGCGGGCTGTCGATGCAGATGGCGGCGCTGCGCGCGCGGCACCAGTCGACCTTGCTGGTGCAGGCGTCGTGGCTGGCCGCCGGCATGGCCGAGCGCATGCGCGCCAATGCCACGCAGATGCGCCTGCCCGACGGCGACAATCCCTACCTTGCCCTCGACTACGACGTGCTGGCCGAGCCGAGCCCACCGGCGCCCGCCGCGCTGTGCTATGGCGGCGCCTGCGACGCCGCGCAACTGGCCGCCTTCGACCTCTACGAAATGAAGACCCTGATGCGCCAGCACCTGCCGGGCGGCAGGGCGGTGGTGTGCCGTGACGCGGCCATGTGGGCCGGCGGCAAACTGCGCTGGGCTTGCGGCGGCGGGGCCGGCGCGCCGTTGGTGGTCAAGGTCGGCTGGCGCGGCAAGAATCCGGACGGCACGCCGCGCAAGGACGAGGCCGGCGAGTACGCGCCCGGCGTCGCGCTTGCCATGACGTCGCCCGAGGTGGCGCCGTGAAGCGCGCGTGGCAGCGCGGCTGGACCATTATCGAATTGCTCGTCGCCGCCGGTCTGGGCCTGGCGCTGACCTTGCTGGCCAGCGGCTTGCTGCTCGCGGCCAGCGGCAACTACCGCGACCACAGCGAGGAGATGTGGCTCAACGACGGCGGCCGTTATGCGCTCGACATCATGTCGCAGGCGATACGGCAGGCTGGCCACGTCAACTGGGATGGCGGCGAGGCGCCGCCGGAACTGGCCGGGCACGAGCCGGCCGCCATCGCCGGACTCGACGCGACCAGCATCGGCAAGGCCGGCGACGGCATTTCCGTTCTTGCACCGGACGTGGCCAACGGCAGCGACGTGCTGGCCGTGCGTTTTTCCGGTTATGGCGCGGGCGCCAACGGCGACGGTTCCAGCCTCAATTGCGCAGGCTTCGGCGTCGGCGCGCCGTCGGACGTGGTCGAGCGCGGCTGGAGTATTTTCTACGTCGCCACGGACGCCGGCGGCGTCGCCGAGCTGCGCTGCAAATACCGCGGCGCCGCGGGCTGGGGCGCCGACGCCATCGTGCGTGGTGTCGATACCTTCCAGGTGCTGTACGGACTCGACAGCGACGAGCCGGCCGACGGCGTGCCCAACACCTTTGTCAACGCCAGCGCGATCAACGCCATGGACGCCGCCCTGGTGTTGGAAGGCGCCACGCCCGAAGAGCTTCGGCGCGACCTGAACCGCAAGACCCATTGGAAGCACGTATGCAGCGTCAAGCTGGCGTTGCTTTTGCACGGCGAGCACAACACGCGGGCCGATATGGTGGCGCGTAGCTTCGATCTGTTCGGGCCGGCGTATGCGGACGGCCATGTTGACGACATCGGCGCCCGCGTGGGCGAGGCCGGACTGCCCGAAGCGCGGCGATGGCGCGCGCGCAGGGTGTTCGGCACGACGGTGGCGCTGCGCAACCGGAGCGGCTGACCGTGGCGGCGCATGGCGGCGGTGGGGTAGGGCGCGAGCGCGGCGTTGCCTTGCTGGTGTGCCTGTTGATGCTGGTAATGGTGATGCTGCTGGGCGTATCGGCAGCGCAGCTGAGCCTGCAAGGCGAGAAGGCATCACGTGGCGACCGCGACCGGGAAGTCGCGTTTCAAGCGGCGGAGGATGCGTTGGCGGATGCGGAGCGCGATATTGAGCAAGGAACCGGCAAGGTCGTCGACCCGGCCTGCGGCGTGGCGCCGGTGTGGCAACGGGTGGATCTGTCGGGCGCCGTCGACGGCGGCGCGTGCACGGTCGAATACGGCGCCTCCACGGGCGCCGCGATGCAGACGGGGCAAGTGTTCCTGCCGTTCAAAAAACCGCGCTACTTGATCGAGCGAACCGAATGCCATCAACCGGGCGAAGACGCCGCCGGCAAGCCGAACTACTGCTACCGCATAACTGTGATCGGCTTCGGCGCCAAACCGGCAACGGAAGTCGTACTGCAAAGCGTCTACAGCAAGCCCGATGACTAACTGACGGCGCAGCCGCATAGGGCGGATTGGCGGGCGAGGCCCGCCAATCCGCCAAGCTCCGCCAGCGGCCCGGCCAAGGCCAACGAACCAAACGGAGGGAGACCACATGCGTTCCGACACCGCCATCCTGACAACCGCGACGGCAATCCTGGCCCTCATCCATACAAGCGCCCGCGCCGCGCCGCCGGTACTGGAGATCGCCAGCGAACCGCTAACAACCGCCTGCGCCAGCGCTAGATTCGACGGCCCCTCGGTACTACACATAACACCCCCACCGGCCAACGCCAGTGCGGCCGATCTCTACCAAGCCAGCGCAAACATGACCGACTGGACCGGCCACTTCACCCGCTACGTGATCTCGCCAACCGCCAACGAAGCCCCGAGCAAGCCAACCCCCGCATGGGACGCCGGCGCCTTGCTCACCGGGGACGCGAACCACGCCCCATCGCCATCTCCGGCCGAGCGCCACATCTTCACCTCCATTGTCGAGCCCGATGGCCGACTCGCCACGGTACCGTTCGCATGGAGTGCCTTATCCACCCTGCAGCGGCAACAATTGGACCTGCCGCCGCCACCCGCCACGGCCCCCGACGGCCTCGGCGAACAACGCCTGGCCTTCCTGCGCGGCGAGCGCACGCAGGAGGGTAAACTATTTCGCAAGCGCGGCGGCGTGCTGGGCGACTCCGTCCACAGCACGCCCATCCACGTCGGCTCCGCCTTCCACGCCGGCCCCGCCTCGCGCCCCAGCGTGATCTACGTCGGCGCCAACGACGGCATGCTGCACGCCTTTAACGCCGCCGATGGCCGTGAACTGTTCGCCTACATCCCGGCCGCGCTGTTTTCTTCGCTTAATCGGCTATCCGGCCCGGACTATGTTCACCAAGCCTACGTCGACGGCCCTGCCAGCTTCGGCGAAATAACGATCAACAACGCCAACAAAACCGTTCTCGTATCCGGCATGGGCGGCGGCGCGCAAGGCGTGTTCGCGCTCGACATCAGCGATCCACTCCGCTTTGCCGATCATGGCGCGCTATGGGAGTTCACCGACCGCGACGACGACATGATGGGCAACGTCACCACCCGGCCGCAAATCGCCAAACTACGGACGCACAGCGTGGCCGGCGTGCCGGTGCACCGCTATTTCGCCGTCGTCGCCAGCGGCTTGAACAACTACGCGGACGACGGGCACGCCAGCCCGGACGGCAAGGGCGCCTTGTTCCTGCTGGCGCTCGACAAGCCCGGCGGCGCGCCGTGGCAGCGCAACGTCAACTACTTCCGGCTGGTCACGCCCATCGCCGATGCAACGCTGGCCAACGGGCTCAACGCGCCGGCGCTGGCGGCCGACCGCGCCGGCGCGCTGCGCCACGCCTACGCGGGCGACCTGCAAGGCAATCTGTGGCGCTTCGACTTCGACGGCGACGCGCCTTGGTCCCGCTCCGTCGGTCCCGGTGTCGGCACCACGCCGCTGTTCGTCGCGCGCGACGCCGTCGGCAAACGCCAGCCGATCTCCCAGCAACCGCTGCTGGCGTATGCGGACGGCGGCGGTTATCTGGTGCTGTTCGGCACCGGCAAGCTGATCGGGAAAGTTGACCGCACACCGGCCAGCTTCGCGCCGCAAACCTATTACGCCATCCGCGACAGACTCGAGAAGCCGGCGGTCGTCGTCACCAGCCGCGAGCGGCTCACGCAACGAACGCTCAGCGGCGATCCCGACATGCCGCTGCTGGGCATGGGCGGCGCCCGAATGGAGGCCGACAGCATGGGCTGGTTCGTGGATTTTTTGCAGGCGCAATCGACGGGCGAGCGCAGTATCGACAGCGGCGTGCTGGTTGGCAGCGAGCTGGTGTTTAACACTTTGCTCCCCGGCCTGGGGTCGTGCGATGAGGCGCGTCGCCGAACGTATGCGCTCAATGTGCTCACCGGCCTGGCCGACAAGGATAGCGCGGTGACAGGATCGCCGCCGTCCGACGAACGGCCGATCGTCGGCCAGCTCGCGAATCTTTATGCGTCTGTGCCGGTTCTGCTGCCGGTCAAGACCTCCAAGGCTCCCCGCGATCCCACCGGCCGCATGGACTTGAGCAAGGAGGTGGCCGTGGTCAACGTCACGCCGCAGGGGAGCGAGGTGGCCGGCCGCGTCAAGCTCAAGCTGCGCGCGGGACGCCTGAGCTGGCGCGAGGTCGGCAACTGGCGCCAACTTCACGAGGCGGCGAAATGAGCCGCGCCGGCCGTGGCGGCTTTAGCCTGATCGAAATGTTGGTCGCGCTGGTGATCCTGGCCGTGCTGGCGGCAGCGGCGATCCCCGCGTGGCAGCGGCATGTGATCGGCACGCGGCGCGCCGAGGCGCAGGCCGTGCTGCTGAAGCTGATGTTGCAGCAGGAGCGCTATTTCACGCAGAACGGCAGTTACATCGCCTTTTCATCCGCGTCGAGCGGTGTCGAGGAGCGCCAGTTCCAATGGTGGAGTGGCAGCAGCGCGCCGTCGAGCGGCTACGAGATCGAAGGCAAGGCGTGCGACGGCGAGCCGATCGGGCAATGCGTGCAAGTGATCGCCACGGCCGGCACCGCCAACGTGGACGCCAAATACCGCGACGAGGAATGCCGCGAGATGAGGGTCACCAGCACCGGCGAACGTTTGTCGACGGGTACGCTTTCCAAGTGCTGGCGTTGAGCGGGGCGGACGTGGGCGCGAAAAATGTCGGCGTGTCGCTGGTGGAGTTGTTGGTGGTGCTGGTGCTCGCCGCGATTCTGCTTGGCGCCGCCGCGCCGGCTTACCACCGGTTGATGCGGCAGCAGCAGTTGCGGGTGGCCACCAACGACCTGGTCGCCGCCGTCAACCTGACCCGCTCGCACGCGATCGCGCGCGGCGGTCCGGTCATGCTGGCGCCGCTGGAGGCGGGCGGCACGGATTGGGCCAAGGGCTGGGCGGTGTTCGTCGACGACAACGGCAACCGGCGGCCGGACGCGGGCGAACAGCGGCTGTTCCAGCACGGCCGGTTGCCGGACGGGTTGACGGTGGCCTCCGCCTTTTCGTCGGGCGGCACGCCGTTTTACTTCGCGTACAACGGCGCCGGACGCGGTTGCAGCGCGGGCAACAGCCTGGCGGCGCGGTGGGGAACGATGTCACTGACGCAGGGGAGCGACGCGCGCAACATCAAAATCAATATGCTGGGGCGGTTGCGTGTGTGCGACCCTGCCGCCGAGCATAGCGGTTGCGATGGCGTTGGCGATTGAGACCCCGCGCCGCGCGAATTGGACATCATCTAAACGGGTGATGACAATGGCTGTTGTCTTCGGTATATTTGTGTTGCTTAAATTATATTTCTATCGAGCAAGCACTTTATATTTTGAAACTAAGGGGAACTAATGAAAATTTTATCGTCGTTGGCTTTGATGCTGATCACTACCATCGCACACGCCGCACCCGTCAATGGTCATTTTACGCTCGATTCGGACCGTGGCGACGCTGCCGGCTTCGGCGTTGCGGTGTGGGGTGGTGTGCCTAGCCATCCAGGCCCCGCCGTGCCGCTGAGCTATGATGGTACCTTCGCCGTTGATTCCGCGTTGCTCGGCCAAGCTGATGGTACCTACTCATTGGCAAACTATCTGACGGCGTTCGAATTGAAAATTGGCGGCGTAACATTCGATATTTCCAATGCTAAATCGGCGGATCTGTACTCAGTAGCCATTGCCAACCATGAAATCACCGGTATGCGATTGATTATCGAATCGTCTTTCATGGCACCGAATACGTCCTCAATCATCTTTAGCATGACCACGAATGGCGCTTGGGCGGCTGCGAGCACTGTGGCCCAGGGCTACACCTCGACGACCGTTTACGGTGGCGCGGACCATGCGCGGTTTTATACCGATTACGTTGCCGCTCCCGTTCCGGAACCGGAAACCTACGGCATGCTGGTGTCCGGTCTGGGTTTGATGGGCGTCGTCGCTCGCCGCCGGAAGTCGCGCGCTTAAGCTGCTACAGCCCGAGTCTTCAATTTTCGTAGGGCGGATTAGGCGGAACGCCGTAATCCGCCGTGAGCCGCCGACGGCGCTTGGCGGATTACGCTGCGCTAATCCGCCCTACGTGATTCAGATGTCCGACCGAAGGTGGTTTTTTACAGGCGTGGGCGCGCGTCTTCGAACTTCGCCGGGCAGCTACTTGTCGGATGGCGTTTTTGGAGCCGGTGGCGCTGGCTGCGCGTAGACGACGATCGGTGGCATTTGCGACGCCGACGGAACCGGCGATTTCGGCACCGCATTATTCAACACGAAAGTCATCACGGTGATCGCGACCGCGGCCGTCGTTAGCGCGGTGCCAAGCACCCATTTGATTAATTCGGCGGTGCTCTTGTGCATCTCCGACTTCAGCTCCGCAAACTTGACCTCCATTTTCGTTTCAAAGGTCGCAAGCCTGCCGTCCATGCGTGTTTCGATGGTTTCCAACCGGGCGTCGAGCATTTCTTTTGTGACGAAGTCCATCTCTGTATCATCGAATCGGGAATCCGACTTGTCAATCTGCGCGGGCATGATCAACTGTGCTCGGGATTTTGACGTTCAGACGCCGCAATTTTCATTTGCTTATAATGTCGCCTGGCGCCCATCGTCTCCGGCGCGGCTAGCATGAAAGGCAACGTGAACATCAGCAACGATCTCGAAGGCATGACCCTGGCGCTGGAATGGGCGGCAAAGGGGCTCTACACGACCTCGCCCAATCCGCACATCGGCTGCGTGATCGTGTGCGACGGCCAGGTCATCGGCGCCGGCGTCACCCAGCAGGCCGGCGGCGACCATGCCGAAATCCAGGCGCTCAAGGATGCGCAGGCGCGTGGCCACGACGTGCGCGGCGCCACCGCTTACGTTACCCTGGAGCCATGCAACCACTTCGGCCGCACGCCGCCATGCTCGGACGCCCTGGTGCGCGCCGGCCTCGGCCGTGTGGTGGCGGCGATGGAAGACCCCAATCCGCTCGTCGCCGGCCAGGGGTTGGCCAAGCTGCGCGCCGCCGGCATCGAGACCAGCACCGGCCTGTTGGCCGGGCCGGCGTATGAACTCAATATCGGTTTCTTTTCGCGCATGACGCGCGGCTTGCCGTGGGTGCGAATGAAGACCGCCGCCAGCCTGGACGGCATGACCGCGCTGCACAACGGCGTGAGCCAATGGATCACCGGTCCCGAGGCGCGCGCCGACGGCCACGCCTGGCGCGCGCGCGCCTGCGCCATCCTGACCGGTATCGGCACGGTCAAGGCGGACGATCCGCAACTGACGGTGCGCGCGGTCGAAACGCCGCGCCAGCCGCGCCGCATCGTCGTCGACAGCAAGCTCGACATCGATCCCGCCGCCAAAATACTGCAGGGCGGCGGCACGTGGATCGTGGCGGCCGTGGCCAACGCCGAGAAAGAGGCGGCGCTGCGCGATGCCGGCGCCGACGTCATCATGCTGCCGAACGCGGCCGGCAAGGTCGACCTGCCCGAGCTGATGCGCGAGCTGGGCCGCCGCCAGATCAACGAGCTGCACGTCGAGGCCGGCGGCAAGTTGAACGGCTCGCTGATCCGCGAGGGTTGCGTCGACGAGTTGCTGCTCTACCTCGCGCCCAGCCTGATCGGCGACGCCCAGGGCATGTTCGCGCTGCCGGCGCTGACCGACCTGTCGCTGCAAAAACGTTTGAAATTTCATGAGGTTAAGCAGATCGGCGCCGATTTGCGTATCCTTGCAAGATTCGCCCATTTTTAAGATTGCACTCACATGTTTACTGGAATCGTCGCCGCCGTCGGCAAAATTGAATCGGTCCAACCTTTGGAAGGCGGCTCCTTCGCGGGCGTGCGCCTGAACGTCAACGCGGGCGGCTTGCCGCTGGCCGATGTCGCGCTGGGCGATTCGATCGCCCTCAACGGTGCCTGCATGACCGTGATCGAAAAGACCGACACCAACTTCAGCGTCGACGTCTCGCGCGAGAGCCTCAATTGCACCGTCGGCCTCGACACCCTGACCGAAGTGAATCTGGAAAAGGCCGTGACCCTGAGCGAGCGCCTGGGCGGCCATCTGGTGACCGGTCACGTCGACGGCCTCGGCGTGGTGCGCAAGTTCGAGGCGGTGGGCGAGTCGTGGGAGCTGGTCGTCGAGGCGCCGCACCATCTGGCCAAGTTCCTCGCTTTCAAGGGCTCGATCGTGGTCAACGGCGTGTCGCTGACCGTCAACCGCGTCACCGATATCGGCAGCGGCGCCGATCTGGTGTGCCAGTTCTCGATCAACCTGATTCCGCACACGATCGCCGTGACGACCCTGAAGCACCTGAGCGTCGGCAAACAGGTTAATTTGGAGATCGATCTGATCGCCCGCTACGTTGAGCGGATGGTGTCAGTGTCCGGTCTTATCGCTGCTAAGTAAAAGGCAAAAAAGCCGGCTGATCGAAACGCATCAGCCGGCTTTTGCCCGACCGCTCGGGCGATCGTGCTATTCGTCGTCCTCGTCCTCGTCGTCCGGCGGCAGGTCCTTACAGTCGTCGAGCGTCGCGCGCGCGTCCTCCGTCTTGGCCACCGCAGTGTTGAACGCCTGCTCCGCATCCGCCCCTGTTAGCTGGCCGCTGTCGACCCGCCGCAGCATTTTGAGCGCCTCCCGTGCCGCTTCGGCCGCCTCTCTTGCGCGGATTTGTTCCTCGCCATATGGCATGTCGTCCAGCGTGAGGTTCCGATACTCGTTGCGCCGCTCGAATTCCCGATCGATATACGCGGCGCTTGCGCTGTAATGAGCCAGGTCGGCGGCGAGCGCGTGCGCTCCTTCGAGCGCTGCGCGCAGCTCATCGGGATCGATGGACGGGACGGCGGGCTTGGTATTAAGCGGATGCATGGCAGACCTCCGATCGCAGACCGCGCAGCAGTTTTTCCGCGCCCGTGTGACCCATTGCCGCCGCCGTATTCAATAGCCGTTCTCCACGTTCCAAATCTTGTACGCCGGCTTGACCGCTCATCAGCAGTCGACCCAGCAGGAACATCGCTTCCGGGTGGGCTTGTTCAGCGGCGCGTTCGAACCAGGCCAAACTAGCTGGGTAGTCCGGGCCGTCGGCGCTGCCGAACGCCAGCCGGCCCAGCGTGAATTGGGCATCGGCATCGCCGGCAATGGCCGCGCGACGGAAGAGCAGTCGGGCCTTGCGCGGATTTTTCGCCGTCCCTTTCCCCTCGAGATAGTAGCTGGCGAGGTTATACGTCGGAAGCGGATTCTCGTTCACGTCAGCCAGGCGCACGGCCTTGCTGTACATTTTGAAATTCTTCTCGTACGACTCGGGGCCGTGCTCCTGTTCGTTGATCACCGCGAGCGTATTGAGTGCGTGCGCATCACCGTCGCGCGCGCCCGACTCCAAAAGCGCACGCGCGCGTTCCGGCTCGCGCGGCACCCCGGTGCCATGCCAGAGAATGCGCCCCAGACTGCCCTTCGCCGCTGCCAGGCCGGCTTTCGCCGCGATCTCGAAGTGCCGGATCGCGCGCGGCATGTCCTGCGCAATATCCTGGTTCGTGACACAGTAGATGCTACCCAGGTTTTGGTGTGCCGCGATCGAGCCCGCTGCCGCGGCGGTGTCGTAGAAGGCAACCGCCGCGACCAGGTCGCGACGGCATCCCTTGCCATCTTCCGCCAGCAAGCCAAGCTGGAACAGTGACATCGCGTCATTTTCCTTGGCCGCGACCTTGAAACACTCTACCGCCTCTGCGAACCGGCCGTCGCGCAACGCCCGCAAGCCCTGGTGGCAGGCCGCCTGGTGCGCCTGGCGTTCTGCTGAGTGGATGGATAGGTCGTCGGGGCTGGCGATCACCTTCGCTGGCGCCAGCACCATTTCGCAGATACGCAACGGTACCGGCGAGTTACCGCAGTGGAACCAGTTGCCGCCACCTGCCGGGCGCACGTATGGCTCCAGCGCGTGGATGGCGTCGTGGGTCGTCGCGGAAATCACTTTGCGATCCAACGCGTCGGAACAGGCGTCGCGCCACATGTCCAGGCGCTCGCTCCATGTCAATTCGAAGTGGCGTGGCAGAGGCCATCGCGCCAGACGGTGTGGAAGTTCTCCGAGCGTATCAATTTCGAACTGCGCGGCGATTCTGTGGCAGGTTTCGTTATCGAGGGGGATAGGGCTGCTCTTGAGCGATCCGCGGAAGCGATTTTGGCCCATGCCAAACGACACGGCAATACTCTGAGCGTAAGTGCCGCTCATCGTTTGACGCTTGTTGTGGTCGGGGGAGAGGTAACTTTGGATTGCGGCTTGGAAACTGCGGAAATTCTCTGAATTTAACATTTTTTTGGTCCTCGATAGAAAAGGGCCCACTCTCATTTAGTACGCGACCGGTTGCGTAACTCGAGAGCGGTCTATTTTCTTTCGTCGACGGAACGAAAAAACGTTGCGATAAAAACACTTGCGCAGAGGATGGCCGGACTCCGAACCCTTCTGCCCGTCACCTGGCCAAAACCAGGAAGATCGGCGGGAATCGTCATGCTACTCGAACGGCAACAAAATCGCAAACATGGCGGCCAGGCGCTATCGTTGGCGTTGTGCTCACCACAGCTTCGCCAGCGGCAGCACCACCCCGCTGAACAACGACCAGCCCGGCGAGGCCGAATTGAGTCCCTTGGCGACGCCCCAGTCGATCGTCAAGCGCTTGGTCGGGCTGTAGGTGGCCGCCAGCAGCAACTGGGCGGTGTTGGTTTCACCGCTGCGCTGGGTTCCCGATGCCTCCGTCGTCAGCCCCCATTTGTCCGAGACCGGCGTCGAAAACGACGCCGACCAGCCGTGCTGGACGCGTCCCGAGCCGGCCTGGTCGCCGCCCAGCCGCGTGGCGTTCAGGTTGGCGTCCATGTGCACGGCGCCGATGTCCTGGCTGTAGATGCCGTTGACGATGTAGTCGCTGTTGCCGCTGCCGATGCCGTCCCTGGCGGTCGGCGCCTTGACGCTCAATTCCAGGCCGAAGGCGGTGCCGTCGTCCACCACGAAGGCGCGTTTGAGTTCGAACGTGGTGTCGCCGAAGCCGCGCCGGCGCGCGCCACCGCCGTCCCCGGGGGCGGAGACGTAGGCTTCGCCGCCCACCAGCACGCCCCATTGTTCGTTGAACGCCAGTTTGAAGGTGTAGGGCAGGCTGTTGCGCCGGCCGTCTTCCGGCTTGCCGCTCAAGCCGCCAAGTTCCAGTTCCAGCTGGCCCGGCGCCGGCAACTGCGCCGGGCTCGACACGGACGGACGGTAAGGCGTGACCGGCGGCCCTTCCTGCGCGTGCAGCGGCGCGGCCAGCGCGGCCATGGCCACTGGCAGCAGCGCCTTGCCCGCCAGCCGGCGGTTTTTTCGAGTCACTTCACCCATTCGACAGTCTCCAGATTGATTGCTACGATGTGCGCAGATTGTACCGACCGTGACGCCGCCGCAGCACGGCGTCGCCTTACCTTTGCGTAATGTTTGCAATTTACAAAGCTTCCAACCGGTTCCGTTCGTGATTTAACGGATAAACGCGACCGTTTACGGTAGCGATGGCGTAAATCCTTTAAAATAGCGGGCTGTTCCCGCCCCAAGGATTAAAACATGTCAATTTCCAGCACCGAAGAAATCGTCGCCGAACTGCGCGCAGGCCGCATGGTAATCCTGGTCGATGAAGAAGACCGGGAAAACGAAGGCGACCTGGTGCTCGCGGCTGATTTCGTCACGCCGGAAGCCATCAATTTCATGGTCAAGCACGCGCGCGGCCTGGTCTGCCTGACGCTGACCGAGGAGCGCTGCGACCAGCTGAACCTGTCGATGATGTCGACCCGTAACGGCACCGCTTTCGGCACCAACTTCACCGTCTCGATCGAGGCGGCCGAAGGCGTGACCACCGGCATCTCGGCGGCCGACCGCGCGCGCACCATCCAGGTCGCCGTCGCCAAGGAAACGCAGCCGACCGACATCGTGCAGCCCGGCCACATCTTCCCGCTCAAGGCGCAAAAGGGCGGCGTGCTGATGCGCGCCGGCCATACCGAAGCCGGCTGCGACCTGACCGCGATGGCGGGCCTGACCCCGGCCTCGGTGATCTGCGAGATCATGAAGGACGACGGCACCATGGCGCGCCTGCCGGACTTGCTGGAGTTTGCCAAGGAACACAACCTGAAGATCGGCACCATCGCCGACCTGATCCACTATCGCAGCCGCAACGAGTCGCTCGTCGAGCAGATCGGCGAGCGCCAGTTGAAGACGGCGCAGGGCGAGTTCCGCATGATCGCCTACCGCGACAAGCCGAGCGGCTCGGCCCACCTGGCGCTGGTGCACGGCCAGATCGAAAAGAGCAAGGAAACGCTGGTGCGCGTGCACCAGCCGGTGTCGATCCTCGATATTCTGGAGTCGGAGGCGACCACCCACTCGTGGAACCTGTCGTCGTCGCTGGCGGCCGTCAAGGCCAGCGAGCGCGGCGTGATCGTGCTGCTCAATTGCGAAGAGACGGCCGAACAGTTCTTCTCGCAGTTCCAGGCGCTCGACAAGCCGGAGACCAAGCCCAAGGGCCGCGCCGCCAGCATGGACCTGCGCAGCTACGGCATCGGCGCGCAGATCCTCAAGGAAGTCGGCGTGTGCAAGATGCAGCTGCTGGCGAGCCCGCGCAAGATGCCGTCGATGACGGGCTTCGACCTCGAAGTGACCGGCTACCTGGCCAAACCGAACTAACACCCACATATTAAAGAGGCACATCATGACGGTAGGAAGCTACGAAACCAATTTGTCCGGCGACGGCTTGCGCATAGGCGTGGTCCAGGCGCGGTTTAACGAGGACATCTGCCACGGCCTGCTGTCCGCCTGCCTGGCCGAGCTCAAGCGCTTGGGCGTGGCCGACGAGGACGTGCTGCACGTGGCCGTGCCGGGCGCGCTGGAAGTGCCGCTGGTGCTGCAGAAAATGGCCGAGTCGCAGCAGTTCGACGCCTTGATCGCGCTGGGCGCCGTCATCCGTGGCGAGACCTACCACTTCGAGCTGGTGTCGAACGAGTCGGGCGCGGGCATCACCCGCATCGGCCTCGACTACGGCATCCCGATCGCTAACGCGATCCTGACCACCGAAAACGACGAGCAAGCCGAAGTGCGCATGGCCGTCAAGGGCGCCGACGCCGCGCGCGTGGCGGTCGAAATGGCCAACCTGACCATCGCTCTGGAAGAGCTGAGCCAGGACCAGGGCGACGACGAGTAATGGCGTAGGGCGGATTACCGGGCGAGGCCCGCCAATCCGCCCCGGGGGCCCTTCGAAGAAGCGGCCTACCTGGCCGGTAGGCCTTAAGAGCGCAGCGTAACCCGCCAGGCGCCGCCCGCGGCCCAGCCATGGCCGACGGCGCGCGCGACAAGCAGTATTTTTGAAATAGCACCAAGCAATGAAGAACAGGTACAACCATGACAGATAAAATTTTGCACGCCAACCCCAGCAAGAGTCGCACGCCGCGTCACCGCGCACGCGAGTTCGCGTTGCAGGGTTTATATCAGTGGCTGCTGAACAATGAAGACGCCGCCACCGTGGTCAACAACATCCGTGGCGCCCACGGCTTCGACAAGGCCGACGGCGACCATTTCACCGTGCTGCTGTACGGCGCGATCAAGGATTCGGTGGCGTTGCGCGAGACGTTCGCGCCGCTGGTCGACCGTGGCATCTCCGAACTGTCGCCGATCGAGCACGCGGTGCTGCTGATCGGCGCGTTCGAGCTGAAGAACAACCTGGAAATCCCGTATCGCGTCGTCATCAACGAAGCGGTCGAGCTGACCAAGTCGTTCGGCGGCATCGACGGCCATAAATACGTCAACGGCGTGCTCGACAAGCTGGCCCCCCGTTTGCGTCCGGACGAAGTGGCCGCCGACAAAAAGCGTTGAGCGCCCAAGGTATCGGTAAAAGCCACCCATGGTAGCTTGTGGTGGCTTTTTTTATTTGTGTGTTGACCTGCAGCAAATCGCACAGCAAAATTAGTTGATATTCAATTAATCTTGAGGTCGCATCATCGAACTTTACCCGGGCCGCAGTCCCACCAATTGGCGACGTCGCGGCTGGCTGGCGCTGATCGGTGGCGCGCACGTGCTGGCGTTCTTTGCCTGGCGCACGCCCGAGCCGATGCTGGCCGCTTCCGTGGCGCCTCCCGGCGCCATCACCTACATCCTCGCGCCGCCGCGCGCTCTGCCGCCGCCGAAGTTGCCGCCGCCGCGCGTGCTCGCCAAGCCTGCGCCACGGCCGGACCCCGGCCGAGCGCAAACGACGCCGCCGCCGGAGGTGCTTGCCGCGCCGCCGCCAACGTACGCGCCGCCGCAGGCGATCACGCAGACGCCGCCACCACCGGACCCGTTCGCCGAGCCGGCGCCCAAGCCGGGCGGCGATTTGAAACAGCGCTCGCTGCAAAGCGCCGCGCTGATCGACAAGCAGATGCGCAAAGAGTCCTGGAATCCGCGCGACAAGAAGATCGCCAACGATACGAGCTCGTTGGCCGCCAGGATCGGCTCGGCATACGCCGGCGGCGGCACGACAATGGAGGAGGTGACCACGGCGGACGGACGCGTGATGACGCGGGTGCGCTCGCCGGGCGGCGGCACCTATTGCGCCTATAAGGAATCGAACGCCGTCACCGGCGGGCGCGATCCTTTCCGCGACGGCATCAAGACCAAGGTCGCCACCTGCCCGTAAATGGCGCAGCGGCGCCACCAAAGCAAAAGGCCGTTCAGTCTGCACTGAACGGCCTTTTTCATGCGGCGCCCTCTATATATTAGAGGCCGGCGATTTGCGTGTCGTTGCTAGCGGTTTGGGCGGCGGCGATCGGCGCTGCCGCTTGCTGCTGCTTGGCCGGGGCGGAGGCCAGCATCGGCGTGATCGTCGGCACCTTTTTGCCAGCCGAAACCTGCTTCAGGCGCTGGTACTCAGCCAGCACCTTCGAGCCGTAGCCGTCGTCGTGTTCGAACGCGGCGGCGCCGACGTAGATCTTCAGGCCGGCTTCAACCGAACCGCCACGGGTGACGTAATCCTTGAGGATCAGCGAGCCGACACGGATGTTGGCGACCGGATTGAGCGCCGCTTGCAGGCCGCCCATTTCCTGGAACTTGTCATGGTGGATCTTCGACATGACTTGCATCAGGCCTTGCGCGCCCACCGGGCTTTCCGCGAACGGATTGAGGCCAGATTCGATGGCCATCACGGCCAGGATCAGCAGCGGGTCGAGTTTGATTTCGCGGGCCGTCAGGTAGGCGGTGGACACCAGCATGTTGGCGGCGTCGCCGGCGACGCGGTAGCGCTTGGACAGCCAGGAGGTGACCCATTGCTGCTGCTTCTGCGTGCCCATCAGGGCTTTTTCGTCCGCGCTCAAAGGCTCGGCGGCCGATTTATCGGCGGCGGCCGACTTGGCCGTGTCCGGCGCAGGCATCAACGCCGACAGCGGCGGCGCGACCACGGCGACGGCGGTAACTTCCGGTGCCGGGTTGAGGCTGTCGCTCAGGGCTTTTGCCAGGTCGGGACGCACGAAAAATACCGCCATGACGACTAAAGCGGTCACACCAAGAATGGTCAACGTGTGTTGCGCGGTGGTGAAAATGCCTTTTGCCGATACGCGGGTCGTCAAAAACGACGCCGCTGGCTGGCCAGCCAGATAAGTGCGGGCAGCAGCCGACGCACTGGTGAAACGATTAATCATAGAATTCCCCTGAAATGCCGTAAAAGCGGGTCCCAGCCAGCGTTGAACGCAGCTCACCGGGTGCTAATGCCATGCATCAGAAATATCACCGTCCGTCGCCGCTATGGGTGCGCGCGTTGGACGCCGTCATTGTTTGCTTGAGCTGATCTTTCCCTGTGGTATTCCATCAGTCGCAATACAACTTCTTTCGGGGGTAAGGCAGACGCCTTTTGAAAACACTCCTTAAAATGTCATGTGGAGCCCCGACTCCGTGAATGAATAAGCAACACAAACATGCCGTGCATGTGGCCCTGGGACCGTGTTCTCTTCAAGTAGGGCAAATTGTAGAAGCCGTTTTATATCAAGTCAATACTAACGCAATCGAAAGCTATAACTTTTAAGTCTAGCTTTTTTGCTTGTGTTCGGTGGAAAACCAATAAAATCAACTACTTGACCTGTATTTTTAAACAGTACGCTTCACTGCAAGAAAAAATTAAAAAACGATGAAATATTCTGATCTGCGAGATTTCCTTTCTCAGCTGCAACGAATGGACGAACTTAAGCCCATTTTATTGCCCGTTTCACCGTATTTAGAGATGACCGAGGTATCGGACCGCACATTGCGCGCCGGTGGCCCGGCCTTGCTGTTCCAAAACCCGACCGGCCACACCATGCCGGTGCTGACCAATCTGTTCGGCACGCCGCGCCGCGTGGCGCTGGGCATGGGGGCCGAGGACGTGGGCGAGCTGCGCAAGATCGGCCATGTGCTGGCGCGCCTGAAGGAGCCGGAGCCGCCCAAGGGCTTCAAGGACCTGATGGGCATGGGTTCGCTGGTCAAGGCGGTGTGGGACATGGCGCCGAAGGAGGTGCGCGGCGCGGCCTGCCAGGAGATCGTGTGGGAGGGCGCCGACGTCGACCTGGCCAAGCTGCCGATCCAGCATTGCTGGCCCGGCGACATCGCGCCGTTGATCACCTGGGGCCTGGTGATCACCAAGGGGCCTAATAAGAAGCGCCAGAACCTGGGCATCTATCGCCAGCAGGTGCTGGGGCCCAACAAGGTCATCATGCGCTGGCTGGCCCATCGTGGCGGGGCGCTGGACTTCCGCGAGCACGCCATCCAGAACAAGGGCAAGCCGTATCCGATCTGCGTGGCGCTCGGCGCCGATCCCGCTACTATATTAGGCGCGGTCACGCCGGTGCCCGACAGCTTGTCGGAATACCAGTTCGCCGGCCTGCTGCGCGGCAGCCGCACCGAGCTGGTCAAGGCGATCGGCAGCGAGCTGCGGGTGCCGGCGTCGGCCGAGATCGTGCTCGAGGGCCACATCTATCCGGACGAGAACCACCCGTCGGGCTATGAGCACGCGCTCGAGGGGCCGTATGGCGACCACACCGGTTATTACAACGAGCAGGATTCCTTCCCGGTGTTTACGATCGACCGCATCACCATGCGGCGCGATCCGATCTACCACTCCACGTACACGGGCAAGCCGCCAGACGAGCCGGCCGTGCTGGGCCTGGCGCTCAACGAGGTGTTCATTCCGCTGCTGCAAAAGCAGTTCAGCGAGATCACCGATTTCTACCTGCCGCCGGAGGGCTGCAGCTACCGCATGGCGGTGGTGCAGATCAAGAAGCAGTACGCCGGCCACGCCAAGCGCGTGATGTTCGGCGTGTGGAGCTTCCTGCGCCAGTTCATGTACACCAAGTTCATCGTGGTGGTCGACGAGGATGTGAACGTGCGCGACTGGAAAGAGGTGATCTGGGCCATCACGACCCGCGTCGATCCGACCCGCGACACCACGCTGGTGGACAATACGCCGATCGATTACCTGGACTTCGCCTCGCCGGTGAGCGGCCTGGGCAGCAAGATGGGCATCGACGCGACCAACAAGTGGCCGGGCGAAACGACGCGCGAGTGGGGCACGACCATCACCATGACGCCGGCGGTGAAAACCCGTGTCGATCAAATCTGGCAGGAGTTGGGCCTGTAGGGTATAATTGACCCCGGCGGGCCCCTGCGCATTGTGGCACGGCTAACCTGGTCAGGTCGGGAACGAAGCAGCCACGGCTGTTAACCATAAGTGCCGCAGATCAGGCTCGCCTCCTTCGGGAATCCTTCGGGAATATTAAAAAGCTGCCATTGGGCAGCTTTTTTTATGTCCGGCCGGTGCGTGGCGCGCTTAATCGCCGCGCAACTCCGCCTCGTAGGGGCGCTCCGAGGCCACGATGGTCGGATTCGATTTGAGCAAGTCCGGTTCCGGCTTGAGCGCGATCTCGTTCCTGGCGCTGGTGTTGTAGACCTTGGCGCCAACCTTTAACTGCGCCGGCTTGTCGAACTTGAACAACACCACGTCGACGCTGGGCGCGAACAGGCTCATCGCGCCGGCCATTTTCTTGATCGCCTTGTTCATCTGGCCGACGCTGCCCATGACGGTGGCGTACGACCATTGCAGGCCTTCCGGCAGCGGCGTGACGGCCTCGTAGTTGACGGACGTTTTGTCTTCCTTCGGCAGGCTGGTCATGATCTTGACGTCGTCGCGCATCCATTTCGGATTTGGCGCGCCGATGGCCAGGCGGAAGTCCGGCGTGAGGGCCGGCAAGGGCGTGCGTTGGTTGCCGTCGACCACCGTCAGCACGACGTCGGACGGCTTGTAGCTCTTGTTGACCGGCTGCACCTTGAGGAACAGGTTGACGCGGTCGCGCTCGGCGGCCGGCAAGTCGTAGAAGCGGTCCAGCCGCAGCCCTTCGATCAGTTTTTTATACGGCGTCCATTCACGCTCGGCGGCGTGCAAGTTTACGGACAACATCAGCAGCGGGAGCAGGGCGATTTTTTTCATTGTGCGCGGATTGAAGCAAAAACAAATTGTAGGGCAGAATTGTTGCCGTACCTAATATCGCGCCGAGTTGTTACAATTGCCGCTTTGGCGCGCCAGACGCGGCCCTTCGCTCCTGCTATCTACGGTAAAATCCAGCATGTCCTATCAAGTCCTCGCCCGTAAATACCGCCCCAAAAACTTCGAGACGCTCGTCGGCCAGGAGCACGTCGTGCGCGCGCTCACGCATGCGCTGCACAGCGGACGGCTGCACCACGCCTATCTGTTCACCGGCACGCGCGGCGTCGGCAAGACCACCTTGTCGCGCATCCTGGCCAAGTCGCTCAATTGCGTCGGCCCGGACGGCAACGGCGGCATCACGCCGACCCCGTGCGGCGTGTGCGAGGCGTGCACGGCCATCGATGCCGGCCGCTTCGTCGACTACATCGAGATGGACGCGGCGTCGAACCGGGGCGTCGACGAGATGGCGCAGCTGCTCGAGCAGGCGGTGTACGCGCCGAGCAATGCGCGCTTCAAGGTCTATATGATCGATGAGGTACACATGCTCACCAACCACGCCTTCAACTCGATGTTGAAGACGCTTGAGGAGCCGCCCGAGCACGTCAAGTTCATCCTGGCGACGACCGATCCGCAAAAGATTCCGGTCACGGTGCTGTCGCGCTGCCTGCAATTTAATTTGAAGCAGATGCCGCCGGGCCACATCATCGGCCATCTGGAAAATATTCTGGGGCAGGAGGGCATCGCCTTCGAACAGCCGGCCTTGCGTCTGCTGGCCGCCGGCGCCCACGGTTCGATGCGCGACGCGCTCTCGCTGACGGACCAGGCGATCGCCTACGCCGCCGGCGAAGTCACGCTCGACGCGGTGCAGGGCATGCTGGGGGCGTTGGACCAGTCGTACCTGATCCGCCTGCTCGACGCGCTGGCCGCCCAGGACGGCGCCGACCTGTTGGCCGTCGCCGACGAGATGGCCACGCGCAGCCTGTCGTACAACGGCGCGCTGCAGGATCTGGGCACGTTGCTGCATCGGATCGCGCTGGCGCAGACGGTGCCGGCCGCGTTGCCGGAGGATTTGCCCGAATACGCCGACGTCGTGCGCCTGGCCGCCGCGTTCGATGCGGAGGAGGTGCAACTGTATTACCAGATCGCCGTGCACGGGCGCAACGAATTGGGCTTGGCGCCGGATGAGTACGCCGGTTTCTCGATGACCTTGCTGCGCATGCTGGCCTTTCGGCCCGGCGTAGGCGGCGCCGAAGGGCAGCCGGCGGCCGCGCCGGCGCTGTCGCGTCCGGCCGCCGTGGCGGCCGCCCGCGCCGCCGCCGCG
>CAUPRW010000068.1:0-31292 GCA_963513825.1 uncultured Duganella sp.
CGCCAGCGCCGCCTCGAGCCGCGCCAGCGCCGCCGGCGCGCTGTCGACGAAGGTGTGCGCCAGCGCCGCGTAGGCCTCGGGCTCGGCGCCGCAGGCGCGCCACAGCACGCCCGGTTCGATGTGCCGGTAGGGGCCGTTCATGGCGCGCTCCCGCGCCCGGGCGCCGGCGCGCGCGCGGCCGGCAGCTCGAGCGTGAAGACGGCGCCGCCGCCGGGGTGGTCACCGACGCCGAGGGTGCCGCCCATCAGCGCGGCCAGCTCGGCGGCGATGGCCAGGCCCAGGCCGGCGCCCTGCTTGGCGCGCGTGGCCGAATCGTCGGCCTGGGCGAACCGTTCGAAGATGCGCCCGCGCTGGGCCGGCGCCACGCCGGGGCCGCTGTCGCTGACGGCGCAGCGCAGGCCGCCGCCGCGGCCGGGGCCGACGCTGAGCCGCACCGCGCCGGCCGCCGTGGCCTCGACCGCGTTGCGCAGCAGGATGTCGAGCACCCGCGCCAGCTTGGCGCGGTCGCCCGTCCAGCGCGCCGGCGTGCCCGGCTCGCACCGGGCGTCGAGCGCCAGCCCCTTGGCGGCGGCCGCCTCGCGCCGGCCGGCGAGCGCCTGCGCGCACAGCTCGGCCGTCGCGATCTCGCCCGCCACCACCGTCTCGCGCCCGGACTCGAGGGCGCTCAGTTCGAGCACCGCCTCGATCAGGGTCAGCAGGCGCACGCCGCAGCCGTGGATGGCGCCGGCGAAGCCGCCGGCGCGGCCCTCGCCGAGCTCGTGGCGCAGCAGTTCCGAATAGCCGAGGATGCCGTTGAGCGGGGTGCGCAGTTCGTGCGACATATTGGCCAGGAAGCGCGATTTGGCCAGGTTGGCCTCGACCGCGCGCGCGCGGCTGGCGATCAGGCGCCCGGCCAGCAGCCACAGGCCGGCGCTAAAGAGCAGCACCACGGCGCTGGCGCCGGCCGCCAGCCCCAGCGTGCGGGCGCGGCTGCCGGCCTGGCGCGCCTGCCGCTCGCCGACGTCGATGCCCACCAGCGCGTACAGCGGAAAGCGGTCGAGCTTTTTGAACGCGTACACGCGCGCGCGGCCGTCGACCGGCCCGGCCTCGGCCAGGATGCCGGCCTGGCGCGCGCGCATGGCGGCAAACAGGGCGCTCGCGCCGATGTCCTGGCCCAGGCTCTGGTCCTCGCCGACGCGGCGCACCCGGACCACGCCGTCGGCGCCGACCAGCGCCACCGAGCCGTGGGCGCCGACGTCGATGTCGCGGTACAGGCGGGTGAAGTATTGCGGGTCCATCGACACCACCACCACGCCGCCGAAGGCGCCGTCCGGGCCGCTGATGCGGCGCGTGAGCTGGAGCGACCACTTGCCCGAGACGCGCCCGAGCACCGGCCGGCTCACGTGCAGGGCGCCGCCGTCGTCCTGCAGGTGCACGCGGAAATGGTCGCGGTCGCGCAGGTTGACCGGCTTGAACGGCAGCGACGACAGGCGCAGGTCGCCGGCGGCGTCGACGATGCTGAACTGGTGGTACAGGTCGGACGGGCCGAGGCCCTCGCGCAGCTCGCGCACGATGTCGAGCCGGGCGCCCTCGGCGTTGTAGCGGTGGCGCAGGAACATGACGGCCTGGTCGGCCGCCTCCAGCGTGCGCGTGGCGTGCTCGCCGAACAGCAGCACCAGCGCCCGGGCGTCGCGCTGGGCGTCGTCGAGCTGCAGCCGGCGGCCCTCGCGCAGCTGCACCACGGTGACGGTCCAGACCCCGCCGATGAGCAGCAGCGCGAAACAGGCCAGCAGCCAGCGCACGTCCAACCTCGAGCTTTTTCCGCGCCGCATCGGGCCTCCCGTGATGTTGCCGGATCGCAAAAAATCCGGCCCATCCCATGCTGCATCAACGCGTCGGAACTGTCAAATCCAATTAATTCGCGGCGTCGCGCGTGCGCACCAGTTGCGCGCAGCACGCCTTCATATAGCCGCGCAGCTCGTCGTAGTTGACCGGCTTGGCGAAGAACACCACGCCGGCCGGCACGCCGCCGCGGCGCGCCAGGTCCTCCGGCGCCAGGCCGGAGAGCATGGCGATATGCATGCGCGCCAGCTGCGGGTCGGCCAGGATGGTCTTGACCACCTCGTAGCCGTCGATGCCGTCCATGACGATGTCGGCCAGCAGGATGTGCGGCTGGCGGCGCGCGATCTCCATCAGCGCCTGGTAGCCGTTCTCGCAGAACGTCAGGCTCAGCGGCAGCTTCCAGGCGGCGAACTGGCGCTGGTACAGGGCCCGCTGCATGGGGTTGTCCTCCACCACCAGCACGGTGGCGACGCCGTCGTCGGCGCCGCGCGCGGCCACCGCCACCGGCCTGGCCGGCACCGGGGCCGGCGCCTCCTTGTAGCGCAGCACCGCCTGCAGCGGGATGCGCCGGTGGCCGCCCTTGGTCTTCCACGCCTCCAGCACGCCGGCCTCGACCAGTTGTTGCACAGAGGATACAGAAATCCCCAGGATCTCGGCCGCGCGCTGGGTGGTGCAGACCTCGTCGGCGGGCGCTTCGCTGCGTTTCATCATGAGCCGTCCGTTGGAAACAAATAAACCGAATAAAACATATTTACCAAAATCAACAAATACCCCTATAATCAAACCATGCGACGCCGGATCGTGCTTATTATGCCCGAGCCCGGGCCGGCGGCAGCATAAATCATACAAAATTGACGATATTGGGCCGCGCCGGCTCCGGAGGCACTATGAACATCTTGATCATCGACGACGACGCCGCCAACCTGGCGCTGTTCGGCCACATGCTGGAAATGCTCGACGACTGCGCGCCGACCGCCATGGCCGACCCGCGCGCGGCGCTGGCCTGGTGCGCCGGCAACGACCCCGACGTGGTGGTGGTCGATTACATGATGCCGGACATGGACGGGCTCGAGTTCCTGCGCCAGTTCCGCACGCTGCCGGGCAAGGCCCAGACGCCGGTGGTCATGGTCACGGCCGACACCCAGACCCGGGTGCGCCACGAGGCGCTGCGCCTGGGCGCCAACGACTTCCTGACCAAGCCGGTCAACTTCGTCGAGCTCAACGCCCGGGTCGGCAACCTGCAGGCCCTGCGCCGCGCCCAGCTGCAGCTGGCCGGCCACGCCGCGCAACTGGCCGAGGAGGTGCGCAAGGCCACCGCCGTGATCGCCGCGCGCGAGCGCGAGGCCATCTACCGCCTGTCGCGCGCGGCCGAGTTCCGCAGCCCCGAGACCGGCACCCACCTGCTGCGCATGGCCGCCTACGCCGAACTGGTGGCGCGCCACCTCGGCCTGGAGCCCGAGCAGTGCGAGCTGGTCCACACGGCCGCGCCGCTGCACGACATCGGCAAGCTCGGCGTGCCGGACGCGATCATGCACAAGGCCGGCCCGCTCGACGCGCGCGAGCGCGCCGTCATGCGCGAGCACGCCGGCATCGGCGCCGACATCCTGGCCGGCAGCGACTCGCCGCTGCTGCAGGCCGGCGCCGTCATCGCCCGCAGCCACCACGAGCGCTGGGACGGCGGCGGCTATCCGCTCGGCCTGGCCGGCGAGGCCATTCCGCTGCTCGGGCGCATCGTCGCCGTGGCCGACGTGTTCGACGCGCTGACCTCGCGCCGCGCCTACAAGGACGCCTGGGACGTGGACGCGGCGCGCGCGGCCATGCTGGCCGAGGCCGGCGGCCACTTCGATCCGGCCTGCGTCGAGGCGTTGTTCCGCGACCCGGCGGCGCTGGCGGCGATCGCCCGCCACCACGCCCAGCCGGACGTGATGCTGCGCCTGGCGGAGGCGGCATGAGCGCCGCCCAACATGCCCCGTCGGGGGCCGCCGCCCGCTGCCCCCATCCCTTGCTCGACGCCCTGCTCGAGCGCATGGGCCTGCGCAACGACGCCGGCCTGGCGCGCGCGCTGGAGGTGTCGGCGCCGTCGATCAGCAAGGTGCGCCGCGGCCGCGTGGCCGTCAGCGCCGACCTGCTGCTGCGCATCCACGAGGTCGGCGGCGTGCCGGTGCGCGAATTGCGCGCGCTGCTGGCGGCCGCGCCGGAGCACTAGCCGGCCCGCCGGCGGGCCCGCCTACTTGCGCTTGACCTTGGGGAAGCGCAGCTTGTAGTGCAGGCCCATGCCCGGCGCGCTGGCCACCTTGATGGTGCCGCCGAGCGCGCCGGTGACGAGGTTGAACAGGATGTGCGCGCCCAGCCCGCTGCCGCCGGAGCCGCGCTTGGTGGTGAAGAACGGGTCGAACAGCTGGGCCAGGGTGGCCGTGTCCATGCCGACGCCGTCGTCGCTGTACTCGAAGACGACGGCGTCGCCGTCGAGCTTGCCGGTGATCTTGATCTTGCCGGACTGGCCCTCCTCGTAGCCGTGCACGAGCGAGTTCATCACCATGTTGGTGACGATCTGCGACACCGCGCCGGGGAAGCTGGCCATCTCGATGCGCTCCTCGCAGTCGATCTCGACGGCGATCGGCTTGCCCTTGAGCTTGGGCTGCAGCGACAGCAGCACCTCGTCGAGGTATTTGCCCAGGTTGAAGCTGCGGATGTCGTCGGACGACTGGTCCACCGCCACCTGCTTGAAGCTGCGCACCAGCGCCGCCGCCCGCTGGGTGTTGGTGGTCATGATGCGCAGCGACTGGTCGATGATGTCGAGGAACTGGTTCAGGCCGTCCTCGTCGAGCGCGCCGGCGGCCAGGTCCTCGCGCGTGAGCTTGAGCTCCTGCACCAGGTGGCTGGTGGCGGTGACGCAAATGCCCAGCGGCGTGTTGATCTCGTGCGCCACGCCGGCCACCAGCCGCCCCAGCGAGGCGAGCTTCTCCTGCCGCACCAGTTCGCCCTGGGCGTCCTTGAGCGAGGTCAGCGCGTTCTCCAGCGCCGCGTTCTGCTCCTCGAGCGCGTCCTTGGCGCGGCGGATCTCGCGCTCGGCCTGCAGGCGGGCGATGGCCACGGCCACGTGGCTGGCCATGAAGGCGAGGATGTCGAGGTCGGCCTGGGTGTAGAGCACGGCCGCGTCGTAGCTTTGCACCACGATCACGCCGTAGGCCTGGTCGCCCAGCAGCATCGGCGCGCCCATCCAGCTGGCGATGTCGGTGTTGCCCAGCGGCCGGGCCACCTCGCCGGCGGCCACCAGCGCCGCGAGGCCGGCGCGGTCGAGCAGCGCCGCCTGCTTGCGCCGCAGGATGTACGACGACATGCCGACGCCGAAATCGAAGCGCTTGACCGGCGCCTGGGCGTCCTTGTCGTCGACGAAGTACGGCACGCTGATGTCGCCCGTGTCCGGATGGTAGATGGCGATCAGGAAGTTACGCGCCGGCACCAGCTCGCTGATGATCTCGTGAAGCCGCGTGTTGAGCACGTTGCCGCCGGTGGTGGTGGCCGACAGGTTGGCCAGTTCGTAGAGCGCGCGCTGGATGGTTTCGGCGCGGCGCCGCTCGGCCACCTCGTGCGCCAGCAGCGCGGTGCGCTCCTGCACGGCGCGCTCGAGCCGGTCCATGCTCTGCAGCCCGCGCAGCGCGCCCGAGACGTGGTTGGCGATCAGCGCGAACAGCGCCTGGTCCTCCTCGCTGAAGGTATGCTGCTGGTCGTAGCTCTGGATGACGATGGCGCCGAGCACCTGCTGGTTCTGGTCGAGCAGCGGGCAGCCCATCCAGTGCTCGGCGATGGTGCCGATGCCGAATTCGGCGTTGGCGGCGCGCTTGGAGACGTGTTCGGCCGCCGTCATCACCATCGGCCGGGCGCTGCCGATGACGGCCGCCGTCGGCGATTCGCCGGCCTTGAGCTCGAACAATTCCTCGCGGCTGGGCGGCTCGTCGACCTCGTCGACGAAATAGACGAAGCGCACCAGGTTGACCGGCCCGTCGTGGTCGCTCAGGGCGACGAAGAAATTGGCCGCGTACATGATGCGCCCGAGCGCCGCGTGGACCGCCTGCAGGAATTCGCTGATATCGGTGCAGGTGCTCGATTTCTGCCCGATCTCGAGCAACATGGTCTGAACGGCTTCAAGCCGGGCGAGGCGGTTTTCCATCGGATTTCCTAGGTGGGATTGATGCACATAGGAAATACTATCAGGTCCGCCCCCGTCACCGCCAGCGCTTCTCGCCGAACTAGGGCTTTTTGTAGCCCTTTTCGATCCAGGCCGACGCGCTCGTCACACTGAGCTTGAAGGTCGGCGCCACCCGCACCTGGGCGATCTGCTCGCCGTAGCCGTCGAAGGCGGTCAGCGTGGCGTAGGCGTCGTCCTCGTCGGGCACGATGTCGAGCGCGACCTTGACCTGGCCGTCGTCGGTGGAGACGAACACGTTCTTGTGCAGCTGCGCGTGCAGTTGCTGCTCGTGACGGCGGATCACCTCGTTGGCGGTCTTGACCAGCGTGTTGAAGGCGTTGACGTCGAGCGGCTTGGGGTTTTTCTTGTCGCGGCCCATGGTCCAGGGGCCCACCAGCGCCGGCTCCGGCTCGCCGTCCTTGATCATGGCCACGGCCCAGCCCTCGTCGTCATCGTTCTTGATCACGCGCGCGGTCCAGCCATTGCCTTGCCAGACGCGCGCCTCCTGGATCGGGGCGTCGTCGTGGTCGAAATCGTCGGGGTGGTCGTCGCTCATGCTGGGGCTCGCGTTCAATTGGGGTCGGGGATGGCATCATAATCGGCCAGCCCCCGAACAACAATAGCAACGCGACATCATGCGCGCATCGCAGCGCTGAATCGCAGCGCCCCCGACCCGCCCGCCACCCGCCCCGCTCAGCAGGAAATGCACGGCCGCGGCGGCGGCGTGATCGGCGGACGTTGCGGCGTCACGCGCGGATCGATCGCCGGTTCCGGCTTTTGATAGCTGAACGGCGTGATGATGATCGGCGGTATGGTCGGCGGCGCCGATGGCGGCCCCTTGGGGCCGTTGCCGCCGGAGCGCTGCCGTGCGCTGCGATGGCGCGTGTCTCGAATCAGCACCGAGGGTAGCGATTGACCCTCGCTTATTGCTAGCCATGCCATGGTAAAGCCCTCCCTGCGCAAGTCAGGTTATCAGTATAGGCGGGGATATCTTTAAATCAAGGAACAATCGGCCCGTCGCCGCCGGGCGGCATTCCATCCCGCAAATCCGCCGCTCCGTCGCAAACCGATGGCCGCCGGCGGCGGGCGTCGTTACAGTTCAACCATGCCAGAGCGAACGGCAACCGAACAACGACAAACAAGGGGTGGATCATGGACGGCATCATCGGCAAGGACGGCGACATCGGCGGCAACACCGGCGGCAACACTGGCGGCAACGGCAAGCCGGTGGCCAGGCGCGCCACCGCCAGGAAGGTGGCGCTCGGCCTGTTCGCCGTGCTGCTGGCGGTGGCGCTGTGGCAGGCGCTGTTCGGCGACGGCATGGGCGTCAACATCGACGGCGACCAGATCGACGGCCCGTTCGGCGCGCTGCTCGGCATCGTGCTCGGCACCGGCGGCCTGCTGCTCGGCGCGCTGGCCATGGCGTGCGCGGCGGTGCTGGTCGGCCTGGTGTTCGCCGGCCTTGGCATCGTCATGGTCAGCGCGCTGGTGCTGGTGGCCGTGCTGCTGGCGGCGGCCATCTCGCCGCTGCTGCTGCCGCTGCTGATCCCGGCCGGCCTGTACTGGTTCTTCACGGCCCGCGCCCGCAAGCAGCGCCTGCGCGCGACGATGGAGCACGCGGTCTGAGGCGCCGATGCCGGCACGCGGACACGTCGGGCGGATTAGGCGGCACGCCGTAATCCGCCAGGCGCCGCCGGCGGCCCACGCACGGCGGATTACGCTGCGCTAATCCGCCCTACGTTTCACCGTTTCACCGTTTCACCGTTTCACCGTTTCACCGTTTCACCGTTTTTATCGTTTCACCGCCGTCGAGCCGCTCGGCGCGACCGCCACACCCGCTTTCAACCGGAAGCGGCCGGGACCTGAGCTCCCGGCCGATCCGCCTCGACATCGACCAGCACCACCCGGTTGCGCCCGCCCCGCTTGGCCGTATACAAGGCCTGGTCGGCGCGCACCAGCGCGGCGTCGCCGTTGGGCTGGGCGCCGCCCATGACGGCGATGCCGATGCTCACCGTCACCGTCAGGCGCACGCCGCCGTCGAGCAGCATCGGCGTGTCGGCGATGCGCTGGCGCAGCCGGTCGGCGAACACGGCCGCCTTGCCCAGGGTCGCGCCCGGCAGCAGGATGGCGAACTCCTCGCCGCCGATGCGCCCGCGCATGTCGATGCGGCGCTGGTCCTGGCGCAGCAGCTCGCTGAGCTGGCGCAGCACGGCGTCGCCGCCGGCGTGGCCGTGTTCGTCGTTGATGCGCTTGAAATGGTCCAGGTCCAGCAGCAGCACCGCCGTGCAGGCGCCGATGTCGCGCCGCAGCCGCTCCTGCTCCTCGGCCAGGCGGTTCATGAATTCGCGCCGGTTCGGCAGGCCGGTGAGGAAATCGGTGGTCGCCAGCACCCGCAGCTCGTCGTGCAGGCGGCGCTTTTCGGTCGCGTCCAAGGTCGAGACGATGACGAAGTCGAGGCTCGCGGCGTGGCCCGGCATGACCATCAGGGTCAGCTCGTTAAGGCGGGTGACGCCGTCGAGCCGCTCGAAGCTGCCCTCGCAGGCGAAGAAGCGCTCGCCGCGCAGCAGCGCCGTGAGCGCGCGCGCGAACGCCGGCATGGCCGCCGCGCCGAAGTTTTGCGCCAGGCCGATCACGGCCAGGTCCTTGCGGCCCGGCTCGGCGCCGATCTGGCGCAGCGCGGCGGCGTTGACGTCGAGCACGCGCACCAGCGACGCCAGGCGCCGCACCTGGCTCGGATTGGCGCCCAGGTAGCGCTCGATGTCGTCGACGCCGGAGCGCGCCAGCTCGTCGACGGCGGCGCGCACGGCCGACCAGTCCTGCTCCCACAGCGCCACCGGCGCGTGGTCGTACAGGCTGCGGAAGCGCGCCTCGCCGGCGCGCACCGCCGCGGCCGCCTGCGCCTGTTCGATGGCGATGCCGGCCAGCCGCGCCGCCTGCTCGACGAGCGCGAGGTTGGCCACGCTGGGCCGGCGCGGCTCGCGGTGGAACACGGCGAAGCTGCCCAGCACGTTGCCGCCGGCGCCGAAGATCGGGTCGGCCCAGCACGAGCCGATGCGCGCGCGCCGCGCCAGCTCGCGGTGGCCGATCCACGCCGGCGCCTGGCCGATGTCCTCGACGACCACGCGGGTGGCGCTGCGCACCGCCTCGGCGCAGGCGGTGTCGGCCGTGTCGAGCGGCAGGCCGTGCACGGCGGCGGTGAAGAACGCCGGCAGGCTGGGCGCGGCGCTCACCAGCAGGCGCCGGCCGGCCTCGTCGAGCAGCAGCACGCAGCCCGCCAGGTCCTCGCTGTCGGCCTCCACGCCCAGCACCACGCTCTCGAGGATGGCCGCCAGCGGCGCGCCGGTGGCCAGCAGTTCGAGCACGTGGCGGCGGGTCTGCTCGCGCCGCTCGACGTGGGTGCGCTCGGTGATGTCGCGGAACGACCAGATGCGCGCCGGCTCGCTGCCCAACTGCAGGCCGCGCGTGTGCTGCTCGATGACGCGGCCGTCGCGCAGGCGCAGCAGCTCGTACTGGGCCTCGAGCGGCACGCCGCGCGGCGCCCCCGGCAGCGCCAGCGCCTGTTGCGGATCGTCCAGCCGCGGGCCGTGCTCCGGATGGTGCAGCTGGGCGCGCAGGTGGCCCATCAGCACGGCGCCGTCGCTTTGCCACTCGAGCTGTTCGGGCACGCCCCACAGCTCGCGGAAGCGGTGGTTGGCGTTGAGCACCGAGCCTTTGAGGTTGTCGACCAGGATGCCGTCGATGGTCGAGTCGAGGATGCTGCGCAGCATCGCCTGGCTGCGCTGGGCGCTGTCGGCCAGCACCATCAGCGCCGCCTGGCCGTCCTTCAGCTCGGCCGCCAGCAGGCGGCTGCGCGCCAGCGCCCGGTGCGCGCGCAGCCGCGCGCGCGTGAGCAGGTAGGCCAGCCACGCGCCCAGCACGCTGAGCGGCGCGCCGAAGCCGGCGATCAACGGCGCGCGCCCGGCGCGCGCCGGCTGCAGCTGCGGCGGCAGCGCGATGCGCAGCGTCCAGCGGCGCGCGCCGACGGCGATTTGCTGCACGCTGGCGGGCGCGCCGGCGACGGCGGCCGGCGCGCTGTCATACAGGCGCGCGGCCGGCGCGATCTGGTCGCCGTCGTAGATCTGCACGTCCAGCGCGGCGGTGCGGGCGTTGCCCAGGCCGGCCATGAGCTCGCCGACGCGCACCGGCGCATAGACCCAGCCGCGCAGCGCGGCGCGCCGCTCGCTCCACGTGGCCACCGGCCGGCCCGGCGCGTACACGGCCAGCATCATCAAAAAGCCGGGCTGCGCCGGCTTGCCCCGGTCCTGCACCAGCGCGATCGGCCCGCTCATGGCCGGCAGGCCGGAATCGCGCGCCTGTTCGAGCGCGGCGCGGCGCACCGGCTCGGAGGCCGGGTCGAAGCCGACCACCTGGCGGTTGCTGTCGTTGAACGGCTCGATGTACAGCACGGGGGCGTACCAGGGGCGCTCGCCGGGCGGGAACACGTGGTAGCGCGGGTCGCCGCTGCGCCGCACCAGCGTCTCGTGGGCGTCGCGCTGGCGGGCGCCAACCAGGCGCAGGTAGCCGATCGCCTGCGCGCCGGGCACGCGCCGCGCGAGGTCCTGGCCGGCCAGATAGGTGTGGAATTCGCCGCGGTCGACTTCGAGCGAGCTGTCGAACAGCCCGCGCACGCCGTACAGCGCCTGGGCGTAGGTCTGCAGGCGCTGGTCGAGCTGGTTGACCAGCTCGCGCACGCGGCTGTCGAAATCGGCCTGCGCCTCCTGCGCGGCGTCGGCGCGGGCGCCGTGCCACAGCACCGCCGTCACGCCCAGGCCGCCGGCCAGCACCAGCGCCGGCAGCACGCGCGGCGACAACAAATGCTGCGCCAGGCGGCGCAGCCGGGGCCCGATATCGGCCATGGCGCGGCTAACCCGCGACCCGCGAGTGGTTGAGGGAGGTAACAAGATACGAAATCAAGGGCTGCCTTTCCGGGTTGCCTGAATTAACGAACTCTTGCTCATCCTAACACGGCCGCAGACGGTCGCGGCCCCCAAAACCGCGCGGCAACCGGTCGGATGCATTCACGGCGGAAATAGCCGGCCGGGGCACTGATGCCGTCCGTGAAGCATTCATCCACATCACGTGGGGCGGATTGGCGCGGCGTCATTCGGCAAGCGCCCTAGGCGGCTCATGGCGGATTACGGCGTTCCGCCTAACCCGCCCTACGAAAATCCGGTCGGGGGACGGCTTTCGATGCGAAATAAGGATCGAGCTAGGCCCGCGCGTCGGCGAACTGGCGGTAGCCGCGCGCGCGCAGCTCGCACGCCGGGCACGTGCCGCAGCCGTAGCCCCAGTCGTGCAGCGCGCCGCGCTCGCCCAGGTAGCAGGTGTGCGTGCCGTCGCGGATCAGGTCGACCAGCGGCTGGCCACCCAGCTGCTCGGCCAGCTCCCAGGTCTGGCGCTTGTCGCGCCACATCAGCGGCGTTTCGAGCTTGATGCGCGTGTCCATGCCCAGGTTGAGCGCCACCTGCAGCGCCTTCATGGTGTCGTCGCGGCAGTCCGGATAACCGGAGAAATCGGTCTCGCACATGCCGCCGACGAGCACCGTCAGCCCGCGCCGGTAGGCCACCGTGGCGGCCACCGTCATGAACAGCAGGTTGCGTCCGGGCACGAAGGTGTTGGGCAGGCCGTTGGCCTGGGTTTCGATGGCGATGTCGTGCGTCATGGCCGTTTGCGAGATCGTCGAAATCAGCGACAGGTCGATCATGTGGTCCTCGCCCAGCTTGGCGTCCCAGTCCGGCTTTTGCGCGCGCAGGCGGGCGATGACGTCCGGGCGCACCGTCAGCTCGACGGCGTGCCGCTGGCCGTAGTCGAAGCCGATGGTTTCGACGCGGGCGTAGTGGTGCAAGGCCCAGGCCAGGCAGGTGGTGGAATCTTGTCCACCGCTAAAAAGCACCAGGGCGGAATCGGTAGGCAGCATACATTTTCTTTCAGTGTGGGCGCGGGGTGCTTGCGGCCGTTATAAGTACGCCATCTTTAAGGGCGATCCGGTAACATGGCGCCTAGCGCACACCCTGATGGAGTCTCATGTTACCGGCATCGCCAGCAAAAAAATCGGCAAGATCACGAATTTTGGCACAAGTGGCGCCAAAAGTATCTTGCCGCCACGCAGCATTCACCGTCCTGCTGGCCCTCGCCACCGGCGCCGTGCTGGTGGCCGCACCCGCCTCGGCCCGCAAGCTGAGCCCCGAGGCCGGTAAAAACGCCGGCCAAAGCGCGGCCCCGGCCGCGGCGCCGGCGCTGCCCCCGGATACCACCGCGGGCGTCGCCCAGGCCGCGAGCGCGCCTGCGGGCATGCCCGCGGCCGCCGCGCCGGCCGATCCGCCCTCCCCGGCCGACGACCAGGACGCCGCGCCCACGGCGGCGGCCGCCGCCGCCCCGGACGCATCCCCGGCGCCCGCGCCGGCGGCGCCGGCCCCCATCAAGTACGAGGTCGACATCAACGCGCCGAAGGACTTGCGCGAACTGCTCGACAACAACCTCGACCTGGTCCGTTTCCGTGGCAATCCGCGCATGACGCGCGAGCAGTTGTTCCGCCTGGTGCGCACGACGCCCGAGCAAATACGCACGCTGATCGCCACGGCCGGCTATTACGCGCCCGACGTCACCGTCAAGCTCGACCGCGACGCCACGCCGCCGAAGGTCAACATCTCGGTCGCCCCCGGCGAGCCGGTGCGGGTCGGCGAGGTCGAGATCGTGCTGCAGGGCTTCGCGCCCAACGACGCCCAGCGCGCCAGCAACCAGTTCGACGCCGACGCCCTGCGCGCCACGTGGGCGCTCAAACGGGGCGAGGTGTTCCGCCAGGACGACTGGGAAGCGTCCAAGCGCGCGCTGCTGCGCCAGGTGGTGCAAACGCGCTATCCGCGCGCCCAGCTGCTCGAGAGCCAGGCCACGGTCGACCCGGACGCGCGCCAGGCCAACCTGCGCGTGGTGCTCGACAGCGGTCCCGAGCTGCGCTTCGGCGAGCTGCGCATCGAGGGCCTCAAGCGCTATCCGGAATCGGTGGTGCGCAACCTCAACCAGATCGACCCGGGCGACTTCTACAGCGAGTCGGTGCTGCAGTCGTACCAGTCGCGCCTGCAGGACACGGGCTACTTCAGCAGCGTCGAGGTCAGCGCCGACATGAGCGCCATCCTCAACGAGCAGCTCGAGGCGGCCGCCGCCACGCCGGCGCCCGGCGCCGAGCCGGGCGCGCCGGCCGTGCCGATGCCGCGCGCGGCCGACGCCTCGGCCATGGCGCCGCTGCCGCTGCTGGTGCGCGTGACCGAGAACAAGCGCAAGAACGTCAGCGCCGGTCTCGGTTACAGCACCAACACCGGCAACCGCGCCTCGCTCAGCTACGACGACCTGGCCATCTTCGGCCTGCGCCTCAAAAGCGCGCTCACGCTCGAGACCAAGCGCCAGACCGCGCGCGGCGACTTCTACTTCCCGGTCACGCCGGAAGGCTACAACCACAGCGTGGGCGCCTCCTACGAGCGCAGCGACATCGAGGGCGAGGTCACCGCCGTCACCAGCGTGGCGGCCAAGCGCGCGTGGGGCACGCCGCTGCTCGAACGCAGCCTCTCGCTCGAGCTGCTGTCCGAGACCAAGACCGTGCAGGGCCAGGAATCGGTCACCAGCAAAAGCCTGCCGCTGACCTACGCCGTCACCTGGCGCAAGGTCGACAACCTGCTGCTGCCGACCAAGGGCTACGCCCTCAACGCCCAGGTGGGCGGCGCGCTGCTGCCGATCCTCACCGACGAGGCCTTCGTGCGCGCCTACACGCGCGGCATCTTCTACCTGCCGCTCAACACCACGTCCAACATCGTGCTGCGCGGCGAAGTGGGCGCGCTCGGCTCGCGCAGCAAGGTCGGCGTGCCGGCCGTGTACCTGTTCCGCGCCGGCGGCGACCAGTCGGTGCGCGGCTACGCCTACCAGGAACTCGGCGTCAAGCAGGGCGACGCCACCGTCGGCGGGCGCTACCTGGCCACCGCCAGCGCCGAATACCAGTACTGGTTCAAGCCGCAGTATGGCGCGGCCGTGTTCTACGACGCCGGCAACGCCGGCGACAGCTTCAGCGCGCTCCATCCCAAGTCCGGCTACGGCGTCGGCGCGCGCTGGAAAAGTCCGGTCGGCCCGATCAACGTCGACGTCGCGTACGGCCACGCGGTTCAAAAATATCGTTTGCACTTCTCGCTGGGATTCACCTTCTGATGTCCGACCATAACAACACCGATCAACCGGGCGGTCCCGACGCGGCCGTCGCCCCCGCCAGCGCCGCCCCGCACCGGCGCCGCTGGCCGCGCCGCGTGCTCATTTCCCTGGTGGTGCTGGTGGCGCTGCTGGCCGGCGCCTTCTGGCTGCTGGGGCGCGAATCGACCTTGCAGCAGCTCGTCGCGCGCGTGTCCAAGGCCAGCGGCGGCACCATCGCCGTCACCGACGTCAGCGGCTCGCTATACCACCGCATGCACATCGGCAAGCTCGTCTATCGCGGCAAGGATAGCGTCATCACGGCGCAGAACATCGACATCAACTGGTCGCCGCTGCAGTACTTCTCCGAGGGCCTGGCCATCAGCGAGCTGCATGTCGTGGCGCTGACGGTGCAAAGCACCGGGCCGTCCGAGCCGGCCAAGATGCCCGAGTCGCTGGCCGCGCCGTTCCGGCTGAGCCTGTCCGACGCCCGTCTCGACAAGCTGACCCTGATCAGCGACAGCGGCACCAACGTCGTCGAGAACCTGCGCTTCGAACTGTATGGCGACAAATCGAGCTGGCACCTGCAGGAGGCGTCGGCCAAGACCGCGTTCGGCATGGCCAAGGCCGACGTGACCGTCGGCGCCAACAAGCCGTTCCCGCTGCAGGGCAAGGCCTCGCTGACGCAACTGCCCGCCCCGGCCACCGCGCCGGCGCCGGCCAACACCAAGGCGGCGGCCGATTCCGCCGCCGCGCCGCTGCCAGCGCAACTGAGCGTGAGCGCCGGCGGCAGCCTGGCGCTGCTGGAGCTGAAGGCCCAGGGCGAGGCCGGCCAGGCCAGCGGCAACGCCACCGTGGCGCTGGCGCCGTTCGACACCATCATCCTGCGCGCCATCGACCTGACCGCGCGCGACGTCAACCCGGCCGGCTTCGAGGCCGGCATGCCGCAGGCGAAGTTCAACCTCAAGGTGACGGCGGCGATCGCGCCGGACCAGAAGTTGTCCGGCCAGTTCGCGCTGGTCAACCAGGACAAGGCCGGCCCGATCGACCGCCAGGCCTTGCCGCTGCAAGTGTTCAGCGGCCGCCTGGGCGGCACGCTGACCGCCTCGCTGCTGGAGAACGTGCTGATCGACCTGGGCGCGGCCGGCCACTTCACCGGCGGCGGCGACGTCCAGCGCAAGGGACCGGAGGCCGGCGTCGACGCCGCCAACTTCAAGCTGCACACCGACCGCCTCGACCTGAGCCACCTGCACACCAGCGCCAATAAAACGACGGTGGCCGGCGACATCGCGCTCTCGAGCACCGCCACCGGCCAAACGCTGACGGCCACGCTGGCGCAGAGCGGCTTGAAGCTGGACGTGCGCGCCACCCTGGCCGACGCCCTGCTGCAACTGCACCAGGCGCGCCTGCTGGCGAAAAAAGGCACGATCAACGCCACCGGCCAATTGAGTTTGAAGGACAAGCAGGCGTTCAGCGCCAAGCTGCGCGCCGAACACTTCGACCCGTCGGCGCTGGGCGCGGCCTACCCGGCCGCCGATTTGAACGCCGACGTCAACGCCAGCGGCGCCATCGCGCCGGCCTGGCAGGTGGCGGCGGACTTCCAGATCAAACCGAGCAAATTGTTCGGCCAGCCCCTGACCGGCAACGGCAAGCTGAACGCCGACGCCAAACATATCAGCGGCGTCAACGCCAAGGTGACGATGGCGCAGAACAACGCCGAGGTCACCGGCAGCTTCGGCGCCCCCGGCGAGCAGCTGCTGTGGAAGGTCGACGCGCGCCAGCTGTCGGCCGTGTCGAGCGACCTGTTGGGGGCCATCAGCGCCAGCGGCGCCGTCACCGGCACCATGGACGCGCCGCGCGCAAGCTTCGAGGCCGACGCACGGGGCCTGGCGCTGGCCTCGGCCAAGCGTCCCGCGCCCGATAGCCTGATCCACGCCAGCGGCAACGTGGCGCTGGCCGGCGCCAAGAAAATCCCGCAAGTGAAAATGAGCGGCACCGTGCAGCGCCTCAACCCGGCCGCCTTCGGCGCCGCGCAAACGGGCGCCATCAACGCCGCCTTCACCGCCGACGCCCAGCTGTCGGACGACTGGCGCGCCGGCGTCAACCTGACGTTGCAGCCGTCGACGCTGGCCAGCTCGCCCCTGTCGGGCTACGCGCGCTTCACCGCCGGCAAGGACGTGATCCGCGACGCCGACGTCGACCTGCGCCTGGCCACCAACCGGCTGCTGGCCAAGGGCAGCTTCGGCAGCGCGCTCGACAAACTGGAATGGAAGCTCGAGGCGCCGCAACTGGCCGCGCTCGGACCGCCGTTCGGCGGCGCGTTGCGCGCCAGCGGCACCCTGTCGGGCACCAGCGCCCGTCCGGCGCTCGCGCTCACGCTCGACGGCAGCGCGCTGCGCCTGCCGGGCCAGCAGCAGATCGCCGCCATCCGTGGCAGCGCGACGCTGGGCAACACGGTGGCGATGGCCGCCGCGCCGGGCACCAACGTGCGCGCCGCCGGCAAGAACGCCAGCGCCGTCAGCGCCGACGTGCCGCTGGTGAGCGACATCGAGATCACCTTGTACGAATCGCCGGCGATCAAGATCGACAAGGCGCGCCTGCGCACCAGCGGCACCCGCAGCGGCCACACGATCGACGTCAGCGCCAGCAATCCGCGCTTCGACGCCGCGCTGCGGGTCAAGGGCAGCTGGGCCGACGACACCTGGACCGGCACCATCGACACGCTGCAAAACAAGGGCCGCTTCGCGCTGGCGCTGGCCGCGCCGGCGCAACTGCGCCTGGTCGCGCCCGACGGCACCGGCGTGGCCGGCCTGGCCCGTCCCGAGAAGATCGCGCTGACCAACGCCACCATCAAAATCCGCGACGGCAGCATCCGCATCGACAGCGTCGAGAAAAACGGCGGCGCGTGGCGCAGCAAGGGCCAGGCCAGCGCCGTTCCGGTCAACTACCTCGGCCAGCTGTCCGAGGCCTGGCGCGAAAACGTGCGCGGCAACATGACCATCGGCGCCGACTGGGGCCTGAACCTGCAGGCGGCCACCAAGAGCGCCGCGCCGGTGCTGGGCGGCTCGGTGCACGTGTTCCGCGAACAGGGCGACCTGACCATCATCGGCGCCGACCTGTCGCAGGCGCTGGGACTGACCAAGCTTGACGCCCGCGTCGACGTCAACGACGGCACGCTGCGCACGCAACTGACGGTCGACGGCACGCGCGTCGGCCAGGCCCGCATCGACGGCAGCGCGCAACTGCGCGACGGCCGGCTGGCCGACGACAGCCCGTTCACGCTCGAAGGCAGCGCCAATATGGGCTCGCTGGCGTGGCTGGCGCCACTGGCCGGCCAGCCGGGACTCGAGATCGACGGCACCCTCAAGCTGGCCATCGCCGGCAGCGGCACGCTCGGCGCGCCGCAACTGAACGGCGACATCAACGGCGACAAGCTGGTCGTCAACCTGCCCGACGAGGGCATCAAGCTGCGCAACGGCGTGCTGCAGGCGCGCCTGGCGGGCGACCAGTTGCAGCTGCAAAAACTGAGCTTCGACGGCGCCCAGGGCCGGGCGCTGGCCGACGGCTGGATACGCTACGCCGGCAACGAGGCGACCATGGCGCTCAAGCTCACCGCCGACAAGCTGGAAATACTGTCGCGGCCCGACCGCATCCTGGTCGTGAGCGGACAAAGCTCGCTCACGCGCGACGCCAAGCGCTTCCAGCTCGACGGCAAATTCCGCGCCGACCGCGCCAACATCGAGCTCGCCGGCGAAGGCGGACCGACGATCAGCAACGACGTCGTCGTCGTCGGCAAGGGCGCGCCGGGCCAGGCCAAGCCGGCGGCGCAAGGCATGCCGCTCAATATCGACGTCGAAGCCGATCTGGGCGACGAGTTCAAACTGCAGGGCAAGGGGATCGACGCGCGCCTGGCCGGCGCGCTGCGCATCCGCATCGCCGACCGCCGCCCGCCGCGCGTGAACGGCAGCATCCGCGTGGTCGACGGCACCTACGCGGCCTACGGCCAGAAGCTGGCGATCGAGCGCGGCGTGATCAACTTCACCGGCGCCTACGACAACCCGGGCCTCAACATCCTGGCCGTGCGGCGCCGGCCGGAGGGCGAACAGCTCAGCGAGACCAACGTCGAAGCGGGCGTCGAGGTGCGCGGCACGGCGCTGGCGCCGGCCGCCAAGCTGGTGTCGACGCCGACGGTGCCCGACAGCGACAAGCTGTCATGGCTGGTGCTGGGACACGGCATCGAAAACACGGCCGGCAACGACATGGCGCTGCTGAGCACCGCCGCCGGCGCGCTGTTCGGCGGCGCCGGTGGCGGCGGCACGGGCAAGCTTGCGGGCAAGCTGGGATTGGATGAACTGGGCGTGGGGCAGGCGTCGGGCACGTCGTCGGCGGCCGGCGCGGCGAGCGGCTTGCAAAACACCGTGGTCACGATCGGCAAGCGCATCTCGTCGCGCGCCTACCTCAGTTTCGAGCAGGGCGCGGGCACGGCCACCAGCCTGGTCAAGCTGCGCTACAAGCTCAATCCGCGCATCACCCTGCAGTTCCAGACCGGGACCAACAACGCGCTCGATGTGCTCTACACGTGGGCGTTCGACTAGCTGGGATTGTGGTCGGGGACGGGATCGTCCTGCGGCACCGGCTGCGGCATGTGGGGCGGCGACGGCGGTGCGGTGTCGTCGTCGGGCAGCGGGTCGGGGGCGCGGTGTGAGGTGACGGGGTCCATGGCGGCTCCTGGGAGGTAGGGTGTCGGACCATTCTACCCCGTACCAGGGGCGCAGGTTCGCTGTGTGCGCGCCGCCACCCCGCACGGCCAGGCGGGGACGTACCCCTTGGGGTACGTCCCCTAAGCGCCGCAGCCGGCGTCCAGGCGCAAGTGCGCGGGGTTCAGCCGGCCTCGCGCGGCGCCGCGTTCCTCACGTACTTGTCCAGCCACGCGTTGGTCTCGTACAGCATGTGCAGGATCGACTCGCGCGCCCGGTACGCGTGCGACTCCTTCGGCAGCATCACCAGCCGCGCCGTGCCGCCCAGCCCCTTGATGGCCTGGAACATGCGCTCGCTCTGCAGCGGGAACGTGCCCGAATTGCTGTCCTCTTCCCCATGGATCAACAGCATCGCGTCCTTGATCTTGTCGGCGTTATTAAACGGCGACATCGCCTGATACACAGCCTGCGCCTGCCAGAACGCCCGCTCCTCCGACTGGAAGCCGAACGGCGTCAACGTGCGGTTGTAGGCCCCGCTGCGCGCGATCCCGGCGCGGAACAGGCGCGTATGCGCCAGCAGGTTGCCCGTCATGAAAGCGCCGTACGAATGCCCGCCGATGGCGATCCGATGGCGGTCGGCCACGCCGCGCCGCACCACCTCGTCGACCGCCGCCTGCGCGTCGGCCACCAGCTGCGGCAGATAGCTGTCGTTCGGCTCGACCTCGCCGCTGCCGATGATCGGGAACGACGGATTGTCCAGCACCGCGTACCCCATCGCCAGGAACGCCGCCGGCCCCCAGTAGCTGATCGCGTTGAAACGGTACGGCGAGCCGGTGGTCTGGCTGGCCGCGCCGGCCGATTTGAACTCCTGCGGGTAGGCCCACATCAGCAGCGGCAGCGGCCCGTCGCGCGCCGGCTCGTAATCCGGCGGCAGCATCAACGTCGCCGTCAGCTCGACGCCGTCGTTGCGCGGATAGCGGATCTGCTCTTTTTGCACGTCCTTTAACTGCGGCGTTGGATGCGGATAGTCGGTCAGCGCGCGCAGCTGCCGGTCGGCGGGCCTGGTCAGGTCGCGCAGATAGTAGTTGGGCCGCTCGGTCGGCGATTCGCGCGTCGTCAACAGCAGCGTGCCGTCGTCGTTGAGCACCGCCGCCGCGTTCTCGAAGTACGGCGCCTCGCTCTGGAACAGCCGCGTTTTCTGCCTGGTCGTCAGACTCAAACGGTCGATGAACGGACGGTCGCCCTCCGGCGTGGCGCCGGCGCCGTCGAGCAGGATGGTGGTGCCGGGGCCGATCAGCAGGCGCGGAAAACCGGTGACGTCGGCGCGCATGACCGGCGAGCCGGGGCTGCTGTAGCGGTCCTCGTAGGAGCCGGCGTAGATCAGCTCCGGCGGCGTCGACAAGTGCCCCGGCGCGATCATCCACTGCTTGTAGTCGCGCGTCTTGTGCCAGCGCTCGTTGATCAGCGCCACATCCTCCCGGCCCCAGGCGATGCCGGCGTAGCGCATCGTCAGCCGCGCCAGCACCTTTGGCGGTTCGGCGAACGGCGCCGTGTGCAGGTAGACCAGGTCGCGCACGCCGTCGACCACCGGCCGCGCCGGGTCGCCGCCGTCCTGCGCCTCGGCCCACACCAGCGAGGCCGGCGCGTCGGCCCGCCACGACACATGGCGCACGCCGTCGGAGACGGCGTCGTTCCCCGGCGGCAGGCCCTCCTCCAGCGGCAGCACCGCCACCGTGTGCAGCAACTCGCCATTCATGTCGCGCACGTCGACCCGCTCGCCGAAGCTCGACGCCGGCACGATGTACGAATACGGCCGCGTGATGCTCTGCGTGAGCAGGTACTGCCCGCCCGGCGCGACCGAGGTGCGCGAATATTGTCCCGGCGCGCCGATCATGCGCGCCTTGCCGTGCAGGTCCAGCACCACCATCTGCACCGTGACGTAGTGTTCGAACAGGCGCGCGTCGTCCTCGTTCTTGAGCAGATCCTGGTAGGTGCGCAGCTGGCGCATGGCGCCATCGGCCTCGCTGTCCTGCTGGATCGGCCCGGACGGAATGCCGCTCGACTGCGGCGCCTTGCCCATGCCGGTCGGACGCCAGTGCACCAGCAGGCCGCTGCTGTCTGGCAGCCAGTTGAAGCCGCGCGTGAGCACCGCCGACAGCGGCTGCGCCGACAGCCGGCTCGCCTTGCGCGCGGCGACATCGACCAGCCACAGTTCGACCGCGCCCCGCTCGCCCTTGAAGGCGACGTGCGTGAAGGCCAGGTGGCGCTGGTCGGGCGACCACGCCAGATCGGACAGGCGCAGCCCGCGCGGCAGGCCGCGGATGCGGCTCTCCTTGCGCGTGGCGATATCGAGCAGCGCCAGGTCGGTGCCGAACGAGAAGCGCGACGAGGCGTTGGTGCGGGGGTTGATGCGCAGGCCGGCCAGTTTCAGCTCCGGCTGCGCCACTTCGGCGATGCCGGGCAGCGGCGGCGTCTGCACCACGGCGGCCAGGTCGCGGTGGGGGCTGAGGCTGAGCGCGGGCGCGCGCGGGGAGTCGACCAGGGCCTGCAGCCCGGCGGGCGGCAGGCGGTAGCCGCCTTCGTGCGCGCCGGTGTGCGGCGAGGTGGCCATCAAACCTAAATTCGGGGGCAGCGTGGGGGTCTGTTTGTTCATGGATGTCCTCTCGGTCCAGAAGCATTCGGGGCTGCTGAGGTTCAGTGTGCGGATGCCAGCGGCGAATGTCAATGCGCGCGGCACCTTGGTGACAATCAGTCGTGACAATCTGTAACGCCTTGCTGCGGCGCGGCATGGAGCGCCGGCGCCACTCGCGTACAATCGTGGTTCTTCGAATCACGCGGTTGGACACACTATGGAAATGACAACGCTCACGCTGTTACTGCTGGTACCCCTGGCGGTGTGGCGCATTTACTCGCGCTTGAAAAAGATGATGGTGCGGACCCAGTCCGAACTGTGGCGCCATTACGCGATGGCCAGCGTGATGGCGGTGGTGCTGCTGGTGATGGTGGGACTTAACGTCGGCAAGTGGATCGCGCTCGGCGCGCTGGTCGCCGGCGCCGCCGCCGGTTTTTTGCTCGGCCAGCGCAACCTGCGCCTGACGCGGCTCGAGAACAAGCCGGAGGGATTTTTCTACACGCCGGACCGGCGCATCCCGCTGCTGGTGACGATGCTGTTCATCAGCCGCTTGATCTTCCGGCTGTTCGAGGCCTACCTGCACATGCACGATGGCCTGCCGCTGGACCCGGACTTCCTCGGCAATCCGGTGACGTCGGTGCTGTTCGGGCTACTGGCTGGGTACTACCTGACGTACAGCGTGCTGCTGGTGCGCTGGCACAAAAGCCAGAAGCCGCTGCCACGGCCGATCAATATCTTCGACATCAAATAAGCCGCGCGTCAAGCCGCCGCAACGCTCTGGATAAAAGCGCAGTACTGCGGCTGCACGACGGGATTGGACAGCACGTCGTTGTGCCCGGCGCCGGGCACGACGAGCAGCCGCTTGGCGCTCCCCGGCAGCGCCTCGTAGACCTTCCTGGCCAAACGCGGGGGCGTCACCTTGTCCTCGGCGCCCTCCAGCACCAGCGCCGGCCCGGCATAGCCGGACGCCGCCGCCACGTTGTCGATTTCCGCCAACGACCCGCTCAACTCCAGCCGCACGAACGGCCACGCATACCACGGCAGCATGGCGTTGCCCCAGTCGCGCGCGTTGGTGGTGGTCGACTCCAGCACCAGCCCGCGCGCCGCCGGCCGCTGGCTCGCCACGTAGGCGGCGATGAAGCTGCCCAGCGACTGCCCGTGCACCACCACCGCGCCGGGATGGCGCGCGTTGACGAAATCAAACGCTTGCAGCGCGTCGGCGCGCATCGCGGCGATCGTCGGCACGCCGCCGCTGCGGCCATAGCCGCGATAGTCCATCATCACCACGTCGGCGCCGCACGGCGCCAGGGCGTTCAGCACGCCGCCCCCGTGCTGGTCCAGATGGAAGGTATTGCCACCGAAGTAAAGCACCGCCGCCCCGTTGACGTCCGCACCCGCCACGCGGCTCGCCGCCACGCCCGCCAATTCGCCATCGGCCACCGGCAAGGTGACCGGCGCCAGGCGCCACCCCGGCGCGGACGCCGCGTCGAGCACCCCCTCGCGTTTGGCGTCGCCCGGCCGGTCCGGATGGATCACATTGCGCTCCGTGATCTGCACCGCGCAGCCCGACAGCAGCGACGCCGCAACCACACAAACCATTCCCGGCAGTTTCATGTTCAACTCTCGTTTTTAAAGGTAGAATTAAATATACAACAATAAAAACTTATTGTAAAACGATAAAATTGCAGCCATGAAGACAAGCATACACATTATCCGCACCCTGCTTTGGGTGTGCGTCGCCACGCAGGCGGCCTTTTTCGTACTGGCCTGGACCACCTTCGCGCCGGCCATCGGCGGCGTGGACATCGCAATCACCGCCACCGGCATCGATACCGCCGCCAAGCTGGCGCTGACGGCGGGCCAGCGCGCGGTCGGCGCGGCGATCGCGCTGCCGGCGGTGCTGGTGATGGCGTACGGACTATGGCGGCTCGACCGCCTGCTGCTGGCCTTCAGCCGTCACGATCTGTTCACCGCCCGCTCGATCGGCCATCTGCGCATGTTCGCCGGCGCGACGCTGCTGGCCACCACGCTCGCCATCGTCGAACTGCCGGCCCGCATACTGGCCCTGTGGCTGATGCGCGGCGGCGAGCGGCGCATGTCGGTGGGCGTCACGTCCGAGCAGTTGATGCTGATGCTGGTGTGCGCGCTGTTCTACCTGGTCACGCGGCTGATGCACGAGGGCCGCCGGCTGGCGGAGGAAAACGAGGGCTTCGTCTGATGGCGATCCGCATCCATCTGGACCTGATGCTTGCAAAGCGCAAGGTCAAATCGCGCGAACTGGCGGCGTATGTGGGCATCACCGAGCAAAATTTATCGCTGCTCAAATCGGGCAAGGTGAAGGGCATCCGCTTCGGCACGCTGGCGAAGATCTGCGAACGGCTCCAGTGCCAGCCTGGCGATATCATGGAATGGGTGGCCGACGATGGCGCGGCCGACGACGCCGGCGGCGACGACGTCTGAGACGGCCGCGCCATTTAAACGACAGCGCGCGGCGGCGCGGCGGGCGTGTTGGAAAAGTGGCCGGGAACGGTGATATGCTGGCTCATCCGCACAGCAATAAGTCGCATCGCTATGACCCATACGATCCACGACAAAACCGACGAGCGCCTGGAGCAGGAAGCCGCGCGGTTTCTATCGCTTTATATGTTCTACACGGGGACCATCAAGAGCATGATCGGTCTGCGCGGCCTGGCCTTGCAGTTGAAGGTGGAGCAGGCCGGCAGCGTGGACGAACTGCGCGAGCTGCGTCAGCCCTATCTTGACGCGGTGCGCAGGGCGCGCGGCGGCGAGGTAGCCGCCACGCTGGCCAGTCAACTCGACCGGATCCTGGAACCGTGAAATTATTGGGCGCTTTGGCGCGGTGTGATTCGCCAGGCGCCGTCGGTCGCTCGCGGTCGGGCTCCCGGCGGCTCCCGGCGGATTACGCGCTGCGCGCTAATCCGCCCTACGGCTACGCGGCCTTGTCGGTGCGACGCTGCAGCACGAAGATCGGCTGCGCCCACTCGGTGTCCTTCTTCTTTTTGCTCGTGATGAGCGTTAGTTCGGAAGGATCATAGACGTCGGTGTTGTGCGTGAGCGGCGTCGTCATCAGGTACTGGGCGTCGGTGTTCTTGAGGAACTCGCCGACCAGCTGGATGTTGCGGATGTCGAGGTGGGCGAACGGTTCGTCGATGAACACGAAGCCGCCGGATCCATCCTCCGACTTGAGCAGACCAATGAGCAGCACCAGCGATTTCATCACCTGCTGGCCGCCGGACGCTTCGCCGTCGTTCATGCCGATGATGCCCTTGCCGTCGAACTTGAAGCGCACGTGCAGGCCGGCCTGCGCCAGCTGCGTGTCGTCGTTCTCCAGGCGCACCGGGTCGGAGTGCACCTCGATGCCGGCCAGCTCGCCCAACTCCTTGATGTTCTTCGAGTAGGTCTTGATGGTGTAGCGCAGCCGCTCCATGTAGGCCCCGCGCGCGTTGCCGGTGGCCTCGATCGCGCGGTTGTTCTGGTAGCGGCGCTCCTCGGTCTCCGACTGGCGCCCGCTGAGCTGCTCGTTCAAGCGCTGGTACTGGTCGATCACCGTCGCATCGAGTTCCCAGTCGCTGCGCGACAGGCTCGCTTCGAGGCTGTGGATGCGCAGGTTGACCTGGTGCGCGTTCTGGTGCTCGCCGACCAGGCGCAGGCGCCGTTCCGGGCGGCGCCAGCTTTTCGGCAGGTGGCGCCAGGCCTTGCGCAGCGCCAGCAAGGCGCGCGCGTGGTCGGCGCGCTGTTCGATCTGGCGCTTGTTATTCAAGCGCATGCCGGCTTCCGCTTCCGACAGGGCGAAGCGGGCGTTCTGCCACGTGGTGTCGGCGCGCGTGCGGGCCACCACCGCGTTCTTGATCAGGTTTTGCAGCTCGCCGAGGCGCGTGCCGACTTCGGTGCGCTCCTCCTTCAACGGCACGGCGTTGCGCGCCGCCTCGTCGAATTCCTCCTGGCGCGCGGCCAGTTCCTTGGCGGCGTCGACACCGGCCAGGCGGGTTTTGAGCGCGCTGATTTCCGACGCCAGTTTGGACACGACCAAGGTCAGCGCGTCCTCCTGCGCCTCGAGCGCCGGCAGCGATCGCTGGATCGCTTCCATGCGCTGCGTGCGGCCGGCCGAACCGAAGCGGTAGCGCGACACTTCGACGAACAGCGAGCGGCCGCCGCGGCGTTCGCGGTGGTAGGCGTCCGGCGTGATCCACTCTTCGTGGTTGCCCAGCTTGGCGCCGGCGTCGACGGTGTCCACGCGCGTGATGCGCGAGAGCTGCTCGACCAGCCAGGCCGGAACCTTGGCCGAGAACTTCACCACCGACATCAGGCTGTCGTCCTTGACGCTCGGCGCGTTGACCAGGTCCGGCACGATGAAGTGGCGATAGCGTTCTTTTTCCGCCAGGCGGTAGGCGGCCGAGGCGTCGCTCGATTTGTCGAGCAGCACCACCGAGGCGTAGCCGCCGAGCACACCCTCGATCGCGCCCTGCCAGCGCGCGTCCGTCACTTCGACGATATCGGACAGCATGGCGTGGCCGATGCCGGCGTCGTTGAGCGCGCGCCGCATGGTGCGCTGGGCCTCCGGCTCCGGCATCGCGGTCTTGCCCTGCAAGGCCGAGATGGTCGACAGTTCGCCGGCGATCTTGGCGGCGATGGCGTCGCGCGCCATGCGCTGGCGCGCCAGTTCGATTTCCTTTTCCTGCAGCTGCTGCGCCACTTCGGCCAGGTCGGCGCCGGAGTCGGCGGCCAGCTTTTGCAGGCGCGCCTTCTGTTCGAGCAGGCTGTCGAGCGGCTTGAGTTTGCCGTTGATGTGCGTCAGGCGCGTCTGCAGCGACGTCGATTCCTGCTCCAGCACCGTTTCGTGCTGCTGCGCGTCGGTCAGCGCCTTGGCCTGCGCGGCGAGCTGGTTGCGCTTGTCGGTGATCTGCTGGTCGGCCTGCATCAGCGGCTTGCGCGCCTCGCGCAGCTGGCGGCTGACGTTGCCGTGCTTTTCGCGCGCCTCGTGGTACTCCAGCGTCGGCAGCACCTCCTCCTGCAGGTTGCGGCGTTCCTTGTTCAGGTCTTCCCACTGGTGGTAATTGGCCACGCGCAGGCGCAGGCCTTCCAGGTTGGTCTTGGAAGCTTCCAGCTCGGTCTCGAAGCGTTTGAGTTCGACTTCGGTGTCGCGCTGGTGGCGCTTGGCCTCGTCGTAGGCGTCGAGCACCTCCTTGTCGCCGAAGACCTGGAACACCAGGTCGAGCAGCTGGCGCGGCGCGTATTCGCACAGCTTGTCGGTCTCGCCCTGCTCGAGCGCCAGCACTTTGGCCATCGCCGGCGACAGGCCGGCGTTGGCCAGGCGCTTGCGGTAGTTCTCGACGCCGAGCCAGTCGTTGCCGACTTCGCCGATGTCTTCGATCTGCACGTTACCGGGACGCATAAGGTACTGGCGCTTCCAGTCGCCGCCGTTCTTCTGGATCTGGCAAAACAGCGTGACCTCGTCGTCGCTGAAGAAGCCGGAGCTGCGGAACGGACGGTTCGACAGCTGCCTGCCGACGCTCTTGTTGTCGACCACGGCGCGCAGCCAGGCGGTCTGCTGGCCGCTGTGGCGCGCGTAGTGCTTGTAGGTGCGGCCCATCGAGCAATCGAGGCCGAACAGGGTGCGCAGCGCGTCGAGCAGGGTGGTCTTGCCCGAGCCGTTCTGGCCCGCGATGGTGATGATCTTGGCGTCCAGCGGGATGTTCTTGATGCGCTGCCAGTAATCCCAGTGGACCAGTTCTAACGATTTGATGTGAAACATGGCTTAGTCCTTGGTGGGCAGGTCGGTGTCGTCGGCGGTCGGCGCTTCCGGCAGGCTGTCGACTGGAATGTCGAACGCGGGAATGGCGTCGGCTTCCTCGTCGGCGGCGGCCTGGCGCGCGGCGGCGGCGGCGGCGGCGGTGTCACCACTATCGCCACTGTCGTCGCTGTCGTCGTTGGCGGCGATCGGCGGCGTGCGGCGCGGCACCGGGATGACCTGCGCCGGCGAGCGCTTGAAGACGTCGGCCAGCGCGCCGTTGATGATGCGTTCCTTGAGCTGGTCGGTGTCCATCATCAGGTCCAGCAGCGGGCCTTCGACGATGACGTCGCCGCGGCGCTCGATGAAGCCGAGTTTGGCCAGGATGCCGAGGTTCATGTCGAGGCGGGTCTTCTTGCCAAGCTTGTCGCCGAAGTCGGCCAGCAGCGCCTTGTAGGCGATGCCGATCGAGGTGTCCTCGGCGCGCGGCAGCGGCTTTTCGATGCCGAACATGTCGTTTTGCTCGTCGTCGGCATGCTGGTGGGTCTCCTGGCGTTCGCGCTTGGGCAGGATGATCTGCGCCCACAGCACCACCAGCAGGGCCACGCCGTCGCGCGACAGGCCGAAGTTATTGTTCTGCCAGACGTCGCGCGCGCCGAAGATCTTCGGTTCGATGGCGCGGTGCAGCGCCAGGGTCACGTGGTCGGCGTAGACGTTGTCGAGCAGTTTGAGGCCGGTGGCCAGCAGGCGCGCGTCCACTTCGGCGCGGAACAATTCGTCCGACAGCACGCGCTTGACCAGTTTGTCGTCGCGGCGCAGGTGCTGGTGTGTCAGCAGGCGCGCGATCAGGATTTGGGAATCGTCATTCATCGGACTTGTCGCCTTCCGGTTTCAAAGAAAGTGAGAGGGAGGCCAGGGACATCGCCGCCACGTGCAAGTCGGGCAGCTGTACCATTTCGTCGCAGGGGTTGAAGGTGACCGGCAGGCGCGCCAGGTCGCCGGTGGCGCCCTGCAGGCGCGCCTCGTCGGCGTCGCCCAGGAGCGGCAGCAGCGAGGCGCGGTACGACGCCACGGCGAACGTCGCCGGCAGCAGCGAGTCCTGCACCGGGATCGACGGCGGCGCCTCCCCGGCCTTGGGCGCCGGCAGGTTGGCCAGGGTGGCGAAGTCGGACAGGCGCGAGAGCCATTCGTCGAGCTCCTGCTGCATGGCCGGGCCGTCGCTGATGGTGGTGGGCGCGTCCTCGCCGGACGGCAGGCCGCCGGAGACGGCGCTGACGGCGCGGTCGGCCAGCAGCTCGGTCTCGGCGACGTCGATCATTTCGGCCGGGGTGATAAACAGCGGCACGACCGGCTGGTCGATGGCGCCTTCGGCCAGCGAGGCCAGGTCCTCGTGCAGCAGCAGCCAGCGCTTGATGTCGGTGGTCGACAGGCCGGACTGGCCCAGGTGCACGCGCTGGCGCTCGATCTGGTTGAGCGCGCGCGAGAACATGCCCTGCATGTTGAGCAGCGCCGATTGCGCGCGGCCGATCGCCTGCGCCGCGCGGTGGGTGGCGCTGTCGGCGTTTTCGTCGGCCAGGATGGCGCGCAGGATCTCCGAGCCCTTCTCGACCCAGTCGCAGGCCATGTGCCACTTGGCCTGCGAGGCGCGCAGGCGGAACTCGGACCCGGAGGCGATGGCGTCGGAGAATTCCTCGGTCAGCTCGACCAGGCGGCCGAGCAAATGCTGCAGCTGGTCGACGGTGACGCCGCCCATCACCTGGGCGCCGGCCACCTGCGAGAGCAGGTAGCCCATGTCGGCCGGGTCTTCCTCCTTGCCCATCGCCAGCAGCGCGTCGATCGCCGACAGCACGTTGCGCGCCATGGGCGTGACGCGGTAGACGGCGTGCTGCGCGTCCCAGGCCAGCAGCTGGTTGGTGCGCAGGCGCATCAAGACCGTCTCCAGGCTCTCGGGCAGCAGGTAGGCCAGGCGGGTGTTGATGTCGGCGCGGGTGAAGCTGGCCGAGGCGGTGTCGGAGGCCAGCTCGCGCAGCACCAGCAGGCGCACCAGCACGCCGTCGAAACCGCCGTGGAACAGCGCCGTAAACACCTGCAGCAGCGGCTGCGCGCGTTTAAGGTGGTAGACCTGCTCGATTTCGTCGGCCGAGATGTTCGGCTTGAAGTGTGCCTGGAGGCTGTTTTGCGTGTCTTGCGGGTCCAGCGCCGGGTCGGACGCCGGGTCACTCGTTATAGGTTCAATCATTGTCTGCCATTCTGGTCGCAACGCGATTGCAAATCGTGCAACAAAGCATCATCATCGCGGGGGGCGTCAGTATAGCAGGCGGGCGGAGCGGGGTCCGCCATTTCCATCCAAGATAATTACTTTTTGACAAATTTATCCAGCGTCTGGTCGACATAATCGCCGTCGGCGTCCTTGAACACCACCCGCACCGGATACCAATCGAGCGATGGCGCCAGCCACAGGTCGACCTGCGAACCCTTGTCGTCGTCGAGCGGACCGCGCACCAGGTGCACGGCGCTGACCTCGCCGCTGCCGGTCTGCACCGGCTCGACGTTGGCCACCTTGAAGCTCCACTGCTGGGCGTCGCGCCGGCCGGCGACGAAGTACGACCACTCGCTGCCCGGCTTGAACTTGTCCGGCGTGGCGCGCGCCTGCGAGGCCACCTGCCACTGGATGCTGGCGCGATCCTGTTCGCCGCCCTTGATCGGATAGGTCTCGTCGCCGACGCTGAAACTGATGGTCTTGGCGTCGCGCTTGAAGGTAGTGGTGTTGGCGTCCTTGCGGAAGCGCTTTTCGTAGAACGACACCGGCGCCAGGCCATAGTCGTCGATCAGCCCTTCGCTGCGCGTTTCGAGGATCTTGCCGAAGATGGCGGCGCGGCTTTCCACCGCCAGCGAGTATTTGCCGTCGCCGGCGCGCCATTGCACGTTGGCCGTGCCGTTGATCGTCAGCCCGTGCTGCCTGGCGGCGATGGTGTAGTTCAGGTCCGCCGACGGCGGCTCGCTGTGCGCGCGCTTGGCGCTCGGATGGGCGCCGGCGGCGTCGCTGGCCGCGTGCGCGCCCGTCATGGCGGCGCCTGAGAAGGCCAGCAGCATGGCGGCGCCGAGCAGGCGGACGGTGTGGGTGTTTTGCATATTATTTTCCGGATTCTGTCATCGTGATAGTGGAGACGGTTTGCGTGGTCAGCGCGCCGCTCGCTTCGGTGTTGCGCATCTGGATCGGGAACCAGTTCATCCCCGGCGCCAGCCATATGTCCAGCCGCGACGAGTAGGAGCCTTTTTTCGGCGGCCGCGTCAGGTGCCAGGTGACCACCTTGCCCATTTTCGTCTCCAGCTCTTCTTCGCCGATCAGCTGGAAGCGGAAGATCGTGGCTTCCTTTTCGTCGCCGACCTGCAGGTCGATGTCGCCGCCGAGCTGGTTGACGTCGCCGCGGCCGATGGCGCCCAGCTGGAACGGCACCGTCGCCTTGTCCTGCGCGCCGCCCAGCAGCGGGAAGCTGCGCTCGGACGCCGAGAACGTGATGGTGTTCTGTTCGCGGTTGAAATGGGTCGCCGTCTCGGCGCGGCGCGTGCGCTTTTCGGTGACCCTGACCGGCGCGATGCCGAAGTCGTCGATGACGCCCTCGCTGCGCAGCACCAGCAGGTTCACGCGCGTGACCAGCAGGCTCACGCCCGCTTCGAGCGAGGCGTTGTACCGGCCGCCGTCAGTATGCCACGTCATCGACGCGGAGCCTGTCCATTTGGTGCCGTCGGCGTCGACCCGCGCCACCTCCATGTCGAATTTGGCCGACGGCGGCAGCTGCACCTTGTAGTGCTTCCCCGCCAATTGGGCGCCCTCGGCCGGCGTGGCCGGCGCCGGTGGCTCGGGCGCGACCGGGACCGGCGGCGTGCCGGCGGCCGCCTGCGCGGCGTCGGCGCCTTTATCCTTGCCGGCCTCGTTGGCGCCGGCCACCGCGCCCTGCCCGGCCGGCGCCGCGGCCACGGCCACCGGCTCGGCGGCGA
>CAUPRW010000069.1:0-30258 GCA_963513825.1 uncultured Duganella sp.
ATTTTCTCCCCTATTTTGTTCTGCTTTTCCATATTTAGACCGGAAAGCGCGGCGATAGTTCAATCCCGGGAAAAATAGGAAGAAATAGGGTGGAAAATCGGGCTTTTGCTACACGGAGCTGCGCGGCCTACCACCAATGCAAACTCCTTGGGTGGGGTTCCCGCTCCCGCATAACAAGAGCAAATTTCCGCCGGCGCTTGCTCCCAACCACTTGTGTTTTCACGCGAGCGAATTGACGAAGGCATTAACTTATCGTCAACAAAGCGCTGGTACTCAATAGTTTCCTCTAACCACACGACCAAGGCCTCCTCCGAGGAACTTGAAGAGGTTAGTACGTCCGCTCGCTGCGCAGGCGCTCGGCGGATCAGGCCGCGCTGATCTGCCCGATGTGGCCTTGGTGCCGCTCGATGGCGCGCGGGACCGGGGCCTGCACTGGTTTGGTCACCGGCTGTGGCTGGACGAGCTTGAAGACGCCGACCAGCTGCGACAGTTGCCGGGCCTGGTCTTGCTGGGCTTCGGCGGCGGCCGCCGCCTGCTCGACCAGCGCGGCGTTTTGTTGCGTGATCGTGTCCATTTCGGCGATCGCATGGTTGATCTGGGCGATGCCCGCTTCCTGTTCCTGGCTGGCATGACTGATATCGCCCATGATGTCGGTGACCGACTTGACGGCGCCGACGATGCGTTCCATCGTCGCCCCGGCCTGGCCGACCAGCTGCGTGCCGGTGCCGACCTTGGCCACCGAGTCGTCGATCAACGCCTTGATTTCCTTGGCGGCCGAGGCCGAACGCTGCGCCAGCGTGCGCACTTCGGAGGCGACGACGGCAAAGCCGCGCCCCTGTTCGCCGGCGCGCGCCGCTTCGACGGCGGCGTTGAGCGCCAGGATGTTGGTCTGGAAGGCGATGCCGTCGATGACGCCGATGATGTCGACGATGCGTTTGGCCGAGTCGTTGATCTCGGCCATGGTGTCGACCACGTTCGATACCACGGCGCCGCCTTCGACGGCGATCTCCGACGCCGAGCGCGCCATGGCGCTGGCCTGGCGGGCGTTTTCAGTGTTCTGCTTGACGGTGGCGGTCAGTTCCTCCATCGACGAGGCGGTCTCCTCCAGCGATCCCGCTTGCTGCTCGGTGCGCGACGACAGGTCCTGGTTGCCGCTGGCGATCTCGGTGGCGGCCATGACGATGGAGTCGGCGCCGCCGCGCACCTGGCGCACGATGTCGGCCAGGCTGTCGCGCATGGACTGGATCGCGAACAGCAGGCTGTGCGCGTCGCCGCGCGGCAGGTCGATCGCCACCGCGAGGTCGCCGTCGGCGATGCGTCCGGCGATGCCGGCGACGTAGGCCGGCTCGCCGCCAAGCTGGCGCAGCAACTGGCGCGCGATCAGCCAGGCGCCGCCCATGCCCAGGCCTAGCGCCGCCAGGCCCAGCACCAGCATCATGTTGTGGGAATTTTGATAGGTCTCCTCGGCGCGCACGCGGGCGCTTTCCATCGCCTCGCTCTGGTGGGCGATCATCGCGTCCAGATGCTTCATATACGTCATCTGCAACTCGCGCGTGTTGGTCAACATGAACGCGACAGCCTGGTCGACGTCGCCGGCGCGGCGCAGGCGCATCACTTCGGCGATGGACGCGGCGTAGGGGGGATAGGCCGCCTGGAGCGCGTCGAACAAGCCCTGGCCGGCACCGGACTTGACCATGACGTCCAGTTTCGCCGAGGAGGCGACCATCTCCTTGAGTTTGTCCGTGACGACGGTCAATTCCTTGTCAGCCTTGGTTTGGTCTTTGATCAGCAGGCCGTTGCGCAGCGAGCGGGCGATCTTGTTGTTGATGTTCATCAGATTCTGCGCTTCCAGCACCTTCGGATAGCTTTCCGTGACGATGGCGTTGGTGCCGGCGTTGAGCGTGCCCAGTTGGTGGATGCTCAGGCCGATGACGATCGCCAGCATGGCCAGGATGACGCCAAAGCCGATGCGCAGGCGCGTGCTTACCTTGATATTCTTGCTTTTCATTTCACTATTCCAATAGTCGGGAGGTCGAACTCGCGCGCCGCCCGATCGAAGTGGCGGAGACGCTGGCGGGAATGGGGCCTGAGAAAACGGAGAGGATCGCGGGAGGGTTGGGCGACCGGTGTTGCGGGATGGGGTGAACTATACCGGTTTATTTTCCACGAGGAAATTAATTTCGCAATGTACTACTCAGCGGTGAAGGCTGGCAACGCGGCGATGTCCATTGGGAGCGTTTCCATATAAACTTGGCATTCTGCTCATTTTACCAAGGTACTGGAACCGATGAACGCCACTTCTTCCCGGCTGGACGTGATCGACGCGCTGCGCGGCTTCGCCATCGTCTCGATCATGCTGCTTCACAATATCGAGCACTTCGACCTCTACTTTTCGCCCGCCGGCGTGCCGGCCTGGCTGAAATCGATCGACAAAATGATTTGGGATAGCATGTTTTTCCTGTTCGGCGGGAAATCGTATGCGATCTTTGCGTTGCTATTCGGCATGACTTTCTACATCCAATGGCATAGCCGCGAGGCGCGCGGCGAGGATTTTCGACCGCGTTTCGCCTGGCGCCTGGCGCTGCTGCTCGCTTTCGGCCTGGTTAATTCCATGTTTTACCATGGCGACATCCTGAGCATTTATGCGGTGCTGGGACTGGCGCTGATACCGGTGGCGCGGCTGCGTACCGCCACTATCTTGAGCATTGCCTTTTTCCTGCTGCTGCAACCGTATGCGTGGATCGAATTTTTCCAGGCCTTGCCTAATCCCGACGAGAAACTGGCCGATCCCGCCTCGTGGGCCTATTTCGGGCGGGCGAATGAGTATATGGCGCATGGTTCCGCGTTCGACGTTTGGCTGGGGAATTTAACCAACGGGAAAATCGGCGTGATCCGGTGGAGTTGGGAGAATGGCCGTCTATTCCAGATTCCGGCATTGTTCATGCTCGGCATGATCGCGGGCAGAAAAGGCGTGTTTAAACAATCTCCAGAAAACAAACGGTTTTGGATGCGGACGCTGATATGGGCGGTGGTGGCCTTCATTCCATTTTATCTGCTCAAGTCTTATCCGGATTCCTGGACTATCGGGCAGGCGCTGCAGCGTCCCTTGTTGGTCATCTTTACCTCATGGTCGAATGTGGCGTTTATGGTGGTGCTGGTGTCGTGCTTTAATCTGCTGTTTTATTCGTGGCGGTGGCTGGAATTCTTCTCGCCATTAGGCAGGATGAGCCTGACGAGTTATGTGGTGCAATCGATCGTCGGGACGGCGATTTATTATGGTTTCGGTCTCGGCATGTATCAATATACGGGCGCGAGTTTCGCGCTGGCGATCGGCGTGGCGCTGGCGCTGGTGCAAAGACAGTTCAGCGTCTGGTGGCTGCGCACCCACAAGCAGGGACCGCTTGAAGCACTGTGGCATAGGGCGACCTGGGCGGGCGCGCCCGTATAGCATGCCAGTTATTGGCGTGAATAGGCCAAAATCGAGCTTGTGAGGGCGGCGCGCGCCGGCGCTGCTCGATCGCCGCTATGCCGTCGGCTCGTCGTCGGGTTTAATCCAGACGACGCGTCCGTGGCCCGCTTCATTAAGGCGGGCGATAAATGGATCGGCGGCGGCGTCGTCCAGGCTGAATTCAAACTTGACAGCGTCGGCGTGCGATACATTATCGAGCGTGGCGCCGGCATGTTCTATTTCGCGCCTGAGCATGCCTTCCATCGCATACGGTACGGCGCAGATTAAATGGCGCAGTTTAATGATCGCCACTTTTTCCGCGTTTAATAATGCCTGGGCCACGCTGTCGGTATATGCGCGCACCAAACCGCCGGCGCCGAGTTTTACGCCGCCGAAATAACGCACCACGGTGGCCAATACGCCCTCCAAATCCTGGTGACGTAAAACATCGAGCATCGGCCGCCCGGCCGTGCCGCTCGGTTCGCCGTCGTCGACGGCCGCAGATTGTCCGCCGGCTAATAATGCCCAGCAAACGTGGGCCGCTTGCGGATGTTGCGCCCATAATTGCGCCACCACTTTTTGCGCGGCGGCCCGGTCCGTCATCGGCTGCACGCAGGCGATAAACCGGCTCTTTTTAATCAGCAGTTCATGGTGGACCGGGGCGATAATTGTTTGAGGCATTGCTTTGACGATTAGGGTGTGTGGAGTGGGCTGGCGCCGGAACCCGGTATCGTGCCAGATATCATTGGGAAATACAAAAAACGGGGGCGTACCGACACGATATAATCGTCGGGTATCGATTAAACCACCGGACCACCATGACCGACATTGCAGATCAAGAGCACGACGACGAACTGATGCGCCAGCTGGGATTGGCCGCCAAGGGCTTCGCGCTGTCGCGGATGGAGGGGCGGGTGTTTCTGCGGCTGACCGGAATTGTAGAGTATGCCGGCGCGCGCTATCCCTACGATCTGGTGCCGGCCCAGGGCGTGCTGGCCAAGCCGTCGAAGTGGCGCAAGATGGACGGCGACGCCCGCGCGGCGCTGCTGCGCGAACGGGGCAGCGATGCCGTGGTCGAAGAGCTGCACGGCTTCGTCGCCGATTTCGTGCGCGAGATGGCCGACGCCTGCGACGATTGCGACCTCGACCCGCAACCGTTCCTGCAAGGCCTGGCCGATATGCAGATCTCCGAGCCGGCCGGCACGGTGTTCGACCGCATCCGCCAGCGGCTGGAACACGCGGTCGAGCGCGACATGGAGGAACAGCACGCCGAGCGCACGCGCCAGAGCATCAACCTGGCCGAGTATCCGGCCTCGTTCGACGTCGCCCGCCGCATCAAGCGCAAATTCATCGCGCTGCTGGGGCCGACCAACTCCGGCAAGACCCACCAGGCCATCGAGGCGCTGGCCAAGGCGCCGAGCGGCGTCTATCTGGCGCCGTTGCGGCTGCTGGCGCTGGAGAACTATGAACGCCTGCAGGGCATGGAGCAGCACGGCAGGCCGCTGGCCGTGAGCCTGGTGACGGGCGAGGAGCGGCGCCTGGTCGCCGGCGCCACCCATGTGGCCAGCACGGTCGAGATGCTCGACACCCGCACGCCGGTCGAGGTGGCCGTCATCGACGAGATCCAGATGCTGGCCGACCGCGACCGGGGCGCGGCGTGGACCGCCGCCGTGTGCGGCGCGCCGGCGCAGGTGGTCTATCTGGTCGGCGCCCCGGAGGCGCGGCGCGCCATCGAGGTGCTGGCGGCGCGCCTGGAGTGCGAGCTGGAAGTGCACGTGCTCAAGCGCAAGGGGCCGCTGTCGATGGAGCCGAGCGCCGTGCGCAAGCTGAGCAACCTGCGCCGCGGCGACGCCGTCATCTGTTTCTCGCGCCGCGAAGTGCTGATGTGGCGCGATATGGTGACCGACGTCGGGCTGTCGGTGGCGACCGTGTACGGCAATTTGTCGCCGGAGGTGCGGCGCGCGCAAGCCCAGCGCTTCCGCGAGGGCACGGCCGACGTGGTGGTCGGCACGGATGCGATCGCCATGGGGCTGAACATGCCAATTGCGCGCATCGTGATGACAACGTCCGTCAAATACAATGGATATGAAGAGGAAGAGATTCCGGCCGCGCTGGCGCGCCAGATCGCCGGGCGGGCCGGGCGCTTCGGCGTGCACGAGGAGGGCTTGGTGGCCGGCTACGATAACGAGACGCATAGTGTGATGCGCTCGCTGTTGCACGAGAAACCGGTGCCGCTGAAGACGACCGGTTTTGCCGTGGCGCCAACGTTGGAGCATTTGCACCGGATTTCGTCGGTGACCAACGAGCATGGCCTGGCCAAGCTGCTCAAGCGTTTCGTGCACAACATCGATGTGCCGGACGGGTTTTTCTATCCGCGCATTACCGAGGACCAGTTCGAGCGGGCGGCCTGGCTCGATACCTTGCAATTGACGGTGGCGGAGAAGTTCGCGCTGTCGCTGGTGCCGATCTCGTCCAAGGTGCACAGCTTGCAGCACGCGTGGGAGGGCTGGGCCACGGCGTTGGCGCACAAGAAGATCACGCGCCTCAAGCCGGACCAGAATCCCTTGCATTACATGAATTTGCAGGAGGTCGAGGACGCTTGCCGCTTGTATTCGGCGTATGCGTGGCTCGCTTACCGGCAGCCGGAGTATTTTCCGGATACGGAACTGGCGCAGAAACTGTCGCGCGAGGCGTCCGAGCGGGTCGATGCGATTTTGCAGGATCAGAATTCGGCCGCGCGCAAGCGGCAGCCGAAGAAGTTTCGGCGCTAAGTTACGTCAGGCGTCGACGGCGGCTCGCGGCGGATTACGCGCGGGGCGCTAATCCGCCCTACGTGTTGCTTTGCGTCAACGAGGATTGGCGGCGGTGATGGCACCATCGGTAGTCTGTGCGGTTTGGCCGGTGCCATCGGGGCTCGGGACCGCGCGGCTTGTCGCGGGTGTGTCGATGGAAAAATTGCTGCCGTATCTTGAGCGTGAGTTGGGCGTTTTGCGGCGCGCGGGGCCTGCCTTCGCGCACCGCTATCCGAAGTTGGCCGGCGGCCTGCGGAGCGCGGCCGACAGCGCGGCCGATCCCCATGTCGAACGCTTGATACAGGGCGCGGCCGTGCTGAACGCGCGCGTCGGCAAGCTGCTCGACGACGGCTATGCCGGTTACGCCGAGGCCTTGCTCGGCATGTTGTACCCGCATTATCTGCGGCCGATGCCATCCTGCTCGATCGCCCGGGTGGTCCATGACGCTGCCGCTGTGGGCGCCACTCCGGCCGCGCTTACCGTGCCGCGCGGCACGCCGATGGCGGTGCCGGGCCCGGCGCCGGCCGCCTGCCGTTTCCGGAGCGTCTACGATGTCACGGTCTGCGCGCTGGCGATCGGCGCCGCCTGGTTCGAGCCGCATATCGCGGTGCCGGCGGCGCTGGCGCCGGCGCTGCCGCCCGATGCCGGCGCGGCCATTTGCATCACGCTGCACAACCCCGCCGGCGCGGCCTTGCCGCCGCCGTCCAAGCTGCGCGTGTTCATCGACGGCGAGTCGTCGCTGCGCGCGAGCTTGCGCGATGGCTTGTTCATGCGCGCCGCCGGCGCCGTGGTGGAGGTCGACGGCCGCTGGCGCGTGCTCGACAAGGCGCCGATCGCGCCGGTCGGCTTTGCCGACGACGAGGCCTTGCTGCCGGCGCCGCAGTGCGCGCATGGCGCCTTGCGCCTGCTGGCCGAGTATTTCGCCTTTCCGGAGAAATTCGATTTCTTCGACCTCGACCTCGACGCCGCGCTGGCCGACGCGCCAACCGGCTGGAAGCGCTTGACCGTGCGGCTGGCGCTGGCCGGCTGTCGCGCCGACCAGCCGGCCGCGCGCGTGCTGCGGGCGCTGGACGCGGACAATTTCGTGCTCGGCTGCACGCCGATCGTCAACCTGTTCGCGCACGGGGCCACGCCGATCCGCGTTACCCACGCGCGCAGCAGCTATCCGCTGGTCCCCGATCCGCCGGGCGCCGCCGACGCCGTCATCTACAGCGTCGACGCGGTGCATCTGGTGCGCGCGGACGATGGCGGCGTCGCCGAATTGTTTCCCTATTACGCGCCGGGCCATGGCGGCGCGGCCGGCGGCAAGGGCCGCTACTGGCGCGTCGGCCACGATGTGGCGCTGCGCGCCGGCGGGTCGGGACGCGCCGCCGGTATGCTCTCGCTCACGCTGAGCGATCCCGGTTTCTCGCCGCTGCGCAAGGACGAGGCGACGGCGTCGGTGCGGCTGACGTGCACCAATGGCGACCTGCCGCACCACATGGCCTACGGCCGCGCCCGCGGCGACCTGACGACGGACGCGGCCGGCGGTGGCTTGCCGCTGCGCGTGCTGCGCCGGCCGACCACCTCGTACCGGCTCGGCGCGCGCGGCAGTTGCCAGTGGGCGCTGATCTGCCATCTGGCGCTGAACCACCGCTCGCCGATGCGCGAGGGCTTGCCGGCGTTGAAGGCGCTGCTGCGGCTGTATGCGCGGCCCGGCAACGCCGTGTCGCAACGCCAGATCGACGGCATCACCGGCCTGTCGAGCGCCCCGGTCACCGTGTGGCTGCGGCAAGCGCAGGGCAGCGCGCGCCTGCACGGCACGCAAGTGACCGTCACCATCGACGAGGAGGCCTTCGCCGGCACGGGGCTCCATCTGTTCGCGCAGGTGCTCGACCATGTCTTTGGCCTGCAGGTCCATTTGAACAGCTACACGCAACTGGTGATTGCCGCCGACCTCAACGGAAAGGAGTTGTTGCGATGCCCACCCCGCAATGGAATGATGCGCCTGGCCTGATCGGCGCCTTGCTGGCCGAACCGCACCGTTTCGAGTTTTTCCAGGCGGTGCGCCTGATCGCGCTGGCGCGGCGCGAGCGCGGCGGCGACGCGGAAGGGGTGCGCTTTCGCAACCGGCTGTCGCTGGGGTTTCCGCCCAGCGAGATCGACAGTGTGGCCGGCGACGACCAAGGCATGCGCGTCACGCCCGCGTTCATGGGCTTGTTGGGTGGCCAGGGCAGTTTGCCCCTGCATTATTCCGAGCGCATCAACCGCCACGAGAAAAGCAGCGGCGACGGCGGGCCGCGCGCGTTTGTCGACCTGTTGTCGCATCGCGCGCTGGCGCTGTTTCACCAGGCGTGGGCGACGCACCGGCCCGAGTGCCTGGACGAGGACGACGGCTTCCTGCGCATGCTGTGCGCGCTATCGGGCGCGCAGGCCGGCGGGGACGCTATCGTCGAAGCCCAAACGCTGGCTTTCCACGCGATGCGCTTGCGCAGCCGCGCCGTGTCCGCGCCGCTGCTGGCCGGCATGTGCGCGCAATACTTCGAGGCGCCGTTCGCCGTCGAGCAGCTGGTCGGCCAGTGGCAGGCCTTGCCTGCCGACGACCAGGCGCGGCTGGGCGTGGCCCATGTCGACCTTGGCGCCGGCGTGTTGCTGGGCGAGCGGATTTATCGGTGCGACGCGCGTGCGCGATTGCGCATCGGTCCGCTCGGTGGCGACGCCTATGAGCGCTTCCTGCCGGGCCATGACGGCGCCGCGCGGCTGCGGGCGTTGCTGGCGCTGCATTGTGGCGCGGGGATGAGCTACGAGGTGTATCTCATCGAGCGCGCGCGCGATGTGCGGGGATTTAGCCTGGACGAGGCCGGCGGTGCCAGGCTGGGCGTCGATGCTTGCCTGTACACCCGGGCGCCGGTGCGCGACCGCGAGGATTTGATGTATGTGCTGTGGACTTGATATGATGGCCGTTCATGCATCCAATCGAGGCTTTTGATGGTCACCTGCTATTTGCGCTACGTTATCGATCCATACAAACTGAGCGAGTTCGAGCATTACGGCAAGTTGTGGATACCGCTGGTCGAGAAATTCGGCGGCCAGCACCATGGTTACTTTTTGCCGTCGGAGGGGACCAACAACATCGCGCTGGCGATGTTTACGTTTCCGTCGCTGGCGTTGTACGAGCAGTACCGGGAGCAGTCGCTGGAGGACGCCGAATGCCAGGCCGCGTTCAAGTACGCGGAGCAAACCCGGTGCATCCTGAGCTATGAGCGCAGTTTCTTCCGTCCCGTGTTCAAATAGCGGCGTCTGAAAAATTTCTCTTGAGAAATGTGTGGCGGTCGGGTAGACTGGCTCGATTGACGTCCCCGCCTGAGTCCCGCACGCGTCATTTCCCTGGCCCCGACCGTGCCGGATACCCGCGATCATGCGCCAACGCGCGTCGCGACGGAGACCGACATGCTCGCATTGGGCCGCATCATCCATAGCTTTAACTTCAAAATCGCCGGGCTGGTCACGGCGATGGTGCTGCTTGCCGCCCTCGGCGCGAGCGGCGTGTCGCTGCTCGTGGCCGAGACGGAAATGCGCGAGGGCATCGCGCGGCAGCAACTGTCGCTGCTCACCAGCGCGGCCGGCCACATCGACAACGACCTCAAAGGGAAAAAGCTGCTGTTGCTCTCGCTGATGGAGGAGATGCGCGAGCGTGGCACGGCGCCCGCACAGGTGCAGGGCCTGCTCGAGGCGCGCGCGAGCCTGCGCGGCGAGTTCTTCAACGTCACCGCCTTCGACGCCAGCGGCAAGCTGATCGCCAGCCTGAACAGCCGCAACGCGCGCCGCATCAATGTCTCGGCGCGCCAGTATTTCAAGGACACGATGGCCGCGCGCGAGGGGGTGGTGTCGGCGCCGTTCGTCAGCGCGCTGTCGGGCAGGCCGGTGATCGCCATCACCCAGCCGGTCGAGGACGAGCAGGGCAACATCGTGATGGTGCTGCTGGGCGCGATCGACCTGTTGCGCCCGTCGTTTTCCGACTACCTCGACGCCCTGCACCGGGGCCAGGGCTATCTGTTCATCGTCGGCGCCGACGGCACCATCATCCACCACCCCGACAAAGCGCGGGTGCTGTCGAAGCTCGATCCCGACGGCGAGCGCGGCGAGGCCGTGTTGCGGCGCCCAGAGGGCTGGCGCGACGACGTGGTCGACGACAACACCGCGGTGCTGGTGGCGCACACGCCGCTGCGCACGGTCGACTGGAGCATCGCCGCCGTCTATCCGATCCGCAACGCCTTCGCGCCGATGGCGGCGGTGCGCGGGCGGGCGCTGGTGGCGGTGTCGCTGATCACCGCGCTGGCCGCGTTCTTCGGCTGGGTGCTGACCAAGAGCCTGATGCAACCGCTCAACGACCTGCACAAGCAGGTGGTGTCGATCAATTCGGGCACCGCCGACATCGACGTGTTCGCCAGCGAGCGGCACGACGAGTTCGGCACGCTCAGCCGCGCGCTCCATTCGCTGTCGCGCCAGCGCCAGCAGGCGCAGGAGGCCATGCAGCGGCTCGCCAGCACCGACGCGCTCACCGGCGCCCACAACCGGCGCATGTTCGACCAGCTGCTGCCGGCGGCGATCGCGCGCGCCGGCCGCGCCGGCAACTATATCGGCCTGGCCTTCCTCGACATCGACAAGTTCAAGCAGATCAACGATACCTACGGCCATGGCGTGGGCGACGCCGTGCTCGTCGAGTTCGCCCGCCGCCTGGACGGCGCCGTGCGCCGTGGCGACACGGTGGCGCGGCTGGCCGGCGACGAATTCGTCATCGTCTACGAGCAGCTCGGCGCGGACCATGAAGGCGCGCTGCTCGGCGACAAGATCATGGCGGCGATGGCCGCGCCGTTCCAGTTCGGCGACGTCGGCGGCCCCGGCCTGCGGGTGACCACCAGCGTCGGCATCGCCATCAGCAACGATCCGTCGGCCACGGCCGAGGGCTTGATGCACGCGGCCGACCAGGCGCTGTATGGCGTCAAGAGCGCCGGGCGTAACGGCTACGCGATCAACCTCCACGACGACCAGCGGGTGCTGGCGCTGCGCCGCACCGGCACCGGCTGAGCGCGCCGGCGGCGGCGGCCGGCGGCCGGCGGCCGCCCCTGTACGGGGCGCGGTTGCGGTATGATGGTTTTTTCCCATCATCGCACCGCAGGACGACCATGCCCACTCCCATCACGATCGCCAAGAACGACACGCTCACGCTCGACCTGCTGTCCAACCTGGTCAACCGCCACGGTTGCATCACCGGCGCCACCGGCACCGGCAAGACCGTCACGCTGCAAAAAATCGCGCAGTCGCTCTCCGGCATCGGCGTGCCGGTGTTCATGGCCGACGTCAAGGGCGACCTGTCGGGCATCGCCAAGGCCGGCGCGCCGAGCGAGAAGATGGGCGCGCGCCTGGCCGCGCTCAAGCTCGAGGCGCCGCAATGGGCCGGCTGCCCGGTGACGTTCTGGGACGTGTTCGGCGAGCAGGGCCACCCGGTGCGCGCGACCGTCTCCGATCTCGGCCCGCTGCTGCTGGCGCGCATGCTCAACCTCAACGATACGCAGGAGGGCGTGCTGCAACTGGTGTTCCGCATCGCCGACGACAACGGCCTGCTGCTGCTCGACACCAAGGACCTGCGCGCCATGTTGCAGCACGTCGGCGACAACGCGGCCGATTTCAAGACCAGCTACGGCAACATCAGCGCGGCGAGCATCGGCGCCATCCAGCGCGGCCTGATCGCCATTGAGGAGCAGGGCGGCGACCGGTTCTTCGGCGAGCCCATGCTCAACATCGACGACCTGCTGCAAACGGACGCCCAGGGCCGGGGCGTGGTCAACATCCTCAGCGCCGACAAGCTGATGAACGCGCCGCGGCTGTACGCGGTGTTCCTGCTGTGGATGCTGTCGGAGTTGTTCGAGAACCTGCCCGAGGTGGGCGACCTCGACAAGCCGAAGCTGGTGTTCTTCTTCGACGAGGCGCACCTGCTGTTTACCGACGCGCCCAAGGCGCTGCTGCAAAAGATCGAGCAGGTGGTGCGCCTGATCCGCTCCAAGGGCGTGGGCGTGTTCTTCGTCACGCAAAACCCGATCGACATCCCGGACACGGTGCTCGGCCAGCTCGGCAACCGCGTCCAGCACGCGCTGCGCGCCTACACGCCGCGCGACCAGAAGGCCGTCAAGGCCGCCGCCGAGACGTTCCGCCCGAACCCGGCGATCGACGTCACCCAGGTCATCACCGAGCTGGGCGTGGGCGAGGCGCTGGTCTCGTTCCTCGACGAGAAGGGCGCGCCGCGCATGGTCGAGCGTGTGTTCATCCTGCCGCCGGCCAGCCAGCTCGGCCCGCTCGACGCCGCCGAGCGCCGCGCCTTCGTCGCCAACTCGGTCGTCGCCGGCGTCTATGAAAAGACGGTCGACCGCGAGTCGGCCTATGAAAAGTTGAGCGGCCGGGTGGCGCAGGCGCAGCGCCCGGGGCCGGGGCCGGACAACGGCGCCGCGGCGGCCGGCGGCGCGCAGCCGGCGCGGTCGCAGCCGGCGCAAGAGGCTGCCTCCGGCGGCGGGTCGATGTTCGGCGACGTGCTCGGCGGCCTGTTCGGCCAGAGCGGCAAACGCGACACGGCGGTGCAGGCGATGGTCAAGTCGGCCGTGCGCAGCATCGGCTCCCAGGTGGGGCGCGAAATCATCCGCGGCGTGCTCGGATCGATCATGAAGAAGCGCTGACTTACCGCTTAACCCGGCAATGGCGCGCCACCAATTCCCGCCACTCGGCTATGATAGCGACCGGTTGACAACATTGGCAGCAATTTAATTGCTTCAGTACATGTTGTTGAATGGTACTCGCATGGCAAGGATAGTGTATGGAAGTGGCAAAACCAGCGGTTGGCGCGGCGGGCACGCCGTCCCAATTCGGCTTGATCAATCTGTTAAAAGCGGGCGCGGCGCAGCTGATCGTCCTGCATCATCTGGCATTTTACGGCCCGATGGCCGACCACGTGCGGCCGGTGCTGCCCGATTTGATCGCGTGGCTGTCCGATAGCGCGCGGCTGGCGGTGCAGGCCTTCCTCGTCATCGGCGGTTTTCTGGCCGCCAAGTCGCTGGCGCCGGGCGGCCACGCCGGCCTGGCCGATCCGCTCGGGGCGATCTGGCGCCGTTACGCCAAGCTGGCGCCGGCTTTCATGGCCGCCACCTTGCTGGCGGCGGCCGCCTGCGCGCTGGCCGGCAAGCTGATGGCGCACGACTCGATCTCGGCCCCGGCCACGCTGGCCCAGCTGGGCGCGCACGCGCTGTTGTTGCACGGCGTGCTCGGTTACGCGTCGCTGTCGGCCGGGGCCTGGTATGTGGCCATCGATTTCCAGTTGTACGCGCTGATGGCGCTGATGCTGTGGTTCACCGGCCGGGTCGCCTCCGACCGCCGCCGGCCCTGGCTCATGCCCGGCGTGATCGCGCTGGCCATCACGCTGTCGCTGACGTACTTCAACCTCGACGCCGAGTGGGACAACTGGGCGCCGTACTTCTTCGGCAGCTACGGCCTGGGCTTGATGGCCTGGTGGGCCGGCGATCCGCGCCGCAAGCCGGGCGTGGCGACGTTGCTCGTCGCCATGGCGTTTCTGCCCGTGGTGGCGGCGCTGGCGCTCGATTTCCGCAGCCGCATCGCCGTGGCGATGGCCGTCGCCTGCGTGCTGGTGCTGTTCGGCCGCGCCAGGACCACCTCCGGCGGCCACCTGTGGTCGCTGGTCAACGGCCTGGCGAAGATCTCGTATTCGGTCTTTTTGATCCACTTCCCGGTCTGCCTGGTGGTCAACGCCGCGTTTACCCGGTTTGTGCCGCCGGAGCCCGATTTGCAGGCGTTCGGCATGCTCGTCGCCTGGGGCGCCAGCCTTGCCGCCGGCGCCGTCTTCTTCCGTTTGGTCGAGTCGCCGTTGGCCCGCGTGGTGCGGCGCGACGCGGGCCGCCCGGTGTCGCGTCCGGCCATCGCCTGACCCGCTCGTCCCTCACTGCAGCTTGCAAGCCAATCCCCCCGGGATTGGCTTTTTGTTTTTTGGGGCGGCGCGATGCCGCCGGGTGTGACCAAGGACATGCTGCCGCGCTTTGCCGCCTTCAAGACCGAGACGCACCGGACCTTTAACCAGATGGGCGTGGACAACTGGTACGGCGGGAGCATCGGCGACGTGCAGACCGGCGGCGGCAGCCTTCTAACGCCAAGTCGGGCCGGGCCGCCGCTCGTCGTTGTGGTCGCGCAACAGGCGACGCCGCCGCGCCGCCCGGCCGCGCCGTGCGGGGGCGGCGCGGCGAGTACCCGCCAGCACGGGCGTTTTCCCGCGCATGCGGGTTTTAGGGCGCTAGTTATATGATTTTGGAATATGTTTTTGCAAATAAATGATAGATTGGCATGGTTGATGGGGGCGTAATATAAAAGTCATGCAGCCATGGCAAGTACAAAAAGGACTGCAATAACAACACAAGGAGACAGCATGACAACGCCCCAGATTCGTCTGCGTAAGACCGTAATGGCAGCACTCATCGCCGAATTGGTGATCTCGTTCAGCGCCTCGGCGCAGACGGCCGACCAACCGGTGATCGACCCTTCCGCGACCGTCGTCGTGAGCGGCATTCGCGCCTCGCTCAGTTCGTCGCTCAACACCAAGCGCATGCAGGACGGCGTGGTCGACGCCGTGTCGGCCGAGGACGCCGGCAAATTCCCCGACACCAATATCGCCGAGTCGCTGCAGCGCGTGACCGGCGTGCAGATCCAGCGCAACGGCGGCGAGGGCCGCTACATCTCGGTGCGCGGCCTGGGGCCGGAATTTAACAACGTGCTGGTCAACGGCCGCACGATGACCAGCGACACCGGCGGACGCGAGTTCTCGTTCGACCTGCTGTCGTCGGACCTGATTTCCAAGGTGCTGGTGTACAAAACCTCGCAAGCCTTCCTGCCCGAGGGCGGCATCGGTTCGACGGTCGACATCCAGACGGCGCGTCCGCTGTCGGGCAAGGTGGGCCATTCGGTGGTGTTCAACGGCTCCGGCTCCTACGACGATAATTCGAAGAAGTACACCCCCAACGCCAGCGGCATGTATTCGTTCGCCAACGAGGCGCGCACCTTCGGCGTGGCCGGCTCGGTGTCGTACACGGACCGCGCGTCCAAACAGAACAAGGCCATTAACGACGCCTGGAACTACAAAGACGTGTCGATGATCAATGGCGACCTCAATTCCAAGGGCCTGACGATGGCCGACGTCACCACCCGCAAGCTGTACATGCCGCAGAGCTATGGCTTCCAGCAGGAAGAGGAAAGCCGCAAGCGCCTGGTCGGCAACCTGACGGTGCAGTACAACCCGTCGCCGACGTGGAAGCTGAGCGCCGACGCCCTGTTCTCGCGCCTGGACCAGAAGAACGACGTGATCGCCGTGAGCGACTGGAACAATCCGGTCCAGCTGGGCGTGAAGTACGACAAGAACGACCAGGTGACCAGCTTCCTGCGTCCCGGTTCCACCTTCTTCGCCAACAACCCGGAGATCGCCGGTCCCGGCAAGCTGCTCGGCGAAGCCGCCTCCAACGACATGATCGTCAAGGGCGGCGACCGCCTGTCGATCACGCGCGCGTTCGGCCTGAACTCGAAGTGGAAGCTGGCCGACGAATGGCGCCTCGAGGGCGACATTTCGACCTCGCGTTCGACCTCCGCCTCGCCCGACATGTGGGTGGTGGCCGGCATGGTGCCGAAGAATGGCGACGTGCTCAGCTTTAACGGCACGCCCAGCATCACCTTCGGCGACGGCCTGGCCGATCCGTCGGCGGTGCGCGCGCACGCCATCTCCAACGGCGACGTCAACACCTCCGACAAGCTGCACGAGGGGCGCATGAACCTGTCGTGGGACCACGAGATCGGCTTCTTCAAGGGCGCCGACACCGGCGTGGCCTACTCGCAGCGCGAGGTCGGCCGCATCACCTACAAGAACGACGCCTGGAACGCCTTCAGCGGCTACCACGTGAGCCTGCCGTCGAGCCTGTTCACGGTGACGCCGCTGGAGAACTTCCTCGGCGGCGGCGCCCAGGTGCCGTCGGCCTACCTGCGCTTCAATCCCTACGCGTACATGGATTACCTGAACCAGCCGTCGCTGCTGCCGCAATCGAACGATCCGGCCCTGTATGGCGACAAGACCAGGTATCCGAACGGCCCGATGGCGATCGACTACACCAAGCCGTCGATGTGGGCGGTGAAGGAAAAGGTCAAGAGCATGTTCGTCGATACGCGCTGGGAGGGTGACGGCTGGTCGGCCAACGCCGGCATGCGCATGGTGCGCGTCGATTCCAGCTCGACCGGCAACAGCCGCGTGCTGCTGTCGGCCGTCAAGAGCCCGAACGACACCACCTTCATCCAGGAGTGGGGCCCGTACAAGGTGCTGACGGTCGACAACAGCTATAACAGCTACCTGCCGTCGGCCAATGTGAAATTTGATTTGACCAAGGACATGCTGCTGCGCTTTGCCGCCTCCAAGACCGAGACGCGGCCGACCTTGAGCCAGATGAGCGTGGACAACTGGTACGGCGGCCGCTTCGGCGACGTGCAGACCGGCGGCGGCAATCCCTACCTGAAGCCGATGCAGTCGAAAAACTTCGACGTGTCCTACGAGTGGTACCTGTCGAAGACCAACTACATCAGCACGGCCGTGTTCATGAAGAAGGTGTCCGACTTCCTCGAGACGACGCTGGTCGACATGCGCATTCCCCAGTTCGACGAGGTGGTGCATGATTCGCGCGTGCGCAACGGCCAGAAGGGCAAGATCAAGGGCATCGAGGTCGCCGGCCAGTACGCCTTCGACAACAGCATGCCTTGGCTGCAGGGTTTTGGCGTGTCGGCCAACTACACCTATGTGGACGCCAGCGCCGAGCGCGAGGGTGGCGCGCCGGCCTGCGGTTATCCCGGCTTGTCGCCGCAGTCTTACAACGGTTCGGTGTTCTTCGAGAACACCAAGTTCTCGGCACGGGTGAGCTACAACTGGCGCAACCATTTCTCGGTCGATTGCGGCGGCGGCAGCACCTTGCCGCGCAACCGCGCGGCGTACGGCCAGACCGACGCCAGCCTGCGTTACAGCATTACGCCGCAGGTGGCCGTGTATGCCGATTTCATCAACCTGAACAACGCCAGGATGCGTGAATACGCCAACACCGAGAACCAGTTCTTGACGCTTGAGGATGTCGGTCGCCGCGCGAACTTCGGGGTGCGGGTGGCGTTCTAAGTCTTGCTTTGTCATGGGCCGCTGGCGGCGCTCGGCGGATTACGCTGCGCTAATCCGCCCTACGGGCCACAGCAAAAAAACTGGGCAGTGCGCCGCGCGCACCGCCCGGTTTTTTTTCGCGCGCGGCCCGTGCGCCAGCCGAGCCACCGCGGCGATAAAATCACCCTGAAAAGTCGATCCAGGGGAGCTGGTATGTTCAATGTCATCGCCATCGGCGGCTCGTTCGGCGCGATGCGCGTGCTGGAGAAAATCGTCGCCGCGCTGCCGGCGGATTTTCCGGCGGCCGTGTTGGTCGTCACCCACATCGGCGCGCGCAAGAGCGCGCTGGCCGAGATTCTGGCCAAGTTCAGCCGCTTGCCGGTGCGCGACGCGCGCGACGGCGAGGCGCTGGCGCCCGGAACGGTGCTGCTTGCCCCGTCCGACCAGCACATGCTGCTGAGCGAAGATGGCGCCACCGTCCGCCTGCACCACGGTCCCAAGGAAAACCACACCCGTCCGGCCATCGATCCGCTGTTTCGCTCGGTGGCGCTGGCCTGCGGCACGCGCGCCGTCGGCGTGGTACTGACGGGCTACCTCGACGACGGCGTGGCCGGGTTGCAGGCGATCAAGGCGCTTGGCGGCCGCGCGCTGGTCCAGGACCCGGCCGGGGCGGCCGCGCCGAGCATGCCGACGCTGGCGATCGAAAGCGTGGCGGTCGACCGCGTGGTGAGCGCCGGCGATATCGGCCCCGAGCTGGTCGAACTGGTCAATTCATTCCGATGGGAGGCGCCGATGTCCACACCGTCGCGTGACGCGGAGGCCGTCAGGGCGCGGCTGGCCGTGGAAAATCGCATGAGCGCCGGCGAGGGCGGCCTGGCGGAACTGGCGACGATCGCCAAGCCGTCGACCTTCACCTGTCCGGATTGCCATGGAACCTTGTGGCAGCTGATGGGGACCGGCGGCGCGCGTTTCCGTTGCCATACCGGGCACGCGTACTCGACCCGCACGCTGGAGGCCTTGCAGGGCGAGGCGGTCGAGCAGGCGCTGTGGGCGGCGGTGCGGGCGTTGCAGGAGCGCGAAAAAATGCTGCGCGATGCGCATGCCGGCGCTACCGAAGCGCAGCGCTCGGCCAGCGATTACGCGACGCGGGCGCAGAAGGCGGCCAACCAGGCGGCGCTGTTGCGCGCCATGCTCGAGGGCCGTGACGAGGACGCCGGCTAACGTCGTCAATGCAAGGGTACTAGCAGCCTGTCGGACTGAGGATCGTCAGCTGCAGTCCGACAGGCTGCTAGCGCGCCAGGTGCGGCATCGGCTCGGTCGTGTATTTTTTCGGCAGCGTCGGATGGGCCAGGATGAAGCAGCGGCTGGCGCTGGCTTTGACGAGCGCGATTTCCTGCTTGAAGTGGCGCGCGGTCAGCGCGTCGAGCGAGCCGTCGCGCTTGGCCATGGCCAGGCCTTCCTCCACGCGGCGCGCCAGCGCCGGCTCGTTGATGCTGACATAAAACACGGTGGGCAACGGGTAGTACAGCATCATGCCCGGCACCAGCGCCAGGTTCTGCGCCAGCCGCGCGTGTTCCTTGAGCAGGAAGTCCGCCTCGACCATGCTGATCGGCAGGTAGTCGAAGCGCTGGCTGGCCAGCATGTCGAGCAGGGTCTCGATGTTGCCGCTATCGACGACGGGATAGCCGTTGTGGCGCAGGATCTCGACATCGACCCAGCCGCGGCCTTGTCCGGCCACCAGTTTTTTGAGCTGCGCGGGGCTGCCGACCGCGGTGAATTTGTCCAGCTCGTCACGGCGCACGATCAGCTGGCGGCAGCCCAGCAGGCCGCCGAGCACGGTGGTGCCGATCATGTGGCTGCTTTCGAGCGGATCTTCGGCGTCCATGTCGCGCCAGGGGCCGGCGTGGATGTTAAGGCGCTTGCCGGTGTGGATTTCACGGCGCAGGCGCGAGGTGCTCATGGTGTCGTAGATGCGCGCGATCTCAAACGGGCCGTAGGCCGGCAGCGTTTTTTGCAAGGCCAGTTCGAGCACGGCGAACTGATACTGGTCGCGTTTGGGCGTCTTGCCCCAGTCCCAGTAGCGGTAGACCATCGGCTCGACTGCCGCGTGTGTGTTCCAAGGGGAGAGGGCCAAGGTGGCCAGGATCGACAGGGCCGCCCTGCGCGGCATGCCGGCGCCGGGTGCGCCGACGGGAAGTGGCTTGTAATTTGAATGCATGGCGGAAATTTTAACACTGCTCGTGCATCGGACGGCGCGTGTTCCGGTCATGTTCTTGCGTGATGATCCGACTCCGTGGGCCGGCGCGGCGCGCCATCGGCGCCGGCCGGCCGTCAGACCGGTTAGACGAGCTCGGCGAGCGAGGCGGGGTCGAAACCCTTCAGGTGGTCGAGCTTGCCGGCCTCGATCTTGGCGACCCAGTTCGGATCGGTCAGCAACACGCGGCCGACGGCGATGAGGTCGAATTCGTCACGTTCCATGCGCTCGATCAGGCGGTCCAGGCTCATGACGCCCGAGCCCTTGCCGGAGAAGGCGTTCAGGACGTCGCCGTCGAGCCCGACCGAACCGACGCTGATGGTGGTGGCCCCGGTCAACTTCTTGGCCCAGCCGGCGAAATTGAGGCCGTTCTCGCCATCGATCTCCGGGAACTCAGGCTCCCAGAAGCGGCGCTGCGAGCAATGCAGCACGTCGACGCCGGCCTCGACCAGCGGCAGCAGCCACTCCGTCATCGCGTCCGGGTTGTCGGCCAGGCGCACGCCCAGGTCCTGCTGCTTCCACTGGCTCATGCGCATGATGATCGGGAACTCGGCGCCGACCGCCTGGCGCACGGCTGCAACGATCTCGGCGGCAAAGCGCGCGCGCTCGCGCAGCGTGGCGCCGCCGTAGCCGTCGGTGCGCAGGTTGGTGCCGGCCCAGAAGAACTGGTCGATGAGGTAGCCGTGCGCGCCGTGGATTTCGACCGTGTCGAAGCCGAGCCGCTTGGCGTCGGCGGCGGCGGTGGCGAAGGCGGCGATGGTGTCGGCGATGTCGCTCTCGCTCATGGCCACGCCGCTCGGCGCGCCGGGGGCGTTCAGGCCGGACGGGCTTTCGACCGGCGCCGCCGGCGACCATTCGCCACCGGGGACGGCGCCGGTGTGCCACAGTTGCGGGCCCATGCGGGCACCGGCGCCGTGCACGGCGTCGATCACGCCTTTCCAGCCGGCCAGCGCGGCCTCGCCGTGGAACAGGGGAATCTGGGGATCGTTGCGCGAGGACGGACGGTCGACGACCGTGCCCTCCGACAGGATCAGCCCAACCTGGCCGGCGGCGCGGCGCTCGTAGTAGGCAGCGTTGGCCCCGGCCGGGATGCCGTCGGGCGAGGCGGTGCGCGTCATCGGCGCCATGACGATGCGGTTTTTCAGCTTGAGCGATTTGATCGTGAGTGGACGGAACAGGACGCTGGTATCGGTGGATGACATGGGATGGACTCGATTGTGGTTGGAGTTCGAATGGTATATGAATTATACTTGGGGTCAATTAGGTACTTTGAAGTGCCTAGGTATATTCGAGGAAACCTCATGCCCGTCCCCATATCAGAAGTGCCCGTCCGATGTTTTTCGGCAGAGTGTCCGAGCCGGTCCTTGTTCGATCAGATCTCGGACAAATGGTCGATGATGGTGCTGATCTCCCTGGCACCGGGGCCGGTGCGTTTCAACGCCATTAAACGGCTGCTGGAGGGCGTCACACAAAAGGCGCTGACGCAGTGCGTGCGCCGGCTGGAGCGCAACGGGCTGCTGACGCGCCATGTGATCGCCACCTCGCCGATCGCCGTGGAGTATCAAATCACGGCCCTGGGGCGCACCTTGCTCGAGCCGATGAAGGCCTTGCATGACTGGACCATGTTCAACCTGGCGCAGGTGGAGGCTGCGCGGCGGGAGTTCGATCTGCGCGCGGCCGGGGAGGCGCGGGCGGGCGGTGGCGCGCCGGCGTTATTCGCCGCCGCGCAAGACGATCGTCAGTAGCGCTACCGAATCGGCCACGGCGCGCAGCGCGTGGGGCGCGCCGCCTTCGAGGTAGAGCATGTCGCCGGCTCTGAGTGTGACCGGCGCGCCGCGCGTGATGAAGGCGATCTCGCCGGACAGGCACTGGAAAGTGATCTCGCCGTGGACGTGATGCTCGGGCATGTCCTTGCCGGCTGGTAGCACCATGCGGATCAGTTCGATCTGTTCGGTCTTGGCCAGCGCGATGGAGGAAAAGGTCGAGCTGTCTTCGCCGGGGTGGATCAGGGCGATCACTTGAGCGGGTTTTGCGTGTTCCAGCGCCATGGCGGCCTCCGATGATGACGGTTATTTATTCACATCCTAGCATCGCTTGGCCGGCGCGGGGTTCCGCTTGCCCAAGCCGAGCGGGGTGTTGCGATTTGATTGGTCAAACTCCTACAGGAACTCTTTAAGGGGGCCTACACGCGCCGGCATGCCGGAGCCTACGATAGCAAGGTCTTCACATGTTTTCGAGGAGGATCGCATGCTGGCAATGGATTATCGGGGCCCGTACCGGGTCCGCGCGACACAAAAGCCCGACCCCGTCATTGAGCACGAGAACGATGCGATCGTCCGCGTAACCCGCTCGTGCATCTGCGGATCGGATCTGCACTTGTACCATGGCATGGTGCCCGACACGCGCGTCGGCAGCACCTTCGGCCACGAATTCGTCGGCGAGGTGGTCGACGTCGGCACCGGCGTTCAGCGGCTCAAGGTCGGCGACCGGGTGCTGGTGCCGTTCAACGTGTTTTGCGGCTCCTGCTTCTTTTGCGAGCGCGAACTATATGGCAACTGCCACAACACCAACCCGCAAGCGAGCGCCGTCGGCGGCATCTACGGCTATTCGCACACGGCCGGCGGCTACGAGGGCGGCCAGGCCGAGCTGGTGCGCGTGCCGATGGCCGACGTCGGCCCCACCGTCATCCCCGTTGATCTGCACGAGGACGATGCAGTGCTGCTGACCGACGCCTTGCCGACGGGGTATCAAGCGGCCGAAATGGGCGACATCGCCGAGGGCGACACGGTGGTCGTCTTCGGCGCCGGACCGGTGGGCATCTTCGCCGCCAAGTCGGCCTGGCTGATGGGCGCCGGCCGCGTGATCGTGGTGGACCATGTCGACTACCGGCTCGACTTCGTGCGCCGCTACGCCCAGTGCGAAGTGGTCAATTTCCGCGAGGTGGGGGACATGGCCCTGCACATCAAGAAGATGACCGACTGGCTTGGCGCCGACGTCTGCATTGATGCGGTCGGCTGCGAGGCGGCCGGCAGCGCGGCGCAGCGCCTGAGCGGGCGCTACCTGAAATTGCAGGGCGGCTCGGCCACGGCGCTGCACTGGGCCATCAACTCGGTGCGCAAGGGCGGCAACGTGTCGATCGTCGGCGTCTACGGCCCCACCTTCAACGCGGTACCGATCGGCAACGCGCTCAACAAGGGCCTGACGTTGCGCATGAACCAGGCCAGCGTCAAGCGCCATTTGCCGCGCCTGATCGAGCATATCCGCGCCGGCCACATCGACCCTAAGCAGATCATCACGCACCGCGTGCCGCTCGAGGAGGTGTCCGACGCCTACCATATCTTTGCCAAAAAGCTGGATCAGTGCATCAAGACGGTGCTGATTCCGCCTGGCGCCAGCGCGCATTGAGGAGGCATCATGCATACCGAAGACAAGCAGATGAACGTGGTCGGCAATTCGGACGGACACCGGCACCAGGTTGACGCGCCGGCGCGCCGGGACGTCACGCCGCGTGAGCAGATACCCGGCTGGGGCAGCGACCTCGATCGCGCCAACCGGCCCGCCGTGCCGATGGAGCGCAAGCCGCCGCGGCTTGACGGTCCGCTGCACCCGCCCGCGCAGCAGCGCAGCGCGGTGGAGGTGCTGGTGTCGCCGGAGCGCCCCGGCATCACGCCGTTGTACGGCACGGGCGAGCCCCCGCGCGGCCTGAGCGGCATGTTGCGCAGGGCCGCGTTCAAGATGACCGAGAACGATATCCGGCACTGGTTGATGCTGCTGCTGGCGGACCGGGTTGGCGTGGTCGAGGGCATCGGCGACGACCTGCGGCAGGGCAGGGTGCCGAATGTGCTCGGCGAAATGGGCATGGCCGCCGAGTGGCGCTACAACAAGCCTGGCGTGGCCAAGAAGGCGGCGATTGGCGCGGTTGTGGTTGGGGTGGCGTATTACTGGCTCAAGCGGCGCCGGGCGTGAGCGCCGGTTGATTGATCTATCCCGGCGCTGCTCGAAATGACGTCGTGCCGACTCCCGACTCAGCTATCGAAGCGGTCGTTTGCGCTGGAACGTTTGACCTTCTTCGATGGGCGCCCCCGGGCGTGTCCGCCATCCCGGAATGACCGGGCTGCCTTGTGCCTGAAGGCCTGCTGCCTATGAAGTTTCGGGGAGCGGATTTCCGTAGATGCGGAAAGTGCGCATAAACCCGAACGGCCGGTGAACGCTTGGCGGATCCGAGACAAAGGGAAGTGCAAACGTTGGTCCGGAAAAAAGCTTGAGAGTCCAAATGATGCCACCAAAGAAACGGAAGCGTGCGGTGTCGGGTTGGGTGATATCCAGGTCGGAAAACACGCCTGTGCCGTACATGTGATACATCTGCGCGGAATCGATGACATTTAAATCCGCGTCGAGCAGGTAAATGCTCAGGCTTTCTTCGAAGGGGACATCGGCGGTTAGGAAAAGCAGAACGTTCCCATGCCATCGCAATGCCGCTTCAAGCGTCGCACCCTCGATGACTTTACCGGTGGGAACTCCCGCGATGACGATTTCGCATGTGGCCGCCGCGTCAGATGCCCAGGCTGCTGTAGGCGGCGTAGTTGCTACCCTGCGCGGGAAGTTGCACGCCGCCGTCCAGGCGCCCGTTGGCGACCGTGCCATAGCAAGTGCTGGCGCTGGCTGTCGCCCAGGGCAGCGTGAACATGAGGGACGCGCACAGGAGTCGTTTCATTTTTCCTCACTTGACGCTTGTGATTTCGCGCGCTTGTCGCGGAAAAAATCCCACGCCGCTTCGGCCACTTCCAGATCGGCGTTCTGCAAGCCTGTCATCCAATTGATGAAACGCGGGTAGCGCTTTAACCGGCTTGGCTCCGCATGGCCGGCACCGTCGATCCGATAGAGAACCACTTGCAGGCCATCGGGCGCGTGCCCCCATGTGTGGCGGGTAACGCTGGTTCTGCCGCGCGTGTCGCTCTGTGGGAGCTTGGTGATCTGCGGCGCGTCCGGCAGCGCCGCCAGTTCGCGCCACGCCTGCACGGTGGCCTCGATCCCGCGCACCGGCTCGGCAAATCCGAGCGCGTACCAGGGTTTGCCGCCGCGATAGTAAATCATCGGGTCGGCCGTGCAACCGAAGATCAGCGCCGACAGCGGCGTCTTGGGCGCCTTGGCGCGGCCGGGCGGCGGCATGCTCGCCAGCACCACCGAGAACGCCGCCAGCCGGTGTGGAATCTCGCCGGCCACCGCATACGCCATCCAGCCGCCGCGCGAGACGCCGATCAGGTGGACGCGGGCGGGATCGACATCGTGACTGGCGATCGCATGCTCGATCAGCGCGCCGATGAACGCGACGTCGTTCTTTTTGGCGATCCGTTCGTGCGAGGCGAAACAGTCGCTCCAGCCGCCTTTGCCGGCATCCGGTGCGATCACGACGAGCTGCTCGCGCGCCGCGATTTCTAGCCACAGCGAAAGTGGCGACGGAGGAAACGCCAGCCCCAGCACCTGCTGCGCCGAGGCGCCGGCGCCGTGCAGCACGATCACGAGCGCGCGTCCGCCGGGTGTCGTGCCGGTTGGCGCCGCGACGAGGTAGCCGCGCGGTCCCTCGGGGCGGTCGATCGTTGCGGACGCTGGCGTGAGGGCGGGGCCGGCGCTGTCGCTGCGCCCCCGCAAGAGCGCGGTGACGCCCGCCTTTACGCTCACAAAATTTTGCATTCGCATTCCATGTCGTGATCTCCGATCCATTGGCCACGCAAAGTGTATGGCTTGGGTTGCATTCCTGGCAAGCACAGTTTTTTAGCAAAGTTGCGTATCCACCTCGTATCGGTCAGCCCGCATAGAAATGATGGACCCGCCCCTCATGCCTGTGTATGCTTTCTCCCCGTTAATAACCTCATGTGTCACCACAATGAATGAAATCTACGAGCAGGTAAAACAATTCGGCAATGAGATTGGCTGGCTGTCGAATATCGTCGGGGTTGGGGTGCTTGCGGTGGTTGCCGTGGTGTTCAATTTCGGGAAGAAGATCTGGAAAAAGCAGCGCCTGAAAAAACGGTTGAAGGCTTCAAAACTCATCGGCACAAACGACGATGGGTCGTTCCGGATCGGGAATATCTCCGACAGCTTTGTCGTCGTTGAAGGCAATGGTGTCGAGACGTTCGCGAAGGTGGCAACGCGCGAGACGCCTTCCAGCATCACGTTGCCGCCGGAGGCGCTGGAGGAACTTGAGCGCATCACGCGGGAACTCGAGAATCAGGAGGATGCGCATTTCAAGCTGTATAACGGCGACATTTACTCCTTCACCAATTTCAGAATATCGCGTACGGAGACCGACGAAAGCGGCTGCATCGATCTGGAATTCAAGCATTCGAAGTATTATGAATTTCTGGCGATCGACCGGCTGGCCCGCGACCCGGCGTTTCGTCTGAAATATTTCGAGGAATCGATCCGCACGCGCAAGCCCAAATATTGTCTCGGATTCGGCATCGCGCTGACCATCATCACGGCCGACGACAAGCTCGTCGTTCCACGCAGGTCGGAGAACGTATCGGTTTGGAAGAACAAGTACACGATATCGGCCAACGAGGCGCTGAGCCGCATGCTCGACCGGAATGAAAAGGGGCAGCCGGATGTGTATTTCGCGGCCCAGCGGGCGGCGAAGGAAGAGTTGGGCGTGGATATTCCGGTCGACGCCATCCATTTTTACGCGTTGGGCTTCGAAACGGTGTCGATGCAGTGGGCATTGCTCGGCACCGTCAAGACGGACTTGATCTCGCAGGATATCGATGACTCGTTTCGGACCACGGCCAAAGACAAGTTCGAGCATGCGGAATTGCGCTTCATTGATTTCACGCCCGAGGCTGTCGTCCGCTTCATTCATGAGAATGCCGAGAACATGGTGCCCGGGTGCAAAGCCCAATTCCTGCTGAGTTTGTTCAATCATGGCGCCGACATCGGTCATGTGCGCGAGTTGGCGCGCGGGTAGCGCGGAAGATTGATTGTTCGCTCGTCGGAACAGCCCGTTCGATGCGGGTGTGCTTATCACGCGCCGTGTTCTATCGCACCATGAGCCTTTCAACGGAAAGGAATCAACATGGAAAACGCGAACCAGCGCATTGCATTGGTAACGGGCGCGAACAAGGGCATCGGCCTGGCGATCGCGCGGCAATTGGGCGCGCAGGCGGTGACCGTTCTCGTGGGAGCGCGTGACAGCGAACGCGGCGAAGCGGCAGCTGCCACCTTGCGCGCCGAAGGCATCGATGCCCGCTTCGTCGAGCTCGACGTGACCGACGTGGCGAGCGTGCGGCGCGCGGCGGCAGTGATCGCCGACGCGTTCGGCCGCCTCGATATTTTGGTCAACAACGTCGGCATCGGCGACGCCGCCGACGGCCCACCCGGCAGCGCCGATATCGATGCGGCGCGGCGACTGTTCGACACCAACTTCTTCGGCCCCCTCGCCGTCACGCAGGCCATGCTGCCGCTGCTGCGCCACAGCGCCGCGGGCAGGGTGGTCAACATGTCGAGCAGCCTTGGATCGATGACGGTCAATGGCGACGCGACGTCGCCTTACCACGGCGTGTGCCTGATCGGCTACAACGCCTCGAAGGCGGCCTTGAACATGCTGACGGTGACGTTGGCCCACGAATTGCGCGACACGTCGATCGTCGTGAACTCCGCCTGCCCGGGCTATGTGAGCACCGATTTGAACGGCCACACGGGCCACCTGACGCCGGAGCAGGGCGCGGCGACCCCGGTGCGGCTTGCGCTGCTGGCGCAGCAGGAAGCGGTCGATCAGCGGCGGCAGGATGTCGACCATGACGGCGCCGGTCACGTTCAGCTTCAGCAGGCCGCGCACTTCCTGGTCGGGGCCTGTGACGTCCTGCAGCGCGGCGCGGGCGGCGGCCAGCAAGGGCGCCAGGCGCTCGGCCAAGGCGCGGCCGGCTTCGGTCGGCATCACGCTGCGCGTGGTGCGCGTGAGGATCGGCACGCCGAGTTGCCGCTCGATGCGGCTGATGGTTTCGCTGACGTTGGAGGGCGACATGCCGAGCTGCCTGGCGGCGGTGCGGAAGCCACCCGCGCTGCATACGACCAGAAAAATCGACAAGTCGTCAAAGGAGGGATCGGTAGTGTTTGCCATCGGAGCAATTTAACCGCGATGGGTGGTGATGGCAAGGTGGATGTATTGCTGGTGGGGCGGCTTTCTGATTTCCAGCGTGCTTAGTTGGAGCGCCAGCAGCAGGATATGGGCCGCCAGCGTCCTCGCCAGGCATCAAAAGTTAGCAGATCACTCCGTTTGTGCTCTTACCCGTCGTAACATCGAGGCCGAGGTAGCAGCTATAGCCGTCATCGTCGAGAATGCAGACCAGGTCTCCCTTGCGGCGTTCGTGGTAGCCGGCCTCCTTGCTGCATGCCTGTTTCGTGTCTGGACCAATTTCGTTGAAAAGATCTTTCGCGATCTGACCGCTGAACATGAACGACACTTTCCGGTCTTTCGACGTGGGCGGCAGCTTCTCGGAAATCGTGCCGCCGTAGACGTAGTAATCGCCCTTAAGTGGCTTGGCCAGATAGCGCCCAGTGGCTTTGTCCTCGGCAGCTGCGGCTAAGGCAGCCAGTGCCAACGCGCTGACGATAAACATGCGACGAAGGTTCATGATCGCACCTTGATCTGTACATGGAAGTGGTCGTCGTGGCCGTGGCGTGAAGTCACGATGCCGGCGCCAATCGCATGCTGTATCGCGTCGTCGTTGAAGTAAATGAGGTTGGTCAACGGGTACGCTGCGAAAAGGCGTATCAGCCTAAGGGTAGCGCTGCGGTCGTAGATCGCATCAAAGCGCGAGCATCGAGCGGCATCGCCGACCATCTTGTCCTTTCGAACCGGTCGACAATCCACCTCGATGCCTTTGCGGTGGGTGGCGTGATCGAATCTGCTGCCGTCGGCCAGGCTGATGTTTCCGATCCCGAATTTCCGGTCCTCGATGGCCTGCCACTCGCGTTCAATGTGAAAAATCATCGACATCAAGTCTGGATGGGCGTACTGCGCCAGTGGCCCGGTCCCGGGCACGCCGTTCACGTTTCCGTAGACGTAGTAGCCCGCTTCCTCCGGCGCTTGCGGCAGCATGATGAAGCCTTTGGAACTCCTCGGCTGAATTGGTATTGCGTTAGACATGGTGGACTCCTCAAGCGCACTTGTTGCCGGCGAGATCCCAGCCGCCAGAGGTGTTGCCGCCAGATCCGCCACCGATCTTCTGCTGCGTGTACTTCCATTTTATTTTTGAGAAACGCAGCCCTATATCGTCGTGCAAGATGTTGCCTTCGCTGATGAGCTGATCCATGTTTGCGATCATCACGTTCTCAAGCTCCACTTCGTAATACTTGACCGGTTTGCCTTCACCGTCGGCGCGCATGAATTCGAATTTGGCCTTCGAGATGGTCTTGCCTGTAGAGCAGGTCTGCATCAGGATCGGCGACGCCATGTCGGCGAGCTTGGAAAGTGACAGCGTTCGATGCTCGCATCGCTCTGCGGTGTGGCCGCCACCCGTTGAGGCGGTGGCGCTGCGGGGCTGTGCTACCCCCATGTGGACCGAGGTAAGTTCGATCCAGCCTTGGTGAGCCGAGTCAGCCGATTCGCCCTTAATGCCGTCGATTTGCAGGTATACGTCGATTGCCATGATGCCTCCGGAGTCAGTTGAGGGAAGTACCTGTGCATTGTCGTGTCGGCGATTTACATGGGTGTTGGGGATGCTCAAATTAACAACCCGGCCGAGTAGGAAAAGATAGTGCCGCTGCCCCGATCTTTGCCACTGGTCGATCCTGCTTGACTGTATTGTTTCTGGCCTCGACCAGAGAGCGGCCAGATGCCGCATTGGCGATGAGCAGGGTGCGATTGCGTAACGGCGCCAGAGTCGATGGGGGTGATTTATTACGTCTTAGTTTTTGCCGTGCTATTTTGCGGGACGCTGACCGGCGTAGTACCGGATGCCCCGCGCGTCTGCGGCTATGAGGTGGCTAGACCCAGGCTGAGGCTTATTCAAGCTCTTTGATCAGGAACGATTTATACCATTTTGGAGAACGTCTTTTTGCGCAGTGCGGCTTGGTACCGAAGTGGAAACCTGCATCTGCGTAGACGTAGCGAACTGACTTTAGACGCCCCGCACGCCTTCAAACTACGACTTACCTTCAGTTTGGAAACGCCTGAAGAACTGGAACTTTCGACTCACGCCGCTCGGATCGGAAAAGAATGGAAGACAAAATTCGCGCTCGGCGAGCAGCACCATGTGCCACACGGTGCCACCGAAAAAGCGAAACGTAGCCGTCATCGTCGAGCATGCAGACCAGGTCTGCCTTGCGGATGTGCCGCTAACCTCGACGGCTATCGTCGAGGTATTGTTTTGGATTGGGGGGTAATCCCCCCAGCAAATGATCGCATTTAAAAGTAGAATTTTCTAAACTCAGATTTTTGAAAGTTCTGCATGAAGACGTCCCGTTTTACCGATAGCCAGATCATCGCCATCCTCAAGCAAGCCGAGGGCGGCTCGCCGGTCCCTGAGCTGTGCCGCGAGCACGGCATCAGCAACGCCACGTTCTA
>CAUPRW010000070.1:0-29384 GCA_963513825.1 uncultured Duganella sp.
GCAGTTTGGTCGCTACGAATGAAAGGGTTGGCACAACCATGCATGCGCCGTTTTTGGGATTGAAAGTTAACAGTTTCCCTAGCCGTTTACAACAAAAATTTGCGGGGAAGGGTCAGGGTCAGTGCCGACATTCGGACAAAACTCAGAAAATGGGGAACTTTTTTGGCAGATGGAAGTTCCGCGATGTCCGAATGTCGGCACTGACCCTCCCGGGTTGCGCGGGGTGGGCGCGGCGGCGCGTTGCTTTTTGGATGGTTGACATGTCATAAAGCACCGTCCGGCGCGGCGGAGCGGCTACAATTTGTCTAGCCATCTCGCTCCAGGACCCCCTAGTGCCTTCCCGCTTCCGCGTCATCGTCGCCGTTTCCCTCTGTTTGCTGTCGCTGGCCGCCGCGCCCGCGATGGCGCAGGACAAAATCACGCTGCGCCTGAAGTATTTGCACCAGTTCCAGTTCGCCGGCTACTACGCCGCGCTCGAGCAGGGCTTTTACCGCGAGGCGGGACTCGATGTCCGCATTCTCGAGGGCGCCGACGTCAACCAGGCCGAGCGCGACGTGTTGTCCGGCAAGGCCGAATACGGCGTCGGCAGCAGCAGCCTGCTGCTGTCGCGGCTGGCCGGCAAGCCGCTGGTGGTGCTCGGCGTGGTGTTCCAGCATTCGCCCTACGGCTTGGCGATGCGCCAGACCGGCGGCGAGCCCGACATCCGCCGCCTGGTTGGCAAGCGCGTGATGATCAGCGCGCTCAGCGACGAGGTCAGCACCGCCGACGAATTGCTGGCCTACCTGGCACGCGAGGGCGTGTCGGCCGGCGACATCGAGCGCGTCGCCCCCAGCTACGATCCGCGCGACCTGGTCGAGGGACGGGTCGACGCCATGGCCGTCTACACCACCAACGAGCCGGACCTGTTCGACCGCATGGGCTTCCCCTACGACATCTACAGCCCGCGCGCGGTCGGCATCGATTTCTACGGCGACAACCTGTTTACCAGCGAGCGCGAGATCGCCGGCCATCCGGCCCGGGTGCGCGCCTTCCGCGCCGCCAGCCTGCGCGGCTGGCAGTGGGCCATGAGCCACCAGGAGGAGATGGCCGACCTGATCCTCAACAAGTACTCGCGCCGCAACGACCGCCAGCACCTGCTCTACGAGGCGCGCCAGATGGTCGCGCTGGTGCAGCCCGTGCTCGTCGAGATCGGCTACATGAACCCGGAGCGCTGGCGCCACATCGCCGACGTCTACGCCGGCCTCGGCCTGCTGCCCAAGGCGGTCAGCTTCGACGGCTTCCTCTACGAGCCGGGCGACAAGCGCGCCAGCCTGGTGTGGCTGTACCGCGCGCTCGGCGCGGTGGCGCTGGCGCTGGTGCTGGCGGCGGCCATCCACTTCAGCCTGCTGGCGCGCGAACGCAAGCGCGCGCTCGACGCCATCCGCAAGGGCGAGCAGCGCTTCCGCACCATGTTCGAGGCCTCGCCGCTGGGCATCGCGCTGGTCGACTCGGTGAGTTACGCGTACCGCGATCTGAACCAGCGCTACACCGACATCGTCGGCCGCCCGCCGCAGGAGCTGCGCGCCGGCAAGTGGCTCGACCACGCCCACGCCGACGACGCCGCCCAGGTGCGCGCGCAGATGGCGCTGCTGGGGCGCGAGCTGACCGGCTTCAAGGCCACCACCCGCCTGCTGCGGCCCAACGGCGACACGGTCTGGGTCGACATCTCGATCACCGTGCTCGACACCGAGGCGGCCAGCCATCCGCACCACCTGTGCATGATCGAGGACGTCACGGCCAAAAAGCACAGCGAGACGCTGATCTGGCAGCAGGCCAACTTCGACACGCTGACCCAGCTGCCCAACCGCCGCATGTTCCACGACCGGCTGGCGCACGACATCGTGCTGTGCCAGCGCGAGCGCGCCCGCCTGGCCGTGCTGTTCATCGACCTCGACCACTTCAAGGAGGTCAACGACACGCTCGGCCACCACCAGGGCGACATCCTGCTGGTGGACGCGGCGCGCCGCATCGGCGCCTGCGTGCGCAAGTCCGACACGGTGGCGCGCCTGGGCGGCGACGAGTTCACCGTGATCCTGTCGCCGCTCGAGCACACCGACCGCGTCGAGCTCATCGCCCAGCAGATCATCGACAGCCTGCGCGCGCCGTTCGCGCTGGGGCAGGAGCAGGCGTTCGTGTCGGCCAGCATCGGCATCACCCTGTACCCGGACGACGCGCTCGACATCGACGACCTGCTCAAGCACGCCGACCAGGCCATGTACGCGGCCAAGGGCGGCGGGCGCAACCGCTACAGCTTCTTCACGCCGGCGCTGCAGGTGGCCGCGCTCAACCGCATGCGCCTGACCAACGACTTGCGCGGCGCGCTGGCCGGCCGCCAGTTCGCGCTGTACTTCCAGCCGATCGTGCACCTCGAGAGCGGACGCGTGCACAAGGCCGAGGCGCTGATCCGCTGGCACCATCCGCAGCGCGGCACCGTCAGCCCGCTCGAATTCATCCCGCTGGCCGAGGCGAGCGGGCTGATCGCCGACATCGGCGAATGGGTGTTCCACGAATCGGTGCAATGGGTGCGGCGCTGGCGGCGCGAGCACGATCCGGCGTTCCAGGTCAGCATCAACCAGTCGCCGCTGGAGTTCCAGCGCGAGGACGGCTGCTACCGGGCCTGGGTCGAACATTTGCAAGCGTTGTCGTTGCCGGGGCAGTCGGTGGTGGTGGAAATCACCGAGGGCCTGCTGCTCGACGCCAACAGCGCCGTCAGCGACAAGCTGCTGCAGCTGCGCGACGCCGGCATCCAGGTCGCGCTCGACGACTTCGGCACCGGCTACTCGTCGCTGTCGTACCTGAAGAAATTCGACATCGACTATTTAAAGATCGACCGCTCGTTCACGCGCAACCTCGCGCCGGACTCGAGCGACATGGCCTTGTCGGGCGCGATCATCGTCATGGCGCACAAGCTGGGCCTGAAGGTGATCGCCGAGGGCGTCGAGACGCCCGAGCAGCGCGACCTGCTGGCCGCGGCCGGCTGCGACTACGGCCAGGGCTACCTGTTCGCCAAGCCGATGCCGGCCGAGCAATTTGACGCCTTCCTCAAGTCCGGCGCCGCCGGTTAAACGCGGGCGCGCCGGCGCCGGTGTGGAAGGGAACTGCGGCACGTCATGGTCGCGTCGGGGCGGGATAGGTAAAGTTCATCGACGCCGTTTCGATCAACCGCCGCCGCCACATGACAACCGGGACTACAATGAAGCCCAGACGCGTCGGCCGCTGGATGTCGACCGCTGAATACCTTGCGATGCTCAATACTGGTATGGTGCAGGAAAGCTATAGCGGCACGACGCATGTCTTGTTGCCACCGGACCGGGCCGGGTTTTCGCAGCAAGCGAGGATCGGTGACGTGTATGTCGAGTTCGACGTACCGGCAGCGTGCCTGGCGGTGACCGGCGCGGGTTGGGCGAAGATCATCGGCCCGCAGTCGCTTGAGGGACGGCTCGCCATCCGACAAGGCCGGCCGCTTCCCTACATGCCGCGCGCGATCAATCTCCGACTCGTCGCCAGCAAAACGCGGTAAAGGAGGTGTTGAAATGTTGAATATTTTTTATCATTGGGCGGAGAAAACCATTCCCCGGCTTCCCGCCGGAGTCGACGCGCAGTTGACGCGCGGAGCGGAGTCCGACAACCGCGCCGCCAGAATCGATTTCGACACGCCGGCCAGCATGGGACGTATCACTTGCTGGAACAGCGGCAATTTTTACGCCGAAATCGTCGATGGTCGCTCCGGGCGCACCATTCTCGCGCGTCATGGCAAAGTCGACTCCGCCGCCGCCCTGAGTGATCTGCTGCGCACGTTCCTGGCGCAACTGCAGTCATCGCGCGGCTCATCCAACGCTATGTAGGTCCGCGCTGCGCCAGATGGGCGTTACGGGCGATAATAGCGATCGCCCGCAATGCGCTTCATAGTCAAAACAAATTGAAACTATTGGAACAATCAATTTTGCATATGGGCTGAAAAGCCGTACACTGGCGTCTCAATGATTCACAACCCCTACGAGGAAACCACAATGTCTCTGATCAATACCCAAGTAAAACCATTCAAGGCAACCGCATACGCTAACGGTAAGTTCATCGACGTGAGCGACGAATCGCTGAAGGGCAAGTGGTCCGTGCTGATGTTCTACCCGGCCGACTTCACCTTCGTGTGCCCAACCGAACTGGAAGACCTGGCCGATCACCAGCCTGAATTCGCCAAGCTGGGCGTGGAAGTGTACGGCGTGTCGACCGACACCCACTTCGCGCACAAAGCATGGCACGACACCTCGGACGCGATCAAGAAAGTGAACTACCCGCTGATCGGCGACCCGACCGGCACGCTGTCGCGCAATTTCGAAGTGATGATCGAAGAAGAAGGCCTGGCACTGCGCGGCACCTTCGTCATCAATCCTGAAGGCCAGATCAAAGTGATGGAAGTGCACGACAACGGCATCGGCCGCGACGCGTCGGAACTGCTGCGCAAGGTCAAAGCCGCCCTGTACGTCGCCTCCCACCCGGGCGAAGTGTGCCCGGCCAAGTGGACCGAAGGCGCCGCCACCCTGACCCCGTCGCTGGACCTGGTCGGCAAGATCTAAGTCGCAAGGCTGAGCTTGAAATACGCAGCACACAAGTAGTTACCGCGATGCCGGACCGGGCGTCCGGCCCGGCATACGCCTAAATATTTGTAAAAAGGAAGAAAAATCATGTTGGATGCAAATCTCAAAGCCCAGTTGAAGACCTACCTGGAAAAAGTGGTGCAACCGATTGAGATCGTCGCCTCGCTCGACGACAGCGCCAAGGCCCGCGAGATGGAGGAACTGCTCCAGGAGATCGTCCTGTTGAGCGACAAGATCACGCTGGTCAAGCGCACCGACGACCATGAGCGCAAGCCATCGTTCAGCATCAACCGCCCCGGCACCGATATCGGCGTGCGCTTCGCCGGCATCCCGATGGGCCACGAATTCACCTCGCTGGTGCTGGCGCTGCTGCAGGTCGGCGGCCACACCATCAAGTTCGACGACGCCGTCATCGAACAGATCCGCAACCTCGACGGCGATTACGCCTTCGAAACCTTCATCTCGCTGACCTGCCACAATTGCCCGGAAGTGGTGCAGGCGCTCAACGCGATGTCGGTGATTAATCCACGCATCAAGGTCACCACCATCGACGGCGGCGTGTTCCCGAAAGAAGTCGAGGCGCGCCAGATCATGGCGGTGCCGATGATGTTCCTCAACGGCGAGCATTTCGGCCAGGGCCGCACCAACGTCGAGGAAATCCTCGCCAAGCTCGACACCAACGCCGGCGCCCGCCAGGCGGCCGAGCTGAGCAAGAAGGATGTGTTCGACGTGCTGATCGTCGGCGGCGGCCCCGCCGGCGCGGCAGCGGCCGTCTACGCGGCCCGCAAAGGCATCAAGACCGGCGTGCTGGCCGAGCGTTTCGGCGGCCAGGTGCTCGACACCCTGGCCATCGAGAACTTCATCTCGGTCAAGGAAACCGACGGGCCGAAGTTCGCCGTAGCGCTCGAGCAGCACGTCAAGGAATACGAGGTCGACATCATGAACACGCAGCGCGCCGCCAAGCTGGTGCCGGGCAAGCTGATCGAGATCACCACCGCCACCGGCGCCACGCTCAAGGCCAAGTCGGTGATCCTGGCGACGGGCGCGCGCTGGCGCGAGATCAACGTGCCGGGCGAGAAGGAATACCGCAACCACGGCGTCGCCTACTGCCCGCACTGCGACGGTCCGCTGTTCAAGGGCAAGCGGGTGGCGGTCATCGGCGGCGGCAACTCCGGCGTCGAGGCGGCGATCGACCTGGCCGGCCTGGTCAAGCATGTGACCTTGATCGAGTTCGGCGCCGAACTGCGCGCCGACGCGGTGCTGCAACGCAAGCTGCGCAGCCTGGCCAACGTCACCGTGATCACCTCGGCGGCAACGACCGAGATCCACGGCGACGGCAAGATCGTCAACGGCTTGAGCTACAACGACCGGGTGTCGGGCGAAGCCAAGAAGGTCGAGCTCGAAGGCGTGTTCGTGCAGATCGGCCTGGTGCCGAACACGGAATGGTTGAAGGGCACGCTGGCGTTGTCGCGCCATGGCGAGATCGAGGTCGACGCCCGTGGCCAGACGTCGATTCCGGGCGTGTTCGCCGCCGGCGACGTGACCACGGTGCCGTACAAGCAGATCATCATCGCCACCGGCGAGGGCGCCAAGGCGGCGCTGTCGGCCTTCGACCACCTGATCCGCTCGGACGACGAGGAAGTGGTCGAGGAATCGGCCGACAAGCATGCGATGACCGCGTAAGCGGCCACGCCGCAATGAAAAACCGGGAGCGCGCTCCCGGTTTTTTTTTCGCCGGCCGGTTCGCCTACTCGGCCACGAGCGCGCCGCGTTGGCGCTTGTGCGCCACCGTCACCCGCGAGGCCCGCTTGCGCCACCAGATCACCACCCCCGTCACGCTGAGCATGGCCACCACCGCGCCCATGAACGAGATCAAAATGCGTCCCGGCAGGCCGAGGATGCGTCCCGAGTGCAGCGGGAATTGCGCCTGCACGAAGATGTCGGCGGCCGTGCCCGTCCACGGCTGGCGGTCGCCCAGCGGGCGGCCGTCGGCGCCGTCGAAATAGAGCACCGGCGTGCCGGCCCCGCCCGTGCCGTGCTCGTTGCCCGGCGCGAAGAAGCTGACGCCGTAGATGCCGAACTCCTGCGAATAGAACACGCCGCCGGCCGGCTCGGCCCACTTGCGGTTGAGCGCCTCGTTGCGGGCCCGCTCGATCACCTCGGCGTAGCCCAGCCGCGGCTCGATCGGGTGGTGGCGGTCGGCCATCGGGCGCGTGTCGAACGGCGTCGGCGTCACCTGCGAGAACGTCCGCATCACCGGCGAGAACACCTCGTTGTACAGGTTGAGCGAGAACGCCGTGAACGCGAGGATGAACAGCAGGGCCCAGGTCCACAGGCTGAAGGCGCGGTGCAGGTCGAAGTTGAGCTTGGTGCTGCCGCCGTTCCAGCGCACCTTCCACGCCGGCTGCCAGCGCCGCCACCACGATTTGCCGGCCGGCGCCGGCTTGTCGCCGGCGATGTCGTCGGCGGCCGCGGCGCGCGCGGCGCTGTTGGCGTTCTTGCGGCGCACCGGCAGGGTCAGGTAGAAGCCGACGAAACAGTCGAGCGTCCAGATGATGGCGATGCCGCCCAGCAGCCAGATGCCCCAGCGGTCGATGCCCCACATTTCGGGGATGTGCAGCGTGTAATGCAGGCGGTACAGGAAGGAGACGAAGGTTTCCTTGGTGATCGGCCAGACGGCGCCCCATTCGCGCTTGCCCAGCTCGGCGCCGCTGGCGGGGTCGACAAAGACCTGGTTGAAGCCCGGCTCGGCCAGTTTTTTAGTGGCCGGGTCGACCCGCGGGCTCACGCCCAGCGCCAGCGACTCGCCTTGTTCCGCGTGCAGCGGGATGTACGACACGCGCACGTTCGGGTAGCGCGCCTCGACCTGGCGCGCCAGCGCCAGCGACGGCAGCGGCGCGCCGGGCGTGTGGGCTTCCATCAGGTGCGGATTGAGCACGTCGTCGAGCTCGTGGTCCCACGAAATGATGGCGCCGGTGACGCCGCTGATAAACAAAAAGCCGGCCATGAGCAGGCCGGCGTAACGGTGAACCAAGGTCCAGAAGGCACGCATCGCTGGGCTCCTATAAAAAATTAAGGGCGAACCCCGCCTGGCCGCGCGGGGTTCGGGCCGGTCAGAAGCGGTACTTCAGCGACACCGAGGCCGTGCGCGGCGCGGCATAGGTGATGGCGCCGTACGCGGCGAACATGCCGAAATGCTTCTTGTCGAACGCGTTGTCGATATTAACCTGCGCCGACAACCGGGGGGTGATGTCGTAGCGCGCCATCAGGTTGACCACGCTGAACGAGTCCTGTTCGATGCGGCCGTTGGTGCCGGCCGGCGCGTTCGGGTCGGTCGTGTCGGTGCGGCCCTCCCAGTTGACGCCGCCGCCGACGGTCAGGCCGCTCAACTGGCCCGGCAGCTTGTAGGTCGTGTACAGGCGGATCAGCTTGCGCGGATAGATGCTGTTGACGGTCGCGCCGGTGGCGTCCTCGGCCTTGAACTGCGTGTAGCTGACGTTGGCGTTCCAGCCGCGCGCCAGTTCGCCCGACGCCTCCAGCTCGATGCCGGTGCTGGTGGCGCCCTCGGCGCCGCGGTAGTAGGCCTCCGGCGCGCTTTGCCCAGGGCGGGTGACCGTGTCCACTTCCTGCGCCAGGTTGTCCTGCTTGATGCGGAACACGGCCAGCGAGGTGTTCAGGCGGCCGCCGAAGTGCTCGCCCTTGACGCCGGCCTCGTAGCTCTTGCCGATGATCGGATCGAGGGTGGCGCCGGCCAAGTCCTTCTGGCTTTGCGGCTGGAAGATGTCGGTGTAGCTGACGTAGGTCGAGTAGGTGTCGTTGAGGTCGTAGACCAGGCCCGCGTACGGCGTCACTTCCCGGTCGTACTTCATCGTGTACGGTGCGCTGTAGCTGAGCGTGACGTCCTTCTGGTAATCGGTCATGCGGGCGCCAAGGATCAGCTTGAGCGGGTCGGCCAGCGACAGGCGCGCCACGGCGTACCAGCCTTCCTCCTTGGTCTTGCCGCCTTCGTAGAAGGTTTGCGGGCCCCAGGCCGGGTTGGGGAAGGCGGCCGCGTTCCAGTTGTTGAAGTCGCCCACGCCGCTGGGCTGGGCGCCGAAATCGGCCGCGCGGCTGTTGGCGTTGAATTTCTGGTTCGAATACATGTAGCCGAAGGCCGCCTCGTGCTTGCGTCCGCCCAGCTCGAACGGACCGCTGGCGTGCAGGCCGGCGTTGTCCTGCTTGGTGTGGGTGGCGTACGAGCCGGCGAAGGCGGACATGCCCAGGCCGGTCGCGCGGTCGGGCACGCCGGACAGGTAGAGCAGGTGGGAATCGCTCTTGCGGTCGCCGTGGCTGTAGGTGGCGCGCACCTTCCAGCCGTTGTCGAAGGTGTGCTCGAGGTCGACGAAGCCGTTGTTGTACGACGTCGGCCAGTCGGCCCAGTCGGCCGCCGAGGTCTTCGACGGCGCCCAGTTGGTGCGCGAGCCGTCGGTGTACCAGTAGGGCAGGCCGCCCCACATCGGGCCTTTCGGCTCGGTCTCCTGGCGGCTGAAGCCGGCCGACAGCAGGGTCTGCGGCGTCAGGTCGGCCTCGACGGTGGCATACACGGTTTTTTTGGTGTCGCGGGCGGCGTCGATCCAGCTATCGGCCTTTTGGTACTCGCCGACCACGCGCGCGCGCACGTTGCCGGCCTGGGTCAGCGGGGTCGACACGTCGACCAGCGCGCGGCGCTCGTTGAAGCGGCCGACGCCGATCTCGGCCGTGCCGGTCAGCTCCCTGCTGGTGGCGCGCTTGCGCACCAGGTTGATGGCGGCCGACGGGTTGCCGGCGCCGGTCATCAGGCCGGTGGCGCCGCGCACCACCTCGACGCGGTCGTAGATGGCCAGGCTGCCGGCCACCTCGCCCGAGCTCCACGGCTGCTCCCAGGTGGTGGGCACGCCGTCGATCTGCAGGTTGGTGATATCGAAGCCGCGCGCGGTGAAGCCGGCGCGGTTGGTTTCGTACTGGTTGACCGAGACGCCGGCGACGTTGTTGATGACGTCGGTGATCGTGACCAGGCCCTGGTCCTCGATGCGCTGCTGGGTGACGACGGAGACCGACTGCGGCGTGTCGCGCAGGGACATGCTCAGCGGCAGGGCGGTCTTGGCGCGGCCGGTGGTGTAGGAGCCGGTGCCCTCGGTGGTGTCGCCCATCTTATCGGCGGTGACCTCGACCTGCGGCAGCACGGGGCTGTTCTGGTCGGCGATCTGCGCCTGGGCGAGCAGCGGGATCGCCATGCCCACGCAGAGGGCGAGGTGGTTCAGTTGGAGCCGTTGGCGGGCGCGTGGGTGCGTAATCATTGAGTCCTGTTTTTTTCGATGCGGGAGGAAGGGGATTGTAATTACTGGTATTTCAATCCGAAACAGGAATGATAACGATTCTCATTCAAAAGTCAACCGAAATCGTCGGGGTCAAGTCTGTCATTTGGACACGAGCTGGTCGCTAGCGCGCCTTACGGCAGCGGCCGTGTCCGAATGTCGGCACTGACCCTCCGGTGTTATGGCTGCGGCCGTGTCCAAATGACAGACTTGACCCCGACCGGGGGGGTTAGGTGACGAGGTCGGCGCTGGCTTGCTTGTCGCGCAGGTGGATGGCGTTGCGGTGGCGCGCCCGCAGCCGGGGATCGGTGATCAGGCGTCCGAGCGTTTCGCCCACCACCATCACTACGCCGAGCAGCGGCAGCACCAGCATCAGCCCGGCCACGCCGGCCACGTAGCCGCCGATGAAGATCATCAGCACCGTGATCAAGGGGTGGATGTGCAGGCTGCGCCCCAACGTCAACGGCATGAAGACGAAGTCGTCTAGCAGGCGCACCAGGATGAACACGCCGATGGCGAGGTAGGCCACCGACGGGTCGCCCGGGGCGTCGGTCGAGGCGACCATGACCACCAGCACGCAACCGAGGATCGAGCCGACGTACGGCACCCACGCCAGCACCGCCGCGATCAGCCCCAGCACCAGCGGCGAGGAGACGCCGATCGCCCACAACCCCAGCGCCAACACCGCCGTGTCGATCACCGTCAGCTTGACCAGGCCCTGGAAGTAGCGGTGCGCGGTCTGGTCCACTTCGTGCAGCAGGCACAGGGTCTTTTCAAAGAAGGCGTTCGGCACCGCGCGCGCGAGGAATTTCTTGAAGCGCAGCCCGTCGCGCAGGAAGAAGAACGTCAAAAACGGCGCCAGCAGCAGCGACGGCAGCCACGCCGCCACCGACACCAAAATCTCCGTCAGGTGCTTTTGCACGAAGGTGCCGGTAAACGAGTTGACCCGGCTGTTGACCGTGCGCGCCAGCTTGACCTGCTTGAGGATGGGGAACTCGCGCTCGAGCGAGAGCATCGTCTGGCGCACGAATTCGAGCCCGCCGCTGATGTATTTGCCCAGCATGTCCTGCCACGGCTCGGACGGCCCCGAATCCCACTGCACGGCGATGATGATGGCCGCCAGCAGCACCAGCAGGAACACCGAGCCGACCGTCATCGTGGCCGCGTTCACGCTCACGCCCATGCGGATGAGCCGCTGCATCGGCGGCTGCAGGATGTAATACAGCACGATGCCGACCAGGAAGGGGATCGCCAGGAACAGCATTTGCTGCAGCAGGAACAGCACGGCGCAGGTGGCGGCGATGATGCCGCACCAGACCACCGGCCCGGCCCGCTGCTGGGTCGGGATGAACGTCATAGGGCCTCGACGTGCTGGGCGTCCGACATCCATTCGCGCAGCCGGCTGCCGATGTGGCGCGCCAGCGCCAGCGCGATCTTGTAGCCGATCACGGCGTCCGTTTCCATCAGCCCCATGAAGTCGGCGCGGAAGAACACCGCCACCTCGCAGTTCTCCAGCGCGCGCGTCTGGGCGTTGCGCGGCGTGTTGTCGAGCAGCGCCATGTCGCCGAAGAAGGAGCCGGCCGACAGCTCGGCCACCACTTCGCGCCCGGCGCCGACCTCGCGGCTGACCAGCACCCGGCCCGACATCACCAGGTACAACGCCTGCCCCTCCTCGCCCTCGTCGAAGATGATCTCGTCGGCCAGGTAGCGGCGCTCGTGCATCAGGCCGTCGACGATCTTGAGCTCGAGCGGCGTGAGCGAGGCGAACAGCGCCGAATCCTTCAAACGCAACAGGCGCGGCGACAACTTGGGGGACCTGAAAAAGCCGAACATCGGGAAAAAGCTCCAAAGTGGGAAAACAACGCGGTATCGCCGCGATCATGCTTACATTGTCGCCGGTTTTGCCCGCCAATCTCCTTCCGTTGTGGAAATTTTTGTAAATTGGACACAGGTGGTGGACTTCAGGCATGCTGCGCCGTCATGCCCCTGACACACTGCTTTTGTAAGCTCACGCCCGCCGCCTCCCCACCGTTGATCGCACTTGAATGCATTAACGGGAAGTTGGCACCCTGATCAACCACATTCAAAACACATGAACCTTATACGTAGCCCGATTGCCCGCGCCGCCGCGCTGTGCGCCTATGGGGCGCTGGCCGGCGCCCATGCCCAAAACGCCGCCACGGCGGCGTCGCCGGACCCGTCGGCGCGGGACGAGGCGCGGCAATCGGTGATCGTGACCGGCACCCGCAGCAGCCACCGCACCCAGTTCGACACGCTGGCCCCGGTCGACGTGTTCACCCGCGAGGACATCGCCGCGGTCGAGTCGTCCGACCTCAACGACGTGCTGGCGCAGCTGGTGCCGTCGTACGTGGTGCAGCGCCTGCCGATGGCCGACGGCCAGGTGTTCGTGCGTCCGGCCACCCTGCGCGGCCTGTCGCCGGACCAGACCCTGGTGCTGGTCAACGGCCGCCGCTTCCACCGCAGCGCGCTGCTCGGCGCGCGCGGCGCCCAGGCGCCCGACCTGGCGCAGATCCCCACCAGCGCGATCAAGCGCATCGAGGTGCTGCGCGACGGCGCCTCGGCCCAGTACGGCTCGGACGCCATCGCCGGCGTCATCAACATCATCCTCGACGATGCGGCCGGCACCGAGCTGGGCGCCCGCCACGCGCAATATGGCGAAGGCGACGGCAAGTCCAACGCGTTCAACGCCAAGCATGGCTTTTCCTTCGGCGATGACGGCGGCGGCAAGCTCGTGCTGTTCGCCGAGGCGGCCAAGTCCGACCCGACGTCGCGCACCCGCCAGCGTCCGGACGCGATCGCCTTCCAGGCCGCGCACCCGGCCCTGGCCGTGCCCGACCCCGTGCAGCGCTGGGGCCAGCCGGCGCTCGAGAGCCAGCGCGCCGGCGTGAACGCCAGCCTGGCGCTGGCCGGCGACACCGTGCTCTACGGCCACGGCCTGTACGGCCACAGCGACGGCACCTCCGATTTCAACTGGCGCAACCCCGACACCGGCGCCAGCGTCTACCGGACCACGGCCGTGTTCCCGGGCTGGGACGTGCGCAGCGTCTATCCGGTCGGCTTCAGCCCGCAGTACGGCAACGCGCAGCACGACCTGCAACTGCTGGCCGGCGTGCGCGGCCGCTGGGGCGAGGCGCTGGCGTGGGACGTGAGCGCCTCCTACGGCGGCAACGCCATCGACTACGGCTTGCACAACTCGATCAACGCCTCGCTCGGTCCGGCCAGCCCGACCTCGTTCTACCTGGGCCGGTTGACGCAGCGGGAAAAGCTGGTCAACGCCAACGTCAACTACGAATGGCGCCTGCCGGCGCTGGCGCAGCCGGTCAACGTCGCCTTCGGCGCCGAGTACCGCAACGAGACCTACAAGGTGCGCGCCGGCGACGCCGCCTCCTACGCCGTCGGGCCGGGCGCGGCGGCCGGACTGGACGCCAACGCCAACGGCGCGCCGGGCTTTAGCGACCGCCAGGCCGGCAGCTGGGGGCAGGACAGCTACGCCGCCTACCTCGACATCGAGGCGCCGTTGACCGCGCCGCTGACGGTGGGCGCGGCGCTGCGCTACGAAGACTTCTCGGAATTTGGCGACACCGTCAACGGCAAGCTGTCCGCGCGCCTGGCGCTGACGCCGGACCTGGCGCTGCGCGCTTCGTACTCGACCGGCTTTCGCGCGCCGACCCCTGGCCAGCTCAACACCAACAGCACCAGCCAGGGCCTCGACACCAAAACGCTGCTGGTATTCACCAGCGGCCGCCTGGCGAACGCCGATCCGTTGGCCGTCGCGCTCGGCGCCAAGCCGCTGCAACCGGAAAAATCGAACAACCTGTCGCTCGGCATGACGTGGAAGAGCGCGCTGGGCCTGTCCGCTTCGGTCGACCTGTACGACATCAAGCTGCGCGACCGCTTCAGCACGTCGGCATCGTTCGCCGTGCCGGCCGGCGTGCCCAATCCGCTGCGCTACACGTCGGTGAGCTACTTCACCAACGACTTCGACACCACCACGCGCGGCGTCGACGTGGTCGGCAATTACCTCGGCCGGGCCGGCGCGGGCAAGCTCAACCTGACGGCCGCGTTCAACTACAACCGTACCAGGGTCGACAGCGGCAGCTCCAGCGTGGCCACCAACGCCAGCCAGCGCATCGTGTTCGAGGAGCGCTTGCCGCGCCAGAAGGCCACCTTCAGCGCCGCCTACGAGCTCGACGCGTGGAGCGCGCTGGCGCGGCTGCGCCACTACGGCGCCTGGACCGACAGCACCGGCAACGCCAGCGGCGACATCTTCCAGCGCTTCGGCGCCATGCGCTTGCTCGACCTGGCGGCCAGCTACCGGGTCGCCAGGCATCACACCTTGCGCTTGGGCGTCGACAATGTGCTCAACAAGTATCCGGACCAAGCCGTGTTCCAGGCCAGCCGCGGCCTGATCTACTCGCGCAACGCGCCGTACGACACGGACGGACGCAACCTGTACATCGATTACACGGTGAAGTTTTGAGCCAGCCCGACCAGGCCCGGCGCGCGCTGCTGCGCGCCGGCGCGTTGTTGCCGCTGCCGCTGTCGATGGCGATGGCGCCGGCCGCCGCGCACAGCGCGGCCCCGGCCAGCCTGCCGCCGTCGCCGCTGTTTCCGGTGCGGCCGTTGCTGGGGCCGGAATCGCTGGCCGCCGACGGCGCCTACTGGCAAGCGGTGGCGGACCTGTACGACATCACCGACGAGGTGGCGATGCTCGACAACGGTTACTGGGGCTCGATGGCGCGGCCCGTGGTCGCGGCCTACGCGCGCCACACCGTCGACGTCAATCGCGGCAACGCCTATTACGGCCGGGTGCAATTCCCGGCCGAGTACGAGGCCGCGCGCGCCCGCGCCGCGCAGGCGCTCGGCGTCGAGCGCGACGAGATCGTCTTCACGCGCGGCGCCACCGAGGCGCTGCTGGCGCTGATCGGCGGTTACAACAAGCTGCGCCCCGGCGACGTGGTGCTGTGCGCCGACGTCGACTACGACAACATGATCAAGGCCGTGCACTGGCTCAGGGAGCGGCGCGGCGTCGACGTGGTGGCCATCGCCATGCCGGAGCCGGCCACGCACCAGGCGCTGATCGATTGCTACGCGCGGGCGATGGAGCGCCATCCCCGGCTGCGCCTGATGCTGCTCACGCACGTCAACCACCGCAACGGCATGGTGCTGCCGGTGGCCGAGATCGTCCGCATGGGGCGCGCGCGCGACATCGACGCCATCGTCGACACGGCGCACGGCTTCGGCCAGCTCGACATGCGCCTGCCCGACCTGGAGGCCGACTTCGCGGGCATCAATCTGCACAAGTGGATCGGCGCGCCGGTCGGCGTGGGCGCCGTCTACATCCGGCGCGGGCGCGTGGCCGATATCGACCCGTACATGGGCGAGGCGGCCGGCGACAGCATCCACACCCGCGTGCACACCGGCACCGTCAACTTCGCCGCCTATCTGGCGCTGCCGGTGGCGCTCGATCTGCACCAGGCCATCGGCGTGGGCAACAAGCAGGCCAGGCTGCGGCGGCTGCGCAACCGCTGGGTCGAGGCGGCGCGCGGCATCGACGGCATCGACGTGCTTGCCTCGGCCGATCCGCGCCTGACCAGCGCGATCGCGTCGTTCCGGCTGCGCGGGCGCGCCTCGGTGGCCGACAATCTCGCCCTGTCCCGGCGTCTGTTGCGGGAGCATCGCGTGTTCGCGGTGATGCGCGACGGCCTGGCCTCCGGCGCCTGCGTGCGGGTAACGCCGTCGGTCTTCACGTCCGAGGCGCAGATCGACCGGCTGGTGGCGGCGCTGCGGCGCGTGGCCGCCTAGTGCGTTACAGTTCGATGGTTTGCGCCAGCGGCAGCAGCGGATCGAGGTGGCTGGTGAGCACGATGCACTGGCGCGCCAGCCGCGCCGGCGCCGACAACCGCCGGCGCAGATAGGCCACGGCGTCGGCGTCGAGGCCGTTGAACGGCTCGTCGATCAGCAGCAGGCGCACCGGCAGCGCCAGCGCCAGCGCCAGTTGCATCTTCTTGTGCTGGCCCAGCGACAGCGTCGTCACCGGTTGATCGAGCGCGGCCAGCAGGTGGAAGGCGCGCAGTTCGGCGTCGAGCAGCGCGGCGTCGGTGGCCGGATACAGCGCCGCGTGCAGGTCGACGACTTCGCGCACGGTCAGCCACGGCAGTTGCGGCGTGTCGCCGCCGCAGTAGTGGCATTGCAGGCGGTACGCCAGCGGCCGCGCCTCGATATCGACGCCGTCGAGGCGGATGGCGCCGCCGTGGGCCGTGAGCGCGCCGCCGGCCAGTTTTAGCAAGGTCGTCTTGCCGGCGCCGTTTTCGCCGCGCAGCCATGTGATGCCCGCGCCCATGCGCGCGCTGAATTGACGAAACAGAGGATGGCTGGCGAACTCAAAGGCCAGCTGGTCGATGTGCAGCACGGTGTTCAATTCCATAGTTCGCTTCCAATCGCGGTCAGGAGGACGGTGGCGCCGACCACCAGCGTGGTGCGCCCGCGCGCGCCCAGGCCGCGCAGCCCGACGACGGCGCCTTGCGCGGCGGCCGCCACGCCAAGCCAGACGAGGGCGACGGTGGCGCTGTAGCCGTCGGCGGCGCGCCCCAACGCGAGCAGGCCAAACCACGCCAGCACGCACAGGCCGGGCAGCAGCGACGACAGCATCGCCGCGCGGAACAGGGTTGTTGTGTCGACCGGCCAGGCGGCGGCGAGCGGGCGCAGCCGGGCGATCTGTTCGGCCACGGCCTTGTCGCCACGGTCGGTCAGCAGCATCAAGGTCAGCGCCGACGAGGCGCCCCACAGCGCCGGCGGCAGCAGCGGCGGATGCGCCATCCAGAACGCCACGCTCAGCATTGCGCCCAGCAACAGCAAGGTTTGCTGGATGCCGACGACGTCGTCGCCGCGCCAGAACGGCAGCCAGAACAGCCGATGCCACAGCGCGTACCAAAGCCGCTGCGATCGTCGTTGCGATAGCGGTTGCGACGGGCCGCGCCGCGCGTCCGGCGGCGTGGACAAGGCCGATGAAACGGGCGCGGCGGACGACACGAACGACGCCGGCGTGTAGCCGCTCGGCACCGCCCGCGCGCGGCCCGGCTTGCGCGCCGCCGGCATGCGCGCGCGGCGGCCGAGGAGCAGCGTCGACAGCAGCCACGCCAGCAGCAGCGACAAGGCCGTCAGCGCCACGGCCAGCGGCGCGACCGGACGCAGCCAGTCGGGCCATTGATACAGCCAGATCGCGGTGGAGATGGCGAACGCCGCGCCGACCGGCCCGACGACGAGGCCGGCCGCCAGCGCGTCGGCGCCCCAGCGCAGCCGGGGACCGATCGGCAGCGCGCGGCTCCACACGGTGACCTCGGCCGGATGCAGATGCTTGCGCAGCAGCCAGACCGGCAGCGTGGCCAGCAGCGCTTGCGCGGCCACCAGCGCCATCGCCCGCGGCCACGGCAGCGTGGCGGCGTACAGGCCGGGCAGGGCGACGCAGGCGAGCAGCCCGATCAATACCGGCGCGAAGCCGAGCACGAGGATTTCCAGTGAGCTCGACAAACTGGGGATGATGCGCAGCAGCGCCTGCCGCGTCATACGGGCACGGAAGCGCAGATAGGGATGGAGGGGGGAAGTCATCGCGCGCCAGCTTACTCAATGTTTCTGAAGCGGAAATGAATAAGGGCCCGATCAAGATCGGGCCCCTAAGGAATGTTGGCGGAGTGGACGGGACTCGAACCCGCGACCCCCGGCGTGACAGGCCGGTATTCTAACCAACTGAACTACCACTCCTAATTCGTTTTATCGTTTTCTCTGGTGGGTGCTGAGAGGGTCGAACTCCCGACCTACGCCTTGTAAGGGCGCCGCTCTACCAACTGAGCTAAGCACCCAGAAAACTTATCAGTAGTTTGTCACAACTGCTGAACGAGGCCGTATTCTACAAGCACGTTTATTGGTTCCGCAAGGGCTTTTGTAAATAATTTAGAAAATTGCTCGCGGCCCCGTACGGCGGTGGCAAGATGGCCGCGCGACGAACCAACAAGAAAGAGACGCCATGCGCCGCGAAGCGAGCCACCACGCCAGCCCGTCCGCCAGCCACATCGACCCGCTCGACGGTTTGTATCGCCGCGTCAGCTGGCGGCTGATGCCGTTCCTGTTCCTGTGCTTTGTCGCCGCCTACCTCGACCGGGTCAATGTCGGCTTCGCCAAATTGCAGATGCTCTCCGAACTGCGTTTGAGCGACACGGTGTACGGCATCGGCGCCGGCATTTTCTTTGTCGGCTACTTCCTGTTCGAGGTGCCGTCCAACCTGCTGATGACGCGCACCGGCGCGCGCCTCTGGATCGCCCGCATCATGATCAGCTGGGGCGTGATTTCGGCGGCGATGATGTTCGTCGACGGTGTCGCCAGCTTCTATGTGCTGCGGTTTTTGCTGGGCGCGGCCGAGGCGGGCTTCTTCCCCGGCGTCATCCTGTATCTGACCTATTGGTATCCGGCGCACCGGCGCGCGCGCATGGTGGCGCTGTTCATGAGCGGCGTGGCGGTGGCCGGCGTGGTCGGCGGGCCGCTGTCGGGGTGGATCATGACGGCCTTCGCCGGCTACCACGGCTTGAGCGGCTGGCGCTGGCTGTTCCTGCTCGAGGGCGTGCCGTCGTTGTTGCTGGGCGTGTGGACCCTGTTCTATTTGGACGACGGCATCCGCTCGGCCGGGTGGCTGGGCGAGGACGATAAACGCAAGCTCGAGCAAGCCATCGCCGAGGATGGCAAGCAGCAGCGCCACCTGCCGCTGGCGGCGCTGTTTCGCAACGGCCGGGTGTGGCTGCTGGCGCTGGTCTACTTTTTGTTTGTGATGGGTTTGTATGGCGTCAGTTTCTGGCTGCCGCAGCTGGTCAGGAACAGCGGGGTCGACGATGTGTTCACGATCGGCCTGTTGACGGCGATTCCGTATGTCGTCGCGGCGGTGGCGATGGTGCTGGCGGCGCGGCATTCGGACCGTAGCGGCGAACGGCGCTGGCACGCGGCCGTGGCCGCGTTGGCGGGGGCGGCGGGCCTGGTCGTGGCCACGCTCTACAGCGACAACACCGTGCTGGCGATGGCCGGGCTGAGCGTGGCGACGGCCGGCATCCTGAGCACCTTCCCGATTTTCTGGAGTCTGCCGACGGCCATGCTGGGCGGGGCGGCGGCGGCGGCCGGGATCGCGCTGATCAATTCGGTGGGCAATCTGGCCGGGTTCGTCAGTCCGTATCTGGTGGGGGCGATCAAGGATGCGACGCACAGCACGGCCAGCGGGATCTATTTGCTGGCGGCCAGCCTGGTGGCCGGGGCGGTGCTGGTGCTCGCCGCCGTGCGGGAGTAGCGGCGCCCAGGCCCGCACGGGGCGGAGAGGGGTGCCCGCCCCGCTCACTTGCACGCCAATCAATTTCCGTAGATACTGTATGAATTCACAGTAATCTTTCCGGCCCATGACTGACGACATCCGGCGCATCGCCCACCTCGACATGGATGCGTTCTACGCTTCCGTCGAGCTGCTGCGCTACCCGGACCTGCGCGGCCAGGCCGTCGTCATCGGCGGCGGGCGCGACGCCCAGCCGGTGTTGCAGCCGGACGGCACGCACCGCTACGCCCGCCTGCGCGACTACGTCGGCCGTGGCGTCATCACCACCGCCACCTACGAGGCGCGCGCGCTCGGGGTCGGCTCGGCCATGGGCATGATGAAGGCGGCCAAGCTGGCGCCGGACGCCATCCTGCTGCCGGTCAACTTCGACGCCTACCGTCAAATGTCGCGCCTGTTCAAGGCGGCCGTGGCGTCGATCGCGCCCGACTTCGAAGACCGCGGCATCGACGAGATCTACATCGACCTGACCCGCGTGCCGGGCGAGACGCGCGAGCTGGGCCGGCGCATCAAGCAGGCCGTGCGCGACGCCACCGGCCTGTCGTGCTCGATCGGCATCACGCCCAACAAGCTGCTGTCGAAGATTTGCTCGGACCTGGAAAAACCGGACGGCCTGACCATCCTCGGCTTCGACGACATCCCGGCCCGCATCTGGCCGCTGGGCGTGCGCAAGATCAACGGCATCGGCCCCAAGGCCACCGAAAAACTGGCCGCGCTGGGCATCGCCACCATCGGCCAGCTGGCCGAGGCCGACGCCGGCCTGCTGCAGGACCATTTCGGCACCCACTACGCCGGCTGGCTGGCGGCGGCCGCGCGCGGCATCGACGACCGCGCGATCTCCACCAGTTCCGAGAGCAAGTCGATCAGCCGCGAGACCACCTTCGAGCGCGACCTGCACGCGCGCCAGGACCGCGGCGCGTTGTCGGGCATCCTGACGGCGCTGTGCGAACGGCTCGCCGATGACCTCAAACGCAAGGGCTACGTCAGCCGCACCATCAGCATCAAGCTGCGCTTCGACGACTTCCAGATCGTCAGCCGCAACGTCACCTTGCCGCACCCGGTGGCCGAGCCGGCCGCGATCCTGCAGGCGGCGCGCGAATGCCTCAAGCGCGTGCCGCTCGAGCGCCGCCTGCGCCTCCTGGGCGTGCGCGCCAGCACGCTCGAGCCGCCGCCGCCGGCCGGGCCGGCGACGGCGCGGCGCGCCGTCCAGGGCGATTTGTTCGCCTAGTTCCAATCCCACCACAATCGGTCCAGCGCCGCCGTCACCGTGTAAAATGGCGCTCCCCTGGCAATACTGAAACAAGGCAAATATCTCATGTGGTTCAAGAATCTTCAGATCTACCGTCTGCCGGCCCCTTGGGCCTACACCCCTGAACAATTGGAAGCGGCCCTGGCCGCCCACTCCTTCGTGCCGGCCAGCAGCAACGAACTGTTGCGCCAGGGCTGGGACACGCCGCGCCCGAACGGCGGGCTGGTGCACGTGGTCAACAAGCAAATGCTGATCCTGCTGGGCACCGAGAAAAAACTGTTGCCGTCGAGCGTCATCAACCAGGTCGCCAAGGCGCGCGCCGCCGAGATGGAGGAGGCGCAAGGCTTCGCCCCGGGTAAGAAGGCGATGAAGGAACTCAAGGAGCGCGTGGCCGACGAACTGCTGCCGCGCGCGTTCTCGATCCGCAGCAACGTCTGGACCTGGATCGATCCGGTCAACGGTTGGCTGGTGGTCGACGCCGCCAGCCCGGCCAAGGCCGACGAAGTGATCAAGCTGCTGCTCAAGGCGGTCGACAAGCTGCCGCTGGAAAGCCTGCGCGTGCAGCGCTCGCCGGTCGGCGTGATGACCGAGTGGCTGCAGGCCGACGACGCCCCGGCCGGCTTCACGGTCGACATGGACACCGAGCTGCGCGCCACCGGCGAGAGCAAGGCGGCGGTGCGCTACGTGCGCCACACCCTCGAGGCCGACGAGGTGCGCCGCCACATCGCCGCCGGCAAGCAGTGCACGCGCCTGGCCATGACGTGGGACAGCAAGATTTCCTTCGTGCTGACCGAGTCGCTGGCGATCAAGGGCATCAAGCCGCTCGACGTCATCAGCGAGAAGGAATCGAGCACCAGGAACGACGACGAGCGTTTCGACGGCGATTTCATGCTGATGACGGGCGAGCTGGCCAAGCTGATGGCCGACGTGGTCGAGGCGCTGGGCGGCGAGGCGAAGGCGTGACGCCGCCCGCTTGACCACCCCCGCGTTGCTTGTTGGTTAAAAATGCCGCAAAGTCCTTGATTTTGCGGCATTTTTATTGGGACTTTTAAGTTTACTGCAAGTAAATAATTTGATTGCCATGTGGAAATTAACCAGAATGCTGCTATAGTGAAAGATGTTATCAAATCGGGAACACATGATGGCTTCGTTCGTACCAGTACTCTCCACAGAGCAGATCGCCAACAGCCTGACGACGGCTGACGTGGTCCGGTGGACGGTCGAAGACATCGCGGCGCTGTCGTCGTTGCAGGTGCCGGCGTTGCGTACCGACCACATCGCTGTGATGACGACGCTGCAACTGTCGGCGCTGGCGCCGTCCAACGTGGCGGTGCTGGCCACCGCCGACATCGCCGCGATCAAGGCCCCCTTGCTCAACGCGGTGGGCGCCGGCGCCGCCGGCTCGGCCTTCATGGGCGCGCTGACGGGCGCGCAGGTCGCCGCGCTGACGACGGCCCAGGCCGCCGGGCTGGGCACGCTGAGTTTTTCCCGCCTGGCCACGCAAGCCATCGCCGCCTTTGAAACGGCCGACCTGGCCGCGCTGAGCGTGGCCAATATCGCCAGCCTGTCGCCGGCCCAGGTGGCCGCGCTGGGCACCGGCCAGCTGGCCGCGCTCACCACCGCCCAGTTGCGCTCGCTGTCGGCCGACGACGTCGCCGCCATCGGCACGGCCGGCGTGGCCGCGCTGGGCACGCGCGCGATCGCCGCGCTTGCCACCGCCCAGCTGCGCGGCTTGAGCGCCGACCAGGCCGCCGCGCTGGGCACGTCGCAGGCGGCCGCGCTGAGCGCCGTCCAGCTCAACGCTTTGTCGTCCGCCGCGGTGGCCGCGCTCGAGACGGCCGACGTGGCCAGCCTCAAAACCGCCGCCATCGCCGGCCTGGCCACGGCCCAGGTGGCCCTGCTCGGCGAGGCCCAGCTGCGCGCCTTTACCAGCGCCGGCTTCGCCGCCCTCAACAGCGCCCAGCTGGGCGCCCTGTCGGCCGCCGCCATCGCCGGCATCGACAGCGCCGACCTGGCCGCGCTGAGCCTGACCACGCTGCCGGCGCTGGGCACCGGCCTGCTCGCTGCGCTGAGCACCGCGCAAATGGCCGGGCTCGGCTCGCGTCAGCTCGGCGCCCTCACCAGCGCCCAGGCCGCCGCGCTGACGTCCGACCAGCTCGGTGCGCTCAGCGCCGAACGGGCAGCCGGCCTCGGCGCGCGCCAGGCGGCCGGCCTGGCCACCAACGATATCGCCGCGCTCGGCTCGCGGGCCATCGCCGGCCTCGGCACCGCCTTCATGGCGGCGCTCTCGTCCGACCAGTTCGCCAGTCTCGGCGTGGCCAACGGCCAGCGCCTGGGCGACCTGGGCACGGCGCAGATCGCCGCGCTGCGCACCGCCACGCTGGCCGGCATGGGCACGGCGCAGGCGGTGGCGCTGACCACCGCGCAGGCCGCCGCGCTCTCGAGCGCCCAGCTGGCGAGCCTGTCGACCGCGCTGATCGCCGCGCTCGAGACGGCCGACCTGGCCGCGCTGCGCACCGCCGCCATCGCCGGCCTCGGCACGCAGCAAATGGCCGCACTCGGCAGCGGGCAACTGGCCGCGCTGGGCACGGCCCAGTTCTCCGCCTTCAGCAGCCGGCAGATCGCGGCGCTGTCGAGCGCGTCGATCGCCGGCCTGCCGGTGGCCAGCCTGATCGCGCTGGCGCCGAGCGCCATCGCGCTGCTCAGCCCCGCGCTGATGGCCTCGCTTTCCGGCGCCCAGCTCAACAGCATGAACGCGCGCCAGTTCGCCATGATGGGCAGCGCCCAGCTGGCCGCGCTGGGCACCGCCCAGGTGGCCGCGCTCGGCACCGTCCAGATCGGCGCGCTCGGCTCGCAGCAGGTCGCCGGCCTGGCGGCCGAGGACCTGGCCGCCATGGGCGCGGCCGCGCTGCGGGCGCTGGGCACGGCGGCGCTTGCCGCGCTCGGTTCGACGCAACTGGCCGGCCTCGGCGACCAGGGCGCCAGCCAGTTGATCGACCAGCTCGGCACGGCGCAGATCGCCGCGCTGCGCACCGGCGCGCTGGCCGGCCTGACCACGGCCCAGCTCGTCGCGCTGACGACCGCGCAGGCCGCCGCGCTGAGCAGCCTGCAGGTGGCGCGGCTCTCGAGCGCGCAGATCGCCGCGCTCGAGACGGCCGACCTGGCCGCGCTGCGCACCAACGCCATCGCCGGCCTCGGCACCGAACAGATGCGCGCGCTCGGCGCCGCCCAGGTGGCCGGCCTGACGACCGCGCAGGCGGCCGCGCTGAGCGGCAGACAATTGAACGCGCTCGGCGCGGCCGCGCTGGCCGGGCTGGAAAGCGCCGACGTCGGCGCGCTGGCCACCCAGGCGCTCGCCGCGCTGGCGCTCGACGGCGTCGCCGCGCTGTCGACGGCGCAGCTGGCCGGGCTGGCCACGCGCCAGATCGCCGCGCTCGGCACGGCCCAGCTCAACGCCCTCGATTCGCGCCAGATCGGCGCGCTCTCCAGCGTCCAGATCGGGGCGCTCGGCGCGCTCCAGCTGGCCAACCTGTCGCACGCCAACGTCGCCGCCATCGCCGCGGCCAGCCTGGCGGCGCTGAAAACGGCCGCCATCGCCGCGCTCGACGCCGGACAACTGGCCGCGCTCGGCGCGGCCGGCGTGGCGGCGTTGTTGACGGCGCAGATCGCCGCCTTGCGCACCGCCGCGCTCGACGGCATCACCACGGCCGAGGTGGCCGCGTTGAGCGCGCTGCAGGCCGGCGCGCTCGGCAGTGCCCAGCTGCGCGCGCTCGGCACGCGCGGCATCGCCGCCATGGAGGCGGGCGACTTCGCCGCGCTGCGCAGCGCCGCCATCGCCGGCCTGACCAGCGCCCAGATCGGCGCGCTCGGCAGCGCCCAGCTGGCGGCCATGACGATGGGCCAGTTCCTGGCCATGAACACGGCCCAATTGGGCGCGTTGTCGACCGACACCGTGGCCGGTTTTTCCAACGCCAACCTGGCGGCGCTGGGTACCAATTACATCTTCGCGCTGAGCCCGGCGGCGCTGGCCGGCCTCAGCACGCTGCAATTGTCGAGCCTGACATCGCGGCAGTTCGCCGCGCTCTCGAGCACGCAGCTGGCGGCGCTGGGGACCGCGCAGGTCGGCGCGCTCGGCGAGACCCAACTGGCGGGCCTGGGCACGCGCAACATCGCCGGCCTCGGCGCCGACGACATCGCCGCCATCGGCGCCGGCGGGCTGCGCGCGCTCGGCACGGCCGTGCTGGCCGCGCTCAGCGCCGAACAGCTCGCCGCGCTGGGCGCCAACCCGGCCGGCAGCCAGTTCGGCGCGCTCGGCACGGCGCAGATCGCCGCCTTGCGCAGCGGCGCGCTGGCCGGCCTGGCCACGGCCCAGGCGGTGGCGCTGACGACGGCCCAGGCGGCCGCGCTCGGCAGCGCCCAGCTCGGCGCGCTCGGCAGCGACGACATCGCCGCCCTCGAGACGGCCGACCTGGCCGCGCTGCGCACCAACGCGCTGACCGGATTGACGTCGGCCCAGGCCGGCGCGCTGGGCAGCGCCCAGGTGGCCGCCCTCAGCAGCGCCCAGGTGGCCGTGTTGCGCAGCCACCAGGTGCTGGCGCTGGGCAGCGCCGCCTTCGCCGCCCTGGAGACGGCCGACATCGGCGCGCTCGCCACCCAGCTGGTGGCGGCGCTGTCGAGCGGCCTGCTGGCCGCGCTCGGCACGGCGCAGGTGGCCGCGCTGGCCACGCGCCAGATCGCCGCGCTCGGCACCGCGCAGTTGGCGGCGCTGGACAGCGCGCAGCTGGTCGCCCTCACCACCGCCCAGGCGGCGGCGCTGGGCAGCGCGCAGCTCGCCGGCCTGTCCGGCGCCGCCATCGCCGCCCTCGAAACGGCCGACGTGGCCGCGCTCAAAACGGCCACCATCCGTGGCTTGTCGACCGGCCAGGTGGCCGCCCTGACGAGCGCGCAACTGGGGGCCCTGACCACGGCGCAGTTCGCCGCGTGGGGCAGCGCCCAGGTCGCCGTGCTGTCGAGCCAGACCCTGGCCGGCCTGTCGAGCGCCAACCTGTCGTCGTTGTCGAGCGCGGCCATCGCCGCGTTGTCGACGCGCGTGCTCTCGCAGCTGACGGCCGGCCAGGTCGGCAGCCTGGCCACGCGCCAGATCGCCGCCCTCGGCAGTGACCAGATCGGCGCGCTCGGCAGCGCCCAGCTGCGCGCGCTCGGCAGCGCCCAGATCGGCGCGCTCGGCAGCCGCCAGGCGGCCGGCCTGAGCACCGGCCAGCTCGCCGCCCTCGGCAGCGAGCTGTTGCCGGCGCTGTCCACGGCGGTGATCGCCACGCTCAGCGCGCAGCAGTTCGCCGCGCTCGGCGGCGGCGCCGCCGCCATCGCGGCGCTGCGCACGGCGCAGATCGCCGCGTTGCGCACGGCCGCGCTGCAGGGCATGACGGCCGACCAGATGATCGCGCTGACGACCGCCCAGGCGGCCACGCTGGGCAGCCAGCAATTCAACGCCTTGCCGGTCAATTTGTTGCTGGTGCTGGAATCGGCCGACCTGGCGGCGCTGCGCACCGGCGTGTTCGCCGCGCTCGGCACGCTGCAACTGTCGGCCTTCGGCAGCGCCGCCGCCGCCGCCATGACGTCGGCGCAGGTGGCCGCGCTCACCAGCGCGCAGGGCGCCGCGTTGAGCGACGTCCTGCTGCAGGGCTTGCAGGCGGGCGTGCTGGCCGCGCTCGGCACGGGCGCGCTGGCCGCGTTGCCGGCCGACCGCATCGACGGCCTCAGCACGGCCCAGGTGGCCGCGCTGGCCACGCGCCAGCTGGCCGCCCTCACCAGCGCCCAGATCGACGCGCTCACCAGCGCGCAACTGTCCACGCTCGGCTCGGCCCAGCTCGGCGCGCTCGGGTCGCAGCAGGTGGCGCGCCTGTCCGGCGCCGACCTCGCCGCCCTGAACACGGCCAGCATCGCCGGCCTGCGCACGGCGGCCATCGCCGCGCTGACGTCGGAGCAATTGGCCGGCCTGGGCGCCGACCCGCGCGGCGCCGGCGGCGGCCAGATCGCCGCGCTGACGACGGCGCAGGTGGCCGCGTTGCGCGGCGCCGCGCTGGCCGGCCTGAGCACCGCCCAGGTGGCCGCGCTGGGCACGCACCAGGCGGCGGCGCTGGGCAGCGCGCAGCTGGCCGGCTTGTCGCTGACGGCGCTGGCGGCGCTGGAGACGGCCGACCTGGCCGCGCTCAAGGCCGGCGCCATCGCCGGCCTGGGCACGGTCCAGGTGGCCGCGTTGACGAGCGCCCAGCTGGGCGCGATGACGACCGCCCAGTTCGCCGCGCTGAGCAGCGCGCAGGTCGGCGCGCTCTCGAGCGCCACCATTGTCGGCCTGTCGACGGCGCGGCTGGCCGCGCTCACGCCGCAGGCCATCGCCGGCCTGGCGCTGCCGTTGCTGACCTACCTGTCGGGCGAGCAGCTCAACGCCCTGGCCACGCGCCAGATCGCCGTGCTGGGCAGCGCGCAGGTGGCCGTGCTGGGCAGCGCCCAGCTGGGGGCGTTGACGACCAGCCAGATCGGCGCGCTCGGCGCCGGCCAGGTCGGCGCCATCGGCAGCGGCGCCATCGTCGGCCTGGGCAGCCGCGCCGTGGCCGCGCTCGGCACGGCGGCCGTGCGCGCGCTCTCGAGCGCCGCGTTCGGCGCCATGGACACGGCGCAGCTGGCCGGGCTGGCGTCGCAGCAGCTGGCGGCGCTGTCGACCGCGCAGCTGGCGGCGCTGGGCACGCGGCAGTTCGACGCCTTCACCGCGTCCCAGCTGCGCGGCCTGACCTCGCAACAACTGGTGAGCCTGTCGACGGCGGACCTGGGGGCGATCGGCAGCGCCGAGGTGGGCGCGTTGTCGACCGCCGCGGTGGCCGCGCTCGACGCCGCGCAACTGGCGGCGCTGGGGGCCGGCGGCGCCGCCGGCGGCGCGCTGTACGCGCTGAGCACGGCGCAGGTCGGCGCGCTGCGCACCGCCATCGTGGCCGGCCTCGGCTCGGGCCAGGTGGCCGCGCTGACGACCGCGCAGGCGGCCACGCTGAGCGCGGCCCAGGTGGCGGCGTTGCAGCTTTCGGTCATCGCCGCCATGGACGCCGAGGACGTCGGCGCGTTGCGCACCGCCGCCATCGCCGGGCTCAAGACGCAGCAGGTGCTGGCGCTGACGGCGCCGCAGGTGGCGGCGTTGACGACGGCGCAGGTGGCCGCCCTCACCAGCGCCCAGCTCGGCGTGCTCGGCGCGGCGCAGGTGGCCGCGCTAGGCACGGCCGACGTCGCCGCGATCAATCCGTTGCTGCTCAACGCGGCCGCGCGCGGCGGCAACCTGCTGACCGGCATGGACGCGGCGCAACTGCGCGCGCTCACCACGGCGCAGGTGGCCGCGTTGACGACGGCGGCCACGGCGCGACTGCTGCCGGCCGCGTTCGCCGCGCTCGAGACGGCCGACGTCGCCGCGCTCGGCACCGCCGTGATCCGCGCGCTGGGCGACACCCAGATGCAAGCGTTCAGCGCCGAACAATTCGCCGCCTTGCGCACCGCGCAGATCGCCGCCATCGTGCCGCGCGACAGCGGCGACCAGTTCACCGCCGCGCAGATGGTGGCGCTGAGCTCGGCGCAGCTGGCGGCGATGGGCACGGCGCTGATCGCCGACCTGAGCGCGGCCAACCTGGCCGCCATCGAAACGCGCGACATCGCCGCGCTGGGCACGCGCCAGATCGTCGCGCTCGGCACCAGCGGCATGCGCGCGTTGACGGTGGGCCAGCTGGCGGCGTTGACGACCGCGCAGACGCACGCGCTCGGCTTCCAGCAATACAACCAGCTCAGCGCCGAGCAGAAGAACGCCTTCAGCGCCGCGCAGGTGGCGGCGATGCCGTTCGTCACGCCGCTGGTGCTCGACCTCGACGGCGACGGCGTGCGCACGCTGGGGCTCGACGCCGGCGTGCGCTTCGACCTGGCGGGCGACGGCACGGCCGGCGCCACCGGCTGGGTCGGGCCGGGCGACGGCTTGCTGGCGCTCGACCGCAACGGTGACGGCGTCATCAACGACGGCGGCGAACTGTTCGGCTCGGCCACGCGGCTGGCCGACGGCGTCCGCGCGCGCGACGGCTACCAGGCGCTCGGCGCGCTCGACGCCAACGGCGACGGCCGCGTCAGCGCGGACGATGCCGGCTTCGGCGCGCTGCGTGTGTGGATCGACGCCAACGCCGACGGGCGCAGCGCGGCGGGCGAGCTCAAGACGCTCGGCGAGCTCGGCATCACCAGCCTGGACCTGGCGGCCAGCGTCTCGGACGCGGTCGACCACGGCAACCACCTCGGGCTCACGGGCGGCTACGCCACGGCCGACGGGCGCACGCACGCGATGGCGGACGTCTGGTTCGCGCAGGGCGGGCTCAGCGCCAACGTCGGCGGCCTGGCGCGCGCGCTCTCGTCGTTCGGCGACGGCGACGGCGCCGACGCCGTGGCCGGCACGCCGCGCCTGGACGCCGGCGCGCTCACGGCCGGCGCCTCGCGCCTGGTCGACGCGCTGCGCCACTACGGCGCCGCCGCGCCATCGGCCGGCGCCCACGCGGACAGCGCCGCCACGCGCCTCAACGCCCTGCAACCGGCGTCCCCCCCGGGCCTGCTGGCGGCCCCGCGCTAACCCCCCCTGGGGGTCAGTGCCTGACCCTTCCCCGCAAATTTTTGTTGTAAACAGCTAGGGAAACTGTTAACTTTCAATCCCAAAAACGGCGCATGCATGGTTGTGCCAACCCTTTCATTCGTAGCGACCAAACTGCGATGAAAGGAAC
>CAUPRW010000071.1:0-29356 GCA_963513825.1 uncultured Duganella sp.
CATGCATGGTGTGTTCCTTTCATCGCAGTTTGGTCGCTACGAATGAAAGGGTTGGCACAACCATGCATGCGCCGTTTTTGGGATTGAAAGTTAACAGTTTCTCTAGCTGTTTACAACAAAAATTTGCGGGGAAGGGTCAGGACTTGACCCCCAGCTTGGGCGGCGATGCCGTCGAGGATCAGGTCGAGGCCGGCCGCGAAGTCCGCGCGGTCATCGTGCCGGCGTAATTGTGCGGCCATGCCGCGCGTGAATGGATAGGCCTCGGCATCGAGCCGCGACCACTGCGTCGCTACCGCATCCAGGAACGTCATTCGATCGAGCCCGCGCTCCTGGCCGATGCGGGCGTTGCCGGCGTTTTGCCCCGCGACGCCGACGATGTAGCTAAACAGCGTGGACGTGGCCGACCATAGGGCGCGATCTGACACATCCAGCGCTTGCACCTGCTGCCCGATGCCTTCGAGGATACGCACCATCGGCATACTGCCCGGCGCCCGCGCCAGTTCCGCGCCGACCCACGGATGCGCGTCGATCGCGTCGAACAAGCCGAGGCCGATGGCGCACAGCCGCTGCCGTGGGGTCGCCGGGGGCACCGTCGCCGCCATCGCCCGCACCACCACGGCGTCGCAGGCGGCGTTGAGCACATCATCCTTGTTGGCGACATGAAAGTAGATGGCGCCGGCGCCGGTGCCGAGCGCGCCGGCCAGCGCCCGGAAGGTCAGGCCGCTTTCGCCGGCGCTATCGAGCAGGGCGACGGCCGCGTCAACAATGGTGGCGCGCGTGAGCGCCGGCGCTCCGCGTTGCGTGCGCCGTGAGTGATTGGTCATGGCCGATCTTGACACGAACGGCAAAGTATTTCAATACGCAGTGGAACGGCGTTCCATAGGATGTCGATTTGATAAAGGCGGCACCATGACTTCAGGTATTACCATCATCGGCGCGGGACTTGGCGGCCTGATGCTCGCACGCGTGCTGCATGTGCGCGGCATCGCCTGCACCGTCTACGAGGCCGACGCGTCGCCCGATGCGCGCACCCAGGGCGGCATGCTCGACATTCACGACTACAACGGCCAGCCGGCCTTGAAGGCGGCCGGGCTCTACGAGCAATTCCTGACGTTGATCCATCCGGGCGGCGAGGCGGTGCGGGTATTGGACAAGCACGGCGCGTTGCTGTACGCGCAAGCCGACGATGGCGGCGGCGGCCGGCCCGAGGTCTTGCGGGGCGAGCTGCGCAGGATACTGCTTGAATCGCTGCCGGCCGGGATCGTCCAGTGGGGCCGCAAACTCACCGGCATCGCCGCGCTCGGCGAAGGCGCACATGCCGTGACGTTTGCCGACGGCACCCAGGTGACGACGCGCTTATTGGTGGGCGCCGATGGCGCCTGGTCGAAGGTGCGCCGGCTGCTGACCGACGCCGAGCCGGTGTACGCCGGCAAGACTTTCATCGAAACCTTCCTGTTCGACAGCGATGCCCTGTATCCGGACAGCGCGCGGGCGGTCGGCGGCGGCTCGCTGTTCGCCATGGCGGACGGGCAGGGCATCTTTGCGCATCGCGAGCCCAACGGCGTGTTGCATACCTACGCGGCCTTGAACAAGCCGCGGGGCTGGGCCGCCGCCATTGATTTGAGCGATCGCGGCCGGGCCCTGGCCCGCGTCGCCGCTGAATTTGACGGTTGGGCGCCCGCGCTCACGACCTTGATCACCGCCAGCGCCACCGATCCGGTGGCGCGCGAGGTGATGTCTTTGCCCGGCGCCCACACATGGGCGCGTACGCCGGGCGTGACGCTGGTGGGCGACGCCGCGCACCTGATGGTGCCGTCGGGCGAGGGGGCGAACCTGGCGATGTTCGATGGCGCGCGCTTGGCCGAGGCCATCTGCGCCCATCCGGGCGATATCGAGGCGGCGCTGGCCGCCTATGAAAACGAGATGTTTCCCCGCAGCGCGGCCGCCGCGGCGGAGGCGGTCGGCGTCTTCGAGGCCTGCTTCGGTCCGGGCGCGCCGCGCGGCCTGCTCGAGATGTTCGCCGGCGCCGGCGGGTGAATGGCTAGCGGCGGCGTTGCGGCAAGATCAATGCTTCGCTTCGCCAATGAGCGCGATCGAATCGAATTCGCGCTGGTTGGCCTGGTGCTTGCGCAAGATGATGAACATCGTCCCGGCCAGGAACAAACCAAAGATCAGGATGATGATGTCGAGGTTCAAATGACCGCGCAGCATCAGCGAGTACACCGCCAGCATCACCAGGATCGACAGGTTCTCGTTGAAGTTCTGCACCGCGATCGAGTGCCCGGCGCTCATCAGCACGTGGCCGCGGTGCTGCAGCAGCGCGTTCATCGGCACCAGGAAGTAGCCGCCCAGCAGGCCGACCAGCACCAGCAGCGGATAGGCGAGCGCCACCGAATTGACCAAGGTCATCGACATGACGATCAAGCCCATGAAGATGCCGACCGGGATCACGGTGAGCGACTTGCGCAGCGTGATGGTGCGCGCCGAGATCACCGCGCCGGCGGCCACGCCGATGGCGACCACGCCGACCAGGCTGGTCGACTGCTCGTAGTTGAGCTTGAGCGTGCGGCTGGCCCATTCCAGCACGATGAATTGCAAGGTTTGTGCCGCGCCCCAGAACAAGGTCGTCACACCCAGCGAGATCTGGCCCAGCTTGTCGGCCCACAGGAGGCGGTAGCAGTTGCCGAAATCGCTGATCAGTTTAATCGGGTTGCGTTCCTGGTGGCCGTAGCGGCAGCCGGTGTCCGGGATGCGGGTGTTGAAGATGGCCGCCAGGATGTAGATGCCGACCACCACGCACAGCGCGGCCTGGGTCGGCGTGCTGATGCCGGTGTCGATCACCGGCAGGTCGAAGCCGAGCAGGAACGACGAGATGCGCGGACCGACCAGCGCGCCGCCCATGACGGTGCCGAGGATGATCGACATCACGGTCAAGCCTTCGACCCAGCCGTTGGCGGCGATGAGCTTTTCGGCCGGCAGCAGTTCGGTCAGGATGCCATACTTGGCCGGCGAGTAGACGGCCGCGCCGAAGCCGACCACGGCGTAGGCCAGCAGCGGGTGTACGTGGGCGAAGATGAGCAGGCAGCCGCCAATCTTGATCAGATTGGAGATGAACATCACCTTACCCTTGGGCATGGAATCGGCGAACGCGCCGACAAATGCCGCCAACAGCACGTAAAAGAGAATGAATGAAAGCTTCAGCAGCGGCGTGATCCACCCCGGCGAATTCATATTCCTCAGCATGTCCACCGCTACGAAGAGCAGTGAGATATCCGCCAGTGACGAAAAGAACTGCGCTGCCATGATGGTATAGAAACCACGATTCATTCTTGGATGCCTGAAAGCTTGTATTGGCTTGCTTTATACCACGCTTTGATCACAACCCCCAAGAATTGAGCGGTGCGTGCCGGGCGGGCGCACGGTAAAATACGGCTCCACCGATTTCACTAAAGATAGCACTATGCCAAGGCCGATCGTCGCCACCATCCACATTGCCTCCCTGCGCCACAACCTGGCGCGCGCCAAGGAGAGCTCCCCCGGCGCCAAGGCGTGGGGCGTGCTCAAGGCCAACGGCTACGGCCACGGGCTGGAGCGGGCGATGCGCGGCCTGGCCGAGGCCGACGGCCTGGCGCTGGTCGAGTTCGACAACGCGGTGCGGCTGCGCGAGCTGGGCTGGAAAAAGCCGATCCTGTTACTAGAGGGTTTCTTCGGTCCCGAGGATTTGAACACGATGGCCGGCTACAACCTGGAGGCGGCGGTCCATTGCGACGAGCAACTGGCCTGGCTGGAGGCCGCGCAGGAGGCGCTGACGGCGCGCGGCATCAAGCTCAATCTGCACTTGAAAATGAACACGGGCATGAACCGCCTCGGCTTCATGCCGGACGCGTTCGCCGCCGCCCACGCGCGGCTGGTGGCCATTTCCTGCGTCGGCAGCGTCACCTTGATGACCCACTTCGCCAACGCCGACGACGCCAGGCACGTGCTGCTGCCGATCGCCGAGCAGATCCGCCGTTTCGAGGCCGCCGCCGCCGGCCTGCCGGGCATGCGCAGCCTGTCCAATTCGGCCGGCGTGCTGCGCCAGGACGAGCTGGTCGACATCCTGCGCAACGATTGGGTGCGTCCCGGCATCATGCTGTACGGCGGCACGCCGGGCGGCAAATCGGCCGGGGAGTATGGTCTGCTGCCGGCGATGACGCTGACCAGCGAGATCATCGGCGTGCAGCGCATCGCCGCCGGCGACGTCGTCGGCTACGGCAGCCGCTTCCAGGCCGAGGGGCCGATGCGGGTCGGCGTGGTCGCCTGCGGCTACGCGGACGGCTACCCGCGCCACGCGCCGGTCGATACGCCGGTGCTGGTCGACGGCGTGCGCACGCGCCTGGTCGGGCGCGTGTCGATGGACATGTTGACGGTCGACCTGACCGACCTGCCCGAGGCCGGCATCGGCAGCCAGGTCACCCTGTGGGGCAAGGGCTTGCCGATCGACGAGGTGGCCAACGCGGCCGGCACCATCGGCTACGAGCTCATGTGCGCGCTGGGCCAGCGCGTGGCCGTGGTCGAGGACTGAGCCGATGGCCAAGGCGAAAACCAATTACACCTGCACCGAGTGCGGCGGCACCTCCACCAAGTGGACCGGGCAGTGCGCGTCGTGCCAGCATTGGAACACGATGGTCGAGACGCTGGTCGAGACCGGCGGCAACAACCGCTATTCGCAGCCGCAGCACATGGCGCTGGCGCAGACGGCGCCGGTGCTGTCGCTGGCCGACATCGACGCCATCGACGTGCCGCGCTTCGGCACCGGCATCGAGGAGTTCGACCGCGTGCTCGGTGGCGGGCTGGTGTCGGGCGGCGTGGTGCTGATCGGCGGCGACCCCGGCATCGGCAAGTCGACCCTGCTATTGCAGGCGCTGGCCAACCTGTCGCATTTGAAGAAGGTGTTATATGTCAGCGGCGAGGAGTCCGGCGCCCAGATCGCGCTGCGCGCCAAGCGCTTGCAGGTCGACGCCCGCGACTTGAAGCTGCAGGCCGAGATCCAGCTGGAAAAGATCCTCGGCACGCTGGCCGACCTCAAGCCCGACGTGGCGGTGATCGACTCGATCCAGACCGTCTATTCGGACGCGCTCAGTTCGGCGCCGGGCTCGGTGGCGCAGGTGCGCGAATGCGCCGCCCAGTTGACCCGCGTGGCCAAGCAGACCGGCATCACCATCATCCTGGTCGGCCACGTGACCAAGGAGGGCGCGCTGGCCGGCCCGCGCGTGCTCGAGCACATCGTCGACACCGTGCTCTATTTTGAGGGCGACAACCATTCGAGCTTCCGCCTGGTGCGGGCGATCAAGAACCGCTTCGGCGCCGTCAACGAGCTGGGCGTGTTCGCCATGACGGAAAAGGGCTTGAAGGGCGTGTCCAACCCGTCGGCGTTGTTCCTGTCGCAGCACGACAACCAGGTGCCGGGCTCGTGCGTGATGGTGACGCAGGAGGGCACGCGCCCGCTGCTGGTGGAAATCCAGGCGCTGGTCGACGCCAGCCACCTGCCCAACGCGCGCCGCTTGTCGGTCGGGCTGGAGCAGAACCGGCTGGCGATGCTGCTGGCGGTGTTGCACCGCCACGCCGGCATCGCCGCCTTCGACCAGGATGTGTTCATCAACGCCGTCGGCGGCGTCAAGATCACCGAGCCGGCCGCCGACCTGGCGGTGCTGCTGGCGATTAACTCGTCGATGCGCAACAAGCCGCTGCCGCGCGGGTTCGTCGTGTTCGGCGAGGTCGGCCTGGCCGGCGAGATCCGGCCGGCGCCGCGCGGCCAGGAGCGGCTGCGCGAGGCGGCCAAGCTGGGCTTTTCGATGGCGATGATTCCGACCGCCAACGCGCCCAAGCAAGCGATCGAGGGCATGACCATCATCGCCGTCGACCGCATCGACGATGCGTTCAATAAGCTGCGCGAAATCCAATAAGGATGTATTGTTATGTGTTGTAATGAGCAATAGTGCTTAACACGTAACATTATGTTATTTAAAGGATGGATAAATTGTTAGTCGATCAACGGTCAGTCGCGCGTAAGATAGTTCGCGCCAAAGCAGTCGTGGTGATGGACGGTATGCCGCCTCAGCAGGGCCGCACCATCGACCTGTGCGCATCGGGAGTGTCGCTCACGTTCGACCACAAGCTGGCGGTCGGGCACACGGGGCAGGTCACGTTCGAGTTGTTCCTCGATGGCAAAGGGCAGCTGGTGAGCAGCCGCGCCAAGGTCACGTATTGCATCTTCAGTGGCGATCACTTCAAGATCGGATATCAGTTCGTCAATCCCGACGCCACCGCCACCGCCATCGTCAACAAGTTCCTCCGCTAGGCCGGCCCGACGTACCGGGCGCGCGGCCTGATCGGCCGGTTGGCTTGCGCCTGCTCCAACGCATGCGCGAGCCAGCCGACGCTCCTTCCCAACGCAAACAAGACAAACGGCGCGCCGTCCGGCAGGCCGCATGCCGCCGCCAGCGCGGGCAGCGCGAAGTCGACGGTCGGCAGTTCGCCGGCCTGCGCCTCGGCCGCGGCGGCCAGCTCGGCGTGGAGTCCGGGCGCCGGCAGCAGCGCGAGCATGGCGCGTGCGCGCGGGTCGCCCTCCGGATAGAGCGGGTGGCCGAAGCCGGGCAACGGCCGCCCGCCGGACCGCCAGCGCGCCACCGCCTCGGCGGCGCCGGTTTGCCGGGCGAGCGCGAGCAGCCGGGCGAATTCGGCAGGCGCGCCGCCGTGCAGCGGGCCGCTGAGCGTGGCCAGCCCGGCCAACACGCCGGCCGCCAGCGAGGCGCCGGTCGAGACCGCCACGCGGGTGGCGAAGGTGGAGGCGTTGAGCTCGTGGTCGGCCATCAGCACCAGGGCGCGGCGGATCGGCTCTTGATGCTGTGGACGCTGCCACGCCTGGGCCAGGCGGGCGGCGACGCCCTGGCGGGCCGCGTCCGCCGGCGGCGGGCCGCACATCGCGTCGGCAAAAGTCGCGAACACGATGGCGGCGTCGGCGTGGAGTGCCTCGGCGCGGCGGCCCAACGACGGCGCGGCCGTGGCGGCCAGGGTGGCCAGGGCCAGCAGGCCGGCGGCCAGCGCGGCGGGCTGCCCGGCTGCGTCCGTGCCCTTGGCGTTCGCGCCTGCGGCCCGGGGGCCGGGCGCGGCCGCTCCGGATGGGCGGAGCTGTTGCGCGGGCGTGGCGGCGGCCGCCGGCGCGCTGTTGGTCACGCCCGGCGCCGGCGCTGACGATGTGGCGGCGCCGACCAGCGACGGCTCGCATTGCCACAGCAGCGCAGCGACGTCCTCCAGCGTGGCCGTCGCCGCCAGTTCGGCCGCGTCCCGGCCGCGATACAGCAGCTTGCCATCGGCCGTGGTCGAGATCGAGGACGGCAGCACCGGGTCGCCCCATTGCATCGCTTGCGCCGAGACGGCGTCGATCTTGCGCCGGCCGTTGGCGCGCCGGGCCATGCGCAGCACGTCGTCGCGGTGGTAAAGGCTGCGGCGCGGATCGGCCGCGTCGGGCTTGGCGCGGATTTTTCCACGGCTGACGTTGGCGTACAGCGTTTGCGGGCGGACATCGAGGATGTTCAGGGCTTCGGCGGCGGTCATCCAGACCATGGGCGCTTCCTATGTTGACGGTTCAAGTCAAGATTGACGCGTGATGCGCGGCGGTTCAAGCTGGCCAGCATATCAAGTTCTGGAGGTGCCATGTCTGTTATCTCTCGTCACATGTTACAAGCGGCGGCGTCGGCGCTGGCGCTGCCGGACGGCGCGCCGGACGCCGTGCGCTTCGAGGGGAGCGGCTCGCTGCCTTCTTGTTTCGCCGTCTCCGATCTGGCGGCGGCGTCGGTCGGCGCGGCGGGGCTGGCGCTGCGCCAGGTGAGCGTAGCGCTCGGCGGCGATGCCGCCCCGGTGCGGGTGGACCGTCGGCTGGCGTCGCTGTGGTTCGGCTGGTCGCTCCATCCGATCGGCTGGGAGCGCCCGCCGTTGTGGGACGCCGTGGCCGGCGACTACGCCACCGCCGACGGCTGGATACGCTTGCATACCAATGCCCGCCATCATCGGGACGCCGCGCTGGCGGTGCTCGGCTGCGCGTTCGATCGCGCGGCGGTGGCGCGCGCGGTCGCCGGCTGGCGCGGCGCGGCGCTGGAGGAGGCAGTGGTCGGCAACGGCGGCTGCGCGGCGGCGATGCGTTCGGCCGCCGAATGGCGGGCGCATCCGCAAGGCGTGGCGGTCGCCGCCGAGCCGCTGATCGCGCTGGAAACGCGGCCGTCGGGCGGTGGCGCGCATGAGCAGGGCGGCAACGCGCCGTTCCCGGCGGGCACGGTGGAGCCATCCGGGCCATCCGTCGGCGTCGCCGCGCAAGCCCCCGGCGCCGCCGCGCGGGCGTGGGCCGGCGCCGGCCGCGATCCGTCGCGTCCGCTGTCCGGCTTGAAGGTGCTCGATTTGACGCGCGTGCTGGCCGGTCCGGTCGCGACCCGCTTTTTGGCCGGCTACGGCGCCGACGTGTTGCGCGTCGATCCGCCCGGTTGGGACGAGCCGGGCGTGATTCCGGAGGTAACGCCGGGCAAGCGCTGCGCGCGCCTCGACCTGCGCCAGCCGTCGGAGCGCGCCGTCTTCGAGGCGCTGCTGGCCGAGGCGGACGTGCTGGTGCATGGCTACCGCCCGGCCGCGCTGGAGCGGCTCGGTTACGGCCATGCGTACCGGCAGGCCGTCAATCCCGGTTTGATCGACGTCACGCTCGACGCCTACGGCTGGAGCGGCCCGCTGGCGGGGCGGCGCGGCTTCGACAGCCTGGTGCAAATGAGCACCGGCATCGCCGAGCATGGCATGCGCCTGGGCGGCGCGGCCAAGCCGGTGCCGCTGCCGGTGCAAGCGCTCGACCACGCCACCGGCTACCTGATGGCGGCGGCTGTGTTGCGGGGCGTGCTGTTCCGGATACAGGAGGGGCGGGCGATGCAAGCGCGCTTGTCGCTGGCGCGCACGGCCAAGCTGCTGACCGATGCGCCAGGGCAGGATATCTCGCCGGAATGGACGGCCGCCGGCGACGCCGATCTGGCGGCAACGGTCGAAGCGACCGAGTGGGGCCCTGCGCGGCGTCTGGCGCCGCCGCTGGTCGTCGCCGGCGCGGCGATGGGGTGGTCGCGCGCGGCGGCGTCGCTCGGGTCCGCGGCGCCGCGATTTTCGATGGCTTAAATTACTTCGCGCCGCCCCGGTAATAGGCGCGCACGCGTTTCTCGGCTTCGGCCCAGGCCGCGTCCCACTGGTTTTCCGGCAGCGGCGCGATGCTGTCGCAGGCGCCGCCCTCGGCGCAGATCACGCGCTCGAGACCGAACGCGGTGGGCCATTGCTGGTCGTAGCCGACCTTGCCGCGATTGCGGTTGGCGTAGGCGATTCCCCGGGAAACCAGCTGCTCGGTTTTGTCGGGTTGCTCGTCGAAGAATTTGGCCGCCTTGGCTTTTCCGTCGGGGCCGCCCATGACCAACGGCAGCATGAACAGACCTTGCGCGACTTCCGCCTGGCCCGAGGCCGAGGCGAAACGCAGCGTGTCATACCATCCCAGCATGGCGGTCATCGTAATAAGGGGCAACGCTTTTTCGACGCCCTCGCGCGGCACATAGTACAGGCCCATTATTTCCATGTTCTCGATCGGCGTGCGCTTCATTTGCGGCGAGTTGTCGAACTCGGTGAGCACGTCGTCGAATTTTTGGACCGCCGCCGCGTCCCCGCGGTTGATGCCTTGCACGATCTGCCCGAACTCGGCGCGGCGCACCTGCCACGGTTGCGGGGCGTAGCCGGAGGCTTGCGCGGCGGTGGCGCACAGCATGAGCGCCGCCAGGGACGGACGCAGGAAGAAATGATTCATGGGATGGTGGAGCGGATTTTCAGAAGGCGCAGTTTAGCGCGGGGTGCGGCAGGCAAAATGCTTCAATTGTCACGGCGCGCGGCTGGCGGCGGCGATTAGGGGCGAAATGCCGCTCTGTTCGCCGGATTGCCGGACGTGGCTATATTGCATACTATGTAATCATCCAGGCAGGAACACACCATGGCGACCCCCATCAACTCCGCGACCAGCGCCGCCAGCACGGCGGTGTCGAACGACATCTACAAGCGCGTCGAGCAGACCATGACGTCGCAAAACAGCGCGGCGACCAAGCTCAACACCTCGTTGGCGCGCGACCAGACCAAACTGTCCGGGCTGGGCCAGCTGCAAAGCGCGCTGGCCAATTTCCAGTCGCTGGCGGCCGGCCTGACCGGCAGCGGCTTGAGCACCAGCGCGGCCACCTCGGCCAAGTCCGTGCTGACGGCCACCTCGACCGGCGCGGCCAAGGCCGGCACCTACGCGATCGACGTCAAGCAACTGGCGCAGGGGCAGTTCCTGACCAGCGAGGAATTCACCTCGGCCACGACCAAGCTCGGCACCGGCGCCGCCACCACGGTCAAGATCGACTTCGGCACCGCCGGCGGCGCCAAGGGCTTTGTCAGCAACGGCACGACCGGCAGCAAAACCATCACCATCGATAGCACCAACAACACGCTCGAAGGCATGGCCGCCGCGTTCAAGGCGGCCGGGGTCGACGTCAAGGTGGTCAAGGGCGACGACGGCAAATTTTCGCTGGGCATCGCCGGCCAGAGCGGGGCCGACAACGGCATGCGCATCAGCGTCAGCGGCGACGCGGCGCTGAAAAACCTGCTCGCCTACGATCCCGACGGCGCGCAAAAGCTCAAGCAGACGGCGGCGGCGCAAAACGCCATCCTCACCGTCGACGGCAAGGACGTCACCAGTGCCGCCAACACGCTGGCCAAGGACGTCGGCATCGCCGGCGCCACGCTGACCTTGACCGGCACCGGCAAATCGGAGGTGACGATCAAACAGGATTCGAGCCAGATCGGCGCCAACCTGAAGGCCTTCGTGGCCGCCTACAACGACTTGAACAAGAAGCTGCAGGCGTTGCAGAAAGGCGATTTGAAGGGCGATACGGCGCTCGGCCAGGTGGCCAGTCAGATGGGCATGCTGTTGAAGACCGGTGGTGGCGGCGTGTCGGTGTCGGCGCTGGCGGCGGCGGGGGTGTCGCAGGATGCCGGTGGCAATATGGTGGTCGACGATAAAAAGCTGCAGGCGGCGTTGACGGCCGATTCGTCGGCGGTGGCCAAGCTGTTTACCAACGATGGCAAGGGGATCGCCGATTTGATGTCGGCCAAGGCGTCGGCGTTCACGTCGTCGGGCAGCGTGATCTCCAAGGAAACCAAGCAGATGAACTCGGAGATTGCCAGCATCAACGGCAAGCGCGCCGTGCTGACCAAGGCCTTGACGGCGCAGGCCAACGCGCTGGTGGCGCTGTACTCGGCGCAGGCGCAGACCGGGGCGGGCAGCGCCATCAACGGCGGCGGCGGCACCGGGACCTTGTTCGATATGCTTGGTTGAACCCGCACTGCCAGGCGGGGACGTACCCCTCGGGGTACGTCCCCATCGGCGCCGGCACGCCGGCGAACCCGTCGCGCTTGGCGGGGACGTACCCCAAGGGGTACGTCCCCATGACCGCTGGCGGCGATCCGCCGGGCGGCGCGCGGGGTTGATTTCATCACGAACTCCTTGCGTGGAAGCGGTGGATGCCCGATCATCACGGCTTGTGAATGATTCCACTCTCGGAGGTGCTATGGCAGGGAAGTTCGTTGGCGCGGCGCTGGTCGCCGCAGGTTTGATGGCCGTGGCAGGGCAGGCAGCCGCCCAGGCGCCGGAGGAAAAAGTCCTCAACATCTATAACTGGTCCGACTACATCGCGGAAGACACGGTTAAAAACTTCGAAAAAGAAACGGGTATCAAAGTCCGTTATGATGTTTTCGACAACAACGAAATTCTTAACTCCAAGCTGGTCGCCGGAAAGTCCGGTTACGACGTCGTGGTGCCGAGCGCGCCGTGGGCGCGCCTGCAGATCGAGGGCAAGCTGCTGCGCAAACTCGACAAGGCCAAGCTGACCAACCTGAAAAACCTCGATCCGGCCATCCAGGCCAAGCTGGCCAGCATCGATCCGGCCAATGAATACCTGGTCGACTGGCTGTGGGGCTATACCACCGTCGGCATCAACGTCAACAAGGTCAAGGCCGCGCTGGGCAACCTGCCGATGCCGGACAACGCCTGGGACTTGCTGTTCAAGCCGGAATACGTGTCGAAGCTCAAGTCGTGCGGCGTGTCCTTCCTCGATTCGCCGTCGGAGGTGCTGCCGGCCGCGCTGATCTACCTGGGCAAGCCGGCGTACTCGAAAAACGCCGCCGATTACGCCGAGGCGGGCAAGCTGCTGACGGCGATCCGTCCGAGCGTGACGCTGTTTAGTTCTTCCGGCTATATCAACGACATGGCCAACGGCGCCGTGTGCGTGGCGCTGGGCTGGTCGGGGGACATCAATATCGCGCGCCAGCGTGCGATCGATGCCAAGAACGGTAACGTGATCGAGGCGCTTATTCCCAAGGTGGGGGCGGCGTTGATGTTCGATACGATGGCCATTCCGGCCGACGCGCCGCATCCGAACAATGCGCATCTTTGGATTAATTACATCATGCGGCCGGAGGTTCATGCCGGCTTGACCAACAAGGTGTTTTACGCGAACCCGAACGCGGCCAGCGTGAAGTTCGTGCGCAAGGATATCGCGGCCAACAAGACCATCTTCCTGTCCGACGCGGACAAGCAGAAGATGGTGGCGCCGGAGTCGGTGCCGGCCGATATACGTCGGGTTGTGACGCGCACTTATACGAAGTTTAAGACCGGGCGCTAGTGTTTGCATGGGGCGCCGGCGCAGCGCGGCGGATTACGCTGCGCTAATCCGCCCTACGCGCTGCTTGAGGGGCGCTATTCGTAAACGAACATCGGCGCCTTGTGGCGCCGAGCGGCTTCGTTGAAGCGGATTGCTATTCGTGATAGCGGTCGGTCAGTTTGTGTTTGCTGCCCACGGTTTCCTGCACCAGTTCGTAGACAACAAGGGCGATCATCCCCGTGAAGATGCCCATGGTGAGTAAGGTAAACATCGTATCCCCCTCTGGTTGGTACCATTTCACTTTAGCAGGTGGTTGCCGCTTTGCAAGCTCGACCGTGGGCGGTCGTCGTTATTTCACCACCAGGTCGGCCGCCATCACGGCCTTCAGGTAGACGCTCATCGGGTTGCCCGGGTCGCGTTGAGCGAACCACCAGGCGCTGGCCTTGCGGATGTCCCACTCGAGGTCGTCGCCCGTCAGCAGCAGCGAGGCGACCTGGCCCAGCGTCGGCTGGTGGCCCACCACCAGCACAGAGTCCTTGCCGCCGGGCCAGTTGGCCGCCTTGAGGATGTCGGCCGGGTCGGCGCCCGGCGCCAAATCGGTGTGCATCTTGAACTTGCGTCCCAGCGCCTCGACCGTTTGCAAGGTACGCACGGCCGGGCTGGCCAGGATGCGGCAACTGTCGGGCAATTGCGAGTCCAGCCACTGCCCCATGCGGCGCGCCTGCTTGACGCCCTTGGCCGTCAGCGCGCGTTCCAGATCGGACATGCCGGCGGCCGCATCCTCGGCCTCCGCATGCCGCCATAAAATGAGATCCATGCTTTTCTCCTGATCATCATTAGAAAAAGATCCCAGTGGCGTGCCTCCCGGCCCGCCGTGCGTTGTTGTTCTTAGCCTTCGCCAAGGTTGCCGCCGGGCGTGCCCAGCGATTGCATCAGATATTGCTGGGCGCTGAAACCGACTTGCTTGGCGCGCGTCTTGCGGCGCGTGTAGTGGCCGTCCGCCTCCAACTCCCATGCGTTCACATTATCCTTCAAATACGGGTTCAAGCCCTCGGCCAGCACGCGCCGCTTGAGCGTCTTGTCGAGGATGGGGAAGGCGACCTCGATGCGGCGGAACAGGTTGCGGCTCATCCAGTCGGCGCTCGAGAGCATCACGTCGTGCGCCAGGTCGTTGCGGAAGTAGTAAATCCGGCTGTGCTCGAGGAAACGGCCGATGATCGAGCGCACCCGGATGTTTTCCGACAAGCCCGGCACGCCCGGCTTCAAGGTGCACGCGCCGCGCACGATCAGGTCGATCTTGACGCCGTCCTTGGACGCCGCGTACAGCGCCCGGATCACCGATTCGTCGACCAACGCGTTCATCTTCACGATAATACGCCCGGGCCGGCCGGCGCGCGCGATCCGCGCCTCGTTGCGGATCGCCTTGATGATTTCGTTTTGCAGCGCGAACGGCGCCAGCCACAAGTGCGTCAGGCGGTGCGGCTTGGTCAGGCTGGTCAGGTGGATGAAGACCTCGTTGACTTCCTGGCTGATGCCGGGATGGCAGGTCAGCAGGCCGAAGTCCGTGTAGAACTTGGTCGTCGTCGGGTGGTAGTTGCCGGTGCCGAGGTGGGCGTAGAAGCGCAGCTTGCCTTCCTCGCGGCGGATCACCAGCGCCACCTTGGCGTGGGTTTTCAGGCCGACCACGCCGTACACCACCTGGGCGCCGGCTTGTTCGAGCTTGTCGGCCCAGTTGATGTTGGCTTCCTCGTCGAAGCGCGCCTTGAGCTCGACGATGACGGTCACTTCCTTGCCCATGCGCGCGGCCGTGATCAGCGACTCCATCAGGTCGGAATTCATGCCGGTGCGGTAAATGGTTTGCTTGATCGCCACCACGGCCGGGTCGAGCGCGGCGCTGCGGATGAAGTCGATCACGGTCTGGAACGACTGGAACGGGTGGTGCAGCAGGATGTCGCCCTTGCGCAGCGCGGCGAAGATGTCGGCGCTGCCCGGTTTTTGCGCGATGCCCGGGAAGAACGGCGGGAAGCGCAGCGCCGGATTGTCGACGTGGTCCATGATCTCGGTCAGGCGCACCAGGTTGACCGGGCCGTTGACCGCGTACAGGCGGCTCTGGTGCAGGCCGAACTGGTCGAGCAGGAATTGGGATAGTTCCGGCGGACAATTCTTGGCCACTTCCAGCCGCACCGAGGTGCCGAACTGGCGGCCCTGCAACTCGCCCTTGAGGGCTTGGCGCAGGTTCTTGACCTCGTCCTCGTCGACCCACAGGTCGCTGTCGCGGGTGACGCGAAATTGCGAATAGGCGATCACTTCGCGGCCGGCGAACAGGTCGGAGATGTGCGCGTGGATGATCGACGAGAGCAGGCAGAACGACACGCCGCCGCTGTCGGACAGTTCGTCCGGCAGGCGTATGACGCGCGGCAACACGCGCGGCGCCTTGACGATGGCGATCGCCGTGCCGCGGCCGAAGGCATCCTTGCCGTTGAGCGAGACGATGAAGTTGAGGCTTTTGTTGACCACCTGCGGGAACGGGTGGGCCGGATCGAGGCCGATGGGCGTGAGCAGGGGGCGCACCTCGGTGTCGAAATATTCTTTCACCCACGCGCGCTGGGCTTCGTTGCGCTCGTTGTGGCGCACCAGGTGCACGCCGTTGGCGGCCAGCTCCGGCAGCACTTCCTGGTTGAGGATTTCATATTGGTGCTCGACCAGTATGTGGCATTCCTCGCAGATGCGCGAGAGCGTGGCGACCAGGGCGGGGTGGTTGGCCAGCGAGCCGTCGACGCTGCCGGCCGCCAGCAGGCTGGCCACGCGCACCTCGAAAAACTCGTCGAGGTTGCTGCTGGCGATGCACAGGTAGCGCAGGCGTTCCAGCAAAGGGATGGATTTGTCCTCGGCTTGCGCCAGCACGCGCCGGTTAAACATCAATTGCGACAGTTCCCGGTCCAGAAAGGCAGAGTTCTTATTTACTTCAGCATGCAAGTCGGGCTTCATGTCTTTTAAATCACTTTGCGGATGGTGTAATTCTAGCCTGTATCGACAGAATAATAATGTAACAGTGTAAATACTAAATATGACAGCTTTGTGACAACGCCTGTCATAAATGGCCGCCGGGCTTGTCACAATTGTGACCGAAGGGCGTAACATGGACCGGTTCGTTTGTCACAAACAGGCCCGCGCCATAGGGAGGATGGCGCCGGAAAGATGGACGGATGGTTATTTCAGAGAATTTTTTGACATGTCATAAACCTGTCATATTGGGCCGGTAGACTGCGCAGCATCCTAACCTGTCATAACAAAGGACTTGAAATGCGAATCAACAAATTGATCTCTTCCCTGGTTGTGGGCGTGTCTGCCGTGATGGCATTCTCGTCGGCCGCCACCGCCGCCGATATGACCGGCGCCGGCGCCACCTTCCCGTACCCGATCTACGCCAAGTGGGCCGAGCAGTACAAAGCCTCGACCGGCAACGGCCTGAACTACCAGTCCGTCGGCTCGGGCGCCGGCATCAAGCAGATCAAGGCCAAGACCGTCGACTTCGGCGCGTCCGACATGCCGCTGAAAGCGGAAGACCTGGACGCCGAAGGCCTGATGCAGTTCCCGGCCATCATGGGCGGCGTGGTCACCATCGTCAACCTCGACGGCGTGACCCCTGGCCAACTGAAAATGACCGGCCAGATCGTCGGCGACATCTACCTGGGCAAGATCACCAAGTGGAACGCGCCTGAAATCGCCGCCGTCAACCCGGGCGTCAAGCTGCCGGCCGACGACATCACCGTCGTGCACCGCGCCGACGGCTCGGGCACCTCGTTCCTGTTCACCGACTTCCTGTCGAAAACCAACGCCGAATTCAAGACCAAAATCGGTTCCGGCACCGCCGTGAAATGGGTGGTCGGCGTGGGCGGCAAGGGTAACGAAGGCGTCGCCGCCAACGTGCAGCGCATCAAGGGTTCGATCGGCTACGTCGAGTGGGCTTACGCCAAGAAGAACAAGATGTCGCACACCCAGCTGAAAAACAAGGACGGCAACTTCATGCAGCCCGACGACGAGTTCTTCAAGGCCGCCGCCGCCAACGCCGAGTGGACCAAGACCCCGGGCTTCGGCGTCGTGCTGACCGACCAGGCCGGTAAAAACTCGTGGCCGATCACCGGCGTGTCGTTCATCCTGATGCACAAGGTGCAGGCCGACGCGGCCAAGGGCAAGGAAGTGGTCAAGTTCTTCGACTGGGCCTTCAAGAACGGTAGCAACGCCGCCGTCGAACTGGACTACGTGCCACTGCCGGCGTCGGTTGTGAAACTGGTGCAGGATTCCTGGAAAGCCAACCTGAAAGACGCTTCGGGCAAGGCCATCTACTAATCCTCACTCCCTTCGCCGCTGGCAGCACGGGCGGCGAGGGGGTTAGCCTGCGGTGCCCACCCGGGAACCGCAGGCTAGCCTACATCGACGAGATAACAATATGAGCGCTGATATCACTTCCACGCCACTTCCAAAACCGGAGCAGTCCATGCACACCAGCACCGCACAGGCGAGCGCCGCCGAGCAAGCTGCCACGCAGGCCATGCACCGCACCATGCGCAACCAGCGCATCCAGGATTTCTTCTTCCATAAAGTCACGATGGTGTTCGCGCTGTCGGTGCTGGCGGTGCTGCTTGGCATCATCATCTCGCTGATGGTCGGCGCCTGGCCCGCCTTCAAGGAGTTCGGCCCGGCCTTCATCACCACCGTCGAGTGGGACCCGGTCAACGACAAGTACGGCGCGCTGATCGCCATCGTCGGCACCCTGGCCACCTCCGGCATCGCGCTGCTGATCGCCTTCCCGGTCAGCTTCGGCATCGCCCTGTTCCTCACCGAAATCTGCCCGGCCTCGCTGCGCCGTCCGCTCGGCACCGCCGTCGAACTGCTGGCCGGCGTGCCGTCGATCATCTACGGCATGTGGGGCTTGTTCGTGTTCGCGCCGCTGTTCGGCGACCACGTGCAACCGTTCCTCAAGGCCTTGCTGGGACCGCTGCCTATCATCGGCCCGTTCTTTTCCGGCCCGACCATGGGCATCGGCATCCTGACCGCCGCGCTGATCCTGGCCGTGATGATCATCCCGTTCATCTCGTCGGTGATGCGCGACGTGTTCGAGATCGTGCCGGCCGTGCTCAAGGAGTCGGCCTACGGCCTCGGCTGCACGCGCTGGGAAGTGGTGCGCAAGATCGTGCTGCCTTACACCAAGACCGGCGTCGTCGGCGGCGTCATGCTCGGCCTGGGCCGCGCGCTCGGCGAGACCATGGCCGTCACCTTCGTCATCGGCAACGCCAACAAGCTGTCGTTCTCCTTGTTCGCCGCCGGTAACTCGATCGCCTCGACCCTGGCCAACGAATTCGCCGAGTCCGACACCGTGCTGCACACGTCGTCGCTGTTCGCGCTGGCACTGATCCTGTTTGTTATCACGTTTATCGTTCTGTCCGCCGCCAAACTGATGTTGGCCGGCATGTCCCGCAAGGAAGGCGTCAAATGAACCAAGCCGCTATCAATCCCGCGACCGCCGCGCACGCCGCCGCGCCGGTCAACAAGGTCTACCGCAAGCGCCTGCTGACGCACCGCATCGGCATCGCGCTGTCGGTGCTGGCCATGTCGGTCGGGCTGGCCGTGCTGGCCTGGATCCTGATCACCCTGATCATCAAGGGCTTCGGCGCCCTGAGCGTGAACATGTTCACGCAGACCACGCCGGCTCCGGGCAGCGAGGGCGGCGGGCTGGCCAACGCCATCTTCGGCAGCTTCATGATCGTCGGCCTGTCGACGTTGCTGAGCACGCCGATCGGCATCCTGGCCGGCATCTACCTGGCCGAGTACGGCGAAGAGAACAAGGTCGCCGCCATCACCCGCTTCGTCACCGACATCATGCTGTCGGCGCCGTCGATCGTGATCGGCATGTTCGTCTGGGCCATGTACGTGGCCACCACCAAGCACTATTCCGGTTACGCCGGGTCGATCGCGCTGGCGCTGATCGCCATCCCCGTGGTGGTGCGCACCACCGACAACATGTTGCGCCTGGTGCCCAACAGCCTGCTCGAAGCGGCCTTCGCCCTCGGCGCGCCGCGCTGGAAGGTGGCCATGCTGGTGCGCCTGCGCGCCGTCAAGGCCGGCGTGATCACCGGCGTGCTGCTGGCCGTGGCCCGCATCTCCGGCGAAACCGCGCCGCTGCTGTTCACCGCGCTCAACAATCAATTCTTCAGCAAGGACATGAACGGCCCGATGGCCAACCTGCCGGTGGTGATCTACGGCTTCGCGATGAGCCCTTACGACAACTGGCGCGAGCTGGCCTGGGGCGGCGCGCTGCTGGTGACCTTCAGCGTGCTGGCGCTCAATATCGTCTCGCGCACCCTGTTCAGCCAAAAAATCCCGAATTAATCCTCGACCACTAGAAAAGCGATCGATAATGAATACGCAACTGAGCCCAGAAAACACCGCGGTCACGACCGGCAACAAGCGCAAGACCATTGAAATCAGCGGCCTGAATTTCTTCTACGGTAAGACCCAGAGCCTGACCAACGTCAACCTCGACATCCACGAGCGCCAGGTGACGGCCTTTATCGGCCCGTCCGGCTGCGGCAAGTCGACCCTGCTGCGCACCCTGAACCGCATGTACGACCTGTACCCGGGCCAGCGCGCCGAAGGCTCGATCATGTACCGCGGCCGCAACATCCTCGAAGAAGGCCAGGACGTCAACATGCTGCGCGCCAAGGTCGGCATGGTGTTCCAGAAGCCGACGCCGTTCCCGATGTCGATCTACGACAACATCGCCTTCGGCGTGCGCCTGTACGAAGACCTGTCCAAGGGCGAGATGGACGAGCGCGTCGAATGGGCGCTGAAAAAGGCCGCGCTGTGGGGCGAGGTCAAGGACAAGCTGACCAAGAGCGGCCTGTCGCTGTCGGGCGGCCAGCAACAGCGCCTGTGCATCGCGCGCGGCGTGGCCGTCAAACCGGACGTGCTGCTGCTCGACGAGCCGACCTCGGCGCTGGACCCGATCTCGACCTCGAAGGTGGAGGAACTGATCAGCGAACTGAAGCAGGATTACACGATCGCCATCGTCACCCACAACATGCAGCAGGCGGCCCGCTGCTCGGACTACACGGCCTATATGTACCTGGGCGAGCTGGTCGAATTCGGCGAGACCGACCAGATCTTCATGAATCCGGCCCGCAAGGAAACCCAGGACTACATCACCGGCCGCTTCGGCTGATTGCATTTATAATATCAACCGGATACGGAGAAGAATATGATCGGTGAACACTCATCCAAACAATACGATAACGAACTCGAAGCGATCCGCTCCAAGGTGCTGCTGATGGGCGGCATCGTCGAGACCCAATTCCTCGACGCCATGACCTGCTTCCGCATCGGCAACCCCGAGCGCGCCGACCGCGTGATGCGCGAGGACGACACCGTCAACCAGCTGGAAGTGTCGCTCGACGACGCCTGCAGCCACCTGATCGTGCGCCGCCAGCCGGCCGCCAACGACCTGCGCACCATCATGGCGACGATCAAGGTCATCACCGACCTCGAGCGCATCGGCGACGAGGCCACCAAGATCGCCCGCACCGCCAAGGCGCTGCATGCGCGCGGCGCCGTCACCGTCAACCACTACGAAATGGTGCGCGGCATCGCCAACAACACCAGCGACATGCTGCACGACGCGCTCGACGCGTTCGCCCGCAACGACGGCAAGCAGGCGCTGCAACTGATCGCGCAGGACGCCGTGATCGACCACGAATTCCGTTCGATCATGCGCAACCTGATCACCTTCATGATGGAAGATCCGCGCACCATCTCGGCCGCGCTCGACACGCTGTGGGTCGCCAAGGCGATCGAGCGCATCGGCGACCACGCCAAGAACATCGCCGAATACGTTATCTACGTCGTTGAAGGCAAGGATATCCGCCACACCAAGACCGCGCTGCCGATCCCCGACGACGTCCCGGCGCAAACCGAGTAAAAGAAGAAATGGCATCTGATAAAACCACCGTACTGATCGTTGAAGATGAACCGGCGATCGTCGAGCTTGTGACGTTCTCGCTGCGCGAGGCCGGCTGGAACTGCTGCGCCGTGCAAAGCGTGGGCGAGGCCTGGGACTTCATCCAGACCCGCACGCCGCAATTGATTTTGCTCGACTGGATGCTGCCGGACCAGACCGGCCTGCGCCTGCTGGCGCGCATCCGCTCGGACCGCCAGTTCAACGAGATCCCGGTGATCATGTTGACGGCCAAGAGCATGGAAGAGGACAAGCTGGCGGGCCTCAACAGCGGCGCCGACGACTACGTCACCAAGCCGTTCTCGCCGCGCGAGCTGCTGGCCCGCGCCAAGGCGCTGCTGCGCCGCAAGAGCCCGGAGCACGCGCAGTCGGCCATGCGCGCGGCCAACGTCATGCTGGACCCGGTCAGCTGCACCGTCTCGATGGACGAGCAAAAGATCGACATCGGCCACGCCGAGTACAAGCTGCTCAAGTTCCTGCTGGCCCATCCGGAGCGGGTGTTCTCGCGCAGCCAGCTGCTCGACAAGGTGTGGGGCGACCACGTCGTCATCGAGGAGCGCACGGTCGACGTCCACGTGCTGCGCCTGCGCAAGGCCCTGAAGGAAGCGGAGCATTTGATCAAGACCGTGCGTAGTGTAGGCTACATGCTTTCGGAAAAATAAGTCTCACAAAAATGAATCCTAAACTGGTGTTCTGGGTGCCCGCCGCGTTGCGCACCGCTTTGATTTTGGCGGTGTGCGCCTTGCTGGGCTGGATGTTCGGCTCGATGACCGGCATCGTGGTCGCCCTGCTGGCGATGATGGTGATGGTGTTCGTGCAGCTATCCTACCTGTACCAGTTGAGTAATTGGATGGACGACCCGCAAAGCGCCAAGCTGCCCGACGGCTGGGGCGCGTGGACCAACATCTTCTCGCGCCTGTACCGCATGCGGCGCGACGACGAAAAAAACCAGGCCGAGCTGACCGAATGGCTGGCGCGCTTCCGCCAGGCCATGCATTTGCTGCCGGACGGCGTGGTCATCATGGACGACGTATTGTTCCTCGAATGGTGCAACCCGGCCGCCGAAAAGCACCTCGGCCTCACGCACGAGCGCGACAAGGGCATGCGCGTGACCAACCTGGTGCGCAATCCCGACTTCATGGATTACATCATCCTCGGCCGCTACGAGCAGCCGCTGACGATCAGCTTCCGCGAGCGCAAGCTGATCGTGCACATCATTCCGTTCGAGAACCGCCGCCAGATCCTCGTCACGCACGACGCCACCGAGACCGAGCGCATCGAGGAGATGCGGCGCGACTTCATCGCCAACGCCTCGCACGAGCTGCGCACGCCGCTGACGGTGATCGTCGGCTTCCTCGAGATCGCCGCCTCGGAGGGGCTGGACGCGGCCACGCGCTCGTCGCATCTGAAGCTGATGACCGAGCAGGGCCACCGTATGCAGCATTTGATCGAGGACATGCTGACGTTGTCGCGGCTGGAGTCGGTCGACTATCCGATGCGGCCCGAGCAGATCGACGTGCGCAAGCTGATGGAACAGGTGCTGCGCGACGCCCGCGCGCTGTCGGCCGGCAAGCACGAGATCACCTTGGAATTCGACGGCCCGGACGTCATGGGCAGCTACGAGGAGTTGCACAGCGCGTTCGGCAATCTGGCATCGAACGCGGTGCGCTACACGCCGGCTGGCGGCAAGATCAAGCTGGTGTGGCGCGAGTTCGATGGCGGCGTCAAGTTCAAGGTCGAGGACACGGGCATCGGCATCAGCCCCGAGCACATCTCGCGGCTGACCGAGCGTTTCTACCGGGTCGACAAGAGCCGCTCGCGCGAAACGCAGGGCACGGGCCTGGGGCTGGCGATTGTCAAGCACGTCCTGCTACGCCACGGCAGCACCCTGCAGATCAAATCGGAGGCGGGCAAGGGCAGCAGCTTCATCGTCTGCCTGCCGAAGACCGCGATCGTGCAGCGCCAGCCCGAGTTGATGCTCAACTAACCTCCGTCATCGGGGTCAAGTCTGTCATTTGGACACGAGGTCAGCCGTATAAACGCAATACGGCTGACCTCGTGTCCAAATGTCAGACTTGACCCCGTCCCTAGGGGCGCCGACGGGGCGGAAATTTTGTTATCCTCGGTGCATGAAGATTCCGATCATCGCATTGTTGGGCGCCTGCGTCCTTCCCGCCTTGGCCGCCGCGCCGGCGGGGTTCCGTTTCGTCCATCAGGATTGGGAAGTGGCCTGCGATAACACGCGCGCCTGCCGTGCCGCCGGCTACGGCGATGGCGAGGACGCGGACGCGCCGGCCGCTTCCGTCCTGCTGACGCGGCCGGCGGGGCCGCACAGTCCGGTGACCGTGGCGTTGCAACTCGATAGCTACAATGGCGACCGGGCCGGGGCGACGCCCGGCGCGGTCACGATGCGGGTCGATGGGCGCGAACTGGGCCAGGTGGTCATCGGCGGCGATCCCATGAAAGGCGAGCTGAACACCGCGCAGGCGCGGGCGTTGCTGGAGGCGGTCGCCGCGACGGGAACCGTGCAATGGCAGGATGACGCGCGCACCTGGGTGCTGTCCAACCACGGCGCGTCCGCCGTGTTGTTGAAGATGGATGAATTCCAGGGCCGCCTCGGCACGCCCGGCGGGCTGCTGCGCAAGGGCGACAAGGCCGAGAGTGGCGTGCCGCCGCCGCTGCCGATGCCCGAGGTGTCGGCGCCATTTGTCGCGCCGGCCGAGGTGGACCTGGCGCCGCCGGCGCGTGCCGCGCTGCTGCGCGAGCTGCGCCGTGCGCTCCCGAACGACACCTGCGACGCCGTCGCGCCCGCGGCGTTGTCGGCGCAGCGCCTCACCAACGGTAAGCTGCTGGTCTACCATGCCTGCTGGGCCGGCGCCTCGGGCCAGGGCACGGCTTACTGGGTCGCCAACGGCGCGGCCCCTTTCAAGCCGGTGCTGGTCACCACCGATGGCAGCGACCATGGGGCCGGCAAGATCTCTGCGACCCGCGTGATGGGCGCCTGCGTGGACGCCAGACAATGGGTGTGGGATGGGCGCCGCTACGCGCAAACGCTCGTTGCGAACAGCGGCATGTGCCGCACGCCGGGATTCGAGGGCCTCTGGAACCTGCCGACCTACGTGGCCAAGGTGACGCGCGGCCCGCGCTAAGCGCATTGTACAACGCACCATCGGGCTTTTGCGGCCTGCGCCGCCCGGCGCGACGGTGACCTTGCCGCCGTTACGGCTCCTGCTTCTGCAGCGCCTTCAGGCAACTTTGCAGGGCGTCGTCGAACGAATGGGAAATGTGATCGGCTTGTTCGAAGGTACACCCCCGCAGGTCCGGATTCTCGAACGGACTCGGCAACAACACCGCGAACTGCTTGCAATGCGGCAGATCCGCGCGCAGCTTCCGTATCGCCTGCTCCATCTTGTCGCGGTCGTTGAGCGGGTCGATGCTGACCAGGCAGACGATCGACACCAGCTCCGGCGAGGCTTCCGGCGGCGCTGGTTCATCGAGCTCTTCCAGACTCACGCTGCGGGCGTCGATTTTCTGCTCGCGCAGCACCCGCACCAGGATCTCGGTGGCCAGTTCGTCGAATTGGCCGGCCAGCCCGATGGTCAGCACCACGCTGCCGGCCGGCACGTCGAACGAGCCTTGCCACTCGCCGCTGTCGAGGATGCGGCTGTTGCGCAATTGCTGGCCAATGCCGACCCCGGCCAGCGCCGAGACGTTCTTCCTTTTTTTCCACCACTTCGGATTGCCGCTCAGCGCCTCGATCACGGCGATCACGGCGGCGGCGACCTTCACTTCCTCGGCCGGCGTGATGGCGTTGTCCTTCAGGTCGAAATGGGCCAGGTGCAGCGCCGGCACCAGCACGCCGTCGCAGTAGGCGGCCAGCGACTTGTGCTGCATGTAGCGCTTGGCGCTGGCGACGATCTCGTGGGCGTCGCCGGAGAGGATGCGCTGGTAGAAATTCTGCGGCATCGTCAGCGCCGGCAGTTCGCCGAACATGATCTCGAGCACCTTGAGCGCGCGGATGTAGCGGCCCGCCACCACCAGGCACAGGGTCAGCGGCGTCGACAGCACCAGCCCGACCGGGCCCCAGATCGCGCTCCAGAAGATCGCCGCCACCACCACCGACAGCGGCGACAGGCCGGTCGTGTGGCCGTACAGCTTGGGCTCGATGGTCTGGGCGACGATGATGTCGACCAGCAGGAACCAGCCGAAGGTCATCAAGGCCATCGACCAGCCGGGGTCGATGGCGGCGGCCAGCAGCGTGGCGCAGAAGGCGGCCATCCAGAAGCCGACGTACGGAATGAAGCGCAGCACGGCCGCCATCGTGCCCCACAGCAGCGCCTGCGACAGGCCGATGACGCTCAGGCCGATCCAGATGGCGATGCCGGTGCAGGCGTTGACGGCGAATTGCGAGATGAAAAAGCGCGATAGCCGCTCGCCGGCGTCGTTGACGGCCACCGTGGTGGCGCGCAAGTCCTCGCCACCGGCCAGGCGGATGAAGCGGTCGCGCAGCGATTCGTGTTCCAGCAGCACGAAGATCAGCACGATGAAGACGATGCCGGCCATCTCCAGCGGCGGCCAGACCGAGGCGATGATCTTGCCCAGCAGTTGCAGCGGCTTGAGCGCCGGTTCGTGGATTTCGACCGGGATCGGCGCGCGGCCCGACGCGGGCAGCCCCGGCTGCGCTTCGAGCGGGGCGCTCGGCGCATCCTGCGTGAAGTGTTCGATCAGCTGCCCGGCCGGGCCGCCCAGACTGCCGATGGTGCCGCGCGTGAGGCTGTCGAGCGCCTCGACCTTGGCGGCGATGGTGTCCTGGTACTGCGGCAGGCTGGCGCCGAGGCGGCCGACCTGCGAGACGATCACCGCGCCGATCAGCAATAGCGCGGCGGCGACGATCAGCACGCCCGTCAGGACCGAGGCGGTCTGGCCGAGGCCGATGCGGCGCAGCGAGCGCACGAACGGCGCGATCAGGAAGCTGAAGATGAAGGCGAGCGTGATGGGGATGAGGACGTCGCGGCCGAAGTACAGCAGGCCAAGCACGACGGCCGTGCCGACCAAGCCGACGACGGCGTTGGGTAATGCGCGGGTGGGGAGTGGTTCTGGCACCGTATTCCTTGATTTGGGTCTGCGAAACGCAGGCTTGCACAGCCTGCTTTTCGAGCCTAAATTAAAGGGGTCGGGCGTGTCAATGGTTGTTACGTGGTTTGATACAACTCGCTGGCGACGGCCTGGATCGATTCAATGCTGGGAAATGCCGGCGCCGTTGCCGGTGCCGGTCTGGGTGATGCGGGCGGAAAATCCATTGCCGTTTTGCGTGATCGAGGCCATGTTCTTGTTGTCGAAACCGCCAACGGCCGGGCCGGTCTGGGTGATGGCGGCGTGGTTGCCGTCGCCCAGCTGGGTGATGGTGGCGACGCTGTTGTTCAAGCGCTGGAGCAGCGTGGCGCTGTTGCCGTTGCCCGTTTGCGTGGCGGCCACGTCGTGGAGGTCGCCGCTGGCGTCGACCGCAGCCCGGTTGCCGTCGCCGGCCTGGCTGATCGACGTGTTGGTGTCGAACGTGGCGCCGATACGCGCGCCGGCTTCGTTGCCGGCGCCAAGCTGGGTGATTTCCGTGGCCGAGTACCGCGCGCCGTCCTGGCTGGAGATGGCCCGGTTGCCGACGCCGTCCTGGTGGAGCGTCGGTCCGCCGTAGGCGGAGTCGTTGCGCGTCACCCGGACGTGGTTGTCGTCGCCGCTCTGCCCGCCGCCGAAGCCCGCCGCCAGCAGGCCGGTGCCGACCGACTCGACCACGTTGCGCCGGCCGCTCTGGTCGAAGCGCAGCACCGATTGGTACACGTCCTCCTGCCGCACCGAGATGGCGTTGCCGTTGCCGGCCTGGTTGATGAAGGCCAGATCGAAATCGCCGTAGCTTTGCGAGAACGCGGCCTGGTTGCCGTCGCCATTTTGCGTGATGTTCACCCGCATGCGGTCGGTGTCTCGTTGCACGATGCCGCCCAGTTGGGCGCCGGGGTCGCCGATCACGTTGTGGTTGCCGGCCTGCTCGACCGTGACGCTGGACTCGCTCGTGACGCGGTGCTGCTCGACATACGATAGATTGCCGGCGCCGCGCTGCGTGAGCGTCGCGCTCGCTTGCAATTGCGCGGCGGCGTTCGCTGCCGCCAGCAGCACGGCGGCGGTGAAAATTGCATGCTTCATGACGGCTCCCTGGCGCGGTCAGTGCTGGAAGATGCCGGCCGCGTTGCCGCTGCCGGTTTGCGTGATGGTGGCGACAAAGCCGTCGCCGACCTGGGTGATCCATGCCGTGTTCGGCGCCACGGTGGCCGAGGCCACGCCGGCCTGGGTGATGGTCGCCGAGTTGAGGTTGCCGGTCTGGGTGATGGTGGCCTCGTTGCCGCGCAGGCTTTGGTTGACCAGCGCGTTGTTCTGGTTGCCGCTTTGCGTGGTCGTCAATAGATTGTCGCCGCCGCCGACGCTGGCGCTGGCGATGTTGCCCATGCCGAGCTGGGTCATCGTCGAGCTCACGTTGGTGGTGCCGGCGTGGTTGATGTCGGCCTGGTTGTCCATGCCCAGCTGGCGGATCGTGGCGAAGGAAAAGAAGGTGTCGTCCTGGCCGACCGTGGCCCGGTTGGCGTCGCCTTGCTGGATCACCTCGGGCCCGCCGAAGCCGGACGCGCTGCGTTGCACGCGGATGAAGTTGCCGTTGCCAACCTGCGTCGTTTGCGCGCCCATGGCCAGCGATCCGCTGCCCAGCACCTCGACCACGTTGCCGTCGCCCTGTTGCGCGATCCGGTTGACCGACTCGTTGACCTGGTTCTCCAGCAGCGTGGCGGCGTTGCCCGTGCCCGATTGCGCGATCGTGGTGATGTTGAGGTCGCCGCCATCCTGGCGCATGCCGACCCGGTTGTCGTCGCCCAGCTGGACCACGGTGATTTCCATGCCATCCGTGTTGCGTTGCAGGATGCCGCCGCTGCCGGCGGCCGGGTCGCCGATCAGGTTGTTGTTGCCGGTTTGCGTGACGGCCACGCGCGAGCGGCTGGTGACGAGTTCCTGTTCGACGTAGGATTGGTTGCCGGCCCCGCTTTGGGCGATGGTCGCGGTGGCCTGGGCGTGCGCGCATGCGCCAGCGGTGGCCAACAGCAGGCCGACGGCGGTGGCGATCAATGTCTGTTTCATGGCAGCTCCTTGTGATGGTAAAACGGTGGGGGAGGGGTTAATGCTGGATCAGGGTGGCGCGCTTGCCGTTGCCGATTTGCGTGAGGCGGGCGTGGGCGTCGTGGCCATGCTGTTCGATGCGGGCGCCGTTGTCGTCGCCCAGTTGTTCGACGACGGCGCTGTTGCCGCGGCCGCTCTGGAGCACGCTGGCCTCGTTGTCGTTGCCGACCTGTCGCAGGTCGACGCCGTTGGCCGCGCCGTCCTGGGTCAGCGATGCCTGATTGTGGCTGCCTTGCTGCGCGGCCGACAAGCGCTGTCCGCGCCCGCCCTGGACCACCGCGAGCGTGTTGCCGTCGCCGCGCTGGCGGACGGCGGCCATCAGCGCGGCGCCTGGCAGGCCCGCGATCGGCAACTCCGGGCCGGCCAGGTCGCCGGCTGTGGCCGGCGGTGGGAGTGTCGCGAGCGCCAGTAGCGTCAGCAATGCGGTCACGTCCCACGACGCCCGACGCGCGCGCGGGAGGGGCGGCGCCAGCGGCCGCTTGGTCGGAGTGTGTGCAATGGGCGGCGCCGTGGTCGGGCGCGGTGCCGTGCGCGCCTTCATGGCGTGCCCCGCACGGCGCCGTAGCGCGTGTCGCGCTCGGTGGCGTAGCGCTGCACCACGGGATCGGCCCAGCGTGCCGGATCCTGCAGCGCCCAATGGCCGTCGCGCACGCCCTCGACGATCAGATGGGCCACGCCGGCTTCGATCGCCTCGTTCACGCACAGCTGGGTGGGTTCGTTCCTGGTCATGCCGCCCTCCAGTTCCAGCAAGTCCTTGACGTTGACAAATTTGAAGACGCTCGGATGCACCTCGTACGCGTACACGGTCTTGGTGGTCGACACGCTTTGCAGGATCTGGCCGCTGCGGATGTCGACCGTGCGCAAGCTGACGGTGACCTGGTCGATCCGGTACTGCGTGCTCAGGCCGATGCCGAGAAAGCGCGCGCCGGCGCCGCCGGTGCGCACATTGCTCTCGAAAGCGGTGATGCCGCCCTCGATCAGCACCGACGCCGACAGCAGCGGCGGAATTTGCACCGCCGGCGTGCCGGCCGGCTGCGGCATTTCCAGCGCGCGCACGATCTTGCGTTCGGTGAGCAGGTTTTGCAGGTTCTCGCGCTCGACCGGAATGAACCAGCCCGATTCCTTGAGCGCCTTGATCAGCATCGACGAGGCGCCCTGGGTGACGGCGGTGGAGAACGAGCTGTCCGGCGCCGGCTTGTACTGGCCGGTCTGGTCGCGGATGCCGTACACCGCCACCGCCACCTTGCCTTTGGGCGGGGGCAACCGGCGCAGGTCGCCGGTGGCGGCGCTGGCCGGCGTCGGCTGCGCGCGCTCGCGCGGGCCGGACGCCGGATGGGTGAGGGCGCAGCCGGCCGACAGCAGCGCGGCGGCCAGGGCCGCAAGCCCGGCCGCGCGCGCG
>CAUPRW010000072.1:0-28604 GCA_963513825.1 uncultured Duganella sp.
GCCTGGCGAAGCGGCGGTAATTTTCGCAGAATTGCGTGTAGCCGTAGGTCTGGCGATCGGCATAGTCGGCGCGGTGTTCCTCCCACAGCAGCATCAAGGTCATGCCCTTGCGGCGCAGTTCCTGGTGCAGGTAGCCGTAGTTGGGCTGCACGTGCTCTCGCGGGCGTTCTGGCGCAACGAGCAGGCGCCTCTCCAGCGCCGCCTCATCAATCCTCTGGACCGTCGCCCGATCCAGGCCCGCTGCTGCGGCCAGGCCAAGGTACTTGGTCACGGCAGCCTTCGACATGCCCAGTGCAGCGGCGATCTGCCGGTGCGACAGCTGGGCGTCGAGCTTCAGACGCAGTACATCTTTTATCTTACGCATATTGATCCTCGGTGCGGGCACGCTATCTCCAGAAAAAAGCTGGAAGCGTACCCTCTCGGTTGCTATATGCGTAACATCATCTCGGCGTGCTACGACACCGTTCCGGTATCGTGACCGGCCATTCCGGCATCGTGCCCACTGATTCCGGTATCGTGACCAGTGATTCCGGTCACCCCATCAAACTGGGCACGATGGACCGGAATGGGTGGGCGCGATGGACCGGAATCGCTGGGCGCGATGGACCGGAATCACTGGGCACGATGGACCGAAATACCCACTCTTGAAGGGAAAAATGAAAGAGTACTCTGATTACTTTCGCTATCCATTCTCATAAGTCGCCGCCGCCGAGTTCGACCGAATTCGATTACGTGTATTGATTCAGATTGTAGCGTCTCGGCGCCTGGTGCCATGATTTCCAACGTTGGAAATTAGGGAGAACGTGCATGCTGCTGGAGGCTGGGTTGTGGACCCGGGGCGCTAAGTTAAATATTCTTCCGATCACTGCCACCGAATCGCATAGCGGCTGGCTTGCAGGTGACGTAGTTGCGAATAAACGCTTGCCCGCTTTAAAGCAGATGCGGTGCTGGGTCATGGTCGAATAGAAATGCGCTGGCCTTCCAGTCGCTGTCCATGGTAGCCACACGGTGGCAAAACGCGGGGCTAGCCTCGTCAGACATATCGATCAATCCACGCAGTAGCGCTAAGCACCTTTTCTGAATGGGGGTGAATTCTGATTTCTTTGAAATCAGTTCTCGCATCGCGTGATTCTCGATGAACATGAAATATTTCCCTAGAATGCCGACTACGATGTCCGCCAACTGAATGCCGACTTCTGCTTTCGAGTCAGAAAATCTAAAATCGACGATTCGTTCTTTATCCATCAGAGAGTAGGGTGCCATGGCCCTTTCGACCTCGACTTCACGATCAAAAATGTGTCGCGAATTTTTAAAATTGCAGATGGGTTGAATAAAAAACTTGTCGAAGCTGGCGATGATCATTCCTTGAACTTCGCCTTTGAATGGCAGGATTTCCAAAGTCTTTGCTTGGCGGAGCAACGACATCAGCATTAACGTTGGAAGGTTGGACTGTTCGCCGACATGAATGCTTAGAAAAACTTCGATCGCCGCGAGGAATTCGCTGCCCCTATCACCGGAAATATCTGGGAAACCGTTAGCCTTCATGAGTCTCAGGAATCCGAAAGTGTCGAGTGAGACAAGCCGGTAGAGCTCATTCTTCATTTCTTTGTGAGCGGGGAAGTAGGCCTTGAACCTGTCCTCCATAAGCACTGCGTCAATGATGTCCACCAGTGCCCAGTAGAGGATGTTGATGTTGGAATAGTGGATGAAAATTTCGTTGGTCGATAGCCACGATAAGAAGGTCTCGACTTTCTGGGACGCCATCATGTCCTCGAAAGTTCCTTTGGCGAGGTGTTTGAGTTTCATTTCACTCGCTGTCTTCTGTATTCCAAGTTCTCGTCGCAGGTCTTCGATCTCTGGAATAGCTTGGCCTTCCCGAAGCGCTACCCCGCCAAGAACGAAGTTCTCGTGCGTCACCACGTTGAAGCCGTCTTCGGTGAGATATAGCTTGCGTATATTATTGGTCTCATCGTAGAAAATTGTGAAGCTACGATCCACTCCGGGCAGTGCCGTCACCTCGCGACCGCGCATCTTGTTGACGTCCAATACGATTTTCCTGTTCATACGTTGACCTGTTTTCAATGGTGAGCCACGGAATTGGGGGCGACCACAATCTGCAGTGAATGGCCGTGCGCATTAGGGTATTGGCAAGGTCATAAACTGTAAGGGGCTATGATTGGGCAGATGGGGTACATGGGATCAAGGATCATAGTGTGAGTCTTCGCTCGTGTGATAGCTACAACAGCAACATCTTTCATAATTACCCCTAAGCTTGAAAATTTCGCAATGTGACCTCGCGTTTTCTAATGATACATTAAAGTTGTTAATTTGAAATTTAAAAATGTCATTGTCACTGCCACATGTCAGAGACCCTGGAAAGGCTGACCTAGCGAAAAGGCGCTGGCCTCGCCGCATTGTTGGTAAAGCGAAGCGTTGCACTGACGCAAATTTTTTGCACGGCGCTCGAACGGCTGTGCCTTATCTGTCAAACGCTGTCCACAAAGTAAGAAAATTTCTGGACAACACCAGAATACAATTTCTAGGAATATCAGCGACTTACCTTGTCCATTTCCAACTTACTTTGAAGTGAAATGACGCACTTCGTGGCCGGGGTGGTGACCGGTGCGCGGCCTTCGGCTTTTACGGTGATACCGCGCCGGGTCGGTTACGGATGGGAGTTGGGCTCGGTGCGGCTGGCGCGGGTGCGCTGGTACAACGCGGCGCCGACGGCGCTGGCACCGCTGCTCGTATTGCTGCTGCCGTTGGCCGTGGCGTGGTGGCGCACCCGCTACGGCCTGCAGTTCATGTGGCTCGACGTCGCGCTGGCGTTCGCCGTGGCGCCGCAATTTCTGGCGTTCTGGCCATCGCCGGTCGACTGGAAAATCGCCTTGCGGTCCTGGCCGTATCTGTTGATCGCCGGCGCCGTCGCTTGGGCAGTCGTGGTGTGGCGATGAGAGCGGCCGCGAACGGCCACTTGCCGCGCCCAGCGCCCGGGACTTAATGCTTCATCGGCGCGCCACCGAGCGGACGCACGATCGCCTCCACCTGCAACTTGCTGCGTTTCTTTTGCGCGTCCTCGATCTCCAGCGTCAGCGGCACCTTGTCGCCGTCCTTGAATTGCTGTTTGACGTCAAGCAGCATCAGGTGATAGCCGCCGGGCGCCAGCGTCACCGCCTGGCCGGCCGGCAGCGGCAGGGTGTCGAGCTGGCGCATCTTCATGACGTCACCGACCATTTTCATTTCATGGACTTCGACCGCGCCGGCCGCCGGAGAGCTGGCGCCGACCAGTTTGGCGCCCTTGGTCGACGTGAGCGTCATGAAGGCGCCGGTGGCTTTTTGCGCGGCGACGGTGGCGCGCACCCATGGTTCGCCGACGGTCACTTGGGCGAGGGCGGGCAGGGCGGCGAGCAGCAACAGGGAGAGCAGTTTTTTCATTGGAAGAGTCCTTTCAGGAAGCTGGTTGGTCGTGCGGGGGCCATCAGTTTGCGCAGGTCGTCAGCGCATTGGATGGCTGATTGGTCGTGTTTGAAGGCGAGGCGGATTTTGCCGGTGGCGTCGAACACATAGGTAATCGCCGTATGGTCCATCGTGTACGAGCTGCCGCTGGGCACCTTGCGATAGAAGATCTTGAAGTCGGCCGCCGCCTTGGCCGTTTGCGCCGCGTTGCCGCGCACGCTGACAAAGGTAGGATCGAAGGCGCGCATATATTCGGTCAGCAGCGGCCCGGTGTCGCGTTCCGGGTCGACGGTGGCGAAGACGATTTGCAGCTTGTTGCCGTCCGCGCCCAGCAGGCGCTTGATTTCAACGGCGCGCGACAGCGCCGTCGGGCACACGTCCGGGCATTGTGTGAAGCCGAAGAACAGCAGCACGGTTTTGCCCTTGAAGTCGCGCAGCGAGGCCGGTTTGCCGTCGGCGTAGAACAGCTGGTAGTCCGGCCCGATGGCCGCGCCGGTGATGTCGATGCCGTTGAAGGCGGCCGCCGCGCGGCTGGCGGCGGCCGGCAGCAGCGCCAGCGAGGCCGCCAGCGTCGAGAGGAAGTAACGTCGTTGCATACAGATCCTGACAGGGAAGGTGGAGCGGACGCATGCCGGCGGCGCCCGGTTGGACGTCGCATCGCGCGTTTCAGTCTTGGGTCAGGACAGCGGCGGCGGGCCGCGCGGCCTGGCGTTGGGCCAGGCCGGCAGCGGGGACGGGGATGAATAGGTGGCCGACGGGTAGACGTCGTGACCGTCGATCAATGCGATCAGCGCCGGCATGGACGGCGGCGGCGCGGACGGCGTTGCGTGGGTGGCGCAGAAGGCGCAGTGCGCCATGCCGGCGGCCGGCGTGTCGGTGGTGCGTTTGCTTGGGTTCGCGCTGCAAATGTCGAGCGAGAGCGGGTCGCGCAGCAAGGTCGACATCGCCTGGCCGAGCGCCGGCGTCAGCAGGTTCAGCAGGATCGCGATGCAAACGATCAGGCTGGTGCGGCGCCGGTGGTGGAAGAGATGACCCATGCGCCAATTATAGTGTAAAACGCACGGCGGCCGGGCGGGAGGCGCGCGGCCCGTGGGCGCCGATGCGCTGCACGGACGCGCCCGTGTCCAAAAGACAGACTTGACCCCGACTTATTTTAATGACAACCGTGCGCGGATGGGATAAAGTCTTTGCATGCATATCGCCATACTTACCTTTGAAGGTTACAACGAACTCGATTCGTTTATCGCGCTGGGGATTCTTAACCGCGTCAAGCGGCCGGGTTGGCGCGTGTCGATCGCCTCGCCAACGCCGCGCGTGCGGTCGATGAACGGCGTCGTCGTCGAGGCCCAGGCCACGTTGGCCGAGGCCGCCACTGCCGACGCGGTGCTGGTCGGCAGCGGCGCCCTGACCCGGCGGCACGTGGCCGATCCGGCGCTGATGGCGCAACTGCGTCTCGACCCGGACCGGCAATTGCTCGGCGCGCAGTGTTCGGGCGCGTTGGTGCTGGCCAAGCTCGGCCTGCTCGACGGCGTCCTAGCCTGCACCGACCTCACCACCAAGCCTTGGGTGCAAGAGGCCGGCGTCGAGGTGCTCAACCAGCCGTTCTTTGCGCGGGGTAATATCGCCACCGCCGGCGGTTGCCTGGGCGCGCAGTATCTCGCCTGCTGGACCATCGCCCGCCTAGCCGGCGAGGACGCGGCGCGCGAGGCCATCCATTACGTCGCCCCCGTCGGCGAAAAAGACGACTATGTCGCGCGCGCGATGCGCAATCTCCTGCCTTATCTCCCACCAGCTTGAACATGGCATACAAAAAGATCGGTATCATCGGCGGCCTCAGTCCGGAGTCGACCGTCAGCTATTACCTGCACATCACCCGCTCCTATGTGCGCCGGTTCGGCCGGGACAGCTATCCGGAGATCGTCATTTACAGCGTCAATCTCGACCAATACCATGTGTGGCGCGCCGCCGGCCGCTGGGATTTGATCGCCGCCGACATGGTGGACATCGCCCACAAGTTGCGCGCCGCCGGGGCCGACGTCGGGCTGATCGCCACCAACACCATGCACAAGGTGTTCGACGAGGTGCAGGGCGGGTCGCCTTTGCCGCTGCTTCACATTCTGGAACCGACCATCGCGGAAATAAAAAGCCGGGGGGCGCGGCGGGTTGGTCTGCTGGGCACGAAGTTCACGATGTCGGAGACGTTCTACAAACAGCGCCTCATCGACCACGGCATCACCCCCGTGGTGCCGGACGAGGCCGATCAGGCACGTATCCATGCCATCATTGTCGACGAGCTGGTCCGTGGCGTGTTGAGCGAGGAGTCCAAGCGCTTTTACTTGCAGGTGGTCGGGAAACTAGTCGCCGAAGGCGCCGAGGGCGTCATCCTCGGTTGCACGGAGATCGCGCTGTTGATCAACCAAGCCGATTGCGCCACGCCTCTGTTCGATACCACCACCTTGCATGCCGAGGCGGCGCTGCAACTGGCGATCTCGTAGACCGGCGACGGCGTAGGCCGCCGCCGGGTTTACGGACGCGCTCGTGTCCAAATGTCAGACTTGACCCCGACTTAGTTGAGGGCGAGGCGGGTTTGCTGGCCGCCGAGCTTGAAGATGCGCACCACTTGCTCGAGCTCGTGCGCCTGGTCTTGCAGCGCGTGGGCCGCGGCCGCCGCTTCTTCCACCAGCGCGGCGTTTTGCTGCGTGACCGCGTCCATCTGGGCGATCGCTTCGTGCACCTGGCCGATGCCGGCGCGCTGCTCTTCGCTGGCGCTGCTGATCTCGGACATGATGTCGGTCACCCGGCGCACGCTGTCGACCACTTCGCGCATCGTCGTGCCAGCCTGCTCGACCTGGCGGCTGCCAACGTCGACCTTGCCGACCGAGTCGTCGATCAGCGCCTTGATTTCCTTGGCGGCGGTGGCCGAGCGCTGCGCCAGGCTGCGCACCTCGCTGGCGACGACCGCGAAACCACGGCCCTGCTCGCCGGCGCGCGCCGCTTCGACGGCGGCGTTGAGCGCCAGGATGTTGGTCTGGAAGGCGATGCCGTCGATGACCGAGATGATGTCGACGATCTTGCGCGACGAGGCGTTGATCGACCCCATCGTGTCGACCACCTGCGCCACCACCTCGCCACCCTTGGCGGCGATGCCGGAGGCGGCCAGCGCCATCTGGTTGGCCTGGGCGGCGTTGTCGGCGTTCTGCTTGACGGCGCTGCTGAGCTGCTCCATCGACGCGGCCGTCTCTTCCAAGCTGGAGGCTTGCTCCTCGGTGCGCGACGACAGGTCGAGGTTGCCACTGGCGATCTCGGCCGAGGCGGTGGTGATCTGCTCGGCGCCGGTACGCACCTGGCCGACCACGGTCGACAGGTTGCGGCTGATGCCGTTGAGCGCGCGCAGCACCAGGCCGATCTCGTCCTTGTTGTCGATTTCCAGGTGGACGTCGAGGTCGCCCTGGGCGATGCGGGTGGCGGCCTGCTCGGCGCGCGCCAGCGGCCGCGAGACCACCGCGCGTACCAGCAAGAACAACACACCGGCGAACACCACCAGCGCGCCCAGGCCGAGCGCGGCGTAGCGGTTGCGCAGCGTGGCCGCCTCGCGGGTGATTTCCTCGGTGTAGGTGCCGCCGACGATGAGCCAGTTCCAATCCTTGAAGGTCTTGAACTCGACCATTTTTTCGCGCGGCGCCTTGCCTTCGGCGTCGGGCCAGTCGTAGGTCATGCTGCCTTGCTTGGCGGTGAGCATTTCCTGGATGAACATGCGGCCGTCGGCGCTCTTGCGTTCTAACAGGTTTTCGCCTTCGCGCGTGCGGTGGATCAGCATCTTGCCCTGGTCCTTGCCCGGCGCGGCGTTGAGCACGTAGATATAGCCGGTCTCGCCGATGGTCATGGCCTTGATTTTGTCCTTGAGCATAGTCATGTTCTTGGAAATGTCGAGGCCGATGAACAGCACGCCGATCACTTTGCCGTCCGCGCCCTTGATCGGGTCGTACTGGGTGATGTACTGCTTGCCGAACAGGGTGGCCAGGCCGATGTAGCTGTTGCCGGCGCGCAGCGGGGCGTAGCTCAGGTGCGCGTGGTCGAGCTGGGTGCCGACGGCGCGCTCGCCGTTTTCCTTCTTCAGCGACGTGCTCACGCGCACGAATTCCTCGCCATCGGCGGCGAAGATGGTGGCGATCACGCCGGTCTCGGCGGTGAACTTGTCGGGGATGCCGAAGTCCAGGTTGAGCGCTTTGCCGTTGTGTAGCAGCGTCGGCGTCGGCTTGCCGGCGATCTCGACCTTGGTGTCCGGGTCCAGCGCGAACTTGCCGTCGCCGAAGCCGGCCGCGAACAGCCGCGCAAAGCTCGACGCCTCGTTGGTCATGGCCATGTTGAACACTTCGACGGTGTTGCTGATGCCGTTGAGGGAATTGGCGACGTTGGACTTGGCGCGCTCCTTGAGCATCGCCGAGGTGCTCAGGCTGATGAGCGTGAGCAGTATGGCCAGGATCACGCTGATGAGCGCGAAAGTGAAAACGGTAATCTTGGTGCCGACACTCCAGTGACGGGTATTCATCGTAATTGTGCTCATGGATCTCTTTAGAGAAAAAGTCTTGCTGTTAGGTGTGCCCGGTAGACGGGCGTGCTCTGAAGGAGCGACTGCGTGAGACGGCCTGAAAACTGCGCCTCACCAGTTGGAGGCGTGCGGGCGGCGCCGGAAACTCCTTGGCGCGCCAATAATTGCTGTACTGGACAGAATGATAGCATAGTTTTGCTGCATGGCAATATAAATCATTGAGCGGACTTTGTTTTTCCTTTTTGAAACAATGACTTAATTGGAACGGTGGTCGGCGGCCCGGCGCGCCGGCCGGCGGTTCTTGTTGGAGAGAAACCGATTTTCAGTCATGCTTAAGCTTGCCCGGGGAAACTGTGGCTGCGCGATGCTGCGCCCGGGCCGCTATCCTGTAGAATAAAATCGTGCCGTGCGGCTTAGGTAAATAGATACGCATCACGAATTGCGTCACCGATAAATAGATTATTACGTACCGGAGTAAAGCCGATGAAGAAGCAAATGCTGTTGGTGGCCGTATTGTCGGCCCTGTCAGTCCAGGCCGGCGCCGCCGCGCCGGAAAAAACGGCAGATACCCCACTCAAGCCCCAAGCGGGCCAAACCCAGGCGGCGCTGTGGGCCTCGCGGGTGCTGGGCAAGTTGCATTACAAGGCCGTGCCGCTCGACGACGCCATGTCCGAGAAAATCTTCGACCGCTACTTCAAGTCGCTCGATTCGGAAAAACTGTTCTTCACCCAGGCCGACATCGACCAGTACGCCATCGTGCGCACCCGCCTCGACGACGCCATCACCGGCGAAAACCTCAGCGTGCCGTTTGCCATCTTCAACCTGTACCAGCAGCGCCTGACCGAGCGCATCGCCTACGCGCGCGAGCTGGTCAAGACCGGCAAGTTCGAATTCACCTCCGACGAGAGTTACCAGTACGACCGCGAAAAGGCCGAGTGGACCAAGAGCGACGCCGAGGTCAAGGACCTGTGGCGCAAGCGCGTCAAGAACGAGTGGCTGCGCCTCAAGCTGGCCGGCAAGGACGACAAGGGCATCCGCGAGACGCTCGACAAGCGCTATGAGAACTACCTGATCCCGTCGCGCAAGCCGACCAACGAGGACGTGTTCCAGATCTTCATGAACGCCTACGCGATGTCGATCGAACCGCACACCAACTACCTCGGCCCGCGCGCGGCCGAAAACTTCGACATCGCCATGCGCCTCTCGCTCGAGGGCATCGGTTGCGTCCTGCAAAGCCGCGACGACTACACCGTCGTGCGCGAAGTGGTGCCGGGCAGCCCGGCCGGCCTGTCGGGCAAGATCAAGGTCGGCGACAAGATCGTCGCCGTCGCCAAGGACGAGAAGACCCCGCTCACCGAGGTCATGGGCTGGCGCCTCGACGACGTCGTCGCGCTTATCCGCGGACCGAAGGATTCGACCGTCAAGCTCGAGATCATCCCGGCCGACGTCGGCCCGGACGGCAAGCACGCGTTCGTCTCGCTGGTGCGCCAGAAGATCAGCATGGAGGAGCAGTCGGCCAAGAAGACCATTTACGAGGTCAAGGACGGCAACGCCAAGCGCCGCGTGGGCGTGATCGCGCTGCCGACGTTCTACCAGGACTTCGAGGCGCGCCGCAAGAACGAGAAGGACTTCAAGAGCGCCACGCGCGACGTGGCCCGCCTGCTGGCCGAGCTCAAGAAGGACAAGGTCGACAACGTGCTCATCGACCTGCGCAACAACGGCGGCGGCTCGCTCAACGAGGCCGTCGAGTTGACCGGCCTGTTCATCGACAAGGGCCCGGTGGTGCAGCAGCGCAGCGCCGACAACAAGGTCGAGGTCGAGAGCGACACCAACGCCGGCATGGCGTGGGACGGCCCGATGGGCGTGCTGATCAACCGCGGCTCGGCGTCGGCGTCGGAAATCTTCGCGGCGGCGATCCAGGACTACGGGCGCGGCATCATCATCGGCGAGCCGAGCTTCGGCAAGGGCACGGTGCAGACGCTGTTCGGCCTGGACCGCTTCTCGCAGAGCGAAAAGGTCAAGTACGGCGAGTTGAAGTTCACCGTCGCCCAGTTCTTCCGCATCAACGGCGGCACCACGCAGCTGCGCGGCGTCACGCCCGACATCAAGCTGCCGACCATGTCGGACGGCGAGAACTTCGGCGAGTCGAGCTACGACAACGCCTTGCCATGGACCTCGATCAAACCGGCCGTCTACATCCCGGCCGGCGAGCTCAAGGAAATCGTGCCGATGCTCGACAAAAAGCACGACGCCCGCGTCGCCAAGGACAAGGACTTCCAGTACCTGGCCGAGGATATCGCGCTGGTCAAGAAGCAGCGCAAGGAGAACTCGATTTCGCTCAACGAGACCGTGCGCCGCAAGGAGCGCGAGCAGCAGGAGGCGCGCTCCAAGCTGCGCGAGGCGCGTCTGCTGGCCAACACGCCGGGCGCCGACGATCCGATCCTGGTGCCCGATCCGAAGGAGGCGCTGAACAAGGCGATCGCGGCCAAGCCGGCCAGCGGCAAGGCGGCGCCGGTGCCGAAGGTGGCCTCGGTCAAGGGCGCGCTGCGCAGCGACGACGGCTTGCAGGGCGCCGAGCGTTCGCTGGCGGCCGAGCTGGAAGCGGAAAAAGCGGCCAAGGCGGCCAAGGATGTGCTGCTCAATGAAGCGGTGCACATCCTCGCCGACGAAGTGGCGCTGCTCAAGACCGACACGCGCATGGCATCGCGCGTGCTGCCGTACGCGGCCGATCCGAAGTAAGCCGCGGCTGCGTCCGTCAACCCGTATTGCCTCATGGATACATGTTATGCCTTTGGTGAATATCCACCATTCCAAAGATAAATTGGATATATATCGACCCCTCAGGCATCATTCTTCTGTCTCCTCTATTCTCCTCCAAGGAAATAGATTTAGCCCGCTCTCGTAGCGGGCTTTTTTTTAGGCATATAATTGCAATCTCATTAATTGAGGTATTTATGCAATTTCCAACGGCTTCGCTCGGTACGGAAATCATCGTCTCGCTGGGGATGCTGTACCTGCTGCTGGGAATGGCGTCGCTGGGCGTGGGCTGGACCCTGCGCGCGAGGCCGTACAGCCAGTTGAGGTTGCAAGTCAATTCCTGGTGGTTGATCTTTCCGGTGCTGACCGCCAGCCTGCTGCTGCATCCCGCCGGCACCGTGCTGCTGGTGCTGGTGATCGGCATGCTGGCGCTGCGCGAGCTGGCGCCGTTCGGCGGCCGGCGCTTCGCATGGCTGGCCGCGCTGGTGCTGTCGGCGGTCATCATCGCCACCCGCCTGCGACCGGGCGCGCTCGACGCGGTGGCGCCGCCGATGTTGGCGCTGCTGCTGCTCACGTACCGGCGCCGGCGCGCCGCCCCGGTGCTGGCCTGGCTGTTGTGGCTGACGTTGTGCTACAGCTGCAGCTTCCTCATGCGCTACGACACGCTGCCGCTGGAGGCGGGCCAGCGCCTGTCGTGGCTGTTCTACCTGTATGCGCTGACGGCGCTCAACGACGTCGCCCAGTTCATCGGCGGCAGCGTATTCGGCCGCCACCGCATCGCCCCCGGCATCAGCCCCAACAAGACCTGGCAGGGGCTGGCCGGCGGCGTGGCCGTCACGCTGGGACTGTCGCTGGCGCTGGGGCGCTATCTGCACCTGGCCGACGCGCGCCATCTGGCGCTGTACGCGCTGCTGCTATCGGTCGGCGGCTTTTGCGGCGACCTGATGTTCTCGGCCGCCAAGCGCGCCTACGGCGTCAAGGATTTCTCCCAGCTGATACCGGGCCACGGCGGCATCCTCGACCGCGTCGACAGCCTCGTCGTCACCGCCCCCTTGCTGTACTTCCTCATCACCCACTTCACCGAAAGCCACCCATGAAAGCTGAACGTTCATTAGCATGGAACACGAACGAGTCCGGCTTCACCTGCGACGACGGCACCCGCTTGTTCTACCGCGCCTGGCAACCGGCCGCGCCGCGCCAGGACGGGCAACCGCGGGCGCTGGTGTTCCTGCACCGCGGCCACGAGCATTCGGGGCGCGTGGCGCCGCTGGTCGAGCAGTTCGGCTTCACCGGCGACTGGGCCTTCGCCTGGGACGCGCGCGGCCACGGCCACTCGCCCGGCGAGCGCGGCGACGCGCCTGGCTTCGACACGCTGGTGGCCGACTTCGACGCCTTCGTCGCCCACATCGTCGCCCGCCACGGCTTCGCCATCGAGAACATCATGGTGGTGGCCAACAGCGTCGGCGCGGTGATCGCGGCCACCTGGCTGCACGACTACGCGCCGCGCGTGCGCGGTGTCATCATGGCGGCGGCCGCGTTCGAGATCAAACTGTACGTGCCGCTGGCCAAGCCGGCGCTGCGCTTCGCGCGCCGCTTCAAGCCGGAGCTGTTCGTCACCAGCTACATCCGGCCCGGCATGCTGACCCATTCGGCACGCGAGGCGGCCGCCTACGCCGCCGATCCGCTGATCGCCAAGGCGATCTCGGCCCGCGTGCTGCTGGGCCTGGCCGACACGGCCAAGCGCATCGTCGAAGACGCCGCCGCCATCGACACGCCGGTGTTGATGCTTGCGGCGGGCAAGGACTTCGTCGTCAAGGAGGGGCCGCAGCAGCGCTTCCACGATCGTTTGAGCTCGCCGCTCAAACGCTACGTGCGCCTGCCGGACGCCTTCCACGCGCTGTTCTACGAAGAGGACACCTCGGTCGCGCTCGACCAGAGCCGGCGCTTCGTCGACGACTGCTACGCGCGCCCGCCGACGCCCGCCGCGCACTACCTGACGGCCGACCGCGACAGCCACAGCGCGCGCCGCTACGCCGCGCTGTTGGCCGGACAAAGCTGCGGCCCGCTGGCCAAGGCCTGGTTCGGCCTGCAACGGGTGATGCTGGGAATGATGGGGCCGGTCAGCGACGGCATGCGGCTCGGCCTCGAACACGGCTTCGATTCCGGCGCCTCGCTCGACTACGTCTACCGCAACGAGGCCGGTGGCCGTTTCATCTTCGGTAAGACGATGGATCGCGGCTATCTCGACGCGGTCGGTTGGCGCGGCATCCGCCAGCGCAAGCGCCAGCTGCAGCGCATGCTCGAGCAGCGCATCGCCGCCCATCGGGGCGAGGGGCCGCTGCGCATCCTCGACGTCGCCGCCGGCTCCGGTCGCTACGTGCTGGAGACCGTCAAGCGCTTCCAGGACAAGGCCATCGAAGTGACGTTGCGCGACTTCACCCAGCACAACCTCGACCAGGCGCGCCTGCTGGCCGGGCAACTGGGCCTGAACGCCAAAATTGACTACCAACTGCGCGACGCCTTCAGCGCCGACAGCTACCGCGCCGACGAGGGGCAGTACGATATCGCCGTCGTCTCCGGCCTGTATGAGCTGTTCAGCGACAACGCGCCGGTGGCGGCTTCACTGCGCGGCATCCACGGCGTGCTGCGCGACGGCGGCCATTTGATTTACACCGGCCAGCCGTGGCACCCGCAACTCGACATGATCGCGCTGACCCTCACCAGCCATCGCGGCACGCCGTGGCGCATGCGTCCGCGCCCGCAGGCCGAGATGGACGCCCTGGTGGCCGCCGCCGGCTGCCAAAAGGTCGCCACCAGCATCGGCCTGGAAGGCATCTTCACGGTCTCGCTGGCGAGCAAGCGTGCAGCGCCTGGCGCAGCCGGTTGACCACGGTCCAAACGGATAGCGCGATCACCAGCGCCGGCACGCCGTGCAGCAGCGGCGCGGGGGCGCCGAAGCCGACCAGCAGCCCGAGCAGGCCGAACCAGAAAGCGCGATCGCTCTTGCCCATCGGCCCGTCGAAGCGACGGGCGGCGCCGATTGACGGCGCCAGCACGCCGGCAAATTCGGCCAGCAGGCCGGCGATCACCGCCAATAGCGCCAGCGCCGGCGCCACGCCGGCCGCCTGCATGAACGGCAGGTACAGCGCCACGTCCGACACCTGGTCGCAAATTTCGTTGAGCAGCGCGCCGAGGAGGGTCTTTTGGCCGGTGGCGTTTGCCAGCATGCCGTCGATGGCGTTGAGCGCCATGCGCAGCAACAGCAGGGCGGACAGACCGACCCACAGGCCCGCGCAGCGCGGCCACAGCGCCAGCGCCGCGCCGTAAGCGATCGACAGCAGCATCGTCGCCACGGTGATCTGGTTGGGGGAAACGCGCCAGCGCACCAGCGCGCGCATGAGCGGCTGCAACAAGCGCTGGAACCGTGGTTTCAACTGATAGATCGAAAAACTCATAGTATAGTAAGCCCCCAAACAGGTAGGGCGGATTAGCGCGCAGCGCGTAATCCGCCAAGAGCCGCCGGCATCGCCCGACGGAGTAAGCGCCATTAGTCCGCCAAACGAAATGCCTGATAAAGATCGGCGACTTCGAGGCTGCGCCGATAACCCATGGCGCAGTGCAGATAAACGGGACGGCCCTGACCCACGCAATGCCCGATCGCCTCGACGATATGGCGCGCCGACTGCATGGTCGGCCGCTCCAGATCCAGCAGCGGAAAGTGACAATAGACGCCGCCCCGCAAAACCGGCGTCTCGCTCAACTCATTGGCGAGGTCGAAGACGACGCAACCGGCCGGCAAGCGCCGGGCCTCGGCGTTGCTCAAGCGACGCCCCACCCACAACCGGCCGCCATGGTGGACGAAAGCCGGCCGACCGCGTTCGCGCCACCGCACCAGCTGCCACGTAAGCCAATAGCCGGCCAGGTAGGGCGCGTACACCAGCCATACCCAGACCGGATGGCGCCCCGCGCGCTTGTGCAGGAAGCCGGCCGCGCCGGCGCGGTAGGCGCGCGCCACCAGCAGCAGGCTGGCGCAGAGATACAGCCACCACACCCCGCCCAGTGCCAACCACGCCAGCAACGACAGGCCGGCCAGTGTGGCGTAGCAAAAGCCGACCGGCTTGCGCGGCGCGTCGCCGGCGGCCGGCGGCGGCAGCAAGCCGATCGCCACAACACCGAGCAGTGCGCCCGCAACGACATCGAGCGCGTGGTGCTGATAGGTGAACACCGTGCTGGCGGCCACCAGCAGCAGCCACGCGGCGAGCGCCGCGCGCTGCCACGCCGCCCGCGCGACCGTGCGCAGCGCCGGCCAAAAGATCACGCAATAGGCCACATGCAGCGACGGCAGCTGGTTGTACGGCCGGTCCACCAACTCCAGTTGCGCGAACAACCAGGCCGGCAAGGCGGCGTCCACCGCCGGCCGCGCCAGTTCGAAGCGCAGCGGAAAAGCGGCAAAGACCAGGCAGGCGACGACCGTGGCGCAGGCCACGCGGCGGCTCAGCGCCGACAGCGCGCCGCGCCCGCGCACCAGCAGGAAGCTGAGCGCGAACAGCAGGCCTGAGGTCATGTAAGGCAGCACCAGCCAGGCCACGAAGGGCACGGAGGCTTCCCACGGCATCGCCACGCCGTCCAGCGCCGCTTGCTGCGCCTTTAAATGGCCGAGGTGATTGGTCAACGGGTAGCACAGGCCAAACAGCGCGGCGTTGAGCGCAAGTTGCGTCCAGCGCGCCGTCGCTGGCACAGGCTCTTGTGCCCCGTCACGTGGACCTGGCTTACGCGGCATTTGTTGAACCATCCTTGTTATTAACTATGTAATTGTGCATTATGTCACGCATGACGCACGCCGAGCGATACCCCCAATATGAACGCTGCATGGTGCTGGCCGGTGGCGGTTTCCGCTTCGGCTACTACCTCGGCATGCACGCGGCGGCCGTCGACGCCGGCCGCGCGCCAGACCTGCTGCTGGCCACGTGCGGCGGCGCGGTGGCCGGCGCCATCATCGCCGGCCTGCCTGACACCGCCGCGCGCCGCGCGTGGCTGGCATCGCGGCGGATGTATGAATTCCTCGGCGACCTGCGCTCGAACCACTGCGCCACGCCCGCCGGCGCGCTGCTGGCCGTGGCGCGGCGGCGCCTCGATGGCGGCCTGGCCGTGCACCTGCCCGACCTGTACAACGATTATCTGTTCGAGATCCCGCCGGAGCTGCCGCTGCCGCCGAACGCGCACGGGCAAGGCCCGGCACTGGGCATCATCGGTGGCAAGCTGCTGTACGGCCCCGGGCAGGTCGGCCGGCCACGCCTCGGGCGCCCGATCTATGGCGTCACGCTTTTTTGCGACGAGCGCACCGCCGCCCTGGCCAACGGCATGCCATCGGCGATCGGCGCCGACGGCTGGACCGACGCGGTGATGCCCGATCTGCTGGTCGATACCGCCATGCCGGTGGGGGACGCCGCCCGCATCTCGATCGCCGACATGGTCTACTTCCGCTGCCAAAGCGCGCGCGGCGCCGACTATACGGGCGGCGTGATCGATCTGTTCCCGGTGGAGCTGGCGCGGGGCCTGGCGCGCCACGTCAGCATGGAAATGAAGGAGGGCTACGACGAGCTGCTGGCCATTCCCGCGCTGCGGTCCGTGTTTGGCTTCGACGGCAACCGGCGGCTGCGCCACGTGCACGCGCAGCCGGTCGACGTGTGGATCGACACGTCGGACGTGCGGCGCGCCATGCGCGGGCGCGGCGTGCAAAAACGCCTCGACTGGCGGCGCAACCGCATGCGGCTGGTGGCGCCGGCCAGCTACGAGCGCTACGTGGCCGACGTCGACGCGTCGTGGAACTACGGCTACGAGCGCGCGCGCGAGGCCTACGCGCTGGCGGCGCAGGGCCGCCGTCCGGCCATGCGCAACAGCAGCCGGCGTAACGAGGCCGCGCGATGACGGCGCAACACGTGATGATCATCGGCGGCACCAGCGGCATCGGTTTGGCGTTGGCACGACACTACGCCGGGGCGGGTGCGCGCGTGGCCGTGTGCGGACGCGATCCCGCCAGGATCGCCGGCCTGCCGACACCGACGCCGACGTCGTTGGCGGCCAACGAAAGCGTGCAGGCCTATGCCTGCGACATCGCCGACCGCGCGCAGGTGACGGAAGTGGTGGCCGGTTTCGCCGCCGGCGGCCTCGATTTGTTGATCGTCACGGCGGGGCAGTACGCCGACGCGGCGGCCATCGCCGGCGATCCGCACCGCGCGCTGTCGGTGTTGCGGGTCAATGTCGGCGGGCTCGATCACGCCTTCGCCGCCGCCGCCGAGGCGATGATCGCGCGCGGCGGCGGACATCTGGTGGCGGTGGCCTCGATCGCCGGCCTGCAGCGCGACTATCCCGGCGGCTCCGTCTACAGCGCCACCAAGCGCGCCGCCATCGCCATCTGCGACGCCTACCGCAAGGCGCTGGCGCCGTTCGCCATCGCCGTGACGACGATCGTGCCCGGCTACGTCGACACCGCCCGCCTGCGCGAGTTGAACGGCGGCGACGCCGGCGCCAAGCCGTTCCTGATGTCGGAGGCCGAGGCGGTGCGGCGCATCGCCGCCGCCATCGAGCGGCGCGACGCGCGCTGCGTGTTCCCCTGGCAGATGCATGCGCTGGTTTGCCTGTTCAACCTGCTGCCGCCGGCGCTCAAGCGCTTGCGCAAGAAGTGACGCTGGCCGTGAAAGATTCGCCCGTGCAATAATGTGGATTGGTCAAGTCAACTCCAGGTGGCGCGTGTCTCCAACCCAATTCAAACTCACACTGGTCGCGCTGGCGCTTGGCGGCGCGGCCGTCGGCGGCGGCGTCGCCTATCTGCTCGTCGGGCAGGCCAAGGATGGCGGCGGGAGCGCCGCCGCGCCGGCCGCCGCGCAAGGCACGGCGCGCCAGTGGAGCGCGCGCGTGAGCACCATCGCCGGCGACGGCCAGCCCGGCATGAGCGACGGCGGCGCGCGGCGCACGCGTTTCTCCGACCCGTTCGGCGTGGTGCTCGACCGCGCCGGCAATCTGTATGTGGCCGACGGCGGCGACAACAACCGCATCCGCAAGATCGGGCTGGACGGCGTTAGCCACACGTGGGCCGGCGCGGTCGAGGGCTACGCCGAGGGCGCGGGCGAGGCGGCGTCGTTCAACACGCCATCCGGCCTGGCGATCGACGCCGCCGGCAACGTCTACGTGGCCGACACCGGCAATAACGCCATCCGCAAGATCACACCGGACGGCAAGGTCTCCACCCTGGCCGGCGACGGCCTGCCCGGCGGCGAGGACGGCAAGGGCGCGGCGGCGCGCTTCAACGGCCCGGTCGGCGTGGCGGTCGATGCCGCCGGCGTGGTCTATGTGAGCGACACCTACAACGACCGTATCCGCCGCATCGCCCCCAACGGCGAAGTCACCACCATCGCCGGCGGACGGCGCGCCGGCCAGGCCGACGGCCCGGCGGCGCAAGCGCTGTTCGCTGCGCCGACCGGGCTGGCCGTCGCCACCAACGGCGACCTGTACATCGCCGACACCGGCAACAACGCGCTGCGCAAGCTGGGCAAGGACGGCGTCGTCAGCACCGTGGCCGAGGCCCGCGAGGGCGACCTCAATTCGCTGCTGCGCTCGCCGGTGGCGCTGGCGGTGACGGCCGACGGCTACCTCTACCTGGCCAGCAACGCGCACGGCCGGCTGGCGCAGGTCACGCCGGCCGGCGAGGTGCTGCCGCTGCCGGACGCCGACCGTCCCGCGCAACCCGGCTACGGCTCCGACGGCGGGGTGCGCCTGTACGCGCCGCGCGGCATCGCCATCGCCCGCGATGGCGCCTTGTTCGTCACCGACGGCGCCACCTTCAAACTGCACCACGTCGGCCTGGCGGCGGCCGGTGCGCCGCCCGCGCCGGAGGAGGCGCCGACGGCCGCGCCGACCCATGGCGCGACGATGCCGTGGCCGGTCAAGCCGCAGGACAAGGCGCACGAGGTGGTCGGCCTGATGGGCGAGGTGCGCGGCGACTTCAAAGGCGAGAGCCGGCATCACTTCCACGCCGGGCTGGACGTGCAGGCGGCCATCGGCACGCCGGTGCTGGCGGTGGCGGCCGGCAAGGTGACCGATCCGCGCGCGACGTGGGGTTATGGCGAGCTGTCGGAGGGCGTCTCGTTCGGCGGCCTGCACTACGTCCACCTGCGCGTGGGGCGCGACGGCCGCGACAAGGTGGCCGACCCGCGCTTCCAGCTGCTCAAGGACGACAAGGGCGTGGCCGACGGCGTGCGCGTCAAGCGCGGCACGCGCTTCGTCGTCGGCGACACGCTGGGCACGGTCAACCGCATGGCGCACGTGCACCTCGACTACCTGCCCAACGGCGACGTGCTCAATCCGCTGACGTTGCCGTTCTTCGACCTCGAGGACACGATCGCGCCGACCATCCAGGCCATCACGCTGAGCGACGCCGGCGGCAAGGCGCTCAAGGAAAAGGCCGGCGCGCGGTTGCTGGTGCGGCGTTCGCTGGGCGAGGTGGGCATCGTTGTCGATGCCTTCGACCGCATCGACGGCGGCCAGGCGCGGCGGCGGCTGGGCTTGTACAAGCTCGGCTACCAGTTGCTCAACGCCAACGGACAGCCGATACCGGGGCTGGAGCAGCCGGTCATCACGCAGCTGTACGACCGCATCCCGCGCAACCGCGACGCGGTCAAGCTGGCCTATGGCGAGGGCAGCGGCATCACCGTGCACGGCAACGCCGAAACGCGCTTCGCCTACGCCATCAACAACACGCTATTGCACGGCAAGCTCACGCCGGGGGCATGGAAGGTTGGCGCCTTGGGGCCGGGCGACTACATCCTGCGCATCATCGCCGAGGACCACGCCGGCAACGCCGCCGTCAAAGGCCGCGACCTGGCGATCACGCTCGAGTAGTCCGCCCCCCCACGGCGGGGTCAGCCACGGCGGGGTCAGTGCCGACATTCGGACACGGGCCCGGCTTTTGCGGACGCGGAGGGACGTCGGGTTGCCGCCCAAAACAGTAGCGCCGTGGCGCTGACGGCGCCGCCCAGCACGCACACACCCGTCCATCCCGCCCCGGCGTAGACCGACGTCGCGGCGATGGCGCCAGCGCCGCTGCCCACCGCGTAAAACAGCATGTAACAGCCCACCAGGCGGCTGTGCGCCCGCGGGTTGGCCTGGAAGATCATGCTCTGATTGGTCACTTGCAGCGCCTGCACCGCCAGGTCGAGCGCGAGGATGCCGACGACCAGCGACGCCAGCGCCAGCCTGCCGTCGGCCACGCCGAACAACCCGAGCGGCAGCCACGCCAGCAGCATCAACACGAGCGCGCCGCCGCTGGTGCGCTGCGCCCAGCCGTGGTCGGCCCAGTGTCCGGCGCGGGTGGCGGCCAGCGTGCCGGCGAAACCGACCAGCCCGAACGCGCCGACTGCCGTCTGCGAGTAGCCGTAGGGCGCCTCGCTCAGCGGCAACACCAGCGCGCTCCACAGGATGCTGAACGCGGCGAACATCAACAGGGCGATGGTGCCGCGCACCCGCAGCATGCGGTCGCGCCGCAGCAACGTGTACATGGAGCCGAGCAGCCGGCGGTACGGCACGGGCGGCGACGCCGTCGCCAGCTCCGGCAGCGCGTGCCACAGCAGCGCCGCCATTGCGATCATGGCCAGCGCGGAGCCGGCGTAGACGGCGCGCCAGCCGGCCGCGTCGGCGACCAATCCCGCCAGTACGCGCGCCAGCAGCAGGCCGGCCACCACGCCGCCCTGCGCCGAACCGACCACGCGGCCGCGCTCGGCGTCGCCGGCGGCGCTGGCGGCGTAGGCCATCAAGCCTTGCGTCATGGCCGTGCCGAGCAAGCCCACCGCCAGCATGCCGGCCAACAGCGCGCCGGCGGTGGAGGCGAGGCTGACGCCGGCCAGTGCGGCCGTCAACGCCAGCAGTTGCGCCAGCAGCAGGCGTTTGCGCGGCAGGCGGTCGCCCAACGGCACCAACAGCAGCAGCGCCAGCACGCTGCCGATCTGGGTGACGGTGATGACGCCGCCGACGGCGCCGCGCTCGATGGCGAAGTCGGCCGCGAGGGCGTCGAGCAGCGGCTGGGCGTAGTAGACGTTGGCAACGCTCAGGCCGCTCGCGCAGGCGAGCAGCGCGATCGTCGGGCGTGGCATTTCACGAAGCATGATTTCCTTTCGGCGGCGTTGTCCGCCCGTTTGCCGCATTTGTGGCGGCGGAGTCTGAAGTATTTTGGTTTCAAATTAAAACCAGTTGTAGTTTAGCTACTCTGGTTTTAAAATGCAACCAAGCAATGGGAGGCTCGGATGGCGAAGAGGAAGTCGATGCGGGACGATGCCTGCCCGGTGGCGCGCGCGCTCGATCTGGTGGGCGAGCGCTGGGCCATGCTGATCGTGCGCGACGCCTTCGACGGCATCAGCCGCTTCAGCGATTTCCAGCGCAACCTCGGCGTGGCCAGGAACATCCTGTCGGACCGGCTCGGCGCGCTGGTGGAGCAGGGCGTCTTAACGGTCCAGCCCGCTTCTGACGGCACGTCCTACCAGCAATATGTGCTCACGGCCAAGGGCGAGAGCCTGTTCCCGGTGGTGCTGGCGCTGCGCCAGTGGGGCGAGCGCCACCTGTTCGCCACGGGCGAGGCGCATTCGTTGCTGGTCGAGAAGGCCAGCGGCAAGCCGGTGGCGGCGATGCGGCCGCACGATCACGCCGGACATGTGTTAAAACCTTCCGACACCGTGGTAAAGAAAATCGCCGCGAAGTGAACAAGCCCGCCGATTCGGTCGCCTTACGTCATTGCACCGGTGTGCGCCGGTGTCTTGGGGTAGAATTATTTGAACGTTCGTGCTTTTTGGCGGCGCTAGACATGGAGACAGCATGGATTTGAATTACACGGCGGCCGACCTGGCCTTCCGCGACATGGTGCGCGCTTTTCTCGACGCCAACCTGCCGGCCGACCTGCAAAAAAAGGTGCGCAACCACCTGCGCCTGGGCCGCCGGGATTACGTGCGCTGGCACCAGATCGTCGCCAACCAGGGCTGGGCCGCGCCGTCGTGGCCGGTCGAGTACGGCGGCCCGGGCTGGACGCCGACGCAGCGCCACATCTGGGAGGAGGAGTGCGGCCGCGCCGGCACGCCGCCTATCCTGCCGTTCGGCGTCAACATGGTCGCGCCGGTGCTCATGGCCTTCGGCAGCGACGCGCAAAAAGCCTACTACCTGCCGCGCATCCTCAGCTGCGAGGACTGGTGGTGCCAGGGCTATTCCGAACCGGGCGCCGGTTCCGACCTGGCCTCGCTCAAGACCACGGCCGAACGGGTGGGCGACCATTACATCGTCAACGGCCAGAAGACCTGGACCACGCTGGCCCAGCACGCCGACATGATCTTTTGCCTGGTGCGCACCGACGCCACCGTGCGCAAGCAGGAGGGCATCTCCTTCCTGCTGATCGACATGGACACACCCGGCATCACCGTGCGCCCGATCGTCATGCTCGACGAGGACCACGAGGTCAACGAGGTGTTCTTCGATAACGTCAAGGTGCCGGCGCAGAACCTGGTCGGCCAGGAGAACCGCGGCTGGACCTACGCCAAATACCTGCTCGGCCACGAGCGCACCGGCATCGCCGGCGTCGGGCGCTCCAAGCGCGAGCTGCTGTTCCTCAAGAAGATCGCCTCCGAACACTTCAAGCACGGCAAGCCGCTGCTGCAGGATCCGGTGTTCGCCGCCAAGGTGGCCAACCTGGAGATAGAGCTGATGGCGCTCGAGACGACGGTGCTGCGCGTGATCACGCGCGAGTCGCACACGCCGGGGCCGGAGGCGTCGCTGTTGAAGGTGCGCGGCACCGAGGTCCAGCAGCAGCTCACCGAATTGATGGTCGAGGCGCTGGGGCCGGACGCGCTGGCCTTCGACACGGACTATCTGGAGGGCCGCGCCGACCACGCCGTCACCGGCGACGACGCGGCCGCGCCGCTGGCGGCCTACTACTTCAATTTCCGCAAAACGTCGATCTATGGCGGCACCAACGAGATACAGAAGAACATCATCACCCAGATGATCCTGGGACTGTGAGGGAACGGCATGGATTTCAATTTCAAAGAAGAGCAGTTGCAGTTCGCCGACGCCTTGCGGCGCTGGATCGACAACGATTACGGCTTCGACGTGCGCCAGCGCATCGTCCATTCGGCCAGCGGCGTCTCGGACGTGGCCTGGAACACCCTGGCCGAATTGGGCATGCTGGCCTTGCCGGTGCCGTCGGCGCAGGGCGGTTTCGACGGCGACGCGGTCGACCTGCTGGTGGTGATGCAGGAACTGGGGCGCGCCTTGGTGGTCGAGCCGTATTTCGCCACCGTGTGGGGCGCGCGCTTCCTGGCGCTGGCCGGCAACCAGCACCGGTTGCTCGAGGACGTGGCCAAGGGCGAGCTCAAACTGGCGTGCGCGCTCGGTGAAAAACAATCGCGCCACGACCTGGCCGACATCAAGACCATCGCCGGCATCAACGGCGAGGGCTATCGCATCGACGGCACCAAGACGGTGGTGATCCACGGCGGCCAGGCCGACGCGCTGATCGTCTCGGCCCGCAGCGCCGGCGCCCAGCGCGACGCCCACGGGATCAGCCTGTTCGTGGTGCGCGCCGACACGCCCGGCGTGACCGTGCGCGACTACCGCACCATCGACGGCCTGCGCGCGGCCACGGTGCAGTTCAGCCACGTGGCGGTGCCGGCGTCGGCCCTGCTCAGTAAGTTGGGGGGCGGCTGCGAGATGCTCGACGAGGCAGCCGATTACGGCACCACCTTGCTGTGCGCCGAGGCGCTTGGCGTGATGGACGCACTGTTCGCCGCCACGCTGGAATACCTCAAGACGCGCAAGCAGTTCGGGGTGCCGATCGGCGGCTTCCAGGCGGTGCAGCACCGCATGGCCGACATGTACATCCACCTGGAGCAGGCGCGTTCGATGGCCATGCTGGCGGCCGCGCGCATGTCCTGCGGCGACAGCGAGGAGCGCCGGCGCGTGGTGTCGGCGGCCAAGGTGCGCATCGGCCACGCGGCCAAGTTCATCGGCCAGCAGGCGGTCCAGCTGCATGGCGGCATGGGCGTGACCGACGAACTGCCGGCCGCGCACCACTTCAAGCGCTTGACGACGATCGAGCCGACCCTGGGCGACGTCGATCATCATCTTGAACGGTTTATCGCGCAACGCGGTTTCGGGCAGCACGCATGATGCGCGCCGCCCGACTTCACGCGGCCGTCGCCGCTGTCGCCATGCGCGTGGCCGTCGTCGCCACCTTCGCATATTTGGCCCACGGCGCCGCGCGCGCCGCCGAAGACTGCGTCGAGCCGTCGGCGGACCCCACCAACACCTACGACGCCGCCCACACCTACGACAAGCTCTCGCCCAAGTACCCGGCGATCCGCATCGCCAGCGCGGCGGTGCCGGCCGACGTGCGGGTGGTGGCCGACCAGACCTACAGCCAGCACGGCAGCCATTGCCTCAAGCTCGACCTGTATTTGCCCGGTAACGCCAAGCAGGACATGCCGGTGGTGGTGTTCGTCCATGGCGGCGGCTGGCGCTCCGGCTACCGCTCGGAGTTCGTGCCGATGGCCTTGCGGCTGGCGCGCAACGGCTACGCGTCGGCGACGGTCACGTACCGGCTGGCGGGGGAGGCGATGTATCCGGCGGCGGTGCACGACGTGCGCGCGGCGGTGCGCTGGGTGCGCGAGCACGCCGGCGACTATGGCCTCGATCCGAAGCGCATCGCGCTGGCGGGCGGCTCGGCCGGCGGGCAGATCGCCGCGCTGGCCGGCGTGACCGGGCAGATGAACCAGTTCGATCCCGGCGCGGCCGGCAGCGATGTGTCCAGCGCGGTGCAGGCGATCGTCAATATCGATGGCCTGTCGGACTTCACGTCGGAGGCAGCGCGGGTCAACGAGGACGATCCGAAAAAGCCGGTGTCGGCGGCTGGCTACTGGTTCGGCGGGCGCTATGCGGAGCGCGCCGCGTTGTGGCGCGAGGCTTCGCCGATCCAGTACGTTAATTCCAGCATGCCGCCGATCCTGTTCATCGGCAGCGCCCAGCCGCGCTTTGCCGTCGGCAGGGACGAGATGGTCGAGAAGATGACGCAGATGCGCGTCGACAGCAGGGTGGTGCTGTTGCCGGACACGCCGCATTCGTTCTGGATGTTCGATCCGTGGTTGCAGCCGACGGTCGATGTGACGGTGGCGTTCCTGAACGCGCAGATGCCGTCGCGCCAGGCCAAGCGGTTCTCGCGCAAGGAGCAATAGCGCCCCGGGCGCGGTCCCCGACGGACGTGGCCGTGTCCAAATGACAGACTTGACCCCGAGGTTATTGCTTGACCAGCTCGACGCGGCGGTTCTTTTCGCGGCCGGCCTCGGCGTCGTTCGAGGCCACCGGCGAGTACGACGCCACGCCCTTGGCGCTGAGGCGCTTGGCGTCGACCTTGTAGTCCGCCGCCAGCGCCTTGACCACCGCTTCGGCGCGCTTTTGCGAGAGCTCGAGGTTGTGCGCGAGCGCGCCGGCATTGTCCGTGTGGCCCACCACGTAGACCTTGAGCTTGGCGTCCTGGCGCAGCAGCGCGGCCATCTCGCCCAGCGCCGCCTTCGATTCGGCCTTGACGTCGGCCTTGTCGGTGTCGAAGTAGACGCCGTAGACGGCCACCTTGCCTTCGGCGGCGATGCCCTTGGCCATGTCGGCCGCGTTCAGGCTGGCGGCCACCTTGCCGCCCTCCATCGGCTTGGCCTCGACGATTTCGAGGTAGACGCCGCCATTCTTGTTTTCCACCGGCGCCACCACGTACACGGCCACGTGCACCACCGAGCCGTCCGGCCGCGCGCCCTTGGCCACCAGGTAGCGGTTGTCGTTGCGCCCGTAGTTGAACGGATCGTAGCTGTTGCCGTCCCCTTGGATGTAGTTGTTGCCCAGCCGCGTGTTGAGCATGTATTCGCCGAAGTCGGCGCCGCAGGCCTCCTTGGCGCAGCTGAACAGCGGCTTCAGGCCGGCCTTCTCGAGCGCGGCCTGGTAGTTGCGCATCACTTCCAGCGACGAGCGCTCGCGCGGGTAGACGTAGGCGATGCGGGTGCGCTTGCCTTCGAGCTCGAGCTTGGCGTCGAAGGCGGCCTTGTCGCCCTTGTCGGCGATCCGTTTGCCCGCCGGCAGCATCGCCTCGTCGAATTGCTTGACGTCGTAGCCGACCAGCCTGGCGCCCTCGAAGCGCGACAGCAGCGGGTGGTCCTTGGCGCCCTTGACCGTGTCCTGCGGCGGCATGTCGGCGCGCGCGAGCGGCGCCAGCGCGGCCAGGGCGGTGAAACAGGCGAGGGTGAGGAGGGCGGACGTGCGCACGGGGTTCCCTTGTCAAGAATGAATGATTGGTCCGATTCTAGGGGGGAATTGTAATAAGATCAAGGCGCCGGTCCTATCGTGCGCGACCGCCGGCGCCCGCCGCGCGGCCGGCTCAGTCGGCGTAATAGCGGTTGCGGCCGTTTTGCTTGGCGCAGTACAGGCGCGCGTCGGCGGCGCGCACGACGGCGCTGGCGTCCTGCCGCTCGAGCGGCGGCTGCGCCGTCGCCAGGCCCATGCTGATCGACACGTAGGGCGCCGTCGGCGAGGCCGCGTGGCCCAGGTTGAGCTTGCGCACCTCGTCGAGGATGCGCCCGGCCACCACCTCGGTGCCCTCGGGGCCCTCCTGCGGCAGCAGCAGGATGAACTCTTCGCCGCCATAGCGCGCCAGCAGGTCCTGCGGGCGCGCGGCGCAGCGCTTCATCACCGCGCTGATCTGTTGCAGCACGGCGTCGCCGGCCTGGTGGCCGTAGTGGTCGTTGTACAGCTTGAAGTGGTCGACGTCGATCATGATCACCGACAGCGGCAGGCCGGCGCGCGCGCAGCGGCGCCATTCGGCGTCCATGGTGTCGTTGAAGTGGCGGCGGTTGGCCACGCCGGTCAGGCCGTCGGTCAGGCTCAGCTCGCGCATGGCGTCGCCCTGGCGCTTGATGGTGAGCTGGCTGCGCACGCGCGCGCGCACCACGGCGATGTTGAACGGTTTGCTGATGAAGTCGACGGCGCCGGCCTCGAGCGCGCGCGTTTCGTCCTCCGGCTGGTTGAGCGCGGTCACGAAGATGACCGGGATGTCTTGCAGCCGGGGCGCGGCGCGCAGCGCCCGGCACACATCGTAGCCGTCCATGCCGGGCATGACGGCGTCGAGCAGGATCAGGTCCGGCTGCTGCACGTGCGCCAGCTCGAGCGCCTTTTCGCCGTCGAGCGCGAACAGCACCTCCTGCTCGTCGCGCAGCGCATGGTGCAGGATCTGGATGTTCTCCATGGCGTCGTCCACCACGAGGATGCGTCCATTCCTGGCCAGGTCGGTCCAACTCATGCACTGTCCTTTCGCTGCAACATGGTCTCCACTAGTGTACACGCCGCGCCGAAATCGAGCGTTTCGACCGCGTCGGCCAAGGCTTGGGTTGGCGCCGTCGCCGCCAGCGCGGGGCGCAGCGCGCGGAAGTGCTCGAGGGCCTTGAGGTTGTTATTCTGAAGCAAACTTTGCAACTCCGCCAGCTTTTGCGGTAAAAGCTGCGCGTCGGTGTTGCTTGTGGAGATGGATTGTTCCTGCACGGACAGGATTTCGGCGCTGTCGGCCACCACCGCCAGCGCCGTGGCCAGCCGCGCCAGCGCGGCCGCCAGCGCGGCATCGTCGCCGTCGTGGAGGGCGGCCTCGGCCGTGGCGCACAGCCGGGCGGCGTCGGTCGCGCCCAGGTTGGCGGCCACGCCGCGCAGGCGGTGCAGCGCCTGCCCGGCGCGCCCGGGCTGGCCGTCGGCCAGCAGCGCGCGCACCTCGTCGGCGGTGTCGCCCTGCGCGCGGCCGAAGCGCCGCAGCAGCGCCGCCAGCGCCCCCCGGTCGCCGCCGAGGCGCGCCAGCGCGGCGGCCAGGTCGATGCCGGGCAGGGTGTCGCCCGGGGCCGCCACGGCGCCGGGCGTGGCGGCCGAAGGCGGCGCGGACCTGGCGGACGTAGCAGGTGTTGCGGGCGGGGAGGACGGGGCGGGCGGGGCCCGCAGCGCCTCCGCGCCGGGTGCCGGCCCCACCAGCGCGGTGAGCACGCCGATCAGGTCTTCGATGTCGATCGGCTTGGCCACGTGGGCGTCCATGCCGGCGGCGGCGGCGCGCCGGCGGTCGTCGTCGAGCACGTTGGCCGTCATCGCCACCACCGGCAGCGCCACGCCGGCCGCGCGCAGCGCCACGGTGGCGTCGTAGCCGTTGAGGACCGGCATTTGCACGTCCATCAGCACCGCGTCGTAGCGCGGCGCGCCGTGCGCCAGCAGCAGGTCGACGGCCAGCTGGCCGTTGCCGGCCACGTCGACGGCCGCGCCGGCGTGCGTGAGCAGGTAGCGCGCCACCTCCTGGTTGATGTCGTTGTCCTCCACCAGCAAGATGCGCATGCCGCCGAGCCGCCCCCGCACCGGCGTGCCCGCCGGCGCCGGATCGGCCGGCGCGCCGTCGCCGGCGTCCCGCGTGAACAGCGCGCCGACGCGCGCGAGCAGGCGCGCCGGCGTGACCGGCTTGGCCAGCACGCCGGCCAGGCCGAGCTCGCCGGCGCGCGCCGCCACGCCCGCCGCCACGTGCTCCGACACCATCATCAGCACCGGCGGCAACGCCACGATCATGGCGGCGTGGATGTGCGCCAGCAGCGCCGGGCCGTCCATGCCCGGCATGACGCGGTCGAGCAGCATCAGGTCGTAGCCGCGGCCGTCGCGCGCGCGCCGCCAGCATGGCCAGCGCGGCGTCGGCGCCGTCGGCGAGGTCGGCGCGCCAGCCCAGGTGGGCGCAGGCGGCGCCGAGCGCGGCGCGCACGCC
>CAUPRW010000073.1:0-28481 GCA_963513825.1 uncultured Duganella sp.
ATTCTGATTACGCCAGTTCGCTGGGATCGCTTACCCCGCACTGCGGCGCACAGGGGACGTACCCGTTCGGGTACGTCCCCAGCCTTTTCGGGTTGCGGCCGGCTCAATCCACCGCTGCGCAATTCTGCTTACGCCAGTTCGCTGGGATCGTTTACCCCGCACTGCGGCGCACAGGGGACGTACCCGTTCGGGTACGTCCCCAGCCTTTTCGGGTTGCGGCCGGCTCAATCCACCGGCGCGGAATTCTGATTACGCCAGTTCGTCGATGTTGGTGCCAGTTTTGCCGGAGCTTTCCGATGGATGCGAGATGCTGTACACCAGCTCCTCCTGCTGCGACACGGTGCCGTCCTCGTTCGTGTCCGCCGCTTCGTAGGTCTTGGTCGCGGCGCTGGCCGCTCCCGCGCCGCCCGCTCCACCACCGGCGCCCTGCGGCTTGCCGCCGCCACCTTGCGCCGGCGCGGCGCCACCTTCGGCTGGACGCGGCGGCGCGAAGTCGCCGCTTTTGATCGCCGTCTCCAGGTCATCCTTCGTGATCGAGCCGGTCTTCTGCTTGTCGATGGCGTCGAACTGCTTGGCCGCGTCGGTGGCCGAAACGCCTTTCGATTCGAGCCCGGCGACGAAATCCTCCTTCTTCACCGTGCCATCCTTGTCGGCGTCCAGTTCCCCGAACACCTTGTTGGCGATGCGCGCCGCGCCCTTGGCAGGGTCGAACGCCGGCGCGCTGGCGCCTCCCGATATACCGCTGATTGCTGTCGTCATAGTGCTTACTCCATAGTTAAGGACAATGCTGTACCTGTTAACGAACTTAATCGCCCGACTATGAGTGCGCGGAATGTAAAGGGAGGTAAAGCGGCGTTAAGACGATTTTCGTCGGGTGCGCGGAATCCCGTGAGCCGCCGACGGAGCTTGGCGGATTACGCTGCGCTAATCCGCCCTACGAGTGATCGCAAAGTCAGTCGACGCGCACTACCATCAGGCCGGCCCGCAGGCCGATCCGCACGTCGGGATTGGGAAACACCACCAGCTCTTCCGGATGCTGCACGGTGTAGACGGTGTCGCCATCGCGGGCGATCTCGTCGCCCTGCTTGAGGGCCGTGAAGTTGTGCGTGTCCTTGCCGAACGCCATTTGGAACTGGTCGCTCAACTTGATGATCTGGCGCGCCGTGTTGAACACGTGCGGCGCCCGCTTCGCTTCGCGCTTGGGCGCGCCGCGCAGCAAGTCGTCCAGCGCCAGCGAGGCGTCGGCGAACTGCGTTAAATCGTTCTGGCCCAGCGTGCCGATGCGCCCCAGCTCCACCGTGGTGCCGGCGGCGCCGTGATGCTCCGCCGAGTAGTAACTATAGGTGCCGACCGAGGCCGGATTCATGATCACCGCGCCGATGCCGGCAAGGCCCAGCCAGTCGATCAGCGCGCGCCGCGTGTGCTCGGCGATGATCTCGGGAACGATGGCGAAGGTCGGATACACCGACGGCCGGATCGCCGTGTGCAGGTCGAGATGCCAGCGCACCGGCCCGGCGTCGCCGAAAAAGGCGGTGGTGGCGGCGATCATCACGTCGGCGCGCGCCGCTTCGGCGGTGCCGGCCAGGGTGCCGCGTTCGGCGCGGAACATGCGGTTCAGGTCCGCGTCGATGAAGCGCTTGCCGGCGCGGATGGCGCCGATATTGCCGACGCAGAGCATCAGGTTGACCGCCAACGCCGCCGGCTGCCGCGACAAGGCGTCCAGCAGGTAGGCGACCATTTCGATCGGCCCCGTCTCGTCGCCATGCACGCCAACGGAAACGAGCATCGCCGCGCGCTCGCCCTGCCCTTTGATGGTCAGGATGCCGTCGGCCGGCTCGGTGACCACGAAACCGGCCGCCTCGAAGCGCGCCGCGACGGCGCCAAAGTCGGCTTCGGCGAGCGCGCGCACCGCCTCCGGTAACGCGGTGGACACGGTGTCGATACGCTCGCTCATGCGCTTACACCGCCAGGGTGGTGTTGCCGGAGTTGGTCGCCTCCGACAGCGCCCAGACGTCCAGCATCGCCTGCTCCAGATCGGTGGCGGCCGCGTAACCGGTCAGGCCCAGCGTGTTGGCGACCAGTTCGACCGCTTCCACGCCGGAATGGGCGCCGGTGGCGTGCAGCAGCACCTGCGACAGCAGGCGTTGCTGCGTGCGGCGCAGCGCGTTTTGCGCATAGCTGCGCAGCTGCTCCTGCGAGCGGCTGGTGGCCGGCAGTTTCAAGCCGCGTTCCAGCGTATCGATCCCCACTTGCGCGCGCAGCGCCAGACCGACCTGCAGGAAGGCCGGCAAATCCATGCCGGCGGGACGCGACACCGACAGCGCCGCGAACACGAACGCCGCCACCGATTCGATGGCGTCGACCGCCTTCCAGGCGGCGACGAATTCCGGACGCAGGCCGGCCGTCAGCTCGGCGTCGGACTGGCCGTCGTCGGCACTCAGGTGCGCCAGCGTTTCCGGCTTGGCGAACAGGCGGGTCAACTCGGCCACGCCGTCCTTCAACTGGTCGGCCGGAACCGTCAGCGCGCCTTCGATCACGGCCTTTTGCAGCACGCGGGTGCGGCCGTCGACCTTGATCGAGACGGCGCGCGGCACCTTGAGCGCGTCCGCGTCCAAGGTCGAGAAGATCGGCGCCAGGTTCAGCGCGGACCAGGCCTGGCCCCACGCGATGATCACATCCGCCTCGTCGACGCCGTGTTCGCCGGCGAGCTGGCGCAGCATCAGCGGGCCGCAGCGGTTGACCGATTCGTTGGCCAGCACGGTCGCCAGGATGGCGTTGGCCAGCGGGTGCGCCAGCGCCGGACGGGTGGCCACCAGCAGGTCCGGGAAGTACGGCTTGAGCACCGACTCGGCCCAGCTGTACTCCGTCAGCGGCAGCGCCGACAGAATGCGCTTGTAGCGGTTCTTGACGTTGGCGACGACCACTGCCAGCTCCGGCGTGGTCAGGCCGCGGCCGTCGGCCTTGCGGCGCGCCAGCTCGGCCACCGTCGGCAACTGCTCCAGGTCGCGCGACAGCGCGCCTTCCTCTTCCAGGAAGGCGATCAACGCGGCGTAGCCGTCCTGCGCGGCGGCGTCGGTCTGGGCCTGCGCTTCGCGCACCAGCAGCTGCGTTTGCAGCGTGTTGTCGCGCAGGACCAGGCGCTCGATGTCGGCGGTCATTTCGTTCAGCGTGCGGTTGCGGTCCGCCTCGGTCAGCAGGCCGGCGTTCATTTCCACGTCCAACCACATTTTCGCGTTCACTTCGTGGTCGGAGCAATCCACGCCGGCCGAGTTGTCGATGGCGTCGGTGAAGATGCGGCCACCGGCCAGGGCGAACTCGATGCGGCCCGCCTGCGTCGCGCCCAGGTTGCCGCCTTCGGCGACGACCTTGCAGCGCAGCTGGTTGCCGTCGACGCGGATGTTATCGTTGGCGCGGTCCTTGACCTGCGCGTGCGATTCGGTCGACGCCTTGATGTAGGTGCCGATACCACCGTTGTAGAACAGGTCGACCGGCGCCTTCAGGATGCGGTGCATCAGTTCTTCCGGCGGCAGCGAGGTTTCCTCGATGTCCAATGCGGCGCGGATCTGCGGCGACAGCTCGATCGTGCGCGAGGTGCGTGGATAAACGCCGCCGCCGGCCGAGATCAGTTCCTTGTTGTAATCGTCCCACGAGGAGCGCGGCAGCGCGAACATGCGCTCGCGTTCGACGAAGGATTTTTCCATGTCCGGCGTCGGGTCGAGGAAGATGTGGCGGTGGTCGAACGCGGCGACGATCTGCAGTTTGCGCGACAGCAGCGCGCCGTTGCCGAACACGTCGCCCGACATGTCGCCCACGCCGACCATGGTCACCGGGGTGGCGTGGATGTCGTGGTCCATTTCATAGAAGTGGCGCTTGACGGCTTCGAACGCGCCCTTGGCGGTGATGCCCATCTTCTTGTGGTCGTAGCCGTTCGAGCCGCCCGAGGCGAAGGCGTCGCCCAGCCAGAAGCCGCGCTGCACGGCGATGCCGTTGGCGATGTCGGAGAAGGTCGCCGTGCCCTTGTCGGCGGCGACGACCAGATACGGGTCTTCGCTGTCGTAGCAGACGGTGTCCGCCGGCGGAACGATCTTGCCGAGCACGCGGTTGTCGGTCATCTCCAGCAGGCTGGCGATGAACAGACGGTAGACGGCCTCGCCTTCGGCCGCGATGGTCTCGCGCACGGCGTCCTTCGGCATCTGCTTGCACACGAAACCGCCCTTGGCGCCGGCCGGCACGATGACGGCGTTCTTGACCATCTGCGCCTTGACCAGGCCGAGGACCTCGGTGCGGTAGTCTTCCATGCGGTCCGACCAGCGCAAGCCGCCACGGGCGACCGGGCCGCCGCGCAGGTGCACGCCTTCGAAGCGGCGCGAGAACACGAAGATCTCGCGGAACGGACGCGGCTCCGGCACCAGCGACAGGTTGCTGGTGTCGAACTTGAAGATGATCTTGTCGCCCTTTTGATTGTTCTGGAAGTAGTTGGTGCGCAGGGTCGCGGTCATCAGGTCGGTCATCGCGCCCAACACTTCCTCGCTGTCGGCGTGGTTGATCGAAGGCAGGCGGCCCTTGATGGCGGCCAGCGATTCGAGCGCGGCGTCGCGCGTGGCCTGGTCCAGCGCGGGATTGAAGCGCTGCAGGAAGGCGTCCACCAACTGCTTGACGATGGCCGGCTGCTTGCGCAAGGTCTCGGCGATGTAGCGCACCGAGAACTGGCTGCCGGTCTGGCGCCAGTAGCTCATATAGGCGCGCACCAGCTGCACCTGGCGCAGGCTCAAGCCACCCTCGATCACCAGTCCATTGAGGCGGCCATCTTCGGCCTCGTTGTTGAACAGGGATGCGAACAGCTCTTGCGCGACCGGAATCACTTCCGGCTTGGCCAGGCTGGCGGCGCTCGCTTCATCGACCGACAGACTGGTGACGAAGTGGCGCTTGCCGTCCATGCGGATCGAGTGCGCCTGTTCGCGGTCGATCGCCACGCCGGCGTTGTGCAGCGCCGGCAGGATGGTCGACAGCGACGGCACGCGGTCCACCGAGTACAGGCGGATGGTGGTGGCGTCGGCCGCCGCGTCCACGCGCACGTCCACGCGCGACGGATCGGTGTTTTGCAAAATGGTTTGCAGGTCGTAGAAGGCGGCCACCGGCGAGGTCGAGGCGACGTAATCGGTCGGCAGCGTGGCGCACATGCGGCGCAGGTGGGCGCGCATCGGCACGTTCGAGACGGCGTCGGCCAGCCTGGAGAAGTTGTCGTGCCAGCCGTCGAGCACCGCCGTCAGCGGTTGCTGGATATCGGTTTCCAGGTCCAGCGGATAGCGCGCGCCGTGGGCGATCAGGTACACGCGCGCCAGCGGGCCGTCGGCCACCAGCGTTTGCGAGCTGACGTGGTGGGCGCCGGAGCTGGCCTGCAGCGCCTTGGCCAACGCCGAGGCGACGCTCGCGCTATAACGCTCGCGCGGCAGGTAGACCAGCACGTTCAGGTGGCGGGCATAGACGTCGCGGCGGGCGAACACCTTGGTGCGCGGCTGCTTGTACAGCGAGACGACGGCGCCGCACACTTCGGCCAGCCATTCCGGCTCCGCTTCCAGCGCTTCGGTGCGCGGCAGCGATTCGAGGATCTCGATGAACTTCTCGGCGCGGAAGCCTTCCTGGCGCACGCCTGCGATGCTCAGCACCTTGGCGATGCGCCCGCGCGCGAACGGCAGGCGGTTCAGCGGCGTGGACGTGGCGGCGCGGGTGAACAGGCCGACGAAGCAGTACTCGCCGAGGATCGCGCCTTGCGCGTCCGTGTGGCGGATGCCGATGAAGTCGAGCGCCTGGTCGCGGTGCAGCGTGCCTTCGACGTCAGCCTTGACGATCGACAGCGTGTGGGCGCGCTTGGAGAGCGTGTCGAAGTCGCCGGGGATATTGGCCAGGCAGGTGCCGTAGACCGGGTGCGTGGTGTCCTGCAAGACGCCGATGCGGCTCGGGATGTCGCGTTCGAGCTCGCGCACGCCCGGCTTGACCTGGTAGTAGGCGTAGCCGAACGGCTCGAAGCCTTCGGTGCGCGCCCAGTCGAGGAAGGCGGCGACTTCCTTGCCTTCGTCGCCGTGGGCGGCCGCTTCGGCGCCGATGCGGCTGAAGTGTTCGAGCATGGCGGCCTTGTCGCGGCGGACCACGGCGGCGTCGCGCGAGACCATCTCGATGCGCTCGACCAGCATGCCCAGCTCCGCTTCCGACAGGTCGTCGGCCAGCAGGCACAGGACGTAGGATTCGAGTTTGTCGCGCTGAAGGCCGACGGCCGTGACCACACCGTCGGCGTTGCGCGCGACCGGCAGCACCGAGTTCAATACGCCGTTGGCGACGATGCGCAGCTTGCGCATGGCCATGACGATCGAATCGACCAGGTAGGGCATGTCGTCGTTGAGGATCAGCAGCGCGGTGGCCATGCCGCCACGGCCATCTTCGTAGCGCAGCTTGGCGATTTGCGCGCCGCCGCCGGCGCGCTTGGAAGCTTGCGTGAAACCGTCCCACAAAACCGGCGCCAGACTACCGGGCACGGTGCCGGTCAGGTCTTCATCGTCCAGGGAGCCGAGCCAGGCGCTGATCAGCGCCGCGACCTGGCTCGATTCACTTGAAGGCTTGCTGGCGTTGATTAAATCCAGCGTCTGAGCGCGCAGGTCTTGTGGCATTTGTTTCATCGTTGCTTCTCCAATACGTTATGAGTATTTTATGTTGCAGGACGCCGCGCCGGCTTATGGCTACGCGGCGAAGGGTCGGGCGATACGGACGCTATTAAACCAGTTTTCACACAAAAGCGCAGTTACGGTATTCCAGATAAGCCCCAACCACGCGTTTGCCACAGAGCGAGCTCCCTCGATTGGGGGACGTACCCCGTACGGGGTACGTCCCCGCGTGGCAGTGCGGGTCAGATGGGGGCGAAACCCGGCATTACAAATCGTACAAACCGGGCAGGCCCAGAATGCGGCTCAATTCTTCCAGCGCGGTGTGCACCTCGATCGCCAGCGACGGGTCGGCCAGGTCGGCCGGATCGAGCCGGTCGCGGTAGTGCTTCTCCACCCACGCCACCAGCGTGTGGTACAGCGCCTCGGTCATCACCACGCCCTGGTGCATGGCCGCCGCCTCGGCGTCCGTCAGCGCCACGCGCAGGCGCAGGCACGCCGGCCCGCCGCCGTTGCGCATCGACTGGCGCAGGTCGAAATGAATCAGCTCGTCGATCGCGTTGCCGCTGGCGACCAGCCCTTGCAGATACGCGGCCACGGCGGCGTTCTCCTGGCACTCCTGCGGGATCACCAGCGCCATCTTGCCGCCCTCCTTGGACAGCAGCTGGCTGTTGAACAGATAGCTGGCCACCGCATCGGCCACCGACACGGCGCCGGTATCGACGCGGATCGCGTTCAACCGCGCACCCACGCCGTCCATGGCGCGGCGCAGCGCATCGAGGCTGGCCGCTTCGTCGGCGAACGCCTGGTCGTGATAGAACAGCACATTGCCGTTACCGACCGCGATGACGTCGTTGTGGAACACGCCCTGGTCGATCACATCCGGATTCTGCTGGATGTAGACGGTGCGCTCGGCCGACAAGCCGTGCAGGCGCGCGACGGCCTGCGACGCCTCCAGCGTTTGCCGCGCCGGATACTTTTTCGGCGCCGACGCCGAGGCGTCGAACTCGGTGCGGCCGTACACGAACATCTCGACCGCCGCGCTGCCATGGTCCTTGCACAGGCGCGTGTGGTTGGCCGCGCCCTCGTCGCCGAAGGCCGGCGTGCCGGGCAGCGCGTCGTGCACCGCGAAGTGGTCGATGTCGTGGAAGATCGCGCGCAGGCTGCGCGCCGACTGCGCGTGCTCGAAGGCGCGGTGCAGCTTGTTGTTCAAGTTGGCGGCGGTGAAATGCGTGCGGCCGTCGGCGCTGTCGGCCGACGGGCTGACCGTCGCCGCGTTGGCGGTCCACATCGGCGAGGCCGAATACGCGCACGCCAGGATCACCGGCGCTTCCCTGGCCGCCTTGGCCAGCACGTCGGCGTCGCTGCCGGTGAAGCCGATACTGCGCAGCAGGCGGAAGTTGGGCCGGTCCTGTGGCGGCAGCAAGGCCTGGCCGAAGCCGCGCGCGGCCAGCGCCCGCATCTTGGCCAGCCCCTGCAAGGCCGCCAGCTTGGGATTGGACGCGCTCTTGACGTTGCTGAACGAGGCCACGTTGCCGAACGACAGACCGGCGTAATTGTGCGATGGACCTACCAGCCCGTCGAAGTTGAATTCGCGTGCGCGCATCTCGTATCCTTAGAAGTGCATGCCCGGCGAAAGCTTCGCGGGCATTTCAAGTACGTTGTTTTCGATCGAGGCGACCGGATAGGCGCAGTAGTCGGCCGCATAGTAGGCGCTCGGACGGTGGTTGCCCGATTTGCCGACGCCGCCGAACGGCGCCGTGCTGGCCGCGCCCGTGGTCGGACGGTTCCAGTTGACGATGCCGGCGCGCGCGCGCACCTGGAAAATCTTCCACAGGTTTTCGTCGTTGGAGATCAGCGCCGACGCCAGGCCGAATTCGGTGGCGTTGGCGGCGTTGATGGCGCTGTCGAAATCGGCCACGCGGATCACCTGCAACAGGGGACCGAACCACTCCTCGTCCGGAATGCCTTGCGCGTCGGTGACATCGACGATGCCGGCCGAGACGAAGCCGCTGTTGGCATCCAGATGGCGCATCTCCAGCAGCAGCTTGCCGCCCTTGGCGACCATGTCCTCCTGCGCCTGCACCAGGCGCTTGGCCACCACCGACGAAACGACAGGCCCCATGAACGGCGCCGGTTCGGCGTTCGAGGCGCCGATGGTCAGGCGGCTGGCCACGTCGACCAGGCGCGCGACGATCGCATCGCCCGCCGCGCCGGTCGGCAGGATCAGGCGGCGCGCGCAGGTGCAGCGCTGGCCGGCGGAGATGAAGGCCGACGAAATCGCCATGAAGACGGCGGCGTCGATATCCTTCACGTCCCAGATCACCAGCGGATTGTTACCGCCCATTTCGAGCGCCAGCATCTTGCCCGGCTGGCCGCCGAACTGCTTGTGCAGCGCGGAGCCGGTCTGGCAGCTGCCGGTGAACAGCACGCCGTCGAGCAGCGGGCTCTGCCCCAGCGCGACGCCGGTATCGCGGCCGCCGTTGACCAGATTGATCACGCCTTTCGGCACGCCGGCCTGCTCCCACAACTGCACGGTCTTGACGGCCGTGCGCGGCGCGTATTCGCTCGGCTTGAACACCACCGTGTTACCGGCGATCAGCGCCGGCACGATATGGCCGTTCGGCAGGTGGCCGGGGAAGTTGTACGGACCGAACACGCCGAACACGCCGTGCGGACGGTGGCGCAGCACCGCCTCGCCGTCGGCGACCTTGTTGTGCGACTCGCCGGTGCGCGCGCCGTGGGACTGCACCGAGATATCGATCTTGTTGGCCATCGTCGCCACTTCGGTGCGCGCCTCCCACAGCGGCTTGCCCACTTCCTCGGCAATCAGCAGCGCCAGTTCCTCGGCGTCCTGCTTGAGCAGATCACGGAAGTGGGTGCAGACGGCGATGCGCTCGTCGAGCGGCGTCAGGGCCCAGGCTTCGAAGGCCTCGCGCGCGGCGGCGCAGGCATGCGCCACGTCTTGCGGCATCGATTCGTTGCTGGCCCAGGTCTGCCGGCCGTTCGATGGATCGATGGTCGAGATTTCGGCGCCGCTGCCCGGCAGCCATTCGCCGTTGATGAAGTTACTCAGTGCGGTGTTCGATGCGTTGGGCGATGCGTTAAACATGGGGATTCTTCCTCAAATTGAGAGTCAGGGTGCGGACGGTGTCGCCGGCCTTGCAGCACAGGGCGTCCTGCTCCGCGACGGGCAGCTCCAGCGTGCCGTTGACGGGCACCGACTGCGACAGGATCATGCGGAAGTCGCTCAGGGTGGTATTTGATACGAGCATCGGCTCGTCGGCCGGCGAAGTGGACGACACTTCCGGCGCGCACGCCGACGCCACATCGGAGACCGCGCCGATTTCGGCCAGCGCGCTGTCGCGCACGGCGCGCAGCTCGGACACGCGCGCCTGCAGCACCGGGCCGGCGTCGAAGATGTCCACATAACCTTCGAAGTACAAGCCCTCCTGCTCGAGCAGGCGGCGCGCCGGCGCGGTCGACGTGTGGACCTTGCCGATCACCTGGCGCGCATCCTCCGGCAGATAGGCCACATAAAGCGGCTGGCGCGGCATCAGCTCGGCGATGAAGGACTTCTTGCCGACGGCCGTCAAATCGTCGACGTGGTCGAAATCCATCTTGAAGAAGTGGCGCCCCAGTCCCTCGTAGAACGGCGAGCGGCCGCTCTCCTCCTGGTAGCCGCGCATTTCGGCGATGAGCTTTTCGGTGAACAGGTGCGGGAACTGCGCGATGAACAGGAAGCGGCTCTTCGACAGCAGCTTGCCGTTGTTGCCGCTGCGGTAATCCGGATGCAGGAACAGCGAACACAGTTCGGTGCTGCCGGTCAGGTCGTTCGACAGGTACAGCGTTTCCATGCGCGTGAACACATCGAGCTCGCGGCTCGAATGGACCAGCGTGCCGATGCGGTAGTTGTAAAACGGTTCGATCAACCCGACCGCGCCCTTGATCGCGCACACGCCGGCCAGGCGGCCGCTGTCGGTGTCCTCCATGACGAACATGTAGTCGCGCTTTTCGGGCGGGATGGTCTCGGCGAACGAGGCGACGGCGATCGCCACGCGGTCGCCCATCATCTTCATGTCCGGCTTGAGGGTGGTCATGCCGCTGCCGACCTGCGTGGCCATCACGTACAGGGCGTCGAGGTCGTCGGCTTTGATTGCGCGTACTACTAGCATAGGTTGTCCACTCTTAGATTCTGACGCAGATGACGGTGTCGCCGTCGACCACTTGCAGCGCTTCCAGCACATCGGCCGGCAGCGCGGCGGTCACTTGCGATTCCAACGCGGCGCATTGGGTGATCACGGCGCGGAAATTATGTTCGGCGCCCGACGACACGGCGTAGCGCACTTGCGGCTCGCGGCCGCGGTCGCGCGACTCCGGCGCGGTGCTGGCGCGGCGCTGCAGCGCGCCGGTGAAGGTGCGCAGCGAGTTTTTATGCGCCTGCAGGATCGGGCCGCCGTCGAAGATGTCGATATAGTCGTCCGCTTCGAAACCTTCGGCCGTCAGCAGGTTGAACGCCAGCTCGCCCGACGGATGGATCTGGCCCATGGCCGCCTGCGCGTCGCCCGGCAGCAGCGGCACGTAGACGGGGTAGTGCGGCATCAGCTCGACGATCAAGGTGCGGTTGCGGGCGCCGCCGATGACGCGTTCGGCGTCGAGGAAATCCATCTGGAAGAACTTGCGGCCCAGCGCGTCCCAGAACGGCGAGCCGCCGTCGCCGTCGGTCACGCCGGCCAGCGGCACGAAGAAGCGGTCGGCGAAGCGGTGCGGCGCCAGCACGGCGAACATCAGGCGCGCGCGCGACAGCAGCGCCGCCTCCGGCGTGCCGTATTCGCGCCCGCCGACGTAAAAGCTGGACAACTGCGAGTAGCCGGTCAGCTCGGAGCACAGCGTGAGCGCGTGCACGCTGTGGCTGATATTGAGGTCGCGCGAGACCTGCTGGATCACGTCGTTACGGAACGAGAAATAGGTGCCGTTGGAACCGGCGGCGGCGAAGATGGCGGCGGTGCCGGCGATGGTTTTGTCGTCGAGCGACTCGAGCACCAGCAGATACGCCTCCTCGCTCGGGATATCGACCTGCGCGGCGAACGAGGCGATCGAACGCTCGATCATGGCGAGGATCTTCTCGCGCGTCTTCGGCAGGGTATGCACTCCCGGCATGGGCACCGCGGCCAGGGCCTCGAGGGCCGCGATATCCGCAAGTTCGACCGGACGGACTACATACATGGGAACTCCTTCGGTGATTCAACGCAAGCGACCCCGCGCATCGGAATGCGCAGGGCCCCAAATGAACAGCGGCGGAACAGGTCCGCCGCGACGACTGCTTATGCTGCGGCGATCATGCCGTCGAGCGACAAGCGCAGGATGCGGTCGACTTCGGCGATCTGCGCGTCCGAGACGATCAGCGCCGGCGCCAGGCGCACCACGTCCATGCCCGCGATCAGCACCATCAGGCCGTTCGCTTCGGCGGCCTTCTGGATGTCCTTCGAGCGGCCCTTCCAGGCGTCGGTGACGACCATGCCCAGCAACAGGCCGGCGCCGCGCACCTGCGTGAACACTTGCGGATAATCGGCGATCAGCTTTTCCATCGTGCCGCGCAGCTTGGCGCCGGCTTCCTTCACGCGCGCCAGGAAGGCCGGCTGGTTGATCGTCTCGAGCACCGTCAGCGCCACGGTCGCGGCCAGCGGGTTGCCGCCGTAGGTGGTGCCGTGCGAGCCGACGCCCAGCGTGGCGGCCAGTTCGTGCGTGGTCAGCATGGCGCCGATCGGATAACCGTTGCCCAGCGCCTTGGCCGAGGTCAGCACGTCCGGCGTGATGCCGTAGGTCATGTAGTGGAACAGGTCGCCGGTGCGGCCCATGCCGCACTGGACTTCGTCGAAGATCAGCAGCGCGCCGGTCTTGGTGCACAGGTCGCGCAGCTCCTGCAGGTAGGCCTTGTCGGCCGGGACCACGCCGCCCTCGCCCTGCAGCGGCTCGACGATCACGGCGCAGACGTCGTCGCCGATGGCGGCGCGCGCCGCTTCGATATCGTTATAGACGATATGGTCGATCGACGGCGGCAGCGGCTCGAAGCCCTCGGTGTACTTCGACTGGCCGCCGACGGACACGGTGAACAGGGTGCGGCCGTGGAACGACTGGTAGCACGAGATGATGCGCGATTTGTGCGGGCCGAACTTGGCGTGCGCGTATTTGCGCGCCAGCTTGAGCGCGGCCTCGTTGGCTTCGGCGCCGGAGTTGCAGAAGAAGGCGCGGTCGGCGAAGGTCGCCTCGGTCAGCGCCAGGCCCAAACGCAGCACCGGCTCGTTGGTGTAGCCGTTGCCGAGGTGCCACAAGGTGTTGGCCTGGCGGGTCAGCGCCTCGACCACGATCGGGTTGCAGTGGCCAAGCGCGGCGACGGCGATGCCGGACGTGAAGTCCAGATAGTGTTTGCCATTCTGGTCCCACAGGTCCAGGCCAGCGCCTCGGACCGGAACCATCGCTGCGGGTGCGTAGGTAGGCACCAGGACTTCGTCGAAGGTCTGACGGGTCACAGGACGGGTCGTTACGGTCGTATCAAGCTTGGCGTTCATGGCATTCCCTATCAATGTTGGGTAAGGCGCGGCACAGCACCGCGTGGACCCATTATAAAAAGGCGCATGCTAAAACTCTTTTGAAATGGCGACAAGGTTTTTCATTTTTGACGGGTTGCCGGTTAATTATCTTTTGTTGACATCGACGGATGCCGCGTGCATGTTTCAAGGTAAAAATTCTTGACCGGCGCGGCGGTGGGGATGGCGCTGACCGCGGCGCAGGTGCACGCCAGCGCATGGTGCGCAGCTTCAGCCTGCCCGGCGCGGCCACGGTGAAGGTCGGCTTCTCCTCGCAATCGCCGGCCGGCGACGGCTTCAGCGCCGAGTTCTCCGACGTCAAGTTCCGCGCCGCCACCTTCAAGGACTTCTGGCAGGGCGAGTAGGCCCCTCCCCGCTCACAGCGGCCGGTTGGCCAGCTTGCGCTGGCGTTCCTCGCGCGGGGTGTTGCCGAACAGCGCGCCGAAGGCGGTGGAGAAATGCGAGCCGGACGAAAAGCCGCACATCAGCCCGACTTGCACGATCGAATGGTTGGTGTCGAGCAGTAACTGGCGGGCGCGCTGCAAGCGTAACTCGAGGTAGTAGCGCGACGGCAGGCTGTTGAGGTACTGCTTGAACAGGCGCTCGAGCTGGCGGCGCGACAAGCCCACCAGGTTGGCGATGTCGTCGGTCGACAACGGTTCCTCGATGTTGGTCTCCATCAGCGTGACCGCCTCGGACAGGCGCGGCTGCAGCGCGCCGAAACGCGCCTGCAGGGCCACCCGCTGGCGCTCGTCGTGGCTGCGCACGCGCTCGATGCACAGGCTTTCCTTGATCGCCGCCTGCACCGTGGCGCCGAACAGGCTGTCGATCAGCGTGAGCGCGAAGTCGATGCTGGCGGCGCCGCCGCAGCAGCTCAGGTGCCGTCCGTCGAGCTCGAACAGGTGGGGCGTCAGGATCGCGCGGTCGTTGATGTGCTCGGTGTGGGCGTACAGGGCCCATGGCAGCGCGACGCGCACGCCGGCCATCACGCCGGCCTCGGCCAGCCACAGCACGCCCGCGCCGACGCCGCCCCAGAACTCGGCCGACCGGCAGCGCTCGATGACGGCGCGGCACGCATCGGGCGCCAGCGGCGCCTGGTTCTCGTCGGCCACCAGCAGCGCCAGCTGGTGTTGCGCCGGCGCGGACGCGGCCAGTTGCGCCGGCGTCAGAGTGTCGAGATGCAAGGCGTCCTTGCCGAGCAGGGTCGCGGCCAGGCGCAGCGGCTGCACCAGGCCGGCCCAGGTGATCGCGTCCGCCTCGCCGGCGTTCACCAACAGCACGCGCAACGGCCGTTGCTGCGCCAGCGGGGAAAGGTTAGCGAAGGACATCGGGGGTTTGTTGGCAATTATGTTACGAGTTGGCGTGGCGCATAGTGTACCCGGCCAAGCCGCAAATTGCGAACCGGCTATAATCATCGTCTATGGGTGAACGATATTTAAAAAGTATCCGGTTGCTGGCCGAATGCATGCAGGGCTTTGAACGGCTCTCCAGCGAACGGGCGCGCCAGAGCGGTTTGACGCACCCGCAGTTCGATATCATCGCCACGCTGGGCAACACGCCCGGCATGTCGTACAAGGAACTCGGTGAAAAAACCCTCATCGCCAAGGGCACGCTGACCGGCGTGATCGAACGGTTGGAGCAGAAGGGACTGGTCGAGCGCCAGCGCAACGACTGCGACAAGCGTTCGTTCTTCGTCCGCCTGACGGCCGACGGCGAGGCGACCTTCCACGCCGCCTTCCCCGAGATGATGGCGATGGGCAGGAAACTGTTCGAGGACTACCGGGATGAGGATCTCGCGGCCCTTGAAAAACACCTGTCCAAACTCAAAACTGTGATCATGGCCAGCGGCGCCGAATGCCCGTCCACCCCCGACCCAACCAAGGAAAACATTTGAAAACGACTCTGCTCGAAGGCAAAAAGCCAGCCCATTTCGATAAACACATCATCGGCAACCTGCTGCTCAACGTCGCCACCCCGGACGAGGTGCGCAAGGAAAAACTGCTGATCGGCGTGCGCAACGAGGATGGCGAGATCTACCGCCTGATCGGCGCGACCAAGCACAACAGCTTCATGAACGCGGTCGAGGAATTGTTCGACCTCGGCCTGACCGACGAATTGCAGGATTCCGACGACATCGTCGAAGGCTGCGACGCCATCTTCAGCGAGCAATAAGCGGCGCGCGGCGTCGGGTGTGGCGCGGCATGAAAGTATTTTCCTGAAAAATGCTCCAAGGCAATATTCAGGCGTATAATTTTTGTGATGGACAGACTCGACGCCTTCAAAGCCATCGCCGCTCAAGCGAGCCAGGGGGAACTGGTGTTCCCCGCCAACGTCAACGCCTCGCTGCGGCTGCAGCGGGCCTTGAACGACCCGGACTGCCATGTCGAGGCGGCCGCCAAGCTCATCCAGGCTGATCCGTTGCTGTCGGCGCGCAGCGTCGCCATCGCCAACTCGGTCGCCTACAACCGTTCCGGCACGGAAATCTCGAGCGTGCGCGCGGCCGTCCAGCGGCTCGGCGTGCGCACCTTGCAGTCGCTGGTGGCGGCGCTGATCGTGCGCCAGATCGGCAGCCAGGTCGAAGACCCGGGCCTCAAGGACAAAATCAATCAGTTATGGGAACACACGGCGCATGTGGCCGCGCTGTCGCAGGTGATCGCGCGGCGGGTCACGCACGTCGATCCGGACACGGCGCTGTTCGCCGGCATCGTGCACGAGGTGGCGGGCTTCTACATGCTCGCGCGCGCGGGCGAGTATCCGGAGGTAATGAATGGCGAGCCGGAGGATTGGGTCGAGCATGGCGAGGTCGACATCGGCCGCGGCGTGCTCACCAAGCTCGGCGTGCCCGATGGCGTGTTCAAGGCGATCGAGGCGATGTGGGTGGGCTTGCGCGCGCTGCCGCCGGAAACCCTGGGTGATACCTTGTTGCTGGCCAATGATTTGTCGCCGGTGCATTCGCCGCTGTATCAGCGGCCGGGGGCGGCCATTCTGCAGGGGGCGCGCACGATCGACTTCGTCGTCGGCGAAGGGACGTTGCATGCGATTATGACAGAATCGGCGCACGAGGTGCAATCGCTGTACGCGGTGTTGATGCTCTGACCGTGCCGCCGACGTCGGGCGGCGCCGGCGCGACCATCGCCACGCGCTTCAATCCACCCATGTCCGATACCAATCGCGGAACCGCGTCAGTCCGTGTTCGAGCGACGTGCGCGGCGTGAAGTCGATCCAATCACCCAGTTTGCTGGTATCGGCATAGGTTGCCACCATATCGCCGGGTTGCATGGGCAGAAATTCAATGATCGCTTTTTTATCCAGCACCTGCTCGAGGGTACGGATGAAATCCCTGACAAGGACCGGCGTCTGATTACCGATGTTAAATATCGAATGGGCGGCCGGTCCGGGTTCCGTCCCCCGCCCCTTGCACAACAAGCGCACGATGCATTCCACAACGTCGTCGATGTATGTGAAGTCCCGCAACAACTCGCCGTTGGCAAAAACCGGGATCGGCTCACCGTTGAGTATTTTTTGACTGAAACTAAAATAGGCCATGTCGGGACGTCCCCACGGCCCATAGACGGAGAAGAAACGCATGCCGGTCGTCGGCAACCCGTGTAAATGGCTGTAGGAATACGCCATCAGCTCATCGGATTTTTTCGTCGCGGCATAGAACGAAATCGGCTCGTCGGTCCTGTCGCTTTCATGAAACGGCACTTTGGCGCCGGCGCCATAGACACTGCTGCTGCTGGCATAGAGGAGATGCTGGACTTCGCACTGCCTGCACTCTTCGAGCACATGCCCGAAGGCGACCATATTGGCCTGGACATACAAGCCAGGGTTGTTCAGCGAATGGCGAACGCCCGCCTGGGCGGCCAGATGCACAACGATGCTCGGCTGGTGCTGGGCAAAGAGCGCGTCGACCTGCTCCCGATCGGACAGTTCGACGACATGACAGGCGATATTGCGCGCGGTAAGCATCGCGCCAACGCGATCCTGTTTCAACCGGCGTGAATAGTACTCGCTGAAGTTGTCGCAGGCGACCACCTTCCCCCCCAGGTCGGCCAGCCGCGCGGCAACGAAGGCACCGATAAAACCCGCGGCTCCAGTGACCAGCACGGTTTGCTCTTTCATACTGTTCATAATCACCTTGTGTGGGTGGTTCAGCGGGATGGGACGGGTGCCGGACGGGCCGGACGGCATCAGGCGAAATATGCCCGCATCGGCAGCGAACGTTCCGGCAACGGCGTGCTTTTCGCGACCCCGGCCCGCCGCCACATATCGTTGTACAGATGCAGAAAGTGACAGCCGTCGGGCAATCCGCGCCCCTCGTCGAACAATTGGTCGGGGCATGCCCACCAATCAACCGGATTGGCGAATTCCGGCGGCTGTATCGCGTAACCGTGCCCGGGATGGGAACGTTCCAGCGCGGTCAGCAGCCGCGGCCCGATCTCGCTCCACCGCACCTTCTCCTTGGGGAAAGCGGCCGCGTAAATCCGTGCTTGGTCGATCAGGCCGCCCTGTTGCGGCGCCGGCGCGTGCAGGACGTTGCCGTTGATGATGGCGCCGCCCCGGCGCGTGCGCTCGGTGACCAGGAAGGCGTGCGTCGGCACGGCGGCGGCTGGCCTGACCGCGATCACGTCGGCGTCGACGTACAAGCCGCCCTCGCGCTGCAGCAGCGCATAGCGGAACCAGTCGCTGAAGCCGGCATAGGACGCCTCGCCGTTCAAAAACAGGCATGCCTCCGGCAGTATCTCGCGCGCATCCCGCACGGCACAGCCGGAGGGCGCGCGAAGGCGCTTGTCGTAGGTCCAGAGCGAGATCCGGTAGCCCTTGCGGACAAAACTCGCAATGCACAACTCCTCGATGGCCGTCAACGGCCCGTCGACCCATAGCATGTGAACGTTCAACCCGCCCTCCCCTCCATTGTCGGCGCGCGGCCCCACGCCGCGCCAGCCGCGCCGTCCCCGAACAACGACGGCCACGCGTCGCTTACCACGCCTACCACGTCGCCGCCGGCCCGACCGACCCCGGCCCCATCCGCGCCATGCTCGCGAGCAAACGCAGATGGGCGCCGCGCCACTCCGCCAGACAGCGCACCCGCTCCTGCCGGGCGTCCGCCAGCGCGGTCTGCGCCGCGAGTATTTCGAGGATATCGGCCACGCCGCGGTCGTAACGTCTGCGGCTACTGGCCAACGCCTCGAGCGCCGCGCTTTGCAGACTCGCGGAGGCGGCCACATTGTCCAGCGAGGAGGTGGCGTCGGCGTGCGCCTTGACCACCTCCGTCAGCACCTGGTGCTCGGTCTGGTCCAACTCGACCTCCCTGTGTTCGGCCTGGGCCAGCGCGCCGGCGACCCGGTAACTGGTGGCAAAGCCGTCGAAGATCGGCACCGTCAGCATCAACCCAACGGTGCGCTCGCGTGCGCCGGCGGCCTGCAACGATTGATCGGGACGCCCGTTACGGTAGTAGTTGATGGACAGATCGAGCGTCGGCAGCGCTTCCGAGCGCAGCGCCGCGACCTGGCTCCTGGCCGCTTGCAGCTGCGCCCGCGCCGACACGATCGACGGGTGCTCCCGCCTTATCTGGTCCAGCCACTGATCCAAGTCGGGCTCGCTCGCGGGCGCCTGCCCTTCCAGCCAGTCCGGCAACGGCGGGGGACGCGATTCTGGCTCGCCGATGGCATACGTCAACAGCCCCACCGCCTTCATCCACGCCCCCCGGGCCCGGTTCTTCTCGATCGTCGCCTTGGCTAGCGCGGTACGCGCCTGCAGCGTATCGGCGTGGCCGATGACACCCTGCGCCTCGCGCCGGACGGCGGCCGCCACGGTCTCGTCGGCCATTTGTTCGGACTGGCGCTTCGCGTCGAGCGCGGCCCGCGCGGCGATGGCGTCGAAATAGGTCTGGACCACCGCGCCCAGGGCCGTTTGCACGGCAGCCTGGTGCCGCGCCTGCGACGCCAGCAGCAAGGCCTCTGCGGCGGCCTCGTTGGCGGCGCGGGCGCCGAAATCAACGAGGCGCCAGTCCAGCCCCGCATGCAGCGTGGTGCTGCGCATGCTGGCGCGCGACGCCGCGCCGGCCCCGCTGCTGCTGTCGTCGACGCGGCCCACGCCGGCGCTCAGCCTGGGCAGGAACGCCGCCCGCGCCTCGCCCAGCGCGCCGGCCTGGATTTTGATGTTGATCCACGCCTCCCGTATCTGCGGGTCGCGACATAAGGCCAGATCGACCGCCGCCGCCAAGGTCAGCGCGACGCCGGCATCCCTGCCGGCGGGACACGGCGCGGCGCCGATGGCGTTCATCGACGGCGGCAACGTGCGCAGCGGATCGTCCATCGCCAGCACCGCGCGGGGCCCCGCCAGACACCAGCAGGCCAGCCACCAACGTGCCAGCGCCAGCCGCCAGCGGGCACCGCCGCTAGCGCTCATTGAAACTCTCCCGGCCATGCCGCACTAGCGGACTGAGCGCATACTCGACCACGCGTCGGCTGCCGGTTTTGATCTCCACATTGACCGACATGCCGGGCGTGAGCGGCATCCGCGCCCCGTCGACCATCACCCATGCCCGATCCAGCACCACCTTGGCGAGGTAGGTCATGTTCTTTTTTTCATCGACGACGGCGTCGTGCGACAGATGCACCACGTGGGCCGGAATGGTGCCGTACTTGGTGTACTCATAGGCATCGATCTTGACTTCGGCGCCCTGCCCTTCGCGCACGAAACCGACATCCTTGTTTTCCAGGACCGCCTCGATTTCCAGCTTGGCGTCCTCGGGCACGACCGCCATCAACGCCTGCGCCGCCGGCACCACGCCCCCGACCGTGTGCACGGTCAACTGCTGCACCGTGCCGTCCACGGGCGCGCGCAGAGTTTGCAGCCGGCTCTGCGAGGCCGTCCGCAACGCATCCTGCGCCAGCGCCGCGACCAGGCGCTCGGCCTCCGTGAGCGCGTCGAGCGCGCCGCGCCGCGCCTCCGCGACCAGGGCGCCGCGCTGGTTGCGCGCTTCGACCAGCTGCCCTTCGAGATCGATCCTGGCCTGCTCTTTTTCCAGGTAGGCGTGCAAGGGCACATCATGCGATTGCGACAGCGCGCGATAGTCATCGGCCCGCTGTCGCGCCAGCGGCAGGGCTTGGGCGTAGCGATCGATATCGCCGTCGATTTTCTTCGCCTTGGCGGCGAAATCCAGATACTGCCCCTGCAGATATTGCTGCGCGGCGAGCCAGTGGGCGGGCGCCACCGCCGGCAAAGCCGGCAAGCGCGGCGCGCGCATGCCGTCAATCGACGCCAGCAGCGCGCGCGAGCGCGCCGCCTGCAGCAGGTAGGTCTCCTGGTCCCCAATCGCCTTGTCATGTTCGGCGTCGAAGGCGCTGGCGTCGAGTTCGACCAGCACGTCGCCGCGTTTGACCGCCTGCCCCTCCTCCACGTGCAGCGCCTTGACGCTGGCCACGTCGACCGAGGCGATGACCTTGGTGCGCGCGCCGGAGACGATCTTGCCGGCCGCGTTGACGACGATATCGATGCGCCCGATGTAGGCCCAGGCGAACAGCACGGCGGCCATCGCCATCATCACGCGGGCCAGCCGGCGCGCGACGGGGGACACCGGCTTCTCCTGCAACGCCAGGCTGGCGGGCAGGAACTGCGCCTCCTCCTCGTTGAACATGCCGCCGTCGTGGCGCCGCCGCGCCCGCCAGTGGAAACGGACCGCGTCGCGGTAGCGCCCCAGCAGCGACAACATGGCCCGCAGCCGGTGCCGCGCGCTCATGCCACCTCCGCCAGGACGGCGCCGGCCGCCTGCAACGTGTTGAGCCGCGCGTAGATGCCGCCCTGCGCCAACAGCGCCGCGTGCGCGCCCGCCTCGACCACCTGGCCGCGCTCCATGACGATGATGCGGTCGGCGTCGCGCACCGCCGACAAGCGGTGCGCGATGATGATCACCGTGCGGCCGCGGCAGATCTGACGCATGTTCTGCTGGATGACGCTTTCCGACTCGTAGTCCAGCGCGCTGGTGGCCTCGTCGAAGATCAGCACCCGGGGATTGTTGATCAGCGCGCGCGCGATGGCGATGCGCTGGCGCTGGCCGCCCGACAGGCCGGCGCCGTATTCGCCAACCATGGTGTCGTACGCCTCGGGCAGCTCGCAGATGAATTCGTGCGCGCCGGCCAGCTTGGCCGCCGCGATGACCGTCTCCAGCGCGACGGCCGGATTGCGCACCGCGATGTTGTCGCGGATCGAGCGGGCAAACAGCATGTTCTCCTGCAGTACCACGCCGATTTGATGCCGCAGGGAGACGGTGTCGACCAGCGCAAGGTCCTGGCCGTCGAGCCGCACGCTGCCGCGATCGGGCACGTACAGGCGCTGCAGCAGTTTGGTCAGCGTGCTTTTGCCCGATCCCGAGCGCCCGACGATGCCGACCACCTCGCCCGGGGCGATCGTCAGGCTGACGTCGCGGATCACATCGGACGCGTCAGGCCGGTACCGGAACGACACCCGGTCGAGTTCGATGGCGCCGGCCAGCGGCGGCATGCGGCTCTTGCGGCCGGCGCTTTCGCCGCGCGCGTTCAGGATATCGCCAAGGCGCAGCATGGAAATGCCGATCTGCTGGAAATCGTTCCACAGTTGCGCCAAGCGCAGGATCGGCGCCGACACCTGCCCGGCCAGCATGTTGAAGGCGATCAATTCGCCCACCGTCAGTTTCCCGTCGAGCACCAGCGTGGCCCCCTTCCACATGAGGGCCACCGTCACCAGCTTACTGATGAGCTGAACGCCGCCTCCGGCCGCCATGGCCAGGTTGTTGGCGCTCAGCCCGGCGGCGACGTAGGCCGCCAATTGCTTTTCCCATTTTTGCACCCAGCGCGGCTCGACCGCCATGGCTTTGATGGTGTTGATGCCGCCGATGGTCTCCACCAGGAAGGACTGGTTCTCGGCGCCGCGGTTGAATTTCTCGTTCAGGCGCGCGCGCAGCATCGGCGTGAAGCCGGCCGACAACAGGCCGTAGACGGGAATCGAGAACACCACGATCAGCGTCAGCGCGGGGCTGTACCACAGCATCACGCCGATGAACACCAGCGAAAACAGCAGGTCCATCAGCAGCGTGATGGCGTTTCCGGTCAAGAAGGATCGGATGTTTTCCAACTCCCGCACCCTGGCCACGGAGTCGCCCACCCGGCGCGCCTCGAAATAGGCCAGTGGCAGCGTCAGCAAGTGGGTGAACAGGCGCGCGCCCAGTTCGACATCGATTTTGCTGCTGGTGTGAGCGAAGCTGTACGTGCGGATACCTTTCAGGACCGCCTCGAACAACGTGGCGAGCACCAGGCCGACGGCGATGACGTTGAGGGTTTTGAGGGCGTGGTTGATGAGCACCTTGTCCATCACGACCTGGAAGAACAGCGGCGTCGCCAGCCCGATCAACTGCAACACGAACGAGATCAGCACAATCTCCAGCAACAGTGCCCGGTACTTGATGATGGCCGGGATGAACCAGCTGAAATCGAACTTGGCCAGCTCGCCGAGGTAACTGGCTTTGGAAGCGAAAAAAATAAACTCGCCGGACCACAGCCGCCGGAACGCGCTCTCCAAGAGCACCTCGGGCTTGGCGCCGGCGCGCTGCAACAACAACCGGGGCTCGGCGCCGGCCGCCTCGTATTTGGCCACCAGGAAGTAGCGGCCGTCGCGGTCGATCGCGATCGCCGGCAACGGCGCCGTGGCCAGCCGCTGCGCCGGCTGGCGCACCAGTTTGGCCGTCATGCCCACGCTTTTGGCGGCCAACAGGATTGTTTCGGTCGAAAATGCTTCCGTTCCAAATTCGTGCGCCAGCCGCATCGGGTCGACCGCGATGCCGTGATAGTCGGCCATCGTCAAAAAGGATTGAAGCCCAGAGTCCATCGCCAACCTTGTGCGTAAGAGAGAGGCGACGTTGCGGTGCGCGCGGCGCCGCGACATCGCCATGGATTTGCTTGCGGGCGGCCCCGTTGCCGCGATCCGGCAGGTCCTTTCCTCGCGTGCAACCACAACATTGCTTTTTAAGATACATTTACATGCAACCAGTGCACCGTCCGCGGCGCGCCGGCAGCATCGGCCTGCGCGCGGCGGCGCAGGCGTCCAATAATAGGTCGCGCATACATTTCATGAATCATCTCAAAGGATGATTTGCCACGGATCGGAGTCGGCAATGGACGAGCAGCTGGAATTGATTATTCAACAGATTTATGCCGCCGCCCTGGACGCGAGCGAATGGGGGCCGGTGCTGGCGGCCATCAACCTCGTCATTGGCGCCTTCGCCGGATGCTACGCCGGATTGGAAGTCGGCCTGGGGCGGTATAGCTTCCGGCACACCGCCGGTGGCGACACCCCATGGGGCAACCTGTGGAACGAACGCTGCGTGGTGCCGTCCCCCGTTCACGCCATCCCCTCCGCCGGCGACGCGCCGCCCACCGGTACGCGACATGTGCTGAGCGGCGTGGCCAGCACGCAGGACGGCATGATTAGTTTGCTGAGCTTCCAGCGGCGGCTTAGCCAGGCGCCTTTCTCGCGTGCCGACACCGATTTCGTGCAACGCCTGATCCCCCACTTCGCCATGGCCGACCGGCTGGCGGCCAAGGTCGGCGCGCTGCGCGAGGACAGAAGACTGGCCATGACGGTGCTGGACAAAATCGACTACGGCATCATCATCGTGAGCGCGACGGGACAAATCCACATGCGCAACCGCGGCGCCGAACGATGGCTCGCGTCCGCTTCGGTGGTGCAGGCGCATCTGGGCCGCATCCGTCTCACGGTCGACAAGGACAACGCGGCATTGGAGCAGTTGATCGCGGCCGCCGGCGCCGATATCGACCGCGATGCCGGTGCCGTCGATACCGTGGGCGTGACCGACGGCATGCGTGCCAAGATTCTGGTCATGCCCATCGAGCATGACGCCCAAGCCCATCCGAACGATGGTCGGGCGCGCGTCGCGCTCATCTGCACCGACATCGATCAACAACGGGCGATGGCGCCCCGGTTGCTGCAACGCACGTATGGCCTGACCCCGGCCGAGGTCAAGGTGGCGACCGGGCTGGCCAACGGCAAGGCGCCGGATGAATTGGCCGAAAGCCTGTTCGTGTCGCTGCCCACAATCAAAACCCATACCCAACATATTTACCAAAAAGTCGGCGTCAGCCGGCAAACCGAACTGGTGCGGCTGGTGTATGGACTGCCGCCGCTGTCCTGAGCCAAGCCGGCGAACCGGAACACTGCGCGACAGCACATGTAAAAGGACCCGAGCGTGGACAACGAAGCGATGGACCGGATGCGCCTGGATGGCGTGATTTCGCACGTGCGCCAGGTGTTGCACCATGGCCGCGACCATTACCGCGTACAGCCAACGCCGCTGCTGGCCGATGCATTCGAAGCGCGCACCGGCGCGCACCTCGCCTGGCGCTTCCCCGACGGCAGGGAAAGCATTCTGTCGAATCTGTCTTGTCAACAAAATTTGATGCGCATCCTGGTCGCCCTGAGCAACCTCACCGGGCAGCCCCGCTACAAGGAGGTCGCCGTCAGCAATTTCAAATATTACTTCGCGCATCAGCGCAGCGGGAATGGCCTGCTGCGGTGGGGCGGCCACCAATTCGTCGACCTGCGCACCTTGCAAGCGGTGGGACCCAGCGAAAAGAACCAGGTCCATGAGTTGAAAAATGCCTTGCCCTACTACGAACTGATGTTCGAAGTCGATCCGAACGCGACCAGGGATTTCATCCGCGGCTTTTGGAGCGCGCATGTGAGCGGCGCCGCCATGGAGGTCAGCCGGCACGGCAAATTCGATCAAGCCATCGACGCGGAGACGCTGTGGAATACCGAGCGGTACTTGGCGCCGCAACCGTACCGCGAGACCAAGGGATTGTCCTTCCTGAGCGCCGGCAACGACCTGATCTATGCAGGAGCGCTGCTGGCAAGCCGCGGAGGCGAAGAGGCGGCGTGGATGTCGGCGATGCGGCTGGCCGACCAATTCGCCAACGCCCGGCATCCGGCCACGAAACTCGGCGCCTACCAATTCTCCCAGCCGATCAAATCGCGCATGCCTGAGAGCGACGAGCAAACGCATTCCAAGTTTGGCGACCGCGCCCAGCGCCAGCTGGGGCCCGAGCTCGAACTGTCGCCACTGCCGCCGCCACATCGCCGGAAAGTATTGGAGGCCACCATGTTGCTTGAGGCGCAAGCGCAGAGCATCTATTCCCAAAACGCCCTGATGCAACTGGATGTCGTGGCGCGCCTGCCGTCCCGCGGCGCGCAATTGCTGGCATCGACAGTCGAGGGGCTGCTGGCATTCAAGCGGCACGCCTACGACGCGATCAACAATACCTTCCGGCCCATGCTGATCGATGCCACCGACCTCGCCGGCTACGTGCTCAAGCGCAACGGCTATTACGGCGCGCTCGGCACCGTCCTCAGCGCCTATCCGGCGGGCTGTCTTTATCTATTGTCCTACACCCGAGCCTACCGGATCAGCGGCGACGGCGCCGTGTGGGCGGCGACGCGCGAACTCGCGCTGAAAAACGGGCTGGGCGACTGGGGCGCGGATGGCGCTGCGCCAGTGGTCGATCTGGCAACCACCGGGGCCGATCCGTTATCGTTGTTCGCAGTGCTCGATATCTACTGGAAAACCAAGCAGGCGGCTTATCTCGCATTGGCGCGTGTCATCGGCAACAACATCTTCAACCAGCGCTTCAGGCACACCGTCGATGGACGCGACGCGGGTTATTTCATGCCCAATGAAAGTGACGTGTACGTCAACGTCGACACCGTTGAACCCTATGCGCTGCTTGCGCTGCAGGCGGCCATCGACGGCCGGGAGTGCGCGGTGCCGTCGTTTATCAACGGCGCCGGCTATACGGAGGGGGAATACCGCTTGCAAAACGGCTCAATTGTCACATTGCGGGATCGCACGCTGTATGAGACGCGGGTGGAACGCCCATTTACCGGGCCTCCATAGCAGGCGGGGGCGGCGTGAAAATCACCCGGCCAGATGTTTGGCCATGACGCCGATGTCGGCCGGCCGATAGCCGAGCACAGGACCGAATGAAGTTGTCATCACATCGCGCAACAGCGCCGTCCAATCCTCCAACCCGACGACCATACGTGCGGGAAGTTTCTGTTTCAGCAGCGCACAGCACGCCAGATATTGCTCCATTTGAGATGGAAGAAATATCATCCGCATTTTCTTCTCGATGCTGTGACTTGCGGCCCCGGTGGGGCTTTGCCATATACCTATTTCCACATCGTCGTCCAGGTCCTGCAACCTGATGGGATGGTCGCTGACTATGGCCCGACTGGTCGCGCGAAGTCCGCTGACATCGGCCTCGCTGTGGCCGGGCAGGTAAGCCAGTACGCGGAACCCTTCCCGTATCGCCGCGTGCAAAATCGCGATGACCATCAGGTTGTCACTTTTTACATACGCAAATAATTTCGGCCCGTCGCCAAGCGGCCACACGGGATCGGCGCCGCCGCCATCGACCAGGATCTGCCCGAAGTGTCTGCTTGCCGAATGCATGCCGAAATGGTTCAGTTGCACCCAGTTGCGGTAGACGATATCGCCTTGGTACAACGCTTGGAACGTGCCGATTTCCTCGATTTTCCAAGAGGCAAATACCTCGTTCACCGTTTTCAACGCCCGGCGCTCGGAACTCTTTAACAACGCGGGCGCGGCCCGAGCCTCTTTTGTGAATCCCGGCATCGGATCACCGGCGGGCGGATTGTAAAAGCCGTTGTCGATCCATGCATAGGGCACGCCCAAGGACCTGGCCGCCAGCACCGCCGTGAGGGCGAATTCGCACACCACTTTATCAACCCTCAGCACATTGAACAGGTCGCGCCAACCATTGATTTTTCCGTACAGAACACCGGCATCGTCATAGCCATTCGACAAAAAAATATCCGCGTGATTTCTCGCTGGGTGGCTGGGTTTCGTGGAGCGGGAAAGAGGCGCCTGGAGACATGGAATGCCGTAGGGGCTCAAATACAGCGACGCATACCGAATGTCCTTGGCGATGAAAAAAACCGCATGCCCCAGACGTACCATCTCGCGTGCCAGCAGGGATAACGGCGCGATATGTCCCATTCCGCCGCCGGACTCCCAGCATATCGCGATGCGCGCCACGCTCAATCCGGGTATTGCTTAACGTTTTCGAATTGCCGCCATAGCTTCAGCAATCTATCGCACATTTCCGGGCCTGCACCGGCAAGTTGGTAGTGATCAAACGGAACGGGCTCCCATGGCTTTTTCTTTCCGAGAAAGTGCAGGATCCTTGCCGACGCCAGGCTCGCTTCGGTCATATGGCTGGTGCCCACGTTGTACTGCGCCGGTAATTCCTCGAAATGGCTTTCCAGGACCAGGTTAAGCACTGTCTGGTTCCCGGTCCACGCCTCGCTTTCCGCGACCTCGAGCAGCAGACGCCATACCTCGGGCGTTCTGACCTCCCTGCCGATGTTCAATAATCCCGCGTTGAATCCACCTATTTTTTTCAGTTCCATACCCTCCCCGGGCGGAAGACGGCAAGCGCCGAGGGCGCCGCTGAAGCTCAGCAGCGGGCCGATATCACCGACCACAAGCATGTCCGCGTCGATATAAATAAGCTGATCGAATTCCTCATTCTTGAATATTTCGTAGCGGTAGGCCGGATTCATTCCCCAGCTCCGGTAGCCGTCAAATTGACATTGACCGTAACTCGACTCGTCGATCTGCTCAAAGGCCACATTGCCGTAGCAACGCTCAATACTTGCCTGGACATGGGGCGGCAACGTCTTATCCAGATAGACGAGAAACGGAAGGTCGATCGTTGGATTCGTGTATGTCAAGCTATTGAGCAATGCTATCAATCCCGGCACGTAGCCCTCATTCACCAAAGTACAAAAACCGACCTTCATCTTTTTTCCTTCATATGAAAACGACCAGGAACAGCCACCACCGAATCCGCCGGTGAAATTCGACTACGCCCGCATCAAGGTCTGATGTGGCGCCTCAGCGTGCCCGTGGCCGATCATTTTCGAATCGTCATGCAACCCGCCGGTTGGGATCGGCGAGTCGAAGCTGGACCTGGGGACACCGAAGGACGCCATCGATTGCACCAGCGTATGCGTGACCGCAGACACATTGCCGTTCGCCAGCGCGGCCGTGCCATTGTGAGCGATGTCATCAACCGCTGTTTTCGTCTTGTTTGAATTGGCGTGCGCCACCAGCGACTTTGCACGGGAAACCTTTGCGCCGATAGCCGCCACACCGGCGTAG
>CAUPRW010000074.1:0-28174 GCA_963513825.1 uncultured Duganella sp.
AAGCAGCGGCGCACGCTGAAACAGATCCATGAGGACCTAAAGGAATTGGGGTTCGAGGGGTCTTACGACAGGGTCGCGGCGTTCGCGCGGACCTGGAGGGAGGGTCAATCTGAGAGGGTCAATCCGGCCAGCAAACGAACATTCATCCTGTAAAACCTCGCGCAAATCAAATGTAGTCATTTCGTTAATCATATTTTCCTCTTAAGCGGTTTCCAAAATATGTGTAGAAACTACTCGCTCAACATTTTAGACTTTTCCACAAAATAGCTGCTTTTTTTAAAATCGGGATAATAGGCACCCCCTCACGAAAGCACTTTTCGCCGCAATTGAAGATGTTAAGGTCAGTTCACGCGCGTCCCTTCTCATTTACTTCGCCAGTGCGCCACTAGCCGTCACTCGGCTGCTCGAAGCACGCAGAATCAAACTCGTTGACGCAGACTGGACGTCGTTTTAGCTGTGCGCTTATCAGCAGATCGGAGTTGTAAAAAATGGACGGCGTCTTTAGCTGGGAGGTCCCATCAGCTGCTCGACTGGGCTGAGCCACTGCAGATCTCTGGAAGCGCGCGGAGCTACAGGTGCCAGCAGAGCGTGCCGCCGAAAACGGACAACTTTGTGTGAAAACACGACTAAAGTGCAAAATGCCCGAGTTCGACCGCCGCGTGCTCGAAGTGCTGCGCCAGCCGATGGAGTCCGGCCACGTCACCATCTCGCGCGCGGCGCGGCAGGCCGACTTCCCGGCGCACTTCCAGCTGATCGCGGCGATGAACCCGTGCCCGTGCGGATACAACGGCCATATAAGCGGCGTCTGCCATTGTTCGAACGAATCGATCAGCCGCTACCAGGGCCGGGTGTCCGGCCCCCTGCTCGACCGCATCGACATGCAGATGGAAGTGGCCGCCGTCGAGCCGGACGTGCTCGGCGAGAGCGCCAACGGCGAGCCGTCCGCCGTGATCCGCGCCCGCGTGCAGGCCGCCGCCGAACGCCAGTTGCAGCGCCAGGGCAAGCGCAACCAATACCTGACCACGCGCGAGATCGACCAGTTCTGCAAACCCGACCGGCAGGGCAAGGCGCAGCTGAAACTCGCGATGCAACAGTTCCAATGGTCCGGCCGCGCCTACCACCGCATCCTGCGCGTGGCCCGCACCATCGCCGACCTGGCCAACGAGGAACGCATCGGCACGCACCATGTCGGCGAGGCGGTCCAATACCGGCGAGCGTTGTTGGCCCGCTAAGCAACGCGGCCGGAGCGGCCGCCAGCCAACGTCGACGCCACCGACCGCCGCCCCCGCTCAATGCTGGTAAATCGTGCCGACATTGCCGCTGCCGGCCTGCGCGATGCTGGCGACAAAGCCGTCGCCGGCCTGGATGATGGTTGCGATGTTCGCTTGCGACATGCCCGCCGACACAGTGCCCGCTTGCACCACCGTCGCGCTGTTCAGGTTGCCGGTTTGCAGGATGGTCGATTCGCTGGCGTTCAGGCTTCTGGTGGCGCTGGCCGTGTTGCCGTCGCCGGTTTGAGTGATGAACGACGCGTTGCCGCTGCCGCTGCTGATGTCGACCACTTGATTGCCCGCGCCGTTTTGCACGATCGACATGCCGTTGTTGAAATTGGCGTTGGTTCGCGTGACGCTGGCGTTGTTCAGCGTTCCCGTCTGCGAAATTTCGATGCCGCCGGTGTAGGCGTCCAGATATTCGATCAAGGCGACCGTGTTGCCCGTACCCTCCTGCGTGATGAACGGGCCGCCATACGCCACGCCGTACTGGTCGAGCGTGACGGCATTGTCGGTGCCGGTTTGCCGGATCGAACTCGATTGATCGCCCCCCTCCTGACTGATGTACGCGACATTGCGCGCGCCGTTCTGTAGCGCCGTCACGTCGGTGGTCATGGTCCGAATCTGGCTGGCGAGCACAAAGTTGTCGCTGCCGGCCTGGGCGATGGTGGCGGTGCTGAAAATGATGTTTTGATCCTGATACATGCCGGCGACGTTGCGGCTGCCTTCCTGCGTGATGCTCGCCATGCTGCGTGAATCGCGCTGCACGATGCCGCCCTCCACATTGGCACCGCCGGCGAAGTTGTCGTTGCCGGTCTGCGTGATCAGCGCGCGCGCGCCGCGTGTGGCGTCCTGTTCGATCGCCGCGCTGTTGTTGGTGCCGGTCTGCGTCAAGGTGGCTTCGTCTTGCTGCGCCAGCGCGGCCGGGCTCCAGGACAGCGACGACATCAAACATGCGGCCACGACGGCTGCGGATGGAAAGGGTTTCATGATAGCTCCTGTGCGGCGCTGGACGAGGCGCGACGGTGGGGTCCACGTCCGAGTATAGGAGCGCGCCCCACCCCAAATTTGACGGCGATCAGCGCCGGCGGCGAATGCCCGCCCACGCGGGCCCAAGATTATCGAGCCGCACTGCAAAGTGTTTTCAACGACTATCGCTTTACCGTTTGCCGGGCGCGCCACTACGATCGTCGGCTAGACGCCATCCGGCGCCGCCCTTGCAAAGGTCCACCATGCCGTCCCACACCGAAAGAAACCTCGCGCTGCTCGCGTCCTGCCTGGCGTTCGTCATCGTCATACTCGACGTCAGCGTGGTCAACGTCGCGCTCAAGGCGCTGCACGCCGAATTTCCCGGCACCCTCACCGAGCTCGAATGGGTGGTCAACGGCTACACGCTGACCTTCGCCGCCTTCCTGCTGACGGCCGGCGCCCTCGGCGACCAGTTCGGGCCGAAGAAAATCTTCATCGTCGGCTTCCTGCTGTTCGCCGCCGCCTCCTTCCTGTGCGGCATCGCGCGCGGCATGCCGGAATTGATCGCCTACCGGCTGCTGCAGGGCCTCGGCGCCGCGCTGGTGGTGCCGGCGTCGCTGGCCCTGATCAACCAGGCCTTTCCCGAGCGCGACGCCCGCAGCCGCGCCATCGGGCTGTGGGCGGCCGCCGGCGGCATGGCGCTCGCGCTTGGCCCCGTGTTTGGCGGCTTGCTGATCGCGCTGACCGGCTGGCGCGCGATATTTTTGGTCAACGTCCCCATCGCGCTGGTCGGCAGTTGCATCGCCTGGCGCCACGTCGCCGACGGGCGGGCCGAGGCCCCCGGTCGCGTCGTCGACCTCGCCGGCCAAGCACTGGCGGCCCTGGCGCTGGGCGGCTTCACACTGGCGCTGATCCAGGCCGGCGCCTCGGGCCTGCGCTCGGCCGCCGTCATCGGCGGGCTGCTGGTCTTCGCCGCCGCCGGCTGCGCCTTCGTCCACGTGGAAAACACCACGCGCGACCCGATGCTGCCGCTCGAACTGTTCCGCAACCGCCACTTCACGTCCGCCGCGCTCATCGGTGTGCTGGTCAACTTCGCGTTCTACGGGCTGATCTTCCTGTTCAGCCTGTTCTTTCAATACCCCTGGGCGTTTTCGCCGCTGGTCACCGGCCTGGCCTTCCTGCCGATGACGGGCGCGATCATGGTCGCCAATCTGCTGTGCGGAAAATTGATGGTCAAGCACGACTACCGCAAGGTGCTGCTAGGCGGGCTGGCGCTGGCGGGGCTCGGCTACCTGGCAATCGTCCCGTTCGTCGGCGGCGGTGCCTACGCGCCGATCGGCGTCCCGCTCGCCGTCGCCGGCTTCGGCATCGGCCTGGCGGTGCCGGCGCTGACCAACGCCATGGTCTCCTCGACCAGCGCGCGCTTCATCGGCGTGTCGTCGGGGGTGCTCAATGCCGCGCGCCAAATCGGCGGTCTCATCGGCGTCGGCGCCATGGGCCTGATCGCCGGCGAGGTGGGCGGCAAGCGCGTCGCCGGCGGCATCGTTCCAGCGCTGCTGTGCGCGCTCGCGGCGCTGGCCGTTGCCGACGCCATTGCGGCCGCCGGCCTGCGCGCGGTCGACCCGGCGCGCCCGCTCAGGAAAACTCGGCCAGCACGAAATTGATCAACTCCCGCAATTTCAGCGGCATGAACGCCATTTTGCGGTACACCAGCTGCAATTGGCGATCGGGCAGGCGGTGCTCCGGCAGCAGGCGCACCAGCCGGCCGTTCTCCAGCAAGGGCGCGGCCAAAAGTTCCGGCAGCACGGCGATGCCGGCGCCGCCCAACACCATCGCGCACACGCCTTGCGCGTCGTTCACCTGCATCATCGACGGCACCCGCACCGCGTGCGCGTGGCCGGCGGCGTCGACGAATTCCCACGTCGTTTGCAGCCGGTTCCACACCGTCCGGTGATCGAAGTGGGTGGCGACGCACAGGTGGTCGGCCAGCCCGGCCGGGGTTGCTGGCGGCGGGTGCTCCGCCAGATAGGCGGGCGAGGCGCACAGCGCCAGCCCGTAAGGGCGCAGCGGCCGCGCCACCAGCGTCGAATCGGCCATCGGCCCGAGGCGGATGGCGGCGTCGTAATCGGCCGTGGCCAGGTCGACCAGGTCGTCGCCGAGCGAGACGTCGATGCGCAACTTCGGATGGCGCGCGTGGAATTGGCCCAGGCGCGGCAACAAGGCGGCGATGCCGAACGTCCTCGGCGCGCTCAGCCGCAACGTCCCTTCGACGACGTCGGTGAAGTTCGACGCCAGCTCGCCGCTTTCCCTGACCATCGCCAGCACGTCCCGACAAACGCCGTAGTAGTAGGCGCCGAAATCGGTCACCGACAATTTGCGGGTGGTGCGCACGACCAGCGCCGTCCCCAAGTCCTCCTCGAGGAACTTGAGGTAATTGCCGACCATCGAGACCGACAGCTTGTTGGCCAGCGCGGCGTCGGTCAGGCTTTTCCTGTCGACCACGCTGACGAACACCTGCATCGCTTTGAATTTATCCATCGCCCGGCTCCCGCTGTTTTCCGGCAACACGCTTGCCGGGCCGCGTCACATCTCCCACTGGAACTTGACCGTGAGCGACTTGCTCACCGTATCGGGCGCGCGCGTGCGGTCGCGCGAATAGCCGACCGACAACGAACGGCCGTGCCGCCACAGATGCCGGTACAGCAGCGAGCGGTGCACCTGCCGCTCGGCCCACGGCTCCAGGCCCGACACGCCGTCGTCGCGCCGCGCCGCCGCCGTGTTTTGCGCCAGCAGCCGCAGCGAGTCGGCCGGCGTGAAGTGCAACATGCCCAACCAGCGCCAGCCATTGTCGACGAAGGCCGGCCGCCCCAGCGTGCCGTCGACCCAGGCGCGGTTGACGCGCTGGTCGAGCTCCATCGCCCAGCCGCGCGGCAAGGCGAAGCGCAGGCCCAGCTCGACGAGCGCGTTGCCGCCCCGGCCGACGCGGTCGGCGTCGACGTCGAGCTGCTTGCCCAAGGTGATTTCCGAGCGCAGCCTGGTGATCCACGGCAGTGGCGACGTCTCGCCGCCGAAGTGCAGCGCCGGCGTGTCGTGCAAGCGCCCTTGCCTGCGGGCGCGCTGCTGGTCGAAGCCGAGGTTGGCGTAAAACTCGGTCTGCCGCCCGGCGCGGAACCAGATGCCCGGCTGCACCTTGCGCTCGACGATCTGGTTGGCCTGCTGGCCCAGGGTGGAATCGGACACGGTGCGGATCTCGTGCAGGCCCAGATGCGCTTCCGTCTCGTAGGCCTCGAAGGCCGTATCGGCCAGCTCGAAGCGGCGCGGGCCGAGCCGGCGGTTGAGGTTGATGTCGGTCTTGACGATGCCCGTCTGCGGCACGAAGCCGTTGTCGTTGACAAAGCCCGGGCCGATGGCTTCGAGCTTGAGCTCGTTCCACCAGTCCTGCGTCAGGTGCGTGTACTTGCCCGACAGGTAGAGGCCTTCGCGCGCGGGCACGCGCAGCGTCACGTCGGTCGCCGCCGCGGCGGCAAAGCCGGCGTCGGTGCGCGAATGCATCAACAACCACGCCGCCTGCCGGCCGTCGCCGCGCCATTGGCCGTCAACGCCAAACACCTGGTTGGCGCCGGCGTCGCCATAGTCGCGGCGCGAGGCGAAGGCGCCCAGCAGCGCGCCGCCGTCGCCGTGCCAGCGCGCGCGCAGCAGGCTGCTCAGGGTGCGCCGCGTCTGCGCGTACTCGGCTGTCTCGTAGGTGCCGCCGCGCAGCACCACGCCGCCCTCCTGGTCGCGCAGGCTCATGGCCGTGGCGTCGGCTTGCGCCGCGCGCCAGGTGCCGCGCAGGCCCCATTCGGGATCGGCCACCGTGCGCGAGTAGAACGCCGCCAGCGGCAGCCCCAGCACGTCGGCGCTTTCCAGGAAAAACCCACGCTTCTCCGGCAGGCTGAGCGCGATGCGGCTGGCGCCCGACGCGGTCGGCTCGTCGATCTCGACTTGCGAAAAGTCCGGGTTCAAGGTGGCGTTGAACACCATGTCGGCGCGCGGCCGGGCGTTGATCTCGAGGCCGACGCCGCCCTTGTTGGCGCGGTTGCGGCCGGCCGCGTCGGTGTCGCTGGTCGAGCGCATGGTCAACTCCGGGCGCAGGTCGATGAAGGCGCGGTCGCGCACCGCCTCGACGGTGCCGCCCATGCCGTCGATGTCCTGCATCACGCCGATGTGGCCGATGGTGTCGGTCGTCAGCGGCGTGCTGGTGAGCAGCAGGCCGCCGGCGTGCGGCACGCTGCGCTCGATCATCACGCGCCAGGTCTTGCCGTCGGCGTAGGGAAAGCGCAGGTTCGACAGCGGCCAGCGCACTTCCATGCTGTAGCCGTCGGGCAGGCGCAGGACGGCGGCGTCGATCGGAAAGTCGGGGCCGAGGTCGGACTCGTCCTCGTCGGCACGGTAGATGCCATCGCTGAGCACGCCGGCGATGTTGACCCGCACGAACTGGGCTGCGCGGCCGTGGCCGGTCGGATCGAGCCAGATGCCGATGAAATCCTGGTCCTGCGCCACCTTGTCGCGCCGCGCCAGCGAGCCGCGCATGTTTTCGGGCGCGTCGTCCCAGGCGCGGATGCCGAACACCAGCGCGCCGTCCTCGATCAGCAGGCGCACGCTGGTGCGCAGCGCGGCAGGCGCGGCGTCGCCGCTGTTGGGCAGGAATTGATGGAAGGTGTCGAACGCGGGCGCGTCGCGCCAGACGTCCTCGCGCAGCGCGCCATCGATGGCGATCGGCGTGCCCGGATCGATCAAGCGCGCCGGCAGCGGCGCGATCCCGCGTTGACCGCGCTCGGCGGTCTCCAGCGCCAGCGCCTCGCCGGCCATGGCCAGACCGGAAAAAAACAACACGCGCAACGCCGGTCCCGGACCGCTGAAAACCCCGCTCAAAACTTTGATTAATTGACGCACCGATACCCTTATTTGATCTATGGGCACGCCTGTCGTGCGAGGATTGCCGCGAGCAATATTTTAAACTAAAAGCAATGCCATTTTGAGAACTTTTTACGCGCCAAAAAATCGGCGCGGCATTGTGAAATCCGCCAACGTCTATAATGATTCTGCGTAACATGAAACGAACGTCATGGTTTCTTCGAATCGTATCTGATACTCTTTTTTCCCAAGCCGACAACGACGTCGGCAACCGACCGAGCGACCTCGGCCACCAATTCGGCGTGGCCCTCGTCTTATCGGCGCGGAGTACGCGAGGTGCTCCAGTGAGCGCTGCACAAAAGCAGCGCCTATAACTGGAGACATGTCATGCGCAACACCCCCACAGGCCCCAAAACCCGGCCGGTGACTGCAGTATCGGCCACGCCCGCGTCGTCCGTTCCATCCATCGAGGCCGCCAACAACGGCATGATCGCCACCGCCTTCGCCGCCCTGGTGGCCGTGCCCATCGCCGCCGCCATCGCCGCGCTGTGCATCGGCACGTCCGCGCAGGCGCAGGACACGCGCACCGTGCGCGAGCCGACCTTGCCGACATCCTGCGCGGTGGTGGCCGCCGAGGCGGCGGCGCCGGGCCGCGACGACGCCGCCCGCATCCAGCAAGCCATCGACCGCTGCGCGCAAGGCGGTGCGGTCCACCTGGCCGCCGGCGGCGCCAACGCCAGTTTCACGTCCGGCCCGCTGACGCTGCGCAGCAAGGTCACGCTGGTGGTCGACGCCGGCGTCACCCTCAACGCCAGCACCAATCCGATGTTGTTCGACCGCGGCGAGAAAACCTGCGGCACGCTCGACGCCGCCGGCAAGGGCTGCCGGCCCTTCATCACCGTCGACGGCGCCAGCGGCGCCGGCATCATGGGCGACGGCACCATCGACGGCCAGGGCGGCCAGCCCATCGACGGCAAGAGCGAGACGTGGTGGCAGATCGCCCGCCGCGCGCAAAAGGAAAAGCTGCGCCAGAACGTGCCGCGCCTGATCCAGATCGACAACGCGCGCGACTTCACGCTGTACCGCATCACCTTGCGCAACTCGCCCAATTTCCACGTCGCCATGAACAAGGTCGACGGCTTCACCGCCTGGGGCGTGCGCATCGACACCCCGCACGACGCCCGCAACAGCGACGGCATCGACCCGGGCGCCTCGCGCAACGTCACCATCGCCCACAGCTACATCCGCACCGGCGACGACAACGTCGCCATCAAGGCCGGCAACAACGGCCCGAGCGAGAACATCTCGATCCTGCACAACCACTTCTACAGCGGCCACGGCATGTCGATCGGCAGCGAGACCAACGGCGGCGTGCGCAACGTGCTGGTCGACGACCTCGACATGGACGGCACCACCTCCGGCTTGCGCATCAAAAGCAACGACCGTCGCGGCGGCGTGGTCAGCGGCATCGTCTACCGCAACGTCTGCCTGCGCGGCAACCGCTGGCCGCTCTACATCGACACCAACTACGAACCGGGGCCGGCCGGACAGCTGATTCCGTCGTACGCCGGCGTGCGCATGGAAAACGTGCATAGCCTGACGCCCGGCCAGGTGATCCTGCAAGGCTACGACGACGCCCACCCGCTGCGCCTGGCGCTCAAGGACGTGGTGGTGGACGGCAAGCCGCCGGTCAAGACCGCGTTCATCGCACTCGACGGCCAACTCAACGCGCCGGACGCGAAGGCGCTCGATTGCGCCAAACGCTTCGCGCCCTTCCCCGAGGGACCGGGAAACTGGCCGCTCACCGTCGCGCGCAAATGACCATGAAGCTTCTTTTGACCGTACTTTTCAGTGCGGCGCTGCCGCTGCATTGCCTGGCGCAGGCGCCGCAGGCGTGGACGCTGGCGCCGGCCGCGCGCGCCGTCGACGTGCCGGTCGATACCACGCTGCGCATCGTCTTCGACCATGCGCCCGCCACGGCGCCGGCTGCGGCCACGAGCGCCGCTGCCGGCGCGGGCGCGGTGCGCATCTTCCGCGTGGCCGACGGCGCGCTCGTCGACGAACTGCGCCACGGCGAGGACGTCGACCGCATCGGCCCGGCGCGCCAGGGCTACCAGCGCGTGGTGCGCTACACCCCCATCCTCGTGCAAGGCGCGATGGCGACGATCCGCCCGCACAACGGCAGGCTCGACTATGACACCGAATACCGGGTCGTGGTCGACACCGGCGTACTCCCGGGCGTCGACCTCGCGCCGTGGACCTTCCGCACCCGCGCCGCGCCGCCGACCGGCGCCAGCCTGACGGTCGACGACGACGGCCCGGCCGACTTCCGCACCGTGCAGGGCGCGCTCGAACACGCGATGCGAACGCTGCCGCGCGCGGCACCGGTGACGATCCGCGTGGCCAACGGCCGCTACGACCAGTTGCTGTACCTGCGCGGCAAGGACAACGTCACCGTGCGCGGCGCCAGCCGCGACGGCGTCATCCTCGAGGCGACCAACAACGACGGCATCAACCCCGGCACCGGCGCCGGACGGGGCCCCCTGGCGCCGGCCGCCACCGGCGGGCGTTCGGTGCTGCTGATCGAGGACGCCGACCTGGTCACGCTCGAGCACCTCACGCTGGTCAACAACACCATCCGCGCGCGCAGCAAGGGCGGCCAGGCCGAAGCGCTGGTGTTCGCCAGCGACCAGGGCCGGCTGGTGGCGCGCGACGCCAGCTTCTACAGCGAGCAGGACACGATCCAGCTCAAGGGCTACGCGTGGTTCCACCGCACGCTCATCGCCGGCAATGTCGACTTCATCTGGGGCGCCAACCGCGCCGCGCTGTTCGAGGACAGCGAGATCCGCACCGTCGGCGACAGCGCCCACGCCAACGGCGGCGGCTACATCGTGCAGGCGCGCACGGTGGCGGCGGCCGAGCCGGGCTTCGTCTTCCTCAACAGCCGCCTCACGCACGGCGCCGGCCCGCTCGGCAACGACGTACCGGATGGCAAGGCATACCTGGCGCGCCAAGGGCCGCCGACCAGCTGGGACAAGGTCAGCTTCATCAACTGCCGCATGGACAGCCACATCGCCGCCCAAGGCTGGGCGCCGAAAAAACCGCCCACGCCGCAAGCGAGTCCGGGCGCCGGCTGGGGCGAGTTCGGCAGCATGGACCTGACGGGCCAGCCGCTGGACCTGTCGCAGCGCACACCCGGCCACCTGCTGACGGCCGACCAAGCCGCGCGGCTGAGCAGCCGCCAACACCTGTTCAGCAGCTTCAACAACGGCAAAGGCTGGGAAGAAATAGCCCGTAGGGCGGATTAGCGCAGCGTAATCCGCCAAGCGCCGTCCGCGGCCACGCAAGACCCAACGAGCAAGCAAGCAGCACAGCAAGTTCCATCGTCGTACCCCCGCAGTTCCAATATAAAAAAACAGGAGAGACTACACATGACAACCGCACGCCACCCCAACCCCCGGCTCGCCCTGAGCGCCATCACCCTCGCGGTGCTGACCCTGTCCAGCCAGGCCCAAGCGCAGGCACAAAAGGCCAACGACAAGCTGATCCGCGTCGAAGTGACCGGCTCCTCGATCAAGCGCCTGGCCAGCGAAAACGCCCTGCCCCTGACCACCTACAAGGCCGAGGAACTCGAAGCGCAAGGCCTGACCACGATGTCCGAGGTGGCCACCTCGCTGGTGACCGCCTCCACCAACGAGCCGGTCGGCGGTGGTGGCGGCGGCACCATGATTAACATGCGCGGCCTCAACACCAACCGCACGCTGGTCCTGCTCAACGGCCGCCGCCTGCCCAACGAGGCGGTCGGCGCCAGCTCGGTCAACGTCGACGTCGTGCCGATGAGCGCGGTCGAGCGGGTCGAAGTGCTGCGCGACGGCGCCTCCGCCATCTACGGCACCGACGCCATCGCCGGCGTGATCAACTTCATCACCAAGCGCACCGTCAACAAGGTCAGCGTCAGCGCCGCCGTGGTCCAGCCCGAGCGCTCCGGCGGCGGCGAACAGCGCCGCCTGTCGATCACCGGCGGCATCGGCGACCTCAACAAGGACGGCTGGAACATCTTCTCCTCGCTCGACACCCAGCGCCGCACGTCGCTGATGCAAAAGAGCCGTCCGGAAATCTGGGACCCGGAACGCATCGCCCAACTGGGCGGCACGGTGTTTACCACCAACACCTCCGGCTCGTCGTCGTCGCCGGCCAACTTCACGGTCTACAACAACGGCAAGCCGACCACCACCACCGGCAACCCGTACTGGGCCACCGGCTGCGGCAGCAACTACGGCGCGCAGTACAGCCTGGCGTCGACCAAGGCCACCGGCGTCGGCGCCAAGACCTGCATCCTCGATCCGACGATCTACCCGCAACTGCTGCCGGACAACAAGCAAACCACCCTGTTCACCAAGGCCTCGATCCGCCACGGCGACGACAAGCTGTTCACGGTGGAAATGCTCAACACCGACTCCTACATCGACGCGCTCAATCCGCCGCAAGTGTTCGGCGCGCAAACCGACTACGACAAGCTCAACCCCGGCGTGCGCAAGCCGCTGTTCATCAACAAGAGCAGCAAATGGTATCCGGGCGGCAGCGGCGGCATGCCGGCCGTGGCCGGCGTCACCGGCCAGGACCTGGCGCTGACGTGGAGCCTGGACGAGCTGGGCGAGGCCGGCACCCACGACCGCCAGAAGACCAACCGCATCGTCGTCGCCGACGAGGGCGCCTTTATGGGCTGGGACTACCGGGTCGGCTTCAACGCCGCCATGAGCGAGCGCCTGGTCGGCTACAAAAAGGGCTTCGTCACCACGCCGGAACTGTACGCGGGCGTTGCCAACGGCACGCTCAACCCGTTCGGCAAGCAAGACCAGGCCGGCCGTGATTATCTGGACAGCATCAGCGTCGACGGCGAGACCTACCGCAAAGCCCGCGTCAAGTATTTCGGTCCGGACTTCAACCTCTCGCGCGAACTGATGCCGCTCGAGGGCGGCGCGCTGGCGGTGGCCGTCGGCGGCGACCTGCACCGCGAGATGTATAGCGACCGCACCAGCATGCTGGCCAACGAGGTCACCTACAAATCGTCCGGCGCGCCGGGCACCAATCCCAAGGGCGCGCGCACCATCGGCGGCCTGTACATGGAGCTCGACGCGCCGCTCACCAAGCAGCTCGACGTCACGCTGGCCGCGCGCGCCGACCACTTCAGCGACTTCGGCTCGACCTTCAATCCGAAGGCCAGCGTGCGCTGGGAGCCGCACACGGCCGTCATGCTGCGCGGCACGGCCAGCACCGGCTTCCGCGCGCCGACCTTGCCCGAGCTGTATGGCGCGGCGCGCACCAAGGCGCCGTCGGTCAACCGCTGGGACGATCCGCTGCTGTGCCCGAGCCCGACGCCGTCGCAGCCGAACACCGGCACGCTGACCACCGATCCGCGCTACACCGGCCTGAACCTGGACCCGGCGCGCGTGTGCAACACCCAGCTGACCACCTTGACCGGCGCCAACCCGGACCTGCAGCCGGAGGAGTCGCGCACCTATACGGCCGGCATCGTGCTCGAACCTGTCAAGAACATGATGCTGTCGTTCGATGTCTGGGACATCAAGATGAAGGGCACCATCGCCCAGATCACCGAGGACACGATCTTCTCCGACGTCAACCGCTACAGCCCGCTGTTCGTGCGCAACCCCGACGGCACCTTGAACTACATCACCGTCACCCGCATGAACATGGGCGGGCTGCACACGCGCGGCGTCGACGTCGCCTTCCGCTACGTCGTGCCGACCAAGCAGTGGGGCAAGTTCGGCGTCAACCTCGACGGCACCTATGTCGACCAGTACGAAGGCCAGAACGACGCCGGCGGCCCGTGGGTCGACAGCGTCGGCCGTCCGGGCGCGCTGGCGACCGGTTCGACCTCGGCCAACACCTACATCTTCAAATGGAAGCACAACCTGCGCTTTTCGTGGAACTACGCCAAGTTCGGCGCGCAGCTGACGCAGTCGTACACGTCGAGCTACGAGGACACCAACGCGCTGCCGACCCAGAAGCCGGGCCAGCCGTTCTACAACGTCATCGACCACTACATCCTGTACAACCTGAGCACTAACTACAAGTTTTCGGATAACCTGAAGGTAACATTCGGCGTCAACAACCTGCTCAACGAGGAGCCGCCGCTGTCGAACCAACGCCTGAGCTCGCGCGTGGTGTTCGCGCAGAACATCGCAAAACCGATCGGTCGCGGCTACACGCTGCGCGCCGAGTACACTTTCTGACGCCATGACCAGGACCACCATGAATCGTTACAAAATCGCCGGCGCCATGTTGTTGCCGCTCGCGCTGGGCGCCTGCCAGGGCATCCCGGCGGATGGTGCAGCCAAGCCGTCCGCCGCCCAGCCGTGGGTGGCCGACCTCGGCAACGGAAAATACCAGAACCCCATCCTGCACGCCGACTACTCCGACCCCGACGCCATCCGCGTCGGCGACACCTATTACATGACGTCGTCGAGCTTCAACAGCGTGCCCGGCCTGCCACTGCTGACGTCGAAGGACATGGTCAACTGGGAGCTGGTCGGCCACGCGCTGCCGGCGCTGGTGCCGGCCGAGCGCTTCGCCGTGCCGCGCCATGGCGACGGCGTGTGGGCGCCGTGCCTGCGCTACCACGACGGCAAGTTCTGGATCTTCTACCCGGATCCGGACCACGGCATCTTCGTCATCACCGCCGAGCGCTTCGACGGCCCGTGGACGGCGCCGAGGTTGCTGCTCGCCGGCAAAGGCATCATCGACCCGACGCCGTTGTGGGACGACGACGGCAAGGCCTGGCTGTTGCACGGCTGGGCCAAGAGCCGCGCCGGCTTCAACAACATCCTGACCCTGCGTGCGATGGCGCCGGACGCCGGCAAGCTGCTCGACGACAAGGGCACGACGCTAATCGACGGCAACAAGCTGCCCGGCTACAAGACGCTGGAAGGACCGAAGTTCTACAAGGCCAACGGTTACTACTATGTGTTCGCGCCGGCCGGCGGCGTCGAGGAAGGCTGGCAGGCGGTGTTCCGCTCGCGCAGCCTGAACGGGCCGTACGAGGTGCGCACCGTGCTCGAACAGGGCAAGACGGACGTCAACGGACCGCACCAGGGCGCCTGGGTGCGGGCCCAGGACGGCAAGGACTGGTTCATCCACTTCCAGGACAAGCACGCCTACGGCCGCGTGGTCCATCTGCAACCGATGCGCTGGATCGACGACTGGCCTATCATGGGCGATCCCGGGCAGGGTGGCGGGACCGCGGCCGGTGCCGGACAGCCGGTGGCCACCCACGCCAAGCCGGTGGCCGGCGCGGCCGTCAAGACGCCGCCAACGTCGGACGAGTTCGACGGGACCAGGCTCGGCCTGCAATGGCAGTGGAACGCCAACAGCAAGCCGGACTGGTATTCGCTGAGCGCGCGTCCCGGCCAATTGCGGCTCTACACGCAGGCCGCGCCGGACACGGCCGACTACGTGCGCGGCGCGCCGTCGATTCTGGCGCAAAAGCCGCCGGCGCCGCAATTCGTCGTCAACACGCGCATCGAGCTCAACGGCGCCAACGTCGGCGACCGCGCCGGCCTGATCGTCAACGCCATGCAGTACGCCTGGCTTGGCTTGCGCAAGACGGCCGACGCCACGCAGCTGGTCTACACCACCTGCACGCCGGCCGTGGTGCGCTGCAAGGAAAGCGCCACCGTGGTGCTGCCGTCGGCGCCGTCCATGCTGTATCTGCGCATGAGCATGGCGCAGGGCGGCATGGCCAGCTTCGCCTACAGCACCGACAACGCGACCTTCCAGACGGTGGGCCAGCCGCTCAAGATCAGCAAGGGCCGCTGGGTCGGCGCGCAGATCGGCTTGTTCAGCGTCGGCAGCGACGCCGGCGCCGCCAAGCCATCGAGCCTGGATGTCGATTACTTCCGCGTCACGGCGCAATGATGGAGATGAAAACAATGACACACAAAAATACCGCGCCCAGCGACCCGCAACGCCGCACCTTGCTGCGCGCCGCCTCGGCCGGCGCCGTGCTGGGCGGCGCCGCGCCGCTGGCGCTGGCACAGGCCGCCGCGCCGGCCGATCCGTGGGATACGGCGCAGCGCATCATCGACCGCTTCGCCAAGCCGCTGGTGTTCCGCAAGGAAGACTTCCCGATCACCAAGTTCGGCGCCAAGCCGTCCAAGCTGGCGCCGGTCACCACCCTCGGCGGCGACGAACCGCTGCAGCGCATGTCGCCGGTGGCCAAGTCGCACGATTGCTATCCGGCCATCGCCGCCGCCATCGCCGCGTGCAACAAGGCCGGCGGCGGCCGCGTGCTCATTCCCGCCGGCGCCTGGTACTGCGCCGGCCCGATCGTGCTGCTGTCGAACGTCAACGTCCACCTGGCGGCGGGCGCCGAAGTGTATTTCAGCGCCAACCCGAACGACTACGCAAAATACGGCGACATCGATTGCGGCAAGAACGGCAAGCTCGTCATCTCGCGCTGGCAGGGCAACGATGTGCTCAACTTCTCGCCCATGGTCTACGCCTACAACCAGCGCAACATCGCGCTGACGGGCGAGGATTGGACCAGCATCCTCAACGGCCAGGCCGGCGTGCCGTTCGAGGCCGGCGACGGTTCGTGGTGGAACTGGAGCGGCAAGAACAAGCAGGCGCCCATGCATGGACGCAAGATCAACCCGGCCAATCCGGACTCGCTGGCGGCGGTGGCGCCGGGCTTGTCCGAGGCGGAACGGGCGCTGATCCAGGGCTCGCGGCCCGACTGGCGCACCGATTCGCGCTACCTGCCGGCCTTGTCCGAGGCCGGCGTGCCGGTGGCCAAGCGCATCTTCGGCCTCGGCCACTATCTGCGTCCTTGCATGGTCGAGTTCATCGGCTGCACGGACGTGCTGATGCAGGGCTACCAATTGCTCGATTCGCCGTTCTGGCTGCACCACCCGGTCAACTGCCGCAACGTCCACTTCAGCAAGGTGCGCATGGAAAGCAAGGGCGCCAACAGCGACGGCTTCGATCCCGAGTCGTGCGACACCATTCTGGTCGAAGGCTGCCTGTTCAACACCGGCGACGACTGCATCGCCATCAAGTCCGGCAAGAACCGCGACATCGCCGAAGGGCCGACGCGCAACATGGTGATCCAGGACACCATCATGAACAGCGGCCACGGCGGCGTGACGCTCGGCAGCGAAATGGCCGCCGGCATCGAGCACGTGTACGCGCAGCGCATCGAGTTCCGCAACGTCCACTGGGACAGCGACCCGCTTGGCACGGCCATCCGCATGAAGACCAATATGAACCGCGGCGGCTTCCTGCGCCACTTCTACGTGCGCGACGTGACGGTGCCCAACGGCGTCAAGACCACGCCGGGCTTCTACAATCCGCTGCCGGGCTCGGTGATCCAGCCGAAGACGGTGTCCACCAGCGGCGGCGGGCTCATCACCATCGATTGCGATTACGCGCCGGCAGACGACGACGTGCGCACACGGCCGCCGTCGGTATCGCATGTGCACATCTCGAATGTGAAGGCCGGCAACATCAAGGTCGGCGGCGCGGAGGTGTCGTGCTACCAGGCGCTGGTGATCCTCGGTCCGGTGGCGACGAGCTTCAACGGCAAGCCCGGCACGCCAGTGTTGCCGCTGACGGACATCACCATCACCGACTGCGACTTCGGCACGCCGCGCAACGCCGAGCAACCTTGGTACACGCACAACGTCAAGGGCTTGGTGTTGAAGAATGTGCGCATCGGCGGCAAGACGATTTCGACCGTGTTGAACACTTGAGCCGGGAATCGTCATGACTATTAATAGCAAGCATGCAGCGCGACGCGGCTTCATGCGCACGCTGGCCGGCGGCACCCTGGCGCTGGCCGGCCTGCCGGCGGCCGTGCGGGCCGCCACGGCGCCGACCGGCGCGTTCGACGCGTTAGGCTTGGCCGGCGTTGGCGGTGTCGCCGGTGTTCCCGGCGCCGCCGCTGCCGCAGCCGGAGCGGCCGGTGCGGATCCCTGGCGCCGGGCCCGGGCCATCGTCGACCGCGTGTCCCAGCCGCTGGTGTTTCGCAAAGAGGACTTCGTCATCACCGCGTTCGGCGCGAAAGCCTGCGCTGTGGTGCCGATCAACGCCTGGGTCGGCTCGAGCGAGCGCGCCGACATCCACACGCCGGCAAAGGACGCGACCGACTGCTACCCGGCGATCACGGCCGCCATCGCCGCCTGCCACAAGGCCGGCGGCGGGCGGGTGCTGATCCCGGCCGGCGACTGGCTGTGCGCCGGACCGATCGTGCTGCTGTCGAATGTGCACGTGCATCTGGCCAAGGGCGCGCACGTCTACTTCTCCGCCAACCCGTTCGACTACGCTAGGCACGGCGCCTTCGACTGCGGCGCCAACGGCAAGCTCTCGCTCACGCGCTGGGAGGGCAACGATTGCCTGAACTACTCGTCGCTGGTGTACGCCCACGGCCAGCGCAACATCGCCTTGACGGGCGAGGACTGGACCTCGATCCTCGACGGCCAGGCCGGCGTGCCCTTCCCCGGCGACGTCGACTGCTGGTGGTCGTGGAAGGGGCGCGAGCGCAAGGGCGAGGTGCACGTGCCGTTCACGGTGGGCAAGGTGCAGGAGCGGCCGAACCCGCGCAACCGGCCTTTGATGGAGATCGCGCCGCATTTGTCGGCGGCCGAGGCGAAAAGGATCGAGGGCGACGATCCGTGGTTCCTGTCGGACTCGCACTACCTGCGGGCGCTGAGCGAAGCGCGCGTGCCGGCCAGGCAACGCATCTTCGGCGTCGGCCACTTCCTGCGTCCGCACATGGTGCAGTTCATCAGTTGCACCGACGTGCTGCTGGGCGGCTACCAGACCACCAACACGCCGTTCTGGCAGCACAACCCGGTCGACTGCGAAAACGTCCACGTCAAAGGCATCTACGCCAACAGCATGGGCGCCAACAACGACGGCTTCGATCCGGAATCGTGCCGGCACGTGCTGATCGACGGCTGCCAGTTCAACACCGGCGACGACTGCATCGCCATCGACTCGGGCAAGGGCACGGACACGCAATTCGGTCCGTGCGAAAACGTGGTGGTGCAAAACTGCCGCATGCACAGCGGGCACGGCGCGTTGACCTTGGGCAGCATCATGTCCGGCGGCATCCAGAACGTCTACGCGCAAAACCTCGTGTTCGAAAACGCCAACTGGAAGACGGACCCGCTCAACATCGCCATCCGGCTCAAGACCAACATGGCGCGCGGCGGCTTCCTGCGCAACTTCTACGTGCGCAACGTGCAGATCCCCAACGGCATCCGCACCACGCCGGCGTTCTACAAGCCCACGCCGGGCTCGGGCATTCCGGAAAAAACGGTGGCGGCCGGCGCCGGCGGCGTCATCACCTTCGACTGCGACTACAGTGCGCTGGACGACACCATCCGCACGCGGCCGCCGCAAGTATCCAACGTGCACATCTCGGGCATCACGGTGGGCGACGTGCAAACGCCGGACGGCAAGTTCTCGTGCTACCAGCCGATCGTCGTATTGGGGCCGGTGGCGGCCAACTACAACGGCGCGGGCAAGCCGCAGATCGACCCGGTCAGCCACGTCACGATCAGCGACTGCGACTTCGGCACGCCGGTGCTCAAAGAGCCGGCGTATCTGTACAACGTCAAGGACCTGGTGCTAAAGAACGTCAAGATCGCCGGCAAGCTGCACAACGCCCGCCTAAGCACCTAACCCCCCGGGAGGGTCAGTGCCGACATTCGGACATCGGGGAACTTGCGCATCTCAAAAAAGTTCCCCGTTTTCTTGATTTGTCCGAATGTCGGCACTGACCCTCAGAGTTGTTGCTTAGCTGGCGGCTAGCACCAGCCGGGGCGCGGGACGGCGTCGCGGTGGCGGCGCTACCGTGGCGGGCGCGCCGCCGGCGAGCTTGAAGACGCTCACCACCTGCGCCAAGTGCGCCGCCTGCTGCTCCAGCGCGCCCGTGGCGGCCGCCGCTTCCTCCACCAGCGCGGCGTTCTGCTGCGTGACCGTGTCCATCTCGGCGACGGCCTGGTTGATCTGCTCGATGCCGACCTCTTGCTCGTGGCCGGCGGCCGTGATCTCGCCCATGATGCCGGTCACGCGCTCGATGCTGGCGACCACCTCCGTCATCGTGGCGCCGGCCTGCGCCACCAGCCGGTTGCCGGCGTCGACCTTGTCGACCGAGTCGTTGATCAGGGTCTTGATTTCCTTGGCCGCGCCGGCCGAGCGCTGCGCCAGATTGCGCACCTCCGAGGCCACCACCGCGAAGCCGCGCCCCTGCTCGCCGGCGCGCGCCGCCTCCACCGCCGCGTTCAACGCCAAAATATTGGTCTGGAAGGCGATGCCGTCGATGACGCCGATGATGTCGGCGATCCGGGCGGCCGATTCATTGATCTGCCCCATCGTCTGCACCACCTGCGCCACCACCGCGCCGCCCTGGCGCGCCACCTCGGCCGCCGATGCCGCCATGCCGTTCGCTTGCCGCGCGTTGTCGCTGTTTTGCTTGACCGTCGACGTCAACTCCTCCATCGACGAGGCCGTTTCCTCCAGCGCGCTGGCCTGCTGCTCCGTGCGCGACGACAAATCCATATTGCCGGTGGCGACCTCGCCCGTCGCAGTGGCGATCTCGTCGGTGCTGACGCGCACCTGACCGACGATGTCGTTCAAGCTCTGGTTCATGTCCTTGAGCGCCTGCAGCAACGTGCCGATCTCATCGGTGCTGTCCACTTCGATGCGGCTGCTCAAGTCGCCCGCGGCGACCGTTTGCGCCAGCGCCACCGCGCGGTTGACCGGCAGCGTGATCGTGCGCGTGATGAACCAGCCGATCAAGGCGGCGGCGACGGCGGCCAACGCCGACAACGCCACCGTGGTCCGCACCGCGAACGCGCCGTCCGCTTCGGCCTGCTCGCCGGACTTGGTCATCAGCGACTCCTGGAAGTCGGCCATCGCGACAATGGCTTCAAAGAACGCCGTCTGCGGTCCGCGCAATTCCTTGAGCAGGTATTTCCCCGCCTGTTCGGCCTGTCCGTCGAGCAGCAGCTTGACGGTGGCGGCGCGCGCGCTGGCATAGGCTTCGCGACGCTCGCCGATGGCATTGAACAGCGCCCGCCCCTTTTCCGTGTTCATCATCTCCTTGAGCTTGGCCATGTGCTCGTTGTTCTGCTTGGCCGACGCATCGAGCTTGCCCAGCGACGACTTGACCTCGGCCGGATCGGCCGCGCCGATGATGGCGTTGCGCAAATAGCGCGCCTGGACGTTGACCTCGGTCTCGATCTGCCGCGCCAGCGTGACCTTGGCATAGCGGTCGTTGAGGATCTCGTCCGTCGCCTGGTTGATCAGCTTGATGCGGCTGACCGCGATGAAGGCCACCGCCAGCAACAGGACGACCACCACCCCAAAGCCAAGGCCGAGCCGGGTTCCAATTTTTAAGTTAGCGATTTTCATGATGGTTTCCGTTGTCGCGCCGCATGGCGGCGCTGTCAGCGGCAAGCAGCGGCCGGCGCGCGGCGGCGACGGTGTCGGCTTGCTTGCACAATTAGCGGCGGGCATCGGGGACGCGAGGGGAAGGCGGTGTCCCGGGGCGCGGGGACGGAAGGCGATATCGGCAGGGCCATCGCTGGCCCGGGCATATCGATCTGGACGTCCATATGGTACCAACAATCAAGATAATTGCCACAAAAAAATATCTATGATTGTTTTGCCGAGGCCGCCAGTCCACACTCCGGCGGCGCCTCGGTGGCCGGGCGTGGTGCATGCTGCTATATTGCCTGATCACCATCCACGCGCCGGAATCCGCATGCCACGTCCACTCCCGTCCCTCGCCGCCTGCGCCCTGCTGGCCGGCTGTGCCACCCAGGCGCCGCTGACCGACTTCACCGCCAACTCCGGCGGCCCGCGCGCGCCGGAGCAGCTGGCCGTCACGTTCGACAAAGCCGACCTGGCGCTGCGCGTCGATCCCGCCACCCGCAGCATCGTCGGCGACGCCGCGCTCACCTTCACCGCCAACGCGGCGGCCACGACACCGCTGGCCCGCATCGCCGTCGAGCTCGACCGCAACCTGCCGATCGACGGCGCCAGCGTCGACGGCGTGGCGCTGGCGCCGTCGGCCATCAGCAATCCGGACGGGCGCCTCTACCTGACCCTGCCGACGCCGCTGGCGGCCGGCGCCCGCGCCACCGTGCGCATCCGCTACCACGGCGTGCCGCACGTGGCCAAGCGCGCGCCGTGGGACGGCGCCTTCACCTGGGGCAAAACCGAGGACGGCCAGCCGTGGATCGCCACCACCGTCGAGGGCGAAGGCTGCGACCTGTTCTGGCCCTGCATCGATCATCCGCTGGGCAAGCCCAAGCTGATCGAGCTGCACATCAGCGTGCCCGCGCCGCTGGTGGTGGCCGGCAACGGCGTGGCCACCGGCATGGACGAGCGCGACGGCTGGCGCACCTACCACTGGCGCGCGAACAACCCCAGCACCTACGGCGTGGCCCTCAACATCGGCCCGTACCAGCTGCTGTCGGGCGACTACGCCAGCCGCTACGGCAACACCATCGCGATGCGCATGTGGTACCTCAAGGGCCACGAGCAGCAGGCCAGGGGATTGTTCGCCGAGTTCGCGCCGATGCTCGCCTTCTTCGAAAACCGCATCGGCCCCTATCCGTTCGGCGACGAGAAGATGGGCGTGGTCGAGACGCCGCACTTGGGCATGGAGCATCAAACCATTAACGCCTACGGCAACGGCTACCGCAAGTCGCCCTACGGCTACGACTGGCTGCTGCACCACGAGCTGTCGCACGAGTGGTTCGGCAACCAGATGACCAACGCCGACTGGGACGACATGTGGCTGCACGAGGGTTTCGGCAGCTACATGCAGCCGCTGTACCTGCAATGGCTGCGCGGCGACATGGCCTTCCAGGCCGAGCTGTTCAACCAGCGCAAGTCGCTGCGCAACAAGGTGGCGGTCGTCAGCGGCACGCCGCACCGCATCGAGGAGGTCTACGACGACCAGCGCGGCGGCCCCGGCAACGACATCTACAGCAAGGGCTCGCTGATCCTGCACACCTTGCGCAACCTGATCGGCGACGACGCCTTCTTCCGCGCGACGCGCCGCATGGTCTACGGCACCGACTCGCCGGCGCCGGGCAACTTCGCGCCGCGCTGGAGCGGCACCCGGGAATTCATTGCCATCACCAACGACATCGCCGGCCGCGACCTGGGCTGGTTCTTCGACGCCTACCTGTACCACGCGGCGCTGCCGGAGCTGGTCGAGGCGCGCGACGGCGACACGCTGCGCCTGCGCTGGCGCCTCAAGGACGGCGGCCCGTTCCCGATGCCGCTGCAGGTGCGCGTGAGCGACGGCAACGGCGAGCGCGTCGAACACCTGCCGATGACCGACGGCCAGGGCGAACTGCGCCTGCCGGCCGGCGCGCTCTATACTGTCGATCCGGGCGCGCGCGTGCTGCGCCAGCAGGACCACATCGACGCCTGGCGCGACGAGGAAGAACGTCAAAAGAAGAAAGCGAAGACATCATGAAAAAAACCACGCTGGCGCTGCTGAAGGCGACCGCGCTGTCGGCCGCGTTCTCGCTCGCGCTGTCGGCCTGCAGTCCGCAATACGATTGGCGCGACTACCGCAGCAACGACGCGCCGTACGCGGTGCTGTTCCCCGGCAAGCCAGCCAGCCAGACGCGCGCCATCAAGCTCGGCGCCGTGGACGTGGACATGACGATGACGGCGACCGAGGTCGACGGCGTCGTGTTCGCCGTCGGCAGCGCGCAGCTAGCCGACGCGGCGCAAACGCCGGCGGCGATCGAGGCGATGAAGACGGCGCTGGTGGGCAACATCGGCGCGACCGTGACCAAAAGCGCGGCCTCGGGCGGCGCCGGCCAGCGCGTGCTCGAAGTCGAGGCGAAAGGCGCCCAACACGGTGAGACGATGCTGCTGATCGGCCGCTTTATTGCCAAGGATAAACGCGTCTACCAGGTGATCGTCATGGGGCGCGAGAAAAGCATCGTGCGCGACACCGTCGAAACCTGGTTCAGCTCGTTCAAACTGAACTGAAACAGGCCGGCTGGCTTAGAAGATGCTTAATCCATGTGCGCTAACGTCCATACAGATGAGCTCGTATCTTGTAAAGTTTCCCCGGCGACCTAATGTGAACCGCAACGGCATGCCGCTGCCTTGTCATTCGGCGCTCCGTACGACCTCTTGATCAATAATACGAAGAAAGCGCACCATGTTAATCAACTTCAAATCCAAATACAGCCCTGAAGTGCTGATGTATCAGGAACACGCCCAACGCATCCTCGACCTGCTGCACAAAAATCCCACGCGCGGCGTGATCACGGCCGAAGAGGCGGCGCACGCGCTGTCGGTGCTGGAACACGAAGTGGCCGAAAGCAAACTCCATCCTGAAAACGATGTCGAGCACGACGCCCATGCGCACGAGCAGGAGGAAGGCGAGACGGTCGAACACGCCGTCATGCAACGCGTCGGCTTTGCCGCGCGCGCCTATCCGCTGCTGGAAATGCTGCGCCACGCCAAGCAGGAAAACGAAAGCATCATCTGGGGCGTGTGAGCGCGCCGGCGGCCGGGGCCTCAGTCCCCGGCCAGGCTCGCCTCTAACGGCAAATCGATGGTGAACCGGGTGCCGACGCCGACCACGCTGTCGACCCGGATGCTGCCGTCGAGCAGCGAGGTGACGATGTTGTAGGTGACGCTCAAGCCCAGCCCGTTGCCGCCCTGCCCCAGCTTGGTGGTGAAGAAGGGGTCGAAGATGCGCGCCTGGTGCTCGATGGCGATGCCGGCGCCGTCGTCCTGGAACACGATGCGCACCCGCTCCGGCCCCAGCCGCACCGCCCACAGCCGGATCACGCCGTTGTGGCGCCCCTCGAAGGCGTGCAGCAGCGCGTTGTTGATCAGGTTGATGATCACCTGGCCGTAGGGGCCGGGGAAGCTGTCCATCTCGATATCGTCGGGGATCTCCAGATCGACCTGGTGGCCGGCCTTGCGGATCTGGTTTTTCATCGTGGTGACGATTTCCTGGCTGGCCTGGTGCAGGTTGAAATGGCGCCGCTTGGCGCTGGCCTGGTCGACCGCCACCTGCTTGAAACTGTCGACCAGCTCGGCGGCGTTGCGCAGGCTGCGCATCAGCAGCGTGGACGCCTCGCGCGCGGCGTCGATGAACTGGTTCAGGTCCGAGCGGCGCAGCACGTTGGCGTTCTGGCGCAGCTCGATCTCGGCGGTTTTTTCCTCGAGCGTGCTGGCGATCACCAGGCTGTTGCCGATCGGCGTGTTGAGCTCGTGCGCGACGCCGGCCACCAGCGAACCGAGCCCCGCCAGCTTTTCGCGCTCGACCAGCTGCTGCTGGGCGTCCTGCAAGCGCCGGTAGGAGTCGGCGTTGGCGAACGCCACCGCCACGTACGAGGCCAGCGTGGTGAGCATGTCGACGTCGATGCGCTGGTAGGCGTGGGCGCGGTAGCTGTGGACGGTGATGATGCCGCGCACCTGGCCGTTGACGGAGATCGGCACGTAGATCAGCGAGCGCGGCTCGGTCGGCAGCGAACCGTCCTCCAGCGTGCCCATGTTGTCGACCCCCGACACCAGCGCCAGGTTGGCGATGTAGCGCGCGTATTCCGTCTCCAGGTCGTTGATGAACACTTCCTCGGCATGGTTGATGCACCATACCGCCAACTGGTTCGGCTCGAGCATGCTGCGCGTGTATGGCGCGTAGCGCTTGCCCTGCTCCATGGCGAACGGATACTCGATCACCTCCTGGTCGGCGCGGTAGATGCCGATGCCGAACACGCTCGCGTCCATCAGCGCGTGCACCTGCTCGTAGAGCATGGTCATGATGGCCTCGCTGTCGAGGTTGGCCGTGATGCGGCGGCCGATATCGGACAACAGCGAGATGTTGCGGTGCGCCAGCTCGACGCTGTCCTTCTGCAGTTCGGCCTCGAGCTTCTGGCGCTCGATCGATTCCTTTTGCCGCACCAGTTCGCGCGTGCGGCCCGCCACCTCGACTTCCAGCGCCTGCTTCTGCCGCATCAACATGCGGATGCGCACGCGGAACAGCAGGTAGGCCGCGCCCAGCACCAGCGCGGCCAGCGCCAGCCGGAACCACCACATCTTCCACACCGGCGGCGTGATGATCAACTCCAGCTGCGCCGGCTGCGCGCTCCAGACGCCGTCCTTGTTGGCGGCGCGCACGCGGAACACGTAGCGGCCCGGGTCGAGGTTGGTGTAGGTGGCGAAGCGCTTGTCGGCGTCGGTCGTCACCCACTGCGGGTCGAAGCCCTCGAGCTGGTAGGCGTAGCGGTTGCGCTGCGGGTCGGCGAAATGCAGCGCCGCGAACTCGATCGAGAACATGACGTCGCGGTGACTCAGGGTCAGCGTGCCAACGTCGGCCAGCGTTCCCTTGGCCAGCACGTCGGGACGCGGCGCCCCGGCCACGATCGACTGGTTGAAGATGAAGAAATCGGTGATCGCCACCTGCGGCGGGCGGGCGTTGTCGCGGATGCGCGCCGGGTCGAACGCGGTCATGCCGGCCAGGCCGCCGAAGTACAGCGTGCCGTCCGCGCCCTTGTGGGCGGAGCCGATGAAGTAGGAACCGTCGATCAGGCCATCCCTGGGGCTGTAGTGCTTGAAGGCGCCGGTGGCCGGGTTGAACGCCGCGATGCCGGCCGTGCTGCTGATCCACAAGCGGCCGCTGTCGTCGGCCAGGATGGCGCCGATCGGATCGGAGGGGGCGCCGTTCTGCTGCGGATGGAAGCGGAAGCGCAGCCCGCCGTCGGGCTGCGGCAGCGCCTGGCACAGCCCGGCCGCCGTGCCGACCCACAACACGCCGTTGCGGTCTTCGAACAGGAAGGGCACGCGCTTGTGGCTCAGGCTTCCCGGCTGCTTGGGGTCGTGGCGATAACGGCGCAGCGTGCCGCGGGCGCGGTCGAAGCGGTTCAGGCCGTTTTCGGTGCCGATCCACAGGATGCCTTGCCGGTCCTCCAGCAACGCGTACACGCGCCCGCCGATGCCGTCGGGATTGGCCGGATCGGCGCGATAGGTGGTGACGGCGTCGGTATGCGGATCGACGCGGTGCAGGCCGATACGGGTGCCGACCCAGATCACGCCGGCGCGATCGACCAGCAGGCGCTGGATCGACAGCGCGTTCGGATCGTCGTCGAGCGGCACCCGCGTAAAGCGGCCGCTGTCCGGATCGCGCCGCGCCAGCCCGTTCGACGACCCCACCCAGAGCCGGCCCTGGCGGTCGGTGGCCAGCGTGATGAGCATATCGCCCGGCAGGCTGGCCGGATCACGCTCGTCGCGGCGCCACATCTCGACCGCGCGGGTCTTCACATCGAGCCGGGCCAAGCCGTCGGCCAGGCCGAGCCAGAGCTTGTCCCCGCCGGCGCCGGTGATCGCGCGCACCTTGCCGGCACCCAAGGCCGGCAGGACGCCGGAGGCATCGCCATACCGCTCAAAGCCGCCGCCGGTCAGGTCCACCCAGTCGAGGCCGGAAAACCAGTTGCCGACCCATAGCGTGCCGGTGCGATCCTGATACAGGGCCGTGACCTGGTTGTCGCCCAAGCCATGCCGGTTCAGGCTAGTGGAGCGGTAGCTGTAGAACGCCCTGCTACCGGCATCGAGGCGTTTCAGGCCATCGTCCTGGGTGGCCACCCACAGGGTGCCATCGCTGTCGTGCAGCAAGGCGTTCACGCGGATTCCTTCCAGGGCCGACACCTCCGCTGGCGTCACGCGCCGCGGCGCGGTCCCGTCCAGGCGCCAGACCTGCAAACCGGACTTGGCGCCGGCCCACACCTTGCCGGCGGCATCGATCGACAAGGCGGTGATGTGGTTGGCCAGCGTCGCAGGCGATTGCGCACTGAGATGGACGAATTTGTCGGCGCCCGCCGGCAGCAATTCCAGGCCGGCGGCGGTGCCCACCCACAGATTGCCCGCACGGTCGAGCGCCACGGTGTTGACGCGGTCGTCCGAGATGCTGTCGGGATCGGCCGGCGCGTGCCGCAGCGTTTGCACCTCGCCGCTGGCGATGTCGAGATGCAGCAAACCGTCGCTGGTGGTCAGCCACAGGCCATCCTTGCCGTCACCGATGATATGGGTCACTGACATCGTGCCGGCCTTGAGCGGCTGATGGACGAAGCCGCGCACGGCCGGATCGTAGCGGTCCAGACCGCCTTTGCTGCCGACCCACAAGCGGCCGCCGGCGTCTTCGTGGAGTGCCTGGATATAGCTGTCCTGCAGGCTGTAGGCGTTGCCGGGGTCGTTTTTGAAGACGGTGATGCGATAGCCGTCGTAGCGGTTCAAGCCGGCCTGGGTGCCCACCCAGATGTAGCCCTGGCGGTCCTGCAGCACGCGCGTGACGGACTCCTGCGTCAATCCCTGCTCGACACCGAGGTGTTCAAACCGAAGGCTAAGCGGGGCCGCCTGGCCGAGCGAAGTCAACGCCAGCAGCAGCAAGCCGCAGAACCGAGCCCTACATAGCGCGAATATCGACATCAGGTTGCACTCCAATATTAACTATATTGTAATGCAAAAGTATCCGTAGAGAACCATCGAAAGCGCCACAGTTCGTGGGGCGGATTAGCGAAGCGCAATCCGCATCTGCGAGCCATCGACGCGCAACCAACAGACGCAAAAAAAGCCCCATCGGCACTTGACGGGATCTTGAGCGCGGTAAAGCTGATTTCAGCGCTGGCATATGATGGGGGGATGACGTGGTTTGTGGGGGGCGTGCGCACCCCAACCGAGTGGTGGGTTGACGCATGCGGCGGTGGTGTGGGGACGTACCCAGAGGGGTACGTCCCCCGCCGAGGTGGCGGCTGCTCCGTCGAGGGGACGTACCCTGCGGGTACGTCCCCAGGTTGGGGGTGCGGGGTAAACGCAAAAAAGCCCCGACCAGATCACTGGAAGGGGCTTTTTAATATAACTAGCCTGACGATAACCTACTTTCACACTGGTTGCAGCACTATCATCGGCGCAGAGTTGTTTCACGGTCCTGTTCGGGATGGGAAGGGGTGGGACCAACTTGCTATGGT
>CAUPRW010000075.1:0-27042 GCA_963513825.1 uncultured Duganella sp.
AGTTTGGTCGCTACGAATGAAAGGGTTGGCACAACCATGCATGCGCCGTTTTTGGGATTGAAAGTTAACAGTTTCTCTAGCTGTTTACAACAAAAATTTGCGGGGAAGGGTCAGGGTCAAGTCTGTCATTTGGACACGGCCCCGGCGGTAGCGGCGCCCGACGGTTGGGCTCGTGTCCAAATGACAGACTTGACCCCCACGGTTTTTTTTAAGGAGTGCGCATGGAACGCGAGCAGGCCTCCAAATTCATGTTCGATCTGCTGCGCTTGATGACCGGCAGGAAGGGCTCGGACCTGTTCATCACGGCCGGCTTTCCGCCGGCGATCAAGCTCGACGGCAAGGTGACGCCGGTGTCGGCGCAGCCGCTCACGCCCGTCCACACGGCCGCGCTGGCCCGCGCCATCATGAACGATAAGCAGGCCGCCGCCTTCGAGGCGGGCAAGGAGGCCAACTTCGCCATCAGCCCCGCCGACCTGGGCCGCTTCCGCGTGTCGGCGTTCGTGCAGATGGGGTCAACGGGCATGGTGTTGCGCACCATTACCAGCGAGATCCCCACGCTCGACGGGCTGGCCCTGCCCGCCACCCTCAAGGACGTCGTCATGGCCCAGCGCGGCCTGGTGATCCTGGTCGGCGCCACCGGCTCGGGCAAGTCGACCACGCTGGCGGCCATGGTCAACCACCGCAACGAACACAGCCACGGCCACATCATCACCATCGAGGATCCGGTCGAGTACGTCCATCCGCACAAGCATTGCGTCATCACCCAGCGCGAGGTCGGGGTCGACACCGACGATTGGGAGACCGCGCTCAAGAACGCGCTGCGCCAGGCGCCCGACGTCGTCCAGATCGGCGAGATCCGCGACCGCCAGACCATGGACCACGCGGTCGCCTTCGCCGAGACCGGCCACCTATGCCTGGCCACCCTGCACGCCAACAGCGCCAACCAGGCGCTCGACCGCATCATCAATTTCTTCCCCGAGGAACGGCGCCAGCAGTTGCTGATGGACCTGTCGCTGAACCTGAAGGCGATGGTGTCCCAGCGCCTGGTGCCGCGCAAGGACGCGGCCGGCCGCGCGGTGGCCATCGAGATCCTGCTCAACTCGCCGCTGATGGCCGAGCTGATCTTCAAGGGCCAGGTCCACGAGATCAAGGAGCTGATGAAAAAATCGCGCGAGCTGGGCATGCAGACGTTCGACCAGTCGCTGTTCGATTTGCACGAGGCCGACGCCATCACCTACGAGGACGCGCTGCGCAACGCCGATTCCGTCAACGACCTGCGCCTGGCCATCAAACTCGACGGCAAGGCCGCCAGGGGCCGCGACCTCGGCGCCGCCACCACCCACCTCGGCATCATCTAACCAGGACAGCCCATGAGCACCCTCTTCGACCTCTCCGCCGACAGCCTGACGGGCGCGCCCGTCGACCTGCGCCAGTACCAGGGCCAGGTGCTGTTGATCGTCAACACCGCCAGCAAGTGCGGCTTCACGCCGCAGTACCAGGGCCTCGAACAGGTCTACCAGCAATTCAAGGACCGGGGCGTGACCGTGCTCGGTTTTCCGTGCAACCAGTTCGGCGCCCAGGAGCCGGGCCAGGCCGACGAGATCGGCGCGTTCTGCGAAAAGAACTATGGCGTCACCTTTCCGCTGTTCGCCAAGGTCGACGTCAACGGCGCCCACGCCCACCCGCTGTTCGCCAGGCTGAAAAAGGACGCGCCCGGCATCCTCGGCACCGAGGCGATCAAGTGGAACTTCACCAAGTTCCTGGTGCGCAAGGACGGCACCGTCTTCAAGCGCTACGCCCCGGCCACCAAGCCGGAGGAACTGGTGGCCGACATCGAGACCTTGCTGGCCGAATAAAAGCGGAAGAAGTTGTCCAATACATCAACGAAATTCCGATCGATGTCCGAAAAACGTGCTTTCGGTTAACTTTTCGGTAATAATGGGCATTGGTCCCAATCGAATCGGTTGCCTATGTCCGTGTTTGGAAAACTACTGTCGCCGTGGCTGCGGATGGGGATGTATTCCCGGCTGTTCGTGCCGATCTTCCTCATCATCGCGGTGGTGGTGGGCGCGCGCTACACGCTGCTGTTCCAGGGCGAGACGGCCGGCGCCAACGCGCGCTACCAAAAGGACGCCAGCGACATCGGCGTCTTCCTGCACAAGGCGCTGCTGCCGGCGCTGGCCAAGCCCGACCGCGCCGCGCTCGAGGGCGCGCTGGCCGACGCCTTGCTGCTCAGCCCAGACCTGGCGGCGGCGCGGCTCGACTACGCCGGCGGCCACCTGGAGGCGCTGCGCCCGCCGCCGCGCACGGACGTGCCGGCCTGGTTCGCCACCTTGCACCCGCTGGCGCCGATCCGCCGCCCCATCTACATCGGCACCGCCAGCCTGGTGCTGGAGTTCGATCCGGCGCTGCCGGTGGCGGCCGTGTGGGACTCCGTCTGGAAGCAGATGGTGGTCACCGCCATCAACGTGGCCGTCATCTACACCTTGCTCGGCCTGATCATCTTCGCCAACAAACGCATGCTGCGGCGCCTCAACGACGCCACCCGCCGCTTCCAGGCCGGCGAGCGCGACGTGCGCCTGCCGGTCGGCGGCACGCTCGAGGCGCGCATGCTCGCGCTCACCTTCAACAACATGGCCGAGCGCGTGCAGGCGCTGGTCGACCGGCTGCGCCTGAGCGAGAAGGAGCTCGGCGAGCAGCTCGCGCGCACCTTGCTGGCGCAGGACCAGCTGCAGGCGCAGAAGGAGCGCATCGAGGTGACGCTGGCGTCGATCGGCGACGCCGTCATCACCACCGATTTGACCGGCAAGATCGAATCGATCAACCAGGTCGCGCAACAGCTCACCGGCTGGCCGGAGGCGCAGGCGCGCGGCATGCAGCTGCACCAGGTGTTCGTGCTGGCCAATAACTTCGGCCAGCACTCGCTGCTCAAGGCGATGTCGGGCATCTACGCCGGCGGCGAGGTGGTCAAGGTCGGCAACCAGAGCCTGCGCAACCGCGCCGGCCACAGCGTCACGGTCGAGTACACGGCCAACGGCATCCGCGCCGTCCACGGCGAGGTGCAGGGCTCGGTGCTGGTGTTCCGCGACGTCACCGAGCGGCGCCGCCTGATGCAGCAGATCTCGTGGCAAAGCCACCACGACGTGCTCACCGGCCTGCCCAACCGGGCCGCGCTGGCCGAGCGCTTCGAGAACGAGGTGGCGCGCGCGCGCGAACTGGACCACCTGCTGGCCGTGTGCCTGTTCGACCTCGACCACTTCCAGCGGGTCAACGACACGCTCGGCCACGCCGTCGGCGACGAGCTGCTCAAGCAGGTCGCCGGCCGCCTGCACGAGTTCGCCGGCCAGCGCCACTACGCGGCGCGCCTCGGCGGCGACGAGTTCGTGCTGCTGCTGCCGGAGATGCACTCGCGCGCGGCCGTCGAGATGGCGCTGGCCCGGCTCATGGCCGCGCTCTCGGGCGACTACCTGTGCGAGGGCCGGCCGCTGGCGATGTCGGCCAGCGTCGGCATTGCCGTCTACACCGGCAACGACGTCAGCGCCGACAGCCTGCTGCGCCAGGCCGACCAGGCGCTGTACCAGGCCAAGATCATGGGCCGCAACCGCTTTCACTTCTTCGACGCCGACCTCGACGAGCAGGTGCGCACCCACCACAACCGCCGCACCGAGGTGCGCTCGGCGCTGCGCGACGGCGAGCTGCGGCTGTACTACCAGCCCAAGCTGGACATGCGCCAGGGCCGCATCATCGGCATGGAGGCGCTGCTGCGCTGGCAGCATCCCGCGCGCGGCGTGGTCGGGCCGGCCGATTTCCTGCCCATCGTCGAGCACAGCGACCTGATCGTCGATATCGGCGAGTGGGTGGTGCGCGAGGCGCTGCGCCAGCTGCAGCAGTGGCGCGCCTTCGATCCGGCGTGGGTCATCAGCGTCAATATCGCGGCGCGCCATTTCCAGCGCGGCGACTTCGTCGAGCGGCTCACCGCCATCCTGGCCGAGTTCCCGGACGTGCCGCCGCATATGCTGGAGCTGGAGATCCTCGAGTCGTCGGCGCTGAGCGACATCAACCACGTGCGCGCCATCATGCTCGATTGCCAGGCGCTGGGCATCAGCTTCGCGCTCGACGACTTCGGCACCGGGTATTCGTCGATGTCCTATCTGAAGCGGCTGCCGGCCGACGTGCTCAAGATCGACCAGAGCTTCGTGCGCAACATGCTGGTCGACCGCGACGACCTTCATTTGGTCAGCGCCGTCATCGGCCTGGCCAGGTCGTTCGGCCTGGGGGTGATCGCAGAGGGCGTCGAGACGGTCGAACACGGGGCGATGCTGATGCGCCTGGGGTGCGATCTGGTGCAGGGCTACGGCATCGCGCGGCCGATGCCGGCCGAGGAGGTGCTGGGGTGGGTCGGGGGCTTCGACATGGCGCCGACCTGGCAGGCCGCCGCCAGCCTGCCGCCGATCGTCAGCCTGCACGGGCGCGAGCCGGCCGGCGGCACGGCGCAGATGCCGCTGTTTGTGCCGGGGTGAGGTGGGCGACGCCTCATGTTTTTACCCCGCGCGCGTTTGGCGATGCGCATGCTTGACCTCTTAGGGGACGTACCCCGAGGGGTACGTCCCCGCCCGGGGGCGCGGGTTGCGCCACGGCGGCGGGTTTAGCCCGGCGTGCCGCTTCGCTGGCGCAGCGCCCGGTCGATCAACTCGATCCAGTGCAGCACCGGCGTCCCGGTCCCCGACTGCAAATGCGCGCTGCAGCCGACGTTGGCCGAGACGATGGTGGTGGCCCCCGTGTCGGCCAGGCCGGCGAGCTTGCGGTCGCGCAGCCGCAACGACAACTCCGGCTGCAGCAACGAGTACGTGCCGGCCGAGCCGCAGCACAAATGGCTCTCCGCACACAGCGCCACGTCGACACCGACGGCGCGCAGCACGCCCTCCACCTTGCCGCGTATCTGCTGCCCGTGCTGCAGCGTGCAGGGCGGATGGTAGGCGACCCGCTCCTTCAACACGGCCCCGAGCCGGACCAGCTCCTGCTCGAACTGCGGCATCACCTCGCTCAAATCGCGCGTCAGCATCGCGATGCGCGCCGCCTTGCCGGCATACTCGCTGTCGTGCGCCAGCAAATGCCCGTAGTCCTTGACGGTGGTGCCGCAGCCCGACGCGGTCATGACGATCGCCTCGACCCCGCCGTCCTCCACATACGGCCACCAGGCGTCGATGTTGCGGCGCATATCGTCGAGCGCCGCCTCGTGCTCGTTGAGGTGGTGGCGCAGCGCCCCGCAGCAGCCGGCCTTGGGCGCGACGATCAAGCGCACGGCCAGCGCGTCGAGCACGCGCGCGGCGGCGGCGTTGATGTCGGGCGCCATGGCCGGCTGCGCGCAGCCCTCGAGCACCAGCATCTTGCGCGCGTGCGCGCGCGCCGGCCACGCACCGGCGCGGCGCATGGCCGGTATCTTGTCCTGCAGCGCCGGCGACAGCAGCGGACGGAAAATCCGCCCCGCGCGCAGCGCCACCGCAAACACGCCCTTGCGCGGCAAGGCCTCCTTCAACACCTTGCGCTTGAGCCGCTCCATCAGCGGCCGCTCGACGCGCTGTTCGACCACCTTGCGGCCGATGTCGATCAGGCGCCCGTACTGGACGCCCGACGGACAGGTGGTCTCGCAGTTGCGGCAGGTCAGGCAGCGGTCCAGGTGCGTCTGCGTCTTGGCGGTGACGGCAGCGCCCTCGAGCACCTGCTTGATCAGGTAGATGCGCCCGCGCGGGCCGTCGAGCTCATCGCCGAGCAGCTGGTAGGTGGGACAGGTGGCGGTGCAAAAGCCGCAATGCACGCAGGAGCGCAGGATGGCGTCGGCCTCTTGGCCTTCGCGGGTGTTCTTGATGAAATCGGCGAGGTTCGTTTGCATGGGGGTCGTCTCACTGCGTTTCAGTACATGCGGCCGGGATTGAAGATCCCCGCCGGATCGAACGAGCGCTTGAGCCGCTCGTGGATGCGCGCCACGGCCGGCGCCAGCGGATGGAACACGCCGACGTGCTTTTCCCCGCCGCGGAACAAGGTCGCGTGGCCGCCGGCGGCCGCCACGCTGCGGCGGATATCGGCCGCGCGCGCGGCGTCGCAATCGGCCACCTTGAGCCAGCGCTGCGCCCCGCCCCATTCGATCAACTGTTCGCCGCCAAGGATGATGGCGCTGGCCGCCGGCGGCACCGACAGGCGCCACAGGCTGGCGCCGTCGAAATACGCATGCGTTTGATCGCGCAACGACGCCCAGAACGCCGCGCCGTCCTCCAGCGCCTCGCCGCCCAGCTGGCGCCGCGCGGCGTCCACCGCCGCCCCGGCCCCCGACAGGCGCAGCGCCAGCACGCCCCGGTGCCAGCAGCTGGCCGATATCGGCAAAGGCTGGCAGGCCCATTCGTTCAGGCGCGCCAGCGCGTCGATCTCGCCCATTTCGAAGCGCAGGCCGGCTTCGGCCACCGGCAACGGCAGCACCTTGAGCGAGACCTCCAAAATCAAACCGAGCGTGCCGAGCGAGCCGGCCAGCAGGCGCGAGACGTCGTAGCCGGCGACGTTCTTCATCACCTGGCCGCCGAAGCGCTGCGCTTCGCCGCGGCCGTCCATCAGCACCGCGCCGAGCACGAAGTCGCGCACGGCGCCGGCGCTGGCGCGGCGCGGTCCGGACAAGGCGCTGGCGACCACGCCGCCGATGGTCGATCCGGCACCGAAGCGCGGCGGCTCGAAGGCGAGCATCTGATGGTGCCGCGCCAGCAGCGCCTCGATCTCGGCCAGCGGCGTGCCGCAGCGGGCGGTGATCACCAGTTCGGTCGGTTCGTACGAGACCACGCCCGTGTAGGCGCGCGTATCGAGCACTTCGCCGTCGAGGGCCTGGCCGTACCAGTCCTTGGTGCCGCCCCCGCGCAGGCGCAGCGGCGTGCCGGCGCCGGTGGCGGCGCGCACGCGCGCGCTCCATTGCGCGGCGGTGCGCGCCGCGCTTTGCGCCACGCTGGCGGCGTGTTCCGGATCGGCGTCGGTCGTGGCGTCCATTTAAAACCTCGGCAGGTGGGCGAACGGCAGCGCGCCGCCGCTGACGCGCATCTTGCCGAATTCGGCGCAGCGGTTCAGCGTCGGAATGGCCTTGTCCGGGTTGAGCAGGCCGGCCGTGTCGAACGCGCGCTTGACCGAAAAGAAGGCCTCCAGCTCGGCCGGCGCGAACTGCACGCACATCGAATCGATCTTCTCGATGCCGACGCCATGCTCGCCGGTGATGGTGCCGCCGACGGCCACGCACAGCGCCAGGATCTCGGCGCCGAAGGCTTCGGCGCGCTCGAATTCGCCGGCGATGTTGGCGTTAAACAGGATCAGGGGATGCAGGTTGCCGTCGCCGGCGTGGAACACGTTGGCGCAGCGCAGGCCGTGCCGGACCTCCATCGCGGCGATGCCGGCCAGCACTTCGCCGAGGCGCTTGCGCGGGATCGTGCCATCCATGCAGTAGTAGTCGGGCGAGATGCGGCCGGCGGCGGGAAAGGCGTTCTTGCGGCCGGACCAGAACTTGAGCCGCTCGGCTTCCGAGCGCGACACCGCCAGCGCGCTGGCGCCGGACGCCTGCAGCACCGCCGACATGCGGGCGATCTCCTCCTCGACCTCCTCGGCCGTGCCGTCGGCCTCGCACAGCAGGATGGCGGCGGCGTCGGTGTCGTAGCCGGCGCGCACGAACGGCTCGACCATGCGCGCGGAGGTTTGATCCATCATCTCCAGCCCGGCCGGGATGATGCCGGCGGCGATCAGCGCGGCCACCGCGTGGCAACCGTCGACCACCTGGTCGAACGAGGCCATGATCACGCGCGCCGTCGCCGGCTTGGGAATCAGCCTGACCGTCACCTCGGTGACGATGCCGAGCATGCCCTCGGAGCCGATGAACACCGACAGCAGGTCGAGCCCCGGCGAGTCGAGCGCCTCGCCGCCCAGCTCCACCACGTCGCCGTCGATGGTCACCATGCGCACGCGCAGCACGTTGTGCACCGTCAGGCCGTATTTGAGGCAGTGCACGCCGCCGGAATTTTCGGCGACGTTGCCGCCGATGGTGCAGGCGATCTGCGACGACGGATCGGGCGCGTAGTACAGGCCGAGCGGCGCGGCCGCCTCCGAGATGGCCAGGTTGCGCACGCCCGGCTGGACCACCGCCGTGCGCGAGTAGGCGTCCATGCGCACGATGCGGTTCAGGCGCGCGGTCGACAGCACCACGCCGTCGGCGATCGGCATGGCGCCGCCGGACAGGCCGGTGCCGGCGCCGCGCGGCACGATCGGCACGTTCAACTCGCGGCACACGCGCAGCGCGGCGACGATCTGCGCCTCGCTGTCGGGCAGCACGACGATCATCGGCAACTGGCGGTAGGCGGCCAGGCCGTCGCATTCGTAGGGGCGGGTGTCCTCGGGCGCGGACAGGATGGCGCCGGCCGGCAGCGCGTGCAACAACGCGGCGGCCACCTGGACGCGGCGGGCGGCGATATCGGCCAGCGTGGCCGCTTCGGGTATGGCAGTGTTCATGGGACCGGCGCCTGAAAACACGAGTGAGCCTCGATTGTAAGCACAAACGTCGGGCAACGATAGCTTTGGCGGGTGCGCGTCGTATAATCGTCCGGCCGCAACGACATCAACGCATCGGAATACCATGGAATACAACTTCGAAAAAGAGTGGCTGCTGGCACTGGAGCGGCGCTTCAACCGGCAGGCGACGGAAATCGCCGAGATCAACCTGAGCGGGCGCCCACGCATGCTGATCTTCTACTTCGCCGACTTCCCGGCGCCGGGCATGCTGATGGCCATCACCGCCGGCCTGTCGAGCGCCGTCCACCCGGATTGGGTGCACGGCAAACCGGAGCTGAGCTTCACGCTGCAGACCACAGACCAGGGCTGGGGCAAGGGCGCCGCCTACCTGGCGCAGGAGTTCTTCAACCAGCGCTCTTTCGGTTACCAGTCCTCGTTCGCGCTGGACGTGCCGATGTCGAACGACAGCGCGATGAGCGCCTGCTTCGTCTACCGCCCGCAGTTCATGGACGATGACCAGGTCAAGTTCGAGCTGGCGGACCGCACCATCTACCTGGCCGGCCTGTTCCCGCTGTACAACGAGGAAATCGCCGTCTACGAGGCCAAGGGCATGGAGGCCTTCTGGAACACCCCGGGCTTCCATCCCTACGACCCGAAACGCGCCAGCATCGCCGGCAAATAACCAACACAGGAGCCACCATGGGCAACCGACTCTCGAAAATCGCCACCCGCACCGGCGACGGCGGCACCACCGGCCTGGGCGACGGCAGCCGCACCGACAAGGACAGCGCGCGGATCGATTCGATCGGCGAGGTCGACGAGTTGAACTCGCATATCGGCCTGCTGCTGTGCGAGGACATGCCGGCCGAGCTGCGCGAGGAGCTGGTGACGATCCAGCACGACCTGTTCGACCTTGGCGGCGAGTTGTGCATCCCCGGCTACCAGATGATCACCGAGGCGCATGTGTTGCGGCTCGACGCGCTGCTGGAAAAGTACAACGCCACCCTGCCGGCGCTGACGGAGTTCATCCTGCCGGCCGGCTCGCGGGCGGCCGCGCAGGCGCACGTGTGCCGCACCGTGTGCCGCCGCGCCGAACGCGCCATCGTCACCCTGGGCAGGACGGAGGCCATCGACGAGCATCCGCGCCAGTACGTGAACCGGCTGTCGGATTTGATGTTCGTGCTCTCGCGCGTGCTCAACCGCTTTGGCGGCGGCGGCGACGTGCTGTGGCAGCACGAGCGCAAGCGCGGTTGACCTTATGGCCGCGGCGACTGGAACAGCAAGGCCATCCCGCTGGCCATGCTCACGCGCGAGGACGCCACCGGATAGGCGGTCGACACCAGCGCGGACTGCCCTTCGGCCTGCAGCTTGCGATAAAAGCTGACCATCTGCGCCGCCGGCCATCCGGCCCGGTGCGCCAGCACCATTCCCAGTTGATCGGCCTCGGACTCCTGCAGGCTCGATAACCGGGACAGGCGGATCTGCAGCGACAAATCGCTGTCGAGCCGCTCCATGACCACTTCCACCGGCACGCGCAACGGACGGTTCAGGGCCAGGGCCTCGGACAGGGTTTCGCGGTGGTGTTCGGCGATGGCGTGCGCCACCTCGTGGGCCAGCAAGGTGGCCAGCTCGCCGTCGGCGAGCGCCAGCCGGCGGACGAAGGCGCTGCCGACGAGGATCTTGCCGCCGGCCATGCACAGGGCGTCCACTTCGGGGTCGCCGGTGGTGTGGATCTCCCACTGCCAGGCCGCCGCTTCCGGTTTCAGCGCCACGGCCGCCTTGATCAAGCCTTCGCCGATGGCGCGCAGGCGCGCCAGCAGCGCGCGGTCCTCGTCAAGCCGGCCGGCGGCGGCCAGATCGACCATGCGCTCGATGTAGCGGTCCTCCATGGGGGTGTCGACTTCCTCGGCGCTAAAGCCGAGCTCCTGCGCGCGGCCGGACTCGGGCACCTGGGCGCGCACGCCCGCGTGCATCAGACTCAAGGCCATCAGGCCAGCGGCGACGACTTTCATCCTGCCTCCCGGGAGCATTCCGATATAAACGATTTATATCAATATATGCCATGCGCGGGCGAAGGCAAGCGATACGGATCAAATCCCTTGCGTATTGGTGTAGCCGGGCAACAACGCGATTTCCCTCGCCAGATGGTCGAGCAGCAAGCGCGCGCGCCGCGGCTGATAGCGGCGCGACGGCGACAGCAGATGCAGCGGCTGCGCGCGCCCCTCCCACCGCGGCAGCACGCGCACCAGCGCGCCGCTGTCGAGCATGTCCCGCACCAGCCATAGCGGGCACAGTCCGATGCCGCCGCCGGCGGCGAGGCTGTCGCGTATCGCCAGCGCGTGGTTGACGCGGAAGCGCCCGTGCGTGACCACGCTTTCGGTCCTGTCGCCGCTGTGCAGCGTGAGCACGTCGCCGTCGGCCAGCCAGGCGAAGCGGACGTAGTCGAAGTCCGCCAGTTGCGCCGGCTCGAGGGGCTCGCCGCGCCGGCGCAGGTAGGACGGCGCGGCCACCAGATGCCGGGGCGAGACGCCGGCCAGCCGCGCCACCGCGTCCGGCGGCAGCTCGCCGCCCTGGCGCAGCGCGATGTCGACGCCGTCCCTGACCAGATCGACCATGCGGTCGTCCAGTATCAGCTCGATGCGCACTTGCGGGTAGCGTTCGAGGAAGACGGCCAGCATGGCGTTCAGGCGGAACTGGCCGAAGGCCGCCGGCGCGTTGACCCTTATCAGCCCGGCCGGCATGTCGGTCTCGCCGCGCGCCTCCGCCACCGCCTCCTGGTAGGCCGCCAGCACGCCCAGCGCGCGCCGGTAAAAGGCGAGGCCCTGGGCCGTCGGATGCAGGCTGGTGGTGCTGCGCTCGAGCAGCCGCACGCCAAGTTCGCGCTCGAGCGCCGCCATCAATTTGCTGATCGTCGGCTGGGTGGTGCCCTCCTCGCGCGCGACGGCCGACAGGCTGCCCAACTCGACGGCGCGCACGAAACAGCGTAAGGAGCGGATGGTGTCCATGATCGACCTATGCGATATTTGAATGAAGTATAGTCCAATCCGCCGCCTTCCCATCGAAACAGGAATGACCTATCGTTCGGTTTTTTCAGGAGCCGACGATGAAAACCTTGACCCATTTCCTACTGGCCGCCGCGCTGACGCCGGCGGCCAGCGCCCATGCCGAACGGTCCTGGACCACCACCTGGTACGCCAGCCCGCAGGCCACCTGGGGGCCGGACTTTCCGCTGCCGACGGCCGTGCCGGCGACGCTGGCGCGGCAAACCGTCCGCGAGAACGCGCGCATCAGCGTTGGCGGAACGCGCGTGCGCATCGTCCTGACCAACCGCTTCGGCGGCGAGCCGATCGCCATCGGCGAAGCGAGCGTCGCGCGCGCCGGCAAGGCCGATGGCGCCGCGCGGGCGTTGACCTTCGGCGGCCGGCGCTCGGCCACCATTGCCGCCGGGGCGCCGTTGATCAGCGACCCGGTCGACATGCCGGTTGGCGCGCTGGATAAGCTGACGGTGAGCGTCTATTTGCCACTGGCGACACCGCTGACAACCTTCCACTGGGGCGCGCAGCAGAGCGCCACCATCACCGACGGCAACACCACGCAAGCGACGGACAGCCTGGCGCCGCGCGGCGCGCGAACGATGCAAGGGCGCGCGCTGCTCAGCGCCATCCTGGTCGAGACCCGCGCCGGCAAGGGCGCCCTGGTGGCGCTGGGAGATTCGATCACCGATGGCAACGGCTCGACGCCGGGGCGCGACCGGCGCTGGCCGGATTACCTGGCCGCTCGGCTCGGCGCGGACGGCGTGGCCGTCGTCAACGCCGGCATCTCTGGCGCGCGGCTGTTGGGCGACGTGATGGGCGCCAACGCCGCCGCGCGCTTCGAGACGGACGTGCTGAGCCAGCCCGGCGTGGCGACGGTGGTGGTCCTGTTGGGCATCAACGACATCGGCTGGCCGCAAAGCGCATTCGCGCCGCACGAGCCGCCGATGCGGGCCGAGCGCATGATCGCCGTGTATCGGCAGTTGATCGCGCAGGCCCGCGTGCGCGGCGTGCGCATCGTCGGCGCCACGTTGCCGCCGTTCGAGGGCGCGCTGCAAGGCACGCCGTTCGACGGCTACCACACGCCGGCCAAGGATGCGGTGCGGCGCGAGGTCAACCAGTGGATCAGGGACGGCGGCGAGTTCGACGCGGTGGTCGATTTCGACCGCGTGCTGCGCGATCCGGCGCGGCCGGCGCGCCTGCTGGCGCGCTACGACAGCGGCGACCATCTGCATCCGGGCGACGCCGGCTACGAGGCGATGGCGGAAGCGGTAGCGGTGGCGGCGGCCGGGCCGGGCGCGCGCCCGTGATCGCGCGCCGGGCGGTCAGCCGTTGTTGACCACCAGCCGCGGCTCGTCGCCGGCGCTGTCGAAGCGCTTTTTGATCGAGGCGGCGATGCCGGCGCCGTCCAACCCGACGCCGGCGAGCAGCTTGGCGGGGTCGCCGTGGTCGATGAATTTGTCCGGCAGGCCAAGCATCAGCACCTGCTTGACGATGCCTTCGGCGGCCAGCGCCTCGGCCACCGCCGAACCGGCGCCGCCCATGATGGCGCCCTCCTCGACCGTCACCAGATAGTCGTGGTCGGCGGCCAGGCGCTTGACCAGTTCGACGTCGAGCGGCTTGATGAAGCGCATGTTGGCCACCGTCGCGTCGAGCGATTCGCCGGCCACCAGCGCCGGCGTGACCATCGAGCCGAACGCCAGGATCGCGATCTTCTGGCCCTGGCGCTTGATCTCGCCCTTGCCGATCTCGATCGTCGTCAGCTCCGGCTTGATGGCGGCGCCGATGCCGGCGCCGCGCGGGTAGCGGATCGCCGCGGGGCCCTTGTATTGGTAGCCGGTGGTGAGCATGCGCCGGCATTCGTTTTCGTCCGACGCGGCCATGACGACCATGTTGGGAATGCAGCGCAGGTACGCGAGGTCGTAGTTGCCGGCGTGGGTGGCGCCGTCGGCGCCGACCAGGCCCGCGCGGTCCAGCGCGAAGGTGACGTCGAGGTTTTGCAGCGCGACGTCGTGGATCAACTGGTCGTAGGCGCGCTGCAGGAAGGTCGAGTAGATCGCCACCACCGGCTTCATGTCCTCGCACGCCAGGCCGGCGGCGAAGGTGACGGCGTGCTGCTCGGCGATGCCGACGTCAAAATAGCGGTCCGGATATTCCTGCTCGAAGCGCACCATGCCCGAGCCTTCGCGCATGGCCGGCGTGATGCCGACCAGTTTTTTGTCGGCGGCGGCCATGTCGCACAACCAGTTGCCGAAGACGTCGGTGTAGGTCATCTTGCCCGGCGCGGCGGCCGGCTTGATGCCTTCGGCCGGATTGAACTTGCCCGGGCCGTGGTACAGGGTCGGCTCGGCCTCGGCCAGCTTGTAGCCCTGGCCCTTCCTGGTCACCACGTGCAGGAATTGCGGGCCCTTGAGCTGGCGGATGTTTTGCAGCGTGGGGACCAGCGAATCGAGGTCGTGGCCGTCGATCGGGCCGATGTAGTTGAAGCCGAATTCCTCGAACATCGTGGCCGGCACCACCATGCCCTTGGCATGCTCCTCGAGCCGCTTGGCCAGTTCCAGCACGGGGCCGGGCAGCACCGATTTGCCGACGTTCTTGGCGGCGGCGTAGAACTGCCCCGACATCAGGCGCGCCAGGTAGCGGTTCAGGGCGCCGACCGGCGGCGAGATCGACATGTCGTTGTCGTTGAGGATGACGAGCAGGTTGATGTCGTCCTGCACGCCGGCGTTGTTGAGCGCTTCGAAGGCCATGCCGGCCGTCATCGAGCCGTCGCCGATGACGGCGATCGCGTGGCGCTGCTCGCCCTTGATCTTGGCCGCCTGCGCCATGCCCAGCGCGGCCGAGATCGACGTCGACGAGTGCGCCGTGCCGAAGGTGTCGTATTCGCTCTCGTCGCGCTTGGGGAAGCCGGAGATGCCGTTCAACTGGCGCAGCGTGTGCATGCGCTCGCGCCGGCCGGTGAGGATCTTGTGCGAATAGGTCTGGTGGCCGACGTCCCAGACGATGCGGTCGTGCGGCGTGTTGAACACGTAGTGCAGCGCCACGGTCAGCTCGACCGTGCCGAGGTTCGACGACAGGTGGCCGCCGGTCTTGGAGACCGAGTCGAGCAGGTAGGCGCGCAGTTCGTGCGCCAGCGGCGTCAGTTGGGTGTACGCCAGTTTGCGCACATCGGCCGGGGAATCTATGTTTTGTAGCAGGTTCATTTATGCCTTCCGCTGCACGATCAAATCCGCGAGTTCGCGTAACCGCAAAGCTTTGTCTCCGAACGGCGCGAGCGCTGCGTGCGCGTCGAGCCGCAATGTTTGCGCCAACGCGCGCGACGGTTCCAGACCCAGTATCGACACGTAGGTCGGCTTGTTGTCGGCGGCGTCCTTGCCGGCCGTCTTGCCCAGCGTGGCCGAGTCGGCCGTGGCGTCGAGCACGTCGTCGACCACCTGGAAGGCCAGGCCGATGGCGCGCGCGTAGGCGTCGAGCGCGGCCAGGTCGGCCGCGTCCAGGTCCTTGCCGGCGAGCGCGCCGAGGATCACGGCGGCGCGCAGCAGCGCGCCGGTTTTCAGTTGGTGCATGCGCTCGAGCTGCTCGAGCGTGAGGCTGACGCCGACGCTGCCGAGGTCGATCGCCTGGCCGCCGCACATGCCGGCCGAGCCGGAAGCGTGCGCCAGCAGGCGCAGCATCGCCACCAGGCGCGCCGGCGGCACGCCGGTGGCGTCGGCCAGCACCAGGAAGGCCTGCGACTGCAGCGCGTCGCCCACCAGCAGCGCGGTGGCCTCGTCGTAGGCCACGTGCACGGTCGGCTTGCCGCGGCGCAGCGCGTCGTCGTCCATGCACGGCATGTCGTCGTGCACGAGCGAGTAGGCGTGGATCATTTCAACGGCGGCGGCGGCGCGCGCCAGCGTGGCGGCGTCGGCGTCGAACAGGGCGCCGGCCGCGTACACCAGCAGCGGGCGCACCCGCTTGCCGCCGCCGAGCAGCGCGTAGCGCATCGCCTCGTGCAGCTTGGCCGGCACCGCCCCGGCGGCGGGAAGGAAAGCCGATAAATCGTTTTCGGATCCGGCCTGCACGGTTTTCATCCAGTCGTCGAAGGCGCCGCTCATAGCTCGGCCTCGCCGCCGTCGGCGAACGGCTTGAGCATGTCGCCCTCGAGCACCTTGACCTGGGATTCGACCTTGTCGAGCTGGGCGGCGCAGAACTTGACCAGCTCCGAGCCGCGCGCGTAGGCGGCCACCGAGGCGTCGAGCGGCAGCTGTCCTGCTTCCATTTGGGCGACCAATGTTGCCAGTTCCGCCATCGCTTCTTCAAACGAGACGGGGGCGGCGGCGGTCGCGTCGGCGGTTAATTTCTTAGACATAGTCACTCAGGGTTCAAGGCAAAAACACGTGCCAGCGCAGTGTAGCCCGTTATTTTAGAACAAACCACCTTCTCCGGTGGAACTATAGCGGCCGCACCGGCGGCGGACCATGGATTTTATCGCAATCGCCCCCATATCCCGCGCAAGGATGTAATTGTTACAAGTTCGCCGGCACAAAACGAGCACAGCGGTCTGTCCGACAACGTTGAAAGGCGGTATAATCGCCGGTTCTGTCCGAAATACCATTTTCAACGAACTTGAATTCAGGTCTTTGCGGAGTCTGTCTCTCTTTGGTTTGAAGCACATATTAAGGGGGGTTGGGATGTCCGATCTGGGTACCCACGCCAAGCTGGCGCGTCCACACGCGCAGCTGCCGGTTAGCGTCTACTTCGACGAAGCGCTGTTGCAGCGCGAAATGCAGCAATTATTCCAGCCCGGTCCGCGCTACGTGGGACACGAGCTGATGGTGCCGAACGTCGGCGATTTCGCGACCCTCGTTGCCGAAAACGAGGGGCGCATGCTCGTGCGCAACGCCAACGGCCTGGAACTGCTGTCGAACGTCTGCCGCCACCGCCAGGCGCTGATGTTCAACGGCCGCGGCAACGCCAACAACATCGTCTGCCCCTTGCACCGCTGGACCTACGACCTCAAGGGCGAATTGATCGGCGCGCCGCACTTCCCCGAGACGCCGTGCCTGAACCTGCCCAAGACCGGCCTGCAAAGCTGGAACGGCCTGCTGTTCGAGCAAAACGGCTACAACGTCATGGACAAGCTCAACAACCTGTCGGTGACCAAGGACCTCGATTTCTCCGGCTATATGTTCGACCACGCCGAGGTGCAGGTCTGCAACTACAACTGGAAGACCTTCATCGAGGTCTACCTGGAGGATTACCACGTCGAGCCGTTCCACCCGGGCCTGGGCGGCTTCGTCAGCTGCGACGACCTGCGCTGGGAGTTCGGGCGCGACTACAGCGTGCAGACGGTGGGCGTGAACAAGGGCTTGCTCAAGTCCGGCTCGGAGATCTACAAGCGCTGGCAGGAGCAGGTGCTCAAGTTCCGCGGCGGCGAGCCGCCGCCGTACGGCGCCATCTGGCTGACCTTGTATCCGAACATCATGGTCGAGTGGTATCCGCATGTGCTGATCGTCTCGACCTTGTGGCCGGACGGCCCGCAGCGCACGCGCAACGTGGTCGAGTTTTACTATCCCGAAGAGATCGTGCTGTTCGAGCGCGAGTTCATCGAGGCCGAGCGCGCCGCCTACATGGAGACCGTGGCCGAGGACGACGAGATCGCGCTGCGCATGGACGCCGGCCGCAAGGCGCTGTTCGCGCGCGGCACCAGCGACGCCGGGCCATACCAGTCGCCGATGGAAGACGGCATGCAACACTTCCACGAGTGGTACCGCGCCAACCTGGACAAGTAGGGCGGATTATCGCAGCGTAAGCGGCCATGCGTGCGTCATGGCCGAACCGACAAAAACACAGCCTCACGCATAAGGAACCCGATGCAATCACTTTGGATGTTGTTCGCCAGCTTCATGTTCGCCGTCATGGGGGTGTGCGTGAAGCTGGCTTCCGAACAGTTCTCGACATCCGAAATGGTGATGTACCGCGGCATCGTCGGCGTCATCGTGCTGGGCGCGATCATCCGCATCCAGGGCGGCAGCTTCCGCACCACGATGGCCATGTCGCACTTCTGGCGCTGCCTGATCGGCGTGATCTCGCTGTGGCTGTGGTACTACTCGATCGGCAACCTGCCGCTGGCCACGGCCATGACGCTGAACTACCTGTCGCCGATCTGGATCGCCGTGTGGCTGTTCGCCATGGGCTGGTGGCACGCCAAGGACCAGGTCAAGTGGCCGCTGCTGGTGGCCGTGGCGATGAGCTTTGTCGGCGTCACCCTGCTGCTGCAGCCGGCCTTCCACGCCAACCAGCTGGTGCCGGCGCTGATCGCGCTGTTCTCCAGCGTGCTCACGGCCATGGCCTATATGCAGGTGCGCAAGCTGGGCCTGGCCGGCGAGCCGGAAAACCGCGTGGTGTTCTACTTCGCGGTGATGAACATCGTCGCCGGCGTGGCCGGCAATTACATTTTCGCCGGCGGCAAGCCGGCCGTGTGGCATCCGATCAACACGGCGCACGGCGCCCTGCTGCTGCTGGGCATCGGCGTGTGCGCCACCAGCGCGCAGATCGCCATGACGCGCGCCTACCGCCTCGGGCAAACGCTGGTGGTGGCCAACCTGCAATACACGGGCATCGTGTTCTCCAGCGTCTGGGGCGTGCTGGTGTTTGGCGACGTGTTCAGCTGGCACAGCTGGGCCGGCATCGCCATCATCCTGGCGTCGGGCGTGGCCGCGACGTTCTACAATACGCGTAACACCGAACGCGGTAAGGCCATCGCCAATACCGACCCGATCGCCAGCGAAGTTTAAGGAACCAGACCATGCACACCACGTTGATCAGCGCCGCCGACCTGTCCCAGCATGTAAACGACGACAATTGGGTCATCCTCGATTGCCGGCACGACTTGATGAATCCGAACGCGGGCCGCGACGGCTACGCCATCGGCCACATCCAGAACGCCCAGTTCGCCAATCTCGACACCGACCTGTCCGGTGCCAAGGTGGATGCGGACGGCAAGTTCCATGGCCGCCATCCGCTGCCGCGGCGCGCCGACCTGATCGCCACCTTGCGCGGCTGGGGCATTAACGACGACACGCAAGTGGTGGCCTACGACGCCCACGGCGGCATGTTCGCCGCGCGGCTGTGGTGGCTGTTGCGCTGGGTCGGCCATCCGGCCGTGGCCGTGCTCGACGGCGGCCTGGCGGCGTGGCAGTCGCAGGGCTTGCCGCTGGTGACGATGGTGGTCGCGCGCGCGGGCGGCACGATCGCCGACAAGCCGTCGCTGATGCACACGGTCACGGTCGACGACGTGGAGTCGAACCTCGTCACGCAGACGCGGGTGGTGGTCGACGCCCGCGCACCGGACCGTTTCCGCGGCGAGAACGAGACCATCGATCCGGTCGGCGGCCACATCCCCGGCGCCAAGAACCGCTTCTTCAAGGACAACCTGACGCCGGACGGGCGCTTCAAGGACGCCGCGCAATTGAAGCAGGAGTTTTCGCCGCTGTTCGCGGCGGCGCCGCAGGCCATCATGCAGTGCGGCTCGGGCGCGACGGCTTGCCACAATCTGTTGGCGTTGGAGATCGCCGGGCTGCCCGGTGCGGCGCTGTATCCGGGATCGTGGAGCGAGTGGTGTTCGGACCCGGCGCGGCCGGTGGCGACCGGGGGCTAAAGCTTGCGCACCCGCGCCGGTCGGCGTCCCGATGGCCGGCTGCGACGCGATGACCGTGATTGCATTTTCCAACCGTTGCAGAATCAGTATGCCAGCGGCGCGATCCTGTGAATTTATATGTGCGATGGTCTGATCAAACGCCCGCTGGGCGCGTACAGACCATCGCACCGCCAGATCAGCCGGTTTTCTTGCGCCGGACCTGTGAATCCAGCAGCCGGCGCGCCTGTGCCATCACCTCTACACGAGGTATTGTCCGGCCGGCGGCAATATCTTCAAGGGCTTCCAGGTCCACCGCGACGAGATAAGCTTCGCATGAAACGCACCGATTGCAAGGGCGCGGGCCGCAACCGCCCCGGGGTAAATGGACGGCGCGCTCAATGCCCGCTGGTGAGGAACAGCACGATGCCGACGCCAGCGGCGATCAGCAGCACTTGCGGCACCGATTCGCGCAGGGTGGCGCGGCGTTGCATCTGCGGCATCAGGTCGCTGACGGCGATGTAGATGAAGCCGGACGAGGCGAACACCAGCACATAGGGGATCAGCTCGCTGGCGCGGTCGAGCGTGTAGTAACCGAGCAGGCCGCCGGCGATCGCCAGCAGGCTGCACAGCAAGTTGTAGACATACGCCCGGGTGCGCGAGAAGCCCGCGTTGAGCAAAACGATGAAGTCGCCGATCTCCTGCGGGATTTCGTGGGCGATGATGGCCAGCGCCGTCACCAGGCCCAGCTCCGGGTTGGCCATGAAGGCGGCGGCGATCAGGATGCCGTCGGTGAAGTTGTGCATGCCGTCGCCGACCAGGATCATCCAGCCGGCCTTGCCGGCCTCGTGCTTGTCGTGGCCGTGGTGGTGGTGGTGGCCGTCGCCCTCGTGGTGGTGCGAGTGGCGCATGATGGCCAGCTTTTCGAGCAGGAAGAACGACAGCAGGCCGGCCAGCAGGGTGGCGAACAGGCTGCGCGCGCTGGCGTGCGAGTCGAACGCTTCCGGCAAGGCGTGCAGCAGCGAGGTCGACAGCATGATGCCGACCGACAGGCTGACCATGGGCTCGACCACCTTCGACAGCAGCGCGAACGAAAACACGGCGGCGGCCGAAATGCTGACGACACCGGCTAGTGTGGTCGCCAGTAAAATGGAGATGAGTATGGGATCGATGTTATAGCCTCTTGTACCGGGAGCCGTGCCGCTGCGCAGGCTCGGGGCGTTATTTTACCGCCCGGCACGCTTTCGTGCTTATTTTTGGCTAAAAGCGGCCAATGCGGGCTTTGCGGGCTTTGGGCCCGCACCGCCCGATCGGCGCGTGGCAGATTATGCGACGCCGTTTTGGCGGAACCACGCCAGCATCCGGCCCCAGCCGTCCTTGGCGTCCGCCTCCACATAGCTGGGGCGGTAGTCGGCGTGGAAGGCGTGGCCGGAGTTGGGGTAGATCACGAAGGTCGATTTGTTCGGCCCCTTGGCCAACATGGCCTGCATGGCCTTGACCGAGTCCTGGGTGATGCCGGTGTCCTTTTCGCCGTACAGGCCCAGCACCGGCACGTTCAGCTTGGCCGCGATGTCGATCGGGTTGGTCGGGGTGTTGGCGTTGGAGGTGCCCACCAGGCGCCCGTACCAGGCGACGCCGGCCTTGATCGACGGGTTGTGCGCGGCGTACATCCACGTCACGCGGCCGCCCCAGCAGAAACCGGTGATGGCGATCTTGTCGGCGTTGCCGCCGTTGGCCTTGGCCCAGGCGACCAGGGCGTCGAGGTCGGTCATCACTTGCGCGTCCGGCGTTTTGGCGATGATGTCGCGCTGCAGGTCGGCGATCGAGGCGGCCTTTTGCGGGTCGCCCTGGCGCACGAACAGGTCCGGCGCCAGCGCCAGGTAGCCGAGCTTGGCGAGGCGGCGGGCGACGTCGGCGATGTGCTCGTGCACGCCGAAGATTTCGGAGATGACCAGCACCACCGGCAAGTTGGTTTTGCCTTCCGGCTGGGCGCGGTAGACGGGGACCGTTTGGCCGTCGACCGTGAGGGTGATGGTGCCGGCCGTCAGGCCCGTGGTGTCGGTTTTGATGACGCTTTGCGCCATCACCGGCATGGCGGCGGCGGCGAAGCCCGTGCCCAACGCCACCTTGAGGAAGTCGCGGCGGTCGACGCCGTCCGACAGGCTTGTTTTCGGCAGCAAACTCTCGGCGTCACGCTTCAAATCATCCATTGGTTTCTCCTGGTTGCGGTTTCGGTTCAGTCATCTGTCGCTGGCGGCGCTTGGCGGATTACGGCGTGCCGCCTAATCCGCCCTACGTGTTTGCGTGTTTGCGTTGTCGATGGGGCTGGGCTTAGTGCGCTTCGTCCCAGTTTTTGCCGACGCCGACTTCGGCCGTCAGCGGCACCTTCAACTGCGCGACGCCGGCCATCAGCTCCGGCAGCTTGCGCTTGACCAGCTCGAGCTCGGCGTCCGGTACCTCCAGCACCAACTCGTCGTGCACTTGCATGATCATCTTCGTTTGCAGCCGGTCCTGTTCGAGCCAGTTTTGCACGGCCACCATCGCCAGCTTGATCAGGTCGGCCGCCGTGCCCTGCATCGGCGCGTTGATCGCGGCCCGTTCGGCGCCCTGGCGGCGCGGGCCGTTGGGCGAGTTGATCTCCGGCAGCCACAGGCGCCGTCCGAACACGGTTTCGACGTAGCCGCGCGCCTTGGCCTGCAGGCGCGTGTCGTCCATGTATTGCTTGACGCCGGAGAAGCGGGCGAAATAGCGGTCGATGTAGCTTTGCGCGGCGGCGCGCTCGATGCCGAGGTTGGCCGCCAGGCCGAACGCGCTCATGCCGTAGATCAGGCCGAAGTTGATGACCTTGGCGTAGCGGCGCTGCTCGCTCGAGACCTCCTCCGGCGCCACGCCGAAGATCTCGGCGGCGGTGGCGCGGTGGATGTCGACGCCTTCGGCGAAGGCGCGCAGCATGTTTTCGTCGCCCGAGATGTGCGCCATGATGCGCAGCTCGATCTGCGAATAGTCGGCCGAGACGATGTGGCTGCCCGGGGGGGCGATGAACGCTTCGCGGATGCGGCGGCCCTCCTTGGTGCGGATCGGGATGTTTTGCAGGTTGGGGTCGTTCGACGCCAGGCGCCCCGTCACCGCCACCGCCTGCGCGTAGTTGGTGTGCACGCGGCCGGTGTCCTTGTTGATGCCCTTGGGCAGTTTGTCGGTGTAGGTAGACTTGAGCTTGGACAGGCTGCGGTATTCGAGCAGCACCTTGGGCAGCGGATAGTCCTCGGCCAGCTTTTGCAGCACTTCCTCGTCGGTCGAGGGCGCCCCGCTCGGGGTCTTCTTGACCACCGGCAGCTTGAGCTTGTCAAAGAAGATCTCGCCGATCTGCTTGGGCGAGCCGAGGTTGAACGGTTGCTCGGCGAGCTCGTGCGCCTTCGCTTCGAGCTCGACGATGCGCGCGCCCAGTTCGGCCGATTGGGTGTCGAGCAGGGCGGCGTCGATGTGCACGCCGTTGCGCTCGATCTTTTGCAGCACGATGGCGGTCGGCAGTTCGATGTTGCGGTAGATGTAACTGAGGCGCTCGTCGTTCTCGACCTCGCCGATCATGGCCAGGTGCAGGCGCAGGGTGATGTCGGCGTCCTCGGCGGCGTATTCGGTGGCGCGGGCGATGTCGACCTTGTCGAAGGTGATCATGCTGGCGCCCTTGCCGCAGACGTCGACGAAGGGGATGGTGGTGTGGTTCAGGTGGCGCAGCGCCAGGCCGTCCATGTCGTGCGGGCGGTGCGACTCGAACACATACGATTGCAGCAGGGTGTCGTGGTGGATGCCGCGCAGGCGCACGCCGTGGTTGGCGAAGATGTGGCTGTCGTATTTCAGGTTTTGGCCGACCTTGAGCTTGGTGTCGTCCTCGAGCCAGGGCTTGAGTTTGTCCAGCACGTGCTCGCGCGTGAGTTGCTCCGGCACGCCGGGATAGGCGTGCGCGACCGGGATGTAGCAGGCCACGCCGGGCTCGACCGACAGCGAGATGCCCACCAGTTGCGCCGTCATCGGTTCGAGCGACGTCGTTTCGGTGTCGACGGCGGTCAGCGCGGCGGCGCCGACGAGGGCGATCCATTTGTCGAGCTGGGCGTCGGTGAGCACGGTTTCGTAGTTGACGTTGACCTTGGGCGCCTCGCCAAACAGGTCGCCGTTGGCCGAGACGGCGCCGCCGGCGGCCACCGCAGCAGCGGCGGCGGCGGCCTTGCCGGCGGCGCCGATCGGCGCCGCCGGGGTGAGCGCGTTCAGTTCGCGCAGCAAGGTCTTGAAGCCGTACTGGCCGAAGAAGGTCAGCAGCGTTTCCTGGTCCTCGGCGCGGGCGACGAGCGATTCGCTGATCGACATCATGTGCGCCGACAGGTCGCAGTCGGTCTTGACGGTGATCAGTTCGCGGCCCTTGGGCAGCCACTCGAGCGCCTTGCGCAAGTTCTCGCCGACGGCGCCGGTGATCTTGTCGGCGTTGGCCATCACGCCGTCGAGGCTGTCGTACTGGGTGAGCCACTTGAGCGCCGTCTTCGGGCCGCACTTGGCCACGCCGGGCACGTTGTCGACGGTGTCGCCGATCAGGGTCAGGTAGTCGATGATGCGGTTGGGCGGCACGCCGAACTTGTTGAGCACGCCGGCCTCGTCCATCTTTTCGTTGGTCATCGTGTTGATCAGCATCACTTGCGGATTGACCAGCTGCGCCAGGTCCTTGTCGCCGGTCGACACCACCACGTTCATGCCGGCCTTGGCCGCCTCGACCGACAAGGTGCCGATGACGTCGTCGGCCTCGACGCCGTCGACCATCAGGATCGGCCAACCCATGGCCTTGACGGCCACGTGGATCGGCTCGATCTGCAGGCGCAGGTCGTCGGGCATCGGCGCGCGCGTGGCCTTGTAGTCGGGATACATGTCGTCGCGGAAGGTCTTGCCCTTGGCGTCGAACACGCAGGCGATGTAGGCGGCCGGGTAGTCGGCGCGCAGGCGGCGCAACATGTTGACCATGCCGTGCATGGCGCCGGTCGGGTGGCCGTCCGGGCTGCGCAGGTCGGGCAGCGCGTGGAAGGCGCGGTAAAGGTAACTGGAACCGTCAACTAACAGCAGGGTATTTTGCATAGGAACGAAATAGAGGTGGGGGCGACGCCGGGCGTTGCCGCGAATGGCGCATTATCGCAGGTTTTGGCCGCCGCCCGGCTGCCGGGGCCGCGTTTCAAGTATGACAATATTTAACGTTTTCTGCGGGGGCGACGGCCGGCGGCGGGGCGGCCAAGGCGGCTAATTGCGGTGGAAATTCGCCGCTGGGCACAGCGAAGCGTGTCTGTTTGTTACAATGGATCATAGCTACCATTTCTGCGGTTTTTTACCTACTAAGGCGATCCATCATGACGCGCACCCTCCTCCTCTGGCCGGCCCTTCTTTTGGCGCTCGGCGCCAACGCGTACGCGCAATCGACGCCCAGCCAGGCGCCGCCGAAACTGGAAAAAATCGAGGAGGTGACCGACGATGCGATCACCGTGACGGCCAAGCCGGCGCCGGAGCGCCAGATCACCGAGCGCCGCGACAACAGCGGCAACGTGGTCGAGGCCACCGTCAAGAGCGGGCCGAGCACCTACACGCTGCGTCCGCCGCACCCGGTGGGCACCTCGCTGCCGGGCGACGCCATGTCGGGCGCCGCGCGCGGCCCGCAGTGGACGGTGATGACGTTCGGCGGCAAGAAAAAGAAAAATCCCGACGACGAGGCCGGCGCCGACACGGACGCGCCGCCGCCACCGCCGGCGCCGGCGGCCAAATAAATCCGCTAGTATCACGACAGACGCGCCCGCCCAGGCAGGCGCCCGTCCGCCCACCGGCGGACCCCGACCCACCGAACCTCATCAAGCTTGCACATGGCAGTGTTTACCCCGGTCACCCTGGACGATGTCACCCAGTGGATCACGCAATTTCCCCTCGGCAAGCCGCTGGCCCTCAAGGGCATCGCCTCCGGCATCGAGAACAGCAATTTCTTCCTGACGACGGAGCGCGGCGAGTTCGTGCTGACGATCTTTGAGAACTTATCGTTCGAGCAACTGCCGTTCTATCTGAAGCTGATGCGCCACCTGGCCGAGCGCGGCGTGGCCGTGCCGGCGCCGGTCGCCACCGACCAGGGCGAGCTGATCGCGCCGTTGCACGGCAAGCCGGCGTCCATCGTCACCAAGCTCGACGGTAGCTCGCAGATGGACCCGCAACCGGCGCACTGCGCCGAGGTCGGCGCCATGCTCGCGCGCATGCACCTGGCCGGGCGCGACTACCCGCTGCACCAGCCCAATCTGCGCGGGCTGGACTGGTGGAACGCCACCACGCCGCTGGTGCTGCCGTACCTGTCCGAGGGCAACGCCCACCTGCTCAAGGCCGAGATGCACTTCCAGGAGGCGTTCGCCGGCTGCGACGCCTACCACCAGTTGCAGCGCGGTCCGGTGCACGCCGACCTGTTCCGCAACAACGTCATGTTCGACGGCGAGCGCCTGACCGGCTTCTTCGACTTTTACTTCGCCGGTTGCGACACCTGGCTGTTCGACGTCGCCGTCACCGTCAACGACTGGTGCATCGCGCTCGACACGGGCGTGCTCGACACGGCGCGCGCGCGGGCGCTGCTCGACGCCTACCACGCCGTGCGGCCGTTCACGGCGGCCGAGCAGACCGCTTGGCAGCCGATGTTGCGGGCGGCGGCGCTGCGCTTCTGGCTCTCGCGCCTGTATGACTACCACCTGCCGCGCGCAGCCGAAATGCTCACGCCGCACGATCCGACCCACTTTGAGCGCATCCTGCGCGAACGCATTGCCACGCTGGCGCCGAAACTTTTCTGATGAATAAACTCCCCGCGCGCGCCGGATGGCAATGGGTCAAGCAGGGCATGCAGCTGTTCCGCAAGCAGCCCGGCGGCCTGATGGCGCTGTTCTTTTGCTGCATGTTCATCTCGCTGTTTTCGATGGTGGTGCCGCTGCTGGGGCAGATCGCGCCGTTCGTGCTCACGCCCGTGTTCACCATCGCCCTGCTGGAGGGGTGCGCGCACATCGACCGCGGCGAGCGCGCGCTGCCGAACCTGTTGTTGAGCGGATTGCGCAAACCGGCGCGCAACCCTTTGCTGGTGATGGGGCTGATCAATCTGTTGTTGATGGTGCTGGCGATCGGGGTGTTGTACGCGATGGCCGGCGACGCCTTCATCCAGATGAGCACGCAGCCGCCGAAGATCGACCCGGCGCAGCTGGAGGGCTTGCTGGGCGCGGTGTTTACCGCCTCGACCATCTACACGGTGGGCTGGATCCTGACGTGCATGGCGGCGCCGCTGATCCACTGGCAAAAGATGAATGTGAACAAGGCGCTGTTTTTCAGCGTGGTGGCGGTCACGCGGGGCTGGAAAGCGTTCCTGACGGCGACGGTGACCTTGCACCTGCTGTACTTCGTCGGCTGCAAGCTCGTGGTGCTGCTGTTGGGCACGTCGCAATTGGCGCTGGCGGGCATCTTCACGCTATTACTGATCACGCTCGTGCTCATGCACTGCACCCTCTACATCGCCTACCGCGAGATCTTCGGCCCCGCGCCCGCCGCGGCCGCGTAACCCCTCGGGGTCAAGTCTGTCATTTGGACACGGACTGGACCGTAATCCGGCATCGGCCGCCGGCGCAGCTTGGCCGGTTGACGCTGCGCTGATCAGCGCACGGGGCCAATGTGGGCATACCGTCGAGTTCGTGTCCAAAAGCGGTGGGTGTCAAGCTAGTTGTCGCATTGCCGGGATTTATGCGGCGGGTTTGCGGTGCTGTCGAGTGGAGCGGGGGCGGGCTTGTTCGGCCAGCACCTGCTCCGGATTTAGATGAACGATGGCGACGCGGTCCCAGTTCC
>CAUPRW010000076.1:0-26700 GCA_963513825.1 uncultured Duganella sp.
ACAGTTCTACTTCCGTACGACTGACGTGACCGGTTCGATCGAGCTGCCAGCGGACAAAGAAATGGTTATGCCAGGCGACAACGTGTCGATCACCGTCAAGCTGATCAACCCGATCGCGATGGAAGAAGGCCTGCGTTTCGCTATCCGTGAAGGCGGTCGTACCGTCGGCGCCGGTGTTGTTGCTAAAATCATCGCCTAATTAATTTTGCGTGATTGAAACAGGGTCGGCATGGTGTGATACCATGTCGACCCTTACGCGTTACAACTCGTTCTTTTTAAAATTGCTGGCGCTACATAGTTGCCAGTTCGTTCTTTTCAAGGAAAAATCATGTCCGCACCAAACCAGAAAATCCGCATCCGCCTGAAGGCTTTCGACTACAAGCTGATCGACCAGTCCGCACTGGAAATCGTTGACACCGCCAAGCGCACCGGCGCCGTGGTCAAAGGTCCGGTCCCACTGCCAACCCGCATCCAGCGTTTCGACGTGCTGCGTTCGCCACACGTCAACAAGACCTCGCGCGACCAGTTCGAGATCCGCACCCACCAGCGCCTGATGGACATCGTCGACCCAACCGACAAGACCGTTGACGCGCTGATGAAGCTGGACCTGCCAGCTGGCGTTGATGTCGAAATCAAGCTGCAGTAATCGCTTGTAACCGGCGGCCGGGGTCGTTCCCGGTCGCGGTTTTCAAAAGCCGGGCTTGTCCGCTGACGCGGGCAAGCCCGGCTTTTTTGTTGGGGGCGCGCGGGGGCGGCTTGCTGCCCGGCGCCCGCCACCCCGCACGGCCGGGCGGGGACGTACCCCGTTGGGTACGTCCCCTAAGTGGCTTGGCATGCGTCGCGCTGAAGGCGTGCGGGGTGGGGGTGGCGCGGCGCATCGCTGAACGCGGGCCGGGCTTGGGCGCGCGCGTGGCGCTAAAAGCGGACGGGATTGGGGGCGGCCGCTTCGCCGTCGCCCTGGCCGGCGAACGGGCGCATCAGGTGGTGGCGCGCCATCGCCGCGCCGCCGATGGCGATGGCGTTGGCGCCGAAGTGCGGCGTGCGGATGGTCGGCGCCGGCAGTTGCGTGGCGTCGGCGTAGTCGCTCAGCACCGCGCGCGCCGGCGCGATGAAGCGCTCGCCGAGGCGCAGCGCGGCGCCGCCGATGACGATGCACATCGGATCGAACGCCACCCACAAATTGTTGAGCAGCACGCCCATGTGGCGCCCGGCCGCCTCGACCGCGCGGCACGCCCGCGGGTCGCCCGCCTCGGCCCGCGCGAAGAGCCGCTCGAGCCGTTGCCGATCGCGCGCCGGGCCGCCCTCGGCCGCCGGCCCCGCCTTGCCCGCCGCGCCGGGCTTGCCGTGCTGGCCGTCCACCTCGTCCATGACGGCGCGCATGCCGATCAAGGCGTCGGCGCAGCCGCGCCGGCCGCACGAGCACACCGGTCCGCCCTGTTGCAAAATCGTGTGGCCGACCTCGCCGGCGAAGCCGTACAGGCCGGTCAGCAGCCGGCCGTTGACGACAATGCCGGCGCCGACGCCGTAGCCGATGCTCAGGTAGATCAGCGGGTCGGCGCCGGCCATGCCGGAGAACTCCAGCTCGGCCAGCGCGGCGACGTTGGCTTCGTTCTGGATGAATAGCGGCAGCCCGGCCAGCGCGCCGGTGGCGAAGCGGGCCCGCAACTGGCCGGCGACATCGACGTCGCGCCAGCCCAGGTGCGGCGCGTAGCGCAGCAGGCCGCTGGCGTCGTCGACCACGCCGGGCACGCCAATGCCCAGGCCGAGCATGGCGCGGCCGTCGAGCGCGCCGCCGGGCCGCGCCAGCGCGACGAGCTCGTCGGCGATGACGCGCACGCAGGCGGCCGGGTCGGCCAGGTCGGGGTAGGGCAGGGCGCGCTCGTCGAGCACCCGCCCCAGCAGGTCGGTGGCGACCACGCGCGCCGCGCCCACGCCCAGTTCGGCGCCGAGCAGCGCCAGGCGGCCCGGCTCGATGCGCAGCGGCGTCGCGCGCCGGCCCAGCGCGCCGGTGGTCACCAGCGCGCTCTCGCCGATCCAACCCTCGTCCATCAGCTCGCGCACCAGCAGGCTCACGGTCGATTTGGTCAGGCCGACGGCCTCGGCCAGCGCGGCGCGCGACATGCCCGGCGTGCCGCACAGGTGGCGCACCAGGGCCATGCGGTTGATTTGCTTGAGCAGCTGCTGGTCGCCGGCGACGATCATGATTTCGTTTTCAAAATGGCATTGCGGCGATCATACACGAAGCGTGCGGCCGTGCCGATGCCAGGCGGCGCCCTATTTTGGGGCGGCCGTTGTGCGGATTTCGGCATGAAAGTGACTATAACACGCCGCTTTGGCCATTTTTCGATCGCAGGTGGTGCGTTCTTACAACAGCGCCCGGATTTGGCGCGCTAATTCGTTCGATCAATTGACTAATGTATTTTTTGCTCTTATTCTAACTCCACCTTATTCATTTGTTATCCGATTGAACTAAGTCGATAGTTGTTGCGGTTGTTTGACGTGTTGCCACTTCCGACGTTGCCTCGACCCTATTCGATGCGTCGGGAAAAAATATAATTAAGGAGATATAGTGCGTAAAAATTTGAAAACGTTTTCAGAGCATCCTCTGAGCCAGCGTCGTTTGATCTGCCTGGCAGTGGCCGGCGCCTGTGCCACGTTCGTTCCGGCCTTCGCCCAGACCACCGCCGGCGTGCCCGGCGACGGCACCGACGGCCCGAAAGTGGTCGTGACCGGCATCCGCGCCAGCATGCAATCGACCATGAACATGAAGCGCAACGCCGACGGCATCGTCGACGGCATCGTCGCCGACGACATCGGTAAATTCCCCGACACCAACCTGGCCGAATCGCTGCAGCGCATCTCCGGCGTGTCGATCGACCGCAGCAACGGCGAGGGCCAGAAGGTCACCGTGCGCGGCCTCGGTCCCGACTTCAACCTGGTGCTGCTCAACGGCCGCCAGATGCCGACCACCGACCTGAGCGACCTGTCGGGCCGCTCGTTCGACTTCTCCAACCTGGCCTCGGAAGCGATTTCGCAGCTGCAGGTGTACAAGACCGGCCGCGCCGACAGCCCGACCGGCGGCATCGGCGCCACCATCAACGTGATGACCGCCCGTCCGCTCGACAATCCGGGCATGCGCGCGAGCGTCGGCGCCAAGGCCGTCAAGGACGATTCCAACAACGAACTGCCCGGCTCGATCAAGGGCAGCAGCGTCACGCCGGAATTCTCTGGCATCTACAGCAACACCAGCGAAGACGGCCGCTTCGGCATCGCGGTGAGCGCCAGCCACCAGCGCCGCGACTCGGGCTTTAACCGCGCCGGCCTGGCCAACGGCTATCAGGGACCCTACCGCGGTTCCGACACCACCGAAGGCTCGACCCTGCCGCAGCCGGGCCAGCCGGGCTCGGAGAAGATCACCAACCGTCCGGGTCCCAACGACCTGTACCTGATCCCGCAGAACTTCGGCTACGGCGTCAACGCCATCTCGCGCCAGCGCACCAACGGCCAGCTGGTGCTGCAATTCCGTCCGGTCAAGGAACTGACCACGACCCTGGACATGACGTATTCGGAACAGAAGATCCAGACCAAGCGCAACGAACTGAGCGTATGGTTCGGCCAGACGCCGACCTCGACCAGCTCCTGGCCGGGCGGTTCGGTGCAGACCCCGCTGACCTATATGGAAACATATAAGACGCCGCAGGACATCTCGGTGGTGGGCGGCGACTACGCGACCAAGACCAAGAACAAGTCGATCGGCTTTAACACCGTGTGGAAGGCCAGCAACGACCTGCGCCTCGAGCTCGACCTGCACCATTCGAACGCCGAATCGGGCGCCGACAGCCCGTGGGGTTCCGAGAACAACCTGTCGAACGCCAGCTACAGCCGCGGCGACACCAAGGTCGACTTCACCAAGGAGTTGCCGGTGGTGAGCATGCCGGCGGCCAACCTGGCCGCCGCGCCGATCCAGGCCACCGGTTCGTGGTTCCACAACAGCTGGCAGAAAGCCACCATCAACCAGGCCCAGACCAAGGGTAACCTGAAGCTGTTCGAGGCGTCCGAGCTCAACTTCGGCGTCGGCTACACCGACTCGACCAACCGTTCGACCTACTCCAACGTGCAGAACAACAGCTGGGGCGGCGCCTCCAAGGCGTCCGATTATCCGGGCAGCCTGTTCCAGGCCAATTCGCTCGGCTCGTTCTTCAAGGAGTTCGGCGGCCACAACGCGCCGGAGCTGTTCGGTTCGCTCTACACCTTCGACTTCGGCAAGGTGCGCGCGGCCACGGCCCAGGCCACCGGCCTGTCGACCTACCTGCCGAACTTCGACAGCGCCGACACCGACCGCGAGCTGAAGGAAAAAACCACCTCCGGTTACGTGTCGCTGGGCACCGACTGGGATACCGCCATCCCGTTCCACTCGTCGATCGGCCTGCGCATGGAGCGCACCAAGGTCACCTCGGTGGCGCAAGTGCTGGTGGGGACCGACGTGGTGTGGGAATCGCAGAATGAATTGCCGCTCAAATTCGCCAACAAGTCGTACAGCACCCAGGACGCCAGCTACAACAACGTGCTGCCGAGCCTGAACTTCGACGCCGACCTGCGTCCCGACATGAAGCTGCGCGCCAGCATCGGCACCACCATCGGCCGGCCGCGTTACGACCAGATGCAGGGCGGCCTGACGCTCGGCACCATCGGCAACGTGTTTACCGGCGGCACCGCCTCGGTCGGCAACCCGGCCCTCAAACCGGTCAAGTCTAAGAATCTGGACTTGTCGTGGGAATGGTATTACGACCAGCAAAGCGTGCTGTCGATCGCCGGCTTCCACAAGAAGATGGACAACTACGCCGGCCAGACGGCCACCTCGCAGCCGCTCTACAACCTGCACACGCCGGTCGGCGGGGCGTACTACAACGCGGCGCGCGCCGCCGGTTGCTCGGCGGCCGACACCAACTGCCTGCGCAACTACATCCTGACCAACTTCCGCGGCCAACCTGGCGTGCAATACATCGGCGTCAAGTCGGACGGCAACCTCGATGGCAAGATCACCGGCCTGGCCACCGATCCGCTGATGCCGTTCCTGGTCACCTCGTATGCCAACCAGAAGTCGGCCACCGTCAAGGGCGCCGAGATCAACGTGCAGCACATGTTCGGGCGCAGCGGCTTCGGCGTCCAGGCCAACTACACCTACGTGACCTCGCCGACCAAGTACAACGACGGCGACACCAAGGACCAGTTCGCGATCCTGGGGCTGAGCAACTCGGCCAACCTGGTCGGTATCTACGAAGACCAGAAATGGTCGGTGCGGCTCGCCTACAACTGGCGCGACAGCTTCCTGGCCTCGACCATCGACGCCGGCGCCACCCGCCCCGCGCCGATCTATACCGACAAGTACGGCCAGACCGACGTCAGCATTGGGTACAATGTCAACGAGAAGCTGAGCCTGCAGGCCGAGGTCATCAACCTGACCAACGCCACCCAGCGCCAGTACGGCCGCACCGAGCGTTCGACCTTGAACGTGACGCAAGCCGGTCCGCGTTACATGCTGGGCGCGCGCTACAAGTTCTAAGTCTTAGACCTTAGCGTTGGGTAGCACCCGGGCCGTCGCATCGCGACGGCCTTTTTCATGGGGAAGTCGATGCAAGCGATACGGGAAATCGATGGCGCCACGGCGCTGTCGGACGAGATACTGGCCTCGCCGGCGCCGCTGGTGCTGCGCGGCCTGGTGGCGCACTGGCCGCTGGTGCGCGCCGCGCGCGCCTCGGCGCAAGCGGCCACCACCTACCTGCGCCGCTTCTACCGCGACGCCACCGTGGTGGCCAGCCACAGCCCGCCGGGCACGGGCGGGCGCATCTTTTACAACGACGACCTGAGCGGCTTTAACTTCACCTCGCAAAAGGTGCGCTTCGACCAGGTGCTCGACGCGCTGCTGGCCCACCTGGACGCGGCCGACCCGCCGACGCTGTACGTGGGCTCGACCACGGTCGACACCTGCCTGCCGGGCCTGCGCGCCGACAACGACGTCGACCTGGGCGCGCGCGATGCGCTCGCCAGCATCTGGATCGGCAACCGCACCGTCATCCCGGCCCACTACGACGTGCCCGACAACCTGGCCTGCGTGGCGGCCGGCCGGCGCCGCTTCACGCTGTTTCCGCCCGAGCAACTCAAGAACCTGTACGTGGGGCCGCTGGACTTGACGCCGGCCGGCCAGCCGGTCAGCCTGGTCGACTTCGCGCGGCCGGACCCCGAACGCTTCCCGCTGTTCGCCGAGGCGCTGCGCCACGCCCAGTCGGCCGAGCTGGGGCCGGGCGACGCGCTGTTCATCCCCAGCATGTGGTGGCACCACGTCGCGGGGCTCGAGCCGTTCAACATCCTGATCAATTACTGGTGGCGCCAGTCGCCGGCCTGGATGGACACGCCGGCCAACGCGCTGGCGCTGGCGCTGATGACGGTGCGCGACCTGCCGCCGGCCCAGCGCGCCGCCTGGCGCGAACTGTTCCGGCACTACGTGTTCGACAGCGACGGCGGCGAGGCCGCCCACATCCCGCCGCAAGCGCGCCACACGCTCGCGCCCCTCGACGAGGACGGCGCGCGCATGCTGCGCGCGCAAATCCTGCGGCGCCTGAACCGCTAGCCCGGCTGGCGGGCGCCGCGCGCGCCTTCGTGAAGACGCCTGTCGGGTGTAAAGTGAGGTAAAAGAACAACAAATCCAAGCCGAATCGGCACAATGCCACAATATTCGGCGGTTTATCCTTTTCGGGTAGGCAATGTTATTAGAAAACCCCGGGTTGACGTCAAAAAACGGGCCACTTATCCAGATGGCCTAACAAGACGACGCCAGTCGTCCCTACCAATACTCGGGAGTAGTTTTGAAAAATACACGCATGCTGAAGCAGAGCGCGCTCGCGCTCGCGCTGACGTTGGCCTACGCCGACCACGCCGCCGCCCAAGAGGCCGCCGCGGCGGAAGAGAAAATCCAACGTGTCGAAATCACCGGCAGCAGCATCAAGCGCACCGCCGCCGAGGCCGCCGGCTCGATCCAGGTCATGAACCGCGACGACATCCGCCGCACCGGCGAGACCACCGCGCTGGGCATCCTGAGCTCGTCGTCGGCCATCGGTACCGACATCAACTCGGCCAGCAGCAGTTCGGGCAGCTTCGCCACCGGCTCGTCCGGCGTCGGCATGCGCGGCCTGGGCAAGGTCGCCACGCTGGTGCTGGTCAACGGCCGCCGCATCGCCCAATACGGCCTGTCCGACGGCGCCCAGCAGAACTTCACCAACCTCGACGCCATCCCGGCCGCCGCCATCGAGCGCATCGAGATCCTCAAGGACGGCGCCTCGGCCATCTACGGCTCCGACGCCATCGCCGGCGTGATCAACATCATCCTGATGAAGGATTACCAGGGCGGCGAGGTCAGCGCCAACTACAAGCAGGCCGACGGCTTCCGCGACATGCGCAACCGCAGCGTGTCGGGCATCGTCGGCTACGGCGACATCGACCAGCAGGGCTTCAACACCTACCTGACGTACGAAGGCTACAAGAGCGACGGCTTCACCTCGGGCGAGCTGCGCAGCCACGTGCCGGACTGGCACCGCGCCACCCCGGGCCGCTCGACCTGGGACGCCAAGAGCGCCTTCTCGCCGACCGGCAACTACTTCCTGAGCAGCACCAACATCGTCGCCGCGCCGGGCTGCCCGGCCGACGCCATCGACCCGGTCGACAAGCAGTGCAAATGGGACGTGCTGCCGTACACCGGTCAGACCACCGACGCCAAGCGCTGGGCCGTGGCCAGCAACACCCACTTCCGCATCGGCAAGGCGATCGACGCCAACTTCGAGGTCACCGCGGCCGGCGCCAGCAACGAGTACATCGTCGATCCGCTGCGCACCAGCAACGGCAGCGCCACCAGCAGTTCGAGCATCTGGTACAACGTCAACGCCGGCAAGATGGTCGGCCCGTTCAGCTATCCGAAGCTGCCGGTCGGCCATCCGAACAACCCGTACAACGTGCCGGTCGAATACCGCGCGCGCCTGATGGACACCGGCAACGGCTTCAACTTCAACCGCACCGAGTCGGACCAGTACCGCGCCATGCTCAGCCTGCAGGGCGAGATCGCCGGCTTCGACTGGAAATCGGCCGCCGGCCACATGGAGTCGACCGCCTCCAAGGCCACCCGCGCCGTCAGCGCCACCGGCTACACCAACGCCATCGTCAACGGCACCTACAAGTTCGGCCAGCAGAACGATCGGGCGCTGCTCGAGTCGATGTTCCCGGTGCGTACCACCGACGGCAAGTCCAAGATCAGCTTCTTCGACGCCACCGTCACCGGCGAGGTGGCGCAACTGCCGGCCGGCCCGCTGGCCATCGCCGTGGGCACCGATATCCGCCGCGAATCGTATGAGATGAAGAGCTCGGACAATGTGCTCAACGGCGAACTGGTGGGCATCTTCGGCCTGCAGGTCAAGGACCGGGTCGACCACTACGCGCTGTTCGGCGAGGCCACCATCCCCGTCATCAAGCGCGTCGAGCTGAGTGCGGCGCTGCGCGCCGACAAGACCACCGGCGCCGAGGCGCACGTCTCGCCCAAGCTGGGCCTGCGTTACAACGCCACCGACGCGCTGCTGCTGCGCGCCACCTACGCCGGCGGCTTCCGCGCGCCCAACATCGTCGAGTCCGGCAACGGCCTGGGCCGCAGCTCGGTGTCGAACTCGGTGCCCGATCCGCGCCGCTGCCCGGTCGCCAACACGCTCAACAACATCGTCCAGCAGTCCAAGACCGCCACCACCGCCGACAAGGCCCTGGCCAACACCTACCGCGCCAACGATTGCCTCGGCTCGCTGCCGGGCTTCGTCGCCTCCAACCCGGACCTGAAGCCGGAAACGTCGCGCTCCATCACCGCCGGCTTCGTCATCGAACCGGTCAAGAACTGGACCGCCGCCGTCGACTACTTCCACATCGAACGCAAGGACGAAATCGGCACGCGCACGACCACCGACATCCTGCGCGGCGAGGCCTCGCTGCCGGCCGGCCAGCTGGTGCGCGTTGACAACGCCGCCGCCGACAACGAGTTCATCGCGCTGGCGCGCAAATACGACCCGTCCAGCACCACCAACTTCGGCGGCGTCGGCAAGATGGGCCTGGTGTACAATCCGTACGTCAACAGCGGCCGCACCCGCGTGTCCGGCTTCGACTTCGACGCCTCGGGCCGCTTCGAGTCCGCCGTCGGCCAGATCCGCCTCAAGCTCGAAGGCGCCTACGTGTGGAAATACCAGGAGTTCTCGGTGGCCGACAACGCCTACGGTCCGAACCTGGCCGGCGTCTACGCCGCCGGCAACAACACCTTCACCAGCGGCTACAACGGCATGTCGCGCCTGAACACCAAGTTCCGCGTCTACCTGAAGAACGGCAACTGGGACCACGGCGCCACCATCAACTACCGCAGCGGCTACGGCACCAACGACGAGGCCTCGCCGACCTACTGCGTGACGCAGAATGTGGCCGCCGCGAACCTGGGCACCTGCGGCCACGTGGGCAGCAACACCACGGTCGACTACAACCTGGCGTACTCGGGCATCAAGCACGTCAAGCTGAACCTGTACATCGACAACGTGTTCGAGCAGGACGCGCCGCGGCAGTGGCGTGACGGTTACCAGCCGCAGTTCCGCCGCATCGGCGTGGCCGGTACCTACACCTTCTAAGCTCCCTTAACCGGGAACGCGCCCGACGGGGCCGGCCGCCGCAAGCGATTGCGGAGGGCCGGCCCCGTTTTTTTTGGCGCGGACGGCCTGGCGCGCGCGCGGTTGCCCATGGTGGCCGGCGGCGCCGCTTCGGGACAGAATCGTCCGACGGGGCGCTAGTCTGCTGCCCATCACCCAAGCCGGATCCACGATGCTCGCCGCCCTTTTGGAGCCCGCGGGCCTATTCCGGCCAGCCCGGCGCCTGGTCGGTGCTGCATGTCAGCAAATGGAGCTCGTGGTCACCGCTGGTGGTGACGACCTTTACCATCGTCGCCCACCTCAAGCGTATCAAGGTGCGCGTGCACGTCGCCCGGGCCTGGGCGGCGCGCGCCGCCCGCCGCGCCGCGCCACCGACCAGCAGCAGGCCCGCCAGCAGCATGCCGTAGGTCGACGGCTCGGGCACGGCGGCCGCCGCCACCGTGACGTCGGTGTAGGCGAGGAAGTTCAGGCTCACGGCCATCGCGGCGGCGCCCGGATTGGCGAAGGCGAGGGTGAAGAATTCGCTGTTGCCGGTCGAGGTCGTGTTCTCTCCCCAGATCAGGGCGCTCTCGCGCGTCAACGTGCTGGAGGTGATCATGTCGCGGTCGGTGATGTCGACCGACGCCCAGCTGAAGACACGGTAGCCCTCGCCGGCGCCGAGCGTGCGCGTTGCCTGCGTGAGGACGTCGCCGGACACGGTCAACAGCGAGTGCGGCGCCAGGGTCAGCCACAGGCGCTGCTCGCTCTCGGCGCTGACCATGTTGTCGACGCCGAGCGCGGTGCCGGTGGCGGCGTGGGCGGCGACGTCGCCGATGGCGCCGGACGTGCCGGCGTTGGCGCTGGCGGAGTTGCGCGCCGTCAGCGCGTTGCCGGCGGTGTGGGGCGGCGGGTAGACGAAGGTCGGATCGTAGGTGCCGCCGCCGTTGCTGGTGTCGGTGTAGACTAGCAGGCGGCTGTCGAACGAGTCGATGGCGTAGCCGGCGGCGGCGCCGTCCTGCGGCGTCAGGTCGATCACGCCGAGCGTGACGTTGCCGATGCTGGTGTGGCCGCTGGCGCCGGCCAGCGCCGGGCCGGCGGCGAGGCCGGCGCAGGCGGCCAGCACGGTTAGTAACGTGCGCAACAGTATGTTCATGATGTCTCCTTGGTGGCGTCGGGCGCCTTGGTTATCGGTGGAAAGGGCAGGGCGGGGACCAGCGCGCGCTGGTGGGACTACATGCTACCGGCGCGCCGGGCGCGGCGATTGATCCCGCTCAGCTGTCGGTGGGGACTGGACACCGGCGGCGCCTGTTCGCCGGCCGCGTGCCGTGTTAAATTTGTCGGGCCACGATCCTCGGGCAAGCGCGCCGCCGATGGCGCGGTCATCGAGCCCGGTGCAGGGCTAGAATGTCTTTTCTAGGAGGTTGTATGCGATATCGCGTAGCGTTGCGCCACTCCGAGGAGGGGTACAGTGTTTCTGTGCCGGCTTTGCCGGGTTGCTGGTCCCAAGGCGATACCGAGGCCGAAGCGATAGCAAATATCAAGATTGCCATTGAAGAATATCTGTCCGTCGTTGAAGAGCAGTTTCACGACGAGGATGTGAAAGAAGTCGAAGTCACGGTGTAGCGTCGTGGTCAAGATCGCGGGCGTCAATCACCGCGACGCGGTGCGCGCATTGGAGAAGGCCGGGTTCGTCCTGATACGGCAAAGCGGCCACATTGTCATGAGCGACGGGCGCCGACATCTCACGATACCAAGGCATAACCCCATTAACGCCTATACTTTGGGCGGTATCGTCAAGGATGCGGGGTTGACCGTCGAGCAATTCCTCGATCTACTGTGACCGTGGATGCAAGCGGCGCGGCCGCGCATTTTTTTGTCGAGCGAAAATCGTTAACTGGCCTTCTTGATGGTGACTCCGTGACGCACACCTACAGCCGACGCTTGGCGCTGATCTTTGGCATTTTGCTGCCCCTTGCCGAAACTGCCCGTCGCTGGCACCAGATCAGCGGCGGTACCCACCTCGTGTTCTGGCTGGACGACGTGCTGCTTGGCGCCATGCTGTTATATGGGGCCTGGCGCACCCGCGCCGATTTCGCCGACGGCCAGCCGTTTCTTGCTGCGGCGTGGGGATGTGCGCTGGGCATGGGCTACTTCAGCTTCTTCGGCATGCTGGTCGATCCTTCGCGGGTCGAGTCCGGCCCCTTGCCTGCCGGATGGGTGCAGGCCATTGTCGGCGTCGGATTGCTGCTGTCGGTGCTGGCACTGATCGGCAGCTTGCGGCCCGCCGGCGCGCGAGCGCGGGGCCGCAGTTAGTGTGCCGACTATGGCCCCGAACCCGCATACGGCCTCGCTTTGGGCGCCGCCGCCACGTCCGCCAACTAATTGCGCGTAAACCCGACATACCCCGTACTAAGTTGTTGCGTCAACCCCTTTTTCACGTTACACTAGCCGGCTTCGGTATGGATTCGACCTTTTATTGGTCCGTACTAATTTTAGTAGTTCAACATATCCCCGCCCAATCGTAGGTGGGAATTGGAGAAAAAATGAGCCTTGGCCTCCTCGGTCGCAAGGTTGGTATGATGCGCATCTTCACGGATGATGGGGACTCGATCCCAGTCACCGTGTTGGACGTATCGAACAACCGTGTTGCGCAAATCAAAACTCCTGAAACTGATGGTTACTCCGCAGTTCAGGTCGCATTCGGTCAACGTCGCGCTTCCCGCGTAACGAAGGCTGTTGCTGGTCACCACGCTAAAGCTGGTGTTGAAGCCGGTACTCTGTTGAAAGAGTTCCGCGTCGACGCCACCAAGGCAGCAGAATTGAAAGCCGGCGACGTCGTTGCCGCTTCCCTGTTCGAAGTCGGTCAAAAGATCGACGTTCAAGGTGTCACGATCGGTAAAGGCTATGCCGGTACCATCAAGCGTCACCACTTTGCTTCGGGCCGTGCCACCCACGGTAACTCGCGTTCGCACAACGTTCCAGGCTCCATCGGTATGGCGCAGGATCCAGGCCGCGTGTTCCCAGGTAAGCGCATGACCGGTCACCTCGGTGACGTCACCCGCACCGTGCAGAACCTCGAAATCGCCCGTATCGACGCCGACCGTCAGCTGCTGCTGGTCAAGGGCGCGATTCCTGGCGCGAAAAATGGCCAGGTCGTCGTATCGCCTGCTGTCAAAGTTAAAGCAAAGAAGGGAGCTTAAACGATGGAACTCAAGCTCTTGAACGCTCAAGGTCAAGCCGCCTCTAACGTAGCTGCCGCCGACACCATTTTCGGCCGCGACTACAACGAAGCCCTGATCCACCAGATCGTCGTCGCCTACCAAGCCAATGCTCGCAGCGGCAACCGTAAGCAAAAAGACCGCGAAGAAGTCCACCACACGACCAAGAAGCCATGGCGCCAAAAAGGCACCGGCCGCGCCCGTGCTGGTATGTCGTCGTCGCCACTGTGGCGCGGCGGTGGTCGCATCTTCCCGAACTCGCCCGACGAGAACTTCACCCACAAAGTGAACAAGAAGATGTACCGCGCAGGTATCTGCTCGATTCTGTCGCAACTGGCCCGCGAAGAGCGCCTGGTTGTGGTCGAAGACTTCGCGATCGAAGCGCCAAAGACCAAGCTGCTGTCGCAAAAGCTGACCGGCATGGGCTTTGACTCGGTACTGATCATCACCGACGTCGCCAACGAAAACCTGGAACTGGCTTCGCGCAACCTGCCGAACGTCCTGGTCGTTGAACCACGTCACGCAGATCCAATGTCGCTGGTGTTCTACAAGAAGATTGTAGTGACCAAGGCCGCATTGGCCAAGATTGAGGAGATGCTGGCATGAGCGCATTGAAATTTAGCGAAGAGCGCCTGATGAAGGTGCTGGTAGCTCCAGTCATTTCCGAGAAGGCCACCATGGTCGCGGAAAAGAACGAGCAGATCGTGTTCCGTGTCACCACCGACGCGACCAAGCCGGAAATCAAGGCCGCCGTTGAACTGCTGTTCAAAGTCGAAGTGGAATCGGTGCAGACCGTCAACCGCGAAGGTAAGCAGAAGCGTTCCGGCGCCCACACCGGCCGCCGCAACCATACCAAGCGTGCTTTCGTGTGCCTGAAGCCTGGCCAGGAAATCAATTTCTCCGAGGAGGCTAAATAATGGCACTCGTTAAGATGAAGCCAACCTCGCCAGGCCGTCGCGGCATGGTGAAGGTTGTGAACCCGGACCTGTACAAAGGCCGTCCGTTCGCAGCCCTGGTTGAGAAAAAATCGAAGACCGCCGGCCGTAACAACAACGGCCACATCACCACCCGTCACATCGGTGGTGGTCACAAGCAACACTATCGCCTGATCGACTTCAAGCGTCAGAAGGATGGCATTCCAGCGAAAGTGGAACGGATCGAATACGATCCTAACCGCACCGCCAATATCGCCCTGCTGTGCTACGCCGACGGCGAGCGTCACTACATCATCGCCACCAAGGGCATGAGCGTGGGCGACACCGTCATGAACGGCTCGGAAGCGCCTATCAAGTCGGGCAACTGCCTGCCGATCCGCAACATCCCGGTCGGCACCGTCATGCACTGCGTCGAAATGCTGCCAGGTAAGGGCGCCCAGATGGCCCGCTCCGCCGGCGCCGGCGTCGTCCTGATGGCCCGTGACGGCACCTACGCCCAGGTTCGCCTGCGCTCGGGTGAAGTGCGTCGCGTGCACATCGAGTGCCGTGCCACCGTGGGTGAAGTCGGCAACGCCGAACACAGCCTGCGCAAGATCGGTAAGGCCGGCGCGATGCGCTGGCGCGGTGTTCGTCCTACCGTCCGCGGTGTGGTCATGAACCCGGTCGATCACCCGCACGGTGGTGGTGAAGGTAAAACCGCAGCTGGTCGTCATCCAGTGTCGCCTTGGGGCCAACAGACGAAGGGTAAGAAGACCCGCAGCAACAAGCGCACTTCTTCCATGATCGTCTCGCGCCGCGGCAAGAAATAAGGGGTAGCACATGACTCGTTCATTGAAAAAAGGGCCGTTCTGTGACGCCCACCTGGTGAAAAAAGTCGAAGCGGCGCAAGCGGCCAAAGACAAAAAGCCAATCAAAACCTGGTCCCGTCGTTCGACCATCATGCCTGACTTCATCGGCCTGACGATCGCCGTCCACAATGGCAAGCTGCACGTGCCGGTGTACGTCTCCGAGAACATGGTTGGTCACAAGCTCGGTGAATTCGCGCTGACCCGCACGTTCAAGGGCCATGCCGCTGACAAGAAGGCGAAGAAATAATGGAAACCAAAGCAATCCTCAAGGGTGTGCGCTTGTCGGATCAGAAAGGTCGCCTCGTGGCCGACCAGATCCGCGGCAAGAAAGTTGACGCTGCACTCAACATTCTGCAATTCAGCCCGAAAAAGGGCGCGACCATCATCAAGAAAGTGCTGGAGTCGGCCATCGCCAACGCCGAGCACAACGATGGCGCCGACATCGACGAATTGTTCGTGAAAACGATCTACGTCGAAAAGGGTCCGATCCTCAAGCGCTTCACCGCACGCGCTAAGGGCCGGGGTGATCGCATTTCGAAGCAATCGTGTCACATTTACGTGACCGTCGGCAACTAAGGAGCTATAGCATGGGTCAAAAAATCCACCCAACCGGCTTCCGCCTGTCGGTTACCCGTAACTGGGCCTCGCGTTGGTACGCTGGCAACAGCAACTTCGCTTCGATGCTGAACGAAGATTTGAAGGCGCGCGCCTACCTGAAGACCAAGCTGAAGAACGCTTCGGTCGGCCGCATCGTCATCGAGCGTCCAGCCAAGAACGCGCGCTTCACGATCTACAGCTCGCGTCCGGGCGTGGTCATCGGTAAAAAAGGCGAAGACATCGAAGTACTGAAGTCGGCGCTGACCAAGATCATGGGCGTGCCTGTCCACGTGAACATCGAAGAAATCCGCAAGCCGGAAATCGACTCGCAGCTGATCGCCGATTCGATCGCCCAGCAGCTGGAAAAGCGCATCATGTTCCGCCGCGCGATGAAGCGCGCCATGCAAAACGCCATGCGTCTGGGTGCCCTGGGCATCAAGATCATGTCGTCGGGCCGCTTGAACGGTATCGAGATCGCTCGTAAAGAGTGGTATCGCGAAGGTCGTGTGCCACTGCACACCCTGCGCGCCGACATCGACTACGGCACCAGCGAAGCTTCGACCACCTACGGCATCATCGGTGTCAAGGTGTGGGTCTACAAGGGTGACCGCGCGCCGAACGGCGACGCACCAGTCATCGATACCCCGCCGGACGAGAAGAAGCCACGTGGCCCACGTCGTGACGACGGCAAACCAGCTGGCCGTCCGCGCCCAGCCGGCGCCGGCGCCGGTGCTAAACCAGCCGCCCCGGGCGCAGCACGCGTACGTAGCGCCGCTGCCGCCAAGCCGGCCGAGAAAGCAGGAGAATAATCATGCTGCAACCAGCACGCAGGAAGTATCGTAAAGAGCAGAAAGGCCGTAACACCGGCATTTCGCATGGCACCGGCACTTCGGTGTCGTTCGGTGAATTCGGTCTGAAAGCCGTCGCCCGTGGTCGTATCACGGCACGCCAGATCGAAGCCGCACGTCGCGCCATGACCCGCCACATCAAACGTGGCGGTCGTATCTGGATCCGCATCTTCCCGGACAAACCGATTTCGAACAAGCCAGCCGAAGTTCGTATGGGTAACGGTAAGGGTAATCCAGAGTACTACGTCGCTGAAATCCGTCCGGGCAAAGTCCTGTACGAAATGGACGGCGTCGACGAAACCTTGGCGCGCGAAGCATTCCGCCTGGCCGCTGCCAAACTGCCGCTGGCGACGACCTTCGTGGTCCGCCAAGTCGGCCAATAACAGGAGTGAAATATGAAAGCATCTGAACTCCGCGGCAAAGACCAGGTAGCTCTGCAAAAAGAGCTGACTGACCTGTTGAAGGCCCAGTTCGGCCTGCGCATGCAAATCGCGACGCAGCAGCTGAGCAACACTTCGCAGCTCAAGAAGGTACGTCGCGACATCGCACGTGTAAAAACGGTAATGAACACCAAGGAAGCCAAATGACCGAAACAGTGAACAAGCCGCTCAAGCGCACGCTGGTCGGTAAAGTGGTGTCCGACAAAATGGACAAAACCGTTACCGTTCTGATCGAACGTCACGTCAAGCATCCTTTGTACGGCAAGATCATCATGCGCTCGAACAAGTATCACGCGCATGACGAGACCAACCAGGTGAAAACCGGTGACACGGTGGAAATCGTGGAAGGTCGTCCGATCTCCAAAACGAAGGCATGGACCGTGACGCGCGTGGTGCAAGCCGCGCAAATCGTTTAATTGAAGTCGTCGCCTCCGGCCTTTGCGGGCCGGGGGCGGTTTTCAATTAGTTCTTGCAAGCCCGCGAGTTGTGTTATATACTTGCGGGCTTCGTTCATGTAACGCCGCAAAGTGTCTGGCCACAGACGCAGAACCGTGCGGTCGGTCGCAGTACGAAGGTCAAGCACCCAAACATCGGGCCCTGCATGGGCGCGCTGGCGGGACCAAGACTGACCGCAGGTCCGCATTGTGTGGATTCTTCGGCTTAAGTTGGGAAAGAGAATACTATGATTCAAACTGAAAGCCGGCTCGAAGTGGCCGACAATACCGGTGCCAAAGAAGTTATGTGCATCAAGGTATTGGGCGGTTCCAAGCGCCGTTATGCTGGCATTGGCGATGTGATCAAAGTGACTGTTAAAGTCGCCGCGCCACGTGGTCGTGTCAAAAAAGGTGAAATTTATAACGCCGTGGTTGTGCGCACCGCTAAAGGTGTTCGCCGCCAAGACGGTTCCCTGGTGAAGTTCGACGGCAACGCCGCCGTTCTGTTGAACGCCAAGCTGGAACCGATCGGTACCCGTATTTTTGGACCAGTGACGCGCGAGCTGCGCACTGAAAAGTTCATGAAGATCGTGTCCCTGGCACCGGAAGTCCTGTAAGGAGTCGTAATGGATAAGATTCGTAAAAACGACGAAGTCATCGTTCTGACCGGGAAAGACAAGGGCAAACGTGGCGTCGTTTCGCGTCGTGTAGATGCGGAGCATGTCGTGGTTGAAGGCGTCAACGTCGCGAAAAAAGCGACCAAGCCCAACCCAATGACTGGCGTACAAGGTGGTATCGTCGACAAGACTATGCCGATTCACGTGTCCAACGTCGCGTTGTTCAACGCGGCTAGTGGCAAGGCAGACCGTGTCGGTTTCAAAGAAGTGGATGGCAAAAAAGTCCGCATCTTCAAATCGTCCGGCGAAGTAGTGAAGGCTTAAGAAATCATGGCACGTCTCCAAGAATTCTACAAAGATAAAGTCGTCGCCGACCTGACCGCGAAATTCGGTTACAAGTCGGTGATGGAAGTTCCACGCCTGACCAAGATCACCCTGAACATGGGTGTTGGTGAGGCCATCGCGGACAAGAAAGTCCTCGAACACGCCGTCGGCGACCTGACCAAGATCGCTGGCCAAAAGCCAGTGACGACCAAGTCGCGCAAAGCTATCGCGGGTTTCAAGATCCGTGAAGGCTACCCGATCGGTACCATGGTCACCCTGCGTGGCGCTCGCATGTACGAGTTCCTCGATCGCTTCATCACCGTGGCCCTGCCGCGCGTGCGCGATTTCCGTGGTGTCAATGGTCGTTCGTTCGACGGCCGCGGCAACTATAACATCGGTGTCAAAGAGCAGATCATCTTCCCTGAGATCGAGTACGACAAGATCGATGCGCTGCGTGGTATGAACATTTCGATTACCACCACCGCCAAGACCGACGACGAAGCCAAAGCTTTGCTCGCCGCCTTTAAATTCCCGTTCAGGAACTAAGAAGATCATGGCAAAACTCGCACTGATTAACCGTGAGCAAAAGCGTGTGGACCTGGCGAACAAATTCGCCGCCAAGCGCGCTTCGCTGAAGGCCATCATTGATGACCAGTCGAAGTCGGAAGAAGAACGTTACGAAGCGCGCCTGAAGTTGCAAGCGCTGCCACGTAACTCGGCTCCGACCCGCCAGCGCAACCGCTGCGCCGTCACCGGTCGTCCTCGCGGCACTTTCCGTAAATTCGGTCTGGGCCGTATCAAGCTCCGTGAATTCGCCATGCGTGGTGAGATTCCGGGTATGACTAAAGCAAGCTGGTAATAGGAGAATATGCAATGAGTATGAGCGATCCTATCGCCGATATGCTGACCCGCATTCGTAACGCCCAGGGCGTGCAAAAAACGACCGTGGCCATGCCATCGTCGAAAGTCAAAATTGCGATTGCCAACGTCCTCAAGGACGAGGGTTACATTGAAGATTTCGCCGTAGCCGAAGCTGGTGGCAAAGCGGAACTGAAAATCGGTTTGAAGTATTATGTTGGCCGTCCCGTCATCGAGCGCCTTGAGCGCGTGTCCCGTCCGGGCCTGCGCGTCTACAAGGGCAAAGACGAGATCCCTACTGTGATGAATGGCTTGGGTGTGGCGATCGTGTCGACTCCGCAAGGCGTCATGACGGACCGCAAAGCACGCGCTACCGGTGTCGGCGGCGAAGTTATTTGCTACGTCGCATAAGGAGTTAGACATGTCTCGTGTAGCTAAAATGCCAATCGCTGTGCCAGCTGGCGCTGATGTCGCCATCTCCGCGCAAGCGATCACTGTCAAGGGCCCGCTGGGCGTCTTGACCCAGGTCTTGAACGGCCAGGTCAAAGTGGAAAACAAAGAGGGAACCCTCAATTTCGTGCCGGCCGACGACAGCCGCGAAGCCAATGCCATGTCCGGCACGCTGCGCGCCCTGGTCAACAACATGGTCACCGGCGTCACCAAGGGTTTCGAGAAAAAGCTGAACCTGGTTGGTGTGGGTTACAAGGCGCAAGCGCAGGGCGACAAGCTGAACCTGTCGCTGGGCTTCTCGCACCCTGTCGTGCATTCGATGCCAGCCGGCGTCACCTGCGCCACCGCAACGCCGACGGAGATCATCATCAAAGGGATCGACCGTCAGCAAGTGGGCCAAGTGGCCGCTGAAGTTCGCGCTTACCGCTCCCCGGAGCCTTATAAAGGCAAGGGTGTTCGCTATGCGGACGAAGTGGTTAAGATCAAAGAAACCAAGAAGAAGTAACTAGGGGCTGACGATGGACAAGAAAGAATCACGTCTGCGCCGCGGACGCCAAACCCGGATCAAGATCGCGCAACAGAAAGTGAACCGCCTGTCGGTACACCGCACCAATCTGCATATCTACGCGAACCTGATCTCGCCGGATGCCAAAGTACTGGTATCGGCCTCCACGGCAGAAGTCGAAGTGCGCAACGAACTGGCTGGCAAATCGGGCAAGGGCGGCAACGCCGCCGCTGCCGCGATCGTCGGCAAGCGCGTCGCAGAGAAAGCACTGAAAGCAGGGATTACCGAAGTCGCGTTCGACCGCTCCGGTTTCCGTTATCACGGCCGTGTGAAGGCGCTGGCGGAAGCCGCGCGCGAAGCCGGTCTGAAGTTCTAAGGAACGATCATGGCAAAAATGATGGCAAAAATGGCAAGCGACAAGCCGGATGACGGCATGCGCGAAAAAATGATCGCGATCAACCGCGTGACCAAAGTGGTCAAGGGTGGTCGTATCATGGGTTTCGCCGCGCTGACCGTGGTCGGTGACGGCGATGGCCGCATCGGCATGGGCAAGGGCAAGTCGAAAGAGGTACCGGTCGGTGTGCAGAAGGCAATGGAAGAAGCCCGTCGCAACCTGATCAAGGTCAACCTGAAAAACGGCACCCTGCAGCACACCGTCACCGGCCGTCACGGCGCATCGAAAGTGATGATGTCGCCTGCGAAACCGGGTACCGGCGTCATCGCCGGCGGCGCAATGCGCGCGATCTTCGAAGTAATGGGCGTGACCGACGTCGTGGCGAAATCCACCGGCTCGAGCAACCCTTACAACCTGGTGCGCGCCACGCTGGATGGTCTGGCAAAAATGAGTACTCCTGCTGAAATTGCTGCGAAACGCGGCAAGTCGGTAGAAGAAATCCTGGGCTAAGGTGAACGTTATGACAACCAAAACCGTCAAAGTACAATTGGTCAAGGGCTTGATCGGCACGCGTGAAGACCACCGTGCCACCGTCCGCGGTCTGGGCCTGCGTCGTGTCAACTCGGTCTCCGAGCTGCAAGACACCCCATCCGTGCGCGGCATGATCAACAAAGTATCGTACCTCGTTAAAGTAGTTGCGTAAGCCCCCGGGCTTACACACGGAGAAATCATGGAACTGAATACCATTCAACCAGCCGATGGCGCCAAGCACTACAAGCGTCGCGTCGGCCGCGGTATCGGCTCCGGTCTGGGTAAAACCTCGGGCCGTGGTCACAAGGGTCAAAAATCGCGTTCGGGCGGCTTCCACAAAGTCGGTTTCGAAGGCGGTCAGATGCCTCTGCAACGCCGTCTGCCTAAGCGCGGTTTCAAGTCGCTCAACGCCACCTTCAAAGCTGAAGTGCGCCTGTCCGACCTGAACAACCTGCCGGTCGGCGACGTCGACATCCTGGTGCTCAAGCAAGCCGGCGTACTGGCTGTGCTGGCCCGCGACGTGCGCGTCATTCTGTCCGGCGAGATCACCAAGGCGGTGAACCTCAAAGGCCTGAAAGTGACCGCTGGCGCGAAAGCGGCCATCGAAGCAGCCGGCGGCTCGGTAGCCTGAGTTGACCGCTAACAGCTTGATCGGAGCGAAAATTGGCGACTAATCCACAATTGGCTAAAAGTGCGGCAGCCGGGTTCCCTTGGAACCGGCTCTGGTTCTTGCTTGGTGCATTGGTGGTTTATCGTATCGGCGCTCACATCCCGGTTCCCGGGATCGATCCGGTACAATTGGCCGCGCTGTTCAAGTCGCAAGAGGGCGGCATCCTGGGCATGTTGAACATGTTCAGCGGTGGCGCTCTGGCGCGCTTCACAGTCTTTGCGCTGGGTATCACGCCGTACATCTCGGCCTCGATCATCATGCAGCTGGTGTCGATCGTGTCGCCGCAGATGGAAGCGCTGAAGAAAGAGGGCGAATCGGGCCGTCGCAAGATCACCCAGTACACCCGGTATTTCACGGTCGTGCTGGCGCTGTTCCAGGCGTTGTCGATCGCCGTGGCGCTGGAGTCGCAGCCCGGTCTGGTGCTCGATCCCGGCTACGCGTTCCGCTTCGTGACGGTCGTCACGCTGTTGACCGGCACCATGTTCGTCATGTGGCTCGGCGAGCAGATCACCGAACGCGGCCTGGGCAACGGCATCTCGATCATCATCTTCGCGGGTATCGCGGCAGGTCTGCCGAGCGCGCTGGGCGGTTTGGGTGCCTCGGTGAGCAACGGTTCGATCGGCGCGTTCTCGGCGATCATCATCATGATCCTGGTGGTGGCGGTGACGTTCTTCGTGGTGTTTGTCGAACGTGGCCAGCGCAAGATTCTGGTGAACTACGCCAAGCGCCAGGTGGGTAACAAGATTTACGGTGGACAGACGTCGCACCTGCCATTGAAGTTGAACATGGCCGGCGTGATCCCACCGATTTTCGCTTCGTCGATTATCTTGTTCCCGGCAACGATCGTGGGCTGGTTCACGCAGGGCGCCGACACGGCCAACCCTGTCGTCCGGTTCCTGAAAGATTTGGCAGCATCGATGGGGCCAGGCGAGCCCATCCACGCACTGTTGTATGCCATTGCGATCGTGTTTTTCTGTTTCTTCTATACGGCGCTGGTCTTCAACAGCAAGGAAACAGCGGATAACTTGAAGAAGAGCGGGGCCTTTGTGCCAGGGATCCGTCCCGGTGAGCAGACTGCCCGTTACATCGACAAGATCCTGACACGTTTGACACTGGCTGGCGCCATCTACATCACTTTGGTGTGTTTGTTGCCGGAATTCATGCAAGCCGAGTGGAAGGTACCGTTCTATTTTGGGGGTACTTCTCTGTTGATTATTGTGGTTGTGACCATGGATTTCATGGCCCAGGTACAAAACTACGTGATGTCGCAGCAATATGAATCGCTGCTGCGCAAAGCAAATTTCAAAGGCGGAATTCCGACGCGATAAGCGCGGTAAACATACCGAATGGCAAAAGACGACGTCATACAGATGCAGGGCGAGATTCTTGAGAATCTCCCCAATGCAACATTTCGAGTAAAGCTGGAAAACGGACACGTGGTGCTCGGGCATATTTCGGGTAAAATGCGGATGAACTATATCCGCATTCTTCCTGGCGACAAGGTGACGGTCGAACTGACACCTTACGATCTGAGCCGAGCACGCATCGTGTTCCGGACCAAGTAACTAACCAAAGAGAGAGCAAAATGAAAGTTAACGCCTCAGTCAAGCGGATCTGCCGCAACTGCAAGATCATCAAGCGCAAGGGCGTCGTTCGCGTAATCTGCGTCGAACCGCGTCACAAGCAGCGTCAAGGTTAATAACCGTTATTTATCGAGGAATAACGAATGGCACGTATCGCAGGGGTTAATATCCCCAATCATCAGCACACCGTTATCGGCCTGACGGCCATCTACGGTGTAGGCCGCCCACGCGCAAAGTTCATCTGCGCCGCGACGGGTATTGCGACCGATAAAAAGGTCAAGGATCTGGACGACAGCGAACTGGAAAAGCTGCGCGATGAAGTAGCTAAATTCATCGTCGAAGGCGACCTGCGCCGCGAACTGTCCATGAACATCAAGCGTTTGATGGATCTGGGTTGCTACCGCGGCATGCGTCACCGTAAGGGCCTGCCGGTCCGCGGCCAGCGCACTCGCACCAATGCACGTACCCGCAAGGGCCCGCGCAAAGCCGCTCAATCGCTCAAGAAATAATCTAGGGAAATCACATGGCTAAGCAACAAAGCAGCGCAGCAGCAGCGCGCGTACGCAAGAAGGTCAAGAAGAACGTCGCCGAAGGTATCGCGCACGTTCACGCTTCCTTCAACAACACCATCATCACCATCACCGACCGCCAGGGCAACGCTCTGTCGTGGGCGACCTCCGGTGGTGCTGGCTTCAAGGGTTCGCGTAAATCGACCCCGTTCGCAGCGCAGGTTGCGGCTGAAGCGGCTGGTAAAGTCGCTGTTGAATGCGGCGTCAAGAACCTGGAAGTGCGTATCAAGGGCCCGGGTCCTGGTCGCGAATCCGCGGTGCGCGCATTGAACAACCTGGGCATCAAGATCACCGAGATCCAGGACGTGACCCCAGTGCCACACAACGGCTGCCGTCCTCCAAAACGTCGTCGTATCTAATCGCGCGGTCGGCGGCGAAGTTCGCTTCGCCTCCTTCCCGCTGTTAGAAATCGCTGGAGCAGAAAGCCGGAAACGGTTATACTGCCCGGCTGTTGTCGCCTGTCGAACACCTTCGGCGGGTTATTCGTATTTAAGCCACCGTCTGGCCCACCCTGAGGATCAGACTAGCGCCTAACCGCAATGCGGGAATTCCCGTCTGTGGCTGGGGCGTTATTATTTATAAAAAGGAAGCATCGTGGCACGTTATATCGGACCTAAAGCAAAACTCTCCCGCCGTGAAGGTACTGACCTGTTCCTGAAGAGCGCACGCCGCTCGCTCGACAGCAAGTGCAAACTGGACGTCAAACCAGGCCAGCACGGCGTCAAGTCGGGTGCCCGCACCTCGGACTACGGCAACCAACTGCGCGAAAAGCAAAAAGTCAAGCGTATGTACGGCGTGCTGGAACGCCAGTTCCGTCGCTACTTCGCCGAAGCGGACCGTCGCAAGGGTAACACCGGCGAAACCCTGCTCAAGCTGCTGGAAACCCGCCTGGACAACGTTGCATACCGCATGGGCTTCGGCTCGACCCGCGCCGAAGCGCGTCAGCTGGTATCGCACAAAGCGTTCACCGTGAACGGCCAAGTGGTCAACATCGCTTCGTACTCGGTCAAGGTCGGCGACGTCGTTGCCGTGCGCGAAAAGTCGAAGAAGCAAGTGCGTATCGTTGAAGCGCTGTCGCTGGCTGAACAAGTCGGCATGCCAAGCTGGGTGTCGGTCGATGCCAAGAAAATGGAAGGCACCTTCAAGTCCCTGCCAGAGCGCAACGAGATCGCCAACGACGTCAACGAATCGCTGATCGTCGAACTGTACTCGCGTTAATCGTAGTTCGTAGCAAAAAATGATGCCCACTCGATCGAGTGGGCGTTTTTACTAATGCCATCAGCCTTATCGGCCTAACGCGCCGAGGGTATTGAAAAGGACATTTACATGCAAAACAGTCTGTTGAAGCCACGTATTATCGATGTAGAGGCGCTCGGCGCCGGCCACGCTAAAGTAGTGATGGAGCCGTTCGAACGCGGCTATGGCCATACATTGGGTAACGCGTTGCGCCGCGTGCTGCTGTCGTCGATGGTCGGCTACGCGCCAACCGAAGTGACGATCGCAGGCGTTGTACACGAATACTCGTCGCTCGACGGCGTGCAGGAAGACGTCGTCGATCTGCTGCTCAACCTCAAGGGCGTGGTCTTCAAAGTCCACAACCGTGACTCCGTCACCCTGACCCTGAAAAAGGAAGGCGAAGGCGCCATCCTGGCCTCGGACATCGATCTGCCACACGACGTGGAACTGATCAATCCGGACCACGTGATCGCCCACCTGACCGCCGGCGGCAAACTGGACATGCAGATCAAGGTTGAAAAAGGCCGCGGCTATGTGCCGGGCAACGTTCGCCGCCTGTCCGAAGACACCAACAAAACCATCGGCCGCATCATTCTGGATGCGTCGTTCTCGCCGGTGCGCCGCGTTTCCTACTTCGTCGAGTCCGCTCGCGTGGAACAGCGTACCGACCTGGACAAGCTGATCATCAACATCGAGACCAACGGCGTCATCTCGCCGGAAGAAGCGATCCGCCAGTCGGCGCGCGTGCTGGTCGACCAGTTGAACGTGTTCGCCGCCCTGGAAGGCACCGAAGCCGCCGCCGAAGCGCCATCGCGCGCACCGCTGGTCGATCCGATCCTGCTGCGTCCAGTGGACGATCTGGAGCTGACCGTGCGTTCGGCCAACTGCCTGAAAGCGGAAAACATCTACTACATCGGCGACCTGATCCAGCGTTCGGAAAACGAACTGCTCAAGACGCCGAACCTGGGCCGCAAGTCCCTGAACGAAATCAAGGAAGTCCTCGCTTCCCGTGGCCTGACCCTGGGCATGAAGCTGGAAAACTGGCCGCCTGCAGGGCTGGAAAAATAACAAATTGGGCGACAGTGCTGGACATCGCGTAGCGATGTTCTGCTCTGTTGCCAACTGACTAGATTGGGCGACGGTGCTGACATTGCGTAGCAATGTTCTGCCCTGTTGCCAACTGACTAGATTGGGCGACGGTGCTGGACATTGCGCAGCAATGTTCTGCCCCGTTACCAACTGATTAGCATTTGCAGCACCCGCCCGGCGCATGTTGCGCCGGGCGTATATCCCTAGAACCGGTCCGCGCCCACTGCCACACGTGAGCGATCGAAGAACTCGGATTTAAACACCTGAAAGGAAGTACCATGCGTCACCGTCACGGCCTCCGTAAACTGAATCGTACCTCGTCCCACCGTCTGGCAATGCTGCGCAACATGACCGTTTCCCTGCTGCGTCATGAAGCCATCAAAACCACGCTGCCAAAAGCGAAAGAACTGCGTCGCGTGATCGAGCCGATCCTGACCCTGGGCAAGACCGACACCCTGGCAAACAAGCGTCTGGCGTTCTCCCGTCTGCGCGATCGTGAAATGGTTCTGAAGCTGTTCGCGGAACTGGGCCCACGCTACGCAAACCGCAACGGCGGCTACCTGCGCATCCTGAAAATGGGTTTCCGTGTTGGCGACAACGCTCCAATGGCTTACGTTGAGCTGATGGACCGTCCAGAAGTCACCGACATCGACGCCGCCCCAACCGCTGAAGAGTAATCTTCGCTGTTGAGTAGTGTCTAGGAAAAAGCCAGGCGATGCCTGGCTTTTTTTATGGGTGCGCCCAGCATGGGCGCACTCCTGTGGGTGAAAGTCCCGCCGCGAGCTGACCACAGCGAGCGAAGTGAAGCGCAACTGCGGAAGAGTAATCGACCGTGGGAAGGAAGCGTGGAGCATAAATCACG
>CAUPRW010000077.1:0-26074 GCA_963513825.1 uncultured Duganella sp.
GGCCGGCCTGGCCTGGCGCTCCGCCGAGGGGCCGTTGCTCGAAGGCCTGCGGTATTTTTCGGGCGGCGCGCTGGGGGCGCTGGCGCCCGCGGCGCTGGCGCGCGGGCGCCCGGCGCCGCGCCGCGCCGCCCTGGGCGCCGCCGCCGCGCTGCTGGCGCTGGTGCTGGCGGCGCCGTGGTTCCACCCGGTCGGCGGCACCAGCGTGCTGCTGGCGGCCACGCCGCTGGTGATCGGCCTGCTGGTGGCGCTGGCGCCGCCCGGACGGGCCGCGCGCGCCTGCGCCGCGCTGGGCAATCTGACGTATGCGAGCTACCTGCTGCATTTTCCGCTGCAGGTGGTCATCGCGCTCGCGTGCGGCGTCGCCGGCGCCGCCGTGCCGTGGCGCTCGCCGTGGCTGTGGCTGTTCTTCATCGGCGCCACCTTCGCGCTGGCGCATCTGTGCCACCGCCACGTCGAGATGCCGGCGCAGCGCTGGCTGCGGCGCCGCACGGGCGTGGCGGCGGGCTAGCCCTGCACCAGTTTGCGCAAGCCCTCCGGATCGACGATGATCAGGCGGTGCGTGCCTTTCTTGATGATGCCCTGCTGTACCAGCGTGAGCAGCGTGCGGGTGACCGTCTCGCGGCTGGTGTTGATCATGTTGGCGATGTCCTGGTGGGTCGGCAAGTTCTCCACCACGGCCAGCTCCTCGTCCGGTTTCTTTTCCTTGAGCAGGTCGAGGAAGGTGTAGATGCGGCGCGACGTGTTGTGGATGCTCAGCAGCGCGCGGAACTCCGAGTCGCGCTGCACCTTCTCGGCCAGGAAGCGCAGCATCTGGTTGGCCACCGACGGCGAGTGCGAAAACAAATGCAGCGCCGTGGCGCGCGGCAGCAGCGCCACCAGCACCGGGCTGAGCGCGACCACCGAGGCCGAGCGCATCGAGCCGTTGATGACGGCGATCTCGCCGAAGAAGTCGCCCGGCGCCAGCATGCGCAGGCCGACCGCGCGCCCGTCCTCGGTCACGTCGATCACCTGCAACTGGCCCGTCAGCAGGAACAGCAGGCTGTCGCCGATGCCGCCTTTTTGCAGCACGACGTCGCGCTTGTTGTACTGGCGGATGCGGATGTCGGCGCGCACGCGCAACATGTCCTCTTCGGTCAGATCTGCCAGCAAGGGAATCTTGCGCAGGTGGATCTGGATGTTGACCGGCTGGTTCGGATCGGCGGCGTCGCGGGCGGCGTCGTGCGGCGGCGCGCTCAGCGCGCCATCGGGCGCCGCCACCGGGTCCGCCGGCCCGGCCGCTCTCGGTTTGATCGTGCTCATGCGTGCTCTCAGTACAGGGTAAACGACATCAGCGGCACCGCGCAGGCGCTGGCGGCCGTGATGCCGGCCGCGTTGGCGGCCAGGTCGCGCCAGCAAAAGCTGCGCCCCGGCACCAGGTTCTGCAACAGCTCGATCACCGCGCCGGCCGCCAGCAGGCCGGCCAGCCAATAGGCCAGCTCGCGCCAGCTGCCCGCCATCGGCAGGGCCATCAGCGTCAACGCCGCGTAGGCGCCGAAATGCAACACCTTGTCGTTCGGCAGCGGCGGCAGCCAGCCGGCCGGCAGCAGGCAACCCACCGAGACGGCCGCCAGCGCCGTGCCAAACAAAATCAATTCCCAAGCCATCTTGTGATCTTTATGCAAATACGGCGGCGCCGTCAAAAATTATCCCAGCGCCAGGTCAGCTGCACGGTCCGGCTATTATATTGAAACAGCGGAATGTTTTCCTGGTTTCGTATCGAGCGCCACTCCAGCTGCAGGCTTTGGCTCGCGCCCAGTTCCATGGTCAGGGCGGCGCTCAGTTGGCGGGTGTCCTGGTGCCGCACCACGTCGATCACGTGCTCCGAATACAGCTCGCTGCCGCGCCAGACCTGGCGCGTCCATCCCAGTTGGCCGCTGAAGCGGTCGTTGAATATCGTGTAGAGCAGGGCGTTGCCGTACCAGCCGTCGCGGTTGCCGCCGAGGCGTCCGTTCTGGCCGTGGTCGGTCACCGCGCCGGCGCCGGTGTACAGCCGCACGCCGCGGTGGTGGTAGGCCAGCGACGTGCCCAGCTCGAGCGTGCTGCCGTTGTAGTTGGGGCGGGTCGGGTAGGTGACGTGGTTGAGCGCGGCCGTGAGCGACCAGTCGAGCCGCTCGGACAGCACCAGCGGCGGCGTGGCCCGCACTTGCAGCTGCTCCTGGCGCTGGTAGTAATGGTTGTCGAGCCGCAGGGCGCTGAGCGCGGCCGTCGCCCGCCCGCGCCAGCCGCCCAGCCGCCATTGCTGTTCGAGCCCCACCATGAGCGAGGTGGTGTCCTGGCTGTGGACGTTGTCGTGGCGGCGCGAGCGCGCCTGGGCGAAGCCGAGCAAGCCGTCGTCGTTGAGGTTTTGGCTGTAGTCGGCCGTCACCAGCGCGAACTGGTCGGAGCGGCGCAGGAATTCGTCGGTGAGCGTCCATTCGGTGTAATTGGCGCCGCTGCCGGTGCTGAAAAAGGCGCTGCCGGCGCCCTGGTTGACGTTGGTGTCGTAGCCGCGCGTGGCCGACAGCGAGAAGCGCCGCTGCGGCCCGTTGGCGGGCACGCAGCCGCGCTCGCGGTAGCTGCCGATCACCTCGACGATGCCCGGCGGCGGCGAGAAGCGCTGTTCGATCTCGGTAAACAGGCGCTCGGCCTCGGCGCCGTGGCCCAGTTCGCATTGGCTGATGGCCAGGTCCAGCCAGGCGCCGGCGTGCTGCGGCTCCTTTTCCAGGAAGCGCATCAGCAGGTCGGTGGCCTGGTCGGCGCGGCCCTCGGCCAGCGCCCGCATCGCCTGCAGGTACAGCTCGTCCTGCTGCTGGGTGGGCGGCGGCGGCTCGTCGTCGGCGGCGCCGGCCGGCGCCGTCCACAACAGCGAGGCCAGCAGCAGGGCGGCGGCCGCCAGCGCGGCGCGGAGGCGCCTCACGCGGCCTCCTCGAGGGTGTACAGTTCGTCCGTCTTTTCCTTGCCGCGCAGGCGCTGCGGTCCCAGCGAGCGGAAGCGGTGGCGCGTGGCCAGCGCGACGGTGCCGGCGCCGATGATGACGTCGTGCGGGAAGTCGCGCGCGGCCTGCTCCAGCCGCGAGGCGGTGTTGACGCTGTCGCCGACGGCCGTGTAGATGCTGCGGAAGGCGGTGCCGTAGTCGCCGGCCATGGCCAGGCCGCTCTCGATGCCGATGCGCACGCGCAGCGGCGCCTTGCCTTCGCGCACGCGCCGCGCGCTCAGCAGTTGCACCTCGCGCAGGATCAGCCGCGCCGCGTCCAGCGCCAGGTCGGCGTGGTCGGCGATCGGCAGCGGCGCCCCCCAGAAGGCCACCAGGCCGTCGCCGGTGTACTTGTCGAGCGTGCCGTGCTTTTCCAGCACCGGGCGCGTCAGGCAGTCGAGGAAGTCGGTGGTCAAGCGCGCCGCCTCCTCCACCGGCAGCGCCTCGACGTGGCCGGTGTAGCCCTCCATGTCGGCGATCAAGGTGGTGACCTGGCGCTGCTTGGGCGTGAGCGGGTCCTTCAGGTCGCTGCGCAGCAGCTCGTCGACCACTTCGCGGGCGACGTACTGGCGCAGCGTGCCGAGCAGCTGGCGCGACTTGCGCTGGGCCAGTTGCCAGTGGAACGGCACGGCCACGGCCAGCAGGAACAGGTTCGACAGCAGCGGCCCGGCCGGGTTGAAGCGGGCGTCGTGCGGGCTGGCGGCGTAGGCCAGCAGCAGCCACAGGGCCGAGCTGACGGCCAGCAGCAGCACGTTGACGGCGGCCGCGCGGCGCGCCAGGGTGCGGCTCACCAGCAACACGGTGGCGCCGCAAAACGCCAGCGCGAGCCAGCGCCCCGGCCACGGCGCCGGCGCCAGGCCGGCCTGGCGGGTGAGCAGCGCGTCGAGCACGGCCGCGTGCACCAGCAGGCCGGCGGTCGAGGCGCCCAGCGGCGTGGCGAGGCGGTCGCCGATGCTCAGCGCGGACGAGCCGACCAGCACCAGGCGGCCGGCCACGGCCTCGGCGGGCAGGCGCTGGTCGAGCACCTCGGCGGCGCTGGCGGCGCTGTAGGACCGCCATTGGCGCTGGTAGGGGATGCGCAGCGTGCCGTCGCCGCCGGCGCCCAGGGCCAGGGGCGGGCCGCCGGCGCAGCAGTCGAACAGCGCGCGCGCCAGTGTTGGATAATCGCGACTGTTGTATCGCGCATACATCGGCACCCGGCGCAAGGTACCGTCGGCGTCCGGCGCCACGCCGATGTTGCCGGCGTGGGCGGCCCGCGCCAGGCCCGCGTGGTTGCCCAGGTAGCCGTGGGCCGGCACGGCGGCCGCGCCGGCGCGGGCCGGCGCGCCGCCGACCAGCACCCCGCCTTGCAGCGGATGGGGTTGGACGGCGAAGTCGAACAGTTGCGCCAGCACCAGCGGGCCGTGCTGGGCCAGCATCGCCAGGCGCGCGTCGCCGTCGGCGTCCGCGGTTTTTTCCTGCAGGATGTCGAGCGCGACGCCTTGGGCGCCGGCGGCCAGCAGGCGCTCGACCAGGTCGGCCAGGCGCGCGCGCGACCATGGCCACGGGTATTTGTCCAGGCTGGTCTCGTCGATGTCGACCACCAGGATGCGCCGCTCGGGCGCGTCGACCGCGTGCAGCCGGATGAAGTGGTCGCGCAGCCACTCGTCGGCGACCTGGGCGCCGCCCCACTGCGACCACGCCGTCAGCAGGATGGCCACCGCGGCGATACCGGTTCTGAGCAATGTGGCGGAGGAGGTCGGGGAGCGCAAGGTCGGCTTCATGTCGGCGCCGGACGGACGGTGGGGCGTGGGCTCACCGGTGCGGGCGCAAGTGTAAAATAGGCGCCAAGTATAGCGCTTTGTCTGGGGCAATACTATGTCCACGGAAATATTCGGCGCCGCAATGTGAACAGAATTGCACCACACGCACAAATTGTATCCAATTGCAATAATGTGACGCGAATCACATACTTTAACCTCAGAATCCGGAGAATGCTAGATCGGGAGGAATTTAATTATGTTGCGTCATTTTTTAGTCTCGCTGGGAGCCAGCGCCAGTTTGGTCTGGTGCGCGTCGGCCGCCGCCGGCGAGGCCGGAAAAATCGTGTTCGTCACCGGGCAGGTGCAGGTCGCCTCGCGCGCCGGCGTGCTGGACGCGGCGGTGCAGGAGGGCGACGAGCTCGCCACCGGCGCGGACGGCTATATATATGTCAAAACGGTCGACAACGGCTTCCTCATCCTGCGCCCGAACAGCAAGGCGCGCATCGTCTCCTACCACGTCGACAGCGCCAAACCGGCCAACACCCGGGTCAAGTTCGAACTGCTGAGCGGCGTGGCGCGCAGCATCTCCGGCACGGCCGTCAAGCAGGCGCGCCAGAACTTCCGCTTCAACACGCCAGTGGCGGCCATCGGCGTGCGCGGCACCGACTTCATCGTCTTCACCGACCAGCAGACCTCGCGCGTGGCCGTCGTCTCCGGCGGCATCGTCGTCAGCGGCTTTGCCGGCGGCTGCGGTCCGGAGGGCGGCGGCCCGTGCGAAGGCAACCTGAGCCGCGAATTGTTCGCCGGCCAGGCCGACGTGCTGCTGCAGGTGCAGCGCGGCCAGAAAGCGCCGCAGCTGCTGCGCGGCCAGGGCGTCTCGCCCGACAGCGCCCCGCCGCGCGCCGACGAGCCGGTCGGCAAGCCGCTGGCCGGCGCCGGCGGCATGCCCGGTTCGACTGCCAATCCGAATCCGGACATGAGCCTCGACGTAAGAAAAGAAACGGCATTGATCGGCGTCGGGAAGACCGCCGTGGTCAACACCGGGGGGGATAATGTTACCGCGCCGCCGGTGATCATCACTCAACCGGCGCCGGTGGCTCCTGTGGAGCCAATCGTGCCGGTTGCGCCGGTCGTGCCATCTACGCCGGTGGTGCAAGAGCCGCCGGTGGTGGTCACGCCGCCAGTGGTGGTCGTGCCGCCAGTGGTCGCGCCGCCGCTGCCGTCTAGCCCTCCTGAATTGCAGTGGGGCCGCTGGCAAGCCGTGGCCGGCGTCGCGGTCGATCAGGCGGCGCTCGCCAAAATGCGCGATGGTACTTATGAAAATGCCTATTCCGTTGGCTCTTATGTCATGGCCCGCGTGAAGAATACCGAATTGGTATTACCGCGGGAGGGTACGGCGTCCTTTGTATTGGCCAGCGGCGAGGCGTCGTTACAAGAGGTGGGCAAGGACGCGACGATGGCCTCCATTAAAGACGCCCATTTCGATGTTAACTTCGCCACCCGTAAGTTCGTCACCGGGATGACGGTCTACACCGATACCGCCTCGTTAAATATGAGTGGTAACGGAACCTTCAGCACCAAGGGCGTGATGAGCAGCGATTCGTCGTCAGGTTCGACGATCAAGGGCTATTTGGGCGGTAACCAAGCCGAACAGGCCGGCTACGTGTTCAAGACGGTAAATAGCCTCAAATATACTGCCGAGGGCGCGACGCTCTGGAAGCGATAATACCTGTGGCGTTGAACTTTGAATGTGCCGCCCTCGGGCGGCACATTTCATTTCCGGTTTTAATATATGCTTATTTGTCTGTCAATTAAGTGTCCGTTCAATCCGCAAGACTTCCCCATTCATCGCTGCTTATTAATTCAGCAGCGCGGAAGGTTTGTGGCGTGATTTAAACGCGCGGCGGCCCGATGAGGGAAAAAAATCACAAAATATCGTAAATAAATCGAGATTTCCCCCGCGATTGTGATGGCTGTCACAACCTTGGCCGCCCCATCTGGCAATATACTCCCTATTCTGCGAAAAAAGGTCCATCAGCACGCAGCGCTGTGTGCCGTGGACGCAGAAAATTCGGTTTAAACCAAACACCAACTAAAGGATATACATCATGGCCGTACCAGCAGATTACACCGCAGTAGCTGAGCAACTTTACATTGCTTACTTTGGCCGTCCAGCCGACCGCTCGGGTCTGATCAACATGACCACCAATCTGGCCGCTTCGGGCGCCCCAGTCGATATCGCTGAGTTCGCCGCTGCCTACAACACCAACGGCACCGTCAAAGCTATCCTGGACAACTTCGGTAACAGCGCTGAATCGCAAGCCCAGTACCCAGGTACCGACTCCCAGTTCATCACCGCCATCTTCCAAAACGTGCTGGGCCGTGACCCACTGCTGGCTGGCCTGGACTTCTGGACCGCCGCTCTGGCCAACAAAGAAATGACCCGCGCTCAAGCAGCGTCGCAGATCATGGCCGCCGGCCTGGGCAACGAAACCGACGCCCTGACCATCGCTAACAAAACCACCGTCGCAACCGCCTTCACCGCCGGCATCGACACCGCCGCTGAAGTGAACGCCTACTCCGGCGCCGCTGCCGCTAAACTGGCAAACGAAATGCTGGACAAGGTCAACAACACGACCGACACCATCGCTTTCAACGCCACCGTCACCGAAGCGCTGTCGGCCATCGTTACCCTGAACACCCCGGTAGTGACCGCAGGCCTGACCACCGGCATCGACAACATCTCGACCGGCGCCGGTAACGACATCATCAACGCACCAATCCTGACCGGTGCTGATTCGTTCACCTCGCTGGACAACATCGACGGCGGCAACGGCAACGACACGCTGAACCTGGTAACCGGCGGCACCATCGCCGCTAGCGGCGCCATCGTCCGTAACGTCGAAACCGTCAATGTCATCACCAGCGCAGCCTCGCTGAGTGGCCTGGACACTTCGAGCTGGACCGGTCTGAACACGCTGAACATCACCGCCAAGACCGCAATTGCTGCCACCGCCGCAACCACCACCGACGTCAATTTGACCAATTCGGCCGCGACCGGCGCCACCACCATCACCGGTGGTAAAGCAGTGACCGTGACCGAAACCGCCGCGAGCGCCGGCACCCTGAACATCACCGGTGCTGCTGGTGCTGTTGCTGTAACTTCGACCACCGCCGCAGCCAATGGCACCACCGGCAATGCTATCACCGTCAGCGGCGGCACCACCGTCAACGTGACGCAGATCGCTGGCAACTCCGCTGGTGCTGGTGTGACCACCACCGCTGGCGCCGTGTCGGTTACTGGCGGCGCTGCTACCACCGCTGTTACCGTCAAGGACACCGCTGCCGGTACCGCTGCCGCCACCGTTGTCGGCCACGTCAACGGCGCTGTGACCATCGCCGATTCTAACGCTGGTTCGGGTACCGCAGCTGGCACGATCAGCAGCGTCACCCTGGAAAACTTCGCCGCTGCGAGCATCGATTCGAGCGCGCTGACCACCCTGAACCTGGCCGGTAACGGTACCAGCGTCAGTGTTGGCCGTGGCGCCCTGACCGCTACCCCAACCGCGAACACCCTGACCGTTAACCTGAGCGGCCTGACCCTGACCGGCGCGCTGACCGATGCGGAAGCGGCTGGCGATGATGGTTTCACCACCGTCAACGTTGTTGCGAACACTGCGGCTTCGAGCGTTGGTTCCCTGGCTGTGGCTGATGCAACGACCCTGAACATTTCGGGTTCGGCTGCGTTCACCTCGGGCGGCGAAACGCTGACTTCGGTTACCGCCATCAACGTGACCAATTCCGCATCGACCACGCTGACCACGATTTTGGGCAATGGCGTGACGTTCACCGGCGGTGCCGGTAACGAAACGATCACCATCGGCGCTACCACCAAAGCCATCACCCTGGGTGCTGGTAACGACGTCGTCACCGCCACCGGCTTGGTTGGCACGGGTGGTTCGGTTGACGGCGGCGCCGGCACCGATACCATCGCACTGACCTTCGCGCAAGCCGACGCGGCTGACGTTGATGCTACCTTCAACACCAAGTTCACCGGCTTTGAAATCCTGTCCGTCAGCGGCGGCACCGGTGCATTGGACCTGGCAGGCCTGAACAACGTGCGTCAAGTTGTCGCCACCGGCGCCACTAACGGCCTGATCCTGAACAGCATGGCTAACGGCGGTTCGCTGACGCTGGCCGATGGCAGCACCGCAGCTACCGTGAACGTGCTGAACGCAGCGTTTAGCGCCACTGACTCGCTGACCGTTGCTTTGAGTAACTCGACCGGCGGCGTTGCCGCTTTCGGTACGGTAACGGTCGCTGGTGTAGAAACCATCAACGTTTCGACCGTTGATGTCGGCACTGGCGCTAACGTGGCCGCCACCCAAGACACCCTGGGTCTGGTCGCTGCCGCCGCAACCCGCGTCAACGTCACCGGCAACAACGGCGTTGACCTGACCACCGGTTCGACGCTGACTGCGGTTACCACCTTCGACGCTAGCGGCGTGGTTGGTAACACCTCGGCCGACACCGGTGCAAACCTGGGCGTCAAGTTCACTTCGACCAACACCACCGCCGCTGTCAGCATCACCGGCGGCGCTGGTAACGACGTGCTGACCGCCTCGGCAGGTTCGAACGTGCACACCATCACCGGCGGTAACGGTGCCGACACCATCACCGGTGGCGCTGGTAACGACATCATCAACCTGACCGAAACCACCGCAGCGGCCGACACCGTTGTGTTCCTGACCGCGGCTTCGAACGGTATCGACACCATCACCGGCTTCGCTGCTGGCGCTGGCGCCGATCTGGTACAACTGGTTGCCGGCGCGACGACCAACGCCGCCCAAACGACCGCTGGCATCGCCGACTTCGCAGCGTCGACCAACACCACCCTGAACATTGGCGCAGCCGCCTTCGCTCTGACCGGTGGTAACACGACGACCGACGACGTCATCGAAATCAACGCCACCCTGTCGAGCTTCGGTAACCTGGGCGCAGCTGGTGTTGTTGACGGTACCGAACTGCTCAAAGGCCTGAGCTCGGTGAATGTTGCTGCCGGTGGTCTGGCTACCGATACCGCTGGTGATGACTTCTACGTCGTCGCTTACCAGAACGGTAACGCTTACCTGTACCAAGTCACCAATGGTGCAGACACCGTCGCAACGGCTGCTGAAATCGCGTTGGTTGGCGTGTTCAACGGCGTAGCTGCTGGTGCCTTCGCTGCTGGCGATTTCACTGTTTAATATTCCATAAGGATAGCGCCCGGGCCTTGTCTCGGGCGTAAGCAGGCTCCTAAACCCACGTTGTTTCGACAACGTGGGTTTTTTTCATTAGTTCCTAAGCATGCTTCACAGTAATCATTGACCGCTCCGAGCGCGCACGCGCTTGAGCCCTCTTCATTCGACCGAAATGTGCCATTTTTTAGGCGGCACTCAAAAAAATGTGACCTACATCACATTTCTTGCTGGAATTAGGCGATAATGTCGTTTCTGCCCGTTTGCCGGCAATCAATACCGCCACACCACGCGTCCACCGCGATACTAAGCTCAATGTGATGTCTACCGCTCATGCGTACCTAACTGCCCTGTGATGCAACCAATGAAAAATTTTTTAAAACCAAAAAATGAGATCGAGCAAACGCTGCGCTCCTACAAGCGGACCTTCCTGACGGTCGGCGCGTTCAGCGCCTGCAGTAATCTGCTTATGCTCGTGCCTTCGCTGTACATGTTGCAGGTGTATGACCGCGTGATACCTAGCCGGAACGAATACACGCTGGTGATGCTAACTATCATGATGTTAGGCGCCTATATCATCATGAGCGCGCTGGAAATGATCCGCAGTTTTGTGCTGGTGCGCGTCGGCGCCCGGTTTGACATGGAGCTCAACAAGCGTGTCTATACCGCAGCCTTTGAGCAAAACCTCAAGCGGGTTGGCGGCAACGCCGGCCAAGCCCTCGCTGATTTGACCAACATCCGTCAGTTTTTGACCGGCAACGCGTTGTTTGCGTTTTTCGACGCGCCGTGGTTCCCCGTCTATCTACTCGTTATCTTCGTCTTCGAGCCGTCGCTGGGCGTCTTCGCGCTGTGCGGCACGCTGGTCCTGGTGGGGCTGGCTTATCTGAACGAGCGCGTTTCCCACAAGCCGCTTGCGGAGGCGAGCACGATGTCGATCGCTTCGACGCAGCTGGCCACCAATAACCTGCGCAACGCTGAAGTCATCGAATCGATGGGCATGCTGCCCAACCTGCTCAACCGATGGTACAAGGTGCACGGCCGCTTCCTTCGTTTACAGGCCGAAGCGAGCGAGAAGGCTGGCATGGTCGGCGCCATCACCAAGTTCGTGCAGGTATCGCTGCAGTCGTTGGTGCTCGGTTATGGCGCTTATCTCGCCGTGGAGGGCAAGATCACGCCGGGCATGATGATCGCGGCGTCGATTCTGGTCGGGCGCGCGTTGTCGCCGGTGCAACAGGTCATCGGTGTGTGGAAAACCTACAGCAGCTCGCGTAGCGCGTATGAGCGGTTGACCGGCTTGCTGGAAAATAACCCGGTCCGGCCGGCCGGCATGTCGCTGCCCAAGCCTCTGGGGGCGATCACGGTCGAAGCCGTCACCGCCGCGCCACCGGGCGCGACCGCCGCAGTGCTGCGCGGTGTGAGCTTTTCCATCGGCGCCGGCGACGTGCTGGGTGTGATCGGAGCGAGCGGTTCAGGTAAATCGACGCTGGCGCGGTTGTTGGTTGGCGTGTGGCCGGCGGCCGCCGGCAAGGTTCGTCTCGACGGCGCCGATATCTATCAGTGGAACAAGGCTGAGCTGGGGCCGCACATCGGTTACCTGCCCCAGGAGATTGAACTGTTCGGCGGCACCGTCAGTGAGAACATCGCCCGTTTCGGCGATATCGACTCGGAACAGGTGGTGCAGGCGGCCAAGCGTGCCGGTGTGCACGACATGATTCTCCATTTGCCCAAGGGCTACGACACCTTGCTGGGTGAGGGCGGCGCCGGCTTGTCCGGCGGCCAGAAGCAGCGCCTCGGCTTGGCGCGCGCCATGTATGGCGATCCATCGGTGATCGTGTTGGACGAGCCGAATTCGAATCTCGATGACGTGGGCGAATTGGCCTTGGTGCAAGCGATTACCGACCTGCGTCAGCGCGGCAAGACCATCATCCTGATCACCCACCGCACCAGCGCGATCAGTGTAACCACGAAGTTGCTGGTGCTGCGAGAAGGCGTGGTGGGCATGTTCGGTCCGACCAATGACGTGCTGAAGGCGTTGCAAGAGGCTAACCAGAAACAACAACTGGCACTTCAGCAGCAAAATCAACAGGCTCAGACTGAGGCGCAGTTGCGCGCTCAGCAGCAGGCACAGGCACAGGCACAGGCACAGGCACAGGCACAACAGGCTGCCGCGCAGCAGACAGCGGCTGCGTCGACCGCAGGCACTCCCGCCGCCTCGGAACAGGAATAAATTTATGCGTAATCTCACTACAACCAAGAGCGAAGCCACCGAAGTTATTTCCCATGACGTCACGCCGCTGACCGTTGAGACCGATGCCGGCAGATATGCCAAAGCCGGCTGGCTGATCGTCATCGTTGGGGTCGTCGGTTTGCTGGCCTGGGCTTCGCTGGCGCCGCTCGACCGCGGCGTGCCGATGCCCGGCACCGTGGTCAAGGAAGGCAACCGCAAATCCATTCAGCACCAGAGCGGCGGTACGGTGTCGGATATCCTGGTCAAAGATGGCGATGTGGTCAAGGCGGGCCAAGTGCTGGTGCGGCTCAACAGCACCAATGCGGCGTCGCAATTCGATTCAACCCTGGCGCAGTACTTCACGTCGCGCTCTGTCGAGGCACGGCTGCTGGCGGAACGCGATGGCTTGCGCGCCGTCCCATTCCCCGCCGCGCTCGACAAGTGGAAAGATGATTTTCGCGTCAAAAACGCGGTGGAATTGCAGCGTCAGTTGTTCTCCTCCCGTACGATGTCGCTGCAAAACGAACTCGGTGCGGTGGACGAGAATGTCGCCGGTCTTAAGCTGCAGATCAAGGGCTTGGAGGATTCCCGCGACAGCAAGAAAGAGCAGCTGTCAATTCTTAAGGAGCAGCGCGACAACATGCGTGACCTGGCCAAAGACGGCTACGTCGCGCGCAGCAGGTTACTTGATGTGGAACGCACCTACGCCCAATTGATCGGCGCTTTGGCCGAGGATGGCGGCAATATTGGCCGCTCCCAGCGGCAGATCGCTGAGCTTGGCATGCGCCGACTGATGCGGCTGCAGGAGTTTCAGAAGGAAGTGCGCGCCCTGCTGACCGACACGCAACGTGAGGCCGAGGCCTTGTCGAGCCGGTTGGAAGGGCTGGAATACGACTTGAGTAATACCGACGTCAAGTCGCCGGTCGATGGCATCGTCGTCGCCAATAGTGTCTTCACCAAGGGCGGCGTGGTCGGTTCGGGTATGAAGATGATGGAAATTGTGCCGACCAACGATCCATTTGTGGTTGAAGGTCAATTACCGATCAATCTGATCGACCGCGTGCACCATGGCTTGCCTGTGGAACTGGTGTTCTCGGCCTTCAATGCCAACAAGACGCCGCACATCCCCGGCACGCTGACGCAAATCTCTGCCGACCGTACTGTCGACGAGCGCACCGGCCAGGCTTACTACAAGGTGCGCGCAACCGTTTCGCCGGAGGGCGTCAAAATGATCGCCCAGAAGAAGCTGGAAATTCAGCCTGGCATGCCGGTTGAGCTGGTCGTCAAGACCGGTGAGCGGACGATGATGAGCTATTTGCTGAAGCCGGTGTTCGATCGCGCGAAAACGTCGATGATGGAGGATTGAACGTGACGATATTGTTTTCCAAACGTAGCGTCACTGTGGCGGTTGCCCGCGCGCTGCTCGTCGTCGGCGCGACGGCGAGCGGCCAAGCCTGCGCGCTGACGTTGATGCAGGCGTATGAGGCCGCTTTGTCCAATGATCCGACTTATCTCAGCGCCATTCAAGACAATGTCTCCGGCAAAGAATATAAGAATATCGGCTTGTCGAATCTGTTGCCGCAGGTCTCGGCGAATTACTCGGCCAGCCGCATCCGCGCTGATTTGACGCAGCCTAACTTCCTGGGGGTGGAGACCACGACGTACCCGGTCTACATCAGCCGCTCGGCGGTCGTACAGGTGCGCCAGCCGGTGTTCAACCTGGACGCGCTGGCCCGGTACAAGCAGGGCCAGGCGCAGACCAGATACAGCGACGCGCAGTTCGACGCCCGCGTGCAGGAGATGATTTTGCGCGTGACCGGCGCTTACATCGACGCCTTGTTCGCCGGCGAACAGGTGGCGCTGACGCAGGCGCAACGTGATGCACTGCAAGAGCAGATGCTCGTCAACGACCGCCTGTTTGAGAAAGGCGAGGGGACCAAGACGGATATGCTGGAAACCCGGTCACGTCTGGAGCTGGCGGAAGCGCAACTGCTGGAAGCGAAAGACAATCAGACCAATACGCGCGCGAATTTGGCCTCGCTCATCGGTCGGGATGTCGACAACCTGGACCAGTTGCGCGATGCCTTCCGTCTCGCGCCGCTACCGGAGGGTGGTTTCGAAGAGTTGAAGCGTCGTGCGCTGGAGAGCAATCCCGAATTGCAGGCGCAAGTGTTCGCCATCGAGTCGGCCCGTCAGGAAGTCAACAAGGGCCGGGCCGGCCACGCGCCGCGCATCGATTTCGTCGGTACCTATAGCCGTAGCAATGCCGATACGTTGAACACCTATACGCAGGAATCGGTCAACCGCTCATTGGGCGTGCAGATCAACATCCCGCTTTACTCCGGCGGCTTGGCCAGCGCGCAGTATAGGCAAGCGGTCGCTGGGATGGAGAAGGCAAAGGCCGATCTGCAAGTGCGCACCGACAAGATCGTGCTCGATTTGCGCAAGGACTACGCAGCGGTCGTTAGCAGCGCGTCGCGTATCCGCGCGCTCGACAAGGCGGTGGAATCGGCCAAGCTGTTGGTACTGGCCACCGAGCAGAGTATCAAAGGTGGCGTGCGCATCAATCTGGATTTGCTCAATGCGAAACAACAACTGTTTACGAGCCAGCGCGACCTTGCGCAGGCACGCTACACCTATCTGGTGAACCTGCTGAAGATCAAGGGTGAAACCGGGATGCTGGGGCCGGACGGCGTGCGGGAAATCGGCGGCTACTTCTTGTGACGTTGGTCGTTGCCAACCCTTGCGGCGCTGGTTTGGTCCTTGCCGCTGTAATCTCGTAATGAGCTGGGAGTCCCACCGATGCAAGATGAAGTGGAAGTGACGGTCAACGGCGTCAGCTACAAGGTGCGCGAGTTGACCGAAGAAGCGCAAGGCCAGGTCGCCAACCTGCAGTTCGTCGATGCGCAAATGGCCGACCTGCGCGCCAAGCTCGCCGTGTTCCAGACCGCGCGCAACGCCTACGAAAACGTGCTGCAACAATTGTTACCGGGCACTCGGCAATAGGGCGCCAGCCGGGCCATCCCTGACCGCTCCCTCCCGCTTTGCGGGCATGCGTGGCGCCTGCCGCGCCTGTCGCCCTTGGCCAAACATGGCATACTGGCAGCCATCTTTTTGCAATCAATTATAGGAGCTTGGATGGACTGGACCGCTGGATACGTGTCGGATATCGAATATACATCAGGATTTTATGCGGAACAGGCGCCCGGTTACCTGAACCTGGTGTGCGCGCTGAACGGCTACGAGCCGCCTTCGTTAGCGGGAAAATTCACCTGTTTCGAGCTGGGCTTCGGGCGCGGCCTGACCGCCAACGTGCTGGCGGCGAGCAATCCGCAGGGGACTTTCTACGCGGCCGATTTCAATCCGGCCCACGTGGCCGGCGCCCGCGCCTTGGCCGCCGCCGCCCAGCTGAGCAATCTCACCCTGCTGGAAAACAGCTTTGAAGAACTGGCGCAAGGCAAGGTGGCCGACCTGCCGCAGTTCGACTACATCACCTTGCACGGCATCTATTCCTGGGTCTCGGCGGAGAGCCGCCACCAGATCGTCGCCTTTATCAACCGTTACCTCAAGCCGGGCGGCGCCGTCTTTGTCAGCTATAACGCCATGCCCGGATGGGCCGGCGTGCAGCCGCTGCAACGGCTGCTGATGGAATATGGCGACGCCTTCCGCAGCCGCAGCGACGCTGGCATGGACGGCGCCGCCGCCTTTGTCGAGCGCCTTGGCGCGGCCTCGTGCGGTTACCTCAATGCCAATCCCTCACTCAAGCCGCGACTGGAGACGCTCAAGACGGGCAATCGCAATTATCTGGTGCACGAATACCTGAACAGGTCGTGGCAGCCGCTTTACCACGCCGACGTGGCGCGCGATTTCGCCACGGCCAAAATGGACTACGCCGGTTCGGCCATTCTGCCATTGGCTTATCCGGCGCTGTATCTTTCGTCCGAGCGCCAGGCGGTGATGGACACCTTCCCCGACTCTGTGATGCGCGAGACGGTGAAGGACTACCTGCTCGACACCTCGTTCCGCAAGGATGTGTTCGTGCGCGGGCTGCGCAAGATGGGGCCGGTCCGCCAAGCCGAGGTGCTGGCCCAAGTGGGCGTGGCGTTGACGGTGCCGCGCGCCGGCGTCGATTTCTCGCTGAAGACGGCGGTGGGTAACTTCGACGGCCTGCCCGCGCTGTACGGCGCTGTCTGCGACGCGCTTGCGCTTCGCCCACATACGCTGGGGGAGCTTGCCGCCTTGCCAGCCTTGCAGGCGCATAACCTGAACAGCATCTTGCAGGTGGCGGTGTTGCTGGCCGCGAGCGGCCAGGCCGTGGCCTACCTGCACGGCGGCGCCAAGCCCGACGCCGCCATAACCCAAAAGATGAACGCGGCGTTGGCGCAGCAGCTACGCTACGGCGACGAATTCCAGGTGTTGTGCTCGCCCCTTCTGGGTAACGGCATCGGCGCTGACCTGTTTGATCGGCTGGTCTATGGCGTGCTGTCACAGAAAAAAGGCACGGTCTACCTCGACACGCTGGTGCGCCAGGTGTGGGACCGCATGAACGCGATGGGCCGCAGCATGGTGCGCGACGGCGTCACCTTGCATGGCGAGGACGAGAACCTGGCCGAGCTGCGCCCGCGCATCGAGGCGATCGTGCGCGACAAGGTGCCGCTGTGGCAGCAGTTGAAGGTGTTGTAGCGGCAAGCGCTGCGCTGCCGACAAGCGCAACTCGGGACGAAAAAAAAACAGACCGCGGTCTGTTTTTTTTCGCCTGCGGCGGACGCCGTCGGCGCCCGCGTGCGGACATCAAGCCTGGTTGCGACGACGACGCGCCATGAAACCAACCAGGCCCATGCCGGCCATCATCATGGCGTAGGTTTCAGCTTCCGGCACGGCGCTCACGTTGAGCGACAGCGAGCCGACGAAGCCCGGGGAGTTGCCCAGCGGGGTGCCGCTGACGATGATCTGGTGCACCGAGGCGGTCAGCGACGACAGGTCCAGGGTCCAGTAGTCGGAGCTGTTTTTGCCGCTGGTGTTGGTCACGGGCACGAAGCTCAGGCCGTCAAACGTGACGCCGGTGACGTTGTAGCCGGAACCGCCGGTTAAGTTGGCCGACACCTGGCCGAAGAACTCGGTGGCCGCGCCGAAGGAGGTCAGGTCCAGCGTGAAGCTGTTGACGGCGGCGTTGCCGGCGAACGTGGCCGAGTATTCGGTGGTGCTGCCGAGCGACGGCGTGAGCGTGATGGGGGCGGCCGAGGCGGCGGCGGTCGAGATCAGCAGGGCGGCGGCGAGCAGGGCGGATTTAAAGTTCATGGGATGTATTCGCTTTTCAAAAGGAAAATTAGGGGTTGCCGTTAGGCACTTTTTATTAAGTAACGCAATTAATTTCGTGTTGGGACAGATCATACCAAGACGTGAAGAAAAAGCAATCTAATTTTCGATTTAACAAGCAAAATAAATTTTTGGAAACTATTTCGTCCCGAAACAGTGCGGGCACGACACCTCGTACACATATTCCGGCGCCAACTGCTGGCGCGGCGTGACCACGGCGCGGCACACGAAGCACTGCACGGTCTCGGTCGGCTCGAGCTTGGGATTGAGCGCCGTGCGGTAGTCGAACACGAAGCAGTCGCCCGTGTAGTGGTCGCCGCCGACCTCCTCGAAGTACTTGAGGATGCCGCCCTCGAGCTGGTAGACGTTCTCGTAGCCGATGTTCTGCATGTGGATGGCCGCCTTTTCGCAGCGGATGCCGCCGGTGCAGAAGGTCACCACGGTCTTGCCGTCGAAGTCGCTCTTGTGGGCGGCGATCACCTCGGGGAACTCGGTGAACTTGGCGATGCGGTAGTCGACCGTGTTGTTGAAGGTGCCGACGTCGACCTCGAAGTCGTTGCGGGTGTCGACCATGACGACCGGCTGGCCGGCGTCGTCGACGCCGGCGTCGAGCCAGCGCTTGAGCGTTTTGGCGTCGACGAACGGCGCGCGGCCCTCCTCGGGCTTGATCAGCGGCATGCGCATGGTGATGATTTCTTTTTTGATCTTGACCAGCATGCGCTTGTGCGACTGCTCGACCGAGTAGCTTTCCTTCACTTCCAGGTCGGCGAAGCGGGGGTCGGCGCGCACCCAGGCCAGGTACTCGTCGATGTGGGCGCGCGGGCCCGACAGGAACATATTGATGCCCTCGGGCGTGAGCAGGATCGTGCCCTTGAGGCCGAGCCGCGCGCAGATGTCCTGGTACAGCGGGCGCATCTCTTCGGTGTTGTCGAAGGTGACGAACTTGTAGGCGGCGATGTTGACGTGGGCGGCAGCGGCTGCGGTGGCGGCGGCATGCGCTTCAGCTTGTAAAGCGGTATTAGCGTGCATGGTGGACGGGATCAAAAAAAGAATGAGCCGGCATTATACGCCGTTTTCGTGCCCATAAAACAGGCAGCGCTAGGGGGGAATGCCGACGTCTTCTATGAACGCCCAGGTCCATCCTGCAAAATCCGGATTGGCGTAGTGTTCGGCGGCGGCATGCGGCGGGGGGACTTCGCCGCCGTCCTCGACAGTGGCCTCAAGCCAAAGCTCAATCGCTTCGCGCGCGTTGACGATCGCCTCGTCAAGCGTGTCCCCCGCCGAAAAACATCCCGGAAGGTCAGGGACGGCCACGCCGAACGCGTGGGTCGGGTCGCCCGGTTCGATCGCGATCAGGTATCTCATGGTGGTGTCCTATTTCAGTCCCGCCTGTTTTAACAGTTTTTGCGCCAATCCAGTGCCCACATCCTTTTTGGGGTGTGGAACGCTAATGTGTCCGCCTCGATCCGGATGCGAATAGATGTGGTGGGAGCCGCGCACGTTGCGAAGCCGCCATCCAGCCTGTTCTAGTCGCTTGATAAGGTCTGCGCTCTTCATCCACCGATGTTAGCGACAGCGTAGCATCGCGCGCCGAGGTAACGCAAACACATGCCGCGCCAAACCGATCGCTCGCGCCGGCCCCGCGCGCGGTAAAATAGTCGGTTATTGAACCAGCGGTGGGCGGCGTATGAACATGGTAGCAAACGAGCAAGTAGTGGAACAAGTGGTGGCCCCGGACGAGGGCGCTTTGGTCCCGGTCGGCCCGGCCTTCGTCCACCTGCGGGTCCATTCCGAGTATTCGATCGTCGACGGCCTGGTGCGCATCGACGATTTGGTCGGCGCCGCCGCCAAGGACAAGCAGGCCGCGCTGGCCGTCACCGACCTGTCCAACATGTTCGGCATGGTCAAGTTCTACAAGAGCGCGCGCGGCAAGGGCATCAAGCCGGTCATCGGCGTCGACGTCTGGATCACCAACGACGACAACCGCGACAAGCCGTCGCGCCTGATGCTGTTCGCCAAGAACCGCATGGGCTACCTGCAGCTGTGCGAACTGCTCTCGACCGCCTGGCTCACCAACCAGTACAAGGGCCGCGCCGAGATCCGCACCGAGTGGCTCGCCGAGCTCACGTCCAAAACCTACGACCTGCTGCCCGACGACAACCCGGCCAACGGCCTGATCGTGCTCTCCGGCGCCCACTTCGGCGACATCGGCACCGCCATCGAAAACGGCAACCCGGCGCTGGCCGAAAAGCACGCGCAGAAGTGGGCGGCCATCTTCCCCGGCCACTTCTACATCGAGATCCAGCGCGCCGGCCAGGCCAACCAGGAGGCCCAGGTGCGCCACGCGGTGGCGCTGGCGGCCAAGCTGGGCCTGCCCGTGGTGGCGACCCATCCGGTGCAGTTCATCTCGCCGGCCGAGTACATCGCCCACGAGGCGCGCACCTGCATCGCCGAAGGCGAAATGCTGGCCAATAACAAGCGGGTGCGCAAGTTCAACGAGCGCATGCGCTTCATGTCGCAGCAGGAGATGCGCGAGCTGTTCCACGACCTGCCGGCCGCGCTGCAAAACTCGGTGGAAATCGCCAAGCGCTGCAACCTCACGCTCACGCTGGGCAAGCCGCAGCTGCCGAACTTCCCGACCCCGCCCGGCATGACGATCGACGAGTTCCTCGTGGCCGAATCGAAGGCCGGCCTGGAAAAACGCCTGCTGCAACTGTACGCGGACCCGGAACGGCGCGAAAAAGAGCGCCCGCGCTACGAGGCGCGCCTGAAGTTCGAGACCGATACCATCTGCAACATGAAGTTCCCCGGCTACTTCCTCATCGTGGCCGAGTTCATCCAGTGGGCCAAGGAGAACGGCGTGCCGGTCGGACCGGGTCGCGGTTCGGGCGCCGGTTCGCTGGTGGCCTATTCGTTGTTGATCACCGACCTCGATCCGCTCAAGTACAACCTGCTGTTCGAGCGCTTCCTCAATCCGGAACGGGTCTCGATGCCCGACTTCGACATCGACTTTTGCCAGGAGGGGCGCGACCGCGTCATCCAGCACGTCAAGGACTTGTATGGCAAGGAGGCGGTCTCGCAGATCGCCACCTTCGGCACCATGGCCGCCAAGGGCGCGATCCGCGACGTCGGCCGCGTGATGGACTTTTCCTACACCTTCGTCGACAGCGTCTCCAAGCTCATTCCCTTCAAGCCGGGCAAGCCGGTGTCGATCGCCGAGGCGATCGAGGAGGAGCCGATGCTCAAGGAGCGCCAGCAGAACGAGGAGGAGGTCGAACGCCTGCTCGACCTGGCGCAGCAGGTCGAGGGCATCACCCGCAACATCGGCATGCACGCCGGCGGCGTGCTCATCGCCCCCGGCAAGCTGACCGACTTCTGCCCGCTCTACACCCAGGGCGGCGATTCGGGCGTGGTGTCGCAGTACGACAAGGACGACGTCGAGGCCGTCGGCCTGGTCAAGTTCGACTTTTTGGGCCTGACCACGCTCACCATCCTCGACCGCGCGGTGCGCTACATCAAGGCGCTCGATCCGGCCATGGCCGATTTCGACCTGGCCACCCTGGCGCTCAACGACCGGCCCTCGTACGAGCTGCTGACCAAGGCCAAGACCGTCGCCGTGTTCCAGCTCGAGTCGCGCGGCATGCAGGGCATGTTGAAGGACGCGCGGCCCGACCGCTTCGAGGACATCATCGCGCTCGTGGCCCTGTACCGTCCGGGCCCGATGGACCTGATCCCCGACTTCTGCAAGCGCAAGCACGGTGAAAAGTTCGACTATCCCGATCCGCGCACCGAGTCCATCCTGTCGGAAACCTACGGCATCATGGTCTACCAGGAGCAGGTCATGCAGATGGCGCAGATCGTCGGCGGCTATTCGCTCGGCGGCGCCGACATGCTGCGCCGCGCGATGGGCAAGAAGAAGGCCGAGGAGATGGCCGAGCACCGCGAGATCTTCCGCGCCGGTGCTGCCAAGGACGGCTTGACCGCGCAGAAGGCCGACGAGATCTTCGACTTGATGGAAAAGTTCGCCGGCTACGGCTTCAACAAGTCGCACGCGGCCGCCTACGCGCTGCTGTCGTACCACACGGCCTACCTGAAGGCGCACCACCCGGCCGCGTTCATGGCGGCCAACATGTCGCTGGCGATGGACGACACCGAAAAGGTCAAGATCCTGGTCGAGGATTCGATCGACATCTGCGGCCTGACCATCCTGCCGCCGGACATCAACAAGTCCGACTACCGCTTCACGCCGGACGGCCCGCCGCCGTCGGTGACGGGCAAGAAGGTCACGCAGATCCGCTATGGCCTCGGCGCCGTCAAGGGCTCGGGCCAGAGCGCGATCGAGGCCATCATCGCCGCCCGCAACGCCGGCGGGCCGTTCACCAGCCTGTTCGATTTTTGCAAGCGGGTCGACAAGAAGCAGATCAACCGCCGCACCATCGAATCGCTGATCCGCTCGGGCGCCTTCGATTGCCTGGCCATCGACCGGGCGGTCCTGCTGGCGACGGTCGGCTTCGCGATGGAGTGCGCCGACCAGGAGGCCAAGGCGGCCAACCAGGTCAGCCTGTTTGGCGGCGACGACAGCGATTTGGTGGCGCCGCCGGAGTACGTCAAGTGCGCGCCGTTCACCGACCGCCAGAAGCTGGCCGAGGAAAAGATCGCGCTCGGCTTCTATTTGTCGGGTCACATGTTCGACTCGTTCGCGCCCGAGGCGCGCCGCTTCGCCCGCACCAAGCTCTCCGAGCTCGAGCCGTCGCGCGAGCCGCGCATGCTGTGCGGCGTGATCACCGGCATCCGCCCGCAGATGACGCAGCGCGGCAAGATCCTCATCGTCACCCTGGACGACAAGACGGCGGTGGTGGAGGTGACGGTGTACTCCGAGGTGTTCGAGGAGAACAAGCGCATGTTCAAGGACGACGAGTTCCTCGCCGTCGTCGGCAAGGTGTCGGAGGACCGCTTCTCCGGCGGGCTGCGGATATCGGCCGAGCGGGTGTTCGACATCGTCACCGCGCGCGTCAACTACGGCAAGCAGCTGGCGCTGTCGCTGCCGACCAATGTCGACGCGAAGAAGATGGCGGAACTGCTCGCCCCGCACCGCATGGCCGACGGCCTGCCGGTGGCGATGAAGGTCGCGCCGCAGGGCGTCAAGTGCGTATTGCAGCTGGGGGAAGGCTGGCGCGTGGCGCCGTCGGACGACCTGCAGCTGGCGTTAAAACAAGGCCTGGGCGCGAGCGAAGTCGAAATCGAGTATTGAGCCGGCCGACCCCCGAACCCCAAAGCGGTGGGGTCGGACCCGGTGGGGTCCGACCCCGGCGTGGCCGGCGTCCCGAATGGGGTCGGACCCCGTTGGGTCCGACCCCGGTTCACCCGGGGTAAAACTAAGCCCGCCCCCCGAGCCCGTCACACACCGCCTCGAGTAACCGCTCGAGCACCTCGAAGCGCCGCCGCGCCTCGGCGCGTTTCTTCGACGGCAGCAGCTCCAGCTCCGGCGCCACGGGCGCGCCGCACGCCAAGGTGAAATCGCCGTCGCCGCGGCGCGCCGCGCCCAGCTCCGTCCACAGCGCGTCGTAATCGGCGTGCACCTTGCCTTGCCGCGCCGCGCGCCAGGCGGCGCGGTTGTCGTTCCCCACTAAACGCAGCTCGGCGCAGCCATAGGCCTGCCCGATCCCCGCCAGCAGCCGCACCATCAAATTCTTCGGCCGCAGCCCGTGCAGATCGCGCGTGGCCTCGCGGATCAACTCCAGCCCGCGGGCGTCGCGCGGCCCCTGCAGGCAGCCGATGAACACGCCCATGCCGGCCTGGCCCGGCGTGTCTGCCGCCAGCGCAAAGAACGTGAACGCGCAGGTGTACACCGCCTCGCCCTCGCATAGCAGCTGCAAGGCCAGATCGCCCTCGCGTTCCATGTGGTCGACCGCGCTCAGGTTGATCGTGTAGCGCCGGCCCGACTTGCCCGCCACGCCGCACAGCGGCACGGCCGCGCGCGCGGCGCGTATCGTCAACGGCGCCAGGCCGTGGCGGGCGATGTGGCGGTAGTGCGCGGCCAGCACGTCGACGCGCTGGCCGCAGCCGAACTTCGCGCTCAGGTAAGGGCGGTAGATCTTGTAGACCAGCTGCGGCTTGGCCTTGACCAGGTCGACGAACATCGGGTGCGAGTTGAGCAAGAGCAGCCAGCGGCTGCTGGCGTTGCGGGCGAACAGCGCGCGCAGCGCCAGCTTGGCGTCGGCGCCGAGGCGCCGCAGGCCGGAGCGGGCGGCGGTGCCGGAATGAAGGGTGATCATCTGCGACATGGGGAGCGGTGCCATCACGTAAAATGGGATCGTAGCGGTGGCGCCGATGGCTGTAAATTCGTGTAAAGCCCTACGTTTTTCCCTTAACCGCCGGGCGGCCCGCAACGCCGCCGGCACGGGGCCGGCGCGCCGCCGCTAAGGGTTTCCCTTACGGCGGCGCGGCGCCATCCCGCCACACGACCGGACCGCACCGATGGCCCTTGCCTTGCCCGCCGCCCGCTATTGGCGCTTTGCCGCCTTTATCGCGCTGTATGTGCTGCTCGACTGGAGCACCTATCTCGATCCGCTCTACGGCTTGAACATCACGCCGTGGAATCCCGATCCGGCGCTCGGCCTGGTGCTGTGGCTGCGCCACGGCTGGCGCCTGGCGCCGGCGTGGTTCATCGCGCTCGTCGCCGGCGAGGTGCTGGTGCGCGGCATGCCGGCCGGCGCGGCGCTCACGGTGCTCATGTCGCTGTGGCTGACGTTCGGCTATGGCATGATCGGCGAGGCGCTGCGGCGCCGCTTCGCCGACGGCGCCATCTTCGAACACCGCCGCGGCCTGTTCGACTGGGTCGCCATCCTCGCCGTCGGCACCGCCCTCAACGACCTGGCCTACATCGCGCTGCTGTCGGTGGGCGGGCTCATTCCGGCCGGGCAGTCGCTGGCGGCGGCGCTGCGCTTTGGCATCGGCGACATGGTCGGCGCGCTGGTGTCGATGCCGCTGATTTGGATGCTGGCCAGCGCCGCGCGCCGGCGCCGCCTGCGCGAGGCGGTCTGGCGGCTCGAAACGCTGGCCTACCTGGCGCTGGCCGTCGGCGTGCTGTACATGGTGTTCGGCAGCATCGCCACCTCCGAGTTCAAGGAATTCTATTTCCTGTTCCTGCCGGTGATCTGGGCGGCCTCGCGCCAGGGCGTGCGCGGCGCGGCGCTGATGGTGTTCGCGCTGCAGGCCGGCATCGGCGCGCTGGTCAAGTGGAACCACGCGGTCGACATCGCCGTGCCCGAGCTGCAGATGCTCGACGCGGCGCTGGCGCTGGTCGGCTTTGCGATCGGCATCATGGTCGACGAGCTGCGTCAGGCGTCGACCGAGTTGCGGCGCTCGCTGCGGCTGGCGGCGGCCGGCGAGATGGCCGCCGCGCTGGCCCATGAGCTCAACCAGCCGTTGACGGCCCTCGGCGCCTACGGCAAGGCCTGCGAGGTGCTGCTGGCGCGCGGCGACGACGGCGAGCGCTTGCGCGAGGCGGTGCGGCGCATGGTGGCCGAATCGGAGCGGGCGGCCGAGGTGGTTCGGCGCCTGCGCGACTTTTTCCGCGGCGGCGCGCCGCGGCTGGAGGCGGTCGAGCCGGCGCCGCTGGTGCGCGAGGTGGCGCGCCAGTTCGCCGCCGCGCTGCGCGAGCACGACGTCACCCTGGTGATCGGCGAGATGCCGGCGCTGGCGGTGCTGGCCGACCGCGTGCAGATCGCGCTGGTGCTGCGCAACCTGTTCGACAACGCGCTCGAGGCGGCGCGCGAGCGCCCGCGCGGCGCCCGCACGGTGACGGTGTCGGCCTGCCGGGTCGGCGCCGGCCAGGCGCGCGTGGCCGGGCGCGGCGCCTGCCTGCGCCTGTCGGTCGAGGATAGCGGCGGCGGCGTGCCGGCGGCGCTGGCGGCCGGGGTGTTCGAGCCGTTCGTGTCGACCAAGGCCAGCGGCCTGGGGCTCGGCCTGGTGCTCAGCCGCGCTATCATGGAGGCGCACGGCGGCGCCTTGTGGGCCGAGGCGGGCGAACACGGTATATTCCGGCTGGCGCTGCCGCTGGCGCCGCCCGCCCGATGACGCCGCGGTCAACCAGTAACGGAGCTAGCATGACAGATGAACGGGAACACGATGGCGACCTGCCGGTGATGATCGTCGACGACGACGCCGCCGTGCGCGACGCGCTCGGCTTGCTGCTGGCGGTGCGCGGCTACCGCACGGCGGTGTTCGCCTCCGGCGAGGATTTTTTGCGGGCCCTGCGCCCGGACTGGAACGGCTGCCTGCTGATCGACATCCGCATGGCCGGCATGGACGGCCTGGCGCTGCAGCGCGAGCTGGCCGCGCGCGGCTGCCGCATTCCGGTGATCATCATGAGCGGCCATGGCGACGTCGATTCGGCGCGCGCCGCGTTCCGCGCCGACGCCGTCGATTTCCTGGAAAAGCCGCTCGACGACGCGCGCCTGATCGGCGCCATCGACGAGGCGCTGGCGCGCGCGCGCCGCCTCGGCGGCGAGCGGCGCGCGCGCGACCGCGGCGCCAGCCGGCTGGCCGCGCTCACGCC
>CAUPRW010000078.1:0-25847 GCA_963513825.1 uncultured Duganella sp.
AAATCGGTCTTCTGCGGCGCTACATTCCAACTATCCCACAACTCACCATCACCATCGCGCTTGATAGCGCCGCGCAACACCGCATGTTTCTTCGGCGCGATTTGCGGCACCGGCCGATTACTACGCTAATCCGCCCTACGTTGCTACTTTGCACTCGCCCTGCACTGTCGTCCCGTGCCGCCCCCGGGCTTACCGTCCGCCGGGCGGCTTGGGCAATATCATCGTCAGTACCACGCCGCCGGCCGGCCCGGCCGCGAGCGTTAGCGTGCCGCCCAGGTAGGCGGCGCGCTCGCGCGCCATGCGCAAGCCGAACTTGCCGTTGACCTGGCCGGCGTCCGCCGCCACCGGCCCGCCGAGCCCGACGCCGTTGTCCTTCACCGTCATCATCACCTCGTCCTCGTTGTCGTCGACGATGACGTCGACCTCGGTCGCTTTGGCGTGGGTGGCGACGTTGCGCAGCGCTTCCTCGAGCGTGTGCAGCAGCACGATGCCGTGGCTGCGCGGGCAGTCCAGCTCGTCGTCCGGCAGGCTGCAGCGGGCGGTGATTTTTTGCTGCTCGCCGAACTGCTCGACCAGCTCGCCCAGCGCGACGCGCACGCCGAGGAACTCGAGCTTGTCGTTCCACAGCTTGAGCTGCATCTGGCGGTTGGTTTCGACGATTTGCATGAGCAACTGCTTCATGTGGGCGGCGCGGTCCTGCAGCGCCGGCTCCTGCGGCATTTTTTGCATCAGCAGCCCCAGATGCATGGTCAGCGCCGTCAGGGACGAGCCCAGGCTGTCGTGTAACTGGCGCGACAGCGAACGTCTTTCGTTATCCCAACAGGTGTGGACGTGGCCGAGCAGTTCGCTCAAGTCCGCGCTGCGCAGCGCGTCCGGATGGTCTTGTGGAGCCGGTAAGGACATGGTTTTCTCTGAAGTGATGTTAGCGGACCGGGGGCTGGCGGCAGGTCGTTGCTCCGCGTTGCCCCCCGGCAGACTTATCGTCCAACGATGATACCCGAGCTTCGGCGTTCGTGGCGCACCGTGGGCCGGGTTGGCACGGGGCGGGGCGCGCCGGGGCCGCCGACTGCCCGCCTGGCGCTGGCACGCTCACGGCAGTTTGACGGGCGCCGCGGCGCAACTGCCGATCACCTCCATCAGGTGGTCGATGTCGACCGGCTTGACCAGGTGGCGGTCGAAGCCGGCGTCGAGCACCCGCCGCAAGTCCTCGGCCAAGCCGTAGCCGGTCAGCGCGACGAGCTTGATGTCGCGCGTGGCCGGGTCGGCCCGCAGCCGGCGCGCCACCTCGTAGCCGTCGATGCCGGGCAGGCCGATGTCGACCAGCGCCAGGTCGGGGTGGAAGCGGGCGGCCGCCTCCAGGCCGCGCTGGCCGTCCTCGGCGTGCCGCACCTCGTAGCCGTAGCAGCTGAGCATCATGGCCATCATTTCGCGACCGTCGTCGTTGTCCTCGATCAGCAGCACGCTCGGCTTGCCGCCGGCGCTGGGGCCCGGCGCCGCCGCCGGCGCGGCCGGCGCCGCCTGGTGCTCGACGCGCGGCAGGCGCAGCGTGAAGGTGCTGCCGCCGCCGGGACCCTTGCTTTCGGCCTCGACGCCGCCGCCGTGCAGCTCGGCGAGCCGGCGCACCAGCGACAGGCCGATGCCCAGGCCGCCCTGCGCGCGGTCGAGCGTGCTCGAACCCTGGACGAACACGTCGAACACGTGCGGCAGCAGGTCGGCGGTGATGCCGACGCCGGTGTCGCGCACGCTCAGCACGACGTCGTCGTTCTCGGTCCAGGTGCGCACCTCGATGCGCCCGCCGGGCGGGGTGTACTTCAGGGCGTTGTCGATCAGGTTGCTGGCGATCTGCTCGAGGCGGGTGGCGTCGCCGTCGATCCAGCCCTGGTCGAGGTCCTGGATCAGCTCGTAGTCGCCGCCGCGGCCGGTGGCGCGGAAGGTTTCGAGCGTGTGCGCGACCAGGGCGGCCAAATCGAGCGGCGCGCGGTTGAGCAAGATCTTGCCCGACATGGCGCGCGACAGGTCGAGCAGGTCGTCGACGATGCGCCCGAGGTGCTGGCTCTGGCGCTGGATGATTTTCTTGGCGCGCTGCACGCCGTCGACCGACACCCCCGGCAGGCCGATCAGCGAGGCGGCGCTGCTGATGGCGGAAAGTGGATTGCGCAACTCGTGGCCGAGCATGGCGAGGAACTCGTCCTTGGCGTGGTTTTGCCGTTGCGCCACCTGGCGGTCCTCGATCTCGCGCGTCAAGCGCTTGTTGGTGGCGGTCAGCTCGGTGGTGCGCTGGCTCAGCTGGCGCGCCTGCTTCTTCAATTCTTCGTTCTTGACCGCCAGCGCCACGAACACGGCGATCTTGGCGTACAGGATCTGCGGGATGACCGGCGTAAACAGGAAGTCGACGGCGCCGCGCTGGTAAGCCTTCAGACGGTCGAGCTCGTCGGCGAGGAAGGCGGTGATGAAAATGATCGGGATGTCGGCCGAGCGCGCGCGCTGGTGGATCGCCTCGGCCGTCTCGAAGCCGTCCATGCCGGGCATGTTGACGTCGAGCAGGATGACGGCGAAGTCGTGCATGAGCACCTGCCGCAGCGCCTCCTGGCCGGAGCGCGCGGCCAGCACCTCGTAGCATTCCTGTTCGGCCCACTGGGCGAGCAAACTGGTCAGGGCGAACAGGCTGTTCGCGTCGTCGTTCACGACCAGGATCTTGGGTTTATCGATTTTAGCCACGGGGTCTCTGCTCATGCTTGAACTGCGAAATCTTCGCGGCGTGGACGCAGCCAGAGAAGTACCAGACGATGATAGCAATTGCTCAAATGAATGTCAAAACGCGCACCGCAATCGGGCACGGCAGTGGTGGCGGCCGCGCCAATGTTTGATTCCGCACAGACCCGGCGTGGCGTGGCTGTCACAGTGGACGCGTAACCCCAACCAAAGGAACAGATCATGAATATCGATACCATCGTCGACAAAGAATATGTAGGGTTGAACTTCCGCGCGCTGGCCGAGGCGCCGGTGAGCGCGCTGCGCGGCATCAGCCCCAAGGACGCCAAGGCGCTGGCCCAGGCATTCGACGTGCATAGCGTGCGCGACCTGTCCAAGCTGGAATTTTTCAAATGGGCGCAGGCGATCGCCACGCTGGCCGACCACGAGCAGGAAACGCCGCAGGAGCAGGCCGGCGACGCGCTGCTCGACGGCGGCATCGAGATGACGTTCCCGGCCAGCGATCCGGTGTCGGTCGACTCGGGCATCACCCGCATCGAGGTGCCGCCGGAGATGGTCAACGCCAAGGGCGACCATCAGAGCGCCGGCAAGGTCAACGAGGGTGGCAAGGGCGGGCGCAAGGAAAAGGCCGCCGCGCACTAGGGTTGTGGTGGCGGGCAAGCCCGACGTCCACCCCGCACGGCCGGGCGGGGACGTACCCCGCGGGGTACGTCCCCTAAGTGGCGGCGCTTGCATCTCGCTAAATGCTGGGTGAGGTGGTTTTTACCCCGCACGGCCTGGCGGGGACGTACCCCTCGGGGTACGTCCCCTAAGTGGTAGCGCCGGCGTGGCGCCAAAGGCTTGCCGGGGTGGTGCTTGATCAGCCGGCGACGGCGATTGCCCCCACAATGCAGAAGGGCGGATATCTCATCCGCCCTTTTTCTTGCCCTTCCGCTTTCAAGCCGGCGTCGGCGACATCACATGCTGCCGGGTCGGCTGGTTGCGCAAGGTTTGCGCCGTGCAGCTGCGGTTCTTGCCGGAACGCTTGGCCTCGTACAACGCGGCGTCGGCCATGGCGATCACGGAGGCGACCGCGTCGGCGTCGTCCGGGAAGATGCCGATGCCGATGCTGGTCGACAGCTGCAACGTCAACCCGTTGATCACGTAGGGCTCGGAGACCGCCTCGATCAGCTTGCCGGCCGGTTCCTGGGTATCGCCCAAATGCGCGATGTTGCCCATGACGATGACGAATTCGTCGCCGCCGACGCGCGCCACGGTGTCCTCCTTGCGGGCGCAGCCGACCAGCCGCTGCGCCACCATCTTGAGGATTTCGTCGCCGGTGGCGTGGCCGTGGGTGTCGTTGATGGCCTTGAAACCGTCCAGGTCCAGATACATCACGGCGGCCTTGTTCTGCTGGCGCGTGGCGTGCTGCAGCACGGTGGCGATGCGGTCCTCGAGCAGGCGCCGGTTCGGCAAGCCCGTCAACGGATCGTGCAGCGCCAGTTCCTGCTGCTGGCGGCTGTATTGCGCCAGCTCCTTGTACAGCAGGCGCACCTCGAGCATGTTGTGGATGCGTTTGTGCACTTCCAGCAGGTCGAACGGCTTGCTGATGAAGTCGCGCGCGCCCGCTTCGAGCGCGGCGATCTTGAAGCTCGGTTGCGCGGTCAGCGCCAGCACCGGCAAATAGCCGCCCTGTTCGATTTCCTTGAGGCCCTTCATGACCTGGAAACCATTGAGCCCCGGCATTTGCAGATCGAGCAGGATCAAGTCGTAGCATTGCTGGCGGTGCATCGGGCACACCTGTTCGGGCAGCATCGTCGAGGCGACATTGGTGTAACCGGCATCCCGCAGGATCTCCAGCATCAGCTCGACGTTGTCGGCACTGTCATCCACCACCAGGATCTTGGCGTGCAAGATTTCGTCTCGGCTCGGCATAAATATCTCTGTCTGTCCTCAAAACGGCCGGAATGGCCGGGATCACGCCCATAATAAATCGATAATATAGCAAACCCATGTGCTGCGTCGCACACAACTGTAACTTATTTCCACATGGAAACAATTGTACCGCTATTTCTCGTACTTTTGTAGTGTAACAAGCCTGCTCCGGATTGCTTGTAGGACATTGCCGCGTCTAAAAGTAGGAATAAAAGTGTGCGATGTGGCAATAGTACTTACTTTTGTTTATCGTATGACATCGCCCGTGAAGCGAACCCCGCCGTATTGCAGGGGGAGCATATCACGCGGCGCGGTGGGCGGCGCCCATGGCGGCCACTTTCGAGATCAGCTCGGCGGGCTCGACGGGCTTGGAGATGTGGGCCATGAAACCGCTCGAGAGCGCGCGCAGGCGGTCCTCGGCGTGGGCGAAGGCGGTCAGCGCAATGGCCGGCAGGTCGCCGCCGCCGTCCGGCCCGAGCGCGCGTATGCGCTCGAGCAAGCCGTAGCCGTCGACCTCGGGCATGCCCAGGTCGCTCACCATCAGGTCCGGACGCGCATGCCGCAACAGCGCCAGCGCCTCGGTGGCGGTGGCCGCGGTGAGCACGTCGGCGTTGCAGTCGTTCAGGATGCGCTTGATGAGCTCGCGGGCGTCGTCCTCGTCGTCGACCACCAGCACCTGCAGGCCCGAGAGGTCCTGGGCGGCGGCGGCGCGCGGCGCGCCGGCGGCGGCATCGTGCCTGCCGCCGCGGCGCGGCAGGCGCACCGTGAAGCAGGCGCCCTGGCCCTCGCCGGCGCTGTGGGCGTGGACCGTGCCGCCGTGCTGCTCGACCAGGTGTTTGACGATCGACAGGCCCAGCCCCAGGCCGCCGTGCTTGCGCGTGGTGGTGGCGTCGGCCTGGCGGAAGCGCTCGAACACGTGGTCGATGAAACCGGACGCGATGCCGATGCCGGTGTCGCGCACGAACAGGGCGACCTGGTCGCCCTCGCGCCGCACGCCGATCGTCACCACGCCGCCGTGCGGGGTGAACTTGATGGCGTTGGTGAGCAGGTTCCAGATGATTTGCTGCAGCCGGCTGGCGTCGCCGGCGACCATGCCGGCCTGGGCGTCGAACTCGGTGCGCAGTTCGATATGGCGGGCCTCGGCGGCCGGGCGCACGGTGTCGATGGCGGCGCTGGCGATGGCCGCCGGCGACAGCGACAGCATCTCGAGCTGCACCTTGCCCGAGGCGATGCTGCTCATGTCGAGCAAGTCCTCGATCAACTGCGCCTGGGCGCGGGCGTTGCGCTCGATGGTCTGCAGGCCGCGGTGCAGGTCGGCCTGGTCGCGGCTGCCGCGGCGCAGCACCTGGGCCCAGCCGAGGATGGCCGTCAGCGGCGTGCGCAGCTCGTGCGACAGCGTGGCGAGGAACTCGTCCTTCATCTGGCTGGTGCGCTCGGCCTCGGCGCGCGCCTGGCGCTCGCTGTCGAGCAGCACCTTGCGCTCCTCGGCCGCCTGCTGGGTGGCCTCGTAGAGGCGGGCGTTGTCGATCGCGATGGCGGCCTGGGCGGCGACGCCGCCGATGATGCGCTCGGTGCGCTCGGTAAACATGTCCGGTTCCGGATGGCCGAAGAACAGGCAGCCGATCACCACGCCCGAGCTCAGCGCCACCGGCACGGCCAGGTAGCTGCGCACCGCCGGCTGGCCCGGCGCCGCCGCCGGTGCCGGGGCGGGGCGGCCGTCGGCGTCGACGGCCGCGGCGGCCAGGTCGCCGCTGCGCACGGCGCCCTTGCCGCGGCCGCCGGGGCCGAGCAGGGCGGTGGCGCGCGGTTCGCCGAAGCTGGCGAAGCCGGGCGGGGCGTCGCGCGACAGCGTGTGCTGGATCGCCCCTTCGGCCTGGTAGAAGAAGGCGCCGAAGCGCGCGCCGCTGATGCTGGTGGCCGCGTCCGTCAACTCCTGCAGCAGCGGCTGCAGGTCGCGGGTGGAGGCGAGCGCGGTGCCGGTGCGGTTGACCAGTTCGAGCACGGCCGTCTCGTCGCGCAGCGCCTCCTGGGCGCGCTTGACCTGGTCGACGTCGGTGCAGGTGCCGAACCAGCGCAGGATCGCGCCGTCGCTGCGGCGCACGGGGTTGGCGCGTGTGAGGAACCAGCGGAACTCGCCGTCGGCGCTGCGGATCGGCACCTCCAGCTCGAACGGCGCGCCGCTGTGCCGGCACTGCTCCCAGTGCGCCTCCATGGCGTCGACGCACTCGGGGGCGTAGACGTTGCGCCAGCCGGTGGCCAGCATCTGGTCGGACGAGGTGCCGGTGTAGTCGTACCAGCGCTGGTTGTACCAGACCATGGTGCCGTCCTGCTCGGCGATCCAGGCCAGTTGTGGCATGGAATCGGCCAGCGCGCGCAATTCGAGCTGGCTTTGGCGCAGCGTTTCGCGTGCGCTCAGCAATTCCTCATGGGCGCTTGGCGGGGGGCCGGGCATGGTGCCGTCCGCCGGGGCGGCGGTCGGCATCGCGTCGATGGGCTCGTCGGGAGAAATCATGTATCGCTTCAGGCTGCCGCGAAGCCCGGGCCGCCGGGGTGGTGGCCGCAGGGTCGCCAGGCTCGCGCTTGACGTTTAACGGTGTCTTGATTGTAACGCCAACAATGTCGGCGGCACCGCACGGTTGACGCCCGCGCCCGCCGGCGGCCCGGGGCCGGCCGGGCGATTCCCGCTCCGGCAGGCGGCTAGCCGGCGGGGTCGCGCAGGCGGCGGGCGATCTGGTCGAGCACGCCTTGCAACTGTTCGATATCGTAGGGTTTTTGCAACGACAGCGCCGGGAACTCCAAATGCCGCGTCAGCTCGTCGCCGTAGCCGGAGGCGAACAGCAGCTCGAGGCCGGGCGCCTGTTGCCGCGCGCGCCGGGCCAGGTCGACGCCGGACATGCCGGGCAGGCTGACATCGGTAAACAGGATGTCGAACGATTGCCGCGCCAATTCCGGCAGCGCCTCCTCGCCGGAGGCGGCCGCCTGCACCTCGTGGCCGAGCGCGCGCAGCGTCTCGCACACCAGGTAGCGGGCGTCGGCGTTGTCCTCGACCACCAGCAGGCGCAGCGCGCGGCTGTCGGCCGCGGCCGGCGCCGCCTGCGACGGCGACAGCGCGCACAGGATGCCGGCCACGACGTCGTGCTCGTCGCGCACCGGCGTGTAGTACAGGTCGAGCGCTTCCTGGGCCACGCCGCCGTTGCGCCACACCGGCAGGCTGTTGCCGAAGTAGCGCGCGCTGTGGCCTTCCCAGGCCTGGCCGATGGCGGCGCTGTTCCAGCTCCATGCGGCCGGCTGGATCGACGGCACGTTCGCGCCGGGCGCGCGCAGGCTCGCCAGGCCGATCAGCGCGGCGTAGGCCTCGTTGTAGACCATCACCTGCTCGCGGCCCCACATCAGCACCATCGGCAACGGCGAGTTGAGCAGGATGTCGACGGTCAGCCGCAGGCAGGGCGGCCAACCGTCGCGGGCGCCGAGCGCCGTGCGTGACCAGTCGGTGGAAGGTGGCAATTCGGTTCGATTCATACGCAGGGGGCGCCTTGTTGGTGATGTGCTATTTGGTCTTATGAAAAGGCAAAGCTGTTCGAATCGTACACGGTAAAAAAAAAGCCCGCTACGGGAGCGGGCTAAATCTATTTCCTTGGAGGAGAATAGAGGAGACAGGTCAATGATGCTGCAACGCGCAATCGAATGCAAATTTTTATTGATGATGAGCGAGATCACGGCTGTGAATGAGGCCGGAATCGAGGTCTTTTTGTCCATGTTGCGGCGCATCGGACGCCGCCGTGCGCTACACTGCCAGCGCGCGCCCAGAGCGGCGCGGCCGGCAAACAGGGAGAATTCACATGGTTACCGTGGTGCGTCACAGGAAAGTAAATATTGTTGTACTGGAGCAAAACGAGCAACTTGACAGTCACTGCGGGCCTGGCGACATCGGCATCATTTCCGACGAGGCGGGCTGGTGGGTCAAGTTCGTCGGCGAGGGCGGGGAGGTCGACTGCTACGGCGATCCTTATCCGTCATACAACGAAGCGCTGTGGGCGGCCAAGGCGGCGGCCGAATTCGGCGTCTGACGGAAAACCGCGCGGCGGGGCTGGACAAGCGTGCGGGGTATCCCTATAATGCTGCTTCCTTCGAACGGCACGCCGTCCGAAGGAGGCGCAGCAAAGCATGAAATGGTTGTTCGCAAAGAAGTTGATTTGGCGTTTAGCGCGCCCGACCAACGAAACGATAGAAAAAATCGCACTTTGCAAAACGAAATTAATGCTTTATAATGTTGCCAACGCGGCTGTAGCTCAGCTGGATAGAGTACTTGGCTACGAACCAAGGGGTCGTGGGTTCGATTCCTGCCAGCCGCACCAAAAATTCGTAAGTGGAAGGGCCTGAAGAGAAATCTTCAGGCCCTTTTGCTTTGCCGTGCCGGTTTAGTCTTTATAGATGCCGCAAGCGACGGTCAAGTCCTCGTAGCGTTCGACATACATCGATTTTTTCCGCATCGCCTTGGTGGTCGGGTCCGGCCACGTGTAGTCTTGCCAGCCCGATCCCTTCTTTTTGGCGATGTCGATCCTGTCGCGCACGATCAGTTTGCCATCGGCATCCTTGAGGTCCATCAAGTTCTTGCCGACCAATTTGGGATTGGCGCCGTTGGCCAGCGACACGCCGTCGAGCGTGCTGATCGAGACGTAGAGATCGCGGTCGCGGTATTGCGGGCTCTGCGCCATGATGTCCTGGATCACCTTGTCTTTGCCCACCTTTTTTATATCGGCGATGACTTTCTTCACCATCGCCACGGCCTCGTTGGCGGTGCCGCGGGCGGCGTCGGCCGCGCCGGCGCCGCCCGCGGCGAACGCCGCCGCCACCACCATCATCTGCAAAAAACGTTTCATCGTGCTCTCCTTGAAATATTTGAAGTGGGCGCGCCGCCGCTTCCGGCGGGCGGGCATGCCTCATCATAGTTGCCGCGCAGGCGAGGCGAAAGGTAAATAGTTGGCATGTGGAAAAACTGGAATTCCCGGGAAGTAACGCTTTTCGAATAGGAAAAACGCTGCTATAATCTTGTTTTTCGCGGCTGTAGCTCAGCTGGATAGAGTACTTGGCTACGAACCAAGGGGTCGTGGGTTCGATTCCTGCCAGCCGCACCAAAATTCGTAAGACGAAAGGCCTGAAGAGCGATCTTCAGGCCTTTTTTCTTTCCCGGTCGGGGTCAAGTCTGACATTTGGACACGGCCTCGGCGCTAGGCATGATGATCGTACATATTTCTCCGCTTGTTGGCCGTTTAGCGCTTTTAGATTTGGAATCGCCCTGCTATAATGTTGTCTTTCGCGGCTGTAGCTCAGCTGGATAGAGTACTTGGCTACGAACCAAGGGGTCGTGGGTTCGATTCCTGCCAGCCGCACCAAAATTCACGTTGCAAATCAAGAGCTTAGAGGGCGCAATCCTCTAGGCTCTTTTTCTTTGCGCGACTTTTTGCGCGACCATTTCCCAGGCTGCCAGCCGAATAGCCTGCCGGCTATCCATTTACCACCCGCAATAGGGTCGGCGTATCGCGCGTCAGCGATACCATGTTCGCCATCTCGATCAGTTTGGCGATCGTCGGCGTCGCGTAGTGCTCCCCCATCGATTCACTTTTGTGACCCATCAGCACGTCCCGGTCCTCCTTACTGACCCCGGCGTCGCGCAGACGCTGCCCATAGGTGTGGCGCAGGTCATGCACGCGGACGTGCGCGAGTTTTGCGCGACCTCGCGCCTTCTGCCAGGCGGTGTTGTTGATGGTGTCGATTCGACTTGGCGGCAGACGTTTCTTTTCGTTGCAATACGTAAATACGTATTCGTCATGCCGGCCGCGCCGCGCCTCAACCACCTTCCAAGCCACGTCGTTTAAGACCACCACGTGCGGCCGGTTGCCCTTGAACTCGGAAGCCGGGACGATGAACACGCTTCGCCCCAACTCGGGTATCTTCCGCTCCCATGACCAGCGCAAGCCGGCGACATTCTCGTCCCGGCACCCGGTGTTGACCGCGTACAGGGCCATTTCCTGTAAGTGCTGCGGCAGCTCGGCAAACAGCCGCTTCTGCTCATCCCAAGAGATCGGGTACGGTTTTCGCGCGCCCGACTCGTCCAGCATCTCGATCAGTGGCGCCGCCGGCAGCCACGGCCGATCCAGCTCGTCGCGCCAAACCCGCGCGCATTTATTCAAAACTGTTCGCACGACCTCCAGCGTGCGATTAATTGTTGCCGGCCGCGACCCCGCCTCCGTGCGATCCTCGATAAAAGACTCCAGCGTCCCCATGTGCACCGACGAGAGCGGCCGGCTCCCAATGTATGGGTCCAGGAGGAGTAAGTGGTAGCTGATTAAATCTACCGTCCTCACCTTCCGTCGCTCGCAGTCGGCTAAGTAAGCTTCTGCCGCGTCGCAGAAATGGCGCGTCGCAGCTTGTCCGCGTTCGACATCGATTTGCTGCTGTCGCTCTCGGAGCCAGGCTTCTGCGGCCTCCTGGCTGACGGCGCCGAGGCGGGCGAAAATCCTTTGCCCTTTGTGCTGCTTGTTGACGGTCCTTTCGCCATTCTCGGCGACTTGGATACCATTTGTTCTTGTTCGCATGATAACTTCCTGTTCTTGCGACTCGAACGCCCGTTGCGGCGTTTATATTCGTCCGCCCATGCGTCCAAGTCAAGTCTGTCGAACGCCAAGCTTCGCTTCCCGAGCGGTATCTCGATCAGCGTCGGCCGGATTTCGGCATTAAATTTGTTTCGGTCCACGCCCAGGTAGGTGTGCGCGTCCCGGTGACGGATAAAGCGCGGCAGCACGCGCGCTGGCAGCACAGCGGCGGCCGGCAACTCGGCGAGCATCGCCTCGATCCGCAGCGATTCGCTCAGATCCATGGCAGCCTTCGCGCCGCGATCATGGCGGCGTCTCCCCGGCCGGCGCAGCCGCCGGCACCTTCAACCAGAACAGCTCGCACTCCAGCCGGGCCGCGCGCTCGCGCAGCGCTGCATTGTCCTTGGCCTGCTGCGCCAATTCCTTGACCAGGCGTTCGCGCGACCAGGTCAACAGCATTTCGTTCAGGCTCATCACGCCTCCCCTGTAGTTGGGGGAGTGGGAGCGGCGGCATTGATATCGGGTAGCTACTACGTGCGCGAATACCACAAATCGGAGCTTGTGCGGGGAAAGATGGATCGTTTTGAAGACTAATTTTGATGTGGTAGACCGCGTGGCGACGGCGGGCTTTGTCGCTTAAGGCTGGGTTAACGATTTAACACTGGCCGCCAAACCCGTTCTAGCCGCCCTGAATCGTGATAGTCTTGATGCTGCCCTGGATTGGCGTGAAGCCTGCTGTACTGCGCCTGCGGCCCAACAACGACGTACATTTTTGGCGCAGTACCTCTTCCAACCAACTTAGGAAAATATTATGAATGCACCGTTACACGGTAGCGAAGTCGCGTCCGCTCGCGCGACAAGCATGGACGCGAGCGCGCAGCTGGCGCGCCACGCTATCCCGGAACCTGATCGCATCGAGCTGGCGATGATCGGCGTGCTGCACATTGCCGGCGCCGCCGAGCGCGGTGAGCTCGATGTTGAAGGGCGCCCATTCGCCGAAAAGGTATTCACGCACATGCTGGCCAAAGCGATTGATGGCGGCTTCTGCGACGGCGCCACTCTTGCGTGCTACGGCAAGGCAAATGCCTACACTCCCACCTCAATGAAGCTCGCCGCAAATATGGTGAACTGCATCGGTGGTCACGACGCCGTGCTGGACATCTTCGACCTGCACGCCTTCAATCACACCGGGTACGGAGCACTGCAATGAGCGGCCCCATACGTGATTTCGAGCCGGCCCTGAGCAGCATGGAAATGGTCGGCTTCATCAACGAAGACCGTAAGGCGCGGGCGACCAAAGACAAACCTTTCGTGGAGCTGCGGCACGAGAGTTTGATGACGAAAGCACGGAAAGTTCTGGGGGAGGGTGTCCAAAATTTTTTGGGTACCTACCAACACCCCCAGAATGGGCAGACTTACGACTGCTGCTACCTCCCTAAGCGAGAGGCATGCCTGATCGCCATGAGCTACAGCTACGAGTTGCAAGCCAGAGTATGGGACCGTATGGTCGCGCTGGAAGCAGAACTCAGCAAAGCGCGTCTGAGCACCTACCATGACCGCCTACCGCTGCACCAGGCGGCCCTGGATATCATTGGCCGGCACGGTGTGCTTTTCTCCACAGCCCACAAGGCCAACAATGCGCTCGCCGGTACGAAGCATTATTCCGAGATGACGGTGGCGCATGTGGAGAAAGCTATCCCAGGCGCTCAGCGATTGGCCAGCGGCACGGCGACGCCGCAGGACTTCGCGATGATGGAAGACAGCACGCGCGGCCTGTTTGGCGGCGCGCCGCAAATGGAACTCGAGTTCGACCGGACCTCACTCGTGACCGGCGTAAAGCCCATTTCCTGAAATCCCAGGAGACCGTCTGCCGGAAATTGGGCGGAAGGTAGCGCGAGGCCGGCCCGCGCATCGAATGGTGCGGGCGTAAAAAAGCCCGCGCTGGGCGGGCTGGACGTCAAGGCTTCGTCGTAGCTGGCGGGGAGGGCGCTTTACGCGCATCCAGGTCTTCCTGCATGCGTTTGATCAGCGCGGCCGTTTCTTCGGTCTGCCTCTTCACATCAGCCTGAGCGGTCGCCGTGCTCTTGCCGGATTCGAACGAAGCAACCATGTTCGAAAAGATGGCAGCATTTACACTCCATAGCCCGACCACGGTCGCGACAGCAGTGAAGACCATTGTCCACTTCAAGCTTTTGATTTCCCGGCGCGTCTCCTGCGATTCAGTAATCGCAGCTCGGACCGAGCCCTCAATCGACGCAACCCTCCCGTCCATCCGGGTTTCGATGAGTTCAAGTTTTGCGTCTATTTCTTCGCGGGTGGGGGCATTCATAGGTTCATCATGGGGTTGAATTTCATTGGTGTCAACCTCGTCCGCCAGCGATATGGCCGATCCATGCGCTGATTCCCATTTCTTTATTGCAAGGTCTGACTTAAAAATATAGTCGAGCAGCCTCGGCGCCAAGCCGCGATATTGCGCCGCTTCCGGGCTTCCTTGGACCTGAATTGACTGCTTACTGGCCTCGTCGAACACCGGCAAAATGTCATAGTTCTTAAGTCTCAGCACTCGGCCATCGGGGTTTGGTTTGAGTAGCATGACCTCCATTTCCGCCAGCCATGCCTCGATCGCCGCGATGTTTTGCTTGAAACTGGCAAGGAATACTTCTTCGCTATCTCGTATCGCGGGCTCGCCACCTATGATCGTTTCGTTGTTCATCTATTGGTCCTGTTTGGTGGCGCGGGCGACACCGGGCGCGCATCGGATGGTGCGCGGGCTATTTCTTACTGAGCAGGTCGCCCGAAATCCGAAGTATCTTCGGGTTCCTTTATCTTCGGCATCTTTGTACAATCGGTTTTTAAGTCGGGGAATTTGCGTCGAAAGGCGTCGCCTGCCTTCGTCGTGCCGCGCATGCAGCGCTCCAACGTCGCGATGTGGCTTTGGAGCAGAACCTGCTGAACCTTAAGGTTCCCTTCATTCTTTGCCATCATCCGCTTGTTGACGGTCTCCGACATTTTCGATCCCAGGTCGTAGCTGCAATAAAGGCCCTCCAGCTCATCTGCGGGCATAGCGTCAAGCTCCGAAAATTCTACTGCCTCGCACTGAATTCCGCGCAAAGACGGCTTTAACTTTCTGTCAGCCCCGGCGGTTTTTGGGGCTGCCGGGCTGGCCGCAACGACAGCCTGCGGCGTGAGGCGCTCTAATGCATCGAAGCAAGCCGACTTTTTATTGGCCGGCTTCACTGCGGCACACGCATCACGGAGTATGTCCTTGTCGGCCGAGCTAGCATTGGCGTTACTCGCTAAAAAGAGGAGCGGCAGCAGTAGGATTTTGATGGTGCGCATATGCGATCTTTCAGTTTGATAGAGCGCAAATTATATGAAAAATTGACAACTGGAAATCTCTCCAATTGTCACTTGTCGCTGGCCAGGTCGTGCATCTCCTTGATCATCGCTTTCATCTCGGCGTTTTCCCGCAGCAGCGCGTCGAGCCGATCAAGCACCGGCTTCGCCTTTACTCGCTCCAGCACCTCATCGTTCAGGAATCGGCCGTTGTACTTGGCGGCCGCCAGCAGCTCCGCGTGAATCTCCGGCGGCACGCGCAGGCTGATGCGGATAAGTTCGTCTTGCTTCCTTGGAATCTTCATCGCGCGATTTTTACCCGCGATGGCTTCCCTGTGTTGTTTTGGCGCCAAACTGGCGTCAAATTTCTGCCGATAAGCGCAGACTTGAATTTAACAAACTGCGCGACGGCCGGTCAGCGATAGGATGAGCGTGGCAAATTGTCGAGTTGTCATATTAATTGACAATGGGCAACTTGTTACAATTCGCGTATATTGGGACTCACACCAATAGACGAAAGGAGTTTTAGATGGAATGCAGTAGTGATCAGAGGCGCCGGGACGAAGAAGCGGCGCGCGCGCTCATGGAGCAAATGAGCGACGCGGCGCTGTCGAGGATTATCGACATGATGCGGGAGGCGGCTGCAACGAGCCCACGACCCGCGCGCCCAGCGCTTCAAATTGTAAGAAACCCGGACGGAACAATGCCGGAAAAGTAATAAGCAGGACCCTGCCGAAACCCCGCAGGCCCCAAGGCCAAAAATTAAAAGCGGGTCAGTGACAATTGGTTAGTTTATTGCTGGATATTTTCGCGTATCGTTGTCCGATGACTACGGAACTTGCGAACAAGACACTTGTGGATGAAGCGATGAGGCTCTACCGAGCCCTCACGGACGACGACCGCCGTGCGACGCTGCCAATCCTGCGCGGCATGGCCTTAGCCAGCCCCCGCCGGCCCTTGCTCCGCCTGGTCGCTGTCAACGACGCCAAGGCCGCGCGGGCGCGCCACACTCGCCGCAACCTCGATCATCCTGGCACTATCCTGGTCCGCCACCCTGTAGCGCCTGAGAATCGCCGCTTCTTTATCGTTGATGGCTCTAATGAAAACGAGTTGATCTAACGAAAGTGAAGCCTCCGCCTGCGCGCCAGCTGCGCTAACGACCTCTCCAAGTGCCGGGCCAGCCGCTTGCGTGGCCGGAATCTCCCCGTCGCCCACCATCGCCCGGATGACCTCCTCAGGCAGGCCCTTACCCGTCACTTTCACGATCGCCAGCAATTGCTCAAGGCTGGGGCTGTGCTTGCCAGTCTCCCAGTGCGAAATATTCGCTTTAGTGTTACCGCGCGCGCCGCCCAGCTCAAAGCTGAGTCTAGTCGCGAGCGCGTCGCCAGACAGGCCGGCGCCGTTGCGGGCGGCCTTTATCCAACTGGCAATTTTCGCTTCAATATCCATGGCGTGATCGTATAGAAAAACTAGACGAATTTGGTATAGAAGTACTTGACTTTGAAGTATAGAAATCCTATACTCGGTCAAAATCACTAACCAGATCGCTAAAAAATGACTCCGAAAATCGCTCTTGATGCAGCAATCTCCGCCGCCGGCTCGTTGCAGTCGCTCGCGGAAACGCTTGGCGTGACGAAGGGGGCCGTGCACCAGTGGACCTTGGAAGGTCGGAAGGTGCCAGCTCGTCATTGCCCGGCAATCGAGCGCCAGTTTTCGGTTCGCTGCGAGGATCTGCGCCCCGACTTCGATTGGGCGTTCGTCCGCGCCCGCATCTCCGAATCGTCCGTGATTCCCGCGCCCGCCACCGTGACCCCGCACAAACTCGCCGGAGAAGTTGCATGAAAGTCCTCAACCGCTTCATGTCGGCGCTCGGCTATATGCCGATCTCCGGCAGCATCGGCTCGTTCGCGCTCGACATCGACAGCACATCGCTGGACGCCGCGATAGCGAAGCTAGGCCAGCTGGATCGCGCTGCCGTCGAGGCCGAAGCCGCGATGAATTGCGCCGCCGCCAGCGCGCAGTTCGCGACCGCCGAGCTGGTCGCCGACGAAACCCAGCCGCTGATCCTGGCCGAGCTGCGCAAGCACACCACGTTGCTTGAGGTGCTGGCGAAGCGGGGCGAGGCGAACCGCCGCGAGCGCGATACATCCCCGCTCACATTCGACCCCATCAACTCCGGCGGCTTCGAAACCTTCCCGCCCGCCACCGGCGCCAGCGCATCCGGCCTCCCTGGCTGACGGCGCAAATTAATTAGAAGCATCTGCATCACCTGTTGAACCCAAACCCCGTTCCACTGAATACCGGAGAAATCATGAAACAAAAACGCACTGCACTCGTAAAAAGCTACGTCACCGACGACAACAAGGAGTTGCTGCAAAGCGCCTGCTCCGCGATGCACAAGTCGGTCAGCGACGTTTTGAACGAGTGCACCATCGTCATCATCCGCAACCACCTGGACGCCAAACCGAAGCGTAAGGATATCCCGCCGTTTGGTGGTGGCGCTAGACCCAAGCCCAGCGAAAACAAGGCCCACTTTTTCATCAGGCCCAGCTACGGCGTGGTGCCGGGCTTCATGATCAACGAGTCGACCGGCGCAACCAGCTGGGGCTCCGGCATCGAAAGCATCGGCCGCGCCTTCGTGCAATACACGCTGCAGCCGTGGCTGCGCAAGATCGAGCAGGAACTGAACCGAAAATTGTTCCCGCGCGACACCGGAAAATTCGTCGAGTTCTACCGAGATGCGCTGACCGAGGGCGACCTTGCCGCGCAGGGCACGTACTTCCGCATTGCGCTGGGCGGGCCCGGAGCCGGCGACGGCCACATGTCCATCAACGAAGTCCGGCGCATCAAGCGGCTCGCACCGGTGCCCGGCGGCGACGAAGTCTACCGCGCGCCGCGCGACACCGGCAAGCCGGCCAACAAATCAGCAACCGAGGAACCGCCAGCGCCATGAATAAAATTCTCCAACTGTGCATGGACAACGCCAAGCGCGAGCGCCAGATCATCAATCTGGCCCGCAACGAGGCGGAGGCCACTATCTACATCTACGACATCATCGACCCCTACTGGGGCGTCAGCGCCAACTCGGTGATCGCCGACCTAAACCAAGTCGCTGACGCGCCGGTCCTGCACATCCGCATCAATTCCCCGGGTGGCAGCGTATTCGAGTCGCGCGCCATCATCGAGGCCATCAAGCGCTTCGCCGGCAAGACCATCGCCCACATCGACAGCCTGGCCGCCAGCGCCGCCACCAGCATCGCGCTGGCGTGCAACGAGGTCGAGATCTCGGACGGCGGTTTCTTCATGATCCACAACGCCAGCGGCATGGCATGGGGCGACAAGGCCGATCTGCGCAAGACGGCCGACCTGCTGGAGAAGGTCGAGGGTTCGATCATCGCCGAGTACGCCGCCGAGACTGGGCAGACCACCGAGCAGATCGTCGCCTGGATGGAAGCCGAAACCTGGTTTGACGCCAGCGAGGCGATCGCCGCAGGCTTCGTGGACCGCATGCAGTCCACCGCCAAGGTTGGAAACACCTGGAACCTGGCCGCGTTTGCCAAGGCGCCCGTCGCTATCCACGCGCCAGAAGCGGCGCCGGTGATCACGCCGCCAGTCGCCGTCGATGAGCCAGCGCCAACACCCGCAGTCGCCGAGCCAGCCTCTGAACCTGCGCCGGCCGAGCCTGCGCCCTGCATGAAACAGGCAAACATCAACCTGCTCGCCCTGCTGCAAGCCACGTAAAGCGCTCTCGCGCACACCCGCCGAGGTCGGTCACCTCACCCAATCGGGAGCCCACGCGGCTCCCTTTTTTATTTGAAAGATGCATATGACCATTCAGCAACTGCGCGAGATGATTGCCAACCTCGCAACCCAGTCCCAGAACCTGCTGGCCAACAAGGGCGACGCCAAATGGTCGCCCGAAGACCAGGCGAAGTTCGACGGCTTCGTCAGCGAGATCAACTCCGCCAAGGCGCAGATCAAGAACATCGAAACCATGCGCGAACTGGAGGCTGACAACTTCTTCAACACCAACCCGGCCAAAAAGGAAGAAGGCGTGCAGGTCGATGCACTGGTCGCCGTCGCGCTGTACCTGCGCAAAGGCACCAACGTGACCAACGAGCAGGCCATCCAGATCCGCAATGCCATGTCGACCACCACGTCGGCCGAGGGCGGCTTCACCGTGCCGGCGGAAATCGCCGCGATGGTCATCGAAAAGCTGAAGGCGTTCGGCGGCATGCGCGAGGCGGCCACCATCCTGTCGACGGCTGGCGGCAATCCGCTGAACTTCCCGACGTCCGATGGCACCAGCGAGGTCGGCGAAATCGTCGCCGAGAACATCGTCACCACCACCGGTGACGTCACCTTCGGCACCGTGGCCCTGCCGGTCTACAAATACAGCTCGAAGCAGATCGCACTGCCGGTCGAGCTGATCCAGGACAGCGCCATCGATATCATCGCGTTGGTCGTCGCCCGTCTGGCCATGCGTATCGCGCGCATCCAAAACACGCACTTCACCACCGGCAGCGGCACGAACCAGCCGGCCGGCATGATCACCCAGTCGGGCACCGGCAAGGTCGGCGCCACCGGCCAGACGGTCACCGTCACCTACGACGACCTGGTCGACCTGAAGCACGCCGTCAACCGCGCCTACCGTGTTGGCGGCCGTTACATGATGAACGACCTGACCATCGCGGCGGTGTCGAAGCTGAAAGACACCACCGGCCGCCCGATCTGGGTTCCGGCCATCACCGAAGGCGCGCCGGACCGCCTGAACGGCCACGCTGTGGTCACCAACGACGACATGGCCGTCATGGCCGCCAATGCGAAATCGATCGCGTTCGGCGACTTCTCGCAGTACACCATCCGCGACGTGAAGGACAGCACGACCATGCGCCGCTTCGACGATTCGGCATTCGCCCTGAAAGGCCAGGTTGGCTTCTGCGGCTGGACCCGCTCGGGCGGCAACCTACTGGAACCGTCGGCCGTGAAGGTTTACACCAACTCGGCATCGTAGGAACCGACGCGGGCGGGCTTCTGCCCGCCTTCCATCACCCAACAGGAAAACATCATGGCAAAAACGCCCGAAGTCCCACTCAACAAAGAGCCCGAAGCGACCATCGTCAAAGCTCGCGTGCTGGTCGCTGGCCCGCACGGTGAATGCAACGACGTAATCGAGCTCGACGCCGCACTCGCCGCGACGCTCGCCGGCACCATCGACACCGACCCGGCCGCAGTGGCCTACGCCGAATCCCTGACCAAGGAATAACATGACCGTCCGCCTCCTTGCCGCATATGGCATTTATCCTGCAAACGCCATCGTCACCCTTGACGCCGGTACCGAGACGGGCCTCATCGCGGCGAAACTGGCGTCGGCCAATCTGACCGGCGGCGTCGCTTACACCGCGCCCTCCGCGCCGAATCAGTTTTCGCGCGCTCAGGTTGTGAAGGACGGCGCCGGCAACGTTCTTGGCCTGGCTGACGCAAACGGCAACCTAATCAGCAGCGGCTCCGTGGCAGCCACCGTCACCGGCACCGGCATCGTCGGCGAGAAGCTCACGGCGACGCTACCGACCGGCGTAACCGGCACGCTGCAGTTCTTCAAGGCCCTGAAGGTATCGCCCTTCACGAAATCACCCATCGCCGGCGCTATAGCCAACGCGGTCAACAGCCTGCAATACACCGTGCAGCAAGCCGATGGGCCATACAACCTCGGCTGCGACTCGTCGAACACCGTGTCGGCGTCGAACGTCATCGGAGGGGTTGCAGGGCCGGATACGGTCTACTCGACCGCGACAGACAACTTCGTGTGGGACGGCAATTCGCTGGTCTTCGGCGTCGGCACGACGACCCCGGCCACCGACAGCATCACGGCGCAACTTGCGGCCGACCCGCTACTGAACGGGTGCCCTGTGGCTAACACAGGCGTTTCTGGCCAGAATATCGCTGGCATGCGCGCGCGCATCGCCGCGCAGATCAACCCAAAATACGTGGCCGGTAAAGACAACCGCCTGCTGGTATGGGAGTTGACCAACGACATGCTCAACGGAACTGGCAACCTACCGGCAACATCCATCGCCAACCTGATGATGTACATTTCCGAGGTGCGCACGGCTAACCCCGGCTGGATCGTCATCGTGCTCACCACCCTGCCGCGCTATGACTTGATCGGTGCAACGTCCAACGACGCACAAACCGGGCCGCTCACCATAGCGCAGGCCAACGCACGACTCAACACGGCGAACGCATTACTCCAGTCGCAATATCTCGCTATGGGGGCCTCTGCGGTTATTGACGTTCGGGCCGATGGTACTTTTGCATACGTAGACGGCGCTACCAGCCCGCTTAACCCAGCGCTGTGGTCCGATGGCACTCACCTGACCAAAGCAGGGTACACCTCCGAGCTTGCCGGTCAGGTGATCCCATTCCTGCGCACGTTTGTACCTGTGGCCGATACCACCACCCCCACGTTGCTGTCCGCCACGGTCCACGGCTCGACCGCCGTTTTGACGTTTAGCGAATCGCTGCGCAACACCGCGCCGACGCTGTCGTCCCTGTCGCTGGTGCTCGGCGGCGGTGCGGCAATCAACCCGACCTCGGCTGTGGTAGCGGGCAATACTATCGCGCTAGGGTTCGCTACGTCCGCAACCGTAGGCCAGTCTGCAACCGTAAGCTATGTCCCCGGCGCATCGCCGCTCCGAGACTTGACCGGAAATAACGCAGTTGCTTTTAGCGCGGTAGCGACAACCAATACCACCGCCGCCACCGGCACCGGACGCCTGATTAATACTCGTCTGCTTGTCGAGGCCGGCGCGCCAGGTTCCTACGCCTATACCGGCTCGGGCGCAGCATTCAGCACCACTTTGCTCACTGACGGTGCCGGGGTGCTTGATGCCGCCTTCCAGCCTGGCGTGGATGGTTTCTTCTCATTGATATCCACGGTGACACCAGTGCAAAACACGGGGCCGCAGGTAATCGTCGGCGTCGGCGCAGCGGTCGCTGTCGGCACGTACAACGCCATCGACTACACGACCATCGGCGGCAATTTCGGCACCTACGCGATGTTCCTCAAGGGGGTCGGTGGCTCGGGTGACGCCAGTATTTCTGCCGCCGCCAACGATTCGATTCGTATCTCCCGGATCGGAACCACGCTGGTATTTGCGATCTCCAAAAACGCCGGCGCAACGTGGACTAACCTGAAAACGTATGTCGGCGTCAATCCTGGCGTCCTCTACGTTCAGGTGCGCATGGCCTATGCGTCGAACATCACCACCCTGACCACGTCGGGGCTGGCATGAGCCTGATCACCGAAACCGGCGCCGGCCTGCCGGATGCCGAGAGCCGCATGCGCGCGGCGGGGAGGGTGCCATGACCGCAATTCGCATCACCCCGCCGACCGAGCTGCCGGTCAGCCTGGACCTGGCCAAGGCAAACATGCGCGTCGACGGCGACGACATGGATGTGCTGATCACCGCCGCGCAGGCGGAGGCGCTCAACTCCGCAATGATCGCCGCCGCCGGCGCTGCCGCAGCCGTAGCCGCCACCAACGTCCTACCATGGGTCAGCGGCGCGACCTATACCGCAGGCGGCCCAGGGGTAGGCGCTAGTGTCGTGTCGAGCCCGAGCAACTTTAAAACCTACCGCCGGCGCACCAATGGCGCGGGCACAACGGATCCTTCGCTCGATACCACTAACTGGCAACTCATCTCGTCCGGGGCGCTACCCCGTCTGCATGTTCAAGAGCAGCGTGCTGCAAATACTCAGAGCGCCACCATTTTGACAGCGAATAGCTGGTCGCAAAGGATTTTGAACACGCAGGTTTTTAATAGCATCGCTGGGTCGAGCTTGGGTTCTGACACGATCATCCTTCCACCCGGCACCTACCAATGTGACATCTCTGCTCCGACGCTAAATTCAAGCGGTCACCGTTTGCGCCTCTATAACGTGACTGCCGCAAGCAATTTGATCATGGGACTGAGCCACTACACATTTAGTACAAATGTAACTGAGCGCGCGTTCCTAAAAGGTCGGTTCACTCTGACCGCCACCTCAACACTGCGAATTGATCATTTCTCGCAGGCCAACACGTACGGTGGTAGCTCCTCTGGCTCGGGCGCCGCTGAAATCTACACCGACGCCGTCTTCGAGCAACTGGAGAACTAGAACATGCGATATGTAACCTTCGACGCCAACGGCGAATTGCTCGGTGCTTTCATTCAGGAATTGCAGCCGGCTGACTCCGATCGCTACATCGAGATCTTCGACGACGCGGTCTACCAAAACTGGACAGCCTACCGCGCTAACGCCGCGCGGGATGGACTGGAGCTTGCGCCTGTGGGGCCTGTGCCGACGACGGTACCGCAGGAGGTCCGCGCCGATCAGTTCGCGCTGGCCGCCATCGACGCCGGCCTGTGGTTGGGGATTGAGGCCTACTTCGCCGACCTGCCCGACGACGCGGCTGGCGCGCGCGCCCGCGTGCGATTCCAGCGCAGCCCCGCGGTGCGCCGCACCTGCGATCTGGTCGCAACCGTGGCGGCGGCCTTGAGCAAGACCGGCGCCGAGGTCGACGCGCTGTTCATCGCTGCCGCCGCGCTGAACCCGTAGCACCCATCGCTCCACCACAGCCCGCCTCGGCGGGTTTTTTTACGCCCACTGAAAGCGCCCATGCCAATTCAAACGCCCAACGCTGAGGAAAGCATCGCCGGTATCAAATACGGCGTGCTCATCTTCTCCTTCCTCGGCGCCGCCGTGTCGCTCAGCTACGCCAAGGAGTTGACGCGCCCGCAGGCCGTCACTGCGGTGCTGACCGGCACTGCCGTCGCCGTCATGGCCACGCCCATGGCGCTGCACTACCTCGACCTGCCGGCGAGCCTGGAGCGCGCGGTGGCATTCTTCGCTGGCTTGGCCGCGATGCGCGCCGTGCCGGTGCTTTTCGCCCTCATCGACCGGCTGCGCGACATCAAGTTGCCGTGGCTGTCGGACCCGAAGGAGTAATCGCTATGTCACTGACCCCCATCATCCAAGCGATCGCCTGCCTGTACGTGTTCTACATCAGCACGATTTCGCTCAACAAGATGACGAAGGCAACGCCCAACAACATCCGCTTCGCGCACGTGTCGCTGCTGGCCGGCAGCGCCGCCGGCTTCGCGTCCTGCGTGGCCGCGCGCGACGTGTTCGAGTGCCTGTTCGCTGTCGGGATCGCACTCTACGTGGCCGGCAGTCGCCGCCAGGACGAGGCCTGATATGAACCTGACCCGAAACTTCAAGCTCGAGGAACTGACGTATTCGGCCACCGCCGTGCGCGACGGCCTCGACAACACGCCGACCATGGGCATCATCGCCGAATTACAGCTGACCGCCGACATGCTCCAGAAAATCCGCGACTACCTGACCGAGCTACGCGGCCGTGACACGCCCATGTTCGACATCAGTGGTTACCGCGCGGTGAAAGTGAATCGCGCGGTCGGCAGTTCCGACGGCAGCGACCACATCAAGGGCATGGCCGCCGATTTCAAGGCGGTCGGCATGACGCCCTACGAGGCGTGCCAGGCCCTTGTGCCAAAAATGGCGGAGTTCGGCATCGGCCAGCTGATCAACGAGCTGACCTGGGTGCACGTCGGCCGGCCGGCGCCGGCGAAGCCGATCAACAGGATCATCACTATCGACCGCCACGGCACGCGGCCCGGCATCGTGCGGGTGCGGACGTGAACCCGCTCGCCATCAATCCATGGGCGCTGCTCGGCGCCGGCGCGCTTGCCCTGACACTGGGCTTCGGCGCCGGCTGGCAGGTGCAGGGCTGGCGCCTGCGCGCCGACATCGCCGAGGTCAAGCTGGACAACGCGACCGCTATCACGCAGGCGTCGCAGGTCGCCCTCGACGACTACAAGCGGGCCGCCAGCGCCATCAAGGACGCCGCCACCGGCGCCCAGGTCGACACGATCGCCATCCTCGGCCAGCTGGCCGCCATCAAACGGAACTACGCCAATGCAAAGCCTGCGCCTCTGCCTCCTGATTGCCGGCCTGGCCCTGACCGGCTGCGCTACCTCTCCGAAACCACTGCCGCCGCCAACGCGGCCATTGCTCGACCAGTACCTGGCAAGTGATTGCCAACAGCTGCCGCCGGCGCCCACGGTCGATGACTTCGACCTGGTGCTGGACTGGTCGACTGGCCTGATCGCGGCCTACACAGATTGCGCCATCCGGCACCGAAAGACGGTCGACGCTTGGCCGAAGTAACCCACAAAGGAGCACCACATGCATTTCCGCCACCTCGCAGTTGCGCTATCCCTGATTCTCGCCATGTTCCCGGCGCTGGCCCAGACCCTCGCGCCGATCCCAGCCAAAACCACGCCATTGACGCAGGCCACCGCGCCGGCCGCCTTCGGCACCTACCTGCGCCCGTTCGCCGCGACCTCCTTGTGGAACGCCCGGCCTGTCAAGCCGGTGCTGGGCACCACCGGCGTGCCGACGTCGAGCTACTTCCCGTCGGTGTCGGCCGGCGGCTTCTCGACCGGCGTGTTCCAGGCCGCCGCCACCGACAAGCCGATGACCATTTACGGCCAGGGCAGCACCGCCACCCTGCTGACCGGCGTGGCCGACCCCGACTCGGGCGGCGCGCGCGTGATCGTCGTGCCGCGCTGGCCGGGCAACGTCGTGCCGGCCTCGGCCGCCGACGGCCACGCCGACATCGTCGACCCGGTCACCAACGTGATCCATTCGTTCTGGAAGCTGCGCCAGCAGGCCGACGGCCGCTGGACCGCCGCGCTCTATTCGTGGAGCAAGATCGACGGCACCGGCTGGGCCGATCCGGCCCACTACTACCAGGGCGCCCGCGCGGTCGGCATCCCGCCACTGGCCGGCCTGATCCGCAAGCACGAGGTCAACGACGGCAAGGAGACGTACAGCCACGCGCTGGCCATCTCGCTCACGTTCAACGCGCTGGCCAACGGCGTCAAGTCCCCCGCCTATGTGTTCCCAGCCACCAGCGCCGACGGCTCGCTGACGCGAAACACCGGCACGATTCCCTACGGCGCGTTGATGATGCTGCCGACGACGTTTGACCTGAGCAAGATCACCGACCCGAAATTGCGCAAGATCGCCAAGACGCTGCAGGCGTACGGCGCCTACGTGGTCGACAGCAACGTCGGCACTCCGTACGTCATGTACGTCGAAATCGGCGCCGACTTCAACCTCATGCCCAAGGGCTGGGACAATTCGATCGCCTGGCAGCTCGATTACATCCGCAGCGGCCTGCGCCAGGCGCTGTCGGCCAGCGACTGGATCGACGGCAACGGC
>CAUPRW010000079.1:0-25056 GCA_963513825.1 uncultured Duganella sp.
GGCAGGCGCGGCGGCAGGCGCTTCCGGCGCGGCGGCGGCCGGCGCGGTGGCGGCGGCGGGCGCGTCAGCCGGTTTGGCCTCTTGCGCGTGGACCGGCGCGGCAAGCGCGAACAGGATGGAAACCCCAGCGAGCAATGTTGTTATAGTTTTCTTCATCAATCTTCCCCTTAAAGAGCTTCGTGGCCGGTTTCACCGGTACGAATACGGATCACCTGTTCCAGGTTGTACACAAAGATCTTGCCGTCACCGATTTTGCCGGTGCGGGCAGCGCCTTCGATCGCTTCGATCGCCTGTTCGACGATCGCATCGTCCACCGCCGCCTCGATCTTGGTCTTGGGCAGGAAGTCGACGACGTATTCGGCACCGCGATAGAGCTCGGTGTGGCCTTTCTGGCGACCGAAGCCTTTCACCTCGGTCACGGTGATACCTTGCACGTTGATCGCCGAGAGGGCCTCGCGGACCTCGTCGAGCTTGAACGGCTTGATAATGGCGGTAATCATTTTCATGCTAAGCCTCGCTTAGAAGGTTTTGGAAATGGTCAGCACGGCGCCGGTTTTGCCGAGGTTCTTGTCACGTCCGACGTAGGCGTCGGTGTTGGTAAAGACCGCCGCCAATGCCAACGTGACGACGCCGAAATCTTTGGTGAAGCCGATTTTGTAGTCGCTGTAGCTCAGCGCGCCGTTGTTCTTGACGTTCTGGTGGCCGGCGTGCAGGTTCAGGATGTAGCCGTCATACAGGTCCTGGTTGAACTGGGCGTCGACGTAACCGCTGTTTTTGCTGTCGGCGGTGCCGAACAGGTTGCTCGTCGAATGCGAATACTTGACCGAAAACGGGCCGGCGCCGATCTGGGCGTACAGCTCGAAGGTATTGGCGTTGGTCGCCAGCTGGTTCGACGGGTAGACGTAGTACAGGCCGCCGACGTCGTAGGTGAAGTCCTTGGTGATCTCGCCGCGCTTGCCGCCGTAGATGTCGATTTCCAGATCGGCGTCGCCGCCGCCATCCTTGACCCACTTGATGGTCGATGCCCAGGTGCCGAGGTAGAAGCCGGTCGGATTGTTGACGTAATCGACGCCGCCTTGCAGCGCCGGGTTCAGACGGGTTTGCGAGATGCCGCGGTAGCGGTAGTCGCTGACCACACCAACGTTATAGCTGATCTGGTTGTCCGGTACGGGTTCGGCCGCGGGCGCGGATGGCGCGTCCTGGGCCTGCGCCACGGAGGCGCTCAGGGAAGCGAATGCTAAGGTCAACGCTGCGATCAGGGTCAGGTTCGTGCTTTTCATAATTTTGTCCTTGTAGTTATTGAACTTAGTCACAGATACAGAAAATACGGTTACAGGTAAAATCCTTATGACGCGAGGCAGTGAGCGGCATTCAATGACTTCTTTAGCAGAATGCGTGCCAGCTAATGTTGCTCAGTAGATAGCTGCCGTATCATCTACGACAACGCACCTACTCGGACAAAAGTGATAATTTGAAAGTGTCGGGCGAAGAAGTGTTTGGTAGTGCACCAGTTTGAAGCCGGGACGCACCTTGATGGTGCATCCTTAACCCCACCTGATCAAGGAATATTATGGATATGAACACTTTTTTTAATGACTTGCAAAACAAGATCAGCCAGGCCATCGAAAACTCACCAGCAAAGGACATTGAGAAGAACGTCAAGTCCATGATGACGCAGGGTTTCTCCAAACTGGACCTGGTGACGCGCGAGGAATTTGATATTCAAACGCAGGTGTTGGCCAAAACCCGCGCCAAACTGGAGACGCTGGAGACGCGCCTGGCCGAACTGGAGGCCAAGGCGGCCGGGCCGGTGGGGGTGTCGATTCCGCCGGAGGTGCTGTAAGCGGCGTATCTTTTTCGTCCGGCGGCCCGTCAGGGCAGCCGCCGGCGGAGCTTGGCGGATTACGCGCTGGCGCGCTAATCCACCCTACTTGTAGATGACGTTTTCGACAAATTGGCCGATGTCGAGCAGGTTCGGTTCGGCGCCCTTGATTTTCTTGCCGCCGACCGTGACGTTGTCGATCGTGATGTTCTTGACCTTGCGGCCGGCGTCGTAGCCATAAATAACCGCCGCGCTCGGCGAGCCGTTACCTGTGAAATGGATGTCGCGCAATGTGACATTCTCGATGCCCCGCCCCGGGCTGGTATTGTATTTGGGCGTGAAGGCGATGTGCAGGTTGAACAACTTGCCCTCCTCGATGCGCTCGACCCGGATATTTTCAAACACCACGTCGCGCACCAGGTTGTCGTCGGCCGCCATGATGCCGATCGCGCCCTCGTACTCGGGGTCGTCCTCGTCGTGGTCGAGGATGTCGATGTTGCTAAAGCGGATGCGCTCGAGCACCTCCGGCCGGGGATGGGCCGCCGACGGCGTGTTGCCGTGGATGCCGATCATGACCGCGTGCGCCACATCGGCCCACAAGGTGGTGTCCTTGACGACGATGTCGCGCGTGTCGCCCCAGATATCCCAGCGGTGGTTATACAGGGTGATGCAATCGTCGGATGTGCGGATGAAGCTGTCCGCCACCGTCACCCGCTCGCAGGCGAAATGGCCGAGCCCGTCCGACCACTTGCCGGCGCCGATGGTGCGGATGTTGCGCTCCTCGATGTCCTGCGAGGTGATGCAGCGCATCGTGCCGTGCGGCTGGTTGACGAAGATCGGCCCGTCGATCACCACGTTCCTTGAATCCTTGATCACCAGCATATCGACGCCGTCGAACAGGCCGTCGCTGATCACCTTGACGTTCTGCACGCCATTGATGACCAGCGGGCGCTTGAGTATCGCCGAGCCGTCGATGTAGACCGTGGTGTTGGACCGCAGATTGAAGTCGCCGTCGTGCACGCCGGGGCCGAAGTACACCACCGGCCGGGTGAAGTCCGGCGTCTCGCCCTTGCCGATGGCCTCGCCGGGCTTGCGCTCCGGCGGCTTGGGCATGTCCTGGCGGATCGCGTGCGTAAACAGGTGCAGGTTGTGCAGGCGGTCGTCGTCGAACTCGATGCTCAGGTTGGCCGGGCGGTCCAGGGTGAAGAAGGCGGTGCGCCCCTTGATGATTGGCTTGATGCCCTTGGCGTCCGGCCGGATGGCGACGCTGGTGAAGCGGCCGTTGTTCTTCTGCACGGCCACCTCCACCGGACCGTCGAAGTTGAAGTGGACCATCGAGGCCTCGCTTTGCGTGTCGAGATCGACTTTGACCTTGTATTCGTACAGGTCTTGCCACACGCCGCCCGGGGTGCGCACGCGGACGGTGTAGTCGTCGCTGTGGTGCGAGTAGCGGATCGGCTCGGGGAATGGGAATACCTGCACCTGGGCCGAGGCGCACCCGCACCACAGCACGGCGGCGGCCGTGAGGATTTTTTTGATCATCGTTGTCTCCTGGTTTGTTGTTAGCGGATTGTTTGTCGGGTTGCGGATTTCTTGTGGCGCTGTCGGCGGCGCGCGGCGGATTACGCGCTGCGCGCTAATCCGCCCCACGGGCCGTTACACGGAAGTAGTCGACGTCGATATACGATGGCGCTTTGTTCGCTCCCGGCCAGCGCGTGCTGACCAGGCCCACTTGCGCTCCCACCCAACGCCCCACGCCGGCCTGGAACGGCTTGCCCGCGGGCGTGAATGCCTTGCCGTCGATGCTGTACGAGAACCGCACCACGGCGCCGGCGTCGACCTCGGCGCGCAGGTACAGCGGCCGCCGCTCCACCACCGTCAGCAACGGTTCGACCCGCTCGACGCAGGCCGGCGCCGGCTCTTCGCACGTGGCCAGCACCAGCCGCGTGGCGCCGTCGCCGTGGCGCAAGCCCAGCCACGCGTAGCGTATCCCCAGCACCAGCAGGCCGGCTCGCTGGAGATCGGCGCCGCGCGCCTCGATCCGGGTGTCGACCGTGAAGGCCGGCGCCGCAAACTTCTGCGTCAGCAGCGACGGCACCTCGCGCACGCTGCCCGCCTCCGGCGCCGGCTGCGCGGGCAGGCGCAGGAACCCGGGCCGCGCCGTCAGCGACAGCCAGCGGCCGGCCGCATCGGCATTGGCATTCCACTGCCACTGCAAGCCGAGGCGCTGGCCGCCAAATTCGTCGCCCGCCGGTGGCGCCAGCAGGCCGCGATCCTTGCCGGCCGGCTTGGCATGCGTGGTTACTGGCTCGCCGACGCCGCCGCCGTCCTTGTCCTCGCCGATCACCGGCCAGCCATCGCGCCATTGCATCGGCTGCAAATGGACCACGCGTCCGTATGGGCCCAGGTCCTGGAAATGATAGAACCAGTCGCGCCCGTCCACGCCGTCGACCCACGCGCCCTGGTGCGGGCCGTTGATGCTGGAGGTGCCCTGCGCCATGACAATGCGGTCCTCGTACGGCCCTTCGATGGCGCGCGCGCGGAACACCGACTGCCAGCCATGCTCGACGCCGCCGGCCGGCGCGAACACGTAGTAGTAACCGTCCCGCTTGTAAAGCTTCGGCCCCTCGACCGTGTGATAGCCCGGCAATTTATTGCCGTCGATGATGTCCGTGCCGCGCGCGTCGAGCAGCGTGCGCGCTTGCGCGTCCATGCGGCGCAAGGTGAGGATGTTGTTGATGCCGGAACGGCTCTTGGCCCAACCGTGCACCAGCCAGGCCTTGCCGTCGTCGTCCCACAGCGGCGCCGGATCGATGATGCCCTTGCCCGGCAGCAGCAAATGCGGCGCGCTCCACGGCCCGGCGAAGCGTTGCGCCGTCATCACATAGACGCCGAAATCGGGGTCCGGATAAAAGATCCAGAACTTGCCGGCGTGGTGGCGCAGCGCCGGCGCCCACACGCCCTTGCCCGGCTGCGGCTTGGCGAACACGTCCTCCGGCACCAGCCTGGGCAAGGCGTGGCCGACCAGTTCCCAGTTGACCATGTCCGACGATTGCAGCAGCGGCAGGCCGGGCGCGTTGCCAAAGCTCGACGAGGTCATATAGAACATGTCGCCGACACGGATCGCGTCCGGGTCGGAATAGTCGGCGTACAGGATGGGATTGCGATACCGGCCGTTGCCCAGGTCCGCCATCCAGGGCGCGGACGCCTTCGTAGCGGACGCGCGGACCCGGGCGGCCGTGCCGGCCGGGGCCGGCATGGTGGCCGCGTGGACGGCGGCCGAGGCGCACGCGAGCGCCAACAACATTGCGACAGCGGTTTTCAACAGACCACTCCTCACGAATCACTTTTCAGTCGATTGACCGGACCTTGAAAATCCAGGCGCTCGGGCCACGTGCGCGTTGCTTTTCAAACGCGTATGACATTATACTTGTTATCGATAACAGTTATCAGTAGAATTCATCTCCAGGAGACCAGGATGTACGAAAAAATATTCCACGCCACGCATCCCGACATGATGCCGCACGCGAGCAATGAACAGCTGCGCGAACGCTATTTAATCAGCAGCCTGTTCGTCGGCGACCGTATCAAGCTCAACTACTGCCACCACGAGCGGTTCGTCATCGGCGGCGCCGCGCCCGTCACCGCGGCGCTGACGCTGCCCACCCACACGGAGCCGGTGTCCGCGCTCGGCCAGCCCTTCCTGGCGCGCCGCGAGCTTGGCGTGATCAACGTGGCGGGCGGCACCGGCCGCGTCACCGTCGACGGCCAGGTGTTCGAGATGGCGCCGCTCGACGGCCTGTATATTCCGATGGGCAGCGCCAACGTGCGCTTCGAATCGCTCGACCCGGCCGATCCGGCGCGCTTTTACCTGGCCTCGACCCCGGCCCACGCGCGCCACGAACTGGTCAAGATCACCCACGCGCAGGCCGTGCCGCTCGAACGCGGCAGCGCCGAGACGTCCAACGAGCGCACCATCTACCAATACGTGATCCCCGGCGTGTGCGCCTCCGCCCAATTGCTGCTCGGCCTGACCATCCTCAAGACCGGCAGCGTGTGGAACACCATGCCGCCCCACCTGCACGAGCGCCGCTCGGAAGTATATTTCTACTTCAACCTGGACCAACAGCAGCGCGTGTTCCACTTCATGGGCGAGCCGGACTCGGCGCGCCACATCGTCGTCGCCAACGAGGAGGCCGTCGTCTCGCCGCCGTGGTCGATCCACATGGGCTCGGGCACGGCCAGCTATGCCTTCATCTGGGCCATGGGCGGCGAAAACCTCGACTACACCGACATGTGCACGCTCGATGTCTGCCAGCTGAAATAAGGAACTCCGATGACCGAACTGTTCAACCTGGACGGCCGCACGGCGCTCGTCACCGGCGCCAACACCGGCCTGGGCCGGGCGATCGCGATCGCGCTGGCCGGCGCCGGCGCCGACATCGTCGCCGCCGGCCGCAGCGCCGCCGACGACACGGCCGCGCAAGTGCGCGCGCTGGGCCGCCGCTTTCTGCTGGTGCCGGCCGATTTCGGCTCGACCGAACCGGTGCGGCGCGTGGTCGACGCCACCATCGCCTTCACCGGCCGGCTCGATATCCTCGTCAACAACGCCGGCACCATCGACCGCGCCGACAGCCTCGACGTGACCGAGGAAAACTGGGACGCCGTCGTCAACACCAACCTGCGCTCGGTGTTCTTCCTGTCGCAGGCGGTGGCGCGGCACATGGCCGCGCAAGGCGCCGGCAAGATCATCAACGTCGCCTCGCTGCTGTCGTTCCAGGGCGGCATCCGCGTGCCGGCCTACACCGCCAGCAAGAGCGCGCTGGCCGGCCTGACGCGCGCGCTGGCCAACGAATGGGCCGCCAAGGGCATCAACGTCAACGCGCTCGTGCCGGGCTACTTCGAGACCAACAACACCGCCCCGCTGCGCGCCGACGCCGGGCGCGCGGCGGCGATACTGGAGCGCATTCCGGCCGGGCGCTGGGGCCGGCCGGACGACCTGGCCGGCGCCGCCGTCTTCCTCGCCAGCGGCGCCAGCGACTACGTGCACGGCATCACCCTGCCGGTCGACGGCGGATGGCTGGCGCGATGAACCACGCGCAGCGCATCGCCACCCCGGCCGCCGGCCGCGCGTGGCGCCTGGCGTGGGACTTCGGCAGCGCCGAAGTGCAGGCGCTGGGCGGCATGCTCGGGCCGGTGAGCCTGCGGCTCGACGACGACCGCGAACTCGATATCATGCACGTGGCGCCGTGGGCCGGCACCACCGGCGCCACCGCCCTGCCCGGCCTGCTGCGCCGGATGCGCGGCGAGTGGCCGTGCGCGCCGTTCGGCCGCACCGACGATCCGGGTCCGCTGCCGCAGGGCTGGCGCGTCCTGGCGGAAAAAGCTGACGCTGGCGGCGACGGCTGGACCCACGGCTACGCCGCCAACCACGCCTGGCGCTGTGTCGAGGCCACGGCGCACCGCGTGCACCTGGCGATCGACTATCCGGCCGGTTGCGCGATCGACCGCATGGAAAGGGTGATCGCGGTCGATCCGCGCGCCGCCGCGCTCGATATCAGCCTGGCCATCTGGTCGCGCCGCCCCGCGCGCATGCCGGTCGGGCTGCATCCGACGTTCCGCCTTCCGGCCACGCCGGGCCGGGTCGAGGTGGTGCTGGGCGAACATGCCGGCATCCACAGCTATCCGACCGCGGCGCCGGGCGCCGTGTCGCGGCTGCTGGCGGACACGCGCTCCGCAGCGCTGGCGGCGATGGCCGGCGTCGACGGTCCGCTCGATCTGGCGCGGCTGCCGCTGGCGATGCCGACCGAGGAGCTGATGCAGGTGCGCGCGCCGGCCGGGGCCGGCGGCGCGCCGCCGTTCGCGCTGCGCTACCTCGATTACGACGCGTGTGTCGGGCTTTGGTGGGATACGGCGCAGTTGCCGGATCTGATGCTGTGGATTAGCAATGGCGGGCGGGTGAATTTTCCTTGGATGAGCCGGCATCTGGCCATCGGGGCGGAGCCGGTTGATAGTTTGTTCGATTTGGGGCGGGTTGCTGCGGCGCCGGCGGAGCATCCGCTGGCCGACCGGCTCGGCGTTGCGCTGCGGCCCGGGGAGCCTTGGCGCACGCGGTATCGCATCGGCGTTTGGCCACAGGGCATTTCGGCCGCGCGCTGATCCGGCGCCCGAGCTGGTTACAATTGATTCACATAACAACCATAACGAGACACGATGAAACTATTTACTTTTTGCACGGGACGGGTTCGGCAGCTTGGCGCTGTCCGGCATGGGCTGCGGGCGGCGCTTGGCGGATTACGCTTCGCTAATCCACCCTACGTGATTTTGCTGTTGTTGCTTTTCGGTGGACCGAGTCATGCGGCTCAGCAGGAGCACCTTGCCACCGTGTTGTCGCCGGACGCGCACTTGCAGTATATTTTTTATCAGACCACGGCCGCAACCGGCGAGCGGCAGCTGTTTTACCGCGTCAATTACAAGCACAAGCCCGTCATTCTCGATTCCTTGCTGGAGCTGCAGCTCGATAACCATCTGTCGGAGAGCTCGATGGCGCTCAAGATCGACCGGCGCAAGAAATGGTTCGATAACCTGGCCATCACCGGCGCGGCCACGACCAGCCGGGCCGGCACCTGGAAACCCGTCCACGGCGAGCGCGCCGAGATTCCGGACAACTACAACTTGCTGACCATAAGCATGGTCAAGGACGACAATCCCGACTACAGGATGAACCTGGAGGTACGCGCCTATAACGAGGGCGTGGCGTTCCGCTTCGTGTTTCCGGAAAATCCGAAAGGCAGCTATTACCGCGTGACGCAGGAAAACACCGAGTTCGCGCTGCCGGTCGAGACCAAGGCCTGGTTCGCCGGCTGGGCGCAGGCGCCCTACCAAAAACTCGACCTGGCCAACTGGCCCGACGAGGCCGAACGCCCGCTGACGCTCGAGCTGCTCGGCGGCATCCACGTCGCCCTGCTCGAAGGCCGGATGGTCGACTACGCGCGCACCAAGTTCAAGCTGAGCAAGGACAAGCCCAACACCATCGTCACCGCGATGCACGATGCGGCCGACCTGATTTCGCCGTTCAGCACGCCGTGGCGCGGCATCATGGTCGCCGAATCGGCCGGCGCGCTGGCCGACAACAACCACTTCATCCTCAACCTCAATCCACCGTCGAAAATCGCCGAGCCGGACTGGATCAAGCCCGGCAAGATCATGCGCGTGATGACGCAGACCACCGCCGCCGCCAGGGCCAACATCGATTTCGCCGTCAAGCACAAGCTGCAATACGTGCTGTTCGACTGGAAATGGTACGGCCCGGCGTTCTCGTTCGACTCGGACGCCACCAAGGTCGCCATCCCCGACTTCGACCTGCCGGCGATCATCCGCTATGGCAAGGAGCGCGGCGTCGGCGTCTGGCTGTACGTCAACCAGCAAGCGCTGCTGACGCAGTCGGACACCTTGTTCAAGACCTACCGGGACTGGGGCGTCAAGGGCGTCAAGTTCGGCTTCGTGCAGGTCGGTTCGCACCGCTGGTCGACGTGGATCAACAAGGCCATCGCGCAGGCGGCCGAGGCGAAAATCATGGTCAACATCCACGACGACTGGCGCCCCACCGGCGAGCAGCGCACCTGGCCCAACCTGTTGACGTCCGAAGGCGTGCGCGGCAACGAGGAAATGCCGGACGCGACCCACAACACGGTGCTGCCCTTCACCCGCTACCTGGCCGGCGCCGCCGACTACACGATCTGCTACTTCGATCCGCGCATCAAGACCACGCACGCGCACCAGCTGGCGCTGGCGGCGATCTATTACAGCCCCTTGCAAACGCTGTACTGGTACGACCGTCCCGAACTGGAACACGACGAGCCGGAGCTGTCGTTCTGGGACGACATTCCCGTCACCTGGGACCAAAGCCGCGTGCTCGCCGGCAGGCCGGGCGAGTTCGTCACGGTGGCGCGCCGCAGCGGCGCCGACTGGTTCGTCGGCGCCATCACCAACAACGCCGCGCGCACCGTCACCATTGCGCTGGACTTCCTGGACAAGGGCCGCAAGTACCAGGCCACCATCTACGCCGACGACGCCAACGCGCCGGGCGCCACGCGCGTCGGCATCGAGCGCCGCGCGGTGGACGCCGGCGGCGTCATCGAGGCGAAACTGTCGGCCTCCGGCGGCGTGGCCATCCGCATCACGGCACAGGACTAGACATGACGCCCAGCCAATCCCATTTCCGCTTCCTGAGCGTTTTTGTCTTCGTCTACTTCTTCGCGCAGGCGATGAGCATTTCGCTGCTGACGCTGTGGCTGCGCAACACGCTGCACCTGTCCGGCACCGAGGCCGGCGTGGTGTTCTCGGCCAACTTCATCGCCGCCATGTGCTCGCAGCCGATCTACGGCTTCATTTCCGACAAGGTCGGCATGCGCAAGCACATCCTGTGGACCGTCAGCGCGCTGTGCACGCTGTGCGGGCTGTTCTTCCTGTACGTCTACGCGCCGCTGCTCAAGGCCAATTTGCTGCTGGGGGCGGCCGTCGGCGGCGTCTACCTGGGCGTGACGTTCATCGCCGGCAGCTACGCGATCGAGTCGTATGTCGACCGCATCGGCCGCCGCCACGGCTTCGAATACAGCCGCGTGCGCCTGTGCGGCTCGCTCGGCTTCGCCAGCGCGGCGATGATGAGCGGCCACCTGTTCAACCTCAATCCCGGCATCAATTTCTTCATCGCCTCCGGCGCCGGGCTGCTGATGCTTGTCATGCTGCTGGCGTGGCGCACCGACACCGGCCACGGCGCCGCCGGCGACGCGGGCAAGGTCAGGCTGGGCGACGCGCTCGGGCTGCTGCGCGATCCCAAGTTCTGGCGCTTCATGGTGTTCATCCTCGGCGTGACGAACCTGTATCTGGTGTTCGACCAGCAGTTTCCCAGCTACTTCGCCTCGCTGTTTCCGACGCCCCAGCAAGGCGCGGCCATGTTCGGCTACCTGAACTCGGCGCAGATCTTCATCGAGGCCGGCGGCCTGTTCCTGTCGCCCATCCTGGTCAAGCGCATCGGCGCCAAGAACGGCCTGATGCTGGCCGGCACCATCATGATGCTGCGCATCGGCGGCTCCAGCTTCGCCGTCGGGCCGGTGTCGATCTCGGTGCTCAAGATGCTGCACTCGGTCGAATTGCCGATCCTGGTGGTGTCGGTGTTCCGCTACATCGCCCACCACTTCGACACGCGCCTGGCGTCCACCCTGTACATGGTCGGGGTCAGCTTCGGCCACTCGCTGGGGCTGGCGATCCTGTCGCCGATGGTCGGCAAAAGCTACGACCTGATCGGCTTTCCGGCCACCTATCTGGCGCTGGCCGGGCTGGGGATGGTGTTCCTGGTGCTGTCGGCGTTCGCGCTGGAAGCCACGCCGGCCGAGACGCCGTCGCGCCGCCTCGGCAAGCCGGACGCGCTGCCCGAACCACTGCAAAAGATCCAATAATTTTAGGAAACGACATGTCCCTGCCCCTCAACTCCGCCGTCATCGAACCGCTCCGGGGCGCCACGCCGCCGGACGCGTCAAGCCGCGCACTGCTGGCGCGCGCGCTCGAGCAGGCGCTGGCCGCGATCGACCGCAACCTTGCCCACTTCGGCGACGACTTTCCGGCGCCGTCGAGCGTTGGCGGCGTCTACCCGGCCATCGGCAACATCGAATGGACCAACGGCTTCTGGACCGGCATGTTGTGGCTGGCCTACGAGGCCACCGGCGCCGCGCGCTACCGCGAGGCCGCCGAGCGCCACGTGCTGGGCTTTCACCACAGGCAGGCGCAGCGCATCAACGTCAACCACCACGACCTCGGCTTCCTGTACAGCCTGTCGTGCGTGGCCGCGCACAAGCTGACTGGCAGCGCCATCGCGGCCGGGGCGGCCATGGGCGCGGCCGCGCTGCTGCTCGAGCGCTACCAGCCGCGGGCCGGCATCATCCAGGCATGGGGCGATCTCAACGACCCCGAGCAAAGCGGCCGCATGATCATCGACTGCAACCTCAACCTGCCGCTGCTGTACTGGGCCAGCGGGCACAGCGGCGACCTGCGTTACCGCCAGGCCGCCGACCGGCATATCGAAGCGGCCGCGCGCCACATCGTGCGGGCCGACGGCTCGACCTTCCACACGTTCTTCTTCGATCCGGCGACCGGGCTGCCGCGCCACGGCAAGACCCACCAGGGCCACGCCGACGACTCCTGCTGGGCGCGCGGGCAGGCATGGGGCATCGCCGGCTTCCCGCTGGTGTTCCGCCACAACGGCGACACCCGCCTGCTCGAGCTGTCCAAGGTGCTGGCCAACTACTACCTGAACCGGCTGCCCGACGACGGCATCTGCTACTGGGACCTGGTCTTCACCGACGGCGACGAGGAGCGCGACAGCTCGGCCGCCGCCATCGCCGCCTGCGGCCTGCTGGAACTGGCCAGCAAGCTGCCGCTGCTCGACCCGCTGCGCGGCGACTACGAGCGCGCGGCCATGCGCACGGTACGGCAACTGTCGCAGCGCTACGCGGACACGGACGGCGTGGCCGGCGGCGGGCTGCTCAAGCACGCCGTCTACCACAAGCCGCATGGGATCGGCGTCGACGAGCGCTGCATCTGGGGCGACTACTTCTATCTCGAATCCCTGGTGCGCCTGAGCCGCACTTGGGAACCCTACTGGTAACAAGGACCGCGACACATGACACTGAACCACACCCTGCTGGCCATCGACGAAGGCCGCCAGCGCATCTCGCTGATCGACACCACCCGCTCCGGCGCCATCTGGACGCGCGAGCTGGCCGACTTCCCGCTCGCGCGCGACATGCAGCGGCTTGACGACGACCGCGTGCTGATCGGCTTCGAGCGCGGCTTTTTCGAACTGCGCATCGATACCGGCGAAGTGCTGGCCGCATGCGAGCGCTGGAGCGACGTCACGTCCGCCTGCCGGCTCGACGACGGCACGACGCTCGTAACCGGCTACAACCTCGACGGCACGGGCCGCATCAACGTCCTCACGCTGGACCGCCACAACGCGCTGGTCCGCAGCGCCCGCCGCGACGGCGACTACGTCCGGCTGATGCGTCGCACCGCCGAGGGCGGCTACCTGCTGTGCATGAACGACCACATCCTCGAAACGGACGCTGCGCTCAACGCCGTGCGACAACTGCGCGCGCCCGGCTTCGTACACGCCTGGAAAGCCGAGCGCTGCGCGGACGGCACCACGCTGGTCTCGGCCGGCTACGGCGGCTTCATGGCCCGTTTCGACGCGCAAGGAGAATTGCAAAGCACCTTCGGCGGCGAGCAAGAGGTGCCGGCGGGAGTGGCGCCCTTCTTCTACGCCACCTTCCAGCAACTGGACGACGGCCGCCTGCTGGTCGCCAACTGGCAAGGGCACGGCCCCGACAACGGCAAAAAAGGGCAACAGCTGCTCGAATTCGACGCAACCGGCCGCCTGCGCGGCAGCTGGTCGTCCCCGGAAGAAATCTCATCGCTCCAGGGCATCCTCATCCTCTAAACGCCTCTCGCGCGGCGCACGCCGATCGCGGAAAGCCACGTATAGCCACGTATTGGCACGCATGGCCACGTGTATGGCCATGTGTATGGCCACGTATGGCCACGTATGGCCACGTAGGGCGGATTAGGCGAAGCCGTAATCCGCCAAGAGCCGCCGACGGCGCCTGGCGGAATACGCAACGCCGATCCACACAATGTCAGTTTAGCGTCCGATGTTCGTGAAATGTCCGAATGTCGGCACTGACCCTCCCCGGGGGTGGGGGGGGTTAGGCGCTCGCCTGGGTGGGATCCGACGATTCGCGCGTGATAAGCGTGAACGGCAGCAGCTTGTGCTGCACCGAGGCGGGTTCGCCGGCGCGGCGGCGGCGGATCTGGTCGACCAGCAGGTCGACCGCGGCGCGCGCCATGTCACTGATCGGCTGGTGGATCGTGGTGAGCTCCGGCCAGACCGTGGTGGCGACCGGCGTGTCGTCGAAGCCGCAGACCACCAAATCCTCCGGCACCTGCAGGTGCAGCCCGTGCGCGACCGCGACCACGGCGGCGGCCATGTCGTCGTTGGCGGCGAAGATGGCCGTCGGGCGCGTCTTGTGCGCCAGTAGCTGGCGCGCGGCCGTCAGGCCCGAACGATAGGTGAACAACCCGGGCGCGACGCGCTCGGGCAATACCGCCAGCCCCGCTTCGGCCATGGCGTCCTGGTACGCCTTGTAACGCAGCTGCGCCGGCGTGTGCAACGGGTCGCCCTGGATGAAGGCGATGTCCTTGTGGCCCAACTCCAGCAGATAACGCATCATCGCCATCGCGCCGGCGTAGTCGTCGATGCGCACCGCCGACACGCCGGCCACCGGCCGGCCCGTCGCGATCGCCACGGTGGGCATGCCGATCTGGTCGAGCTGCTTGAGCGCGGACTTGGAGTCGCACAGCGGCGGCGGCACCAGGATGCCGTCGGCGCCGTTGGCGATCAGGCGCGCGATGGCGCTGCGCTGGCTGCGCAGGTCGTCGCACCGCTCGAGGATGAGCTGGCCGCCGCTCTGGCTGCACTGGTCCATGGCGCCGACCAGAAAGGCGCTCATGTAGGCGGAACTGGGGTTGCTGTAGAGCAGGCCGACGCCGAGCGTGCCGACCCGCGCCGCGCGCGCGGCGAAATTGACCTGGTAGTTCAGCGATGCGATCGCCGCCGTGACCTTTTCGCGCGTGGCGTCGGACACATGCGCGTTGCCGTTCATGACCCGCGATACCGTCATGGCCGACACGCCCGCCACGCGCGCCACGTCATAGATGGTGGCGCCGCTCGGGCTACGATCAGTTTGTTTTACAGGCACAATGTTCCCTTGCTGGGTGGTCAGCGATTCCTTGGTTTATCAAGTGTTGATTATATGCGATGCGCTTGGGTGGTTGGGGTGGGGGGGATCCCGGTAGTACCCCGCACGGCCAAGCGGGGACGTACCCCGTGGGGTACGTCCCCAATTGGTGGCGCTGGCGTCGAGGCAAACGCGGGCGGGGTGGAACTTGCCCCGCCCGCGTCGCGCTTTATTGCCGCACCGCCGACGGCGATACCGTGAAGCTGTAGCTCGCCGGTACGTTCTTGACCCGATACTTGGCGTGCGGCCGCCCGTCCAGGCTCCAGCCCGTGTCGCCGCCAACGCCCGACTGCGCCAGATCGATCAACAACGTGCCATCGCCATGGGGCGCGATCTCCGTGCTCTTCCACTCGCCGCGCGGACGCAGGTACAAGTCCTCATACGGGAAGGCCAGCGCGTTGACCGACAACGGCGCCGCTCCCTTCACCGTCAAGCCGGCGCCGCCGGCGTCATACAGCGACAGCCAACGCACATCGGTCTTGTTGCCGCTTTCCTGCGGCCGGCTGTAGCCGTGATACTGGTCGGCGACCTTGCCGCTGTAGCGCCCGATCGCATAGCCGGTGCTGCGGTCGGCATACGATTCCTGCGGGCCACGCCCATACCAGCGCACGCCGTCGAGCGAGTTGTCGTTGTCGAAGCGCAGGCCCAGGCGCAGCGGATCGGGCAAATCGTCGCGCAAGGGCGTGAACGTCGCCGCCACGCCCAGCACGCCATCGGCGTTCAGGGTGTAGACGGTCTCCCAATGCACGGCCCCGGCGCCAAAGCTGTACAACACCTTGACGCTGTTGGCGCCCGCCTCCACCGAACGCACAGTGCGCTGCTCGGTGAACTTCTTCCACACCTGGTGGGTTTTCTCGACGCCGGCGCCCTCGTCGTTGTCGACCAGGCCGCGCCAGAAGTTCGGCGTTCCGCCCTTGAGCAAGGTCTTGCCGCCGACCACGTAGCTGATCAAGCCGGTGGTGGCGTCGACCCGCAGCGTGGCCTTGCCGGCGTCGATGCTGATGGCGTCGCCATTGCGCACCGGCTTGACGCCCTTGGCCGCCACCACCGTCCGCGGCGCCGGCGCCAGCACGAACTGCGACCAGCCCACCACGCTGCCGGCGGCCACGCCCTTGGTGGACGCGTCCTTCGCCTTGGCGCGCACCGTCAGCACCAGCTCGCCGGCCCCCTTGTCCAGCGTCGGCAGGCGCAACGCGACCTCGCGCTGGCCGGCCGCCGGCACCACCGGCACTTGCAGCGGACCGTGCGCGACCTCGACGCCGTCGCGGCTGGCCACCCACTCGAACGCCAGGCCGGAGGTGTCCTTGAAGTCGTAGCGGTTGACGACGGTGATCTTGCCCGACGCCGGCTTGCCTTCGAACACCAGCGGCGAGTAGACCTTTTGCACCTCGAAGTATTCCGGGTCCGGCGTGCGGTCGGCGCGCAGCACGCCGTCGCCGACGACGCTGTTGTCGCCCCTTGTCGGGTTGACGTCGAAGCCGGACGCCCAGAAGCGCCGTCCCTTGTCATCGTTCATGTAGACGGTCTGGTCGACCCAGTCCCAGATAAAGCCGCCCTGCAGTTTCTTGTGGGCGCGGATGACTTGCCAGTAGTCCTCGAAGTTGCCCAGCGAGTTGCCCATCGCGTGCGCGTATTCGCACTGGATCATCGGCTGCTTGTAGCGCGAGTCGGCCGCGTAGTCGGCCATCTTCTCGATATCGTCGTACATCGGCGCGTAGATGTCCGTGTAGCTGTTGGGCAGGTGCTCCTCGCCGATGGTGCCGTGGCCGAGGTAGCTGATCAGGCGGGTCGGGTCGTTGGCGCGGATCCACTGCGCGGCGTTGTCGAAGTTCGGGCCGGTGCCGGCTTCGTTGCCCAGCGACCAAAAGATGATCGACGGGTGGTTGCGGTCGCGCTGCACCATGCGCGCGACGCGGTCCAGGTGCGCCGCCTTCCAGTCCGGCTTGTAGCCGAGCTGAATCTTTTCGCGCTCTTCCGGCTTGCCTTTTTCCAGCGCCTGGTCGCCGGCCTGCATGTAGCCGTGCGATTCGATGTTGGCCTCGTCCATCACATAGAGGCCGTATTCGTCGGTCAGGTCGTACCAGCGCGGATCGTTCGGGTAATGCGACGTGCGCACGGCGTTGACGTTGGCCTGCTTCATCATCTCGATGTCCTTGCGCATCAGGTCCATCGACATCACGCGGTAGGTCACCGGATCGTGCTCGTGGCGGTTGGTGCCCTTGATCATCACGCGCTTGCCGTTGACGCGCACCTCGCCGCCGGCCACCTCCACCGTGCGGAAGCCGATCCGGCGCGACGTCGCCGACACCAGCTTGCCGTCGGCGCCCTTGTACTCGATCACCAAACGGTACAAGGTGGGCGTCTCGGCCGACCACGGCTTGACGTCGCGGATCACGCCATCGAGCGCCAATTGGGCGCCCTGCACGCGGCCGCTGGTGGTGAGCACCGCCTTGTCGCCGTCGTAGACGGTGGCGACGATTTCGCCGGCCGCCGGCGCGCCGGCCAGCTCGGCCTTGAGCGAGAACAGGCCATCCTTGTAGTTCTTCTTGTCCAGCAAGGCGTTGACCGTGTAGTCGCGCAGGCGCGACTTCGGCTCCGCGTACACGTAGACGCTGCGCTCGATACCGGACAGGCGCCAGAAGTCCTGGTCCTCCAGGTACGAGGCGTCGGCCCAGCGGTAGACCTCGATGGCGATGCTGTTCTTGCCCGGCTTGACATACTTGCTCAAATTAAATTCCGATGGCAGCTTGGAATCCTCCGAATAGCCGACCTTCTCGCCGTTGACCCAGATGTAATAGGCCGCGCCGGCCGCGCCGATGTGCAGGAACACGTCGCGCCCGTCCCAGTCGGCCGGCACGGTGAAGTCGCGGCGGTAGGAGCCGACCTCGTTGAGCGCGTGCGGAATGAAGGGCTCGGCCATCGGGAACGGATAATCGATGTTGGTGAAGATCGGCTTGCCGTAGCCCTGCGCCTGGATCATGCCCGGCACCTGGATGGTTTTCCAGCCGGCCAGGTCGAAATCGGCGCGGTAGAAATCCTTGGGCCGGTTGTCCGGCGTCGTCGAATACGCGAACGACCATGTGCCGTCGAGCGACAGGTAATACTTCGAGGCGGCCGGGTCGGCGGCGAGCGCCTTCTCCCGGCTCTCGAAGTTGAAGAAGGTCGCCTTCATCGGCTCGCGATTGACGGCGAGTACTTCGGGCTGCTCCCACTCGGCGGCGGGCGCGGCCGACGCCGCCCCCATCGATAAGCTGGCAAGCGCCAGCAGGCATGCATGGACGGAAAGACGAAGTGCCATCGGTTTTGCCATCGGTTTTTATCTCCAGTATTGTTTTTGTTCCAAAAATGAAAAAAGACGGAAGGTCTCCCCTCCGTCTTGTGCATGGACCGCGCGCCGGTTTATTTACCGAACTTGTAGCGCAGCGCCAGGCTGAAGGTGCGGCCATTGCCGTAGTGCTGGCGCTCCAGGTTGGTCTGATACGTGCCCGGTTCGCCGACATAACGATTGATCGCCTTGTCGAGTATATTCGACGCGTTCACGGACAGGGTAAACTCATCAGTGAGCTGGTAGTTTATCGAACCGTCGAGCACGCCGTTGGAATCCATGTAGCGTGCGTCGATCGGGTTGGCCGACACGCCGAACAGGATGGATTCCGAGCGCCAGGTGTAGACCAGGCGCGCCGACAGCTTGTTGTCCTCGTACAGGCCGGAGATGCTGTAGCTGTTCTTCGACTGCATCGGCTGCGGCGTGGCGACGATGCGCGGCGCGGCGGCCGTGCCGAAGTTGACCGGGTTCGAGGTGTTGACGTGGGTGTAGGAACCGGCCACGCCGAAGTTTTTCCAGATGCCGCCGAAGGCGTCGAGGAAGTACTGGCCGCCGAGCTCGACGCCGCGCACATAGCCCTTCTCCGAATTGACCGACCTGGTGAGCGAGTACTGGCCGCCGGTGCAACCATTGTCGGCCGAACCGGTGTACGGCACGGCGGTGCCGACCGTCTGGCACTGCGTGATGCCGTTGAAGAAGCCGCTGATCTCCTTGTCGAAGATGGCCGCCGACACATAGTTCGACTTGCTGAAATAGCGTTCCAGCGACAGGTCGAAGCTGTTGGCCGTCTGCGGGCGCAGGTCCGGATTGCCGACGTTGCCGGTGCCGGTGACGGGATTGACGGTGATGCTGGGATTGAGCTGGTCGAGCCCGGCGCGCGTCATGCCCTTGCCGTAGCCGAAGCGGGCCAGGAAGTCGGGCGTGATGTAGCCGGTGACGTTGAGCGAGGGCAGCGCGTTGGTGTACGACGTTTCGCGGAAGATCTCCGGGTAGCTGACCGGCGTGGTCTGGTTGTTGATGGTGCGCGCGGTGGCCTTGCCCTTGGTGCGCACCACGCGCACGCCGACGTTGCCGGTGATGCGGTCGTCGAAGGCCGAGAACTCGCCCATCAGGTAGCCGGCCGTGGTGTTCTCGCTGATGATGCGGCGGGCGTCGAGGTTTTCCAGGTAGTCGCCGTCCTGGCGGATGCCGGCGTTGGGGAACCGGTTGGCCACCTGGCTGCCCAGCAGGCGGTCCGGCGCGTACACCAGGTAGCCGCCCGAGTAACCGGTGTCGCCCTTCATGAAGTTGGTCGGCGACTGCTCGACCTGGCCGACGCTGGCCACGGAGATGGCGTTGGCGCGGTTGGCGGCCAGCGCCTTGCCGTCGGTGGTCAGCGGCCGGCCGCTGAAGCTGTAGTTGTTGTAGGTGCTTTCCTGGTGCGCGTAGCGGGCGCCGACCTTGATGCGGCGCAGCAGGCCGTCGCCGACCACGTAGGCGGCGTTGAGCGCGCTGGCGTAGCCGCTGTCGTCCCACTTTTGATTAGTGCCGTTGTTGTAGTCGCGGTAGACGAAGTTGGCCGGATCGGCCAGGCTCGGGCCGGCAAAGTTCAACTGGTGCGGCGCGCCGTCGGCCACGCGGCTGGTCGACCAGAACACGCCCGGCGCCGAATCGAGGTTGACGGAGCGGTTGTCCTGCTTCTGCGTGGCCTTGACGTAGTTCACGTCCCACTTGAGCGACAGGTCGGCCGTCGGGTTCCAGTCGACGCCGCCGGCCGCGACCCAGGTCTTGTACGGCCGGTGCTCGTCGCCGCCGACCGTGTTGACGGCCGAGTTGAGGAAGGTGCCGCTGCGCAGGCGCTGGCCGACCAGCGTGTCGTTGGCGCCGCCGTTGCTGTTGCGGTTGGCGAGGCCCTCGGTGAAGGCGAACGGCGTCGTCTGCAGGTTTTGCACGTTGGCGCCGTCGACCGAGTTCAGGCCGCGGTAGTTCTGGTGGTATTCGTAGAACGTGTAATTGAATTCGCTGTAGACGCGCAAGGTGTTGCCGGCGCGGTAGTCGGCCGCCAGGTTGAGCCCCTTGCGCTCGCGCATGATGGTTTCCTGGAACACGTTGTTGGTCAGCGCGGGCGCGGTCATCACGTTGGCGGCCTGCTCGGCGGTGAGCCCGCGCAGGTCGGGCGTGTTGGCGCCGACGGTGGCCGAGGTCGGCAAGGTCGGCACGCCGGTCAACAGGTTGATGTCCGAACGGCCGACGTAGGCGCGGTTGGCCTTGGACGGATCGTTGCTGGTGTTGGCCGCCGCCAGCGCGGCGTACTCGGCGCTGTCGGCGCGGATCGCGCGTTTCAGGTTGGCGCCGCCGTTGGCCGGATTGTTGTCCGAGCGGCCCGTGCTTTTCTGGTAGACGCCGGCCGCCATCAGGCCCAGCTTGGCGCCGCCGCCCAGGTCCCAGCGGTTGGCCACCAGGCCGAACACCTCCGGCTCGGTTTCCTTGGCCAGGTCGTTGTACTTGCCGGCGATGCCCATCGACACGGTCAAGCCCTTGAAGTCGCTCGGGTTGCGGGTGCGCACGTTGACCAGGCCGCCGATGCCGCCTTCGATGTGCTCGGCGCTCGGATTCTTGTAGACGTCGACGCCGGCGATCATCGCCGGAATGGCGCCTTCCAGGTTGTATTCGCGGCTGCCGGCCGTGAAGTAGGCGCGGCCGTTGACCTGCGACGCCGTCTGGCCCGACAGGCCGCGGATGACCAGGCCAGAGCCGGCGCCGACCGGCGAGGCGCCCTCGCCGCCGTAGCGGTAACCCTGCACGCCGGGCACGCGGGTGAGCGTATCGACCACGTTGGGATCGGGCAGTTTGCCGATGTCCTCGGCGGTGATGGAATCGACGATCTCGACCGAATCGCGCTTGATCGCCAGCGACGAGCGCGCGCTGGCGCGCATGCCGGTGACGACGACGACTTCGGGTTCCTGCGCCAGGGCGCACGGCGCCACCAGCAAACTTTGCCCTACGGCGAGCGCGAGCGCCGACACCTGTAGCGCGACAGTGACTTGCTTGTTCATTGATTTATCTCCGTTATTGTTTTACACGGGCTTGGCGCCCGTGGTACGAAACTCCGCCGACATGATATCGATAACAGGTTTCAACTGCATTCTACGACAATTGGACATGTGCGCAACGCCATGTCTCTTTTTTCTGACAGTAAAAAAAACCGGCGGTTTTTAACGCCGCCGGCCAAAGAGCGACCGGGGACACCACTCCACTGGAGCAAAGCGATATCGGGCGAGGCCGCGCATACACTGGGACGAACACACCCGGGAGACCGGGGTTACGACAACGATTTGTTATCGATAACAAAACGGATCGTAGCACAACTTTTCAGCGTGCCGAATTATTTTTCGATTATTTTTTTCTTGCGGCGGGCCGTGTTACAGGCGGCAATCGCTATCGGCCACGCCGGGCACGCGCTGCCACTGCCACACCTGGACCGGCTCGCCGCGCGGCTGGTAGGTGACGGGGAATTGGCGGCTGTCGCGGGTGACGTTAAGGGTCAGGCGCGCGTCCTGTTCGCCCTGGATCTTGTCCATCGCCACCGCGTAGGTGACGACGTCGCCGTTGCGCAAGCCGGCCTTGGCGGCCTCGCTGCCGGCGTGCAGGCCGCGGATGATCTTGATGTCGCCCAGCAGCGAGGCCGGATCGAAGCCGAGCTCGAAGCGCCGCACTTTTTTCTCGCCGCGTTTGAAGCACGTGCCGAAGTCGTCCGACTCCGGCACGATCACCTCCCCCGCCAGCATGGACGCGTGCAGCGCCGTGCCGGACGGGCCCAGTTCGCGCGCGAGCAACTGTTGCCACAGCGCGGCCATCGCGGCCGGGGTCGGGGTCGCCGGCGCGGTGGGCGGCGTCGCATGCGTGGCTGCCGTCGACGTGGCGCTCGACGGCAGGGGCGCGGTTGCGGCAGGCTTTGCGGCGGAAGTGGCCGCAGGCTGAGCGGGCGGAGTCGAGGTCGCAGCCGGCTGCGCGGCCGGCTGCGCGGGCGGAGCAATGGCAGGCGGCGCGGCCGACTTTGCCGCGCGGCGCTGGTTCATCTCGCGCACCAGGTCGTCAAGCGAGCGCTTGCCGCCGGAGGCCTTGCGCACGCGGGCATCGACCACCGCGAAGTACATCGCGCCGCGATCGTAGGGCAAGGTGCGGATGCGCGTGTCCTGCCAAAAACGCGGCTTGATGTCGGCGTCCGGCGTGGTGTTAAGCGCGTCGGAATAGTAGCGCGCGGCCGTGTGATTGAGGTCGGTCAGGAACTGCTGCGCCGTGATCAGGCCGGCGCGCCACGGCGCCAGCGCCTGGTAGTGCACGGCGATGCCCTCGTCGTACCAGGCTTCGTCGACGCCTTCGGTCCAGGTATGCGCCATCTCGTGCGACAGCGTGATCTTGAGCTCGTCGGCGGTGACGCCCTTGCCGTGCGTGATCAGGAACGAGCGCGTCATCGCCGCGCCGCCGCCGGCGTTGATCGGGTTATAGCGCATGAACACGCGGTAAGGTGGCGCCGGTTTGCCGTCGCCAAAGAAACCGTTCATCCAGTCATGCAGCTTGCCGGCCCACGCCATCAGCGGTGCCGGATCGGGCGACGGCGTGCCCAGCCACGCGGACGAGAACCCGTGCGGCGCCACCTCGGCCGGCACGCGCGTCATCGGCCCGGCCATGAAGATGGTCGACCACAGGCGCGACGGCGGGCCGCTGGCCAGGTCCAGATCGCCCTCGCCGAAGCTCGACGTAGCGGAGGCGTCGCCGCCCAGTTTGGACAGGTCCCAGCGCAGCGCCAGCGGATAGTTTTTCTCGCCGGCCGGCAGCAGCAGGAATACGTTGCCGACGCCGGAAAAACCGCCGCCCTCGGTGCGCAGGCTGTACGGCGGCGCCGCGCCCCGGGCCGGCGGCTTGTTGTCGATCGGCGCCTGGTAATGGACCACCAGGTCGCCCTGCACGTCTCGCGTCGCGGCCCACTGGCGCAAGGGTCCGTCCGCGCCCTTGACGTCGCGCGCGGCCAGCGGCACCTCGCCGAAGCCGTCGCGCACGACAAGCTCCTTGAGCGTCACCGCGACGGTTTCGACGTTGGCCACCTCGCGCGCCAGCTTAAACAGCGGCACGCCGGCGGCCGCCTGCACGGCCGGGATCGTCATCGTCACATCGACCACGCCGCTGCCGGCGTCGATATCGTCGGTCTGCTTGAGCGGGCCCGGCTGAAGCGTCAGCAACAGCGGCTTGGGCGCCTGCGCGGCCGCGCCAACGGCCAGCCCGGCCAGCGCGATGGACAGGGCGAATCGACGGGCGGCTGCGGACATGGGCGAAACTCCAAAAAATGATGAGGTCGCTACAACTCTACCACCCACGAATATTTCCCCGCGCCCCGCACAACGGGGAGGGTCAGTGCCGACATTCGGACATTGGGGAACTTTTTGCGAACTCAATAGTTCCTACTTTTCGGGAAATGTCCGAATGTCGGCACTGACCCTCATGCCGCTGATCCTCATGCCGCTGCCTAATCCGCCCTACGGAAATCGCTTCGCGTAGCGGAGTTCGGCACTGCCCCTCCCCGCGGCTGTCGCGCTCTTCGCTATCAGCGGTTCTGTTATACTTGCAACGGGTGCGCACACGTCGTGTGTCGCAGGTACAGCGTCGGTCGGGCCGCCACGCGGCTACCGAGCGCCTCAATGAATCCTTCCCCTATCGCGTTACACCGCAACCTCTCCCACAGCTTCAAGCGCTTTTTTGCCTCGAATAAATCGGGCGGAATCGTCCTCATCATCTGCACCGTGCTTTCCCTGCTCCTGGCTAACTCGCCGCTGGGCGAACCGTACCTGGCCTTCTGGCATCTTGAAGTGGGCGGTTTGAGCGTCGAGCATTGGATCAACGACGGCTTGATGGCGATTTTCTTCCTCATGATCGGCCTCGAGCTTGAACGCGAGCTCTACAACGGCGAATTGTCCGACTTACGCAATGCCTTGCTACCGATCGCCGCGGCCGTCGGCGGCATCGCCGTTCCCGCGCTGCTGCACTTCAGCCTCAACGCCGGCTCCGCCACGCAGGGCGGCATGGGCATTCCAATGGCCACCGATATCGCCTTCGCACTGGGCGTGCTCGCCCTGCTGGGCAGCCGCGTGCCGGCCTCCCTCAAGATCTTCCTCACCGCGCTGGCCGTGATCGACGACCTCGGCGCCATCATCGTGATCGCGCTGTTCTATACCAACGAACTGTCGATCGGCTATCTCGCGGGCGCGCTGGCCGTGTTCGGCGCGCTCGTGTGCCTGAACCGCTTCGGACGCGTGATGGCGCTGACACCATATCTGATCGGCGGCGCGCTGATGTGGGTGTTGATGCTCAAGTCCGGCATCCACGCGACCATCGCCGGCGTGCTGCTGGCGTTTGCCATTCCGTTTTCCGCGCGCGAGGACGATGAGGCATCGCCGTCGCACCGCCTCGAGGCCATCTTGCATACCCCGGCGGCGTTTGTCATCCTGCCCTTGTTCGCGCTCGCCAACACCGGCATCGTCATCGGCGCCGGCTGGACCGGCGCGCTGGCGTCGTCGAACAGCCTGGGCATCTTTGCCGGCCTGCTGCTCGGCAAGCCCATCGGCATCCTGGCGTTTAGCTACGCGGCCGTCAAGCTTGGCGTCTGCCGTCGTCCGCTAGACCTGGCGTGGCGCCACGTCATGGGCGCGGGATTGTTGGGCGGCGTGGGCTTTACGATGTCGATTTTCATCACCAACCTGGCGTTCCCCGGCCTGCCCGAGTACGTCACGGCGTCGAAAATAGCGATCCTGCTGGCATCGGTGACGGCCGGCGCAATGGGCTATGTGTGGCTACGAATGTTCGGCCAGCCGTTGCCCGCCGATACCGATCCCGACACCATGGACTACGCGGCGACCGCTCAATTCCGCCAGCAATAACCACAAGAGGGTCAGTGCCTGACCCTTCCCCGCAAATTTTTGTTGTAAACAGCTAGGGAAACTGTTAACTTTCAATCCCAAAAACGGCGCATGCATGGTTGTGCCAACCCTTTCATTCGTAGCGACCAAACTGCGATGAAAGGAACA
>CAUPRW010000080.1:0-23463 GCA_963513825.1 uncultured Duganella sp.
GCGCCGGCCGGGCGCGCGCCGACCGGTGGCCAGGGCGTGCCGGCGCTGGCCGCCGCGCTCGACCAGTACCGCTCGGCGCAAGGCTTGCACGGCGCCGCCGGCGCGCTCACCGGCGCGCGCCGCGAGCACGCCGCCGCCACCTGGTTCGGCGTGCCCGAGCGCTGAACCGGCGGGGGTCAAGTCTGTCTTTTGGACACGGCCCCTGCCGTCCCGCCGGCGGCGCCCGTCATACGGACCGGTTCGTGTCCAAATGTCAGACTTGACCCCGATGATACGGCGAGCAGGCGGGGTTTTACATTGTTGCTCCGAAGCTAAAAATTGCCCCCCGGCCAGCGACAAGACGGTATGATGGTGGCTACCCCAGGGCGCCGCGGGCCGTTCGCCGCGCGCCGCAACGCTTCGACCTTAGCCCAGCCATGACCGATCCCGCTTCCGCCGTCCCCGCTCCCGTCGACAACAGCCCGCTGGGCACCGTGATGGCCCTGGCCGCCAGGGGCGCGCTCTCCATCGGCGACCTGTTCGGCGCCGCCGCCGTGCTGCAGGAGAGCGGCCAGCTGCCCGCCGCCATCGGCCTGTACCGCGCCTGGATCGCCCACACGCCGTCGCCGCTGATGCACGCGGCCTGCTTCAACCTGGCCGTGGTGCTGTCGAACGCCGGCGACGACGCCGGCGCCGAGGCCGTGCTGCGCCAGGCCATCGCCCACCACCCCGGCTTCGTCGAGGCGCGCCTGAACCTGGGCACGCTGCTCGAACGCACCGGCCGCCCCGACGAGGCGCTGGCCATGTGGGGCACCATCCTCACCGACACCGTCCAGCCCGACATCAAGACCAATCCGACGCTGCACGTGCAAACCCTGAACAACCTCGGGCGCCTGCTCGAGATCCGCAAGCGCTACCCCGAGGCCGAGCAGATGCTGGCGCTGAGCCTGGGCGTCGATCCGCAGCAGGCCAACGTCATGACCCACTGGGTCCACCTGCGCCAGAAGCAGTGCGAGTGGCCCGTCTACAGCGGCCTCGAGCACATCTCGGTGGGCACCATGATCGACGGCACCTCGGCGCTGGCCATGCTCAGCGCCTCGGCCGATCCGGCCCAGCAGCTCGCCGCCGCGCGCCGCTTCGTCAACGAGAAGGTCAACGCCGCCGTCGCGCCGCTGACCGGCGCCCACGGCTACGGCCACGCGCGCCTGCGCATCGGCTACCTGTCGTCGGACTTTTGCTCGCACGCGGTGTCGATCCTGACGGCCGAACTGTACGAGCTGCACGACCGCGCCAAGTTCGAGGTCTACGCCTTCAGCTGGAGCCGCGAGGACGGCTCGCCCATCCGCGCGCGCGTGGTCAAGGCGATGGACCACTACATCCGCATCGACGGCCTCACCGACGAGCAGGCCGCGCGCACCATCCGCGCCCACGAAATCGACATCCTGGTCGACCTGCACGGCCTGACGCTGGGCGCGCGCCCGAACATCCTGGCGTTCCGCCCGGCGCCGGTGCAGCTGACCTACCTCGGCTTCCCCGGCAGCACCGGCCTGCCCGGGGTCGACTACGTGCTCGCCGACGAGTTCCTCATCACGCCCGAGATGACCGCCGACTTCACCGAAAAGCCGCTGTACCTGCCCGACACCTTCCAGATCAACGACCGCCAGCGCGCCATCGCCGCCAAGCCCACGCGCGCCAGCGTCAACCTGCCGCAGGACGCCTTCGTCTTTTGCTCGTTCAACAACAACTTCAAGTTCACGCCGGAAATGTTCGCCACCTGGATGAACATCCTGCGCCGCGTGCCCAACAGCGTGCTGTGGCTGGTGGCCGACTACCCGGAGGTGCGCGAAAACCTGTTCCGCCACGCCGAGCAGGCCGGCATCGACCGCAACCGCCTGCTGTTTAACACCCGCGCCGTGCCGGCCGAGTACCTGGCGCGCTACCAGCTCGCCGACCTGTTCCTCGACACCTTCCCGTTCAACGCCGGCACCACCGCCAGCGACGCGCTGTGGGCCGGCCTGCCGCTGCTCACCTGCGCCGGGCGCACCTTCGCCTCGCGCATGGCCGGCAGCCTGCTGCGCGCGGTCGACCTGCCGCAGCTGATCACCTACAACTTCGCCGACTACGAGGAGAAGGCGGTGGCGCTGGCCAACGAACCGCACCGCATCGCCGCCATGAAGCGCCAGCTGGTGGCCAACCGCATGACGTGCGCGCTGTTCGACACGCCGCGCTTCGTGCGCAACCTCGAGACGGTGCTCCAGCAGGTGGCCAAGCCGGCCGCGCCGCGCCGCGAGGCGCCGCGCCACGCGGTGCGCCCGTCGGACGACCCGGCCGGCGGCGCGGCGGCCGACCCGGTGCGCATCGACCAGATCCCGATCGTGAGCGTGTCGTACAACTCGCCGGACCTGATCGAGTCGCTGCTGCGCACGCTGCGCCGCTTCTACACCAACCGCGTCTACATCATCGACGGCTCCAACCCGGACGTGGCCGAGAAGATCCGCGCCATCGCGGCCACCTTCGACGACGTCGAGTTCATCCCCTTCGGCTACAACATCCACCACGGCCCCGGCATGGCCTGGGCCATCCGCCACCTGCGCCTGGCCGGCGAGGTGCTGTTCCTCGATTCGGACGTCGAAGTGATCGAGGGCGGCTTCCTCGAGTCGCTGCACAGCCACCTGCGCCCCGGCATGTACGGCGTGGGCAACCTGCACCAGGTCAACCACCAGGGCTACGACGTCGACGACGGCGCCGTGCGCTACCTGCATCCGGCCTGCATGCTCACCAACATCGAGGTGGTGCGCCAGTGGCCGATGCCGATCAAGCACGGCGCGCCGCTGATCGCCACCATGCTGGCCATCCACAACGCCGGCGAGCACGGCCTGATCGCCGGCGTCGACTGGGTGGCGCAGGATTTCGCCTCGCACCCGACCCGGCGCAACTACTTCAAGCACGACTGGCAGGGCACCGTCATCCGCACCGGCGGCTACCACTACGACATGCCCAGCGCCAGCGCGGCGGTCAACACCTACCTGCTGCAGTTCGTGCCGCTCGAGGCGCGCAAGATCGTCGAGCTGCACTGCCGCGACGGCGCCTTCACCAAGGCCTACAAGGCGCGCAACGCGGTGGTCGACTACACCGGCATCGAAGCCGATCCGGTGGCCGCGCGCGCGGCCCGGCCCCATTGCGACTTCGTGTTCGACGTCGACATCGAACACGCCGGCCCGGACCTGTGGGAACACACCCGCGGCGCCGACATCTGGGTGCTCGACGAGGCGCTCGAGATGCTCGACGATCCGTGGAGCGTGCTGCAGAAAATCCGCGCCAACATCGCCCCCGGCGGCAAGGTCGTCGCCTCGGTGCGCAACTTCCAGCACTGGAGCTTCCAGGCGCGCCTGAACGCCGGCGACCTGCGCTACGGCAGCGGCGGCCTGGACAAGTCGTCGCGGCGCGTGTTTACCCGCGGCGCCATGCTCGAGCTGCTGCAGCAGGCCGGCTTCCGCATCAGCGGCGGCGGCGCCCGCGTGCTCGACGAGCCCAGCCGTGAAAAATACCTGCCGGCGATCCGCGCCATGGCCGGCGCCAGCGGCGTCGACCCGGTGCTCGCCGTCGAGGACGCGCTGGCCACCCATTACATCCTGGTCGGCGTCGCCCCGTAAGCGGTCCGCCTCCCACAAGCCCGCCACCGCCATGCACACCATCCCCGTCGAGCGCATCCCCGTCATTTCCGTGTCCTACAATTCGGCGGAACTGGTCGAGGAGCTGTTGCGCTCGCTGCGCGCGCACTACCCCAACCCGGTCACCATCATCGACGGCTCGAGCGCCGAGCACGCCGGCGCGATCGGGGCGGTCTGCGCCCGCTTCGCCGACGTCGAGTTCATCCACTTCGACTACAACATCCACCACGGCCCCGGCATGGCCTGGGCGTTCCAGAACCTGGCGCTGGCCGGACCGGTGCTGGTGCTCGACTCGGACGTCGTCGTGCTCGGGCGCGGCTTCATCGAATCGATGCTCGAGCACCTGGGCCCGGGCATGTACGGGGTCGGCTACACCAACCACGTCAACGAGGGCGGCTTCGACGTCGACTACGAGGCCGGCGCGGTGCGCTACCTGCACCCGGCCTGCATGCTGGTCAACATCGAGGTGGTGCGCCAGTGGCCGATGCCGACCCGCCACGGCGCGCCGATGACGGCGCCGATGCTGGCGCTGCACCGGGCCGGCAAGGACGACCTGATCGCCGGCGTGCAGTGGCTCAAGGAGGATTTCAAGGTCGACGGCGTCAACCACTACCTGCGCCACGACTGGCAGGGCACGGTCAAGCGCGTCGGCAGCTACCACCTGGACGACTGGGAACAGGCCGCGCGCGCGGCGGCCACGCTGCGGCTGCAGGTGCAAAGCCTGCTGCCGGCGCGGCTGGCCAGGGTGGTCGAGATCGGCGCCGGCGACGGCGCGCTGGCGCGCGCCGTCAAGCAAGACCATCCGGCGTGCGACTACACCGCCATCGGCCTCGACCCGGCCAACCCGGCCCTGCGCAAGGGCGCCTGCGACCATGTGCTCGACGCCGACGTCGACAGCCTCGGCGACGACTTCTTCCGCCACTACGCCGACGTCGATTGCTGGATCCTCGAGCGCGTGCTCGAGCGCGTGCGCCATCCGGAGCGCCTGCTGCAGCGCATCCGCAAGGTGATCGCGCCGGGCGCCGTCATCGTCGCGGTCATGCCCAACGCGCAACACTGGAGCGTGCTCGGGCGCCTGTGCGGCGGCGACCTGCGCTATGCCGAGACGGGCCTGCTGGCCGAGGGCCAGCGCCGCCTGTTCAGCCGCGCCACCCTGTTTGAATTGTTCCAGCACGGCGGCTTCGCCGTCAGCGAGGGCTTGCAGATCCTCGACCGCCCGCTCGACAATCCCGCCGTCGCGGCGGCCGTGCGGCAACTGGCGGCCAGCGTCGGCGCCAACCCCGCCCTGGCCGTCACCGACGCCCAGGCCAGCGCCTACATCGTCCACGCCATCCCCAACTAGGGCGCCATCGCCCCAAGGAGCAGCAACGCCATGTCCAACCCACCCTTTTTCTCCGTGATCGTGCCCACCCACAAACGCGCCGTGCTGCTGCGGCGCGCGCTGGCGTCGATCAAATCGCAGGCCTGCCCCGTCCAATGCGAGGTCATCGTCGTCTCCGACGCCGCCGACGCCGCCACCGACGCCGTCTGCGCCGAGCTGCTCACCGCCTCGGACATGTACATCCGCCGCAACGGCGCGGCCGGTCCGTCGGCCAGCCGCAACCTGGCGCTGTCGCAGGTCAAGGGCCGCTACGTCATGTTCCTCGACGACGACGACGCCTGGCACCCGGATTGCCTGGCGCTGCTGCACGCCCAGCCGCATGTCCAGCTCGGCCTGCCGGTGTACTTCAACTGCACCGTGGTCACCGAACGGCGCCTGCCGGCCGGGCCGGAGACGGTCGCGGAGGTGGCGCTGGACCTGCGCCACAGCCTGACGCCGGAAGTGTATGTCAAGAACCAGGTGCACATGTCCTGCTTCGCCTTCCCCCGCCAGCTGCTGCAGGGCCTCGAATTCGACCCCTTCATGCGCGCCTACGAGGACTGGGACTACCTGCTGGCGGTGTTCGACCGCGCCATGCCGACCCCGGTGCCGTTCACCGGCTCGCGCGTGTTCGAGGTGGCCGACGCCACCACCGACCGCCGCGGCAGCAGCGAAAAGGCCAACGATTTCAACGCCGTGCTCGACTATCTGTACGTCTACCGCCGCCACCCGGCGCCGACGCCGGAGTTGCAACAGGCGCGCGCGCGCCTGCTCGCCGCGGCCGGCATGCCGATGCCGGCGGGGCTGCTGTAGGCGGCGCTGTGGCTACAGGTAAACAGAGGCGAAATCCAGTCTTGCTTTTCGTTTAGAATCCGGCCGTTCCGGAGGATAATGCGGACTGGACATCATTATCTTCCGGAGAACGCATGAAGGCAGTCATATTGGCGGGCGGGCTGGGCACCAGGCTCAGCGAGGAAACCACTGTCAAGCCGAAACCGATGGTCGAGGTCGGCGGCAAGCCCATCCTGTGGCACATCCTGAAAAGCTACTCGGCCCACGGCATCAACGACTTCGTCATCTGCTGCGGCTACCGCGGCTACGTGATCAAGGAATTTTTCGCCAACTACTTCCTGCACACCTCCGACGTCACCTTCGACCTGCAAAAAAACAGCATGGAGGTGCACGAGCGCCACGCCGAGCCGTGGAAGGTCACGCTGGTCGACACCGGCAGCGACACGCTCACCGGCGGGCGCCTGCGGCGCGTGCGCCAGCACGTCGAACACGACGAGGCGTTCTGCTTCACCTACGGCGACGGCGTGTCCGACCTCGACATCGGCGCCTCGATCGCCTTCCACCACAAGCACGGCAAGCTGGCCACCATGACGGCGGTGCAGCCGCCGGGCCGCTTCGGCGCCATCGACATCGACGGCCAGCGCATCGTCAGCTTCAAGGAAAAGCCGCAGGGCGACGGCGCCTGGATCAACGGCGGCTACTTCGTGCTCTCGCCGAAGGTGATCGACTACATCGCCGGCGACGCCACCACGTGGGAAAAGGAACCGATGGAACAGCTCGCCGGCGAAGGCCAGATGGACGCCTTCCACCACCACGGCTTTTGGCAGCCGATGGACACGCTGCGCGACAAGGTGCTGCTCGAAGAGCTGTGGGAAAGCGGCAAGGCGCCGTGGAAGCGCTGGCCATGAACCCGTCGTTCTGGCAGGGCAAGCGGGTTTTCCTGACCGGCCACACCGGCTTCAAGGGCAGCTGGCTGAGCCTCTGGCTGCAGCAACTGGGCGCGCGCGTCACCGGCTTCGCGCTGGCGCCGGGCCAGCCGAGCCTGTTCGACACGGCCCGGGTGGGCGCCGGCATGACCTCGGTCATCGGCGACATCGGCGACGGCGCCGCGCTGCGCGCGGCGATGCAGGCGGCGCGTCCGGAAATCGTCATCCACATGGCGGCGCAGGCGCTGGTGCGCTACTCGTACGCCCATCCGGTCGAGACCTACGCCACCAACGTCATGGGCCTGGTGAACTTCTTCGAGGCGGTGCGCGCCACCCCCGGCGTCAAGGCGGTGGTCAACGTCACCAGCGACAAGTGCTATGAGAACCGGGAGTGGGCCTGGGGCTACCGCGAGAACGAAGCGTTCGGCGGCTACGACCCGTACAGCAACAGCAAGGCCTGCGCCGAACTGGTGACGGCCGGCTACCGCTCGTCGTTCTTCAATCCCGAACGCTACGCCGAGCACGGCGTGGCGCTGGCCTCCGGCCGCGCCGGCAACGTCATCGGCGGCGGCGACTGGGCCGAGGACAGGCTGATCCCGGACATGGTGCGCGCCATCGGCGCCGGCAAGCCGGTGCGCATCCGCAGCCCGCACGCGATCCGTCCGTGGCAGCACGTGCTCGAACCGCTGTCGGGCTACCTGACCCTGGCCGAGCGCCTGCACACGCACGGCGCGGCCTACGCCGAAGGCTTCAACTTCGGCCCGCACGACATCGACGCCCGCCCCGTCGAGTGGATCATCGCGCGCCTGTGCGAGAGCTGGGGCGACGGCGCCGGCTGGGAACTGGACGCGGCGCCGCAGCCGCACGAGGCGCACTACCTCAAACTCGATTGCTCCAAGGCGCGCGGCCGGCTCGACTGGCAGCCGCGCTGGCACCTGGGCCGCACGATCGACATGATCGTCGGCTGGCACCAGGCCCACGCCGCCGGCGCCGACATGCGCGCCGTCACCCTGGCGCAGATCGACGCCTACCAGCACAGCGCGCATCTTTAAGCGACATCGTTAAACATACACAAGGCTGCAATCATGAGTGAAGCACAAAGCAAGGAACAACTCCGCCAACAGATCATCAAGCTGGTGGGCGAATACGGCGCGCTGGCCGGCGTGCCCAAGGCCTTCGAGCCCGGCGTGACGGTGATCCCGCCGGCCGGCAAGGTCGTCGGCGCGCCGGAAATGGCACTGATGGTCGAAGCGTCGCTCGACGCCTGGCTCACCACCGGCCGCTTCAACGACCAGTTCGAGGCCAGGCTGGCCAAGATGATCGGCGTCGAATTCCTCATCACCGTCAACTCCGGTTCGTCGGCCAACCTGGTGGCGTTCAACACGCTGACCTCGCCCAAGCTGGGCCCGCGCGCGATCCAGCCCGGCGACGAGGTCATCGGCGTGGCCGCCGGCTTTCCCACCACCGTCAACCCGATCATCCAGTTCGGCGCGGTGCCGGTGTTCGTCGACGTCGAACTGGGCACCTACAACATCGACGTCACCCAGCTCGAGGCGGCCATCTCGCCCAAGACCAAGGCCATCATGCTGGCCCACACGCTGGGCAATCCGTACAACCTGGACGTGATCGTCGCGATCTGCAAAAAGCACAATCTGTGGCTGATCGAGGACTGCTGCGACGCGCTCGGCTCCACCTACGACGGCAAGATGGTCGGCACCTTCGGCGACATCGGCACCATGTCGTTCTACCCGGCCCACCACATCACCATGGGCGAGGGCGGCGCCGTGTTCACCAACAACGCCGAACTGAAGATGATCGCCGAGTCGTTCCGCGACTGGGGCCGCGACTGCTACTGCCCGCCGGGCAAGGACAACACCTGCGGCAAGCGCTTCTGCCAGTGTTTCGGCACGCTGCCGGCCGGCTACGACCACAAGTACACCTACAGCCACCTGGGCTACAACCTCAAGATCACCGACATGCAGGCCGCCTGCGGCCTGGCGCAGATCGACCGCGCGGCCGGTTTCATCCAGGCCCGCAAGGACAACTTCGCCTACCTGACCGAACGCCTGCAATCGTGCGCCGAATTCCTGATCCTGCCGGTGGCCACCGAGAACTCCGACCCGTCGTGGTTCGGCTTCCCGATGACGCTCAAGCCGGAGGCCAACGTCGCCCGGGTCGACCTGCTCACCTACCTGGACCAGCACAAGATCGGCACCCGCCTGCTGTTCGCCGGCAACCTGACGCGCCAGCCGTACATGATCGGCCGTAACTACCGCGTCTCGGGCGAATTGACCAACACCGACCGCGTGATGAACGACACCTTCTGGATCGGCGTCTTCCCCGGCCTGACCCGCGAGATGCTCGACTTCACCATCGAAAAACTGGAAGCCTTCTTTGGCGTGAACTTCTAATGAGCGACAACAAGATCAAGGTCGCCGAACTGGTGGCCGAAGCGCTGGAAAAGCTCGGCATCGAGCACGCCTTCGGCATCATCGGCGCCGGCAACGTCCACCTGTTCGAGGCCATCGCGCGCCGCGGCTACACCGAAATCGTCTGCGTCCACCACGAGCAGGCCGCCTGCATGGCGGTGCAGACCTACTACCGCACCAACGGCCGCCTGGCCGCCGTGCTGCTGACCACCGGCGCCGGCTCGACCAACGGCGTCACCGGCGTGGTGTCGGCGTGGGCCGATTCGATTCCGTGCATCGTCATCGCCGGCAACGAGAACTCGAAGTTCTGCTTCCCCGACAATCCGCTGCGCATGTGGGGCGTGCAGGGCTACGACTCGTGCCAGATGGTGGAAAAGGTCAGCAAGTACCAGATGCGCGTGACGAAGATGGAACGCGCCGTCTACGAACTGGAAAAAGGCGCGCACCTGGCGCTCGACGGCCGCCCGGGTCCGACCTGGATCGAAATCCCGATGGACATCCAGTCCGGCCGCATCGACCCGGCGACCCTGGAGCACTACAGCGCGCCGCCGGCCGTCGACTACATGACGGCGGCCGTGTCGGCGCAGGTCGACAGCGTGCTCGCCGCGCTGGCCAAGGCCGAACGTCCGGTGCTGTGGCTGGGCAACGGCATCCGCCTGGCCGGCGCCGAGGCCGGGATCAAGCCGCTGCTGGAGCGATCCGGCTCGCCGGCGCTGGTCTCGTGGGCCGGCATCGACATGATCGACTCGTCGCATCCGCTGGTGTTCGGCCGCGCCGGCGTCTACGGCCAGCGCGCCGCCAACTTCATTTTGCAAAACAGCGACTACGTGCTGGCCATCGGCACCCGCCTGGCCATTCCGCAGATCGGCTACGACATCAACGAGCTGGCGCGCCTGGCCCGCATCGACGTGGTCGACATCGACAGCGACGAAGCGGCCAAGCACGTCAAGCGCGCGCAGGAAACCATCGTCTGCGACGCCCGCGTTTTCATCGACGCGCTGCTGGCGCGATTGGCGTCCATGGCCGTCGCCCCGAAGACCGAATGGGTCGCCAAGTGCCGCGCCTACGAGGAACAGTTCCCGTGGGTGGGCGCCGAACACGCCGACCCGGAAGGCTTCATCAACTCCTACCGCTTCATGGAGCGGCTCAACACCTTCTTCAAGCCGGACCAGATCGTGGTGACCGACATGGGCACCGCGCTGTTGAGCGGCCACCAGGTGCTGCGCTTCAAGGAGGGCCAGCGCTTCATGACCTCCACCGGCCTCGGTGAAATGGGCTACGGCCTGCCGGCCGCGCTGGGCGTGTCGTTCGCCACCGACCGTGGCGAGGTGATGTGTCTGAACTGCGACGGCGGCATGATGATGAACCTGCAGGAGCTGCAAACGGTGGTCCACCACAACCTGCCGATCAAGCTGTTCATCTTCAACAACGACGGCTACCTGATGATCAAGCACACGCAAAAGTCGCTGTTCAAGGGCGGCTACGTGGGCACCGACCGCAAGTCCGGCGTCTCCTGCCCGGACTTCTCCAAGCTGGCCGCCGCCTTCGGCATGCCGTCGTACCAGATCCGCTCGTGGGACGAGTGCGACGCCACGCTGGCGGCGGTGCAGGCGGCCACCGGTCCGGTGATCTGCGAAGTGTTCATGCATCCGCAGCAGGTGTTCTCGCCCAAGCTGGGCGTGGTCGCGCGCGCCGATGGCACCCTGGTGTCGCCGCCGCTGGAAGACCTGTCGCCGCTGCTGCCGCGCGATGTGCTCGACCAGGCCATGATCGGCGGCATGCACGAGAAGTCGAAAACGCTCTGACATGGAACGCATCGCCATCCTCGGCGCCAGCAGCCAGATCGCCAAGGATCTGATCGTGTCGCTGGCCAGCGCCGGCAAGTCCGAGCTGCTGCTGTACGTGCGCGACGCCCACGCGGCGCAGCAGTGGCAGCAGGCGCGCGGGCTGCGCTTCCCGGTGATGTCGTACGCGAACTACGGCCACGAGCCGCACGACGCCGTGCTCAATTTCGTCGGCGTCGGCGATCCGCAACGCGCCGCGCAAATGGGCGGCGCCATCTTCGGCGTCACCCAGCAGTTCGACGACCTCGCGCTCGAGCAGCTGCGCCCGCACCCGGAGCGGCGCTACATCTTCCTGTCCAGCGGCGCGGCCTACGGTTCGACCTTTCAGCAACCGGCGACGGCCGACACCCGCGCCAGCGTTGCCCTCAACGCCGTCACGGCGCAGGACTATTATTCGGTCGCCAAGCTGCACGCCGAGTGCAAGCACCGCTCGACGCCGGAACTGGCGATCACCGACCTGCGCGTGTTCAATTACTTCAGCCGCACGCAGGACCTGGACGCGCGCTTTTTCATCACCGACATCGTGCGCGCGATCCGCGACGGCCAGGTGCTGCAAACGTCGGCCGGCGACATGGTGCGCGACTACCTGCACCCGGCCGACTTCCACCAGCTGGTGCGGCGCGTGCTCGACGCGCCGCCGGCCAACCGCGCGCTCGACTGCTACAGCGCCGGCCCCGTGGCCAAGGCCGACCTGCTGGCGACGATGCAGGCGCGCTTCGGCCTGCGCTACGCCGTGGCCGCGAGCGCGGCCGCCGGCGGCGGCGCCGGCATCGTCAACGCCACCGGCGCCAAACCGCATTACTACTCGCTCAACCGGCAAGCCGCCGAATTGGGCTATCAACCGGCGTACTGCTCCATCGATGGCATCGTCGCCGAATCGGCGATCATCCTTGGCAGGGACGCAGCATAACGAAAACATGGGTGAAACCAGATGACAAGCACCGACAAACTGAAGATAGCCATCATCGGCTCCGGCAATATCGGCACCGACCTGATGATCAAGGTGATGCGCTCCAGGCACCTGGTATGCACCCTGTTCGCGGGCCGCAATTTCAATTCGGCCGGCATGAAGCGCGCCAGCCAGCTGGGCGTGCCCATCTCCGACCGCGGCATCGAGGCCATCGTCGCCGATCCGTCGATCTGCGACATGGTGTTCGACGCGACGTCGGCGCAGGCCCACATCGGCCACTGGGCCACCCTGGAAAAGCTGGGCAAGACGGTGATCGACATGACCCCGGCCAAGCTGGGCGAGTTCTGCATCCCGGCCATCAACGCCCACGATTGCATCGCCGAGGGCATGGTCGGCGGCACGGCCGCCGGCAACATCAACATGATCACCTGCGGCGGCCAGTCGTCGATACCGATCGCCGCCGCCATCGGCCAGGTGCACCAGGATATCGAGTACGTCGAAGTGGCGTCGAGCATCGCCTCGCGCAGCGCCGGCCCGGCCACGCGCGCCAACCTCGACGAGTACATCGAGACCACCGAGGAGGCGCTGCAGCGCTTCTCCGGCGCCCGGCGCGCCAAGGCGATCCTGATCCTCAATCCGGCCAACCCGCCGATCGACATGCAGACCACGATCTACGCCAAGATCGACAACCCGGACCTGGCGGCGATCCGCGCCTCGGTCGAGGCGATGGTGGCCAAGCTCAAAACCTACGTGCCGGGCTACTCGCTGGTGATTCCGCCGTCGCTGGAGGCCGGGCGCGTGATCACCACCATCAAGGTGATGGGCGCGGGCGACTACCTGCCGCAGTACGCGGGCAACCTGGACATCATCAACTGCGCCGCCATCGCGATGGCGGAAATGCTGGCCGAGGCCCGGCTGAAAAACGGACCGGCCGGCGTACACACCAAGGAGCGCAAGCATGGCTAAGAAAATCCTCATCAGCGACCCGACGCTGCGCGACGGCAACCACGCCGTGCGCCACCAACTGAGCCGCGAGAGCTTCGTCGCCTACTGCCAGGCCGCCGAGGCGGCCGGCGTGCCGATCGTCGAAGTCGGCCACGGCAACGGCCTGGGCGCCTCCTCGCTGCTGGTCGGCGAATGCCGCCTGACCGACGAGGACATCCTGGCCATCTCGCGCCAGCACCTGAAACGCTCCAAACTCGGCATCCACGTGATCCCCGGCTTTTGCACCATCAAAAAGGATTTGTCGCGCGCCGTGGAGCTGGGCGTGGACCTGTTCCGCATCGCCTCGCACTGCACCGAGGCCGACATCACCGACCGCCACATCGCCTACGCCCGCAAGCAGGGCAAGGAGGCGTGGGGCATCCTGATGATGAGCCACATGGCCAGCGCCGCCACGCTGCTCGAGGAGGCCAAGAAGATGGAATCGTACGGCGCCGAGGCGATCGTCATCATGGATTCGGCCGGCGCCTATTTCCCGGACGACGTCAAGGAGCGCATCTCGACGCTGGTCGACGGCCTCAACATCCCGGTCGGCTTCCACGGCCACAACAACCTGGGCATGGCCGTGATCAACTCGGTCACCGCCGTCAACGCGGGCGCCACCATCATCGACGGCACCATCCGCGGCTTTGGCGCCGGCGCCGGCAACACCCAGCTCGAAGTGCTGGTGGCGGTGTTCGACCGCCTCGGCTTCGACACCGGCATCGACCTGTACAAGATCCTCGACGCGGCCGACATGGCCGAGAAGCAATTCAATCCGGTGGCGCCGTCGATCTCGCCGCTGTCGATCGTCTCCGGCCTGGCCGGCGTGTTCTCCGGCTTCGCCAAGCCGGTCGCCAACGCGGCCAAGGAATACAATGTCGACGCGCGCGACATCTTCTTCGGCCTGGGCAAACGCAACGCGGTGGCCGGCCAGGAAAGCCTGATCATCGAGGTCGCGCGCGCATTGGCCGCCGAGGCGGCGCAGAAAGGACAATCATGACCGCACCGAGCATCGACAACAAATTCGCCGAGATGCGCCAGGACTGCCTGGCCGCCTGCGCCGAGCAGGCCGACGTGCGCGCCGGCCTGGCGCGCCAGCACATCGCCGTCACCGGCGGCACCGGCTTTCTGGGCACCTGGATCGCCGAGATGGTCGCCGCGCTGAACGACCAGTACCAGCTCGGCATCACGCTCGACCTGTTCGCCCGCAACGTGAGCGAGTGGCCGGCGCGCTATCCGCACCTGGCCGGGCGCGCCGACATCCGCCTGCGCTCGCAGGACGTGCGCTCGCCGTTCGAATTCGCCAAAAACACCAGCTTCGTGGTCCACGCGGCCGGCATCCCGAACAACCGGGTGCACGCCTCCGACCCGCTGCGCGTGCACCAGACCACGGTGGCCGGCATCAACAACGCGCTCGACGCGGCCGCCCAGCTCGACGGCCTGCGGCGCTTCGTCAACATCAGCTCGAGCCTGGTGGCCGGCACGCCGCAGCGTCCCGGCCCGCTGGGCGAGAACGATTACTACCCGATTCCGTCGGGCCAGCTGCACAAGGTCTATGTCGACGCCAAGCGCTCGGCCGAGATGCTGGCGTCGATCTACCGCAGCCAGTACCGGTTGCCGGTGTCGACCATGCGCCCGTTCACCCTGACCGGCGCCTACCAGCAGCTCGACCGCCCGTGGGCGATCAACAACTTCCTGCGCGACGTGCTCACCGGCAGCGAGATCCGCATCCACGGCGACGGCGGCGCGCGCCGCAGCTACCTGTACGGCAGCGACGCGGCGTGGTGGACCCTGGCCGCGCTGGTCAAGGGCGCCGACGGCGAGGTCTACAACCTGGGCAGCGCGGAGGCGGTCACCCACCTGGAACTGGTGCGCCTGATCGGCGAGCGCGTCGCGCCGGCGCCGCGGGTGGCGCTCAACACGGCGCCGGGCAGGCAGCCGGCCCAGGACGACCTGTATCCGGACGTCGCCGCCACCGAAAAACGCCTCGGCGTGCGCCAGACCTGCAGCCTCGAGCAAACGATCGCCAAAACCTACCGCTGGTTCGCCACGCCGCGCCCCTGATGACCGAGATGACCCACACCGCCATGCCCGCCCCCGGCCCGATCCTGTCGATCTGCATCCCCACCTTCAACCGCGGCACGGTGCTGCGGCAAACGCTCGAGAGCATCGTCGCGCAGGCGGCCTTCCGCGACACCGCCGACATCGAGGTGGTCATCTCCGACAACTGCTCGGACGACGACACCGAGCAGGTGGGCGAGGCGTTCGCGGCGGCCTATCCGGACAAGATCCGCTACCGGCGCCACCCGGCGCCGGTGTTCCCCGACAAAAACTTCGAAGCGGCGCTGCGCATGGGCGCCGGCACCTACCTCAAGCTGCACAACGACAACCTGGCCATCCTCGACGGCAGCTTGACCGAGCTGGTCAAGGTGTACACGACGGTGGCGGCGGAAAAGCCCGTGGTCTTCTTCACCAACGGCAATATGTTTACGGGCAATCCGATCGAGGCGCTGGGCTCGATGAGCGACTTCGTCGCGCGGGTGTCGTACATCAGCACGTGGATCGGCGGCTTCGGCATGTGGCGCGACGAGTTCCACGCGATGCCGGACTTTAGCCGCAACGCCCATTTGAAGCTGGTGCAGACGGACGTCATGCTGCGCCTGCTGGCGCTGGGCAAGCGCGCCGTGGTGCTGTACGGCGCCTACTTCGCCGGCCAGAACGCCGGGCGCAAGAGCGGCTACAACATCGCCGAGGTGTTCGGCACCAACTACCTGTCGCTGCTCAAGCCGTATGTGGAGGGCGGCCAGCTCGAGCGCGCCGTCTACGAGGCCGAAAAGAAAAAGCTGCTGATCAACCACATCATCCCCTACTACTTCAGCAGCGACAACGATTTCTCCAAGACCGGCTTTTTCCGGCACATGCAGGATTACCTGCACGACGACTACTTCTACCAGGCCATCGAGCACCTGATCACGGACGTGCCGAAGCCGGCCGCGCCGGCGCCGGCGCCGGCGCCGCAAAAGTCGTTCGACGAGCAAAAGGCCGACTACTGGCGCGCGCTCAACCCCCACAACCACACGGTGTTGACGATGTCGGCCGGGCCGTTCGACTTCAGCCGGGTGACGGTGGGGCGCCGCTCGTATGGCGAGCTCAACATCATGGCCTACGGCCGCGACGCCGAGCGGCTCACCATCGGCAGCTTCGTGTCGATCGCCAGCGAGGTCAAGTTCATGTTGGGCGGCAACCATCCGTACGACGGCTTCTCGACGTTCCCGTTCAAGGTCAAGTATCTGGGCGAGGCGCTCGAATCGTCGACCAAGGGGCCGATCGTGGTCGGCGACGATGTCTGGATCGGCTACCAGGTGCTGGTCATGTCGGGGGTGACGATCGGCCAGGGCGCCATCGTCGCCGCCGGCAGCGTCGTCACCAGGGACGTGGCGCCGTACACCATCGTCGGCGGCAATCCCGCCAAGTTCATCAAGCACCGCTTCGCGCCGGCGGTGGTCGAGCGCATGCTGCGCTTCGACTTCGCCAAGGTCAGCGACGAGGCCATCCTGGCCCACCGCGACATCCTCTACGAAGGCCTCACGCCCGACAACGTCGACGCCATCCTGGCCCGGCTGCAATAGCGGCGGCCCGCCGCGGCGCCGGCCTGCGCACCGGCCAAAAAAAATCGGAACCCTTTGACGTGCAAAAGGTTCCGATCCGTCCGGCGGCCGGCGCCGCCGGCGCTTAGTTGAAGCTGAGGTGCTTGGATTTGTAGATGTACTCGAACTCGTCCATGTCCTTGTTGCGGGCCATGTTCCACAGCGCCGGGGCGCGCGAGATCAGTTCGAACTTGTCGAAGTCGAACGCGAAGTCGTCGGCCTTGACCGGCGGGATCGCCGTGTGGTTGACGTGGTAGATGAACTTGCGCGAGAGCCGGCTGAACTGCTTGACGTAGTTGGCCACGTTGTTGAGCGACATCTCCGCCAGGCTGTACGAGTTGAACGCCATGTCGACCGTGTCGTCCTTGATCTCGGCCAGCGCGAAGTTCGGCAGCACCACCGCGTCGTACCCGGTCAGGTCGGCCGTGGCCAGGTCGATCTCGCCGAACAACGCCACCTTCTTGCCCGGGCAGGCGCTCAGCAGGTAGTAGGCGCTCAGCGCCATGTTCTCCGGCAGGTCGACGTCGATATAGGTCAGGTCCGGGTTGTCGCGCATCAGGAAGTGGCCCAGCCCGCCGAAGCCGCCGCCCAGTTCCAGCACCGTCTTGTGCGCCTTGCCGCGGATCAGGCGGGCGATGATGGTGGCGTAATAGTGCTGGTAGTCGACGCCGGCGCGGAAGAAGCGGCCGTCGATGAAAAAGCCGTACGGATTGCCCACGTTGGGCGTGTCGAGCGCGTCGAGGCTGTGCGTCTTGCCCATCGAGTCGAGCCAGATGGTCATGCGGTGCATGACGTCGGCCAGGTATTTGCCCTTGGCGTCCTCGCTGATGTTGCCCGAGAAGTAGGTGCTGGGCATGTCGACCGGCATGCCGTGGATGCCGGTGGTGCTGGGGTCGCGGAAGAAATTGGCGTAGATGCGCGCCAGCGCCTCGACGTCGCCCCTGGCCATGGTGGCCATCAGCTCGCCCATGAAGCCCTCGTAGATCGGCAGCCACATATGGCTGACCTGGTATTCCTCGGCGGCGTCTTTCTGCACGGCCTTGGCCTTGTTGTAGGCGGTCATCACGCGTGCGACGATGGCGCGGTCGGCAACCGACGGGCGCTCGATGAAGCCGTTTTCTACGGTTAAAAGCATGGCGTTTCCTTGTGGGCGGGGTGGACGGATAGCAACGTTGGTGGCACGGCGCCGGTCACGGCTCGCGGATCGATTCGTCGAGCGCGCGCGTGAGCGGGTACAGCAAATACGACATCACGGTGCGGTGGCCGACGACGATCTCGGCCGAGACGGTCATGCCGGGCAGCAGCCGCGTGCCCTCGGTCATTTTTTTAAGCTCGCCGCCGTACTTGACGCGGCTCAGGTAATAGGCGTCCAGGCCGCCGCCGTTCTTGTCGGCCGCGTCGCGCTTGAACGAATCCTGGCTGATGGTGCGCACCTTGCCCTCGAGCATGCCGTGCTTCATGAACGAGAAGGCGTCGACCTTCAGGTGCGTGACGGCGCCCGGCTTGATGTAGCCGATGTCGAGCGAATCGATCTGCACCTCGGCCTCGAGCTCGGCGCCCAGCGGCACCAGCGTAAACAGCGGCTCGGCCTCGCGCACGATCGAGCCGACCGACAGCTTGCCGATCTCGAGCACGACGGCGTCGGCCGGCGCCAGCAGGCGGATCGCCCGGGCGCGCTTGTCGGCCTTGGACAATTGCTCGGCGACGCCGTCGCGGTCGCGCGTGGCGCCGAGCAAGTCCTCCATCGCCTTCTGGCGCCAGCTCTTGTCGAACGCGGCGCGCTCGGCCTGGGCCGAGGCCAGCTCGCTGGCCAGCTCGAGCGCCTTGTTGCGCTGCATGTCCATGTCGCGCTCGACGCCGAGGCGGCGGTCGCGCGCCTCGAGCAGGTGCATCTTGGCGCCGAACTGCTCGGCCATCAATTGCTCCTGCATGGCCTCGACCTCGCGCAGCGCCTTGACGCGCTCGGCCAGGATCACCTGGTCGTGCTTGTTGGTCTCGAGGCCGGCCTTCAGGCGCGCGATGTTCTGGTCCATCTTGGCCTTTTGCGCGGCGAAGTTGGCCTGGCGCTCGCCCGAGAGCTGCGACTGCAGCAGCGCGTCGGCGCTGGCGCCGGCGCCGACGGCGCCGGCCGGCGCCGCCCCCGAGAGCTCGGCGCGCAGGCCGGCGGCCTGGGTGTTGAGGCTGTCGAGGCGCGCGCGCAGCTGCTGCTCGTCGGCGGCGGTGAAGGTCGGGTCCAGCGTGGCGAGCACCTGGCCCTTCTTGACCACCTGGCCGACCCGCACCTCGATGCTCTGGATGATGGACGTGTCGAGCGGCTGCACCACGATGTTGGGCAGCGGGTTGACCAGGCGCCCGTGGGCGACGACGATCTTCTCGACCGGCGAGACCGAGGCCCAGACCACGAACGAGACGAAGGCGAGCAGCATCACGTGCAGCGTGACGCGCACGGACTTCGGCAGCGGCCCGCGCTCGATGGCGTCGGCGTCCGGCAGGAACTCGATCTCGGTCTGGTCCCTGGCGCGGCGCCTGGGGCTTAAAGGTGGCTTGTTTGCTGGTTCCATAGGTGCTGGTAAGTTTCGCTACGTGTAAGCAGTTCTTCGTGACGGCCCGCGTCCATCAGGCTCCCTTGTTGCATGACCATGATCTTGTCGGCGTTGACCAGCGTCGAGAGGCGGTGCGAGATCATCACCACGGTGCGCCCGACGGCGATCTTCGACAGGTTGCCGATGAAGATGGCCTCGCTTTCCGGATCGAGCGCGCTGGCCGCCTCGTCGAGGATCAGGATGCGCGGGCGCGCCACCAGCGTGCGCGCGATCGACAGGCGCTGCTTTTGGCCGCCCGACAGGTTCGACGCGTTTTCCTCGAGCACGGTGTCGTAGCCCATCGGCAGGCGCTCGATGAACTCGTCGGCGCCGGCCGCCACGGCGGCGGCCACCAATTCCTCGAACGTGGCGTCGGGCTTGGTGACCGACAGGTTTTCGCGCACCGTGCCGCGGAACAGGAAATTCTCCTGCAGCACCACGCCGATCTGGCGCCGCAGGTGCGACAGCTCGATCTCGCGCGCGTCGATGCCGTCGAAGCGCACGATGCCCTCCTGCACCGGGTAGAGGCCCTGGATCAGTTTGGTCAAGGTGGTCTTGCCCGAGCCGCTGCGCCCGACGATGCCCACCACCGTGCCCTGCTCGATGGTGAAGCTGGCCTTGTTCAGGGCCATGGCCTGGGCGCCCGGATAGCGGAAGGTGACGTCGTCGAAGCGGATCTCGCCCTCGAGCACGGGGCGCAGGCCGTTGGCGCCGGCGCGGCCCTCGGGCGCGCGGTTCATCACCTCGCCCAGCATCTTGACCGACAGCGCCGTCTCCTGGTACTCGTTGACCAGGCCGACGAGCGAGATCAGCGGCCCGGTCACGCGCCCGGCCAGCATCTGGAAGGCGATCAGCGCGCCGACCGACAGCGTGCTGTCGAACACGTCGGCCGCGCCGATGACGATCAGCGCCACCGGCAGCAGCTTGCCGAGGAAGTCGGTGACGGCGTTGCCGGCGATGGAGATCTGGCCGACCCGGAAGTGCATCGTGATGGCCTCGGCCGAGCGCTGGTCCCACACGCGCCGCTGCGACGGCTCGATCGCCAGCGCCTTGACCGTGCGCATGCCGTGGATGGTCTCGACCAGCATGCCCTGGCGCTGGCCCTCGGCCGCGTACAGCGCGTTGAGGCGGCGCTGGAAGGTCGGCACCATGGCCAGCACCACGGCGCCGATGAGGGCGGCGAACAGCAGCACGATCATGGCCAGCTTGAACGAGTAGCTAAACAGCACCGGCACGAACACCAGCAGCGCGATGACGTCGAGCGCCGTGAAGAACAGGCGCCCGGTGAGGAAGTTGCGGATCTTTTCGAGCTGCTGCATGTGGCGCGTGACCACGCCGGCGCTGGTGGTTTCGAAAAAGTCGATCGGCAGCGACAGCAGGTGGGAAAACACGCGCCGCGTCAGGCGCATGTCGATCTTGTTGGAGGCGGCCAGCGTCAGGGTCTGGCGCAGGAAGCCGAAGGTGGCGTCGAACAGCAGCGCCATGACGATGCCCACGGCGAGCACCTGCAGGGTCGTCACGCTCTGGTGCGTGAGCACCTTGTCGATCACCAGCTGGAAGAAGATCGGCGAGGCCAGCGCCAGCATCTGCATGGCGATGGCGGCGATGAAGATGTCGCGGAAGGCGGCCTTCTGCTTGAGGATCTCGGGGATGAACCAGCGCAGCCCGAACGGCTGGTTGGGGTCGCTCAACTTGTGCTGGCGTTTGACGAACAACACCTCGCCGCGCCAGCGCTGCTCGAACGCCGCCTGCGCGACCATGACGACGGCGGCGTTGGCGTTGGCCGGGTTGAGCACGGCCACCTGGTCCTCGCCGCCGGCCTCCTCGCCCGGCTTGACGCCGACCACGATGACCATGTTGCCGTCGACCAGGCGCGCCATCAGGGGAAACACACCGCCCTGCGCCATCAGGCGCGCGAAGCTGATGGTGTCGGCCTTGGCCTTGAGGCCGATGTCGGCGGCGATGCGCAGCAGCGCGCCGTTGCCCGGCTCCTCGGCGCGCAGCGCATAGTCATCGATCAGGCGTTCCGGATTGATTTGCAGACCATGGTGCTGGGCGATGGCGGTCAGACACTGGATCGCGGTATGGGGGAATTTATCGTGCATATGCCTGATGAATGTGAAAAACCGGTGTGGCCGCCGGCGCAAAATTGCGTTAGCGCACTAATTTGCCAGCCTTTGGATTCTAACCCAGCGCAGCGGCTGGAAACGGCTTTTGTTGTTTAGAAGCACAAGGGCGTTTACCCCGCTATTCGACGGCTCAAAAAAAAACGGCAAGCCCCGGGGGGCTTGCCGTCTGCGCGGGCCGGGCCTGGCGGCCCGCCCGCTGCGTCGCCGCCGCTTACTTCGCGGCCAGGATGCCCTGGTGATGCGACGCTTGCAACGCCTTGAGCCGCAGGCTGTCGTCGCTGGCCGCCGAATTGGCCACCGCGCTCAGCTTGTGCTCGTAGTTGCCGATCGCGTCCGCCATCGCCGCCACCGCCGCGTTGCTGGCGCTGGTGGCGCCGCCGGCCGGCACGTCGAGCTTGGGCGCGCCGCCGGCCGCCGTGGCCGCGTTGAAGCTCGACATCGCCGACGCCAGGCCGCTGACCGAGGTGGTCAGGTTGGCCGCCGCCGCCCCCATCTGGAACCAGACGTCGGCCGCCGCGTGGCTGGCGCCGTCGGCCGTCTCGTAGGTCGAGGTGATGCCGACGAAGTTGCCGTTGTTGAGCGACACGTCCTGCTTGGCGTCCAGGTTCAGCTTGGTGATGCCGAGCGCGCCGAGCGACTTGAGCTCGTCGGCCTGGCTGACGCCGTCCGCGTTGCCGTCCACCCACACGCGCAGGTCGCCGAACGCGGCATCCTTGGCGTCGATGGTGCGGTCGCCGTTCGTGTCGAGCTCGTCCATCGCGGCGTAGCCGGTGGCCGCCTTCTTGCCGTTGGCCAGGGTGGTGCCCGAGCCGAACAGTTCGCTGCCGTCGTTGATGGTGCCGTCGCCGTTGCGGTCGAGGACCAGCAAGCCGTCGCCCTTGCCGACCCAGCCGACATTGGTCTTATTGCCGTTGGCCAACAGATCGAAGTTCACGCCGGCCGACAGGCCCAGCGTCTGGATGCCGTTGCCGTCGAGGTCGAGCACGATCGGGGTGCCGAGCGGCGATGGCAGCGCGGCGATCTGGTCGGTCGTCAAGCCGGGCACCTGGGCGCTGGTGATGGCGCACACCTGGGCCGTCGTCAGCGAGTGGATCTGGTCGGTGGTCAGGCTCGACAACTGGGCCGTGGTCAGGGCCGCGATCGCCGCCGTGCGCAGGCCGACCAGGTCGGCCGTCTCGATGGCCACCAGCTGGTTGGTCGACAGGGCGCGGATCTGGTTCGAGCTCAGCGCGGCGGCCTGCTGGCTGGACAAGGCCACGATCTGGTCGGTGGTCAGCGCGGCGACCTGCTCGGTCTGCAACGCGGTCAGCACGGCCGTGCGCAGCACCGCGATGTCCTCCGTGGCCAGCGCGGCGATCGCCGAGGTGGTCAGGGAGCGCAGCTGGGCCGAGCTGAGCGCGGCGACCTGGGTGGTGGTCAGCGCCACCGCCTGGTCGGTGCTGAGGGCGGCGGCCAGGTTGGCCGTGCTCAGTGCGGCGATCTGGGCGGTCGACAGCACCGACACCTGGTCGGTCGTCAGCGCCGCCACCTGGGCGCTGCGCAGCGTGTTGATGGCCACGGTGCGCAGCGCGCCGATGTCGGCCGTCTCGATGGCGGCGATGGCGGCGGTGGTCAGCGCGTTGATCTGCGCCGTGTTGAGGATGCCGACCTGCTGCGACGACAGCGCGACGACCTGGTCCGTGGTGAGGCCGGCCGCCAGGTTGGCGGTGCTCATCGCGGCCACCTGGGCGGTCGACAGCGCCGCGATCTGGTCGGTCGTCAGCGCGGCCACCTGGGCCGTGCGCAGGGCGTTGATGGCCGCAGTCTTGAGCGCGCCGATGTCGGCCGTCTCGATGGCGGCGATGGCGCTGGTGCCGATGCTGGCGATCTGGACGCTGGTGAGGGCGCCGACCTGGGCGCTGCCCAGCGCGACGATCTGGTCGGTCGTCAGCGCGTTGGCCTGGGTGGTGCTCAGGCCGGCGATGGCGGCCGTGCGCAGCGCGCCGATGTCGGCCGTCTCGATGGCGGCGATGCCGCCGGTGGTCAGCGCGGCCGCCTGGGCGCTGCTCAGGGCGCCGATCTGCTGCGAGCCCAGCGACACGACCTGGTCGGTCGTCAGCGCGCCGATGTTGGCGGTGGTGATGGCGGCGATCTGGCCGGTGGTCAGGTTCGACAGCTGGTCGGTCGTCAAGGCGGCGAACTGGGCCGACTTGAGCGCGCCGATCACGGCC
>CAUPRW010000081.1:0-22941 GCA_963513825.1 uncultured Duganella sp.
CGCCGGGGCGCGGGGCCGGCCGCCGGGGCGCGGGGCCGGGCGGCGGCGCGCGCGCCGCCCAGTCGTCTGAAAACGTTTTCATCGGCCCGCTGCCGTATAATTCCGGCCACCGCAAGAATAATAATCAAGCACTCTGAACAACGAGGGAGAGACATGGAACGCGACTTTTCGCACCACGCGCACGGCCCGCGCCTGCTGGCCGACATCGGCGGCACCAGCGCCAGCTTCGGACTGGAGACGGCGCCCAACCGGATCGACGCCATCTGGGTGACCGACTGCGCCGCCTACCCGACGCTGGGCGCGGCGCTGGTGGCCTACCTGTCGCAGCCGGCCACGGTGGCCGCCGGCGGCTACCAGGCCCGCTACGCCGGCATCGCCATCGCCAATCCGATCGACGGCGACTGGGTGACGATGACCAACCACCACTGGTCGTTCTCGATCGAGGCGGTGTGCTCGCAGTTCAGCCTCAAGTCGCTGGTGGTGGTCAACGACTTCACCGCGCTCGCCAGCGCCTTGCCCTACCTGGACGCGGACCACAAGCGCCAGATCGGCGGCGGCGTGGCGCGCGCCGGCGCCACCATCGGCCTGGTGGGGGCCGACGCCGGCCTGGGCGTGTCGGCGTTGGTGCCGGCGGGCGGCGACGGGCGCTGGATCGCCATCGACAGCGAGGGCGGACACAGCACCTTCGCGCCCATGAGCGAGCGCGAGATCGACATCCTGCGCTACGCGCGCCGCTACCACGAGCACGTCTCGAGCGAGCGGCTGGTGTCGGGCATCGGCCTGGTGCTGGTGTACCGGGCGCTGTGCGAGCGCGCGCGCGTCGAGCCGCGCAACCTGAGCACCACCGAGATCATGGAGCGCGGCATGCACCGTCTGTGTCCGGTGTGCGAGGAGACGCTCGAGGCGTTCTGCGACATGCTCGGCACGGTCGCCGGCAACGTCGCGCTCACGCTCGGCGCCAAGGGCGGCATTTACATCGGCGGGCGCATCGTGCCGCAAATGAGCGAGTTTTTCGAGCGCTCGGGCTTTCGCGCGCGCTTCGAACAAAAAGGCCGTTTTTCGGACTACCTGTCGCATATCCCGACCTACGTCATCACCGAGCAGTATCCGACCTTGATCGGGATGTCGGCGATGCTGTCGGCGGGCTCAGACTCGGCTCGCCCTTAACGGCAATGGCCTTTGACGTGCGCCGCTAGGCCGGATGGGCGCCGTCGAGCGGCCGCACCGCTTCCACGTCAAGCAGTGCGCTGCCCTCGGCCAGCCGCAACGTCAACGTTTCGCGCGCGCGCAGTTGCGCCGGCGCGCGCACGATGGCGCCGTCGGCGTCGGTGACGATCGCATAGCCGCGCTCCAGCGTGCGCTGCGGATTCAACAGTTCCAGCTGCGAGGCCAGCGCCGCCAGCGCGTGGCGCTGCCGGTGCAGTTGCGCGGCCACGCTGACGCCGGCCCGGTGGCGCAATCCATCGAGCGCCGAGCGCGCCGGGCGCAGGTCCGGCTTGTGCGCCGCCACGCTGGCACTCAAACGATCGAGCCGGTGGCGCGCCTGTGACAGTGGCGTCCGGTTCGCGTGCATCATCGCCGTCGACAAGGCCAGCAGCCGCAGGCGTTGCTGCCTGATTTGCGCGCCGGGGTTGAGCAGGCGGCGTGCGTGGCCGTCCAGCGTCTGCGTCACCTCGCTCACGCGGCGGCGCATGGCGCGGCGCAGGTCGGTGGCGTCGGCGCGCAGCGAGGCGAGCCAGTCGGCGCGCGGCGTGGCCGCCAGTTCGGCCGCCGCCGTCGGCGTGGCCGCGCGCAGGTCGGCGGCGAAATCGCAGATCGTGAAGTCGGTCTCATGGCCGACGCCGGAAATGACCGGCATGCGGCAGTTGGCCACGGCGTAAGCCACCTCCTCGTCGTTGAACGACCACAGGTCCTCGATGCTGCCGCCGCCGCGGCAGACGATCAGCACGTCGCATTCGCCGCGCAGCGAGGCGGTATCGATGGCGGCGGCGATCTTCGCGGCCGCCAGCTGCCCCTGCACCGGCGTTGGATAGAGCACCACGCGCACGTGCGGCGCGCGCCGCTTGAGGGCCGTGAGCACGTCGCGCAGCGCCGCCGCCTGCGGGCTGGTGACGATGCCGATCGCGCGCGGGAACATCGGCAGCGCGCGTTTGCGGTCGGGGTGGAACAGGCCGGCCGCGTCGAGCTTTTCCTTCAGGCGCTGGAACGCCTCGAACAGCGAGCCGACGCCGGCGCGGCGGATCGCCTCGACGTTGATCTGATAGTCGCCGCGCGCGCCGTACAGCGTGACGAGCGCGCGCACCTCGACCTTGTCGCCCTCGCGCGGGATGAAGTCGGCGTACTGCGCGCGGCCGCGGAACATCACCGCCCGCACCTGCGCCGCGTTGTCCTTGAGCGTGAAGTACCAGTGGCCGGAGGCGGCGCGGGTGAAGTTGGAGACCTCGCCGCCGATCCAGGCCAGCGGGAAGGAGCGCTCGAGCAGCCGCGCGACCGCCGCGTTGAGCGCGGTCACGGTCATCACGGGGGCGGCGGGGGCGGTCGAGGGGCGGTCGTCAAACATCATGGGTTTCAAAAAAATAAACTGTCCACACTATGTGGGTTTGGTCACACAGCGGTCATCTGCGATAAAAAGCAGGAGGTATTATAGGTAGGTATCTGATTTTAAAGGTTAAACTTTTCTGCCGTATTTGCGGGCAACGGCGAAAAACCCTTATGGATCAAGTACTTTGCCTGCGGCCACGGTAGTTACGCACAAAGTTATCCACAAATGTTGTGTGAAACTTTTGTGACCGATAGTTGTTCTCTTCTTGTTGATTTTGTATGCTCAAAATTAATGCAAGGAAATGATATTGAATTAAATCAAAGGCTTAAGCTAAAAAATAGGGTATTGCGCACACTTTTATCCACAGAACTTGTGCAGAACTTTTGAGTTGACGTCGGAGTTTCCGGGGCGGCCGAGGCGCTCGCCGAGGGCGGGCGCGTCGCCGGCGCCGCGGAAAGAGGGTGGAATCGCCCTGCCGCGTTTTTGGGCATGCCATTTTTACCTATATAAATCAAAGACTTCGTCCGCATGGCAGAGCCTTGCTAACAATCTTATCCACACAAAATGTGCAGAAGTGCACAGGACGGTCCGATAGGCGCGCTTTATCGCCGACTATTCCAGTGGTGCCGGTGGATAAGGGTGCTCGCCCTATGAAATAGCCATAAAAATGCGGCGCTGCCATATTTTTACTCATGGCAAAATTTCCCTTATAAATCAACGATCTTTCACCATGTGGAAGGCGTTGCGCACAATCTTATCCACATTTAGTGTGCAGAAGTGGACTGTCCTCGGCGTGGCCGCGCAGCGCCCCGGTGCCACCGCGGCGTGCGTTTTTTTTGCGCATGGCTTTATTCTCCTTTGAGATCAAAGGCTTAGCCGCAAGGCAATGGCCTTGCTAACAATCTTATCCACACAATGTGTGCAGAAGTGCCGGCTTGGACGGAACGCCCCGCCCCTGCCGATAAAGAAACCGGGATCTTCCTGCCATGCCAGCCGCGAGGCCGCCCGTGCCGGATTTTTACGCAGAACAATAATATTCATTGGAATCAAGCACTTGGGTACTGGTGCGCCGGCTTGCGCACAATCTTATCAACAGAATGTGGGCATAAGTGGGCACAACTTTTGCTGAGCAAAAAGCGCGCCCGCGCCCGTTGGCCTGCAAGAATTTTTGGCTGGGGCTTTATTGCCTTTTAAATCAAGGGCTTGTGGTGAAGGGGCGGGGCTTGCGCACATCGTTGTCCACAGAAAATGTGCAGAACTTCAGCGGGGCCGGCGGCGGCGTGCGGCGCGCCGGCCAAACGCCCCTTGCCGAGCGCGGCCCAACACGATACATTGCGCCTTCGGCTTTCCATCCCTACAGGAGTTCGTTTTGCTCGCCATTTTTCAAGCTGCCGGTTGGCCCATCTGGTTGTTGCTGGTCGCGTCCATCGTGGCGACGACCCTGATCATCGAGCGCGTGCTCTATCTGCGCCGCAGCAAGCTGCTGCCGAAGAAGCTACTCGACGAGGTGGTGCAGATCTATCGCGGCGGCAACGCCAACCCCGGCGTCATCGACAAGCTGGAAAAAAGCTCGCCGCTGGGCGTGGTGCTGGCCGCCGCGCTGCGCAACGTCGACGCCCCGCGCGAGGTGATGAAGGAGTCGATCGAGGAGGCCGGCAGCGGCGTGGCCCACACGCTGGAACGCTTCCTCACCACGCTGGGCACCATCGCCACCCTGGCGCCGCTGATGGGCCTGTTCGGCACGGTGGTCGGCATGATCGAGATCTTCGGTTCGCAAAACGCCACCGGCTCCAATCCGGCCCAGCTGGCGCACGGCATCTCGGTGGCGCTCTACAACACCGGCTTCGGCCTGGCCATCGCCATGCCGACGCTGGTGTTCTACCGCCACTTCCGCGCGCTGGTCGACAGCTTCGTCATCGAGATGGAGCAGCGGGCGGTGAAGTTCGTCGATATCGTGCACAGCAAGCGCAAGTAAGGACGCCAGCATGAATTTCCGCAAAGGCCGGCACCGCGAGGATCCCGAGATCAACCTGATCCCGTTCATCGACGTGTTGCTGGTGATTTTGATTTTCCTGATGGTCTCGACCACCTACAGCAAGTTCACCGAGCTGCAGATCACGCTGCCGACGGCCGACGCGCAAAAGGCCGAGGACAGGCCGTTCGAGCTCAACGTGACGGTCGACGCCAAGGGCAATTACACGATCAACAACGAGCCGGTGTCGTTCCGCGACGTCGCCGGGTTGGCGCAGTCGATGAAGGCGGCGGCCGACCAGGCCGGCCAGCCGGGCAAGACGCCGGTGGTGATCGTCAACGCCGACCAGTTCGCCATGCACCAGATGGTGATCAACGTGATGGAGGCGGCCCGCATCGCCGGCTACGACAAGTTGACCTTCGCCGCGCAGACCGCCGCCGCCAAATAAGTGTCCGCTCCCGCCGCCTCCAAGTCCGCGCTTGAAACGACGCTGACGCGCAACTGGCTGCGGCGCGGGCCGCTCGCCCGCGCGCTGTGGCCCCTGTCGCTGCTGTTCGGCGCGCTCAGCGGCGCGCGCGCCGGGCTGTACCGCGCGGGCCTGTTGGGGTCGTCGCGGCTGCCGGTGCCGGTGGTGGTGGTCGGCAATATCTACATCGGCGGCACCGGCAAAACGCCGTTGACGATCTGGCTGGTGCAGGCCTTGCAGGCGGCCGGCATGCGGCCCGGCGTGGTCTCGCGCGGCCACGGCAGCGACGCCGACGGCGCGCGCGAGGTCGGCCCCGGCTCGACGCCGGCCGTCGTGGGCGACGAGCCCTTGCTGATCTGGCAGCGCACCGGGCGGCCGGTCATGGTCGGGCGCGACCGCGCCGCCACCGGGCGCGCGCTGCTGGCGGCCCATCCGGAGATCGACATCATCCTCACCGACGACGGCTTGCAGCACTACGCGCTGCAGCGCGACATCGAGATCATCCTGTTCGACGGCCGTGGCGCCGGCAACGGCTGGCTGTTGCCGGCCGGGCCGCTGCGCGAGCCGGTCTCGCGCCGGCGCGATTTTACCGTTATTAATGCGCCGGAGTTGACGGATGCGCTGGTGCGGTCGGTCGGCTGCCAACCCGCAAGCCCGGGGTCGTACCCCGTACTGGGTACGACCCCGGTTGGGGCCGCGGGTTCAGGCGGGCAGCCATTGCAAATGACTTTGGTCGGTGGGTATGCCGAGCAGTTGGTCGACCGGTCGCAACGCCGCGAGCTGTCCAGCCTGAACCAGCCCGGCCTGCGGCTGGCCGCCGCCGCCGGCATCGGCAACCCCGCGCGCTTTTTCGGCATGCTCAAGGCCGCCGGGCTCGACATCGCCGAGCTGCCGCTGCCCGACCATCACGACTTCGCCGACCGCCCGTTCGCGTGCCTGGCGGCCGATATCATCTTGATGACCGAGAAGGATGCAGTAAAATGTGCGCAAATTGAAGAACTCAGAGACGACCCGCGACTATGGGTCGTCCCGGTAACGGCGCGCATCGATGCCGCGCTGGCCGACCAAATCGTGGAGAAATGTCGTGGACGCTAGATTGCTTGATATCCTGGTATGCCCGGTCTGCAAAGGCCCCCTGGAGTACGATAAGAAGGCCCAGGAAATGATCTGCAAGGGCGACCGCCTGGCGTTTCCCATCCGCGACGGCATCCCCATCATGTGGGCCGACGAGGCCCGCACGCTGCAAGACAAGGTGGATTGAGCGGTGTCGCCGTTCATCGTCATCATCCCGGCGCGGCTGGCGTCGACGCGCCTGCCGAACAAGCCGCTGGCCGACCTCGGCGGCAAGCCGATGGTGGTGCGCGTGGCCGAGCGCGCCGCGCTGGCCGGCGCCGCCCGCGTCATCGTCGCCACCGACCATGAGGACATCCGCGCCGCCTGCGAAGGCCACGGCGTCGAAGTGTGCCTGACGCGCGCCGACCACCCGTCCGGCACCGACCGCATCGCCGAGGTGGCGCGCGCGCTCGCGCTGCCGGCCGACGCCGTCGTCGTCAACCTGCAGGGCGACGAGCCGCTGATCGAGCCGGCGCTGCTGCGCGCGGCCGCCGCGCTGATCGGCGCCGAGGTGCCGATGTCGACCTGCGCCCACCCGCTGCACGACGCCGCCGACGCCTTCAACCCGAACGTGGTCAAGGTGGTGTTGGACAAGGCCGGCCGGGCCCTGTATTTCTCCCGCGCGACCATACCGTGGAACCGCGACGCCTTCGCGCAGTCCAAAGAGGCGCTGCCCGCCGGCCACGTACCGCTCCGCCACATCGGACTGTACGCCTACCGCAACGATTTCCTGCAGGCCTATCCGGCGCTGGAGGCGTCGCCGCTCGAATCGATCGAAGCGCTGGAACAGTTGCGCGTGCTGTGGCACGGCCACCCGATCGCCGTCCACGTCACCGACGCGGCGCCGGCCCCCGGGGTCGACACGCCGGAGGACCTGGAGCGGGTGCGCTTGCTCTATCGATCGCCGGCTTGATCTAAATCAACCCACAGGCGGAAATCAATCATAAGCGCGGCGCAAGTGCGATATTCATACGGAATATCTCTCGATACGGCTGTTTTGCCTGCGAACAAGGGCGCAAGCCCTCACAAATTGGCGTTCAGGCGAAGTTCTGTGGTAAGTTTCGTATCAAGATAGTCGGACTTGCAGTATTTCTACTGTTTCCACGCAAACACTAACCACATCCAAAATCTGTTTTTTAGGAATTTTTTCATGCGTCTTATTCTTTTAGGAGCACCGGGGGCAGGCAAGGGCACCCAGGCTAATTTCATCAAAGAAAAATACAACATCCCGCAGATCTCGACCGGCGACATGTTGCGCGCCGCGATCAAGGCCGGCTCGGAGTTGGGCGTGGCCGCCAAGAAGGTGATGGACGCGGGTGGCTTGGTGTCCGACGACATCATCATCGGCCTGGTCCAGGAACGCTTGAAGCAGCCCGACTGCGCCAACGGCTACCTGTTCGACGGCTTCCCGCGCACCATCGCGCAAGCGGACGCGATGAAGGACAGCGGCGTGGTGGTCGACTACGTGCTGGAGATCGACGTGCCGGACGCCTCGATCATCGAGCGCATGGACGGGCGCCGCTGCCATCCGGGCTCGGGCCGCGTCTACCACGTCAAGTTCAATCCGCCCAAGGTCGACAACAAGGACGACGTCACCGGCGAGGACCTGGTCCAGCGCGACGACGACAAGGCTGAAACCGTCAAGAAACGCCTCGACGTCTACCACAATCAAACCGAAGTGCTGCTCGGGTACTACAACAACTGGGCGCAGTCGGGCGAGCCCGGCGCGCCGAAGTACCGCCGCATCGCCGGGGTTGGTCCCGTCGAGCAAATTCGCGACAGCGCGTTTGCCGCGCTGGCCGAATAAACGGTAAAGTGGAGCGGACCGAGTGTCCGCTTTTTTTACGGCCGGATGTCTCCCGATTTGACGCGGTTCGACGTGTTGCAGTTCGCAGGTTGGTTCGCTGTCCCACCGGACAGCTTTCTGAAGTGTGGTTTGTAGGCTCGTTCAATAAAAATAAGGGGACATCTATGGCAGCCAGTCTTTGGTTCGCAGTCGGTTGCGGCGTGATCGCCGTGGTTTACGGATTATGGTCGCGCAGCTGGATCTTGCGCCAGGACGCGGGCAACCCGCGCATGCAGGAAATCGCGCTGGCCATCCAGCAGGGCGCCGCCGCCTACCTGGCGCGCCAGTACCGCACCATCGGCCTCGTCGGCGTGGTGCTGCTCATCCTTATCGCCGTGCTGCTCGACATCAACACCGCCATCGGCTTCCTGATCGGCGCGGTGCTGTCGGGCGCGTGCGGCTTCATCGGCATGAACGTGTCGGTGCGCGCCAACGTGCGCACCGCGCAGGCCGCCACGAAGGGCATGAACGCCGCGCTCGACGTCGCCTTCAAGGGCGGCGCCATCACCGGCATGCTGGTGGTCGGGCTCGGCTTGCTGGGCGTGGTGCTGTTTTATATGTACCTGGTCGCCGGCGTGCCGCCCGAGCCCGGCCGCACCCTGCACAAGGTGATCGAACCGCTGATCGGGCTCGCCTTCGGCGCCTCGCTGATCTCGATCTTCGCGCGCCTGGGCGGCGGCATCTTCACCAAGGGCGCCGACGTCGGCGCCGACCTGGTCGGCAAGGTCGAAGCCGGCATCCCCGAGGACGATCCGCGCAACCCGGCCGTGATCGCCGACAACGTCGGCGACAACGTCGGCGATTGCGCCGGCATGGCCGCCGATCTGTTTGAAACCTACGTCGTCACGCTGATCGCCACCATGCTGCTCGGGGCGCTGCTGATGACCGGCTCGAGCGCGGCGGTGGTCTATCCGCTGCTGCTGGGGGCGGTGTCCATCCTGGCCTCGATCATCGGCTGCTCGATGGTCAAGGCCAAGCCCGGCAAAAAGATCATGTCGGCGCTGTACACCGGCCTGTGGTGGGCGGCCGGCCTGTCGCTGCTCGGCTTTGCCGTCGTCACGTGGCAGATCTGGCCGGACGAGGCGATGCGCCTGCGCATGCTCGGCTGCACCGTGGTCGGCATCGTGCTCACCGGGCTGATGGTCTACATCACCGAGTACTACACGGGCACCGATTTCCATCCCGTCAAGCACATCGCCGAAGCCTCCACCACCGGCCACGGCACCAACATCATCGCCGGGCTGGGTGTGTCGATGAAGTCGACCGCCTGGCCGGTGCTGGCCGTGTGCGCGGCCATCCTCGTGTCGTATCAATTGGGGCAGTTGTACGGGGTGGCCATCGCCGCCACAGCGATGCTGTCGATGGCCGGCATCGTCGTCGCGCTCGACGCCTACGGCCCGATCACCGACAACGCCGGCGGCATCGCCGAAATGGCCGGCATGCCCGACTCGGTGCGCGCCATCACCGACCCGCTCGACGCGGTCGGCAACACCACCAAGGCCGTCACCAAGGGTTACGCGATCGGCTCGGCCGGGCTGGCCGCGCTGGTGCTGTTCGCCGACTACACGCACGCGCTCGAATCGGCCGGCAAGAGCATCACCTTCGACCTGTCGAACCCGATGGTGATCGTCGGCCTGATCATCGGCGGGCTGATCCCCTACCTGTTCGCGGCGATGGCGATGGAGGCGGTGGGGCGCGCGGCGGGCGCCGTGGTGGTCGAGGTGCGCCGCCAATTCCGCGACATCAAGGGCATCATGGACGGCACCGGCAAGCCCGAGTACGACAAGGCGGTCGACATGCTGACCGCCTCGGCGATCCGCGAAATGATCGTGCCGTCGCTGTTGCCGGTGGTGGTGCCGGTGGTGGTCGGCATGCTGCTGGGCTCGGCCGCGCTGGGCGGCATGCTGATGGGCACCATCGTCACCGGCCTGTTCGTCGCCATCTCGATGACCACCGGCGGCGGCGCCTGGGACAACGCCAAGAAATACATCGAGGACGGCCACTTCGGCGGCAAGGGCTCGGAGGCGCACAAGGCGGCCGTGACCGGCGACACGGTCGGCGACCCGTACAAGGACACGGCCGGCCCGGCCGTCAATCCGCTGATCAAGATCATCAACATCGTCGCGCTGCTGCTGGTGCCGCTGCTGCCGGCGGCGGGCTGGCTGGCGGTGAGCGCGCCGGTGGTGGCCGCGCATGCGCCGGGCGCCGGCTTGGGGACGCGGGGTGCGTCGATGGCGGCCCCGGCCGAGGCCCCGCCGCCGCCGCGCCCGGCCGCGCCGCTGACCGAGGGCGCGCCGCCGTACCCCGGCATGCCCGTGCCGCCGGCGCCGACCACCGAACCGGCGCCGGCCCGCTAGCGCGGTCGCGGTCGCTGTCGCGGGCCAGGTTACGAATTGTTTCAAGCCTGTCGCGCGGCGCGATGCCTGCTAATAATGTAGGCATGGAGGGTAGAGCGATGACGACACGGAAGGCGGCCGCCTGGGTTTTTGCCGCGGTTCTCATGCTGGCTGGAGTCCATGGCCGGGCGGGGCAGCAGGAAGGGCCCGGCCCGGCCGACGCGCAGGCATCGGACCCGGCTGCGGCCCGCTCCGGGGCGCGGGCAACGACCCCGGCCAAAGCGGACGCGTACGCCAAGCTGCCGGTGTGCCGGCTCAGTGAAGACGGCAAGCGGCTGGCGGTGGAGCCATGCCGCACGGCGCCGGCGGCGGCGCCGATGCCGCGCCGGCCGGTGCCGCTGACGGTGCAAGCAATGCCGGGCAGCACCCGCGCGCCGCAGGTAGGCATGCCGCAAACGGCGCCATCGATCCCGTTGGAAACCTTGATGCAACCGCCCGGCAACCCGATTCCAGCGATCGGCTGCACGGCCGGGGGCTGCTACGATCCCAGCGGCGTGCGCCACAACACCGGCCCGGCCGGCACCACGGTCACGCCGTCGGGCAAGCTGTGCAACCGCCAGGGCGCCTGGCTGCAATGCTGACGTTTTTGGGCGGATCGGCGCCGGGGCGTGATGGGCCGGGGTGGCCGGGAGCGGCCGACGACGGCTGGCGGATCACGCCGCGCCGCCGCGCCAACCGCCGGCGGACGGGCGGGGACTATTTTTTCATTTCGTCTTTGGCCATGCCATCCTTTTTCATCTCGTCCTTGGCCATCTTGTCTTTCTTCATGCCGTCCTTGGCCATCTTGTCGGCCGGCTTTTTCATGCCGTCGTGCTTCATGCCATCCTTGGCCATGTCGTCCTTCGCCATGGCATCCTTGGCCATGGCATCCTTTTTCATCGCGTCCTGCGCGTAGGCGGCGCCCGACAGCATCAGGCAGGCGGCGAGCAGGGCGGTGGCGGTATTTTTCATGATAATTCCTTTGGTAAGTGAAGTTGAACAACGATGGTGATGCGGGCGCGCGGGCGGTCCCGCGCGCCGAAGGCGATCCGGCGGCGTCAACTGCCGCCGAACCAGTTATACCCCTGGTCTTCCCAATAGCCGCCAGGGTAGGTATTGGTCACGAAGATCGCTTGCACGTGCTTCGGATTTTTGTAGCCGAGCTTGGTCGGCATGCGCAGCTTCATCGGAAAGCCATAGCGCGGCGGCAGCGGCGCGTCGTTGTAAGTGAGCGCCATCAACGTTTGCGGGTGCAGCGCGGTGGCCATGTCGATGCTGGTGAAGTAGTCGTCGGCGCATTTGAAGCCGACATATTTCGCGCCCGTGTCGGCGCCGACGTGGCGCAGGAAGTCGCCGAACGGCACGCCGCCCCACTTGCCGATCGCGCTCCAGCCCTCGACGCAGATGTGGCGCGTGATTTGCGAGCGCTGCGGCAGGGCGCGCAGTCCCTCCAGCGTCCACGGCTTGCGGTCGGCCATCATGCCGCTCAGTTCCAGGCGCCAGGCGTCGCCGTCGATGTCGCGGATTTCCTCCTCGCCGTAGTAGGCGTTGAACGGGAACGGCGTGGTGAGCATCGCCGCGTCGTAGGTCGGCGCCAGGCGGGTGGGATCGAACAGCGCGGCCTGCACGCGGTCGTTGAAGCGCGACACCGCGGCCAGCGCGGCGTCGATGGCGTCCTGGTCGTCGACGGCGCAGCCGGTCAGCAGGCTCAGGCCACCCAACGTCAGGCTGCGCTGCAAGAATGCGCGGCGCGACGGCTGGGTGATGCGGGCGATGCCGTCGGCCAGCATGGTGGCGCCTTCACCGGGGATGACGATGGCGCGTTTTTTCAGCACGGTCATGACGATTCCTTCAACGGTTAGCGGCCGCGCAGCATGGCCAGCAGCGTGCGCGGCACCAGCGCCACCATGGCCAGGTGCACGACGATGAAGGCGCACAGCGCGCCCATGGCGACAAAGTGCACGCGCCGCGCCCCCTCGTAGCCGCCGACGAGCTCGCGCAGCAGCGGAAACTGCACGGACTTCCACAGCACCAGGCCGGACAGCACCAGCAGCGCGCTGTCGAGCATCACCGACACATAGGCCAGCTTTTGCACGCTGTTGTATTGGCGCCCATCGGCGTGCGCCAGCCGGCCCTTGAGGGCGGCGCCGACGTCGCGCGCCAGCAGGCGCGGCGTGATCGGCAAGAATTGGCGCCGCCAGCGTCCCGACGCCAGGTTGATGAGCAGATACAGCAGGCCGTTGGCCACCAGCAGCCACATCGCGGCGAAATGCCACTGCAGCGCGCCGCCGAGCCAGCCGCCGAGCGTGATGCCGGGCGGGATGCCGAAGCCGAGGAAGCGCGTCGCGTTATAGATGCGCCAGCCGCTGGCGATCAGCAACAGCACGGCGGCGGCGTTGAGCCAGTGGGTCAGGCGCAGCCAGGCCGGGTGGATCGTGGCATTGCGCGTGTTAATCTTGTATTCCATGTGCTGGCCTGTGCTTGCGCGGGAAAGGGTGATGGCAGGTAATTCGACGCGCGGCGGCGATCGGTTACAGCCTGTCCATTTTTTCGATGAATAATTTATTTGCCGATTTTTGTAACCATAGGCGTCGATGCAACGAATATCCGAGGTGGATCTTTTACGCGGCACCGAACTACGCCTGCACGCCCTGTTCCTGCAGGGGGTGGACGGCGACACCGACGCTTATCGCCGCTTTTTGCAGGCGACGGCGACGCATTTGCGCGCCTTTTTGCGGCGGCGCCTGAGCCGCTGGCCCGACGAGGTCGAGGATCTGGTGCAGGAATCGCTACTGGCCATCCACAACCAGCGCCTCAGTTACGACACCGGCGTCCCGCTGACGTCGTGGATCCACGCGATCGCCCGCTACAAGCTGATCGACTGGTTGCGCCGGCACGCGCGCCGCGACGGCCTGTACGACGTGCTCGACGACGACGCGGCGGGCGAGGGCGCGCTCTTCTCCAGCGCCGACCAGGAGGCGGGCGAGGCCCGGCGCGATCTGAACAAATTGCTGGCCCTGCTGCCGGCCAAGCAACGCGACGCCATCGTCTTAACCAAGCTCGACGGGCTGTCGGTGCGCGAGGCCGCGAGCCGGCTGCGCATCTCGGAGGCCGACATCAAAGTCTCGGTCCACCGCGGCATGAAGGCGTTGGCAACGACATTAAGGGGAACGACATGAAGACCGACGAATTGATCGCGATGCTCGCCAGCGGCCCCGATGCCGCCCTGGTGCGGCGCCCGGCGCGGGCGGTGGCCGGGCCGGTGCTGGCCGCCCTGGCGGCGTCGGCCGCGTTGATGTGGCTGTTGCTCGGCCCCAACCCGGCGCTGGCCGGCGCGGCCATGCTGCCGGCGTTCTGGGGCAAGCTGGCGTTCGCCGGGGCGCTGCTCGCGGCCGCGTGGCACGCCGCCGCGCGCCTGGGCACGCCCGGCGCGCGCACCGCCGCGCTGCCGCTCTGGCTGGGCGCGCCGGTGCTGGTGTTATGGTGCGCGGCGCTGGCGGTGGTGCTGCAAGCCGCGCCGGAGGCGCGCGGCGAGCTGTTCTGGGGGCGCACGTGGCGCTACTGTCCGGCGTTGATCGCCACCTTATCGTTGCCGCTGCTTGCCGCCGCGCTGCACGTGATGCGCGGCCTGGCGCCGACGCGGCCCCGTCTGGCGGGCGCGGCGGCCGGTTTCGCCGCCGGCGCCGGGGCCGCGCTGGTGTACTGCCTGCACTGTCCGGAGATGAGTCCGTTGTTCGTCGGCTTCTGGTACCTGCTCGGCATGCTCGTCCCCACCGCGCTGGGCGCGCTGCTCGGCCCGCGCGCGCTGGCCTGGTAACCGGGAGGGTCAGTGCCGACATTCGGACAAACCGAGAAAAAACCGAACTTTTAGAGGGCACGGAAGTTCCCCCAATGTCCGAATGTCGGCACTGACCCTCTCGATTTTGCGGCGGATTTTTCCCGCCGCGCCGGCGAACTTGGCTACAATTGTGGATGAAATGACGTTTACGTAAACGTCAAACAACCGCGATCGGAGACCCCCAATGCACATCCAAGACCACGTATTTCTCATCACCGGCGGCGCCTCCGGCCTGGGCGCGGCGACCGCGCGCATGCTCGTCGCGGCCGGCGGCAAGGTGGTGCTGGCCGACGTGCAGGCCGAGGCCGGCCAGGCGCTGGCCGCCGAACTGGGCGGCGTGTTCGTGCGCACCGACGTCACCTCCGAGGCCGACGCCGCCGCCGCGGTCGCGGCGGCCGCCGCGCTGGGCACGCTGCGCGGCCTGGTCAATTGCGCCGGCATCGCGCCGGCCGCCAAGACCGTCGGCAAGCACGGCGCCCATCCGCTCGAGCTGTTCCAGCGCACCGTCAACATCAACCTGGTCGGCACCTTCAACATGGCGCGCCTGGCGGCCGAGGCGATGGCCGACAATGCCCCGCTCGAGAGCGGCGAACGCGGCGTGATCATCAACACCGCCTCGGTGGCCGCCTTCGACGGCCAGATGGGCCAGGCCGCCTACGCGTCGTCCAAGGCCGCCGTCGCCGGCCTGACCTTGCCGATGGCGCGCGACCTGGCCCGCAGCGGCATCCGCGTGATGGCCATCGCGCCGGGCATCTTCGAGACGCCCATGTTGATGGGCATGCCGGCCGAGGTGCGCGACGCCCTCGGCGCCATGGTGCCGTTCCCGCCGCGGCTGGGCAAGCCGGACGAATACGCCCACCTGGCCCGCGCCATCATCGAGAACACCATGCTCAACGGCGAGACCATCCGCCTCGACGGCGCTATCCGCATGCAAGCGAAGTAAAACGGTTTAAACGATTTCGTGTACGATGCCAGGGTGATCGGGCGCGCCGGGGAGGCCTTTCCCGTTCCGCGCGCCCTCTTTTTGGAGAGTCCATGATTCGTTTGAAGACCCTGGCGCTGGCCGCCGCCCTGGCCCTGCCTTTGCTCGGCGCGCTCAACGCGCCGGCCCACGCGCAGCGCGCCACGCCCGACGCGGCGCCCGAAATCGCCACCGGCTACGCCGAGAAGGCCGGCAAGTCCTCGCAAAAATTCATGGTCGCCGCGGCCAATCCGCTGGCCACCGAGGCCGGCTACCAGATGCTCAAACAGGGTGGCGCGGCGATCGACGCGGCCGTCGCCACCCAGCTCGTGCTCACGCTGGTCGAGCCGCAGTCGTCGGGCATCGGCGGCGGCGCCTTCCTGCTGTACGCCGACGGCAAACGGGTGCAGTCCTATGACGGCCGCGAGACGGCGCCGGCGGCGGCCGACGAACACTTGTTCCAGGACGCCGACGGCAAGCCCGTCTCGCGCGAGGTCGGCGTCATCGGCGGGCGCTCGGTGGGCGCGCCGGGCGTGCTGCGCATGCTCGAACTGGCCCATAAACAGCACGGCAGGCTGCCGTGGAAGGCGCTGTTCGCGCCGGCCATCAAGCTGGCCGACGAGGGCTTCGCCGTCAGCCCGCGCCTGAACGCGCTGCTGTCGTGGGACCGCTACCTGGCGCGCGACCCCGTCGCCCGCCAATACTTCTTCGACGCCGACGGCAAACCGCGCCCGGTCGGCTACCTCCTGAAAAACCCGGAGCTGGCGCGCACCTTGCGCGAGATCGCCGCCGGCGGCGCCGACGCCTTCTACAAAGGCCGCATCGCGCGCGACATCGCCGCCAAAGTGGCCGCGCATCCGACCAATCCGGGCAAGCTGACGGCCGCCGACATCGCCGGCTACCAGGCCAAGGAGCGCGCGCCCATCTGCAGCGACTACAAGGCCTGGACCGTGTGCGGCGCGCCGCCGCCGTCGTCCGGCGGCATCGCCATCGCCCAGATGCTCGGCGTGCTCGAGGTCAAGGACATCAGCCCGTACAAGCCGCAGCTCAACGGCGGCATGCTCACGGCCGAGGCCATCCACCTGTTCTCCGAGGCCGGCCGGCTGGCCTACGCGGACCGCAACCGCTACGTGGCCGACACCGACTTCGTGCCGTTGCCGGGCAAGGGCGTGGCCGCGATGCTCGACAAGGACTACCTGGCCGGGCGCGCCGCGCTGATCGGCGCGCGCTCGATGGGCCGCGCCAGCTACGGCACGCCGGCCAGCATGCAGGTCGCCTGGGGCGCCGACACCGCCATCGACAAGCCGTCCACCTCGCACCTGGTGGCGGTCGACGCCTTCGGCGGCGGCCTGTCGATGACCACCTCGGTGGAGGACGCCTTCGGCGCGCGCCAGATGGTCGACGGTTTCATGCTCAACAACCAGCTGACCGATTTCTCCTTCGATTCGCAGGACGCCGACGGTCCGATCGCCAACCGGGTGCAGGCCGGCAAACGCCCGCGCAGCGCGATGTCGCCGACCTTGGTGTTCGACAAGGGCACCCACCGGCTGGTGCTGGCGACCGGTTCGCCGGGCGGCTCGGCCATCATCAACTACGTGGCCAAGGTGCTGGTCGGCACGCTCGACTGGCAGCTCGACGTCCAGCAGGCCATCAGCCTGCCCAATATCGGCAGCCGCAACGGCCCGACCGAGGTCGAGGCGCGGCGCGTGGCGCCGGCCGTGCTCGCCGAGCTAAAGGCGCGCGGCCACGAGGTGCGCGAGACCGAGCAAAACTCCGGCCTGCAGGGCATACAACGGCGCGTGGTCGACGGCCGCGCGCAGTGGTTCGGCGGCGCCGATCCGCGCCGCGAGGGCATAGTGTTGGGCGATTGAGCCGTTTTGGCGCGCCGCCTTCCCCAACCGGGTAGACCCTGATACCCTTGGCGCATGGGAATTGAAAAGAAAACAGGGCTGATCCTGACCGGGGGCGGCGCCCGCGCGGCCTACCAGGTCGGCGTGCTGCAGGCCATCTCGGAGATACTGTGGGAGGCGGGCTGGCCGCCGGCGCGCAACCCGTTCGACATCATCTGCGGCACCTCGGCCGGCGCCATCAACGCCACCGCGCTGGCCTGCCGCGCCGACAACTTCGGCGAGGGCGTGCAAAAGCTGCTCGACGTCTGGCAGCACATCGAGGTCGAACAGGTCTACCGCGCCGATTCGCTCGGCGTGATCCGCTCCGGCGCGCGCTGGCTCTCGCTGCTGTCGTTCGGCTGGCTGCTGCGCAAGTGGCGCGCGGCGCCGCCGGCGTCGCTGCTCGACAACACGCCGCTGGTCGGCCTGCTGCACCGCATGCTCGACCTGCCGCGGCTCGACGCCGTGCTCTCCGAGGGCCTGCTGCACGCGCTGGCCGTCACCGCCTCGTCCTACACGGCCGGCAACCACCTGACGTTCTACCAGACCGCCGCCGACATCGCGCCGTGGATCCGCATGCAGCGCGTGGCGCTGCAGGACCAGATCGGCGTCGAGCACCTGCTGGCGTCGTCGGCGATCCCGTTCATCTTCCCGGCCACGCCGCTGTACATGGGCGGCCACCGCGAATACTGCGGCGACGGCTCGATGCGCCAGCTGGCGCCGATCTCGCCGGCGATCCACCTCGGCGCGACCAAGGTGCTGGTGGTGGGCGCCGGGCGCCTGACCGAGCCGGCCCGCAGCGCCGCCGAAAAGAGCGCGGCGCGCTATCCGAGCCTGGCGCAGATCGCCGGCCACGCGATGTCGTCGATCTTCCTCGATTCGCTGGCGGTCGACATCGAGCGCCTCGAGCGCGTCAACAAGACCTTGTCGATGCTGCCGCCCGAGCTGCTCGAGCAGACCCCGCTCAAGCCGGTCAAGCTGCTGGTGATCGCGCCGTCCGAGCGGCTCGACGACATCGCCAGCCGCCACATCGCCAGCCTGCCGGCGCCGATCCGCACCATGTTGTCGGGGATCGGCGCGACCGAGACGCGCGGCGCGGCGCTGGCCTCGTATTTATTGTTCGAATCGACTTATACTTGCGAGTTGATACGCCTCGGCCAGCGCGACACCCAGGCCCGTAAAGCGGACGTGCTGGCCTTCTTCGACTCCTGACCACCGACTTGCGGGACCGTTTTGCCGTTTTTTAAACGCTTATCCAGACTCTTTTCGGGTCCTCTGCCGCTGTGCGCGCTGCTCCTGTGGGCACTGGGCGCGGCCGCCGCCTGGGCCGGCGCGCCGCCGCGCACGCTGCGCTTCGAGCAGCTCGGCGTCGAGCACGGGCTGGCGCAGGAGTCGGTGCTGGCCATCGCCCAGGACACGCAGGGCTTCATCTGGCTCGGCACCCAGGCCGGCCTGACGCGCTTCGACGGCTACCGCACCGTCACCTACCGCGGCGCCGTGTCCGATCCGCACAGCCTGGCCGACAACTGGGTGCGCGTGCTGCACGTCGACCCGGAAGGGCGCATGTGGGTCGGCACCGACGGCGGCCTCGATCTGTACGATCCGGCCACGCGCCGCTTCACCCATTTCGCGCCGCGCGAGCCGGGCCAGCGCGGCAACGGCAACCGCCACGTGCGCGCCATCGTCGACGACGGCGTCGGCGGCCTGTGGCTGGCCAGCGCCGACGGCCTGCACCACTTCAACCCGGCCACCGAACGCTTCACCAGCTGGCACCACGACCCGGCCGACGCCGGCAGCCTGGCCGACGACCAGGTCAACGCGCTGGCGCGCGACGGCGCCGGGCGCCTGTGGGTGGGCACGGCCACCGGCCTTGACATGCTGGCGCCGGGCGCCGCCCACTTCCGCCACTACACGCTCGAGGCGGGCGGCGACGGCCGCTTCAACGCCGTGCTGGCGCTGCAGGTCGACCACGCGCAGACGCTGTGGATCGGCACCATGGGCGGGCTCGAACAATGGCGCCTGCAGGGCGTCGAGCCGCAGCGCCGCCGCCTCGGCGCGCGCGAGGGCGTCAACCCCGGCGTGGTGGTGACCACCCTGTACCAGGACGTCGAGCACCAGGTCTGGGCCGGCACCCAGGCCGACGGCCTGCTGCGCTGGCTGCCGGCGCAGAACCGCATGACGCAGTACCGCCACCAGTCCGGCGACAGCCACAGCGTGGCCGACAACCAGATCTCGGCGCTGTTCCGCGACCGCGTCGGCACCTTCTGGGTCGGCACCTGGAACGACGGCGCCAGCCGGGTCGACGTCGGCAGCGGCGGCTTCGCGCGCATCGTGCGCCAGGCCGACCAGCCCAATTCCATCGCCGACAACAAGGTGCGGGCGATCGCCTCGGACGGCGGCGCGCGCCTGTGGCTCGGCAGCGGCGCCGGCTTGAACCTGTACGACCCGGTCAGCGGCGAGAGCCGGGTGTGGCGCCACGACCCGCGCGACCCCGGCAGCCTGGGCGACGACCAGGTCTCGGCGCTGCTGCGCGAGAAGAACGGCGACCTGTGGATCGGCGGGCGCGCCGGCGTCGACCACCTCGACGCCGCCACCGGCAAGATCCGTTCGCTCTCGTTCATGCGCGGCGACGCCGCCAGCGACACCGTGCGCAACCTCTACGCCGACCGCGACGGCGTGCTGTGGGTGGCCAGCCGGGGCGGGCTGCACCGGCTCGATCCGCGTACGGGCGCGGTGCGCACCTACCGCCACGACCCGGCCGACGCCACCAGCCTGGCCGACAACGTGGTGCGCCCCATCCTCGAGGACCGCGCCGGGCGGCTGTGGGTGGGCACCTTCAACGGCCTCGACCTGCTCGACCGCAAGAGCGGGCGCTTCCGCCACTTCCGCCGCGACCCGGCCGATCCGGCCAGCCTGAGCCACGACGAGGTGCATTGCCTGTTCGAGGACGCGCGCGGCGCCATCTGGATCGGCACGGCGGCCGGCCTGAACCGCATGGAGGTGGCCGCCGACGGCACCATCGGCTGGCGCCGCTACCTGCGCAAGGACGGCATCGCCGACGACGCCATCTCGGCCATCCTGCCCGACAACGCCGGCAACCTGTGGCTGTCGACCAACAGCGGCCTGTCGCGGCTCAACATCGAGACCGGCCTGGTGCGCAACTACAGCGGCGTCGACGGCACCATCGAGGGCGCCTACTTCGACGGCTCGGCGCTGCGCGCGCCCGACGGCACGCTGTACTTCGGCGGCTTCAACGGCATCACCGCGTTCGCGCCGGCCGAGGTGCGCGAGAACAGCGTGGCGCCGGCGGTGGTCATCACCGACTTCCAGATCTTTAACAAGTCGGTGCTGGCCGGGCAGGGCGGGCACGCCGGCGTGCTGGCCACGGCGATCGAGCACACCGGCGCGCTGACCTTGCGGGAGACCGATTCGGTGTTCTCGCTCGAGTTCGCGGCGCTGCACTACGCCGCGCCGCAGCGCAACCGCTTCGCCTACCAGTTGCAGGGCTTCGACGCGGACTGGGTGGTGACCGACGCCAGCAAGCGCTTCGCCACCTACACCAACCTCGACGCGGGCAGCTACACCTTCCGCGTCAAGGCCGCCAACAAGGACGGCATCTGGAACGACAGCGCCGCCACGCTGGAGATCACCATCCTGCCGCCGTGGTGGAAGACCTGGTGGCTGCGCACCGCCATGGCGCTGCTGCTGCTCGGCGCCGCCTACGCCGCCTACCGCGCGCGCGTGCGCAGCCTGCGCCGCCAGCAGCGCCAGCTCGCGCAGCTGGTCGGCGCGCGCACGGCCGAGGTCGAGCACAAGAACCTGCTGCTGCGCCAGCAAAAGCAGGAGCTCGAGGCGCGCCGGCGCGAGGCCGAGGCCGAGCGCGCCGCCGCCGAGCAGCGCCGCCTCGACACCGAGCGCCAGAAAAAGGAGGTCGAGCGGCAGAAGGAGAACGTCGAGCAGGCGCACCGCAACATCTCGGTGCTGAGCGAACTGGGACGCGAGTTGAGCGCCACGCTGGACATGGAAACGTCGATGATGACGCTGTACCGCCACGTGCGCCACCTGATGAGCGCGCAGATCTTCGGCATCGGCTTCGTGCGCGAGGACGACGGCGTGATCGATTTCCCGTTCGCCATCGAGGGCGGCGTGCGCACCTTGCCCTACCAGCGCCGGCTCGACCAGCCCAACCAGCTGGCCGTGTGGTGCGTCGCGCACCGCCAGCCGGTCTTCATCAACGACCTCGGCGCCGAGTACCGCGACTACATGGACGACTCGGGCCTGGACTCGGTGATGCTGTGCGTGCGCGCGGACGGCGTGCAGCTGGCCGTGGCGCAGTCGACCTTGTACGCGCCCCTGATCGCCGGCGACAAGGTGGTCGGCCTCATTTGCGTGCAGAGCACGGAGAAGAACAGCTACCAGCGGGTGCACATGGACATGCTGCAGACGCTCGCCGCGCACGCGGTGGCCGGCCTGGAGAACGCGCGCGCCTACCAGCAGCTCGAGGAGGCGCTGCAGGCGCTGCGCCGCACGCAGGAGCAGCTGCTGGCGCAGGAGCGGCAGGTGCGGCTCCATACCGAGGAGCTGGCGCTGGCCAACCGCGCCTTGCAGGACAACGACGAGCGCCTGCGCCTGGCCAAGCAGAAGGCCGAGGACGCGACGCGCCAGAAGTCCGAGTTCCTGGCCAATATGAGCCATGAGATGCGCACCCCGCTGGCCGGGGTGATCGGCATGCTCGGCTTCGCGCTGCGCGACCCCCGGCTGCAGGAGGGCACGCGCGAGCAGATCCTGCGCGGCCAGGCCAACGCCCAGTCGCTGCTGGCGATCATCAACGACCTGCTCGATTTCTCGAAGATCGAGGCGGGCAAGCTGACCATCGAGAACATCGACTTCTCGTTGTCAAAAACGGTGCACAACGTCGTCACGCTGTTCGAGGAGCAGGCCGCCGCCCACAGCATCGGCTTCGCGCTCGAATTCGGCGACGACCTGCCGCGCTTCGTCGTCGGCGACCCGACCCGGCTGCGCCAGGTGCTCGTCAACCTGGTCGGCAACGCCTTCAAATTCACCCAGCGCGGTTCGGTGACGATGCGCGTCGAGCGCGTGCCGGTCGCCACGCCGGAGGACGCGCGCGCGCGCGCCGCCCAGCAGGGGGCGCTCAACCGCATCCGCTTCACCGTCGCCGACACCGGCATCGGCATCGACGCGGCCGCCATCGCGCGCTTGTTCCAGCAGTTCGAACAGGCCGACGCCTCGACCACGCGGCGCTACGGCGGCACCGGGCTGGGACTGGCGATCTGCCGCCAGCTCGTCGAGCTGATGGACGGCAGCATCGACGCCGTGAGCACGCCGGGGCGCGGCAGCGTGTTCTCGTTCGAACTGCCGCTGGCCAACGGCGTGGCGCCGCCGCTGGTGCCGCACGTGCCGCGCGCGCCGCACAGCCACCAGCTCAAGGTGCTGTGCGCGGAGGACTTCCCGACCAACCAGATCATCATCCGCATGATGCTCGAGGACCTGGGCCACAAGGTCGACATCGCCGCCAACGGCGCGCTGGCGGTCCAGGCCTGTGCGCACACGCGCTACGACTTGATCCTGATGGACGGGCGCATGCCGGAGATGGACGGCGCCAGCGCCACGCGCCTGATCCGCGCCGGCGGCACGGCGCAGGCGCCGGTGCGCGACCAGGAGCTGATGATCATCGCGCTCACGGCCAACGCCAGCGAGGAGGACCGCGGCCGCTACCTGGCGGCCGGCATGGACGATTTCCTCACCAAGCCGATCGACGAGGACCAGCTGCACTTCCAGATCGGCCGCGCGATCGAACGCCAGCTGCAGCGCGGCGTGCCGCTGGCGCCGCTGGCGCCGGCGCGGCCCGGCACGCCGGAACTCGACGCCATGTTCGCCGTCGCGCCGGCCGCGCCGGCGCCGGCCGGGCTGGCGCGGCA
>CAUPRW010000082.1:0-22381 GCA_963513825.1 uncultured Duganella sp.
ACGTCGGCTATGGCAGCCGCCGCAAAGCGGCAAACACGCTTTCAGTCCTTTCCCTCGCCCTCTACTGGCTCAAGCAACCTGACACGTTCCAGATCACAAAACGCCAATTCGATGATGCTCTGGATCAGCTCGTTTCTATGATTGCACGGTATGAACTATGAGGGGAAGGGTCAGGCACTGACCCTCAGTATTCCTGCTTGATGATTTCGGTGATCTGCTTGAGTTCCTGGATAACCAGCGGGACGAAGGTGAGGAGGGAGTTTTCTTCCGTCCACTTCCTGGCCTCGGCGCTGTCCGGCGCGATGGCGCCGCGCGCGCGCAGCGTTTCCGCCTGGCGGATCGCCGCGAGCGTGCGGATCTGGATGGCGATGCTGAGGTCAGAGTATTCCATGTGATGTCCTTGTGTGGTGCGGGTGCGATCTGACATCGTAGCGAACCCGTCCTGAACTGGGGGACACAATTCGCATTGGAAAGGAAAGTGTGAGCTTCGGGCAACGCTTTGGCGGCAACGTGCCTCTGCGCACAGACAGGCGGCCGCGCGCGGGCGTCCTAGCGGCGCGCCACCAGTTGCGCGTGCAGCATTTCGCGCTCGGCCGAATCCGGGGCGTGCGGGTAGCGGAATTTGCCGGCGACGATGGCGGCCACCGGCAGGCCGTCGCGGAACAGGACGCGGTTGCCGGCCAGCGCGGGGACTTTGTCGCCCGGCAGCAGGGTGCCGCACAGGTTGAGCGGATCGACCCCGGAGATACAAACGAAGCCGCCGTCGTGCGGCCGCCGGCGCATCTCGCGCAGCAGCGGAATCGCGTCGGGCAGGGCGAACTGTTCGCCAGACAGGCCGGCGACGAAGCGCCCGCCACGGATTTCGCCGCGCGCCTCCAGCCGGTGGTAGACCGGCAGCAGTTCGCGCCACGCCGGCAGCCACGCCGCTTCGCGTTCGAGCAGGCGCCAGAACATGACGCCGTAACGACGCAGCAGCGTCATGGCGATGTGCTCCAGCGTTTGCGGATCGGTGCGCGGCCGGCGCGCGGACGGGCGGGCCGGCGTGGCCGCCGCCGGCGCGGCGACGCTTGCAGCGACGGTACCGCCGCCGTCGGCGGCATTGGCCGAGCGCGTGCCGTCCATGCCATGGCCCTCGCCGTCGGCATCGACCGCCAGCCCGGTGTAGCGCTCCGTGATGGTGACGCCGTCGGCGCGCCGCACCAGCGCCCAGCGGCCCGCCTCCTCCATGGAGGGACCGGCGCCGCGCCGGCGGCGCTTGTCCATCGTGGCGCGCTTTGTCGCCGGCATCAGCATGGCGCGCAGGCCGGCGTAGCTGTCGGCGTTGACCAGGCCCGTGGCCACCAGCTCGCCCAACGTCGTTTCCAGCTCCACCGGCAGCAGGCGGGCGTCGCGCGAGAGTTCGTCGAAGAACATGGCGCCTTCGCGCCGCAGCGCCTCGAGCACGCGGGCGGCGCGCGGCGACACTTCCACCTCGGCGGCGACGGCCGGCAGCGCGTGCCACAGGGCGAGCTGGCGGCGCGGCAGCAGCACCAGCGGCGTGGCGCGCACCGGGCCGCCGGTGGCGCTGGCCGGCGCGCCGACGCGCGTCCACACCACTTTGCCGGCGCGGCACAGCTCATCGAGCCACGGCGCCGAGTAGTCCCGCACCCGCAGCGCCAGCAGGTCGCTCTCCCAGGCGCCGGCGGCCGCCTCGTAGCCTTCGAGCTGCGCCAGGATCAGCGGCAGCGCGTCCTCGCCGCGCAGGCGCGCATCCTCGGCCAGGTGCTGCCATTCGAACAGGAAGCGCATGAAGTCCTGCCGCTCGACGGGCTCGATCTCGCGCCGCAGGCTTTTGATGGTGTAGCGGTGGATGCGCGCCAGCAGGTGCCGCTCGCACCATTCCTCGTCGGCGACGCCGGGCGTGAAGCGCCCGCGCATCACATAGCCTTCGCTTTCGAGCCGGGTCAGGGCGATGGTGGTGTCGCCCTGGGACAGGCCGAGCGGCGCGGCGATGGCGGCCAGCGGCAGCGGGCCGCTGCCGCTCAGGCGCGCGCGCAGGATTTCGACCAGCGCCGCATCGCGCGTCCAGGGTTCGCCGGCGTCGTCGGCGAAGCGCTCCGGGATCGATAGCGCCGGCGTGCCTGCCGCTTCCGGGTAGGCGGCGTTCAAGCACGCCAGGCGCTCGAGCGCCACCCACAATTGGGTCGCACCATCGCGCAGCAGCGTTGCGCGCCCGCCGGCGGCCAGTTCCGCCAGCAGGGCGCTCCAGCCGTCGGCGCTTGCCGCTTCCCGCGGCGTGACGCAGGCGAGCGACATCAGCGCCTCGTGCATCTCGTCGGCGTTGCGCGGATTGGGCCACGCTTCTGCCGCCACCGCCTCGATGGCGCCGGCGTCGAGCGCGCCCAGGTCGTCCGACGAGGCCGGGTCCGTCCAGCGGCGGTTGATGACGGCCTGCGTGCGGCGTTCCTCGAGCGGGGCGTCGTCGAGGAAGGCGTAGGGCCGGGCGTTGAGGATCTCCATCGCCAGCGGCGACGGCGCCGGCAGGTCGCGCGCGAGCAGCCGCACCTCGCCCGCCTCCATGCGGCGCAACAGGGCCAGCCAGCCTTCGCTGTCCATGGCTTCGTGCAGGCAGTCGTCGAGCGTCTGGTCGACCAGCGGGTGGCTGGGCAGCTCGCGCTCGCCGACGATGTTTTCCAGGCACGCCGCCTGGTCGGGGAAGACGGCGGCCAGCAGGTCGTCGCTGCGCATGCGCTGCAGCTGCGGCGCGACCTTGCGCCCGCCCGCGTAGCGCGGCAGGGCCAGCGCGGTGGTGGCGTTCCAGCGCCACCGCACGTTGAACAGCGGCGCGTCGAGCAGCGCCTGGATCAGCACATGCTCGGCGCTGGCCGGGCGCAGGTAGCGCCACACCTCGTCGAGCGGGAAGCTGTGGCTGTCCGACAGCGACAGCACGATGGCGTCCTCGGTGGCGGCGGCCTGCAGCTCGAAGTTGAAGCTGCGGCAGAAGCGCTTGCGCAGCGCCAGCCCCCAGGCGCGGTTGATGCGGCTGCCGTAAGGCGAGTGCACCACCAGCTGCATGCCGCCCGAGGCGTCGAAGAAGCGTTCCATGATCAGCGTGTCGCGGGTCGGCAGGGCGCCCAGCGCCGCGCGGGCGCGCGCCAGATAGTCGACGATCTGGCCGGCCGCGTCCTCGTTCAGGCCGAGATGCTCGAACAGCCAGTCGATGGCGTGATCGATGGCGGCGTCGCCTTCCTTTTCGCCGAGCAGGCGGTCGATCTCGCCGCGCAGGCGGGCCACGCCAGCCGACAGTTCGTCCGTGCGGCCGGGCGCCTCGCCCAGCCAGAACGGGATGTTGGGCGCGGCGCCGTGCGCGTCCTCGACCCGCACCTTGCCCGCCTCCACGCGCTGGATGCGATAGGAGGTGTTCCCGAGCTGGAAAACGTCGCCGGCCAGGCTCTCGACGGCGAAGTCCTCGTGCACGGTGCCGATGTTGTGGCCCTGCGGTTCCAGCACCACGGTGAAGTCGGCGTTGTCCGGTATCGTGCCGCCGGAGGTGACGGCGGTCAGGCGGCCGCCGCGCCGCGCGCGCACCGTGCCGCTGACGGCATCCCGGTGCAGGTAGGCGCCGCGCACGCCCTGGCGCCCGCTGTAGCCGTCCGTGAGCATGCGCAGCACGGCGTCGAAGCGCGCCCGCTCCAGCGCCGCGTAGGGGGCGGCGCGGCGCACCAGGTCGAACAGATCGTCCTCGCGCCATTCGCGCCCGCCCACCTCGGCGACGATTTGCTGGGCCAGCACGTCGAGCGGCGCGACCGGGATGCGCAGGGCGTCGAGTTCATCGCGGCGCACGCAGTCGAGCAGCGCCGCGCATTCGATCAAGTCGTCGCGCGAGGTGGGGAACAGCCGCCCCTTGGGCAGGCCGCCGACGTGGTGGCCGGAGCGCCCGACCCGCTGCAGGAACGAGGCGATGCCGCGCGGGGAGCCGATCTGGCACACCAGGTCGACGTCGCCGATGTCGATGCCCAGTTCCAGCGAGGCGGTGGCGATCAGCACTTGCAGCTCGCCGCGCTTGAGGCGCTGTTCGGCGTCGAGCCGGTATTCCTTGGCCAGGCTGCCGTGGTGCGCCGCCACGTGTTCGGCGCCGAGGCGCTCGCCGAGGTGGCGCGCCATGCGTTCGGCCATGCGCCGCGTGTTGACGAACACCAGCGTGGTGCGGTGCAGGACGGTCAGCTCGGCCAGCCGGTCGTAGACGCGCTCCCACACCTCGTTGGGCATGACCGCCTCCAGCGGCACCGGCGGCAGTTCGAGCCCGAGGTCGCGCGCGCGCACGTGGCCGACGTCGACCACCGCGCAATCGCGCCCAGCATCCCCGGCGCCGGCCAGGAAGCGCGCCACCGCCGACAACGGTTTTTGCGTGGCCGACAGGCCAATGCGCACCGGCGCGCGCTGGCCGGCCGCCTCGCACAGGGCGTCGAGCCGTTCAAGGCTGAGCGACAGATGGCTGCCACGCTTGCCGCCGGCGACGGCGTGGATCTCGTCGACGATGACGGTGCGCACGCCTGCCAGCATGGCGCGGCCGCTGTCGGAGCCGAGCAGCACGTACAGCGACTCCGGCGTCGAGACCAGGATGTGCGGCGCGCGCCGGCGCATGGCGTTGCGCTCGGCCTGGGTGGTGTCGCCGGTGCGCACGGCGGCGCGGATGCCGTGCGGCGGCAGTCCCATCGCGGCCAGTTCGCGGTCGATGCCTTCCAGCGGCGCGAGCAGGTTGACGCGGATGTCGTTCGACAGCGCCTTGAGCGGGGACACATACAGCACCCGCGTTTGATCGGGCAGCGGCGCCTGGCCGCTGTCGCGCACCAGCGCGTCGATCGCGGCCAGGAAGGCGGTCAGGGTTTTGCCGGAACCGGTCGGCGCGGCGATCAAGGTGGCGCGCCCGCTTTGGATCAGCGGCCAGGCCCGTTGCTGCGCCTCGGTCGCGGCGGCGAAGCTGGCATGGAACCAGGCCGCGACGGCGGGATGGAATTCATGCCAGATATCAATAATTTCACGCGGTTTCATGTGAGTGATGACGCAAGGAAAGTCGACTCCGGAGGCGGACCTTTCATTCTACCCGTCGCGGCGCCGGCGCGTGTGGCATGGCGGAAGTTGATTGGCTTCTATTGTGTCCGAGCGAACATACATTGCAACGGTGCCGCTCCATGATGAGAGTGTCTACCCCAAAATGCCGAATGGATGGCCATGCCCGCCAAGTTATCGATCTTACCCGCCCCCGCGCCGTCCAGTGACGCGCCGGCGGCGCTGCAAAAGCTGCTGCGTGACAGCGACGGTGCCGACGCGCCCGCGCACCTGCTGCGGCGCATCGTGGCCGCGCGCCTTGACCGCCTGCCCTTGCCGGGGCAGGGCGCCACGCTGCGACGCTGGCGCGCGCTGGCCGCCGTCGCCGGCCATGATCTGAGCCTGCTCAAACTGTACGAGGGGCACACCGATGCCCTGGCCATACTGGCCGAATTGGGGGCGCCGGCACCGGCACCGGCCGATGCGCGGTGGGCCGTGTGGTGCGCCGAGCCGCCGGACGGCCGGGTCGTGCTGCAGCGGTCCGCGGGCGGCGCGGTGCGCCTGTCGGGCCGCAAGCAGTGGTGCTCGGGCGCCGCCGCCGTGGACCACGCGCTGGTCAGCTGCTGGGACGACGACGGTAAGCCCTGGCTGGGCGCCGTCGCCCTCGACCAACCCGGCGTGACGGTGACCGCCGACGGCTGGCACGCCGTCGGCATGGCCGGCAGCGCCAGCGTCGACGTGGTGTTCGATCAGGCCGAGGCCCGGCTGGTGGGCGCGTCCGGCGCGTATGTGAACCGTCCGGGCTTTTGGCACGGCGGCGCCGGCATCGGCGCCTGCTGGTACGGCGCGGCGCAGGCTATCGCGCGGTATCTGCACGTGGCCGTGCGGGAGGGCACCGCGCGACAAGCCGCCGATCCGCACCGCCTGGCGCAACTGGGCATGGTCGACGTGGCGCTGGCCGGCGCGGCGGCCGTGCTGCGCGAGGCCGCCGCCGCCATCGACGCCGATCCGGCGGCCGACGCCGGCCCGCTGGCGCTGCGCGCGCGGCTCGCGGTCGAAGCGGCGGCCACGCTGGTGCTGCAGCACACCACGCGCGCGCTTGGCGCCACGCCGCTGTGCCGCGACCCGCGCTTCGCCCGCCTGGCGGCCGATCTGCCGGTGTTCCTGCGCCAGAGCCACGCCGAGCGCGACCTGGCCGCGTTGGGCCGCCTGTTGGGCGAAAAGGAGCACACGCCATGGGCGCTATGATCGACCACGCCGCCGCCAGCGCTGCGGCGCGCCGGATCGCCGGCGAAGGCACGCCCGACGCGAGTTGGCAGGCCTGGGGCGGATTGCATGATCTGCCGCCGGTGTCGGCCGCCATGCTGGTGCCGCCGGGACGGCGCGCCGTCATCGTGGCGCCACATCCGGACGACGAGGTGCTCGCCTGCGGCGGCTTGATGCAGCTGTTGGCGGCGCAGGGCAGCCGCACGGTGCTGGTGGCCGTGACCGACGGCACGGCGAGCCACCCGGGATCGGCGACGATGACGCCGGCCTCGCTGGCGCGCCTGCGCCCGCGCGAAACCGAGGCCGCCCTGGCGGCGCTGGGCGCGGCGCCGTGCGTGATCCGCGCGCGCCTGCCCGACGGCGCCGTCGCCGCCTCGCTCGACCAGCTGCAAACGCTGCTGCTGCAGATTCTGCGCCCCGGCGACGTGGTCTTTGTCACCTGGCGCCAGGACGGCCACCCCGACCACGAAGCCTGCGGACTGGCCGCCGCCATGGCCGCCAACGCCTGCCGCGCGACGCTGATAGAAATGCCCGTCTGGAGCTGGCACTGGGCCGCGCCGGGCGACCTCCGCCTGCCGTGGCGACGCGCGCGCCGGCTCGTGCTCGACGACGACACGCTGCGCCGCAAGCGCGACGCTGTGGCCTGCTTCGCCAGCCAGCTGGCCGGCGACCCCTCCACCGGCGCGCCGGCCATCCTGCCGCCGCATGTGCTGGCGCGCCTTTTGCACCCTTACGAAATCTACTTCACATGACGTCCTCACCCGCCCCCGACTTCGACCCGCTGGAGCACTTCCAGGAGCTCTACCAGCGCGACGCCGACCCCTGGAAGGTGCGCCAGCGCTGGTACGAGCAGCGCAAGCGCGAGCTGCTGCTGGCCTGCCTGCCGCGCCAGCGCTACCGCAGCGCCTTCGAGCCGGCCTGCGGCAACGGCGAGCTGACGGCCGCGCTGGCCCAGCGCGCCGAGCGCGTGCTGGCGAGCGACCTGTCGACCGAGGCGGTGGCGCTCACGCGCCGCCGCCTGCAGCGCGAAGCGCCCAGCGACGCCGCCCGCGTGACGGTGCGCCAGCAGCGCATGCCGCAGGAGTGGCCGGCCGACGCCACCTTCGACCTGATCGTCATCAGCGAGATGGCCTATTACCTCGACGAGCAATCCTTGCCGCGGCTGCGCCAGTGCTGCGTCGACGCGCTGGCCGACGGCGGCACCCTGCTGATGTGCCACTGGCGCCGGCCGTTCGCCGACCGCCGCCTCAACACCGACAGCGTGCACACGGTGTTCGACGCCACGCCCGGCCTGCACCGCCTGCTGCGCCACAGCGAGGACGACTTCCTGCTCGACGTCTGGTCCTCCAGCGCCGACTCGGTGGCCCAGCAGGAGGGCGTGGCCTGATGATCGGCGTGGTTATCCCGGCCCACAACGAGGAGCGCCAACTGGCGCGCTGCCTGGCGGCGGTGCGCGCTGCCGCCGCCGATCCCGCGCTGGGCGGCGAGGCGGTGCGCGTGACGGTGGTGCTCGACAGCTGCGCCGACGGTTCGCAGGCCATCGTCGAGCGCGCCGCGCTGGAACACGGTGGCCACGGCGGCGGCCAGGTCGTCGATTGCCATCTCGATTGCCTGGTCCTCTCCGCGCGCAATGTCGGCGCCGCCCGCGCCGCCGGCGCCGCGCATCTGCTGGCGCGGGGCGCGCGCTGGCTCGCCTTCACCGACGCCGACACCCACGTGGCGCCGGGCTGGCTGGCCGCGCAACTGGGCCTGGACGTGGATGTGGTCTGCGGCACGGTCGCCGTCGAGGACTGGTCGCCGCACCACGACGACGCCGAGGCGCTGCGGCGCCACTTCGCGCGCGGCTATACCGACGCCGACGGCCACCGCCACATCCACGGCGCCAACCTGGGCGTGTCGGCCGCCGCCTACCTGCGCGCCGGCGGCTTCGAGCCGCTCGCCTGCAGCGAGGACGTGGCGCTGGTGGCCGCCCTCGAACGCAGCGGCGCGCGCTTCGCCTGGAGCGCGGCGCCGCGCGTGGTGACCAGCGCGCGCCGCAACGCCCGCGCCAGCGGCGGCTTCGGCGACACGCTGCTGCGCTACGCGGCCAGCGCCCGCGCCGCCCTGCCGGCGGCGTTGGCGCCCGATTTGCCGGCTTTGTTGAGTACTTCACAGACCGCCGGCTGATCGGGGCGTAGCATGCGTCCATGAAAACCTCGCGCCCCCTGACCATTCTGTATTACTTCCTCGCGGCATTACTGGTGCTGATGGTGGCGCTGGTGGTCTTCGTGCTCACCTTCGACTGGAACCGCGCCCGCCCCTACATCAACGACAAGGTGTCGCAGACGCTGGGCCGCGAATTCGCCATCAATGGCGACCTCGACGTGCGCTTCCGCCAGGGCGACCCGGCCGAGGCGGGCTGGCGCCGCTACGTGCCGCGCCCCGAGGTCAGCGCGGCCGACGTCACGCTCGCCAATCCTCCATGGACCAGCACCGGCCCGCAGCTGGCCAGCGCCGGCAAGGTGGTCGTCGCACTGCACACGCTGCCGCTGCTGCACAAGCAGGTGGTCATCACCAACCTGGAAGTGGACAAGCTGGAGGTGGCGGCCCAGCGCCGCGCCGACGGCAGCAACGCCTGGACGTTCAAGGACAACGGCCCTTCCGAATGGGAGGTCGACATCGAGCGCCTGGCCCTGCGCGAGGGTGGCCTGCGCTACCTCGACGACGGCATCAAGCTCGATCTGCGGGCGCGGGCCACCACCATTCCGGCCGGCGACGCGGACGCTAAAAACTACGGCACGCGGCTCAAACTCGGCGGCACCTACCACGGCGCGCCGGTCACCGGCGGCGGCATGACCGGCGCCGTGCTGTCGCTGCGCGACGAACACGGCGTCTTCCCGGTGCAGGCCGACGCCATGCTGGGCAAGAACCGCATCGCCATCGAAGGCACGCTGACCGATCCGCGCGCGCTCAAGGGCATCGACCTCAAACTGTCGCTGGCCGGCGCCAGCATGGCCGATTTGTATCCGCTGACCGGCGTGCTGCTGCCGGAAACGCCGGCCTACGCCACCACCGGCCGCCTGGCCGGCAAAAAGGACGGCGCCATCTGGAACTGGACCTACCGCGACTTTACCGGCACGGTCGGCGCCAGCGACCTGCACGGCACGCTCAGTTACAGCCCGCGCCGCCCGCGCCCGCTGCTGACCGGAGCGCTGACGTCGAACCAGCTGCGGCTGGCCGACCTGGGGCCGTCGATCGGCGCGGGCAGCGGCGCCGGCGGCGGGGACGACAAACCCGCGCCCGGCAGCGAGAAGTCCAAACAGCCAAGGCAGCCCGCCGGCAAGGCGCTGCCGGTCGCGCAATTTAATACCGCCAAATGGGACGCGCTCGACGCCGACGTTAAATTCACCGGCAAAAAGCTGGTGCGCACGCACGACATCCCGCTCGAAAACATCGAGACCCACATCCGCATGAAGGACAAGGTGCTCACGCTCACGCCGCTCAACTTCGGCATGGCCGGCGGCGCCGTCACCTCCAACATTACGCTCGACGGCGGCAAGAACCCGATCCAGGCGCAAATCAAGATGGCCGCGCGCCACCTTAAAATCCGCCAGCTGTTCCCGAAACTGCAGTCGATGCAGGCCAGCGTGGGCGAGGTCAATGGCGACGCCGCGCTCGCCGGCACCGGCAACTCGGTGTCGGCGATGCTGGCCACGGCCAGCGGGGAGCTCGGCGCCACCGTCAGCGAAGGCTCGGTCAGCAAGTTCGTGCTGGAGGCGGCCGGCCTGAATATCGCCAACGCCGTCTTCGTCAAGCTGTTTGGCGACAAGCAGGTGCAGCTCAACTGCGTGGCCAGCGATTTCGTCGTCGAAAAGGGGCAGGCGCAAACCCGGCGCTTCGTGGTCGACACCGAGGAAGCGGTGATCGACGTCACCGGCAGCGTCGACCTGGCCAACGAGCGGCTGAACCTCGACGTCAAGCCGCACACCAAGGGCGTGCGCATCATCTCGCTGCGCACGCCGCTGTACGCGCGCGGCACCTTCTCCAATCCGGACGTGGGCGTGGCCAAGGGACCGCTGGCGCTCAAGGCCGGCGCCGCGGTGGCGCTCGGCTTGATCAATCCACTGGCGGCGGTGGTGCCGCTGATCAATCCCGGCAAGGTCGAACCGGTCGACTGCGCCGCCGCGCTGGCCCAGGCGACGCAAGTGCGCCACGGCTCCAAGCGCTAAGTGGCTGGGCGGATTAGCGTAGCGTAATCCGCCAAGCGCCGCCGATAGCGCTTTTCCTGCAGCAAACACGAGAAAGTTTGCGCCAGCACAAGACGCACACGGCGCAATCCGGGCCAAGCCGCGAAAGTCCGCCGTGTTTTGCTGGCAAACGTTGTCACTTGGTATGATATTAAAAACCAAGGACGACCCATGCTGCTCACCGCAAAAAAAATCCCGACCGCGCTACGCTACGTCATCGGCGTCGGCCTGTCGCTGTTCGCGCTGCTACTGCAGCTGGGGGTGGCGACCATCGTCGGCGAACGCATTCCGTTCTTGCTGTTCATCCCGCTGGTGGCCTTGGCCGCCGCCGCGCTCGGCATCGGTCCGGCCTTGATCGTCTTGCTGAGCGGCTTCCTCTATGGTTGCTCGATCTTCCTGCCGCTCGGCACCTTCTACGTCGGCAGCTACCGCGACCAGACCGCGCTGGCCCTGTTCGTGGTGGTCGGCCTGTTCTTCATCTACGTCGGCAACAAGATGCGCATGGTGCTCAATCGCGCCGTCGACGCCGAACTGGCCCTGCTCAACGAAAAGCTGGCGCGCGGCCGGGCCGACGACGAGCGCCTGCGCGCGTTGTACCAACAAGTGCGCAGCAGCGAGGAGCGCTACCGCAACCTGTTCGACTCGATGGACCAGGGCTTCTGCGTGATCGACGTGCTGTTCGACGACGCCGGCGAGGCGCTCGACTACCGTGTGCTGGAGATGAATCCGGCCGGGATCGCGATCTACGGCCTTGGCGACGTCGTTGGCAAGACCATCAAGCAGGTCGTCCCGCATATCGGCTCGTACTGGATCGACACCTACGCCAAGGTGGCGCTGACGGGCCACCCGGTACGCTTTGAAAACCAGGCGCAATCGAGCGGTCGCTGGTTCGAGGGCTACGCCAGCCGCGTCGGCGGCGAGGACAGCCGCAAGGTGGCGCTGCTGTTCACCGACGTTAGCGTGCGCAAGGAGAACGAGGCGCGCCTGCGGCGGCTGGCGTCCGACCTGTCCGAGGCCGATCGCCGCAAGACCGAGTTCCTGGCCGTGCTCGCGCACGAGTTGCGCAATCCGCTGGCGCCGATCCGCAGCGGCCTCGATGTGCTCAAGCTGAGCGGCGCCGATCCGAGCGTGGTCGGGCGCATGCGCGACATGATGGACCGTCAGGTCACGCACATGGTGCGGCTGGTCGACGACCTGCTCGACGTCGCCCGCATCAACGGCGGCAAGATCGATTTGAAAAAGGAGCGCGTATCGCTGCAGGCCATCCTGTCGTCGGCGGTGGAGGCCAACGCGCCGATGATCGAGAAGGCCAACCACCGGCTGGAGGTGGCCATGCCGGACGAGCCGATCGAGGTGACGGTCGATCCCACGCGCATGGTGCAGGTGCTGGGCAACCTGCTCAACAACGCCGCCAAGTACACGCCGGCCGGCGGCCGCATCGCCTTGAAGGCGGCGCGCGACGGCGCGCAGATCGTCATCGCCGTCGAGGACAATGGGGTTGGCATCCCGGAGGCGTCGCTGCCGCTGATCTTCGACATGTTCAACCAGGTCGGGCGCAACAAGGATTTGTCGCACGGCGGCCTGGGGATCGGACTATCGCTGGTCAAGCGGCTGGTGGAGATGCACGACGGCGCCATCACGGTCGCCAGCGGCGTCGGCGGCAGCACGTTTACGATCCGCTTGCCGCTGACCGAAGCGCCGGCGCCGCAGCACGCGCCCGCCGGCGCCGCGCCAACGGCCGGCGGGGAGGCGCTGAAAATCCTGGTGGTCGACGACAATGCCGACGCTGCGCAAACGCTCGCCAGCCTGCTCGAATACAAGGGGCACAAGGTGCGCGTGGCCAACGACGGCCTCGAGGCGCTGGCGCTGGTGGACGACTGGATACCGCAGGTCGGCCTGATCGACATCGGCATGCCGAACCTGAACGGCTACGAGCTCGCGCGCGCGTTGAGGAAGAATCCCGCGCTCGACGCGACGGCGCTGGTGGCGCTGACCGGGTGGGGCGCCGAGAGCGACCGCGCGCTGTCGCGGGAGGCCGGCTTTATCGAGCACCTGACCAAGCCGGTCGATTTCGCCGCCGTCGAAGCGGTGTTGGCTTCCGTTAAACCACACTATCCCAAGGCGCCGACAACCGCATCGCGCAATTGATCAAGCCCACCATCGAATACGTCTGCGGGAAATTCCCCCACATTTCCCCGGTGACCGGATGCGTATCCTCCGACAGCAGCCCCAGATGGTTGCGCGCCTTGAGCATGGTCTCGAAGATCTCGCGCGCCTCCTCCTTGCGGCCGATGCGCGCCAGCGCGTCGATGCGCCAGAAGGTACAGATGTTGAAGGCCGTCTCCGGCTTGCCGAAATCGTCCGGCGCCTCGTAGCGGCGCATATACGGCCCGTCGCACAAGGATTTCTCCAGCGCCTCGACGGTCTTGATGAAGCGCGGATCCATCGGATCGATGCAATTGACCTCGGCCATCAGCAGCACGCTGGCGTCCAGATCCTCGCCCCCGAGGCTCTCGCAGAATGCCTGGCGCTTCTCGCTCCAGGAATCGCGCAGCAGCGGCACGCGGATCTGTTCCGCGCGCGCCGCCCAGTGCGCCGCGCGCTCCGGCAGCTCCAGCACGTGGGCGATCTTGGCCAGGCGGTCGCACGCGGCCCAGCTCATCAACATCGACGAGGTGTGCACGCGCGCGCGCGTGCGCAGTTCCCACATGCCGGCGTCCGGCTGGTCGTGCACGCGGAAGGCTTGCTCGCCGACCGCCTCCAGATGCGCGAACTCGGCCACACCGGCGCGGTTGAGCAAACGGTGGTCGAGGAAGGCTTGCGCCGCCCCCAGCACCACGTTGCCGTACACGTCATGCTGGAAGTGCTCCTGCGCCTGGTTGCCGACCCGCACCGGCTGGTGGCCCCGGTAGCCGGGCAGGTGGTCGACGGTGGACTCGGGCAGGAATTCCTCCAGCCCGATGCCGTACAGCGGCTGGATGTGGCCGCCCTTGGAGCTGGCGACGATGTTGCTCAGCCAGCGCAGGTATTCCTCCATCGTGCCGACCTCGGAAATGCTGTTGAGCGCGCGCACGACGAAGAAGGCGTCGCGCAGCCAGCAAAAGCGATAGTCCCAGTTGCGTGCGCTGCCCGGCGCCTCGGGAATCGAGGTGGTCATGGCGGCGATGATGGCGCCGGTGTCCTCGTAGAGCGACATCTTGAGCGTGATGGCGGCGCGGATCACCACGTCCTGCCATTCGTACGGCAGGGCCAGGCGGCGGCTCCAGTTGCGCCAGTAGTTGATGGTTTCTTTCTCGAAGCGGCGGCAGACGTCCTCGATGCCGTCGTTGAGCGTTTCGTCCGGCCCCAGCATGAAGTTGAGCGAGCTGTTGGCCAGGAACCAGGTCTCCGACAGCAGATGGCTGAGCGAGGCGTCGGTATTGAGGCGCAAGGTCTGGTCCGGTCCGACGTAGCGGATGTGGTGGCTGCCGCGCGTGATCTCGGGCGCCTCGCGGCCCCACTCGAAGCGCGGGCGCAGGCGCACGCGGATGCGCACCGCGCTGTTGAGGATGCGGATGCGGCGGATCAGCATCAGCGGCCGGAACATGCGGTCGCGGCTGGTGAAGCGCGGCGCGAAGTCGGTGATTTCGATGCCGTGGTTGTCGGCGTCCATCAGGCGCGTGCGCAGCACGGCCGTGTTGGGATCGTAGAACTGCTCGGTCTTGACACAGTTCTCCAGCTCGATGCTCCAGACGCTGCCGTTCTCGGAATTGTCGAGCAGGGCGTTGAAGATCGGGTCGCCGTCAAAGCGCGGCAGGCAGCACCAGACGATGTTGCCGCTGCGGTCGACCAGCGCGTTGTACGAGCAGTTGCCGATGACGCCGCAATTGAGCGAGGCCTCGGGCGTGACCGGCTTGCCGGGCGCGGCCTCGTTGGGATTGGTGTGGGCGGTCGAATTGGTTTCCAAAGTCATGCGTTGTCTCCGTGTGACGGGGTGGTGGCCGCGAGCATCAGTTGCGCGCGCAGGGCCTGCGGCGAGGGCAGGCGGCGCAGCGCGGCGCTCGGTCCGGCGCCGATCTTGACGCCCATGCCGCCCGCTTGCTGGGCGTAGGCGATGCCCGCTTCGTCGGTGGTGTCGTCGCCGGCGAACACCGGTTGGTGGTCCTTGAAGGGCGATTCCTCCATGAAGGCGGCCAGCGCGCTGCCCTTGGTGCTGGCGGCAGGTTTGAGTTCGAGCACCATCTTGCCGTGCAACAGTACCATGCCCGGGCTGGCGTCGAGCGCCTCCTGCATGGTTTGTTCGCACAGCGCCTTGAGATCGGGCGCGCCACGGTAGTGCAAGGCCAGCGCGCCGCGTTTTTGCTCGAGCAGCAGCGCGGGATGGCGCGCCACCAGCGGTTGCAGGCGCGCCAGCGCCCCGTCGAGCGGCAGCACGGTGATGTAGTGCAGCTGGCCGTCGGCGGCGCGCCGTTCGGCGCCGTGCACGCCGGCCGCCGGCAGCTTGAGCGGCGCCAGCATGGCGTCGATCTGGTCGATCGGGCGGCCGCTGACGATGGCCAGGCGGCCGCCCAGTTTGTCGCGCAGCACGGTCAGCGCTTCGACCAGGCCGGGCGCGACGACCACGGCGTCCGGCGTGTCGGCCAGGTCGACCAGGGTGCCGTCGAAGTCGAGGAACAGACTGCAGTCGGGCCAGTCGGCCAGGTCGAACAGCTGGTCGTCGGTCGGTGGCAGCACGTGGTCGGCGGGGGAGTCGAGTTTCATCATGGTCAGCCCACCCGGCGCAGGTGGCCACGGCTGTGGGAGCGGATCTTCTGCATCACTTTTTCGCGCTTGCGCAGGCGCGCCGCGTCCAGCAGCATGTGGCCGGCCCAGCGGTAGACGTTGAAGCGGCGCACGCGGTCGCGCATGCTGCGCATCCGTTCGCGCTGCTCGACCGGCGGCATGGTCAGGCCGCGATAGAGCGCCTCGGCGCCCTGCTCGATGTGGTACGGGTTGATGATCAGCGCCTCGTGCAGCTCGCGCGCGGCGCCGGTGAACTGGCTCAGCACCAGCACGCCGCGTTCGTCGTCGCGCGCGGCGATGAATTCCTTGGCCACCAGGTTCATGCCGTCGTGCAGGCTGGTCACCATGCAGACTTCGCTGGCGCGGAAGTAGCGTTGCAGCTCGGCCTGCTCGTGGTGCTCGATCTTGAGGATGATCGGCAGGTAGCCCTCGCCGCCGAAGCGCTCGTTGACGCGGTCGGCCAGCTTGCGCACGCGCTGCTCGAAGTTCATGTATTCCTCCAGGTCGGAGCGGCTCGGCGCGGCGATCTGCACGAAGCTGAACTTGCCCACCATGGCCGGATGCGTCTCGAGCATGCTCTCGACCGCCTGGAAGCGCTCCAGGATGCCCTTGGTGTAGTCGAGGCGGTCGACGCCGAAGGCCAGCAGGTGGTCTTCCGGCACGCCGAGGATCTGGCGGATCTCGGTGCGGCACTGGTCGACCGGCTGGGTGTCCGGATAGTCGGGCCAGGCGATCGAGATCGGGTAGTCCTCGACCTGGGTCAGCTCGTTGCCGTAGGAAATGGTCGATGCCTCCGGCTCGATGCGGGTTTCCAGGTAGCGGTCGACCGTGTCGAGGAAGTTCTTGCGGTGGAACGGCGTGTGGAAGCCCAGGATCGTGCTGCCCAGCATGCCTTCGAGGATTTCCTCGCGCCACGGGCAAATGCCGAACGATTCCGAGTTAGGCCATGGGATGTGCCAGAACGTGATAATGGTGGCCTTCGGCAGCGCCTCGCGCACCATGCGCGGCAGCAGGGCGAAGTGGTAATCCTGCACCAGCACCACCGGGTTGTCGGTGCGCGCCTCCTTGATGACGGCGTCGGCGAAGCGGCGGTTGACCTTGACGTACTCTTCCCAGTCGGACGAGCGGAACACGGGTCGCACGTGGGCGATATGGCACAGCGGCCACAGGCCTTCGTTGGCGAAGCCGTAGTAGTAGCCCTTTTCCTCTTCCTCCGTCAGCCACACGCGGCGCAAGGTGTAGCTGGGGTTTTTCGGCGGCACCGGCACGTGGTCGTTGCGGTCGACCGTCTCGCGGTCGGCGCTGCCGGCGCCGTGGGCGATCCAGGTGCCCGAGCAGGCCCGCATGACCGCCTCGACGGCCGTCACCAGGCCGCTGGCCGGACGGCGCACGCGCACCGTGCCGTCCTCGTTCTTTTCGTGGATGTAGGGCTCGCGGTTCGACACCACCAGCACCTGGTCGCCGGCCAGGTCCTGTTGCAGCAGCAATTTGAGTTTTTCCGGCGCCCAGTCGGCGCTGTTGCCGCTGCTGCTGCTGCTCTGGCGTTCCTCGTGGTATTCCTCGAGCAGGCTGCGCAGCTCGCCGATCAGCGGTTCCATCTCGGGCGGCGGGGGCGGCGGCGCCACCGCGCCGGGGGCGCTCGACTGCACCGCGCGCGGCAGCAACTGGCCGCGCAGCACGTCGTTGATGCTGGCCAGCCAGCCGCGCCAGCTCAGGTGCGACACGAGCAAGGTCAGGAAGGCGATCGCCACGCCCAGCAGGCCGAAGAAGATCAGCACGTATTTGGTGGTCTCGGCGCTGCGGCGCTCGATGAAGCTCATGTCGTGCACCAGGATCAGGCGGCCCAGCGCGGTGCCGTTGTCCTCGATCGCGGTGTCGGCCACGTGCACCGGGCCGCGCGGCAGTTGCACCAGCGATTCCTGCTTGCGGCCGTCGGCCGGCTTGTCCCAGCAACCGATCGATTGCGGGTAGGTATAGGTTTTGTACAGCAGCTTGCCCGAAGGATCGCAGAACCCGAGCGCGAACAGGCGCTCGTCTTCGATGGCGCCGTCGAACAGTTTCTTGATGTGGGCCTTATCGTTGAGCAACACGTCCTCGCGCAGCGGCACCATCAAGGTGGCCGCCAACAGTTGCGAACGGTTGTCGAGGTCGCGCACCGACCAGCGCAGGGTCAGCTTGTCCATCAGCGGGACGACGATGTAGGCGAATAGCCCCAGCAGGATGGCAAGGGGCAGGATGAAGCGTAATGATAATTTAAAGGAGCGTGAAAGCATGAAGGAGTCCTCAGGTGTGATTGCAGGATAGAAAACAACCGCTGCATCAATTTCTCGGGATGCGTGGCAATCGACCTCAGCTCCTCTATTGTTTCATTCATAGGGGAAAAACATTTGTTCGCTAGCGCACGCATGCGGGCAAATGGCGCGCCGCAACATGGCATACTCTTCTAGAATCGCGTCATGGAACTCGACTATTTTTCCGATATGCATGAAGGCCCGTGGCGCGCCGCCGCTGTGGTGGGCGTCAGCGCGCTGGTATTTGTTGCCATAGCTCTACTGTTACATCGCGGCGGCATTATGTTGCTGCGCCGCATAGCGCGCAACCGGCCCTACACCACCAACGCGATCAAGTACGGTTACCGGCCCAGCCAGTTGTGCGCGGGGCTGTTCGCGCTGCGGCTGGTGTTGAGCGGCGCGCCGGAGAACATGCCGTTGCTGTTGCCTCTATCAAGGATCAACAGCGTGCTGCTGATTCTTTGCCTCACGTGGCTGGGAATCGCCTGCGTCAATTCGATCAAGCGCACCATCACCGACGTCAATCCGGTCGACAGCGCCGACAACCTGCGCGCGCGCCGGCTGCTGACGCAGACGGCCGTGCTCACGCGCAGTGCCAACGTCATCATCGGGCTGGTGGGGCTGGGCTTCGTGCTGTTGACGTTGCCGGGCGCGCGGCAGTTCGGCGCCAGCCTGCTGGCCTCGGCCGGCGTGGCCGGCCTGGTGGCCGGTATCGCCGCGCGGCCGGTGCTGGGCAACTTCATCGCCGGCTTGCAGATCGCGTTTTCGCAGCCGATCCGGCTCGACGACGTATTGATCGTCAAGGGCGAGTGGGGCCGGGTCGAGCGCATCACCGGCACGTATGTCGTGGTGCGCATCTGGGACGAGCGGCGCCTGATCGTGCCGTTGCAGTGGTTTATCGAAAATCCGTTCGAGAACTGGACGCACACCTCGTCGTCGATCCTCGGCACGGTGTTTTTATGGCTCGACTTCAGCGTGCCGGTGCCGGCGATACGGGCCGAGTTCGAGCGCGTCACGCACGCCTCGGCGCGCTGGGACCAGCGCGTGTGCGTGCTGCACGTGACCGACGCCGACGACCGCGGCATGCAGCTGCGGCTGCTGGTGAGCGCGCAGGATTCCGGCACCGCCTTCGACTTGCGGTGCGAGATCCGCGAAGCGATCATCGCCTTCGTCGCCGCCAAGTATCCGGATTCGCTGCCGCGCCTGCGCCCGGTGCTCGACGCGCCCGGCCCGCGCGAGGAAAGCTTAAGCAAGCGCGCCACGCACGTGGCCGACAGCCCCGCCCCGTAACACCTGACCACGTAGGGCGGATTAGCGAAGCGTAATCCGCCGAGCATGCTCAGCCGGCGGCTCCCGGCACGCCCGCCGACTGCGGAAAATCGCGCTCCAGACACATCAACCGGCACAGCGCCGCCAGCAAACCGGTACGCGCGAACGTCCGCCGGCGCGATATCCAAATATGCCGCCCAGTCCACGATAGCCGGCCCAGCGCCGGCCGCCATCGGCAGGCCGGCAACCTTGCCAGTGGCGACTTCAACTTGCTGCACGTGGGCTCAGCGGAAGCCGATGGCTGTGAGGACTGTTTTCATGGCAGGAGTCTGCCGCAACGTGAGCACCGTGCAATTCTGATAGCAACCAAGCGCGGGAACGATATTGAATGACGGAGAACGGGAGCGACTGCGGTCTAAGGTTTCGCGACCGCTGGCGGGGTAGCGGGCGGCTGGGCGTAGATGACGATGGGAGCGGGACTTTTCATGGTATTGCTCATCATGAAAAACAGCCCGCCGAAACCGACGAACAGGCCGATGGCCGTCGCGATCATCCAGCGAAGAATATCGGCATTGGACTTTTGCATGTCGGCGCGGATGTCGGCGATGTCGGCTTTGGTTGCCGTTTGCTCAAGGCGCAGCTCGATCTTAGCGAGCCGCTCCCGCGCCTCCATGGCAAACTCTTCGAGTTTTATCAGTCGCGCTTCCATACCGTCAGCATAGGCAGCGGCGCGATCGGCGTCAAATGTCGCAAGGTATCGAACGCTACTTCGCCTTGGGTTTGCGGGCGATGATCTCGTTGATCAGCTTGCGTTCCTTGTCGGTCGCCTTGCGCAGCAGCGCCTCGTGCTTGTCGCCGAGCGCGATCGACTCCGTCATTTCCGGGGTGATAGCCGATGACTTGGCGATGCGTTGCGTAATCCACGCCGTGAGCAGGCACATCACCAGGGTGCAGGCGACGTAAAACGCGATCCACAGGCCGGTTTGGCCGCGGCTGCGGTTGATCGCCTGGACCACCTGCTCGGCCTCCCTGGTGACGGCCGCCATCTTGCCCATCATCTCGGCCACCGCCACGCTGGCCGCCTCGGCCGCCACGCGTCCGGCCTCCTTGGCGGTCTGGTCGACGATGGCAGCCGCCTTGGCCTCGATCTTGGCCGCCTCGGCGATGCGGGCGTCGATCTGATTGAGGCTGATATTTGCCATGCGCACCAGTTTGTCGCAGCCGGCGATCTGCTTGGAGAAGTTCTGCAGATCGTTGTGAAAGCGGTCGGCGTTGAAGAAATCGCCTTGGGGGTGCGCTGTCCGGTCGTTGTCGCTCATCAGGTATCCGCGTTATCCGATAAAAAAGGGGGCATGACGAATCATGCCCCCATGATACCGGTAGAGCGGAAGATTTAGCTACCGACCGTCAACGTCAGGGTCGTCGCGCTATAGACCGGGTCGACCTTGGCGAAGCCGTCGACGGTGATGGTGGTGAAGCGCCCGCGCAGGCTGGCCGCGCTCAGCACGACGATGCTGTCGCCCGCCTTCGGCTTGTAGTTGCCCGGGAACTTGACGCGCAGGTTGCCGCCGGCGATGGTGGCGGTGCCGGCCACGGTCATCGTGCCCTGGATGCCGCCGAGCGCGTTGAGCTCGAGCGTGGTGGCGCCGGCCAGTTGCGTGTAGGCGCGCGCCAGTTTCAGTTGCGAGGTGGTGTTGGCCACCAGGGTGCCGCCGCTGACGTAGACGTCGCCGGCGCCGAAGGCCGTCGGCGAAACGCCTTCGAGCGTGCCGGCGGTCAGCTCGGTGCCCCCGGTCCAGCTGTTGTTGCCGGCCAGCTTAAGCGCGCCCGTGCCCTGCTTGACCAGCTTGCCGGTGCCGGAGATGTCGTTGCGCCAGCGGTCGGCCGCGTTGAAGCCGCCCTTGGACGCGTCCATGGCCAGCACCACGTTGCCGGCGAAGGCGCCGTAGCCGTCGGCGGCGGCGAACAGGTTCAGCCGGCCCCAGCCTTCCGGATCGTCCATCACCGGATAGCCGGAGGCCACCGCCGTGGTTTTGAGCACCACGCGGCGCTGGGCCTCGCTCAGGTAGGGCAGGCGCGTCTCGAGCAGCACCTCGGCGCCCTTCGGCACCACGGCCGGCGCGTTGGTGGCGGCGATCGGCGCGAAGCCGTAGGTCATGCGGCGCAGGTAGTTGGCCTTGTTGGTGGCGTAGTCGGAGAAGCGGTCGGTGCCGGACTGGGCGAACGCGGTGAAGGTGGTCGGCGTGGTCGAGGTGGCGGCCATCAGGGTGCTGTGGGCCTGGGCGTAGCCAGCCGTCTTCTTGGCCGCGTTGGCCGGATCGACCAGGTTGGCGGCGACCACCGCCTCGCCGTGGATGCGGCCGCTGAGCACGTCGAGCGGCGAATGCATGCCGGCCAGGATGCGCGACTCGCCCAGCTCCAGGCCGCGGCTGAGGATTTCCTGGAAGCGCTCCGGAACGGCGTAGGCCATCGCCAGCGCGTTGCGCATCGCCTCGGCCGAGTGGCCGCTGGTAAAGCCGCCGTCGGTGGTCGGGGTCGGGCTCTTGGCCGGCACCAGCGCCGGCAGCACCTGGACGGCGCTGCTCCAGCGGTAGGGGCGTGCGTATTTATAGAAGCGTTTGGCCGGCTCGGTCGAGCCGTTGGCGCCGACCATGTTCACGAAATCGACGACGGCGCCGAAGCTGGCGTTGGCGCTGCCGCCGACGCCGTTGTTGTTGCCGCCGTCGTTATACAAGGCGGTGGTGGCGTCGGCCGGAATCGACGTGATGGTGGTGGTCTGCTGGGCGGCGTTGCGCCAGGCGGACGTCAGCGGGCCCATCGCGTCGGACACGCTATAGCCCTTGTTGCGGCGGTCGTCCAGGTAGGCGGCCAGCGCCTGTTCCGACGTGCGGTTGGCGGTGGCCTTGACGACGTAATCGATGTTGGCGTTATGGACGGCCTGGTTAACGATGGTGCCGCCGTTGCTGCCGTCGTTGGGCACGCCGGTCCAGGCCGATGCCGCCACGGCCGGGAAGGCGCCGTTGGCGGGCGCGGGCGAGCCGGCGTCGACCAGTTCGGTCAACGGCTTCCAGATCTGCAGCATACCGCCGAGCACGCGCACGCCGGCGTTGGTCTCGAGGGTCGCGTAGCGGGCATCGCCGCGCTGGTTGGTGGCGACGGTATCGACGAAGGCGGTACCGGCCGGCACGGGTGCCGTCTCGGCCGCGCCCTGGTCGGCCGGCGCCGCCGGCACGGTCACGACCTGATCGTCATTATTGGAACCGCCGCAGGCGCTCAGTGCGACGGCGATGCTGATGGCGAGGATAAGAGGGCGCGATGGAACGAAATGCATAGGAATCCAATAGTCAGATATCAAAACGCAAGAGCGTACCTCCGCCATATGACAAGCCAATTACATGGGGGTCAGTGCCTGACCCTTCCCCTCATAGTTCATACCGTGCAACCATAGAAACGAGCTGATCCAGAGCATCATCGAATTGGCGTTTTGTGATCTGGAACGTGTCAGGTTGCTTGAGCCAGTAGAGGGCGAGGGAAAGGACT
>CAUPRW010000083.1:0-22012 GCA_963513825.1 uncultured Duganella sp.
CGCGGAACCGAAGCTCCGCGTGCACTTTCATCAAACGTCCACACTTATCGACTGTTAATTTTTAAAGAACTTATTCGGTACTGCTTGCTGATGGAGCGTTGTGTTCATCAGCGAAGAGGCAAGATTATGAGGCGTTTCGAATATTTCGTCAAGCACTACTTTTTCTTCTCTTCTTCGCTTCACGCCGCGTTTGTTTGCGTCGTTCTGCGAGGGGGCGAACTATAGCAAGGGCTGCCATTGCTGACAAGGGTAAAATAACAAATTCATCGACAGCCAGGCAGGCCATGTTCATTCTTCCAACTATCTCCCCCACTAATAACGATGCGCTGGGCGCGCTGCTCGACAAAGCCATCAACAACAAGACCAAACCGCTCGGCAGCCTGGGAGTGCTGGAGTCGCTGGCCAAACAAATCGGCCTCATTCAGAACAGCCGCGAGATCGCGCTGAAGCAGCCAGCCATCCTCGTCTTCGCCGCCGATCACGGCATCGTCGCTGAAGGCATCTCCGCCTATCCGCAGGACGTCACCTGGCAAATGGTCGAGAACTTCCTCGCCGGCGGCGCCGCCATCAATGTCTTCGCGGCGCAAAACAACTGTGAACTGCGCGTCGTCGATGCTGGCGTCAACCACGACTTCGGCCCGCGCGACGGCCTGACCGACCGCAAGCTGGCCAATGGCACCCACAACTTCGCGCAGGAACCGGCGATGACCCATTCCACCTGCGAGGCGGCGCTCGCCGCCGGCATGGTGCTGGCCGCCGAATTGGACGGCAATGTCGTCGGCTTCGGCGAAATGGGCATCGGTAACACCACTGCGGCGGCAGCGCTCATGCACAAGCTGACCGGCATCCCCGTCGCCCAATGCGTCGGTGCCGGCACCGGCTTGTCGGCCGAGGGCATCCTGCACAAGCAGCGCGTGATCGAGGCGGCCGTCGCCAAGCATAACCACGCCGTCGAACCGCTCGACATCCTGGCCACCTTTGGCGGATTGGAGATCGCCATGATGGCAGGGGCCATGCTCAAGGCGGCGGAATCGCGCAAGATACTGCTGATCGATGGCTTCATCGTCACCAGCGCGCTGCTGGTCGCCACCCGCCTGCGGCCGGCCATCCTGGACTACTGCGTTTTCGCGCACTGCTCGGACGAAAACGGCCACGAACAGATGCTCGCGGCGCTGGACGCGAAACCGCTGCTCAACCTCGGCTTGCGCCTGGGCGAAGGCACTGGATGCGCGCTGGCGCTGCCGCTGTTGCACGCGGCGGTCAACTTCCTGAACCGAATGGCCACTTTCGAATCGGCCCAGGTCAGCGAAAAGTCCGAGTAAGGGGCGCTTGCGTGCACCAGCTCCGCCTGTTCTTCACCGCGCTGCAGTTCTTCACCCGCCTGCCTATACCGCGCTGGGTGGGCTTCGATCCGACCTGGCTCAATCAGGCGTCGCGCTACTTTCCGCTCGTCGGCGTGGTCGTAGCGCTGATCACCGGCGCGGTCTACGGGGCCGCTTTCCACTTCTTCCCGCCGGTGATCGCCGTCATCCTCTCGGTCGCGGCGGGCATTTACGCCACCGGCGCCTTCCATGAAGACGGTTTCGCCGACATGTGCGACGGTTTCGGCGGCGGCATGACGTCGGAGCGCGTGCTCGAGATCATGAAGGATTCGCGCATCGGTGCCTACGGTGCGATCGGCGCGTTCTGCCTGATCCTGCTGAAATGCGCAACGCTAACCCAGTTGCCGCCATACGGCGCGCTGGCGGCACTGCTGCTGGCGCATCCAATGTCGCGACTGATGGCGGTTTCGCTGATCTGGCGACTGGACTATGCGCGTGCCGAGGGCAAGGCCAAGCCGTTGGCGCAGAAGATGGGCAACGGCGAATTCGCCATCGCCGCCACCTGCGCGCTGCTGCCGGCGTTGATCCTCGTTTATCTGCATTGGTTATCATGGACGATGCTGATCAGCGGCTTTGTAGCAGCACTGGTCGCGACCATCTGGCTGGCCCGCAAATTCGTGCGACGCATCGGCGGCTACACCGGTGATTGCCTGGGCGCCGTCCAACAAGTCACCGAAGTGATTTTTTACCTGTGCGTGCTCGCCGGCCTGCATAACAGCAGCCAGTTTTTCTGATCCATGCGACTGATACTGGTCCGCCATCCCCAACCGCTGATACCGCCGGGCGTATGCTACGGCAGCACCGACCTGGAGGTCGCGCCCGAACAGTTGGCGCTAACGCTGGCCGCGCTGGCACCGCGGTTGCCGGGCCATTTGCCGCTCTATTCCAGTCCTTTGCGTCGCTGCGCCGATTTAGCGGCGCGCCTGCGCCCCTCGCCCATCCTGGATCGCCGCCTGGTCGAAATGCACTTCGGACGATGGGAGATGAAGCCTTGGGATGATATTGCGCGCACCGAGATCGACGCGTGGGCCGACGACCTGGCCAACTACCAACCCGGCGGCGGCGAGAGCGTGCTGCACATGGCCGCGCGCATCGCCGACTTCCATGCGGACCTACAGCGCCAGCTGGGCGACGACGGCGAGGCGATCATCATCTGCCACGCCGGTGCCATGCGCTTGCTCTCGGCCTGCCACGCCGGCCTGGCACCACCGGAAATGGCCCTGCAAGCCGCGCGCACGCCCAACCATATCGCCTACGGTGCCACGCTGATCCTGGATTGAGCCCCGCAGGGCGTCAGGTGGCGGCTATGCGCAGCTTGAAGAAGGCGTTCGCGGTCAGCCGTCCAACCGCCGGATCGTCGACCATCAACTCGGGCCGCGTGATAAAGCCGGAATGGAACAGCCCTCCGTTGTAGAAGATCGCCCGGTTAAACCTGGGCTCCACGGTCAGCACCTTCTCGAAATACTCGTCGGACGCGATGGCGAAGGTGGGAGGCGAACTGCGCGCCGGCGCCTCCCCCGCCCTGTCCATACGCTTCAATTCGAGCAGCATGGCGTCGATCTGCGCCGGCGGCAGCTTCGGTTTGAAAAAACTCGTACCGCCAAGGCGCTCGTCCTTGAACAGATACAGCACCATCGCGCCGACACCTTCCATCGCGCCCAGGTTGTACGCATCGCGGTGCGGCAGGAGCTGGCCCTGCAGCAGCTGTTCCGGGCGACGCGTCACCAGCGACAGGCGGCTGCTGATGCCGAGCACCCGGCGCGCCTTGAGCGGCCCGCGCGCATGCAGCAGAAACGCTTCCTGCACGCTGGTGACGATGCGTCCCGTCAGCGGCAGCTCAGGTCCGGGATAGTAACTATCGGCCGAGTCGACAAACTGCCGGCGTTCCAGCGCCGCGTACTCCACCATGATCTCAGGCTCCGCCAAAAAGTCATCGACCACGACGCACTGGTGGCCGTCGAAGATCGGCACCACGGTCACCCGCGGGCGGGGATTGACCATCGGACGCAACGCGGGCGCAGGCGTGGACGGCGGCGGGGAATAGAGGGGATCGAACATGGGCGCTCCTGCGACAACGGACGGACTTACTCGGCTCGGTGGCGGCCATGATATCGAAAAAAACCTGTCGCCTTCCACCAACTGTGAACTATTTTTAACTAGGGGAGCCCCCGGCAAAGCCGTATAATGACCGGCTTTGGTGCCCGCGCGTCTGTCCGGACGCGCAGTTAAACGGGAAACACGAAGCCGTCCGGCGGCCCACGTGTGCTGCCCCCGCAACGGTAAGCAAGTGTCGCGCCGCGCGCGACAAACCAGCCCTGACAACCACTGTGCGATGCATGGGAAGGTGGGTTGGTCTAACTTGCCAGCCCGGATACCGGCCAAAGCAGGTGGAAGTGAGCGAACGGAATGTGCGCGCGCATCTCTCCGTTTCCGCTTCTGTTCAATCTGGCCCACGGGGAAGTAGGCCGGTTGCTCCCAATAGAAAAATAAATCATGATGCAATCCATCTCCCGTCTGGCGTCGCGCCCGGCGGCATTGACCTCGCTGTCGCTGGCCATGGCCGCCGCCTTCGCGCACACGCAGGCCCGCGCCGACGACGCCTTCGCCGACACGATCGTGGTGACCGCAACGCGCACGCCGCAAAAACTGGCCGACACCATCAGCGACACCGTCACCATCAAACCAGAGCAGATCGCCGAAGCGGGCACCGGCTCCATCGTCGACCTGCTCAAGCGCCAACGCGGCATCGAAGTGGTGCGCAACGGCGGCGCCGGCAGCTCGGCCAACGTCTACATCCGTGGCGCCAACAGCAACCAGAGCATCGTGCTGGTCGATGGCGTGCGCATCGGATCGTCCACCACCGGCGCGGCCAACTGGAGCGCCATCCCGCTGACCGCCATCGACCATATCGAAATCGTCTACGGCCCATTGAGCTCTTTGTACGGCGCCGATGCCATCGGCGGCGTGATCCAGATCTTCACCAAAAAAGGCCAGGGGGCGCCGGCGGTATCGGCCTTCGCCGGCTACGGCAGCGACCACACGCGCGAAGCCGATGCGACGCTGTCGGGCGCCACCGGCGGTGAGCACAGCTTCGGCTACGCGGTCAGCGCCGGCAAGGAAAAATCGGATGGTTTCTCCACCACCCGGCGTGGTTTCAACTTGTACAATCCGGACGACGACGGCTACGACAAGGAAAACGTCTCCGGCCAATTCAGCCTGCAACTGGCCAAGGGCTACGAGGCCGGCGCCCTTTTCCTGCACAGTAAGCTCGACTCCCGGTATGACAACAAGCTTGGCGCCTACGACGTCCGCAGCCAGAACGTCATCGACACGGCCAGCGTCTACGCCAAGGCGCAGCTGCTGCCGGTGTGGGACAGCCTGCTGCAGTACTCGCAGACCAAGGACAAGGGCGAGAACTACGCCGGCGCCACTGCCAGCGACCACTCGCTGATCCGGACCAAACAAAGCTTCATCACCTGGCAAAACGACGTGCGCATCGGCGCCGACGTTCTGCAACTGCTGTACGAACACCGCAAGGAGGAAGTGCGGACCAACGGCTTCAACCTGCGCAAGCCGGAACGCACCACGAACTCCTTCGCGGCCTCGTACAACGCCCGTCGCGGCGACAATCTGTTGAGCGCAGCGGTCCGCCGCGACAACACGATCTACGGTTCGCAAAACACCGGCTCGCTGGGCTATGGCTACAACGTCACGCGGGCGCTGCGCGCCACAGCCAGCTACGGCACCAGCTTCCGCGCGCCAACCTACAACGAGTTGTACTTCCCGAATTACGGCAATACCGCCATCAATCCAGAGAAGGGCCGCAACGCGGAAATCGGCCTGCGCTACGACGACGGCGTCAACGCGCTGAGCGCGGGCTACTACCGCAACCGCCTGACGGACATGATCATCAACCTCAATCCGTGTCCGTCGCGCCTCGTCGTCACCAACTCCGGCTGCGCCTACAACGTCAATCGCGCAAGGCTGGAGGGACTTACGCTGTCTGCCGCCACCAGGATCGCTGGTATCGACCTGGCCGCGAACCTGGATTTACAGGATCCGAAGGACGAGACGACCGGCAGGCGTCTGTTACGCCGCTCGAAAAAACATGGCAACGTGAACGCCGATTACACCATCGGCGCGCTCAAGGCCGGCGCGGAGCTGGAGCTGTCGGGAGACCGTTTCGAGAACGCGGCCAATAGCAGGCGTTTGGGCGGGTATGGCTTGGTGAACCTGTATGCGACCTATCGCTTCTCGCGCGACTGGTCGGCGCTGGTGCGGTGGAATAACATCGGCGACAAACGCTATGAACTGGCGGAGTACTACAACACGCCGGGTTCGCAGGTGTTTGCCGGTATCCGTTACGGATACAAGTAACGATGCCGCCGCCAGTGCTCGCGTTTTGACGACGCGGGCAGTGGCGGATTACGGCGTGGGCGCCCTCGTCATAAGTCATACTTAAGCTTGTCATACTGTAATCTGCCAGTGCTTCCACCCTACCGAAAGTAGTGCATGCATCCAGTCCCCCGCAACCTGCAGCAGCGCGCCGCCGTCACCCTGACCGGCCTGGCCCTGTTCGCGGTTGCCAGCCTGGTTTTCTCGGGCATGACCGGCTCGGTCGCGATCCCTTTTTCCGACATCCCCGCCGCCGTCGGCGACCTGCTGCACGGCCGCACGACGACATTGTCGGCCACATTGCTCGACCTGCGCCTGGGCCGCGCCACCACCGCCTTCGTCACCGGCGCGGCGCTGTCGCTGGCCGGCGTCATGATGCAGGCGCTGTTGCGCAACCCGCTGGCCGATCCCTACGTGCTGGGCATCTCCTCCGGCGCCTCGGTCGGCGCGCTCGCCGCGCTGATGTTCATGTGCGCGGCGTGGATGGTCGATGCCGCCGCCTTCGCCGGCGCGGTGGCCGTCTCGATGATGCTCTACCTGCTGGCCCGGCGCGACCTGCGCGGCGGCGCGGCGGCCGAAGGCGGCACCGCCCTGCTGCTGCTGACCGGCGTGATCCTGTCCTCCGCCTGCATGGCGCTGGTCACCTTGATGCTGTCGATCGCGCCTGAAAGCCGGCTGCGCACGATGGTGTTCTGGATGATCGGCGACCTGTCCGGCGCGCCGCTGCGGTCGATGCCGTGGGTGGTGCTGGCCGCCGCGCTGGCCTTCGCGCTGCGCAACGCGCGCGCCATGAACGTGATGGCGCTGCACGCCGAAGCCGCCGCCACCCTCGGCATCCGCGTCGGCGCGCTGCGCAAAGGCCTGTTCTTCACCTCCGGCCTGTTGACCGCCAGCGCGGTGACCAGCGCCGGCAGCATCGGCTTCGTCGGCCTGATCGTGCCGCACGCCTGCCGCTTCGCCGTCGGCCCCGACCACCGGCTCCTGATTCCGGCGGCGGCCCTGGCCGGCGGCAGCTATCTGCTGCTGGCCGACACCCTGGCGCGCACCATCATCGCGCCGCAACAGCTGCCGGTCGGCGTGGTCACCGCGCTGATCGGCGCGCCGGTGTTCCTGTACCAGCTCCATCGGCTGCGCAAATAAGATGATCAGCACCCACGACCTTATCCTGAACATCGGCCAGCGGCGGCTGGTCACGGACCTGAACTGGCAGGTCCGTGACGGCGAATGCTGGAGCGTCATCGGCCGCAACGGCGCCGGCAAGAGCACCTTGCTGCGCACCCTGGCCGGCCTGCGCCCGCCCGACGGCGGCCATGTGGAAATCGGCGCACGCGCGCTCAAGGACTGGCCGCTGGCCGAACTGGCGCGCCAGCGCGCCTTCCTGGCGCAGAGCCGCAGCGACGCCTTCGCCTACACGGTGATCGAAACCGTGCTCTCGGCGCGCCACCCCTACCACGACAACCGCTATTGGGAAGGCGACGACGATCAGGCCATCGCCATGCGCTCGCTCGAGGCGATGGAAGTGGCCGACCTGGCCGCGCGCGACGTGCGCACCCTGTCCGGCGGCGAACGCCAGCGCGTGGCCATCGCCGCCATGCTGGCGCAGGACACGCCGCTGCTGCTGCTCGACGAACCGGCCAACGCGCTCGATCTGGCGCACCAGGTCGGCGTCATGAAGCTACTGTCGCAGCTGTGCCGCGCGCAGGGCAAGACCGCCGTCATGATCGGCCACGACCTGACGCTGGCGCACAGCGTATCGACCCACGCGCTGCTGCTCATGGGCGACGGCCGCTGGCTGGCCGGCGCCACCGCCGACGTGATGCGGGCCGATATCCTCGGCCAGTATCTCGGCCACCCGATCGACATCATCCAACACGGCACACGCAGCATCTTCATCCCCACCGAGGACACCGAATGACCGACCAACACCTACCAGCCAGCGCCGCCCCGGCCGACGCGGCGATCAGCCCCGAGACGGCCGCCCTCAACGAGCGCCATCGCGTGCGCATGGAGCGCAAGAAGGCCATCATCGACGCCCAGATCGCCGCCGCCGACAAGCAGATCGGCATCATCATCGTCAACACCGGCAACGGCAAGGGCAAAAGCTCGAGCGGCTTCGGCATGGTGATCCGCGCGCTCGGCCACGGCATGAAGGTCGGCGTGGTGCAGTTCATCAAAGGCGCGATGCAAACCGGCGAGGAGGCCTTCCTGCGCCGCTTCCCCGACGAAGTGAGCTTCCACACGATGGGCGAGGGCTATACCTGGGAAACGCAAAACCGCGAGCGCGACACCGAAAAGGCGCTGCTGGCTTGGGAGCAGGCGAAGAAGTTCCTGGCCGATCCGGCCATCGGGCTGGTGGTGTTCGACGAACTCAATATCGCGCTCAAATACCGCTACCTCGACGTTGAAACGGTGATCAACGACCTGCTGGCGCGCCCGCCGATGCAGCACGTCGTCATCACCGGCCGCGGCGCGCCGCCGGAGCTGATCGCCATCGCCGACACCGTGACCGAGATGGAGGTCGTCAAGCACGCCTTCAAGGCCGGCATCGGCGCGCAACCAGGCACCGAGTGGTAATGGCGCAGGTCAAGGCATTGCTGATCGCCGCCGTGGCCTCGGGCCAGGGCAAGACCACGGTGACGGCGGCGTTGGCGCGCAAGCTGGCGCGCCTGGGTAAACGCGTGCGCGTATTCAAGTGCGGTCCCGACTTCATCGACCCAATGCTGCTCGAACGCGCCAGCGGCGCGCCGGTGCGCACGCTCGACCTGTGGATGGTGGGCCCGGACCAATGCCGCAGGCAGCTGGCGCAGGCGGCCGCCGAGGCGGACGTGATCCTGATCGAAGGCGTGATGGGCCTGTACGACGGCACGCCGTCGTCGGCCGACCTGGCGCGCGAGTTCGGCGTGCCGGTGATGGCGGTGATCGACGCCTCGTCGATGGCGCAAACGGCCGGCGCGCTGGTCCACGGCCTGCGCGACTACGGCCCGGTCGACATGGCCGGCGTGATCGCCAACCGCGTCGCCAGCGAGAACCACGCCAAAATGGTGGCGGCGTCGCTGCGCGACATTCCATTGTTCGGCACCATGCCGCGCCAGGCGCGCTCGCTGCCGGAGCGCCATCTGGGCCTGGTGCTGCCGGGCGAAATCGGCGACATCGACCAACTGCTCGACGCGCTGGCCGACCAGCTGGTGTTCGACGAGGCGGCGTGGGACGGGCTGCGCGCGGTCGAGATCGATGCTCCCCCCGCGCCGGTACCTCAGGATGCGACGACGAATGCGCCGGCGCTGGCCGGCAAAACCATCGCCATCGCCCGCGATCCGGCCTTCATGTTCCTCTACCCGGCCAACCTGGACACGCTGCGCGCGCTCGGCGCGACGCTTGCGTTTTTCTCGCCGCTGGCCGACCAGCCGGTGCCCGCCGGCGCCGACGCGGTCTACCTGCCCGGCGGCTATCCGGAACTGCACGCGGCAGCGTTGTCCAGGGCAAGCGCGTGGCGCGCGTCGATCCGCGCCGCCCACGCGGCCGTCACCCCGATCGTGGCCGAATGCGGCGGCATGATGGCGCTGGCCGACACGCTGACCGACCAATCCGGCGCGACCTGGCCGATGGCCGGCTTACTGACCGGCGGTGTGGCTATGCAGCCACGCCTGGCCGGCCTCGGCCCCCAGGCGCTGCCCACGGAGCACGGCCTACTGCGCGGACACACGTTCCATTACTCCAAATTGGAGACAACAGTGGAGCCGGCGGCGCATACTATCAAACATCCCTCCGCAATACCGGGTGAAGCCTGGTATCGCGCAGGATCGCTCACCGCTTCGTATTTTCACGCTTACTTCCCATCCAATCCGGCGGCCGTCGCCGCCCTGTTTTTAAGGAGTCCGGTATGACACGTACACTCGTTCTGGGCGGCGCCCGCTCCGGCAAAAGCGCCTACGCCGAGCGCCTGGCCGTCGAATCAGGCAAGGAAGTCGTCTACATCGCCACCGCCACCGCCGGCGACGCCGAAATGGCGGCCCGCATCGCCCACCACCGCGCGACCCGGCCCGACGAATGGACCACCGTCGAGGAGCCGCTCGCACTGGGCAACCAGCTGCTGCGCTGGTCGTCGCCGGACCGCCTGATCATGGTCGACTGCCTGACGCTGTGGCTGAGCAATTTGCTGTTCAGCGGCGGCGAGCAGTATCCGGAAGTCGGCGAGATCACCCTGCCGGCGCTGTTCCACGAACAGCAGGACATGCTCGCCAGCGCCCTGCTCAAATGCGCCAGCGACGTGGTGCTGGTGTCGAACGAGGTGGGCTTGGGCATCATGCCGTCCGGCGCCATCTCGCGCTGCTTCCTCGATGAGCAAGGGCGCCTGAATCAATCGGTGGCGGCGATTTGCGACCGCGCGGTGTTTGTCGCCGCCGGCCTGCCGCTGGTGTTAAAAGGATAGCCGTGCTGTCAGGTTTGAGCTTTTACGCCGTCGCTGTGCTGATGGTCGCCGGCGTACTGCTGGACTTTTTACTGGGGGAGGCGCGCCGCTGGCATCCGCTGGTCGGCTTCGGCAATCTGGCGATGGCGCTGGAACGCCGGCTCAATGGCGGCAACGCGCGCTTTTGGCGCGGCGCGCTGGCGTGGACGCTTGCCGTGCTGCCGCTGGCGGCCATCGCCGCGCTGCTGGTGTGGCTGGCGGCGCCGCTGTCGGCGTGGCTGGCGTACGCGCTGCACGCCGTCATGCTGTACTTCGCGCTGGGCCTGCGCAGCCTGCGTGACCACAATCTGCCGATCGCCGAGGCGCTGGCCAAGGGCGACCTGGCCGACGCCCGCCTGCTGACGGCGCGCATCGTCAGCCGCGACACCACCAGCGCCAGCGAAACCGAACTGACCAAGGCCAGCGCCGAATCGCTGCTTGAAAACGGCAACGACGCCGTCTTCGGCACGCTGTTCTGGTTCATCGTCGCCGGCGGCCCGGGCGCGGTCATGTTCCGCATGGCGAACACGCTCGACGCCATGTGGGGCTACCGCACGCCCCGCCTGCTGCACTTCGGCTGCACCGCCGCGCGCCTCGACGACGCGCTCAATTACCTGCCGGCGCGCCTGACCGCGCTGTCCTACGTGCTGCTGGCGCCCGGCCTGCAAGGCAAGCGGCGCGCCTGGCAATGCTGGCGCGCGCAAGCGCCGGCGTGGAGCAGCCCGAACGCCGGCCCGGTGATGGCCAGCGGCGCCGGCGCGCTCGGCGTGCAGCTTGGCGGCGCCGCCATCTACGACGGCGAAGTCGAACAGCGCCCGCCGCTGGGCCGGGGCGAACCGGCCACCGGGGCCGACATCGGCCGCGCGTGGCAACTGGTGGCGCGCACCACCGCGCTGTGGCTGTCGTGCGCGCTGCTGGCCGCCTTCGTCCTGGAGTACGCGCATGCTTGAACACGGCGGCAACCTGCGCGATGCCGCGCTGCGCTTCGGCCGCGACGACTGGCTCGATCTGTCGACCGGCATCAATCCGCAGTGGTATCCGGCGCCGGCGCCGCCGGCCGACGCGTGGCACCGCCTGCCGGAGGCCGATCCCGAACTCACGCGCGCGGCGCAGGCCTACTACGGCGCGCCGCTGATGCTGCCGGTCGCCGGCACCCAGGCGGCGATCCAGGCCCTGCCCCGCCTGCGCAAGCCCTCGCGCGTGACGGTGGCCGCGCCGTCCTACGCGGAGCATGCGCACCACTGGGGCGCGCACGGCCACACCCTGACGCAAACGCCGTATGCCGAACTCGATGCGGCGGTCGCCTCCAGCGACGTCGTGGTGGTGGTCAATCCAAACAACCCCACCGGCGCGACGGTGCCGGCGGCGCAACTGCTGCGATGGGCCGATCAATTGGCCGCGCGCGGCGGCTGGCTGGTGGTCGACGAAGCCTTCGGCGACACTTCGCAAGACGACAGCGTGGCGGCCCACAGCGGCATGCCGGGACTGATCGTGCTGCGCTCGGTCGGTAAATTCTTCGGCCTGGCCGGCATCCGCCTCGGCTTCGTCGCCGCCCACCCGGAGCTGCTGCGCGATCTGGCCGACCTGCTCGGGCCCTGGACCATCAGCGGTCCGGCCCAGCATATCGCCATCACCGCGCTGCGCGACGCGCAGTGGCAGGCGCACACGCGCGAACGGCTGCACGCCGGCGGCCAGCGCTTGCGGGAGCTGCTGGCCGCGCACGGCATCGCGTCGGACGGCACGCCGCTATTCCAGTGGTGGGGCGCGCAGCAGCCGGAGGCCTTCTGGCTGCACATGGCCGAGCGCGGCATCTGGGTGCGCCTGTTCAAGCACGCGGCGCGCGGCATCCGCCTTGGCCTGCCACCCGACGAAGCGGGATGGCAACGCCTGCAGACAGCATTAAACGAATGGACAAATCAATGAAGACCTACCACCGCGCCACCGTAGCAGTTCTGGCGGCAACCATGCTGGCGACAGCCCACGCCAACGCCGCCGTCACCGTGCGCGACGACGACGGCAACACGATCACGCTGCAAAAGCCGGCGCAACGCATCATCGCCATGGCGCCGCACGTGACGGAGCTGCTGTACGCGGCCGGCGGCGGCGACCGGATCGTCGGCGCCGTCACCTACAGCGACTTCCCGGAGGCGGCAAAAAGCCTGCCGCGCATCGGCACCAACCGCCAGATCGACATGGAACGGGTGATCGCCATGAAGCCGGACCTGATCGTGGCCTGGATGCACGGCAGCTCGGAGCGCCAGATCGAAACGCTGCGCCAGTTGGGCATACCGATCTTCCACAGCGAACCGGTGAAGCTCGACGGCATTGCCGACAGCCTGCTGCGCCTGGGCCAGTTGATGGGCACCGAGAGCGTGGCGCAACCGGCGGCCGCCGAAATCCGCAGGCAGTTCGCGGCGCTGGCCAAACAGTATTCGAACCGCCCGCCGGTGCGCATGTTCTACCAGGTGTGGGACAAGCCGCTCTATACCCTCAACGGCACGTCCATTGTCAGCGACGCCATGCGCCTGTGCGGTGGCGTCAACATCTTTGCCGACCTCAAAACCACGGCGCCCGTGGTCAGCGTGGAGGCGGTGCTGCAGGCCGACCCGGAGGCGATCTTCGGCACCGCCGAGAAGGACTATGGCGGCGTCGCGCTGTGGAAGCCCTACACGACGATGAAGGCGGTCCGCAACGACAACCTGTTCACGCTCGACGGCGAACTGCTCAACCGCGCCGGCCCGCGCATGGTCGCCGGCACCACCGGCCTGTGCGAAAAGCTCGAACTGGCGCGCCAGCACCGGAAGAACTGACGTGGCCTTTCCGTATTCGACCCTGATGGTGCAGGGCACCACCTCCGACGCCGGCAAAAGCACCGTCGTCGCGGCCCTGTGCCGCCTGCTCAAACGCGACGGCGTGCGCGTGGCCCCGTTCAAGCCGCAGAACATGGCGCTCAACAGCGCGGTGACCGCCGACGGCGGCGAGATCGGCCGCGCCCAGGCGCTGCAGGCGATTGCCGCCGGCATCGCGCCGCACACCGACATGAATCCCGTGCTGCTCAAGCCATCGAGCGACATCGGCGCGCAAGTGATCATCCACGGCAAGGTGCGGGCCGAAATGAACGCGCGCGACTACCACCGGTACAAGACCGTCGCGATGGGGGCCGTGCTCGAATCGCACCAGCGCCTGCTGGCGCAATACGATTGCGTGGTCGTCGAAGGCGCCGGCAGCCCGGCCGAGATCAACCTGCGCGAGCGCGACATCGCCAACATGGGATTCGCCGAAAAGGTCGACTGCCCGGTGGTGCTGGTGGCCGACATCGACCGGGGCGGCGTGTTCGCCCACATCGTCGGCACCATGGCGTGCCTGTCCGAGAGCGAGCGGGCCCGCACCATCGGCTTCGTCATCAACCGCTTCCGCGGCGACATCAAGCTGCTCGAGCCGGGACTGGCGTGGCTGGAACAGCAGACCGGCAAGCCGGTGCTGGCGGTGCTGCCCTATCTGCACGGCCTGTTCCTCGACGCCGAGGACGCGGTGCAGCCGGTGCAGGCGTCCACGGGCGCGTTCCGCGTGGTCGTCCCCAGCCTGCCGCGCATGAGCAACCACACCGACTTCGACGCGCTGCGCGCCCATCCCGACGTCGACCTGCGCTTCGTGCGCCAAGGCGAGGCCATCCCGGCGGCGGACCTGATCATCCTCCCGGGCAGCAAGAACACGCGCGGCGACCTCGAATGGCTGCGCGCGCAAGGCTGGCCGGCAGCGATCGCGCGCCACTTGCGCTACGGCGGCAAGGTGATCGGCGTGTGCGGCGGCTTCCAGATGCTGGGGCGTTCCGTCACCGATCCACTCGGCATCGAGGGCAAGGCCGGCGAGTCGGCGGCCCTCGGGTTGCTCGACATGGTCACCGAAATGACCAGCGACAAACGGCTCGAGCAAGTGCGCGGCAGCTGCGCCTTCGACGCCGACGGCGCCGCCGTGGCGGGCTACGAGATCCACATGGGCACCTCGACCGGCGCCGCGCTGGCCTCGCCCGCCTTCCTGATCGACGGCCGTCCGGAAGGCGCGCGCTCTGCGGACGACCAGATACTGGGCACCTACCTGCATGGCTTGTTCGATACGCCCGAGGCCAGCGCCGCGCTGCTGCGCTGGGCGGGGCTCGATTCGGCGCATACGGTCGACACGTCGGCGCTGCGCGAGGCGAGCCTCGATCGCATCGCCGACGCCACCCGGCCATTGCTCGACGCGCTGGTCGCGCTAAAGAAGCCACGATGAATCCACACGCTTTTTCCGGCGCCGAGATCGAAGGCGTCTACCGCGCGATACGCGAGCGGCGCGACGTGCGCCACTTCAAACCTGGGCCGCTGGATGATGGGCAACTGCTGCGCTTCATCGCCGCCGCCCACAACGGGCCGAGCGTGGGATTGATGCAGCCGTGGCGCTTCATCCGCATCGCCAGCGCCGAGCTGCGCGCGAACATCCACCGGCACGTCAACGAGGAGCGCATCAAGACCGCCGAGGCGCTCGGCAAGCGCGCCGAGGACTTCATGCGGCTCAAGGTCGAGGGCATACTCGATTGCGCCGAGGTGCTGGTGGTGGGCTTGATCGATCGCCGCGAGGACTACGTGTTCGGACGGCGCACGATGCCGGAGATGGATCTGGCGTCGGCGTCGTGCGCATTGCAGAACTTCTGGCTGGCGGCGCGCGCTGAGGGCATCGGCGCGGGATGGGTGTCGATGTTCGATCCGTCACGAATCAGGCAGTTGTGCGGCATGCCCGAGGGGAGCCAGCCGATCGCGGTGCTGTGCGTGGGGCAGGTGGAGGAGTTTTATACGGCGCCGATGCTGGAACTGGAGCGCTGGGACCGGCGCCGGCCGCTCGACGAGATCATGTTCGAAGACCGGTGGGGTGCGCGGCCCTAGGCCGGCGTTCCCATACATTTAGGCGAATGGTGGCGCGCTTTCTTTTGTGTGACAATCGAAGGCATGGATACTTCCGCCGCAAAACGCTACCTGCCATGGGTGGTCGCCACCGCCCTCTTCATGGAGCAGCTCGACTCGACCATCGTCAACACGGCCATTCCCAGCATGGCCGTCAGCCTGCAGGTCACGCCATTGAGCCTGAAGGCGGTCGTCACCAGCTACATCCTCAGTCTTGCGGTGGCCATCCCGATCAGCGGCTGGATGGCCGACCGCTTCGGCACGCGCCGCGTGTTCATGTCGGCCGTGGCCATTTTCACGGTGGCGTCGGTCCTGTGCGGGCTGTCGGTCAATTCGCCGATGCTGGTGGCGGCGCGCCTGCTGCAAGGCTTGGGCGCGGCGATGATGATGCCGGTCGGGCGCCTGGCCATCATCCGCACCTTCCCCAAGGCCGAGCTGCTGGCGGCGATGAACTTCGTGATCATCCCGGCGCTCATCGGCCCCCTGCTCGGCCCCACCGTGGGCGGCTTGATCGTGCACTGGCTGACCTGGCGCGACATCTTCTTCGTCAACGTGCCGGTCGGCCTGGCGGCCATCTTCCTGGCCCACCGCTACATGCCCGACTACCGCGGCGACAGCGTGCGTCCGATCGATTTCATCGGCCTGGTCTTGTTCGGCACCGGCGTGGCGCTGCTGTCATGGTTGCTCGAGGTGTTCGGCGAACATAAGCTCGATGCGACATCGGCGACGGTGCTGCTGCTGATCGCGTGCAGCCTGCTGGTCGCCTACGGCTGGCACGCGCGGGAAGCCAAATTCCCGCTGCTGCGCCTGACGCTGTTCAAGATCCGCACCTTCCGCGTGTCGGTGGTGGGCGGCTTCATCACGCGCATTGGCGTCGGTGGCCTGCCGTTCCTGCTGCCGCTGCTGTACCAGCTGGGACTGGGGCTGCCGGCGTGGCAATCGGGCCTGCTGATGATGCCGTCGGCCGCCGCCGCGATGGGCATGAAGTTCATCTCGGCCCGCGTGCTGGGGCGTTTCGGCTACCGCCAGGTGCTGACCGTGAACACGGTGTTGATCGGCCTGACCATCGGCTTGTTCTCGCTGGTCCACCAGGGCACGCCGCTGTACGTGATCGTCATGATCAGCCTGTGCCTGGGCTTTTTCAATTCGCTGCAGTTCTCCAGCATGAACAGCATCGCCTACGCCGATGTCGACAACGCCGATTCGAGCATGGCCAGCACCATCGCCAGCTCGATGCAGCAGCTATCGGTGAGCTTCGGCCTGGCCGCCGGCTCGCTGATCACCGGCTGGTTCCTCGGCGACCTGCCGCAGTCGAACCGGCTGGCGTTGACGTCGGCGCTGCACTACGCCTTCCTGACGCTGGCGGTGCTGACGATGCTGTCGTCGCTGACCTTCTGGTCGCTGCGCAGGGAGGATGGCGAGAGCATCAGCCGCGGCGCGGCTAGCCGCGCGGCGTGACGATCAGGCGGTTGACGTACGGGTCGAGCACCAGCGGGCCCTGATACGCCTCGGGCGAATACTGGTAGGCGTAGCTCGGCAACAGCGAGTATTGGATCTGCAGCATCAGGCGCGGTTGCCGCGCCGGCGCCGTGCCCTTGTGGATGCCGGCGGTATCGACGGCGAAGCAGAAGCCGCGCGAGCCGACCGCCGTCAACAACATCTCCTCGCCGTAGGCGCTTGAAATCTCGTTGTCGGTGTAGAAGCGCAGGCGCATCGGCGCTTGCGTCAGATGGCTGCCGTGCAGGTAGACGTGCGGGCCGGCGTCGCGATCGACGTCGGTCAGGTAGACCAGCACCTTGAGGTAGCGCCAGTCTTCCGAGTCGCGATGGAAGGCCTGCAAAGCGCTGTCGTCGCCCTCGACCGGAAACGACCAGCGCAGGCCGAGCGCGGAGATGGTCGGTTTGCAATCCATATACCGCGCGGCCAGCCCCAGCAATGGCGGACTGTTTGCCAGCGCCAGGATGTGCGGGCAGGCGATCACGTCTTGCAAGCGATAGTCGGCCACCCGCACGCCCGCCGGCGGCCGCAGCACCGTGAACGCCTCGCGCTGACGGTCGCGGTCCAGCAGCGTCTTGTCCTGCAGGAAGGCGCGGATGTCGTCGCACTGCGCACCGTCGAGCAGGTTGCCCAGGGGCGCATAACCGCTGTTGCTCAGGTCGGCCAGCGCGGCCTCCTCCTGCGCGGTGTTGCCATAGAGTTCCTTCCCCGATCCCTGGCGCGCACGTACGGCGCCGCTCAGCGCGCGCACCACCAGACGGCGTAGCGCCGGCCGTGTGACGATGCGCTGGCTGTAATACAACAGGCTGTGGAGGGGGGCGAAACGGCGGCCGGGGGTCAGCTGCGCATATTCCATCGGGAAATTCCTTCCAGGTTCATCCCTGAGAAGGTAACAACCAGACGGCCCGGCCGCCTTGATATCGGCTAAACGCCGTGCTTGCGGCGGCGCACCGCCGCGCCGATCAGGCCCAGTCCGGCAAACAGCATGGCGTAGGTCGACGGCTCCGGCACGGCGGCGGTGACGGCGGTGTAGGCGCCGTCAAAGCTGAACGCCGCATGTTGACCGTTGATGCTGGTCAGGCCGATCAGCGCCAGGAACGCGTTGTCGGCCGAGTAATCGCCCAGCAGGCGGAACGTATACAAGCCGGACGCCGCCTCGGTGAAGGACAGCGTTTTGCCGTCGACCACGGCGCCGAGGCCGCTGAAGGTCAGCGACGAGCCGCCCAGCCGCACTGCGGCATCGCTCATCAACGACAAGCTGGCGAAGGTTTGGCCGTCCACGCCGGCGTTGGCCAGGCGCAGCGAACCGCCGTTGAGCACCAGCGCGCTGGTGGCCGCGATGCGCTGGGCGCCGTCCAGTGTCAGGCTGCCGCCGCTGAGCACCGTGGCGCCGGAGTATGTGCTCACACCGGAGAGGGTGGCGTTGCCGCTTTTGATCTCGACGCGATTGAAATTCGACATCGATCCAGCGTAGGCGTAGCTATTGCCGGCGCCGGCCTCGATCACCAGTGTGTTGTTGCCACCGACGCCGCCGTTGATGCCGCCGGTGATGTTGCCGCCGGTGATGGTCACACTGTTGTTGCCGCTGCCCATTTCAATCGCCTTGCCGCTGCTGGCGCCGTTAATGGCGCCGCCGGTGACGATGACGGTGTTGTCGGCGCCGGTCTTGATCGCCGCGCTGGTGGCGCCGCCGCCCTGGATGACCGCGCCGGCCTGGTTGAGGATCGTCACCGTGTGGCCGCTGGCCGCGCCGACGGCGACGATGGCCGAATCGCTCTGGCCGCGTATCAAGCCGCCGGCCTGGTTGGTGATGGTGGCGTTGCCGTAGATGCCTTCGCGGCTGCCGTTGGCCAAGTCGTTGCCGGCGAGCGTGATGCCGCGCCCGACGGCGTTGGTGTTGCCCGCCGAGACCAGCCCTTCGATCGTGCCCGCGTTGGTGATCGAACCGCCGCCGAAGCTGACGCCTTCGCTGAACGCCAGGCCATCGGCCGGCGCGCTGAAGGCGTTGACCGAGCGGATCAGGCCGGTGTTGACGATGACGGCCAGGCCGTCCACGTCGAGCCCGTCGCCATCGCCGGTGATGCCATGGCCGATGATGCTGCCGTGGTTGACGATGTTGGCGGTCTGGTTTTGGTTGAAGCCGTCCAGATTGATGCCCGAGCCGTTGTTGCCGCGCACGATGGCGCCCGCCGCGTTGGTCAGGTCGATCACAAACATGTCGCCGGCCTTGTCCTGGCCGCCGGTGATACCGTGCCGGCCGCCTTCGATCAGGCCGGTCGCGCCGTTGAAGATTTGGATGCCCGTGTTCGCTTGCGCGTCGACGCCGTCGCTGCCGCCGCCGGCGGTGATCGAGCGGATGGTGCCGTTGTTGTTGACGATGCCGTTCAGGCCGGGACGCACGGCGTCGGCCTCGGTCGCTTGCAACAGGCCGCCGCTGAAGTTGTTGACCACGTTGGCGCCGGTGACCGAATTGAAGTCGACCGCCTGCGCGCCGCCGTTGCTGGCGTTGAGCGAAATCATCGACCCGTAATTGTTCAGCGTGACGCCGGCGTTGGCCTTGGCCATCTGGATCACGTCGGCGTCGGCGGTGCGGATCAGCGCGGCGCTGTTGGCGGCGCTGCCGTTGGTGACAACCAGTCCGGCCACGCCGGTGTTGTCGCGGATCGCGCGGCCGCTGCCGGTTTGGTCGATGACGCCCTGATTGTTGAGTGTGGCGTTTTTACCGGTCACCGCCACGGCCACGGTAGCGCCACCGACAGTCAGCGATCCGGTGGCGGTCACGGCGCCGGTCTCGCCGGCGGCCAGCGAGCGCGCGGTACTGCTGGAACCGGTGATCGAGAAATCAGCGGCGAACGCGCAATGCGCCGTCAGCGGCAAGGTCGCCGCGACCAGCAGGGTTTGAATGGCGGAGGAAGCTTTCGGCAAGGCGATGCGCATGTTTGTCCCGGATATTATGTAAGCAAACTTTCAATATCCCATAAAATTATGACAAGGCCGTGACGACGGGCGGTTGCCCGCCGCCGTGCTCAACGCGTCAGAACGACGTCAGCGCCTTGGTGAACTTGATCAGCCACAGGCGGCTTGGACGCTCGCGGTCATCGCCGCGCGCGACGCGAACGGTGTTGGCCGCGTTGCAGCCGGCACTGGCGCTGGTGATGATGGTGCCGTTCGCGTCGACATTGCACTTGGTGATATCGGCATCGTCGATCGCCGCGCCGGAAGCGTCGTAGACCTTGGTCTTGAGGCCGAAATCATTGTCGTTGACCAGCGCGAGCGTGTTGCCGTCGACGATGGTCAAGCCTTCCGCTTTCTCGGCGATCCAGCCGATGGCGTTGAGGTCGAGCAGTTGGGTTTTCTTCAAGGTCACGACCGATTTCCAGTCGGCGCCGTTGACGGCCGCGCCGCTCATGCTGCTCTTCTCCAGATCGGAAGTGGCCACGTTGTAGGCGGCCGCCGCGATATCGGTGGCGCCGGCGATCTCCACCAGCATCAGCTTGTTGAACACCTTGCCGCCGGGCGCCGCGCCCTGCTCGATCACGATGAACTTGCCGTTGCCCAGCGCGACCACGTCGCCCAGCTTGGCGTTGCCGGTGCGGCCGTCCTGGTAGTCGGCGGCGTCGAGCGGATAGGCGTACATCTTGCCGGAGGCGCCGGTGGTCGGATCGAACTCGACCCAGCGGGTGAAGCGCGCGTAACGCTCGACCGCTTCACTCTTGCCGGTGACCGCATAGGGGGCGTTGCCGTCGGTCAGCGGGCTTTGCAGGAAAGCGTGCAGCTTGTCGGTGCTCGTGTCGAGCGCCATGCCCTCCATGCCGCGGTTGGCGCGGCGCTTGAGGAAGATGGCTGGCAAACCGCTGCCCGGCGCGTATTTGTTCAAGATGATGCCGGTGGCCGGATCGATCTTGACGATGAACGGGCCATATTCGTCCGACACCCACAGCACATTGCGCTTCTTGTCGACCACGATCGCTTCCGAATCGATGCCGCCGGCGTTGAAGGTGGCCTTGCTGGTGGCGTCGTACTTCATCGCGTCCATCACCGGCAGCTCGGCCGAGTTGCCGACCGAACCCGGCGCGACCGGCAGGCCGGAGGCATTGACGGTTACGGACACCTTGATCGGCGTGGACGAGGTCAGCACCGCGCCGGATTTGCCGACCGTGATGACGCCAAACGCGGGCGTGAAGCTTGGCGACGGAAAGATCTTGCTGCCGGTGACGCCGGTGCCGCCCAGCGACTGCAGGTTGGGACCGTCGCCGTTGGGGCCGCGGTCGGTCAGGCCGTAGAACTCCAGTTCGCCGTTGGCGTTGAGGCCTTTGAACGCGAGCGAGGAGCCATACGAAGGCAGGAAGCCGAGCGGGAAGTCCTCCTTGACCTTGGCGTTGCTGCCTTCGTAGGCGATATAGAAATTGTTGGCGCCCTGGATTTGATAGCGCGTGACGGCCACCGCGACGTCGCCGAGCGGCGTTTTTTGCGTGAACGCTTCGTTGAGCGGCGTGCCGACTTTGGACGCCAGCGTGTCCTCGAAGTGTTCGCGCACGAGCGCGCGGCGGCTGTCGTCGACGGTGCGGGCGGCGTACTTGGCGCCGGCGGTTTTCAGGGTATCGGTCATGGAGGTGTTGAAAGCGGTGGCGGACGCGCTGAAGTCGGCGCTTTTGGAGGACAGCGCGGTTTTCACGTCGGCGGCGATCTTGATGCCGTTCGACGGATCGCTGTCTTCATCCAGCAGCTGCAGGGCCAGCAAGCGGTTGATCACTTTGACGTCCTTGATGTCGGTGACGCCGGCCAATTGCAGCGGCGTGATGGTGGCCGCACACGGTGCGCTGCCCAGGGCAATGCCGCCGATGCTGAAGGTGACGGTATCGCCAGCGTAACACGTGAACTCGCCTTTGGCGGTCGTGCTGGATTTCGCGGACGTGCCGGCGACGTAGTCAAGATTCTCCACGGCCCCGTCGAGGAACACGCCGGTCATCGATGGGCGCGCCGGCGCCTCGTTATCGCTGCCACCGCAGCCGGCCAGGACGGAGAATACAGCGAGCGACAACAAGGAAAGATTTTTCATGCTAAAAGGCCTCGGATTGAAAAGGAGGCAAGTTTAGCGCCGGCATATGACGGGGGGATGACGTGGTTTGTGGGGGGCGTGCGAACCCCAACCGCGTGGTGCGTTGACGCATGCGGCGGTGGTGTGGGGACGTACCCAGAGGGGTACGTCCCCCGCCGAGGTGGTGGCTGCTCCGTCGAGGGGACGTACCCTACGGGTACGTCCCCAGGTTGGGGGTGCGGGGTAAACGCAAAAAAGCCCCAACCAGATCACTGGAAGGGGCTTTTTAATATAACTAGCCTGACGATAACCTACTTTC
>CAUPRW010000084.1:0-21987 GCA_963513825.1 uncultured Duganella sp.
CCTCTACTGGCTCAAGCAACCTGACACGTTCCAGATCACAAAACGCCAATTCGATGATGCTCTGGATCAGCTCGTTTCTATGGTTGCACGGTATGAACTATGAGGGGAAGGGTCAGGGTCAGTGCCGACATTCGGACATTCGGGAACTTTCACGCCCGGTAAAGGTTCCCGATTATTCCGATTTGTCCGAATGTCGGCACTGACCCTCCCGTGGGGGGCTGACTGTTTGAACGTCGGGACGGCCGGCGGCGGCTCATCGCATTGTGGTGACGTGGAAGACGGGCCCGTGCCAGTGCTCGTCGTTCCGGGGCGTCGCATGTTCCTGGCCCGGCCAGTGCGCGGCGATGACGCGTCGCCAGAACGCGTGGGCCGCCCGATTTTTGTCGATGACTTTGATTTCCCAGCGGCCCGGGCGGGCGCCGAGGACGGCCGCGGCCGCGCGCTGTCCCACGCCTTGCCGGCGGTATTTGCGCAGGACGAAAAATTCGACGATCGTGACCGTGTTGGCCGGGTCGATGACCTCGTCGTTCACCAGGACGAAGCCGGCCCAGCGGCCGTCCGCCTTGATGACCAACGCCGAGAAATTCGGCTTGATCCAGAAACAGTCGAGGTCGTAGTAGCCGTACTGCCCGTGTTCTTCCAAATCGCCGCCGTCGAATTCCGAGAAGTCGTGCTGGTACAACTCCATCATGTGCCGCACCACCAGCCGTCCGCTGTCGCGCGCTACGCTTACTTCAATGTCCATCTCGGTCTACCGGGTTGATGAGCGAGGTGAGCAGATGGTCGCGCCATTGCTCGTCGATTTTCAGATATTGCTTGGCCAAGCCTTCCGTTTCGAAGCCGAGCCCGGCCAGCAGGCGCGCGCTGCGCCGATTGTGCGGCTGGTAGTTCGCCATGACTCGGTGCAGCCCGAGCTGTTCGAAGGCGTGCGCTATCGTGGCGGCCAGCGCTTCGCGCATATAGCCGTGGCCCTGGTGCCCGCCGTCGATGGCGAAGCCGAGGTGGCAGGCCTGGAACGGCCCGCGGACGATGTTGGTCAGGCTGCACTCCCCGATCACGTGCGCGCCGCCGCGCAGGTGGATCAACCAGTGCCGCGCCGTTTCCGCCTGCATCTGCCGGCGCATGGCGCCCAGCCGCTCGGCCACCGCGTGCAGCGTGTCCGCCGCCGCCGGTTCCCACGGCCCCAGATGGGCGCGGTTGCGTACGCGGTAGGCGAGCACACCGGCGGCCGCGTCGGCGCCGGGGTATCTCAGTTCGAGCCGCTCGGTGAGCAGCGGGACGATGGGCGGGTGCATGGCGGTCGCGCTCGGCCGGGTCACTGCGGGTCGTGGAACGGCAGGCTGAAGCTGTCGTGCTCGATGTCGTCGAGTATCTTTTCAAACTGCGCCCGCGCCGGCTCGATGGCGCGCTTGTCCTGCGTCTCGAGCGCGCGCTCGAAGCCGACGATCTGCGCGCCGAACCAGTCGCGCCCGGCGCCGCGCAACTGCTGGTACAGCCGCTCGGCGCGCGCCAGCAGCGTGCGGTGCTCGATGCGGTCGCGCGGGTGGATCTTGAGCGCCGACAGGCTGATGAAACGCTCGGCGATCTCGGCCTGCGTCAACAGCCCCGGATTGCCTTCGATGACCAGGGTGTGCGTCTGGCCCGTCGCCACCACGCCGGCCTCGACCTGCAGCAGGCCGTTGACGTCGTACGTAAACCGGATATCGATGCCGCTGTCGTCGATCGGCAAGCCCGGCAGCGCGATGTTCAGGCTGCCCAGGCGGATGTTGTCGCGCGCCATGCGCGCCTCGCCCTGGTAGACGTTCAGTTCCAATACTTTCTGCTTGTCGCTGACCGGATGGTAGCGCTTGACGCGGCTGACCGGCACCGGCGTGTTGCGCTCGACGATGGGGTCGAAGTGGCCGTACGAGTAGCTGCGGTCGCCCAGCTGCATCGACACCTCGATGCCCAGCGAGTACGGCGAGACGTCGGTCATGACGACCTCGTCGAGCGCGGCGTCGCGCATCTTGAGCCCGGCCTGCACGGCCGCGCCCAACGCGACCACCTCGTCCGGGTTGATGTCGCACGCCGGCAAGCGCCCGAACATGCGCGCCACCAGCCGCCGCACGACCGGCATGCGGGTGGCGCCGCCGGCCAGGATCACGTTGTCGAGCTCGGTGGTGCGCAGCTTGGCGTCGCGCAGCGCCCGCTCGACCGGGTCGCGCAGGCGCTGCAGCAGGGCCGCGCAGACGCGCTCGAGCGTGGCCTCGTCGAGCGTGAGCGCGTACTCGGCGCCGTCGTGGGCGATCGCGATGGTGGCCGACGGCGCCTCGCTCAGCGCGCGCTTGGCGCGCTCGGTGGCGGCCATCAGGCGCTGCATGAAGCGGGCGTCGTTTTTCAGCGCCGGCGGCACTTTTTGCTGCGCGAAGAAGTGGTTGACCAGGCACAGCACGAAATCCTCGCCGCCGAGCGTGTTGTCGCCGGCCGAGGCGCGCACCTCCATCACGCCCTCGAACAGGTCGAGCACGGAGACGTCGAAGGTGCCGCCGCCGAGGTCGAACACGAGGAAGCGCGTCTCGGCCGCGCGCAGGTTGATGCCGTAGGCGAGCGAGGCGGCCGTCGGTTCGTTGAGCAGGCGCTCGACGCGCAGGCCGGCGAGCTGGCCGGCGGCGCGCGTGGCCTTGCGCTGGGCGTCGGAGAAATACGCGGGCACGGTGATGACGGCCTCGGTGACCGGATGGCCGAGCACGGCCTCGGCGTCCTCCTTGAGCGAGCGCAGGATCAACGCCGACAATTCCTCCGGGCGGAACGCGCGCGCGCCGAGCCGGATCTGCCGGTCGCTGCCCATGTAGCGCTTGAACACGGACGCCGTCTGCGCCGGGTGCGTTTGCAGGCGCTCGCGCGCGGCGCGCCCGACCAGGATGGTGCCGTCGTCGTCGACGCTGACACACGACGGCGTGAGCGTCTCGCCCAGGCTGTTCGGAATCAGCCGCGCGGCGCCATCCTGCCACACCGCGATCAGGCTGTTGGTCGTGCCCAGGTCTATGCCGACAATCATTTTTTCTTCCCGGAAAAATTGGTTATTTTATCACGGGTGCGGCGGGCGGCGCGGGCCGGGGTGGGCTTACAGGTCGGTTTCGGCCTCGGCGATGGTCTCGCGCACCTCGTCGGCAAAGCCGAACTGGACCTCGTGGCCGCCGGGGCCGTCCTCGTACATGAAGTGCACCGGGCCGTCGTCGTCGGCGACGATCCAGGCGTCGACCTCGGCGCGCTGGTGCGGGTCGGCCAGGCTGGCGACGTCGATTTTTTCCCGCATGCCGGGCCGCAGTTGCTTGACCACGGCCTTGGTGCGTTCCGTGCTGACCGGAATATAAGTTGCCGCGTGACGATCGATCATGATAACTCCTAGTGGTTGAAAAGCCAGTCTACCCGATCACGCCAAATGCACGAGTCCGCGACGCGCGGCCACCATGGCGGCCTCGGTGCGGGTGCAGACGTTGAGCTTGGCCATGATGCTTTTGACGTGGAACTTGACCGTGCCCACGCCGATGCCGGCCGCGCGGGCGATGACCTTGTTGCTCATGCCGGTGGCCAGGTGGCCGAGGATGTCGCGCTCGCGCGGCGTGAGCTGGTTGCCGTGGATGCGGCTGGCGAGCTTGAGCGCCAGTTCCGGCATCATGTATTTTTTGCCCGACAGAACCGTGTGGATGCAGGCCATCAGGTCGTTGAGCGGGGCGCTTTTGAGCATGTAGGCGCTGGCGCCGGCGCGCATGCCGCGGTCGGCGTCCTCCTCGCGCTCGTGGCCGCTGAGGATGATGATCTTGGCGTCGGGCCGGCGCGCGCTGATGCGGCCGATGGCCTCGATGCCGTCGCAGTCGGGCATGTTCAGGTCGATCAGCAGCAGGTCGGGCTGCAAGCGCTCGCACATCTCGACCGCCTGGGTGCCGCTGCTGGCCTGGCCGAGCAGCTTGAACTTGTCGTCCGATTCGATCAGCGAGGCCATGCCGGCGCGGATCAACGGATGGACGTCGGCGATGACGATGGATGCGGCGGTGTTCATGTCGAGCTCCTTTTGTGTTGTCGATGAGCTCATTTTGCGCAACATCGGGCCGCGCCGATAGTTATACCTTGGTATGACGCCGGCCAAAAGGCCAGGTCGCGCGGCCGCCGCGGCGCGGTAAGATGGGGCCACATTTGACAAGGAGCCGCCATGGGCAATAGTTGCACACACCTGAACCAGATCCACACCCGCGGCGCCAACACCGCCGGCTGCGAGGAATGCCTGAAAGTTGGCGACAGCTGGGTGCACCTGCGCGTGTGCATGGTCTGCGGCAAGACCGGTTGCTGCGACGACTCGAAAAACAAACACGCGAGCAAGCATTTCGCCGAGACGGGCCACCCCATCATCCGTTCCAAGGAGCCGGGCGAGACGTGGGGCTGGTGCTACGTCGACCGCAAGGTGTTCGACCCGATCTGAGCCGGTGCGGCGGCTGGCGGCTAGGCCAGCTTCGGCACGCCGTCGCGCGCCAGCATGACGCCGTGCGGCACGTGCTCGGCGGAGAAAAACAGCCAGTCGTGGTTGCCCAGGCCGATGCTCACGCCGGGCACGAGGAAGTTGGCTGAATAGTTGGCCGTGAAAAACAGCTGCGGACTGTCGTCGAACTTGGCGTTGGCCAGCGCCACGAACAGCGACGAGCCGCCGGCGTCGATGGTCAAGGCCGCCTCGCTCAGCGCCGTCAGGCGGCCGTGCCCGGTCTGCATCAGGCCGCCCAGCGAGCGCGCGTAGACGAACGAGAGCACGGTGCCGGCGCGCTGCCAGTCGCGCAGCATGGCCTGGGCGGGCTCGGCGCGGCTGAGGGCGGGCGGGGCGGCCAGGTTGAGGGTGGCAACGTTCGAGTTCATGGTGGGGCTCCTGTCACGCGATGGGACTATTTTGCGTCACGCGGGGGCGCCGGTCCAGCAAAATCGCCGGCGTTACCAGCGGCCAAACGGCTGCCCGATACCCGGTTGTCGTATTTCTGGCAAAGTAGCGGTTTGCGGCGGACCAGCGCCGCGCTTTTTCACCTGATTGGAGATGATCGATGACCGATGCAAGCTATCCCGACGTGCGCCTTCTGATCGACAACGAATGGCGCGACGCCGCCGGCGGCAAGTCCATCCCCGTGCTGAACCCGGCCACCGGCGCGGCGATCGGCACCGTGGCCCACGCCGGCATCGCCGACCTCGACCTGGCGCTGGCGTCGGCCCAGCGCGGCTTCGACGCCTGGCGCAAGCTCTCCGCCTTCGAGCGCGGCAACATCATGCGGCGCGCCGCCGCGCTGCTGCGCGAGCGCGCCGACGCCATCGCCCGCCTGCTCACGCAAGAGCAGGGCAAGCCGCTGGCGCAGGCGCGCGGCGAGGCGTTGGCCGGCGCCGACATCATCGACTGGTTCGCCGCCGAGGGCATGCGCGTGTACGGCCGCATAGTGCCGTCGCGCAATCCCGCCGCCCAGCAATTGGTGTTGAAAGAGCCGGTCGGCCCGGTCGCCGCGTTCACGCCGTGGAACTTCCCGATCAACCAGATCGTGCGCAAGCTCGGCGCCGCGCTCGCCACCGGCTGCTCGTTCCTGTGCAAGGCGCCGGAGGAGACGCCAGCCTCGCCGGCCGCGCTGATGCAATGCTTCGTCGACGCCGGCGTGCCGCCCGGCACGGTCGGCCTGGTGTTCGGCGACCCGGCGGAAATTTCCGCCTACCTGATCCCGCACCCGGTGATCCGCAAGGTCACCTTCACCGGCTCGACGCCGGTCGGCAAGCAGCTTGCCGCGCTGGCCGGCGCGCACATGAAGCGGGTGACGATGGAACTGGGCGGCCACGCGCCGGTGATCGTCGCCGAGGACGCCGACGTGGCGCTGGCGGTGGCCGCCAGCGGCGGCGCCAAGTTCCGCAACGCCGGCCAGATCTGCATCGCGCCGACGCGCTTCCTGGTGCACAACAGCATCAAGGCCGAATTCACGCGCGCGATGGTGGCGCACGCCGAGGGCCTGAAGCTGGGCGACGGCCTGGCCGACGACACCACGTTGGGGCCGTTGGCCAACGCGCGCCGCGTCGCCGCGATGACGCAAGTGGTCGAGGACGCGCGCGGCAAGGGCGCGCAGGTGGCCACGGGCGGCGGGCGCGTCGGTACCACCGGCAACTTCTTCGCGCCGACCATCCTCGGCGACGTGCCGCTCAACGCGATGGTGTTCAACGACGAGCCGTTCGGTCCGATCGCGGCCATTCGCGGCTTCGACACCTTGGACGAGGCGATCGCCGAATCGAACCGCCTGCCGTTCGGGCTGGCCGGCTACGCGTTTACGCGCTCGATCAAAAACGCGCACCAGCTGATGCACAACGTCGAAGTGGGCATGCTGTGGATCAACCAGCCGGCCACGCCGAGCGCCGAGTTGCCGTTCGGCGGCGTCAAGGACTCCGGCTACGGTTCCGAGGGCGGTCCCGAAGCGCTCGAGTCCTACCTCAACACCAAGGCCATTTCCATGGTCGGCGTCTAACCCATCGGGGTCAAGTCTGACATTTGGACACGACCTGAGCGCTAGGGGGCGCGGGACATTCTGTTAATGGCAATCCGAGCCTGGCGCGGTGGAGATGTTCTATCCGGACACATGCTACGGACGTGGCCGTGTCCAAATGACAGACTTGACCCCCGCCATAGGTGTTGGCATCCGCGCGCGCGCGTTGTATGCTGCGGCGGCATCTCGCACCAACTTACACGAAAGAATCACATGAATAAGCTGTTTTCCTCCTGCGCCCTCGGCCTGACGCTCGCCTTGAGCCTGGCCGCCTGCGACCGCGCCAAGCCGCCGCAGCCGGCCACCACCGAGGCCGCCGCCAACGTCGCCCCCGTCACCATGCAAAAGATCGATACCGTCACCGGCACCGGCAAGGACGCCGTGGCCGGCGCCACCGCCGTGGTCCATTACACCGGCTGGCTGTACGAGCCCAATTCGCCGCAGCAGCACGGCGCCCAGTTCGATTCGTCCAGCGGCCGCTCGCCGTTCAGCTTCCAGCTCGGCGGCGGACAGGTCATCAAGGGATGGGACGAGGGCGTGCAGGGCATGAAGGTCGGCGGCAAGCGCACCCTGATCATCCCCGCCGCGATGGGCTACGGCGACAGCGGCGCCGGTCCGATTCCACCACACGCCAACCTGATCTTCGAGGTCGAGTTGCTCGACGTGCAGTAAGCGCCGCGCGACGATATAGTAAGCGTAAGGCCGGCGTGCCGCCGGCACGTCGGCAGCGTGGCGCTCAGCCCGGCGTGGCGCCGGGCACCGCCGACAGCGCCTGCTCGGCCACCGTTTCCAGCGTCTCGCGGCTGAAGCCGGCCTTGGCCTGCACCGCCATGCCGTGCATCACCGCCATCAGGAAGGCCGCCAGCGCGGCCGGTTTCGACGCCGGCGGCAGGTCGCCCTCGGCCTTGGCCCGCTCGAACCGTTCCCGCAGGCGCGCCTCGCCGGCCGCGCGGAAGTCGATCAGGGCCCGGCGCACCGGCTCCGATTCGTCCGACCCCGCCACCGACCCGTTGATGCCCAGGCATCCCGATTGCTCGGGAAAGCGCGTATTCAATTCGACTGAACTAAACAGGATGTGCCTGGCCACCTCGCGCGCCGTCGGCTTCGCCAGCGCTTCCGGGATGTGGTGCATGAAGCGCTCTTCGTATCGGTCCAGCACCTTGCGGAACAACGCTTCCTTGTTGCCGAACGCCGAGTACAGCGCCGGGCGCTCCACGCCTGCCGCCTCGGTCAAGTCCGCATACGACGTGCCCTCGTAGCCCTTGCGCCAGAAGACGCACAGGGTGGCGTCGAGCACCTTGTCCACATCGTATTCGCGATGGCGTCCCATCTGATTACCCTTTTTTCAATAATGGTCATTACGAAACCGCTTGACAGCGCTTTTTAAAATTATATACTAATCGTTATCGTAACGATCGTTATGTAAAAGCGTCGCCGCAACCGGCGACGCGCATTCAACGCATTTGAAGGGATTTCTCATGGTGAAAACATTGACGGGCAAAGTGGCGCTGGTGACCGGCGGCTCGCGCGGGCTGGGCGCGGCGACGGCGCAGGCGCTGGCCGAGCAGGGCGCGGATGTGGCGATCAGCTACGTGGCGTCGGCGGACAAGGCGCAAGCGGTGGTCGAGAAGCTCAAAGCGACGGGCGTGCGCGCCATCGCCATCCAAAGCGACCAGGCCGACATGGCCGCCGCCAGGCCGCTGGTCGAGCAGGTGCTCGCGCAGTTCGGCCGGCTCGACATCCTGGTCAATAACGCGGCGATCGCGGTGCAGGGCAAGAGCGTCGACGATCCGGCGCTCGACACCGCCAACCTCGATCGCCAGTGGCAGATCAATGTCATGGGCGCGGTGGCGACCACCCGCGCGGCCGCGCCGGCGCTGTCGAACGGCGGGCGGATCGTCTTCATCGGCTCGCTGCTGGGTACCCGCGTGCCGTTCGCCGGCGCGGCGGACTATGCCGGTACCAAGGCCGCCATCGCCGGCTATGCGCGCGGCCTGGCCCGCGACCTGGGACCGCGCGACATCACCGTCAACGTGGTGCAGCCGGGCGTGATGCCCACCGATATGTCGGCCGAGGTGCTCGGCGACGGCGTGCCGGACGCGCTGATGGACCTGCATCCGATCCGCCGCATCGCCACGCTCGAGGAGGTCGCCGCCGTGGTGTGCTTCCTGGCCGGTCCGCACGGCGGCTATATGACCGGCGGCACCATCGACGTGGCCGGCGGCCTGGGCACCTGAGCCGGTACGAACTCCCCTACACACATTCAAAGGAAGTAAAATGAGCACACAATTTGATGCGAAATCGACCGCCGACCAGGTACTTGCCGGCGTCGACCTGAAGGGCAAGCGATTCCTGATCACCGGCGTGTCGTCCGGCATCGGCCTGGAAACGGCGCGGGCGCTGGCGGCGCGGGGCGCCAGCGTGGTGGGCGCGGTCCGGGACGTGGCCGCGGCGCAGGCGGCCACGGCGCCGATCCGCGCGGCCGCCGCGCAAGCGGGCGGCGGCCTCGAACTGATCGCCCTCGACCTGGCGTCGCTGCGCAGCGCGCACGCGACGGCGGCCGCGCTGCTGGCCGATGGCCGGCGCTTCGATGCCATCATCGCCAACGCCGGCGTGATGGCCACGCCGCCGGGGCGCACGGTCGACGGTGTCGACCTCCAGTTCGGCACCAATTATCTCGGCCATTTCGCCTTGGTCAGCCGCATCGCGCCGCTGCTGGTCGACGACGGCCGGCTGGTGGTGTTGTCGTCGCAGGCGCACCGCGTGGCCGACGTCGACCTCGACGATCCGAACTTCGAGCGCCAGCCGTACGAGCCGTTCGTCGCCTACGGCCGCTCGAAGACCGCGTCGTCGTTGTTCGCCGTGGAATTCGACCGCCGCCACCGGGGACGGGGCATCCGCGCGGCGTCTGTCATGCCGGGCAACAGCCTGACCGAGCTGCCGCGCCACTTCTCGCCGGAGCAGTTGCAGGGCCTGTTCGCGACGGTGGGCAAGGCGCGCGCCGACGCCGGCCTGCCGCCGCCGGCGCTCAAGGACATCGGGCAGGCGGCCGCGACGTCGGTATGGGCGGCCGTGGTGGCCGACAAGGACGCCATCGGCGGGCGCTACCTCGAGGATTGCGCCGTCGCGCCCGTCAACGACACGCCCAACCCTTTCGCCGACGGCGTGCGCTCGTACGCGCTCGACGCCGGCCGGGCCGAGGCGTTGTGGGAAAAAAGCGAGGCGTGGACTCGACATTCCGGCGCCACCTCTGCATAATGAGAATGTTTCCCATTCGCAAAGCATCAACAGATCAGCCGCCGCCACGTCTGCCCACCGCATGCTGAGCGGGCCCGCAACCCCTTCAAGACCTGGCTTGATCCGTGCTAGAGCGCTATTACCGAGAACTGCTCAATTTCTGCTCACGCATGGTGCGGGACCGCGACGCGGCCGCCGACCTGGTCCAGGAAAGCTACGCGCGCGTGCTGGCGGTGCGCGACACGGGCCGGGCGATGCCCGAGCCGCGCGCCTTGCTGTACCAGACCGCGCGGCGCCTGATCATCGACCGCCACCGCCGGCAGGCGCTGCGCCTGCACGACGATATCGATGACGCCGACGCGGCGCAGTTGGCGGCGCCGGCCCATTTGCAGCCGGAATCGGTCTACGCGCAGGAACAGAACGCGCGCGCCTTCGTGGCGGTGATCGAGGCGCTGCCGCCGCGCTGCCGCGAGGCGTTCGTGCTGAACCGGTTCGAGGGCTTGTCGCACCAGCAGGTGGCCGAGCGCATGGGAATTTCGAAAAACATGGTGGCGCAGCACATCACGCGCGCCCTGCTGGCGTGCAAGGCATGCGAGGATGCCATCTTATGAACCCATCCCATTCGAACGGCGTGCCGCCGCTCTCCGGCGATGCCGTGGACCTGGCGGCGGCCCAATGGCAGGTCCGGCGCCAGGACGGCTTGACGGCGGCCGAGGAGGCGCGGTTCCAGGCGTGGCTGGCGGCGCACGCCGGACACCGGGCCGCGTATGCGCGCTTCGACCGCGTCTGGGCCGGGCTGGGCGAGCTTCCGCCCGGGGCGGTCGGACGCTTGAAGGCGCCGCCGCGCCCGGGCCGCCCGGCCGCTGCTTCTGCCGCTGCCGCCGCCGCTGCTACTGCCGCTTCCGGCGCGCGTGGCCGGCCGTCCCGCTGGTTCGGCCTGATGCGGCCGCTGGCCACGGCGGCGCTCGCCGTCACGGTGGCCGCCGGCGGCGCGCTGGGCTGGCGCCACTGGCAGGCGCGGCCCCTCTATAGCGAAAGCTTCGCCACCGCGCGCGGCCAGCAATTGAACGTCGCGCTGCCCGACGGCAGCACGCTGGGGCTCGATACCGCCACCCGCGTCGAGGTCACCTTGTACCGCGACCGGCGCGAGGTGCGCCTGCCGGAGGGGCAAGCGTTGTTTACGGTCAAGGCCGACGCCGGTCGGCCCTTTCAGGTGCGGGCCGACCGGGTGCTGGTGACGGTGGTCGGTACCCGTTTCTCGGTACGCAACACGCGCACCGGCCTGGGACCGGACGGCGTCGGCGTGCGGGTGGAGGAGGGCCGGGTGCGGGTGGCCACGGCCGGCCAGGCCGGCGCGGCCGCGCTGCTGACGGCCGGACAGACCATAGAGTCCGACGCCGCCGGACGCCTGGCGCCGGTGCGGCCCGCGCCGCCGGGCGGCGCCATGCCGTGGCGCGAGGGGCGGGTCGATTTCGACGGCACGCCGCTGGACCAGGCCGTCGCCGAGTTCGAGCGTTACGGCGCCACCGGCCTGGCGATCCGGGACCCGGCCGTCGCCGCGCTGCGCGTGAGCGGCAGCTTCGACCTGCGCCAGGCCGGCGCCTTCAGCGCGACCTTGCCGCTGGTGTTGCCGGTGCAATTGCGCTCGCGCGGCGGCCGGACTGAAATAATCGCAAAAAACTCAAAATAGCACCTCAAGTCGCGCCGCCGTCGTGCGTCTCCACTGGTAATGGTTCTTATTTACCTTTTTTTGGAGATTGTTCGCATGCAGCGTCCGCGTTTTTATTTGGCCCCCGTGGCCGTGGCTCTCGCCACGGTGTCCGCCCACCCGCTTTTGCACGCCCAAACCAGCGCCGCCGCGCCGGCCAACGCGCCGTTTTCGGTAGCGTTGCCGGCCCAGCCGCTCGGCTCGGCGCTCAACGAGCTGGCGCGCCAGGGCCGGTTCCAGTTGATGGTGCACCCCGACCTGGTGTCGGGCAAGACGGCGCCGGCGGTCGCCGGCCTGCTGACGGCGCAGCAGGCGCTCGAGCGCTTGCTGGCCGGCTCCGGCCTGGTGCCGTCGCAGCAGGGCGGCGTGGTCGTCATCAAGGCCGCCCCCCGGGACGAGGTCAAGACGCTGGCGCCCGTGACCGTGACGGCCGGCGCCGAGCGCGAGACGCCCACCGGCCCGGTGTTCGGCTATGTGGCGCTGCGCGCCGGCGCCGGCAGCAAGACCGACAGCGCCATCATCGACACGCCGCAGTCGATCTCGGTGGTGACCAATGACGAGCTGCGCAGCCGTCAGGCCGAGACGCTGTCGCAGGCGCTCAACTACACGCCGGGCTTCACCAGCCAGCCGACCAGCTTCAACCGCACCGCCGACCGCTTCCGCATCCGCGGCATGGACGTCGAGTCGGCCACCAGCGGCTCGATGCGCGACGGCCTGCGCCTGCAAAGCAATTCCTACGACGGCACCCAGGAACCCTACGGCCTCGAGCGCGTGGAAGTACTGCGCGGCGCCGCCTCGGTGCTGTACGGCCAGTTGTCGCCGGGCGGCGTGATCAACGCCGTCAGCAAGCGGCCGGTGCACGACGGCTTGCACGAGATCGGCGTGCAGGTCGGCGACGACGACCGCAAGCAGGTGATGGCCGATCTGAGCGGCGCCGTGCCCGGTTCGGACACGCTCGATTACCGCCTCACGCTGCTCAAGCGCGAGAGCGACACGGCCCAGCGCCACATCAACGACGACAAGCTCTACATCGCGCCGGCGCTGACCTGGCGCCCGAACGCCGACACGTCGCTGACCTTGCTGTCGTTCTACCAGCGCACCAAGACCCGTTTCTCGGCGCCGTTGCCGTATCAACTGGTGGAAGACGTGGGCACCGGGCCGGTGCGCATCGGCCGCGAGGACTTCATCGGCGAGCCGAACTATGACAAGATGAACGGCGAGATGTACGCCTTCGGCTACGAGCTGGCGCACCGCTTCAGCGACACCGTCCGCCTGAGCCACAAGCTGCGCTACTTCGACGCCGACGTGACGTGGAACTACCTGCAGGCGCAGACCACGGCGGCGGCCCTGCTGGCCGCCGGCCAGCGCGGCGTGCTGGCGCGCCAATACAGCGACCGCCGCGAGCGCGCGCGCGGCATCGTCAGCGATACCAGCGTCGAATCGAACTGGAACTGGCTGGGCATGCGCCACACGCTGCTGACCGGCGTGGACGCCTACCGCACCACCTACGATTCGACCAACTTTCGCGGCAACGCGCCGGCCCTCAATCTGCTGACCTATAACTACGGCCAGCCGGTCGTGGTCAACCGCGCGGTGGCCGTCGACCGCGGCTCGCGCATCGAGACGCTGCAAAAAGGCCTCTACGTACAGGACCAGATCGCCATCGACGAGCGCTGGACCGCGCTGCTGGGCGCGCGTCACGACTGGGCCGGCCAGGACCAGACCATGCATCGCAACCAGGCCACGCTGGACAAGGACGACGAGGCCACCACCTGGCGCGCCGGCGTGGTCTACAAGACCGAGGCCGGGCTCGCTCCGTATGCCAGCTACAGCGAATCGTTCTTCCCGGTGGCGGCGGCGGACGCGGCGGGGCAGTCGTTCAAGCCCACCCGCGGCAAGCAGTACGAGGCGGGCGTGCGCTACCAGCCGGCCGGCGGCAAGATGCTGCTCAGCGCGGCCGTCTACGATCTCAAACAGACCGATGTGTTGAAGTATGACGCCGTGCAGGACACCTACCGGCAGGCCGGCGAAGTCCATTCCAAGGGCTTCGAGCTGGAGGCCAAGGCCGAGCTGAGCCGCGCGCTCAGCGTGATCGCCTCCTACGCCTACACCGACGCGCGCACCACGCGCAGCACCATCGCCAGCGAAGTGGGACAGCGCAGCGAGGATACGCCCTATCATCAGACGGCGCTGTGGGCCGACTACAGCTTTGCCGCGTTGGGCTTGCCGCAATTGAAGACCGGCGCCGGCGCCCGCTACAAGGGTTCGACACAGCCGTCCGGCATGGCGGTGGCCATGCCCGGCTACACCTTGTTCGACGCCATGCTCAGTTATCGCATCGACCGCCATTGGGAACTGTCGGCCAATTTCAATAACTTGAGCAACAAGAAGTTCATCTACTGCGAATTCGCGATCTGCCGCTACGGCGACGCGCGCCGCGCCACCGCCACGCTGACCTATCAATGGTGACGAAGGCGCGCTTTGCGGCGCGCGCCGTGCTGCTGCCCGTGCACCGCTATGTCGGGCTGGTGCTGGCGCTGTTCCTCACGCTGGCCGGCCTGACCGGCAGTTTGCTGGCCTGGAACGAGGAGCTGGAAGCGGCGCTCAGTCCGCAACTGTTCCGGGTCCAGCCGCCGTCGGCGGGGGCGGCGCGGCTCGACCCCGTGCTGTTGCACGAACAGGTGCGGCGGCGCTATCCGGACGCCTTTGTCGCCCGCGTGCCGCTCGAGCAAACGGCCGGCCGCTCGCAATTGTTCGCCTTGCGGTCTTTAAAGAACGGCAAGGCCGGGGCGCTGGCCAACGACCAGGTGTTTGTCGATCCATACACCGGCGCCATCCTGGGCGAGCGAAAATGGGGCGACATCGGCCAGGGACGCAAGAACCTGATGCCGTTCATCTACCGCCTGCATTACTCGCTGGCGCTCGATGGCCTCGGCACGCTGGTGTTCGGCATCGTCGCCTTGTTGTGGACCGTGGACTGCTTCGTCGGCGCCTGGCTGACCCTGCCGGCGCGGCCGCGCGATGGCGGCACGCGCCCGCACTGGCTGGCGCGCTGGTGGCCGGCCTGGCGGCTGCGCAGCGGCAGCGTCTACAAGGTCAGCTTCAATCTGCACCGGGCCGGCGGTTTGTGGACGTGGGCGCTGCTGTTCGTGCTGGCGTGGAGCGGCGTCGCCTTCAACTTGCCGCAAGTGTACGAGCCGGTGATGAAATCCATGTTCGCGCACCAGCGCGGGCTGGAGTCGATTCCGAAGCTGCCGGCGCCGAGGCTGGCGCCTGTTTTGAGTTGGGGGCCGGCGCTGGCGGCCGCGCGCGCGCGGATGGCGGAGCGCGCGCGGGCGATGGGCTTCGCGGTCGAGGCCGAAAAGGCCTTGTTGTACGATCCGCTGCGCGGCGTGTACCGCTACGATGTGCGCACCAGCCACGACATCCGGCACCGCGGCGGTCACACGCGACTGGTGATCGATGGCGACAGCGGCGCCTTCATCGGCCTGTGGCTGCCCGCCGGCGCGGCCGCCGGCGACACGATTTCGACCTGGCTGGAGACCTTGCACATGGCGGCGCTGGGCGGCTGGCCGGTGCGGTTGCTGATCTGCCTGACGGGATTGGTCGTGGCGATGTTGAGTGTGACAGGGGTGGTGGTGTGGTCGAAGAAGCGTGGACGGTCGCGGGCGGTCGTTCCGGTGCGGCGTCTTACCTAGTGGTGAATGTGACAATCCGTGAATTTTGGCTTGCAAGTTTGCGCTACACTGCTTGCCTACCATGACCTCCTTTCCATTCCCGAATTCGATTCCAGACATCCTCTTCACGCTCTACCTGCTGGTCTATTTCCCGCTCAGCAGCCTTTGGCGCAGCCTTCGTCCCGCTTCGCCCAAACCGTTCCTGCCGCCCTTGCGTAGCTACTGGCGGCAGGGACGGTATATTGTCGCGCTGCTGTGCGTGTTCGTGCCGGTCGCATGGCTCGGCGGTCATGGCGCCGCCGAACTCGGCTTGGGTTTTCCGCGATCGGCCGGCGCGCTGTGGGGGCTGGCGCTGGCGGGCTTTCTGTTGGTGCTGCTGCACGTGCTCGGCACGCGCCAGGAATTGAAGATGTCGCCGCAGCAGCGCGCCGGGCAAGAGGCCAAGTTGAGGGACTTGCCGTTCGCGATGCCGCGCACGCGGACCGAAACCCTCGCCTATCTGCTCACGATGATCGCCATGACGACCACTTGGGAACTTCTTTTCCGTGGATATCTGCTGCTGGTGCTGGCGCCGGTGACCGGACTGCCGTTGGCGATCGTCCTTGCCGCCGTGGCCTACGGCGCCGGACATGGCTATAAGGATATTAAACAGTTCGTCGGCTCGATCGTGGCGGCGCTCGCATTTACGATCGGCTACGCCGTCAGCGGCAGTTTATGGTGGTTGATCGTGCTGCATGCGGCGGCGCCGGTGGCGATGTTGTATGCGATGCGAAAGTTAAGTCGGCCTGCTGCGCCGGCCGACGACCATGGCTCGATGACGGGCCAAGTTTCCAATGTGAGAGCGCCTTTTGCCGGCGATTAAGGTTGACGCGTTCGAGATAATTAAGCGCTGAGCGCCTTGAGCCGGTCCAGCTCGGCCAGAAAGCGCTCGGCCGCCAGCGGCGGCGCCCACGGCTCCCACGCGGTGCCGCCGTAGACCGCGTGCAGCGGGTCCTCGCCCAGCGGCGGCACGGTGATCTTTAACGTGTGCAACACCTCGCTGGCCGACCAGCCGACCACGTGCACCGCCTCGCTGGCGGCGGCCTGGCGGTCCGCCAGCTTGTGGGCGGCGTGCTCCTTGTCGGTCCAGCGCGGCAGGCCGTAGCGCAGGAAGACGGCGTTTTCCAGCCGCACCGTCAACGCGCGGAAGCCCTCGCCCAAAAACGGCTTGAGCGGCGATACGCAATCGAAGCCCAGCAAACCCTCCTCGGCGTCGTGCAAGAGTTCGCGCAGCGCCGCCAGCGGCGCCAGCTCGGCGCCGGCCGCCTTGCTCGCGGCCGCGCGCAAGTGCATCACGGTGAGCGAGTGCTGCGCCACCGACAACGGGCGCGGCCATGCCGAGTGGCCGCCCCAGCGGTAAGTGCGCGCCAGCCCCAGCGCCAGGTCCGAATCGTCCCAGTCGAACGGCGTCGGGTCGAGCAGGTCCAGCCGGCGCTCGGACGGCATGCGCACCCAGGCGCGGTCGGGGGGAGTGCGGTGATCGTCGCGGCCCATCCAGTGTCCTCCATTGTGGCGTAGACGCCATCCTACACCCTGATTGATGAATTAATTTTAGGCAACATAAGCGTGTTTGGCATACACTCGAAATCCGTTCGGATTTTGATATTGATTCCTATATGGCAACGCGTCCTTCCTATATCTATCAAGGCGGTTCGGTGCTCATGCATTCGCCGCTGCAACTGAAAAACGCCGAGATGTACGGCTACTTCGTGCGAGGCGATTTGGCCAAGCTGCAGGCCACGCTCGACGGCACGCTCAACCAGGTGGCCGGCGGGCGCATGCGCTTCAAGGCGATTTCGCCGTATGTGCTGCTGACGTTCACGCGCGTCAACCACGCCGACTCGGCGGTGGCGGTCGACCAGGACAAGGGCTGGATCACCGAGATCGACATCGTCACCTGGATCATGGTCGGGGCGATGGACGAGGAGGGCGAGCTGGCCCACATCTACTACTACCCGGCGCACATCTTCGTCGACGACGCCATGGCGCTGATCAACGGCCGCGAATTGTTCGGCTATCCGAAGTACCTGTGCGAGTACGAGATCCCGGCCGCCGGCGCCGAGCCGCTGCGCTGCGCCGTGTCGGCAAAAGGCTTCCACCCGTTTTCGCCGCAAACGCGCATCGCCATGCACCCGCTGCTGGAGGTGAACGCGACGCAAAAGACCGGCCTCGAGACGCCGCTCCACAGCCTGTTCGACCTGATCGAGGAGGCCATCAAGCTATTCCTGGCTATCCCCGACTTCTTCAACCTCGACGCCGCCGGCTGGGACGACATCGTCTCGCTGCTGCGCAATCCGCGCATCGACCAGATCTTCCTCAAGCAGTTTCCGGACAGCGCAGGCTTGAAGGCGGTGTACCAGGCCATCCTGGCGGCGCCGGCCACCATCGACAAGATCCACGGCGGCTCGTTGCTCGGCTATGAGTACGAATGCGTGCTGCACGCCTTCGACAGCTTTCCGCTCAACGAGACGCTCGGCCTGCAACTGGGGCCGCAGCAGGCGATCCTGCCGTACCGGCTCAATTTCGACTTCACCGCGCAGCCGGGCGAGGAGCTGATCGACAATTCGCGCGTGGCGCCGAAGAAGATCGCCATCCTCGGCGGCGGGGTCGGCTCGATGACGGCGGCCTACTACCTGAGCGACCAGCCGGGCTGGCAGAACAACTACGACATCACCGTCTACCAGCAGGGCTGGCGGCTGGGCGGCAAGGGCGCCAGCGGGCGCAACGCGCAATACGGCCAGCGCATCGAGGAGCACGGCCTGCACATCTGGTTCGGCTTCTACACCAACGCCTTCAAGATGATCAAGGATGCCTACACCAGCCTCGATCGTCCGCCCGGCGCGCCGCTGGCGACGTGGCGCGACGCCTTCAAGCAGCACGACTACGTGGCCCTGTCGGAGAAGGTCGGCGAGCAGTGGCGCAACTGGTCGATCGTGTTCCCGCCGCTGCCGGGCGAGCCGGGCGAGGGCGACCAGGAGATCTCGATGTGGCAGCTGGCCGTGGCGATGATGGGCTGGATCGAGCAGTGGATCAACAGCATCGACCATCTGACCGAATCACTGGAGCTGCCCGACCATCCACACCACACCGGCGTGCTGCCGGACTGGCTGTACCACCTGGCCGAGGGCGTGGCCAACACCGTCAACGAACTGGCCGACGATTTGACGCTGGCCGCCAGCGCCATGACCAGCCTGGTGGCCAACATGTCGGCCGATACCGGCTTGCACACGGCGGTCGAGCACCACGCGTTGGCCGGCGTGCTCGGTGGCGTGCGCGGGCGGCTGCGTTCGCGCTACCGCGGGCTGATCGACCGCGCCGACGCCGACGGCGACCTGCGCGACGACATCCGCCGGCTGTTCATCTGCCTCGACCTGGGCATCACGGTGATGAAGGGCGTGTTCGACGACGGCGTGATCAAGCACGGCTTCGACGTCATCAACGACATCGACCTGCGCGACTGGCTGCGCAAGCACGGCGGCGACGAAGAGCTGTGCGTGAATTCGGCGCCGGTGCGCGGCTTCTACGACCTGGTGTTCGCCTACGAGGGCGGCGACTTCGCCAAGCCGAACGCCGAAGCGGGCACCTTGCTGCGCTCGATGGCGCGCATCGGCTTGTGCTACAAGGGCGGCATCATGTTCAAGATGCAGGCGGGGATGGGCGACACCGTCTTCACCCCGCTGTACGAGGCGCTGCGCAAGCGTGGCGTCAAGTTCAAGTTCTTCCACAAGGTCGAGGAGCTGGTGCCGGACGGGCGCGCGATCGGCGCCATCCGCATGACGCGCCAGGTCGAGCTGGCCGGCGCGGAGTATGCGCCGCTGGTCGACGTCAAGGACCTGGCGTGCTGGCCGAGCCAGCCGGACTACGGCCAGATTGACGCCGCGCAGGCGGCGCTGTTGCAGGAGAAAGCGATCAACCTCGAGTCGTACTGGAGCGACTGGCCGCGCGTGTATCAGGAAAGCTTCGGCAAGGAGCTGCCGGCGCTCACGCTCAAGCGCGGCGTCGACTTCGACGAGGTGGTGTTCGGTATTTCGGTCGGCTCGCTGCCGGTGTTGTGTCCGCAACTGCTGGCGAACAGTCCGGCGCTGCTGGCCACGTCCGAGCACGTCAAGACGGTGGCCACGCAGGCCTACCAGGTCTGGCTCGACAAGGATTTGACGCAGATGGGCTGGAGCCATCAGCCGGGCGGCCAGCAGCCGGTGCTCAGCGGCTTCACCGAGCCCTACGACACCTGGGCGCCGATGGACCAGCTGCTGGCGCGCGAGGACTGGCCGGCCGGGAGCGAGCCGCGCAACACCTCGTACTTTTGCAGCGCGCTCACGGTCGACAGCTACCCGCCGGCTGGCGACACCGGCTTCCCGCTGCGGATGGCGGAACTGGCCAAGCAGGGCGCCATCAACCAGCTCAGCCGCGAGATCGCCGCGTTATGGTCGGCGGCGGGGCCGGCCGGCGCGTTCCCGTGGCAATGGCTGATCGACGAGCGCGGCGCGACGGGGGTGCAGCGCTTCGACGCCCAATACTGGCGCGCCAACGTCGACCCGTCGGAGCGCTACGTCATGTCGGTGGTGGGCAGCACCAAATACCGCCTGCAAACGGACCAATCGGGCTACACCAACCTGTACCTGACGGGCGACTGGATCAAGACCGGCCTGAACGCCGGCTGCGTCGAAGCGGCCGTCATGGCCGGCATGCAAACGTCGCGCGCGCTCAGCGGCCACCCTCAAATGATCGACGGCGAGACCGATTTCATTTAAAACCCGTCGGGGTCAAGTCTGTCATTTGGACACGGCCTGAGCAGTCGACGGGTATATGCCTTCAGCCGCGCCTTGTTCTGCGGTGGACAAGGTGCTTGGCGCAAAGGTATTGGCCTGACGCGCTGGAATACGGATGTGCCCGTGTCCAAATGACAGACTTGACCCCGATCCGCTAGGGGCCAGGTGCTTGTAGAAGAAGGTGGTGCCGCAGTAGGCGCCATCGGGCATCAACGCGTAGTTCGGCACGGTGCCGGCGCTTTGCCAGCCGGCGCGCCGGTAGAGCCGCTCGGCGTCGCCGCCGGTGACGGTGTCGAGCACCAGCACGCTTTTGCCGGCGTCGCGCGCGGCGGCGTCGACCGCTTCCATCAACAGCCCGGCGACGCCGCCACGGCGCGCGTCGCGGTGCACCAGCATCTTGGCGACATCGGCGCGGTGCGGCTGGTTGTCCGGTTGCGCCGTGATCAGTTGGACCGTGCCGACGATGCGCCCGGTCCTGGTTTGCGCCACCAGTAGCACGCGCTCGCCGCGCGTGACGCCTTCGAGCACGCCGCGCCAGAACGCGAGCGCCTTGGCGCGCGGCAGCGGCAGCATGAAGCTGACCGAGGCGCCACCCTCGACGCAGTCGATCAGTACATCGGAGAGCGCCTCCGCCAGCGCCGGCGCCCGCTCGCGCGCCTCGTCCGCGCCGATGCGGCGCACGATGATAGATTCCGCCATTAATTTCTCCTTGCCGCGGGTTGGGTGGTCAGCGCGACCAGGTAGCGCGCCGGCTGTTGAGCCGGATTGAAGTAGACGATGTGGCGCTCGAGCCGCATGGCCAGCGTGTCGCCCGCTTCGAGGCGCCATTGCTGCGCGCCGACGCCGATGTCCATGGTGCCGTCGAGGAGCCAGATTTGCTGGTGGATGTCGGCGCCGTGCGGCGCGCTGTCGTAGGCGACACGCTGCCCGGGCGGGAAGGTGACCTCGACCAGTTGCAACGGGGAGGGCGCGGCCGGCGACAGGCTGCGGCGCGTATAGCCGGAGGCCGGATCGGTCCAGACCGGTTGTTCGGCGGCGCGCGCGAGCGGAGACGGTTCCTGCGCCGGCGGCGATTTGTCTTCGAACAGGCTGGCCAGCGCCACGCCGAGCGCGCTGGCCAGTTTGTCCAGCACGGCGGCCGTGGGGCTGCTTTCACCGCGCTCGATCAAGGAGATGGTCGAACGGCCGACGTTGCTGCGCGCGGCCAAGGCGTCCAGCGACAGCCCCTGCGCGTCGCGCAATTGCCGCACGCGGCGGGCGATCAATAAGGTGATATCCATGGATTTCCATTTTACAGGAAATCCATGTCCGGTAAACTGGAATTTGTGGCGGCAGAGTTAGCGGTTGGTGTCGCTGCTGTTGTCGCCCCGTGCGCCGGCGGCGCGGTCGCGGTGCGTGGTTTCGGCCGAGGCGGCGGCGGCATCCTGCTTGCTGTCCTGGTAACTCCGGCTCAGGTTGCCCTGGCGCAGACTCTGCTCGGACCGGGCCGGCGCGCGGCCGTGCTGCTCGTTCACGTGCGGGGTGTCGTTGCCCGGATGCCCAACGGCGTGGTTGCCGCTCTCCGACATGCCGTCCCGCTCGGGATCGTAGCCGTCGTGCGGCATGTTGGCGCCGGGTTTGAAACCTTTTTCGCTGGGTTTGTTGGGTTGGCTCATGATGCGTCTCCTTGGAAAGAGGGAAGAGCGTTGTCCTTCCCCGAGTTCATATCCTAAGCCGCCCCGGCGATTCGGCGGGTAGGAGCACAACCCGATACGGTGTAGGAGTGCGCGGAGGGAGGCTTGCTGCATGCGATGGACGGCGGCCATCGACCGCGCGCGGCGCCGTCCAAGCGTGCCGCGACCGGGGTTGATTCCATGCTAACGTGGACGAAATGGAACGGATCGCCGCGATGGCGGTCTAATTTTTTATCACCCTCAAAAAGGAATCGCCATGGGCATGCTCAGCAATATCTTCCACAAGATTTTCCCCGGCTCGGCGCCCGCCGCGCCAGCTCCGGCGGCGGCGGCCGCGTCCACGCCGGCGCCGGCGCCGGC
>CAUPRW010000085.1:0-20555 GCA_963513825.1 uncultured Duganella sp.
GCACTCCGTGTCCGACGACACCCCCCACCCGTCCTGGGCGGGGTTGTTGGCCTGGCGGGTGTGGCCGGGCGGGGGGGCGGCGCCCCCCCCGGCCCCGCCGCCGCGGCGCGCCCCGGCCGGCGCCGTGTGCCTGCCGCTGGCCGGCGAGACCGAAAGCGGCGACGCCTGGCTGCTGGCGCGCCAGCGCCAGGCCATCGCGCTGATGCTGGTCGACGGCCTGGGCCACGGGCCGGAGGCGGCCAAGGCGGCGCGCGCCGCCGTCGACGCCGTGGCCCAGCAGCCGGGCATGCGCCCGGCCGCCCAGATCGAGGTGTGCCACGCGGCGCTGCGGCCCACCCGCGGCGCCGCCCAGGCGGTGGTGCTGCTGGACCTGGAGACGCGCCAGCTGCACTTCGCCGGGGTCGGCAACATCGGCGCCTGCGTGATCGAGCGCGCGCCCGACGGCGACACCCGGCGCCAGCTGATGTCGCACAACGGCATCGTCGGCCACAACATGCGCAAGGTGCAGGAGTTCGCGCTGCCATGCCCGCCCGGCGCGCTGGTGGTCATGGCCAGCGACGGCATCGGCACCCAGTGGGACCTGGCGCAGTATCCGGGCCTGGCCGCGTGCGACCCGGCCATCGTGGCGGCGGTGCTGCTGCGCGACTTCGCCCGCGGGCGCGACGACGCCTGCGTGCTGGTGCTGCGCAGTCCCGAGGAGCGCGCATGTCCCTGACCCGCATCCTGCAGGTGGGCATCGACAGCGAGCCGGACGTGGTGCTGGTGCGCCAGCGCGCGCGCCAGATCTGCGGCCTGCTCGGCTTTGGCGTGCAGGACCAGGTGCGGGTGGCGACGGCCGTGTCGGAGGTGGCGCGCTGCGCCTACGGCCGCCTGTCGGGCGGGCGCGGCCAGTTCGCGCTCGACCAGCGCGGCGCGGTGGCGCAGCTGACCGTGTCGATCCGCGCCGAGGACCGGCCGGCCAGCGCGCCGCCGGCCGCGGCGCCCGGCGAGGGCGAGTCGGCGGCGGCGCAGTTCGACAACGCCATCCTGACGGCGCGCCGGCTGATGGACGATTGCGCCGTCGAGCAGGGCGCCGGCGGCGGCCTGACGGTGGTCATGCGCAAGGACCTGCCGGCCGGCCAGCGCATCGACGGCGCCGGCCTGGCGCGCCTGGGCGCCGAGCTGGCCGCCAGCCCGGTGCAAAACACCTATTCGGAGATGCAGCAGCAAAACCGCGAGCTGGGCGCGGCCCTGGCCGAGCTGCGCGAGCGCCAGGACGACCTGCTGGCGCTCACGCGCGAGCTCGAGGACACTAACCGCGGCGTGGTGGCGCTGTACGCCGAGATCGAGGAGAAGGCCGAGCGCCTGCGCAAGGCCGACGAGATGAAGTCGCGCTTCCTGTCGAACACCAGCCACGAGCTGCGCACGCCGTTGAGCTCGATCCGGGCGCTGGCCAAGCTGCTGCTCGACCGCATGGACGGCGACTTGACGCCCGAGCAGGAGCGCCAGGTCGGCTTCATCGCCAGCGCCGCCTTCGATCTGTCCGAGCTGGTCAACGACCTGCTCGACCTGGCCAAGATCGAGGCCGGCAAGGTCGAGCTGACCATCGCCCCGGTCGACATCGACAACCTGTTTAGCACCCTCAAGGGCATGCTGCGCCCGCTCACCCGCAACCCCGGCGTCGAGCTGGTGTTCGTGGCCCCGGCGGCGCCGTGCGCGCTGTTCTCGGACGAGCCCAAGGTGGCGCAAATCCTGCGCAACTTCATCTCCAACGCGCTCAAGTTCACCCAGGCCGGCCAGGTCACGGTGGCGCTGCGCGACGACGGCGGCGAGCACGTCAGCTTCACCGTCAGCGACACCGGCATCGGCATCGAGGCCGACAACCTGCACTTGATCTTCGAGGAGTTCAGCCAGATCGCCCACCCGCTGCAGGCCGGCGTCAAGGGCACGGGCCTGGGGCTGCCGCTGTGCCGCCAGCTGGCCCGCTTGCTGGGCGGCTCGGTGGACGTGGCCAGCGTGATCGGCTCCGGTTCGACGTTTTCGCTGCACTTGCCGCGCCGGCCGGACGGCGCCGGAGAGGGGGCGCCATGAAAGACAAATCCATGAACAACGACAGCATCCTGATCCTCAACGTCGACGACAACGACGGCGCGCGCTACGTCAAGACCCGCATCCTGCAGGGCGCCGGCTTCAAGGTGGTGGAGGCGGCCAACGGCACCGACGGCCTGGCGCTGGCGCGGCAGATGCTGCCGGCGCTGGTGCTGCTCGACGTCAAACTGCCCGACATCAACGGCATCGAGGTGTGCCGCCGCATCAAGGACGATCCGCTCACGGCCGGCGTGCTGGTGTTGCAGACGTCGGCCGCGCTGACCGGGCGCGACGACAAGATCCGCGGCCTCGAGGGCGGCGCCGACAACTACCTGGCCGCGCCGATCGAGGCCGACGAGCTGGTGGCCAACGTCAACGCGCTGCTGCGCCTGCAGCGCACCCAGACCGAGTTGCGCAACAGCGAGGAGCGCTTCCGCCAGTTGACGGAAAACATCGAGGACGTGTTCTGGATGTTCGACCTGGGCAGCGGCGAGGTGCTGTACGTCAACAACGCCTACGACGCCTTCTGGGGCCGGCCGGCCGCCCGCCTGCAGCACGACACCGGCGACTGGCTCGACGCCATCCACGCCGAGGACCGGGCCGCCGTGGCGGCGCGCTGGGAGGCGCTGCGGCAGGGCGGCCACTTCGACGAGGAATACCGGCTGCTGCTGGCCGACGGCACACTGCGCTGGGTGCGCGACCGCGCCTTCCAGGTGCGCGACGCCGGCCACACGCCGTACCGGGTGGCGCGCATCAGCAGCGACATCACCCAGCGCAAGACCATGGAGGGGCTGCTGCGCGCGGCCGACGACAACAAGAACGACTTCCTGGCCACGCTGGCGCACGAGCTGCGCAATCCACTGAGCCCGATCCGCAACGCCGTCGCGCTGATGGGCGTGGCCGACGCCAGCGAGGTCGAGGTGCACCGCAAGGCGCGCCAGGTGATCATGCGCCAGGTCGGCCACCTGGCGCGGCTGGTCGACGACCTGCTCGACGTGGCCCGCATCTCCGAGGGCAAGATGACGCTCAAGCTGGAGGACCTGGCGCTGCAGTCGGTGCTCGACCCGGCGCTCGAGACGGCGCGCCCGCTGATGGACTCGCGCGGCCACACGCTGACGGTGTCGGTGCCGCCGCAACCGATACGGCTGCACGGCGACCCGGTGCGGCTGGCGCAGGCGGTCGGCAACCTGCTGCACAACGCCGCCAAGTTTACCGTCGTCGGCGGCGCGATCGGGCTGGAGGTGACGCTGCCGGCGCCGGACCGGGTGCGCATCGCCGTGCGCGACAACGGCATCGGCATCTCGACCGAGCAGCTGCCGCGCATCTTCGACATGTTCGCCCAGGGCGCCGCCGCCCACGACCGCGCGCACGACGGCCTGGGCATCGGCCTGTCGCTGGTGTCGAAGATGGTGCAGATGCACGGCGGCACGGTGTACGCCGAGAGCGCCGGCGCCGGCCAGGGCAGCAGCTTCGTCATCGAGCTGCCGGTGCTGGCCGCCGCCGATGCCGGCGCGCCGGCCGATCCGGCCGATCCGGCCACCCCGGGCGCCGGGCCGGCGCCGGCGCCGCCGGGCCAGGGCTTGCCCCGGTTGCTGGTGGTCGACGACAACGTCGATTCGGGCGAGGTGCTCAGCGACCTGCTGCGCCTGCTCGGCTACGAGGTGCGCCTGGCGCACGACGCCGCCGGCGCGATGGCCGGCGCGCGCGCGTTCGCCCCGCACGCGATGATCCTCGACATCGGCATGCCCAACGTCGACGGCTACGCGCTGGCGCGCATGCTGCGGGCCGACTCGGCCCTCTCGCGCATCCGGCTCATCGCCCACACCGGCTTCGGCTCGGCGCAGGACCGCGAGAAGACCGCCGCCGCCGGCTTCGACTTCCACCTGGTCAAGCCGGCCGCGCTCGACGAGCTGCGCCAGACGCTGCGCCTGCTGTAGTCTTACGCGCCCTGCACGTTTTTTTGCGTCTGGTACAGGCGCGAATAGATGCCGTTTTGCGCCAGCAGGGCCGCGTGGCTGCCCGCCTCGGCGATGCGGCCGGCGTCGAGCACGACGATGCGGTCGGCGTTCTCGATGGTCGACAGGCGGTGCGCGATGACCACCGTGGTGCGGCCCTTCATCAACACCTCCAGCGCCGACTGCACCAGCCGCTCCGATTCGGTGTCGAGCGCGCTGGTGGCCTCGTCGAGGATCAGGATCGGCGCGTCCTTGTACAGCGCGCGGGCGATCGCCAGGCGCTGGCGCTGCCCGCCCGACAGGCGCAGGCCGTTCTCGCCCACCTGCGCCAGGTAGCCGCCCGGCTGGCGCTCGATGAACTCGTGGGCGTGGGCCGCGCGCGCGGCCGCCTCCACCCGCGCCAGCGACGGCGCCGGGTCGCCGTAGGCGATGTTGGCGGCCAGGGTGTCGTTAAACAGCACCACGTCCTGGCTCACCAGGGCGATCTGGCGGCGCAGCGAGGCGAGCGTGTACGCGCGCAGGTCGACCCCGTCGAGCTTGATGCTGCCGGCGCCGACGTCGTAAAAGCGCGGCAGCAGGCCGGCCAGCGTGGTCTTGCCGCTGCCCGAGCTGCCCACCAGGGCCACGGTCTCGCCGGCGGCGATGTCGAGCCAGACGCGCTCGAGCGCCGGGCGGGCGTCGGCCGCCGGCGCCTGGCCGTCGGCGCCGCGGTAGTGGAAGCTGACGTCCTCGAACTGCAGGCGGCCGGCGGCGCGCGCCACGCTGTGCGTGCCGGTGTCGGCCTCGGCCTCGGTGTCGATCAGGCCGAACACGGATTCGGCGGCGGCCAGGCCGCGCTGCATCGGCTCGTTGATCTTGGTCAGGCTCTTGATCGGCGACTGCATCGCCATGAGCGCCGTCATGAAGCCGACGAAGGCGCCCGGAGACAGCGCGCCGGCCTGGTTGCGGATCAGCGCGAAGTAGATCACCGACGACACGGTGATGCCGATCAGCAGCATGATGATGCCGGAATTGAGCGCCGACGTCGCCGCGTGCTTGACGGCCAGCTGGCGGTTGGTCTTGACCACGCGGTCGAAGCGGTCCTGCTCGTACGCCTGGCCGCCGAAGATCTTGACCACGCGCTGGCCGCTGATGCTCTCGTCGAGCACGTTGGTGAGCTCGCCCATGGCCGCCTGCGCGCTCTTGCTCAGGTGGCGCATGCGGCGCGCGGCGAAGGTGACGATGGTGGCCACCAGCGGCAGCAGGCCGAGGCAGAACACCGCCAGTTGCCAGTCGGCCAGGAACAGCGTGATCAGGTAGCCGACGGTGAGCACCGAGTCGCGCACGGCGACGTTGACGACGTTGAGCACGGCCTGGGCCACCTGGGCGGCGTCGAACGCCACGCGCGAGAGCGTGGTGCCGGTCGAGGACTGGTCGAAATAGCCGTTCGGCAGGCGCATGATGCGGGCGAACATCTGCTCGCGCAGGTTGGCCTGGACCCGGCTGCTGAGCCAGGCGGCGCCGTACTCGCCGACAAAGCTCGACACCATGCGCAGCAGCGCCAGGCCGAAGATCACCGCCGGGATGGCCCACAGGCCGGCGCGGGCCGGGTTGCGCGGCAGCAGGCGCCCGAGCGTGTCCTGCAGCATGCTCATCAGGCCGCCGGCCGGGGCCTTGACGGCGGCCACGCCGTGGGACGGGGCCAGCGCGTCGACCACGTTTTGCAGCTGGCGGATCAGCAGCACGTCGGTGGCCGCCGCCACGCCCACGGCCAGCAGGGTGACGGCGGCGATCCACGCGTACGGACGGAACTGGTTGAGCAGGCGGAGATAGAGTAGGCGGCTGGACACTGGTGGCGGTTTCCGGAACGGCGAAGCCTGCATTGTACCCCTCATGCCCTGGCGCAGAGATGTCAAATCGTAACGCCCGAGGCGAGTTCGGTTGACCCGGGCGCAAACTTGGTTACACTCTGATCTTGCTTCCGAATGGAGAGATTTGATGCGCACCACCCCTTTGCAACGTTCCCCGCTGGCGGCGGCGCTGGCGCTGGCCCTGTGCGCGGCCGCGCCGGCCCGCGCCGACACCGTCATCGACCACGCCAACGGCTACACGCTGACGGCGGCCGGCGCCCTGCAGCGCTTCACCTCGCTCGGCTTCGACGACCTGGGGCGGGTGGTGGCGGTGGGCGGCGAGAAGGAGGTGGCGGCGCGGTTGCCGGACGCCCAGCACATCGACGCCCAGGGCAAGACCTTGCTGCCCGGGCTGATCGACGCGCACGGCCACGTGTTCGAGCTGGGGGAAATCGCCTCCGGCGCCGACCTGTTCGCGCCGACGACGCTGGGCGCGGCGGTGCGCGCGGTGGCCGAGTTCGCCCGCAACCACCCGAAGAACGCCTGGATCATCGGCTACGGCTGGAACCAGGAGGTGTGGAAGCTGGGCCGCTTCCCCACCGCCGCCGAGCTCGACGCGGTGGTCGGCGACCGCCCGGTGCTGCTGCACCGGGTCGACGCGCACGCCGTCTGGGTCAACACCAAGGCGCTGGAGATGGCCGGCATCACCGGCGACACGCCGGACCCGGCCGGCGGCAAGATCGAGCGCGACGCCGCCGGCAAGCCCAGCGGCGTGCTGGTCGACAGCGCCATGGAGCTGGTCAACAAGGTGGTGCCGCTGCCGACTCCGGCGCAGGCGCGCGGCACGCTCGACAACGCGCTGGCGGCGCTGGCCAGGGTCGGCCTGACCAGCGTGCACGACGCCGGCATCAAGGTCGCGCAGGACGACCTGTACCGCGACTACGCCGACCACGGCAAGCTCACCGCGCGCGTGTACGCGATGATCGGCGACACCGCCGGCGACTTCGACGAGCTGGCCAAGGACGGCCCGCTCAAATCCTACGCCAACGACGTCTACGCGCTGGCGGCCGTCAAGCTGTACGCGGACGGCGCGCTGGGCAGCCGCGGCGCGGCGCTGCTCTCGCCCTACAGCGACATGCCGTCGACCAAGGGCCTGCTGTTCCACCAGAACGGCGAAATGCTGGCCAAGATGAACAAGGCCATGAAGGCCGGCTACCAGGTCAACATCCACGCCATCGGCGACGCCGGCAACCGCCAGATCCTCGACGCCTACGCCCAGCTGATCCCCAAGTACGACAACGTCGCGCTGCGCCACCGCATCGAGCACGCCCAGGTGGTGGCGCCGGAGGACATCCCGCGCTTCAAGGCGCTCGGGGTGGTGCCGTCGATGCAGCCGACCCACGCCACGTCGGACCAGAACATGGCCGAGCACCGCGTCGGCCCCGAGCGCATCAAGGGCGCCTACGCCTGGCGCACCTTCCTCGACCAGGGCTCGAAGATCGCCTGCGGCTCGGACTTCCCGGTCGAGTCGCCCAACCCGTTCGAGGGCTTGCACGCGGCCGTCACGCGGCAGAACAACGCCGGCGTGCCGGCCGGCGGCTGGTACAAGAACCAGGCCATGACGCTGACCGAGGCGTTGCGCTGCTTCACGCTCGACGCGGCCTACGCGGCCCACCAGGAAAACGTGATCGGCTCGCTCGAGCCGGGCAAGTGGGCCGACTTCATCTTGGTCGACCGCGATATCTTCAAGGTCGCGCCCGAGCAGATCGGCAAGACGGTGGTGCTGCAAACCTGGATGGGCGGCAAGCGCGTGTATAAGCGCTAAGCTTGCCTTTACCCCGCACTGCCACGCGGGGACGTACCCCGGCGGGGTACGTCCCCAAGCGGCGAAGCATGCGTCGAGGCAAAAGGGGGCGGGGTTGACATGCTGCGCCAACAAATCGGTTGACTTGGTTGTATATACAACTTATGCTTTGAGTATTCCCACACTCACGAGCAGGAGCCGCCATGACAAACCCACTGGACTTCGATCCCCGTTTCGACCCCAGCCGCGAGATCCGCGCGCCGCGCGGGCCGGAACTGACGTGCAAGAACTGGGGCGCCGAGGCCGCCTACCGCCTGATCCAGAACAACCTGGACAAGGAAGTGGCGGAAAACCCCAAGCACCTGGTGGTCTATGGCGGCATCGGCCGCGCCGCCCGCAACTGGGAATGCTACGACCAGATCCTGGCCTCGCTGCGCCAGCTCGAGGACAACCAAACCCTGCTGATCCAGTCCGGCAAACCGGTGGGCGTGTTCCAGACCCACGAGGACGCGCCGCGCGTGCTGATCGCCAACTCCAACCTGGTGCCGAAATGGGCCAACTGGGAGCACTTCAATGAACTGGACCGCAAGGGCTTGTTCATGTACGGCCAGATGACGGCCGGCAGCTGGATCTACATCGGCACCCAGGGCATCGTCCAGGGCACCTACGAAACCTTCGCCGAGGCGGGGCGCCAGCACTTCGGCGGCGACCTCAAAGGCCGCTGGGTGCTGACGGCCGGCCTGGGCGGCATGGGCGGCGCCCAGCCGCTGGCCGCCACCATGGCCGGCGCCGTCTCGCTCACCGTCGAGTGCCAGCAGAGCAGCATCGACTTCCGCCTGCGCACCCGCTACCTCGACAAGCAGGCCGCCAGCATCGACGAGGCGCTGGAAATGATCAAGCTGCACAAGGCCAATGGCGACGCCATCTCCATCGGCCTGCTGGGCAACGCCGCCGACGTGCTGCCCGAGCTGGTGCGCCGCGCCAAGGCCGGCGGCGTGGTGCCCGACATCGTCACCGACCAGACCTCCGCCCACGACCTGATCAACGGCTACCTGCCGCAAGGCTGGAGCGTCGAGCAGTGGAAGGCGGCGCAGCACGACGAGGCGCGCCACGCGGCCTTGAAGGACGCGGCCACCGCCTCGTGCGCGGTGCACGTGCAAGCGATGCTGGACTTCCAGGCGCTCGGCGCCAGGGTGGTCGACTACGGCAACAACATCCGCCAGGTGGCGTTCGACCACGGCGTGCAAAACGCCTTCGACTTCCCCGGTTTCGTGCCGGCCTACATCCGGCCGCAGTTCTGCGAGGGGCGCGGGCCGTTCCGCTGGGTGGCGCTGTCGGGCGATCCGGAGGACATCTACAAGACCGACGCCAAGATCAAGGAGCTGTTCCCGCACCACGCGCAGGTGCACCGCTGGCTCGACATGGCGCGCGAGCGCATCGCCTTCCAGGGCCTGCCGGCGCGCATTTGCTGGCTGGGACTGGGAGAGCGCCACATCGCCGGCCTGGCCTTCAACGAGATGGTGCGCAGCGGCGAACTGAAGGCGCCCATCGTCATCGGCCGCGACCACCTCGACACCGGCTCCGTCGCCAGCCCGAACCGCGAGACCGAGAGCATGTTGGACGGCACCGACGCCGTCTCCGACTGGCCGCTGCTCAACGCCCTGCTCAACACCGCCGGCGGCGCCACCTGGGTCTCGCTGCACCACGGCGGCGGGGTCGGCATGGGCTACTCGCAGCACTCCGGCGTGGTGATCGTTGCCGACGGCACCGACGCCGCCGCGCGCCGCCTGGCGCGGGTGCTGGTCAACGACAGCGGCACCGGCGTGATGCGCCACGCCGACGCCGGCTACGAGACGGCGGTCGCCTGCGCCAAGCGCAACGGCCTAAACCTGCCGATGGTACCGTAGGGCCGATTAGCGTAGCGTAACCGGCCAAGCTCCGTCGGCGGCTCATGGCGGCTTACGCGCCGCGCTAATCCGCCCCACGACATCGCATCCATGATAAAACAATCGAGACTTAAGATGACCACCACCGCATTGACCCTGAAACCCGGCGCGATGACGCTGTCCGAACTGCGCGCCGTCTGGAGCGCCGCCGGCCCGCTGTCGCTGGCCGCCGACGCCTGGCCGGTGATCGAGGCGTCCGCCGCCGCCGTGCGCGCCATCGTCGCCAAGGGCGACGCCGCCTACGGCATCAACACCGGCTTCGGCCTGCTGGCCAAGACCCGCATCCCCGACGACAAGCTCGAACAACTGCAGCGCAACCTGATCCTGTCGCATTCGGTCGGCACCGGCGAGCTGCTGTCGGACGCCGTCTGCCGCCTGGTCATGCTGATGAAGATCGGCAGCCTGGCGCGCGGCTACTCGGGCGTGCGCCCGCTGATCGTCGAAACCCTCATCGCGCTGTACAACGCCGGCATCATGCCGGCCATTCCGGCCAAGGGCTCGGTGGGCGCCTCGGGCGACCTGGCGCCGCTGTCGCACATGACGCTGGCGATGCTGGGCGTGGGCGAGGTGCGTTTCAACGGCGAGATCACGCCGGCGGCCGACGCGCTCAAGGCGGCCGGCATCGCGCCGGTGGTGCTGGCCGCGAAAGAAGGACTGGCGCTGATCAACGGCACCCAGGTGTCGACCGCGCTGGCCTTGCACGGCCTGTTCATGGCCGAGCGGTTGCTGGAGGCGGGCATGGTCTCCGGCGCCCTGTCGCTGGACGCGGCCAAGGGCAGCGACGCGCCGTTCGACGCCCGCGTGCACGAGGTGCGCGGCCAGCCGGGCCAGATCGCCGCCGCCGCCATCTACCGCCAACTGGTGAGCGAGAGCGCGATCCGCGCCTCGCACCTGGTCGGCGACGAGCGCGTGCAGGACCCGTACTGCCTGCGCTGCCAGCCGCAGGTCATGGGCGCCTGCCGGGACATCATCGGCAACGCCGCCCGCACCCTGCTGATCGAGGCCAACGCCGTCACCGACAATCCGCTGCTGTTCAAGGACGGCGAGCTGTCGGTGGTGGTCTCGGGCGGGAACTTCCACGCCGAGCCGGTGGCCTTCGCCGCCGACACGCTGGCGCTGGCGATCGCCGAAATCGGCAGCATCTCCGAGCGCCGCATCGCGCTGCTGATCGACGCCACCTTATCGGGCCTGCCGCCGTTCCTGGTGCGCGAGCCGGGCCTCAATTCCGGCTTCATGATCGCCCATGTCACGGCCGCCGCGCTGGCGTCGGAGAACAAGTCGCTGGCCCATCCGGGCAGCGTCGACACCATTCCGACCTCGGCCAACCAGGAGGACCACGTCAGCATGGCCACCTACGCGGCGCGCCGCCTGGACGACATGGCGCACAATACGGCGGTGATCATCGGCATCGAGCTGCTGGCGGCGGCGCAGGGGATCGATTTCCACCGGCCGCTGACGACGTCGCCGCATCTGGAGCACGTGCACGCGCAGCTGCGCACCAGGGTGGCCGTGTACGGGGAGGACCGCTTCTTCGCGCCGGACATCGAGGCCGCCAAGGGCATGGTCATGCGCGGCGAGTTGAGCGCCTCGTGCAAGGATTTGTTCACCACGCTGCATCCATAAACGGGGGCGCCATGGATTACCAGTTCAACGCGGGCACCATCCCTTTGCTGGTGTCGATGCCGCACGTGGGCACCGACATCCCCGACGACGTGGCGGCGGCGATGACGCCGGCCGCCGCCGACCGCCAGGACACCGACTGGCACCTGGCACGCCTGTACGATTTCCTCGGCGCGATGGGCGCGTCGACGCTGTCGGCGCGCTGGTCGCGCTACGTCATCGACCTGAACCGCCCGCCGGAAAACACCAACCTGTATCCGGGCCAGGACACCACCGGCCTGTGCCCGGTCGACACCTTCCACCGCGAGCCGCTGTACCTGGACGGACGGGCGCCGGACCAGGCCGAGGTCGGGCGCCGCCTGGCCTTGTACTGGAAGCCTTACCACGAGCGCCTGCGCGCGGAGCTCGACCGCCTGCTGGCGCTGCACGGCGCGGTGGCGCTGTGGGACGCCCATTCGATCGCCTCGCACGTGCCGCGCTTTTTCGACGGCAAGCTGCCCGACCTGAACTTCGGCACCGCCGACGGCGCGGCCTGCTCGCCGGGCCTGAGCGACGCCGTGGTGTCGCGCGCGCTGGCGCAGGAGCGCTTCAGCGTGGCCGTCAACGGCCGTTTCAAGGGCGGCCATATCACGCGCTTCTACGGCCGGCCGGAAGCGAACGTCCATGCGATCCAGCTCGAGATGTGCCAGTCGACCTACATGGACGAGGAGGCGCCGTACGGCTACCGCGCCGACCGCGCCGACCACGTGCGCGGCCTGCTGCGCGAGATGACGCTGGCCGCCGCCGACTGGGTGCGGCGGTGAGCGCGCCGGGCGCGCTGTTGGCCCGCCACGCGCTGTTGCCGGACGGCTGGCGCGCCGACGTGTTGATCGAATGGGATGCGGGCGGCGCCATCACGGCGGTGCGGGAGGGCGCGGTCGCCGACGGCGTTGAAAAGGTCGGGTACGCGCTGCCGGGCATGATCAACCTGCACTCGCACAGCTTCCAGCGGGCGCTGGGCGGGCGCACGGAAAAGGCCGGGCCGCACCAGGCCGGCGCCGTCCAGGACAGCTTCTGGACCTGGCGCGACCTGATGTACCGCTTCGCCCGCAACATCACGCCGGAGCACATCGAGGCCATCGCCGCCCAGCTGTTTTCCGAATGCCTGCGCCACGGCTATACGTCGCTGTGCGAATTCCACTATGTGCAACGCGCGCCCGACGGCGCCATGTACCCGCGTCCCGCCGAGACGGCCGAGCGCGTGATCGCCGCCGCACGGTTGGCCGGAATCGGCGTGACGATGCTGCCGGTGTTGTATAGTTATTCCGGCTTTGGCGAAAGCCCGTTGAAACCCGAGCAGCGGCGCTTCAAGACCGACGTGGCCGACGTGCTGCGCGTGATCGAGGCGCTCGAACCGTTGCGCGACGCCCAAACCGAGGTCGGCGTGGCGCCCCATTCGCTGCGCGCGGCGTCGGTCGAACAGATCAACGCGGTGCTGGCGGAGCTGCCCGCCGCACGGCCGGTGCACATCCACATCGCCGAGCAGCAGCCGGAGGTGCGGCAGTCGCTCGACTGGAGCGGCCAGCGCCCGGTGGACTGGCTGCTCGACCATGTCGGCGTGGACCGGCGCTGGTGCCTGGTGCACGCCACGCACCTGACGCGCGGCGAGGTCGATCGCGTGGCCGCCAGCGGCGCCGTGGCGGGCCTGTGCCTGACGACCGAGGCCAACCTGGGCGACGGCCTGTTCCCGCTCGAGCAGTTCCTGGCGGCGGGCGGCCGCTTCGGCATCGGCAGCGACAGCCACATCTCGCAAAGCCCGGTGGAGGAGTTGCGCTGGCTTGAGTACGGCCAGCGCCTGCAGCATCAGCGCCGCAACATCGCCGTCGCGCCGGGCCAGCGCCAGGTCGGCGACTTTTTATGGCAGGGCGCCTTGCGCGGCGGCGCGCAGGCGGCGGGGCGGCCGGTGGGCGCGCTGGCGCCGGGGCGGCGCGCCGACGTGATCGTGCTCGACGACGATCACCCGAATCTGTATGGTTTGGCGCTGGACGAGGTGCTCGGCAGCTTCGTCTTCAGCGGCAACGACAATCTGGTCAAGGACGTCATGGTCGGCGGCCAGTGGGTAGTACGCAAGCAGCAGCACGTGGCGCAGCGGGCGATCGCGGCGCGCTTCAAGCAGACGATGGCCGAACTGAGGGAGTTCCGATGACCCAGCTGATCCAGTATGCAAGCCTGATGCCCGCGCCTTGGAAGAATGGCGGCGGCAGCACCACCGAAATCGCCGCCTTCCCGCCCGGCGCCGGTTTCGACGAATTCGACTGGCGCGTGAGCCTGGCGACGATCACGCAGGACGGCCCGTTCTCCGCCTTTCCCGGCATCGACCGCACGCTGGCGCTGGTCGACGGCGACGGCGTGCTGCTCGACTTCGGCGACGAGCGCGTGGTGCTCAGCCCCAGCGAGCCGCTGATCGAGTTCGCCGGCGAGGAACAGGTCCACGCCACCGTCACCGGCGCCAACACCACCGACTTCAACGTCATGACGCGGCGCGGCCGCTGCCGCCACCGGCTCGAGGCCTGCGTGGTGCGCGGCGTCGAGCAGTTCGAGCGGCGCGGCGCCATCACCTTGCTGTTCCTGGCCGACGGCGAAAGCCTCACCGTCAGCAGCGCGCGCGAGCGCATCGCCATGGTCCGCTACGACCTGCTGGTGATGGAGTCGGAACAGTCGTGGAGCATGGAGGCGGCGCAGGCGACCGTGTTCGTGGTCGACATCGTCAACAATTAATCAATCGAAGGCATGGCATGACCGCGTGGGATCTGTTGTTCACCAATGTGCACCTGGCCACGATGGTCGACGGCTACGGCGAGATCCGCGACGGCGCCATCGCCGTGCGCGACGGCGCCATCGCCTGGCTCGGCCCCATGGCGGCGCTGCCGGCGCACGCGCGGGCGGGGCAAACGCGCGACGGCGGCGGTTGCTGGCTCACGCCCGGGCTGATCGACTGCCACACCCACATCGTCCACGCCGGCAACCGCGGCGACGAATTCGAAGCGCGCCTGAACGGCGCCACCTACGAGGACATCGCCCGCGCCGGCGGCGGCATCATGTCCACCGTGCGCGCCACGCGCGCCGCGTCCGAGGACGAACTGCTGGCGCAAAGCCTGCCGCGCGTGCGCAGCCTGCTGGCCGAGGGCGTGACCACCATCGAAATCAAGTCCGGCTATGGGCTCACGCTGGAAGCGGAGGCCAAGATGCTGCGCGTGGCGCGCCGCATCGGGCGCGAGCAGCCGGTCGCCGTCGCCACGACCTTCCTGGGCGCGCACGCGCTGCCGCCTGAATTTGCCGGCCGCGCCGACGACTACATCACCGAAGTGTGCGCGATGATCGCGCCGCTGGCGGCCGAGGGGCTGGCCGACGCCGTCGACGCCTTCTGCGAGCGGATCGGCTTTTCGCACGAGCAGACCGCGCGCGTGTTCGAGGCGGCGCGCGCGGCCGGCCTGCCGGTCAAGCTGCACGCCGAGCAGCTCTCCGACCAGCGCGGCGCGCAGCTGGTGGCGCGCTTTGGCGGGCTCTCGGCCGACCACCTCGAGCACCTGGGCGCCGACGGCATCGCCGCGATGGCCGCCGCCGGCACGGTGGCCGTGCTGCTGCCCGGCGCCTATTATTTTTTGCGCGACACCACGCCGCCGCCGGTGGCCGCGTTGCGCGCGGCGGGCGTGCCGATGGCGGTGTCCACCGACTGCAATCCCGGCACGTCGCCGATGACGTCGCTGCTGCTGGCGATGAACATGGCATGCACACTGTGGCGACTGACGCCGCTCGAAGCGCTGGCCGGCTGCACGGTGCGGGCGGCGCGCGCGCTGGGCCGCGCCGACAGGGTGGGCACGCTCGAAGTGGGCAAGCGCGCCGACTTCGCGCTGTGGCGCATCGCCCGCCCGGGCGATTTGTCATACGCCATCGGCATGAACCCGTGCGTAGGAGTAGTCAACGCCGGCGTCTGGCGCCCCCCCATCGAGCAACGGGACCATGTAGGGCGGATTAGCGCAGCGTAATCCGCCAAGCGCCGCCGTCGGCGCATAGCGGCCACGCCCCGCGCGTAAATCCCCCACAAAAAGCGCCTCATTCAACGGCATCCCCCCCGCCCGCGCTTTCGGTTACATTACCCGCATGTCAAAACGCCACAGGAACACCATGTTTCCCCCAAATCCCCTGCGCGCCGCCATGCTGCTAATACTCGGCACGGCGCTGGCGGCCGGCGCCGCCGCCGCGCCGGCCGGCGACACGCTGCACGTCGGCTCCAAGCGCTTCACCGAATCCTACATCCTCGGCGAAGTGCTCACGCAGACGGCCGCGCCGCACGCCAAAGTCACCCATCTGCAAGGGCTGGGCAACACCGCCATCGTGCTCGCTGCCCTGCAAGCGGGCCGCATCGACGTCTACCCGGAATACCTCGGCACCATCGACCTCGAAATCCTCAAGCACACCAAAGCCGCGCCGCTGGAACGGATCCAGCGCGAGCTGGCGCCGATGGGACTGGGCGTGGCGGTGCCGCTGGGTTTCAACAACACCTACGCGCTGGCCATGCGCGGCGACGCCGACGGCGTCAAGAAACTGAGCGATCTGGCGGCGCGCGACAAGCTGCGCTTCGGGCTCTCGCATGAATTCATCGGCCGAGCCGACGGCTGGCCGGGACTGGCCGCGCGTTATGGATTGACGCAGCGGCCGCAAGGGCTCGACCACGGCATCGCCTACGAGGCGTTGATGCAGCGCCAGGTCGACGTCATCGACATCTATTCGACCGACGCCAAAATACGCCAATACGGCCTGCGGGTGCTCGACGACGACCGCGCCTACTTCCCGCGCTATGACGCCGTGCTGCTGTACCGGCTCGACGCCGCGCAGCGCTTTCCCGCCGCGTGGAAGGCGATCGGACAGCTGGAGGGCCGCATCGGCGCGGCCGACATGATCGCCATGAACGCGGCGGCCGAAATCGACGGCAAGAGCTTCACCCACGTCGCGCGCGACTGGCTGGCGGCGCAAGGCGACACGGCCAACGCCAAAGCCAGGCCGGCGGCACCAGGCACCAAGGCCGATCCCAACGCCAACGATAGCGCCGACCACGGCGCCAACGCTGGCGCCAAAGATAGCGTCGGCGACGGTGCCCAGGCCTCGGCGCGGAGCGCGGCGACCAGCCCGCCAGCGGTGGCGCAGGCCGGCCCGCCGCGCGCCGCGCGCGACGGCCTGTGGGCCAAAATCTTCGATCAAAATTTATGGCCGCTGACGCGCCAGCACCTGACGCTGGTGCTGTTCGCGGTGGCGATGGCCTGCGTGGTCGGTATTCCGCTGGGGATGCTGGCGGCGGTGTTTCCCCGGCTGCGCCAGCTGGTGCTGGGCTTGACGGGCGTGCTGCAAACGGTGCCGTCGCTGGCGCTGCTGGCGCTGCTCATCCCCCTGCTGGGCCGCATCGGCACCGTGCCGGCGCTGGTGGCGTTGGTGGTGTACGCCTTGCTGCCGATCGTGCGCAACACCTGCACCGGCTTGCTGCAGGTGCCGGCCGGGTTGCGCATGGCGGCGCAGGCGTTGGGTTTGAAGCCGTCGCAGCGCATGCTGCTGGTCGAATTGCCGCTGGCGCTGCCGGTGATCCTGGCCGGCGTCAAGACGGCGGCGGTGCTCAGCGTGGGCACGGCGACCATCGCCGCCTTCATCGGCGCCGGCGGTTACGGCGAGCGCATCACCATCGGCCTGGCGCTCAACGACAACGACATGCTGCTGGCCGGCGCGATCCCCGCCGCCGTGCTGGCGCTGCTGACGCAAGCCGTGTTCGAGTTGCTCGAGCGCCTCAGCGTGCGCGGACAACCAGGCGATACTCCGTAGGGCGGATTAGCGCAGCGTAATCCGCCAAGCGCCGTCGGCGGCCTAACCCAAGGGCATCAAGACCCACCGGTTGCGCTATTTTGTAAAGCAATTGTAAGCAGATTCGAAGACGGGTAAAGGTTTGTAAGGCGGCAGGCAAGTCACCGGCGGCGCCGCTATAGTGACCGTGTTGATTCAATCTCCCTTCCCACTAACAACGGGTTCCTCCCACGCGCGGCTTCCGCGGCGTGGGATTTTTTTTACGCCTGCGCCGACAGCTCCGTGAGCGCCTCGCCGGTGACGCGGCAGATGCGCCATTCCGGCATGACGGTCGCGCCCATGCCCTCGTACAGTTTGATGGCGTTGGTGTTCCAGTCCAGCACCGACCACTCGAAGCGGCCGCAGTCGCGCTCGACCGCCAGGCGGGCCAGCGCCACCAGCATCTGCTTGCCGTAGCCCCGGCCACGGCAGGCTTGCTTGACGTACAGGTCTTCCAGGTACAAACCCTTCTTGCACAGGAAGGTTGAGAAATTATGGAAGAACAGCGCGAAGGCGACGACCTCGCCGTTGGCCTCGCCCACCAGCGCCTCGCAGCCCGGTTTGTCGCCGAACAGGCTCTCGTGCAGCATGGACTCGTTGGCGACGACCATGTGTTCGAGTTTTTCAAACACGGCCAGCTCGAAGATCATGCCGAAAATGGCGGAAACGTCGGCCGGTTCGGCCGGGCGGATGGTCAGGTCGGAATTGTTCATCAGGCTGTTTCTGCACTTTCTGTAGAGACGGGGGAATTCGATTTGAGCGCCCAGGCGACGCTCGATAGACACAATAGCATGCCGGCCCACTCGAGCGCGCCGGGTCGGAAGTGTTCGAGCTGGATCGACAGCAGCACCGAGATCACCGGCGTGACGACGCCGATATAGACGGCCTTGTCCGAGCCGATGCGGTGGATCAGCGTGAAATAGGCGGCGAACGCGATCACCGAGCCGAACAACGACAGGTACAGCAGGCCGGCCCAATATTTCGGCTCGCCCGACAGGCTGAACGACTGGCCGCTGGCGAGCACCCAGCCGGCCACGATCAGGCTGCCCCACATCATCGACCAGGCCATCGTCAGCAGCACGTTGGACGACTCGACGCGCACCTTGACGACGATCAGGTTGCCGACCGTGCTGGCGAGGGTGGCGGTCAGCGCCAGGACCAGGCCGAGCAGGAAATGGCCCTCGCCGCCGCCGAGGATATCGCGCCAGGCGCCCTCGATCGAATGGAAGAACAGCAGCACCACGCCGGCGATGGCGACCGCGCCGGCGTTCCAGGTGCGCCAACTGACCGGCGTGCCGAAGGCGATACGGTTGAGGATCGGGCTCCAGAACACCATCAGCGCGAACAGCACCGCGACCAGGCCGGACACCAGGTATTGCTCGGACGTGTAGGTGCAAATGTAGCTGAGCGCAAAGGTGGCGGCGCCTTGCAGCACCAGCCAGCGCTGGGCGCGCCAGGGCAGCATCAGTTTATCGCCGCGCACGGCGCACCAGGCGAACAGCGCGGCGGCGGCCAGCCCGAAGCGATAGGCCACCGACACGGCCGGCGCGACATCGCCCAATTGCAGTGTAATGGCGAAGAAAGTGGAGCCCCAGATCAGGCAGGCGATAACAAAGAGCAGTGGGGATGACATACGGCAAGTATAGCAGGCCGCGTCGGGCGGATTGGCGCCCAGCCGGTAATCCGCCGGGCTGCGTCGGGGCCAGGGCGGATTGTGCCGCGCAACCAAAAAGCGGCCTCAATAAGACAACTTCAAGCGCCGGTAAAGAAAGCCCAGCACAAACAGCGGCCCGATCAGAAGAAAACGCAAGTCGTCGAAGAACGACGGCTTCTTGCCCTCGATCTTATGGCCGATGAACTGGCCGATCCACGCCAGCACGAACACGGCCAGCGACAGCGGCAGCACCGCCTGTTGCGGCAGCGCCGCCAGCACGGCCAGCATGGCCGCGGCCATCAACAGCATGCCCAGCGCGAACGGTTTGGACAGCGTGTAGTAATACACCAGCGACGCCACCGCCACGGCCACCGCCGCCAGCGGATGGAGGGCCCACACCAGCCCCAGCAGCGTGAACACGATCACCGGCACGCAGACGAAGTGGATCACTTCGTTGGTGGGGTTGAGATGGCTCTCGCCGTACTGCGCGAGCAACAGATCGATGGTGCGCGGTTGCGTCATGCTGGTCTCCTGCGATTGTTTTTATGGCGCGGTCTGGCCGCCGGTAAATTCTACACCCGAACGGCGCGCATGCCGCCGCGAGCGTTTTTCCACGTACAACGCGCGGTGGCGGGTTCCGGTAGAATGCCCGCATGCCAGACGACGCCGACTCGACCTCCACCTCGCTCATGGGCCTCTCGCCCGTGATCGACGCGCGCACGCGCATCCTGGTGCTGGGCAGCTTTCCCGGCGCCGCGTCGCTGGCCGCGCAGCAGTACTACGCGCACCCGCGCAATTTGTTGTGGCCGATTTTGTCGGCGCTGACGGGCGAGCCGCTGGCCCAGCTGCCGTATGACGAACGCTTGCCGCGCCTGCTGGCGCACGGTTTCGGCCTGTGGGATGTGCTGGGTGCTTGCGAGCGCGAAGGCAGTCTCGACTCCGCCATCCGCAAACCCGCCGCCAACGACTTCTCCCGCCTGCGGGAGTTGTGCCCCACGCTTGAAACCATCGGCTTCAACGGCCACACGTCCGGAAAATTCGCCGCGCAGTTCGCTGCCCATGGTTACCGGACGCTGGTCTTGCCATCGACATCGCCCGCCCATGCCAGTTTGTCGCTGCCAGCGAAACTGGAATTGTGGCGTGAACTATTGCAGTGAGCCGAGTTCAGACGCTGAACCGAGCGCGAAAGCCTCTTGCCGCATAGTACGACTCAGCGCCATTGTGATACAGGAAAACATGGTCATAGCGACGATCACAAAACAGCGCGCCGCCAAGCTGTCTTATCTTGGCGGGCGTTTGCACCCAGCTGGAAGTTTTCCTGTCGAACTCGCCCAATTCCTGCAACGCGCGATATTGCTGCTCCGTAAGCAACTCCACACCGATAGCGGACGCCATTTCGATAGCGCTTGTGCCAGGTTTATTCTCCTTGCGTGAATCCCGCGCCTCTTTGTCGTAGCAGGTGCTGCGGCGGCCGATGGGACTTTCGGGCGAACAGTCAAAGAAAATGAACGCATCGCTTATTGCGTCATAAGCAATGACATCCGGTTCTCCGCCGGTGCGTTCCATTTCAGAGAGTGGCAGGAGCTTTTCGGGATTGGCCTCCAACTTCGCCTGCACGGAGCGCCAGTCGATTCCTGCGTGACGACGCATGTTCTTCGCGAAGCGATCGTTGAGTGAGGTACTCTGACATTAATGGACACTTCCATTTGATAAACTTGTCAAAAGGAGTGAAAACATGAAATCACCAACATACACGCCGGAGTTCCGGGCCGAGGCGGTCAAACTGGTACTGGCGCAGGGATTGACGCTAGAGGA
>CAUPRW010000086.1:0-20048 GCA_963513825.1 uncultured Duganella sp.
CGCGCTGGCGCTGCTGCTGGCGCTGACGACGGCCGGCGCCGGCTGGGTGCTGCGCGAGCACGCGGTGGACGACTGGCGCGGCGACCTCGAGAGCCTGTCGCTGGTGCTTGCCGAGAGCACCGCGCAAAGCTTCGCCTCCGGCTACCAGGCGCTCGACGGCGTGGTCGAGGCGGCGCGCGCGGCCGGCGCGGCCGGCCCGGCGGCGCTGCGCGGGCCGGCGCTGTTCCAGTCGCTCAAGGACCAGATCGGCGCGCTGCCGCACATCGACGTGGTCAGCGTGGTCGGCCCCGACGGCGCCGTGCTCAACTTCACGCGCGCGTTCCCGGCGCCGCCCATCAACCTGGCCGAGCGCGACTACTTCATCCACCACCGCGACACGCCCGGCGACGACACCTTCCTGAGCAAGCCGGTGCGCAACAAGGGCAACGGCAACTGGACCTTCTACCTGAGCCGGCGCCTGCGCCACGCCGACGGCAGCTTCGCCGGCGTGGCGCTGGTGGGCATGTCGGGCGACTTCCTGACCAGCTACTTCAAGAACGTGAGCCTGGGCGAGGACGCCGCCATCGCGCTCTACCGCGCCGACCTGACGCTGCTGGCGCGCTGGCCCCAGGTCGACGCGCTGATGGGCACGCGCATTTTGAACGGCAACACCCACGCCATCGTCTCGGCCGGGCTCGAGCACGGGGTGCGCGTCACCCGCGGCCCGCGCGCGGCCGACGACATGCGGCCGGTCACGCGCATGGGGGCGGTGCGGCGGGTGCGCGACTATCCGCTCGTCATCAACGTCACGGTCACCGAGGACGTCTGGCTGGCCGGCTGGTGGCGCAGCATGCGCCTGCTGGGGGCGGTGGCGCTGGTCGGCCTGCTGGGGCTGGCGTGCGCGTTCTGGATGGTGGCGCGCCTGCTGGCCCGGCGCGAGCGCGACGCCGCGCTGGCGCAGCGGCTGCAGCGCGAGGCGAGCGCCGCCAGCGCGGCCAAGTCGCGCTTCCTGGCCATGATGAGCCACGAGATCCGCACGCCGATGGGCGGTATCGCCGGCATGTCCGAGCTGCTGCTCGACAGCGGGCTCGATCCGGTGCAGCGCGGCTACGCGCGCGGCGTGCACGGCGCGGTGTGCGAGCTGACCCACATCATCAACGACGTGCTCGACTTCTCGAAGATCGAATCGGGCCACATGACGCTCGAGCGCCAGCCGTTCGACCCGGCGGCGCAGCCGGCCCAGGTGGCCGCGCTGCACCAGGCGGCGGCCGCGCGCAAGGGCCTGCGGCTCGAACTGCGCACGGCCGAGGGGCCGCGGATGGTGTGCGGCGACGCCGCGCGGCTGCGCCAGATCCTCGGCAACCTGCTGAGCAACGCGATCAAGTTCGCCGACGCCGGCGTCATCGTGCTCGACTACGCGGTCGACGTCGACCCGCGCGCCACCGGCCTGTGGCGGCTGCGCTACAGCGTCACCGACGAGGGCATCGGCATGGACGCGGCGGCGCAGCGGCGCCTGTTCGAGCCGTTCAGCCAGGCCGACGACAGCATCAGCGGGCGCTACGGCGGCACCGGCCTCGGCCTGGCCATCTGCAAGCGCCTGATCGAGCAGATGGGCGGCGCCATCACGTGCGTGAGCGCGCCCGGCGCCGGCACCCGCTTCACCGTCGAGCTGCCGGCGCCGGTGGCCGGGGGCGATGCCGGGCCTTGTCCGGCGCCCGCCGGTGCTCCGGCGGTGATGGCGTCCGCGCCCGGCGACGGCCCGGCGGCCAAAGCGTGCGCAGCCGCCAAGGGCCGGGCGGCCACGTCGTCCGCGCCTGCCGGAGGTTCGGCGGCCATGGCGTGCGCAGCCGTCGATGGCGCCGCGCCCGGTCCGGAGCCGGCGGGCGACGGCGGCGCGCCGTTACCCGGGCAAGGCGGCACCGGAACGGCTACGTCGCCCGCGCAAGGCGGCACCGAACCCGTTCCGGCGTCCGCGCGGGACGGCGCCCGCACCGCGCTGGTGGTCGACGACAATGAAATGAACCGGCAACTGGCCAGCGTGCTGCTGACCAAGATGGGCTGGCGTTTCGAGCTGGCGATGGACGGCGGGCAGGCGCTCGAGGCGCTGGCGCGGCGTCGCTACGACCTGGTGCTGATGGACTGCATGATGCCGGTCATGAACGGCTACCAGGCCTGCGCCGGGCTGCGCGCGCAGGAGGCGCAACATGGCTGGGCGCGGGTGCCGGTGATCGCGTTGACGGCCAGCGCGATCGACGGCGACCGCCAGCGTTGCCTGGACGCCGGCATGGACGACTATCTGAGCAAGCCCTTTACGGCGGTGCTTTTTCGCGACATGATACAGCGCTGGTCCGGCGGCGCCATCCCGGCGCCGCCACCGGCGAAGCAGGACTGACCGGGGAGTGGGAGACGATGAGGATGTTACGTTCGATGGTGGTGGCGCTGTTGTTGGTCGCGGCGCAGGCGCAGGCCGCGGCGCCGGAGGCGGTCGACGCCGAGGCGTCCGCGCGGCGCGCCGACGACGCCTACTGGGCCGCCTACAACCGCGAGGACCCGGCCGCCATGAACGCTTTCCTGGCCGACGACGTCGAGTTCTACCACGACCGCGGCGGCAGCTTGATCGGCAAGAAGGCGCTGGCGGCCGTCAACAGCGAGATGGGCAAGGGCGACGACCGGCTGCGCCGCGAGGCGCTCCCCGGCACGGTGAAATTTTTCCCGATGCGCAAGGACGATGTGCTGTACGGTTATCTGGTGAGCGGCGAGCATCAATTTTTCGTGCTGCCCAAGGGCAAGCCGGAGTTCCTGGCCGGACGCGCGTTCTTCACGCAGCTGATGCTGCTGCAGGGTAAGGAATGGAAGATCTCGCGCATCTTCAGCTACGAGCACGCCGACGCCAAATAGCGCGCCGGCCGCCGGCAAACACGGCGGCCATTGCGCCGCGCAATCGCCGACCCGGGCGGGGACGTCCCTGGAGGCGATGGGGGTTGGCAAGATGGTAACGCACGATGGTAAGCGATTTGCCCGCCATTGACGCGGCCGGGAAGTTATTTGGTCGGCGCCGCCCCGCTATCCGGGCTCGACCATACTTTCATCGTTTGCACCGCCAGCAGTTGACAGCGGCCGTCGATGGTGACGTAGGTGCGCATGAACTGGTAGCGGTTGGCGCGCCAGGTCTGGCCGTCGGCGTTCCACTGTTCGACCGTGCTCAGGCCGCGCAGGACCACGGTGGCGCCGCTGGCGTGGGCGTGGACGTCGGACGTGGTGCGCGACTTGTGCGCCACCGCCGGCCGGCGCGAGCGCGCCAGCACGGCCGCCTTGTCCTCCGTTTGCGAGGCCAGGTTGTGCACCCAGACGTAGTCGTCCGCCAGCCAGCGCGCGAGGAAGGCGACGTCGCCCACTCGCAGCGCTTCCTCGTATTGCCGGTCGCGCTCGATCAGTTCGGTGGCCGGCAGGCAAGACGTCGCCTGCGCCAGCGGCGTGAGCGCCGCCAGCAGCGTCAACGCGCCGGGTGGCAGTCGCCGCGCCATCATTTGCTGCCACCGTGGTGTCTTGTCGTTGCCATGCCAGTGCCGATGCGGTGTTGCGCGCCGTGGCGCGCGGTTGAACGGATGGGGCCGTGTCCAAATGTCAGACTTGACCCCGACTTATTTTTTGCTGATCTCCACTTCCCAGTCGACGCCCGATTCGATCTTGTGGCCGGCGGCGTAGTTGCCCTGGCTGGTGGCGATGGCGACGTCCAACAGGCTGTTGAGGTAGACCAGCGGCTTGCCCTTGGCCACGCCGCCGAACGTGTGCTCGAACGGGGCGACCACTTTGTCGATCTGCTTGCCCTTGTGGAGGATGCGCACCTGCACCTGCTCGTGCAGGCCGATCTTGAGCTCGTCGAACAGCGCTTTCGGGATGTTGGTCCAGACGTTGCCGTATTTGACGTCGAGCACCGGGATGATGCCGCGGATGGTGTTGCCGTTGCGTACAGCCTTTTGGTAGGCGATCTTGACCACCGAGTCGTTCGGCAGCACCGGGCCGACCTGCTCGTAGGTGATCGCGCCCGAGGCCAGCCGCGCGCCGACGTAGGCGTAGACGTCGCGCCCGTGGAAGGTGTACGACTCGGCCGAGCCTTCCAGACGGTTGACCGTCTCGTCGATCTCGCGCAGCTCGGCCACGCCGTCGCGCTCGGCGATCAGGGTGAACAGGCCGTTGTCGGGGCCGACGAAGTAGCGCCCTTCCCTGGTCTTTAACACCACCGATTTGCGGGCGGTGCCGACGCCGGGGTCGATCACCGAGACGAACACGCTGCCCTTGGGCCAGTAGTTGGCCGTCTGGTACAGGCGGTAGGCGCCGAGCCAGATGTCGTAGTCGGGGATGTTGTGGGTCAGGTCCGAGACCTGCAGCGTGCGGTCGACGCCGTAGGCGACGCCGTGCATGGCCGAGACGGCGCCGTCGGCAGTGCCGAAGTCGGTCATGAGCACCAGCGCGTTCTTGGCGTCGGCGGCGTACGCTTGCGCCGTCATCAGGGCGCCCACGCAGGCGGCGGCGATCAGTTTGGAGAGCTTCATGGTTTTCCCGTTGAATTGAACTTAGAAAGTGTAGCGCAGGCGGCCGTAGAAATAGGCGCCGTTGAGACCGATCGGATTGATGAAATTGTACGGCAGCGCGCCGCCGTAGGTGGCGTTGTTGGTCTGGCGCACGCGCTGCGGGTAGCGGTCGAGGACGTTGTCGCCGCCGACGGCCAGCGTCAGCTGTTGGGTCACCTTGTATTGCGCTTCCAGGTCGAGCGTCCAGACGGCGCCGAAGCGCTGGGCGTTGACGCCGTCGATCACGTCGGCGTCCTGGTCGTACGAGAAGTCCTTGAGCGGCCCGAAGCGGGTGGCCTTCGCTTGCACGCTCCAGCGCGCGCCCTGCCAGTCGGCGCCCAGCACCAGCTTGGTCTTGGGCGAGGCGTGGCGGATGCGGAACAGGCTCATGTCCGTGAGCCGGGCCAGGCCGGGGTCGATCGCGGCCAGCGCGGCCGCGCTTTGGCGGGCGCGCTCGACGCGCGTTTTGTTGACGTTGAGCGCGGCGCTCAGGTCGAGCTTGCCGCCGGCGAGCGCCAGGTCGTGGTTGACGACGGCGTCGACGCCGGTGGTGCGGGTGTCGAGCAGGTTGGCCAGGTAGGCCACCGATTGGATGTCGCCGCGGCCGATGGCGGCCAGGTAGGCGCCGGCGGCGTCGCTTTGCAGGTCGCTGGTGCGGGTGATGCGGTCGTCGATCTGGATGCGGTAGGCGTCGAGCGTGACGCTGGTGGCCCGTTGCGGGCGCCAGGCGGCGCCGACCGACAGGTTGGTCGATTTTTCCGGCTTGAGCGCTTCGGCGCCGAAGGCGCGCGCCAGCGGGTCGGACGCCGGCAGCAGCGACGCCGTCTGCAGCGCGCTGCCGTCGGCGTTGAAGTTCAGCGTCGAGAAGCGAAAGCCCGTCTGCACCAGCGCCGGCGCGCGGAAGCTGTTCGAGAGCGAGCCGCGCAGCAGGAAGGTGCCGCTCAGCTTGTAGCGGGCCGACAGCTTGCCGGTGCGCGCGCTGCCGAAGTCGCTGTAGTGGCTGTAGCGCGCGGCCGCGCCCAGCAGCAGGGCGGCGGTGACGTCGCTTTCGATGTCGGCGTAGACCGAGCGCACCGCGCGGCTGCCGTCGAAGCCGTCCCGCGGCCGCAGGCCGGGGCCGGCCTGGGCGCCGGGCGGGGCGAAGGCCACGTCGCCGGCGGCGTACGAGGCGGGGTCGCCGGGCGTGCTGTGGTAGCTCTCGCGCATGTATTCGGCGCCCAGCGCCAGGTTGACCGGCGCGCCCAGGCCCAGCTCCAGTTCGCGCGTGGCGTCGGCGTTGACGGCGTTTTGCTTGAAGTCGAAGCTGGCCAGGTGGAAGCTCGTCGGGCTGGCCGCGCCGAGCGAGGCGTTGACCGAGTTGGCCACGCCGTAGTCGAACTTGTTGCCGCCGTGGCGCGCGCCCAGGTCCCAGTTCCAGGCGCCCGCCGCCAGCCGCAGGCCGGCCACGACGCTGGCGTCGGTCATGTCGCCGCGGCTGCCGGGGCGGTAGCCGCCCGGGTACAGGGCCGGGACGTTGGACGGGTCGCCCGGGTAGCGGAAGTAGGCGCTGCCGTCGGACTTGCGGCGGTTGACGGTAGCGAACGAGTAGGCGTCCACGCCCGCCTGCAGCGGCACCAGGGCGTTGTAGAACAGGTAGTGGTTCTTTTGTTCGGAGTCGCCCGATTTGAACACCACCTGGCCGTCGAGGGCCAGGTCTTGCGCGGTGGCGTTCCACGAGGTCCAGCCGGCGTCGCTGCGGCCGGCGCGGTTGGTGGGGTTGCGCTCGCGCGTTTCGGCGCCGAAGCGCAGGTAGCCGGCGTCGCCCACCGGCACGCCGTAGTCGGCGCTGACGATGGTGGTCTGGCCGTCGGTCTTGGTGCTGTCGGTGGGCTTGAAGTCGGTGTGGTTGGCGCCGTAGCTGACCGCGGCCGAGCCGCCGCTGCGCGCTTTTTTCAGGACGATGTTGATGACGCCGGCGACGGCGTCGCTGCCGTACTGGGCGCCGGCGCCGTCGCGCAGGATTTCAATGTGGTCGATGGCGCCCGGCGGGATGGCGTTGACGTCGACCGGGACGGTGCCGGCGAAGCTGCTTTCCGTGTCGAGCACGGCGCTGGCGTGGCGGCGCTTGCCGTTGACCAGCACCAGCACCTGGTCGGGCGCCAGGCCGCGCAGCTGGATGCCGCGCACGGAGTCGGCCGCGCCGCTCGATTCGATGCGCGGGAAGTTGATCGACGGCGACAGGCTTTGCAGGGCGGCGCCGAGGTCGCCGCCGGCGAGGGCGTTTTCCACTTCGCGCGGGCCGAAGCGGTCGATCGGGACGGCGCTGTCGAACACGGTGCGGTTGCGCGCGCGCGAGCCGACCACGGTGACCTGGTCGATGGCGGCGGTGTCGGTGTTCGTGTCCGCTTGCTGGGCGCGGGCGGCGGGCAGCGCGGCGGCCGCCAGCGCGCAGGCGGCGACGAGCCGGCGCAGCGGCAGTGGGGGGAGGGTGGGGCGCGGCATGCGGGTTCCTTGCTTGGTCTGGAGCGGTATCTTAAGAGCAAGGAATTCGGTTGTGCAACAATCGATTGTGAATATGCTTATTTGGGGGGCGGCCACGCGAGCCGCTACCCCGCACGGCCACCCGGGGACGTACCCCTTGGGGTACGTCCCCCAAGTGGTGACGCTGGCGTTTCGCTAAATGCTTGCGGGGTTCTGGCGTGACGCCGGCCCTAGTCGGGGAAGCGCTCGTTGATGGCGACGGCCTTGTCGATGTTTTGCACCAGCAGGTCGACGTACACCGGGTCGAGGTGGTGGCCGGCCACTTCGCGCAAATGCTCGACCACCTTGTCGATCGGCCAGGCGTCCTTGTAGCAGCGCTTGTGCATCAGCGCGTCGAAGACGTCGGCGACGGCGACGATGCGGGCGTACAAGTGGATGTCGTGCCCCTTCAAGCCCTGCGGGTAGCCGCTGCCGTCGAACTTTTCATGGTGCTGGTGGGCGATGACGGCCGCCGCCTTGAGGATGGGCCGCTGCGAGCCGTCCAGGATCGATAGGCCGACGGCCGGGTGCTGCTTCATGATTTCCCATTCGGCCGCGTCGAGCTTGCCCGGTTTGAGCAGCACCGCGTCCGGCGTTGCGATCTTGCCGATGTCGTGCATCGGCGCGGCGTGGCGCAGCACGGCCGTCTCGTCCTCGGGCATGCCGGCGGCGCTGGCGAGCAGGTGGCACACCTCGGCCATGCGGCGCACGTGGTTGCCGGCCTCGTTCGAGCGCGATTCGACGACGTCGCCCAGGCGCAGGATCAGCTCGGCCTGGGTGTCGGTGATTTCCTGCGTGAGCAGGATGTTGTCGAAGGCGATCGCCACGCCCGAGCAGAACACTTCGAGCAGCTTGGTGTCGATCTCGGAGATTTCCTCGACCCCCTTGAGGATCAGCAGCGAGGCCTTGCCGCTGTTGTTGGGGAAGTAGCCGATGTAGGTGTCGCCCTCGACGCGCGAGATCTTGTTGCTCTTGGCGGCGTCGATCCAGCCGAGCACGTCGTCGCTGAGCAGCGTGCCATCCTCGTCGCCGATGCGGGCGAGCACCTCGTACTCCTGTTCGCCGCCGAAGGCGGTGGCGCCGCGCAGGCGCAGCAGCATGCTGTGCTCGAGCCGCAGCAGCGCGACGACCTGCTGCAGCAGGCCGTTGGCGAAGTCCTTGAGGTTGCGCTGCTGGAAGATGTGGGCCGAGGCGGCGATCACCCGCTCGAGGCCCTCGCGGTAGTTGGCCTGCGAGCGGCGCGCCTCCTCGACCTTCATGATGTCGCGGTAGGCGCGCAGCGCGGCGAAGGTGGTGGTAAACAGCTTGGTGCGGTCGAGCTCGGTCTTTTCCTTGTAGTCGTTGATGTCGTAGTTGACGATCACCCGCTCCTCCGGCGCCTGGCCGGGCTGGCCGGTGCGCAGCACGATGCGGGTGAACTGGTTGTCGAGGTCCTCGCGCATCCAGCGCGCCACCTCCAGGCCGCTGTCCTCCTTTTCCATGACGACGTCGAGGAACACCAGCGCGATGTCGCTCTCGCGCGCGAGCACCTCCTTGGCCTCGGCGCCGCTGTAGGCGTGCACGAAGCTCAGGGCGCGGCCGTCGAGGCGGAAGCGGCTCAGCGTCAGTTTGGTGATGTCGTGGATGTCCGGTTCGTCATCGACCAACAGAACTTTCCACGGTGCTAACTTTGGCGACGCAGAGGACAAGAAGGACATGGTGACAAGTTCCGCTAATGGACGGGTGGATTAATTTTTGATTGTAGTCGTGTCGCACGTCATTAACAACAGGCAATAAAAATTCCTGTTGCTCCGCACAACAGTGCGGGCGGCGGGGCGTTGTGTTTGTTTTACGTAACACACCATATGAGGTGAACAATACTTTGATTTGGGCAATATTGCTATCCCGAAGTGAAATTTTTTCTGGTGGCGCGTGAACCCCGCGAGCCCGCATTAGCGCGCCGGCGCCGCCACTTAGGGGACGTACCCCGAGGGGTACGTCCCCGCCCGGCCGTGCGGGGTGGCGGCGAGCCAGACCGGGACGGCCCGGCGCATTGGTAACAAATCGATTCACGCCGCGCCGGCGGCGGCGAAACCGGCTATATTATTTCCATCAACCCCGTGAAGGAGCCGCACCATGCGCCATATTGTCCAACCCTTGCTGGCGGCCGCGCTGGCCCTGCTGGCCGCCGGCGCCGCCCGCGCCGAGGTGAGCGTGACCTTCGTCAAGCCGGAGGACTTCATCGATATGCCGCGCAGCCCGATCGAGCGCGAGCGCCTGCAGCAGGACTTCGCCCAGTATTTCGCTTCGCTCGATAAGCAGTTGCCGGCCGGCCAGCGCCTGGCCATCGAGGTGCTCGACATCGACCTGGCCGGGCAGCTGTGGCCCCGCCGCGGCGGCGGCGAGGATATCCGCATCCTGCGCGGCGGCGCCGATTGGCCGCGCATGCACCTGCGCTACAGGCTCGAGCAGGACGGCCGGCTGTTGCGCAGCGGCGACGAGCAGTTGTCGAACATGAACTACCAGCAGCGCATGGGCCGCCACTCCGACAGCGATCCGCTGCGCTACGAAAAGCAGATGATCGACGAGTGGTTCGGCAAGACCATCGTGCCGAAGGTGGCGGCCCGCTAGCGCCGGCCGCCGCCGCCCCGGCTCAGCCGATCCGGTTGACGTTGGGGAAGCGCGCCGCGAACGCGGCCGGCATCGGCGCGACCTGGCCGCGCCGGAAGTTGAAGAACACGAAGCCGTACTTGGCCATGGCCACCAGCTTGCCGTCGGCCGGGCGCGTGACCCGGAAGATGATGTCGCCGCCGTAGGCGTTGAAGTCCATCACCCCCACCTCGAAGCGCAGCACGTCGCGCGCGTGCGCCTCGGCGCGGTAGGTCGTGGCCAGGTCGGTGACGATCGTGCCGAGGCCGTCTGCGTCGATCTCGGGCGCGCCGCAGTGCGCCAGGAACAGCGCGCGCGCCTCCGACAGCATCGAGACCATCGAGTCGTTGCCCAGGTGGTTGGCGGCGTTGATGTCGGTGCTGCGCACCGTCATGCTGGTGTCGAAATAATACTGGTCGTCGGGGAAGGCGAGCGCGAGGCGGGCCATGGCGCGCCTTACAGTTGTTCGCCGAGGAACACCAGCGTGTGGCCGTGCGCCTGGGCGGCGGCGCGCTGCTGGTAGCTGTCGCGGTGGTTGCAGTTGAAGCCGTGCTCGGCGCCCTCGTAGACGTGGATCTCGACCGCGTCGTTGTCGTCGAAGCGCTCGGCGATGGCCTTGACCGCCTCGGCCGGGATGTGGCTGTCGGCGCCGCCGAAGTGCATCAGCAGCGGCGCGCTGATGGCGTCGGCGCGGCCCAGTTCGTTCTGGATGCCGCCGCCGTAGTAGCACACGGCGGCGTCGACCAGGCCGTCGGCCGCCGTCAGGTAGGACAGCTTGCCGCCGAAGCAAAAGCCGATCGCGGCGATCTTGTTGCCGGCGGTGGCGCCATGGGCGCGCAGCGCGGCGACGGTGGCGCCGATGTCGGCCCGGGCGCGGCCGACGTCGGTGGCGTTCATCAGTTCGACGGCGCGGCGCCAGCCGTCGCCGTCGTAGGCCAGCTCGATGTGGGCGCCTTCGCGCCAGAACAGGTCCGGCGCCAGCACCACGTAGCCGTCGGCGGCGTACTGGTCGGCGACGTTGCGGATGTGCTGGTTGACGCCGAAGATTTCCTGCAGCAGCACCAGGCCGGGGCCCTTGCCCGAGCGCGGCAGCGACAGGTAGGCGTCAAACTTGCCGTCGGCGGCGGCGATCTCGATCCATTGCGAATTGGTTTCCATGGCGGTCCTATATTGGTAGCGGTTGGGCGCGAAGCGGCCATCGTACCTTGTTTCGCGCGCGCCTGCAGGCGCGCTCAGTAGACCTCGCGCCGGTAGATCACCGGGCCGGACGGGTAGACGCCGAAGGTCTGGCGCCCGGGCACCGCCGGCAGCCAGTCGATCAGGGGCTGGCCCCGCGTTTCCGTTTTGGCCGATTCGATGTTGAGCTCGACCGAGCCGGCGCTGGCCGGCGCCGGCGACGGCGGCAGGAAGCGCAGCGGCGCCTGGCCGTTGACGAAGGCGAGCCTGGCGGGCGCGAGCGGCGCCAGGCGGGCGGCGGGGCCGCACACATGGCTGGCGTCGGCGCTCACGTCCAGCCCGTTCTGGCAATTGTTGTATGTCAGGTAGTCGGTCAGCTCGCGCGGGTCCGACGCGTAGGCCGGATTGGGCAGGTAGCCGCCGAGCGCGCCGTAGTATTGCGCCTGCACCGACACCGGCAGCGCCGACGTCGGCGCGCCGTGACCGGGCGGCACCAGCATGCGGCCCTGGACGGCGGTCAGGCCCAGTTCCACGGCGCCGGCGGCGCGCGCCGAGCTGACGTTGTCGGCGTCGACGGCGCGCACGGAAAAGGCGGTGGGCGCGGTGGGGCTGGCGGCAAAGGCGAAATAGGCGCTGGCCACGCCGACGCCGGCGCGGAAATCGATGGCCGCCGCGCCGGCGCCTTCGCGGTAGATGGCGCCCAGCGCCGCCGGCACCTGCTGCGCGGTGGCGCCGGCGCCGGCCCACGCCGACAGCGCCACCGCCTTGGCCGCGCCGTCCTGTTTGGCCGGCGCCTGCGGGTTGGCGCCGTTGAAGTAGTTTTTGGTCAGCGCCGGCGGGGTGGCGCCATTGTAGGCCTTGACGACCACCGCCACCGGCTGGCGCGCATAGACGAAGCGCCCGCCGGCCGCGCACGGGGCGAACGGGGCGGCGGCGGCGCAGGCCATCGTCACGCCCTCGAGCTGGGTCTTGGGCAGTTCGCCGTAGGCGGGCACCGGCACGCCGTTGACCTGGTCGATCAGCGTGGGCAGCAGCGTGTCGAAGTGGTCGGGGATGAAGCGTTTGCTTGCCAGCGCGCCGCCGGTGGCGAAGCCGGCGGTCGGGTTGTCGAGGTAGTTGCCGCTCTGGCGGTTGATTTTGGCGGTGATGTCGACGGCGCCGACGTCGTCGAAGTTGTAGGTGTCGGTGGCCGCGCCATCCTTGATCGGCTGGGTGGGGTCGGACAGCTTGCCGGCGCCGCGCTCGGGCGCCGTCACGGTCGCGGTCAGCTTGAAGCTCTCGGCGGTGCCGTTCTCCTTGCCGAAATTGGTGGTGGTGGCGCCGTCGGCGTTGACGGCCGTCACGGTGAGCGTGAACGGTTCGCTGGCGCGGGCGAACACGCCCGCCGGCGGCGCCGGCGCGGCGCCCGCGCGCGCGGCCGTCAGCGTGAATTTGGCCGGGGCGGTGGTGAAGGCGACCGTGTCCGGGCCGCTGGCGCCAAGGCCGGCGGCGGCCAGCGCCGCCTTGAGCGCCACCGTGCCGACCTCGGCGTACTGGAGGTCGGCGACGGCCGCGCCGTTGGCGTCGAAGGCCAGCGGCACGGCCGCCGTGGTGCCGCCGCAGGCGACGGAGACGACCGGCGCGGCGGCGTTGGCGCGGTCGCGCAGCTTGAGCGGCACGTTGGCGGCCGTGCCGGCGGCCGGGTTGTTGTAGGCGCAGCTGAAGTTGACGTTGACGGTCTGGCTGGCCACCAGCGGCACGCAGCTGCGGCCGGCGCCGTCGGACTTGAGCGCCTGCACGGCGACGCCGGCGTGGGTCATGGCCACGTGGTCGGGCGCCGAGATGGCCAGGCCGCTGTCGCGGAACACCATCTCGCAGGCGGGGCCGGTGCCGCTGTTGCTGCAGGTGCTGGCGTTGGCGGCGCCGCTGGCCGACAGCGTGGCCGTGCCGGCCGTTGCCTGGCGCACCGTGGCGGCGGTGTTGGTGCCGCCGCTGATGGTGAACACGCCGCCGCCCGGCTGCACGGTGACGGTGGTGGCGCCGTTGAAGTGGGGCGCGCTGCAGGCGGCGTTGGCGCAGGCGGTCAAGGTGACCGGCTCGGCCTGGCAGGTGAGGGCGCTGCCGCCATGGCTGATGCGGATGTGGTGGGCCTGCGACGGCGGCGCCGCGCCGCACACCGGCTTGTAGTTCGGGTCGGCCGAGGTGACGCAGCTGCAGCCGACGGCGCCGGGGCCGGTGCAGGTGATGACCTTGCCCACGCTCGCGCCCCAGTCGAGGAACAGCTTGTTGACGGCGGCGTTGCCGCTGATGTAGTCGCCCGAGGCGTGGGTGGTGACGTCGCGCGCGGCCAGGTCGCCGTTGATGGTGGCGCCCGCGCCGATGTCGGCGTCGCCGGTGAAGGTGGCGTTGCCGTTGACGACCACGTTGGAGGCGCGCACGGTCAGCGTGCCGCCGCCGATGTTGCCGTTGACGGTGTTGCCGCTGCCGATGTCGAGCGCGCTCGAGGCGGCGATGGCGCCCTTGACGGTCGAGCCGGAGGCGTCGAGCGTGACGGTGGGCGCCTTGACGTCGCCGGTGACGGTGCTGCCGGAGGCGAGCGTGAAGGCGGTGGCGGCGGTGACGGCGCCGTTGAGCGTGACGGGCGAGGTGGTGGTGACGACGGTGCCGGTGACGGCGCCGTTGACGGTGGTGCCCGAGCCCAGCTCGACGGTGGTGGCGGCGGCGACGCCGCCGTTCAACTGGGCCGGCGAGCCGGTCTTGACCGAGCCGGCCGTGACGGCGCCGCCGACCCTGGCGTTCGAGCCGAGGTTGGCCAGGCCGCCGACGGCCAGCGTGCCGCCGATGACGGTGGCGCTGCCGGTGGCGATCGCCGCGCCCGTCACGTTGCCGGTGATGGTGGCGCTCGAGCCGAGGTTGATGGCGCCGGCGGCCGTGACGTTGCCGGTGATGGTGGCGGCCGCGCCGCCGGTGGTGACGGTGTCGGCGATGACGTTGGCGGTGATGCTTTGGGCGCTGGCGCCGAGCATGAAGTTGCCGCCGGCGGCGATCGTGCCGCCGCCGACGTTGAGCGCCGACGAGGCCGACAGGTCGATATTGTTCTTGCCGGTGGTCTCGAGGCGGGCGCTGCCGCTCATCGACAGGCCCTGGGCGTAGGCCAGCTTGACGGCGCCGGCCACGCTGACGGTGTAGCCGCTGGCGATGGCGATCGAGTCGTCGGCGCCGAGGAAGCCGGCGGCGCAATTGTAGGTGGCGCCGCTCATCGGGCACTGGGCGACGGCGCCGCCGTTGAAGGCGAGCGTGGCCGCGCGCGCCGCCGGCGGCAGGGCCAGCGACAGCGACAGGACCGCGAACAACAGGGTGGCGACACGCCAGGCGAGCTTGAACATCGGATTGCACCGGAACATAAGTGCCTGATTATAGGCGTTTATGCCGCGCTAAAGTTGCCTTGTGGCATATCCGTGTGGCGAATATCCGACGCGCCGGCGGCGCGGGCGCCGCCGGCGCCGGGCCGGTCAGCGCGCCGGCTTGCCCTGGCGCGTGACCTTGCCGAAGGCGTCGCCGGCCTTCCACGTCTGCATGGCCGGGGCGTTGGCCACCGCGTAGCCGAGGTTGAGCGTGAACTGCGCCTGCTGCACCATGCCCGACAGGTCCCACTCGGGGCGGTACTCGTCGCTGACCTGGTGGTAGTCCTTTTTGAAGGCGACCAGCCTGGCGCGCGAGGCGTCGAGCTCGCGGGTGAACGTGAAGTGGCCGTCGCCGGAGAACACGGCCGAGCCGACGTTGAAGGCCGGCACGCCGGCCTTGGCGAAATTGAAATGGTCGGCGCGGAAGAAGGCGCCCGACAGGTCGGGGATGGCCGGCGCCAGGGTCAGGCCCATTTTCCTGGCGACCGCGCCGGCGGCCGCGTACAGGCTGCTGCGCTCGGCGCCGGCGACGCCGATGTCGCTGGTCTTGCCGACGAAGTTCATGCTGTCGAGGTTGAGGTCGGCCGTGGTTTTGTCGAGCGGCCAGGCCGGGTGCTGCACGTAGGCGGCGCTGCCGAGCAAGCCCTGCTCCTCGGCCGCCGGCCACAGGAACACCTGGGTGCGCCGGGCCGGGTGCTTGACCGCCTCGGCCGCCATCACCAGCAGCGCGGCGGTGCCGGAGGCGTTGTCGATGGCGCCGTTGTAGGTGTGGTCGGTGCGGTCGTCGCGGCGCACGCCCTCGTCGATGCCCAGGTGGTCCCAGTGGGCCGAATAGACCACCGCTTGCTCCTTCAATTTGGGGTCGGTGCCGGGCACGATGCCGGCCACGTTGAATTGCTCGATCTGGCGGATCGTGCTGCGCACGTCGGCGTGGACCCGGGTTTTCAGGTCGACCGGGGTGAAGTCGCGCCGTTCGGCCCTGGCGCGCAGCGCGTCGAGGTCGAAGCCGGCGGCGGCGAACAGCGCGCGCGCGGTGTCCTCCTGCAGCCAGCCCTCGACCGGATTGCCCTTGCCGGCCAGGTGGAAGCGCTCGTGGCCGAAGCCGTTGGCCGGCACGCTCCACGGGTAGGAGGCCGACGGCGTGGTGTGGATCAACAGGGCGCCGGCGGCGCCGCGGCGCACCGCCTCCTCGAATTTATACAGCCAGCGCCCGTAGTAGGTGTAGGCCTTGCCGGCGAAGCGGTCGGGCTCCTCGGCCGTCGGCTGCGGGTCGTTGACCATCATGACGAGGATTTTCCCGGTCATGTCGACGCCCTTGTAGTCGTCCCAGTTTTCCTCCGGCGCGCTGGCGCCGTAGCCGACGAACACCAGCGGGGCATCGATGGTCACCTGCGCCTTGCCGCTCATGGTGCCGAACACGATCTCGGTGCCGGTCTTGGGGGTGATGGTTTTGCCACCGGCGTCGAAGCGCACCACGCTCTCGGGCAGCAGCTTGGTGCCTTCGATCTTGACCGATTGGCGGTAGCCGCCGCCGGCCAGCGGTTGGAGGCCGATGATGGCGGCCTGCGTTTCCAGGTAGCGCACCGTCAGGTCGCCGCCGCGCTGGCCGGTGCCGCGGCCTTCGAACAGGTCGTCGGCCAGCAGCGACAGGTGGGCGCGCAGCGGCGCTTCGGCCACCACGGGTTGCTGGGCGTGGGCTTGCAGGGCGATGCCGGCGGCGAGGGCGATGGCGGTAAAACGCATTGGGACTCCGAGAATAAAGTGTGGGGACATCTTACTGGAATTTTCGACCGTTTGTAAGCGAGTGTAAGAGTCGGTAAGGGGTTGTAAGTGGCGTCAACGCCGCGCCCGCCGGCCGCGTTTTCTGCTCATACGGCACGCAAACAAGGCGCTGCCGGATACCGAAGTGGTCCGCTTTGAAGCAGTACGCAAGTCGCAGTGAAAGAAGTAAAAAGAAGGGTCAGTTTTACTAAAATAATTTAAATAATTTATATCGTTTAAAGGAAATTCAACATGAAAAAGATTACCGCTACCCTGATCGCCACCCTGTTCGCCAGCGCCGCCTTCGCCCAGGCACCGGCCACGCCAGCGACGCCGGCAACCCCTGCGACCCCTGCGACCCCTGCGACCCCGGCCGCCGCCGCCGCTCCTGCCACCCCGGCCGCGCCGCACGAGCACACCGCGCCGAAGAAAGAGCACACCAAGAAGCACAAGGCCGACAAAGCCGCCAAGCCGGCCCCCGCGGAACCTGCGACCCCTTCCACGCCGGCCGCGCCAGCGGTGAAGTAATCAAGCCGTAGCAACGTCAGCAAGCGCACGACGCGCCGCCCCGGACCGATGTCCTGGGCGGCGCAAGAAGAGAGAGCCGGGATACGCCCCGGCTCTCTTTTTTTGTCAGAAGGCGATGTCCTGCAGGCGGTAGCGGAATTTTCGCCGCTCCGGCAGATCCCAACCGGGGTCGAAGTCGGATTTTTGTACCGGTTCGTTTCGGCCGCTTTGCGCGGGACATTTTGAACAAACGGGCGGCGTTTCGATGGGCGCCGCCATGCGCGCATCGCCGGGCCGTTCGATGGCGCTCGTCATGGTGGGCTTGCCCATGCCGGGTGCCGGATCGCCTCGGAGACGTCCTTCGACGGGCTGCGCGTGCGCAGATATTCGATCAGCCGGAGCAGGGTGGGGGTGGAGACACAGGGAGCCGCGCGGGCCTCCTCCCCACATCCACCGCCGGCGCGGCTAATCGAGTTCCTTGAGCAGCGCCCGGTGGAAGGCGGCCGGGTCCTCCATCTGCGGCGCGTGGCCCATGCCCTTGAATTCGACCAGACGGCCGTTGGGGATCCGCTTGACCGCCTGCTTGCCCAGCACTTCGTACTTGCCGATCTGCGCCTTGACCGCCGGCGGCGCGATGTCGCTGCCGATGGCGGTGGTGTCGGCGTCGCCGATCAGCAGCGAGGTTGGCACCTTCAACAGCGGCAACTCGTAGACCACCGGCTGCGTGTAGATCATGTCGTAGATCAGCGCCGAGTTCCACGCCACGATCTTTTTTCCCGGCCCCGCGTTCATCCCGGCCAGCATGTCGACCCAGCGCTCGTACTCGGGCTTCCAGCGGCCGACGTAGTAGGTCGATTTTTCGTAGGCGCGCACGCTGTCGGCGGTCATTTTCAGTTCGCGCTCGTACCACTGGTCGACGCTGCGGGCCGGCACGCCGAGCGCCTTCCAGTCTTCCAGCCCGATCGGGTTGACCATCACCAGCCGCGAGACGGCCTGCGGGTACATCAGCGCATAGCGCGTGGCGAGCATGCCGCCGGTCGAGTGGCCGATGATGGCCGCCTGCTTGACGCCGACGCTCTTTAACAGCGCGTCGGTGTTGGCCGCCAGTTGCTGGAAGGTGTATTGGTAGTGATCGGGCTTGGTCGAGGCGCAAAATCCGATCTGGTCGGGCGCCACCACGCGGTAGCCCGCCTGCGTCAGCGCCGCGATGGTTTGCTCCCAGGTGGCGCCGCAGAAGTTTTTACCGTGCAGGAGGACCGCCGTGCGGCCGTTGGCCTTGCCGGTGGGCGCGACGTCCATGTACGCCATTTTCAGCTCCTTGCCTTGCGAGGTAAAGGCGTAGTGCCGCAGCGGGTGTGGATAGGCGAAGCCTTCGAGCTCGGGGCCGTAGGTGGCGGCGGCGGCGGGGGCGCCGGCCGCGATGGCGGCGGCGAGGAGGGCGGTGCGGGTTGGCGTCATCGGATTCTCCGGGAGGGCTGGGGAGCCGCCAATATAGGGCGGGCACGATTGAAGGGCAAATATTGTGTATTTGGTACCAATCTGCGCGCACCCCGCACCCCCAGGCGGGGACGTACCCCTTTGGGGTACGTCCCCTAAGTGGCGGCGCGTGCGCAACGCCAAACGCGCGGCGGGGTAGCGGTCAACTCCCCGCAAAACGCCCGATTCCACCCAAAAAAAGGCCGAAACCGCCGAGACAGAGTAAACTACGCCCAAATTTCTTTCGCAATTAGGCGATTCGAACATACTTGTGAGTGACGCCATGTCTGACACCCCGATTTCCCCCATCACCCTCTTCACCGATCTGAATCTGAGCGCGCCGCTGATCAAGGCCCTCAAGGATGTCGGCTACGAGTCGCCGTCGCCGATCCAGGCCGCCACCATCCCGTCGCTGCTCGACAACCAGGACGTGCTGGGCCAGGCGCAGACCGGCACCGGCAAGACCGCCGCCTTCGCGCTGCCGATCCTGTCGCGCATCGACATCAAGCAGACCTCGCCGCAGGCGCTGGTGCTGGCGCCGACGCGCGAGCTGGCGATCCAGGTGGCCGAGGCCTTCCAGACCTACGCCGCCCACATCCCCGGCTTCCACGTGCTGCCGATTTACGGCGGCCAGAGCTACGGCCCGCAGCTGTCGGCGCTGCGCCGCGGCGTGCACGTCGTCGTCGGCACGCCGGGGCGCGTGATCGACCACCTCGACAAGGGTTCGCTCGACCTGTCCAAGCTCAAAACGCTGGTGCTCGACGAGGCCGACGAGATGCTGCGCATGGGCTTCATCGACGACGTCGAGCGCATCCTGCAGGAGACGCCCGACACCCGCCAGACGGCGCTGTTCTCGGCGACGATGCCGTCGGCGATCCGGCGCATCGCCAACACCTACCTGCGCAACCCGAAGGAAATCACGGTCGCGGCCAAGACCGGCACGGCCGAGAACATCCGCCAGCGCTACTGGCTGGTGTCGGGCATGCACAAGCTCGACGCGCTCACCCGCATCCTCGAGGCGGAGAACTTCGACGGCATGATCATCTTCTCGCGCACCAAGCTCGGCACCGAGGAACTGGCCAGCAAGCTGCAGGCGCGCGGCTTTTCGGCCGCCGCCATCAACGGCGACGTCCAGCAGCAGCAGCGCGAGCGCACCATCGCCCAACTCAAGGACGGCAAGATCGACATCCTGGTGGCCACCGACGTGGCCGCGCGGGGCCTCGACGTCGAGCGCATCAGCCACGTGGTCAACTACGACGTGCCGCATGATCCGGAAAGCTACACCCACCGCATCGGCCGCACCGGCCGCGCCGGGCGCAGCGGCGAGGCGATCCTGTTCATCACGCCGCGCGAGAAAAACCTGCTCAAATCGATCGAGCGGGCCACGCGCCAGCCGATCAGCATGCTCGAGCTGCCCACCATCCAGGCCGTCAACGACGTGCGCATCGCCAAGTTCAAGTCGCAGATCAGCGAGACGCTGGCCCAGGGCGAGCTGGAACAGTTCCAGTCGCTGATCGAGGACTTCGAGCGCGAACAGAACATCCCGGCCATCGAGATCGCCGCCGCGCTGGCCAAGATGGCGCGCGGCGACGTGCCGCTGCTGCTCGATAAAAAACAGCAGGTGGCCGCCGCCACCTGGGACGAGCGCCCGGGCCGCCAGGTCGGCTTCGAGCGCAACGACCGCAACGACCGCAACGACCGCAATGACCGGGGCGAGCGCGCCGAGCGGCCCGAGCGCGGCGAGCGTTTCCCGAAAAAGGAGCGCGTGGTGCGCGCCGCCGATCCCGGCATGCAGACTTTCCGCATCGAGGTCGGCTACCAGCACGGCGTCAAGCCGGGCAACATCGTCGGCGCCATCGCCAACGAGGGTGGCATCGACTCCAAGCACATCGGCCGCATCGAGATCTATGACGACTACAGCGTGCTCGACATGCCCGACTCGCTGACCGGCGAGGTGCTCGACCACCTGGCCGGCATCAAGGTGGCCGGCCAGGCGCTGCGCATCCGCCGCGACGGCGGCGACGGCGCGGGCGCGCCGTCGGCCCCCGCCGCGTGGCCGCGCGCCACC
>CAUPRW010000087.1:0-19285 GCA_963513825.1 uncultured Duganella sp.
CCCACGCACGGCGGATGACGCTGCGCGCTTAAGGCCTACCTCGGTAGGCCGCTGCTTTGAAGGGCCCCCGGGGCGGCTTAGCGGGCCGTGCCCGCGCTTAAGGCCGACCGAGGTAGGCCGCTTCTTTGACGGGCCCCCGGGGCGGATTAGCGGGCCTTGCCCGCTAATCCGCCCTACGGTTTTTCAGGTTCTCGTCGAGGAACGTTTCCACCTGGCGCCAGAAATCGAGCCTCGTCTTTTCGTTGCGCCAGCCGTGGCCCTCGTTGTCGTAATACACGGCCGTGAAGTGGCTGTTGCCGGCCTTGACGGCGCTGGCGAAGCTGCGCGCGTGCTCGAGCGGCACGCGGCGGTCGTCGAGGCCGTGCGCCATCAGCAGTGGCTGCTTGAGCTCGGCCGCCCTCGGCAGCGGCGAATTGTCGCGGAACATCTTGGCGTCGGCGGGGTTGTCCGGGTCGCCGATCAGCGTGCGCATCGAATAGCCCAGGTTTTCCTCGGACGCGTCGGACTGGGTCGACGTAAACATCAGCCCGATGTCGGTGACGGCGGCCCAGGCCACGCCGGCGCGGAAGATGTGCGGATCCTTGATCAGCCCCATCAACGTGGCGTAGCCGCCGTAGCTCGCGCCCATGATGCCCACCCGTTTCGGATCGGCCCAGCCGTGCTTGACGGCCCACTGCGCGGCGTCGGCCAGGTCGTCCTGCATGGCGCCGCCCCATTGCTTCCAGCCGGCGCGGAAGTGCGCGCCGCCGTAGCCGGTGCTGCCGCGGAACTCCGGCTGGATCACGACGTAGCCGCGCGAGGCCAGGAAGGCCGCCTCCGCATCCCAGCCCCACGAGGCGCCGCGCGCGCTCGGGCCGCCGTGCACCAGCACGATGGCCGGACGGGGGCCGTCGGCCTTGCCGACCGGCAGCGTGACATAGGCCGGGATGGCGCGGCCGTCGCGCGCCGCGTAGCGGTGGAAGCTGCGCTGGCCCATCTGCGCCGGCACGATGTCCGGATGGATGTTGCCCAGCCCGACGAGCTTGCCGGTGGCGCGCGTGTAGAGCACGTAGTCGGCGGGACGGCGGTCGGTTTCCGACTTGATCAACAACACCGGCGAGCCGAGGCAGTCGCTGGCGCAGTGGACGGTGTTGATGTTGCCGGGCAGGGCGGCGTCGATCCTGGCCTGGTCGGCCTTCATGACCGGGTTGAACCAGACGGTGGTCTCGGCGTCCGTTTCCAGATGGACGCCCATCAAGCGCTTGGTGGTGAAGTCGATCTCGGGCTCGCCGAGGAAATCGAAGCCGGGGCTGTCGATGATTGGTTCGGCGTCCATCTTCATGGTGGTCAGGTCGTAGCGGTATGGCGCCGTGTAGCCTTTGTAGTCGGCGCGCACATACAGCGTGTTGAGGCCGTCCATGAACAGCGGCGAGAAGCGCTGGTGCTCGTAGCAGGTGCCGTTGTCGATCTCGGTCCAGGCGGTGGCGTCGGGCTTGCGGTAGGAGACGATGCAATGGCCCTTGACGCGCGACTGCGCCACCCGCGGCACGCCGTTGGCGTCGGTGATCCAGTCGCCGGTGGCCTTCGGCTGCGCACCCTCGAAGGTCGAGCCGATCCGCAGCGTGCGGGTGTCGAGGCGGAACAGGCGCGACGACTCCGGCGCGATGTCGATGTTGTTCCACGTGTATTTCTCCACCAGGATGTCGTCGGAACCGTCGTTGAGCGTGCTGTGGAAGGCGTAGTCGGCCGTCAGCATGCGGCTGCCGATCATGCTGCCGGTGCCGGCCTCCCGGCGGTGCAGCCAGTTGCCGTTGATGAGGTGCTTCAGGTTCTTGCCGTCCCGGTCGATGGCGAACTCGTCAAAATTGGTCTGGGCGCCCAGCGCCGCGTTCTTGAGCGTGTAGCCGACGCGGTTCTCGTTGATCCAGTGGATGGCGGCGATGCGCACGCTGGTCGGGTCGACCCGGGTGACGGCGGTGTAGCGGGACGGGTCGGCGGTGTCGCGCACCAGCAGCACCTGGGTGCCGTCGGGCAGCATGCTCGCCTGCGCCACGTAGCCGCCCTTGGGCGAGAGCTCGACCAGCGCGATCTGCGCCGTTTGGAAAAAGCTGGCCACGGCCGGCGGCGCGTCGGCGCCGGCGGCGGCGGGGGACAGGGCGGACAAGGTGGCCGCGCCCAGGGCGGCCGTCAGGGGGAGGAGCCGGAAGCGTCGCATTGCAATGATTGTAAAGTTTATAATTTACCAATCATAGGCGCTGCCGCCGGCTTTGTCCATGTTGGCCGATCGGCGCGCCCGGGTCAGGCGTTGACGGCGTCGCCGTTTTTTCCGGCCCAGCGGTACAGCCCGACCACGACGAAGGCGCCGACGATCAGCGACACGAGCATCGTGTGCGCCTCGCTGAGCGAATTGGCGATGGCCAGCGGCTCGCCCTGGCCCGACAGCACGATCAACCCGGCCAGCGCGACGTTGAACAGGCTCTCGCCGACGATGAAGCCCGACATCACCAGCACCGCCAGCCGCTTGGCCGTCTCGCCGCCGGCCGATTTGCCGCAGGCGCGCTCGAAGAAGTAGCCGGCCACCGCGCCGACGACGACCGGCGTCATCACCGCGCTGGGCAGGTAGATCGCCAGTCCCACGCCCAGCGGCGGCAGGCTGTATTTATCGCCGCTGGCTTTTTTGAGCGCGAAGTTGATCGCCACCAGCAGCAGCCCGATCAGCGCGCCGTAGCCGATCAGGTTCCATTGCAGGTTGCCGCCGATGACGCCCTTGGCCAGCGTCGAGATCAGCAGCGCCTGCGGCGCGGCCAGCGGCTGGTCCGAGATCGAATCGAGGTTGGGCGCGCCGACGAAGCCGTTGGCGTGGTTGAGCAGCTCGAGCACCGGCGGCACCACGCAGGAACCGGCGAACACGCCGATCAGCAGCGCGACCTGCTGCTTCCAAGGCGTGGCGTCGACCAGCTGGCCGGTCTTCAAGTCCTGCAGGTTGTCGTTGCCGATGACGGCCACCGCCAGCACCACGGTGGTGACGAACAGCGCGAAGGCGATCAGCGCCTGCGCCACCTCCGGGCCCATGATGCTGCGACCGACCATGCCGACGCTGAGCGCCGCGCCCAGGATCGTCAAGATGGCGATGCCCGACACCGGCGAGTTCGACGAGCCGATCAGGCCGGCCATGTAGCCGCACACGGCGGCGGCGAAAATGCCGGCCACCAGGATGTAGCCGATGCCGACGGCCACCAGCGGGAAGGCGATCGACGCCAGCGGCCCGCCCTGCAGGAAGCTGGCCAGCAGCCAGCCGGCCGGCACCAGCGAAATGAGCGTGACCAGGCCGACGATGAAGATCGGCATGTCCATCTCCGTGCGTTCGAGCACGGCGCCGTCCATCTTGGCGCGGCGCGCCGTCTCCATGGCCGATTTGAGGCCGCCGATGATCGGCTTGGCCAGGCCGGCCAGGGTGATGATGGCGGCCGTGCCGATGACGCCGGCGCCCATCATGCGCACCTCGGTTTTCCAGATGCCCAGCGCGTGGGCGGCGGCGTCGACGCCGGCGGCGGCCGGGGTCAGGGTCGTCATCAACGGCACCATGATGCCCCAGGCGATGACCAGGCCGGCCAGCATCGCGATGCCGACCGTGATGCCCATCAGGTGGCCGGCGCCGATCAGCGCCAGCGACGAGGCGGCGCCGATGCCGGTGGCGCCGCCGCCGACGCGGAAGTAGATCGCCACTTCGCCGGCCATGATCTTGACGGCCGAGCCGGCGGCGAACAACGCCGAGGCCACGCTGCCGAGGATGACCGCGCGCAGCCCGGCCTTGCCCTCGGCGGCGCCGGCGCGCGAGGCCGTGCCGACCTTGAGCACCTCGGCGGCGGCCACGCCCTCCGGATACGGCAGCGTCGATTGCGACACCAGCGCGCGCCGCAGCGGCACCGTGTACATCACGCCGAGCACGCCGCCGATGGCGCAGGCGCCGAAGGTCGGCCAGAACGGCACGTGCGCCCACCAGCCGATCATCAGCAGCCCTGGCAGCACGAAGATCACCGACGCCAGCGTGCCGGCGGCCGAGGCGATGGTCTGGACGATGTTGTTTTCCTGGATGGTGGCGTTCTTGAAGGCGCTCAACAGGGCCATCGAGATCACCGCCGCCGGGATCGACGTGGCGAAGGTCAGGCCCACTTTGAGGCCGAGGTAGACCTGCGCGGCCGTGAACACCAGCGTGATCAGGATGCCCAGGATAATGCCGCGCAGGGTGATCTCCCTCGGGTTGGACGGTGCAGCTATGCTCATCTTCAGCACTCCGGTTTTAAATTAATATTGTTTATATGGTCAGGAAACGTCAAACGCGAGTCATGATATCCGAATCCCGCGCGGGCCAGCAGGTAAAATAGCGGATTGTCAGAACGATTTTGAAGGCCAGAGCATGTCGATACAATGGTACCCGGGGCACATGAACGCCGCCAAGAAGAAGGCGGCCGAGCAGATGGAGAACACCGATCTGGTGATCGAGGTGGTCGACGCGCGCCTGCCCGAGGCCAGCACCAATCCGATGGTCGAGGAGCTGCGCAAGTTCCGCCAGCGGCCATGCCTGAAGATCCTCAACAAGGTCGACCTGGCCGATCCGGCCGCCACGGCGGCGTGGGTACAGTATTACAACGCGCAGGAGGGCGTGACCGCGTTCGCGATGACGACCAAGAAGCCGGCCGACGTCGCGCGCGTGCCGGAGCTGGCCAAGCAGCTCGCGCCGCACCGGGGCGTGCCGACCAAACCGCTGCGCATCATGATCATGGGGATACCGAACGTTGGCAAGTCGACCTTGATGAACGCCCTGCTCAAGCGCAAGGTGGCCAAGGTCGGCGACGAGCCGGCCGTGACCAAGCAGCAGCAAAAGCTTTACCTGGACAAGAACACCATCCTGGTCGACACGCCCGGCATGCTGTGGCCGAAGATCGCGCTGCCGAGCGACGGCTTGATGCTGGCGGCCAGCCACGCGATCGGCTCGAACGCGCTGATCGAGGAGGAGGTGGCGGTGTTCCTGGCCGATGAGATGCTCAAGTTCTATCCGCAGCTGCTGGTGGCGCGCTACGGGTTCAAGGAGATCGAAACGTTCGACGGCATCGCCGTCGTCGAGGGCGTGGCGGCCAAGCGCGGCTTCCGGCAAAAGGGCGGCGACCTCGATTTCGAGAAGGCCTCGCACACCTTCCTGGGCGATTATCGCAGCGGCATATTGGGGCGTATTTCGCTCGAGACGCCGGCCTCGCGCAAGGAGCGGCTCGATACCTACGCGGTGGAGGCGGCGGCCAAGGCGGCCGAGAAGGCCGCCATCGCCGAGGCCAAGGCGGCCGAGTATGCGCGGGGCAAGCGGGGCAGCTGACGTTTGCGGAGGTTGCGGACTGCCTTAGCACCCACCCCGCAAAGCGAGGCAGGGGACGTACCCCTTGGGGTACGTCCCCGGGTTTGCGGGGTTCGCGCCGTCAGCCGAAGCGGAAGCTGCTCACCGCCATCGCGCCCATGAAGGCGTCCTCGTGATACGGCATGGTCGCCGCCTCGCCCTCGGCCGCGCCCAGCGCCACCATCAACGGCAGCAAATGCTCCTCGCGCGGATGCGCCATGCGCGCCGCCGGCGCCTTGTCCCACCCCATCAAGGCCGCCGTGCGCCGCTGCGGCGGCAGCGCCATCGTCTCTTGCAGCCACGCGTCGAACTGGTGCGACGCCACCGCCCCTTGCGCGTTGAACGCCCGCAGGTTGTGGTAACTGAGCCCGCTGCCGACGATCAGCACACCCTCGCCGCGCAACGGCGCCAGCAGGCGCCCGACCTCCAGGTGCGTCTTCGGATCGAGCCCCTGCTTGAGCGACAACTGCACGATCGGCACGTCCGCGTTCGGGTACACCGGATACATCGCGCTGAAGGTGCCGTGGTCGAAGCCGCGCCGCTCGTCGAGCCGCGCCGGATGGCCGCCGGCGTCGAGCATCGTTTTGATGCGCGCCGCCAGCGCCGGCTCGCCCGGGGCGCTGTATTGCACCTCGTAGGTGTGCGGCGGGAAGCCGCCATAGTCGTACAACATCGGCGGGCGCGCCGACGACGACAGCGTGAAGTCCGGCCCCTCCCAGTGCGCCGTCACCACCAGCACCGCCTTTGGCGTGACGCCGATCTGGCGCGGAATGTCGCGCAGCGACGCGTCCAGCTTCGCGTACAGATGGCCCACCTGGTCCATCATGAACGGCCACGGGCCGCCGCCGTGCGACAGGAAGTAGGTCGGAAGTGCTTGGGTGCTCATGGCGCTGCTCCGGTAAGTGTAGATCACTACTATAAGGACGCACCGGCCCGCCATCAATGGCCGAAATGTCGATAGGTCCTATCCAAATAGTGAATGATCGGCGCTGCTTGTTAAATGTGCAAGCGTATAATGTCGCACCTCTTCTTTGAAAACCAATTGCCATGCACCGCTACGTTTCCGCCCCGCCTGCCAGCCGGCGCCTGTTGTCCGCCGCCGTCTCCCTGTGCTTCACCGCCGCCATCGTGCCCGCCGTCGCCCTCGCGCAGGAAGTCGCCGGCGCCCAGGTGGCGCAGTTGCTCGCGCCCGTGGTGATCACCGGTTCGCGCTTCGACGCCGACCCGGCGCTGGCGCCGATCGGCGCCACCGTCATTTCGGCCGAGGACATCCGCCGCGCCGGTGCCAGCGACGTCAACTCGGCGATCCGCAAGATCGGCGGCGTCTATGGCCGTCAAAGCCTCAACGGCAGCCCGGATTTCGACCTCGACCTGCGCGGCTTCGGCACCAACAGCAGCCAGAATCTGGTGATCGTGCTCGATGGCGTGCGCCTGTCGGAAAATGAACTGAGCACCGCCATCCTGTCGACCATCCCGGTCGATACGGTCGACCGCATCGAAATCACGCGCGGCGGCGCCAGCGTGTTGTACGGCGACGGCGCCACCGGCGGCGTGATCAACATCGTCACCAAGAATCCCGGCAAGAACAGCCGCCGCGCCAGCGTTTTCGTCGAGGGCGGGCGCTTCAACGCCGGCGAGGCGCGCGTTTCGGCGGCGCAGTCGTGGGAAGGCTTCGCCGCCGACGCCACGCTGGGCCGCCAGCGCACCGACAACTACCGCGACAACAACGAATTCAAACAGACGCAATTTAGCGGTGGCGCGCAATGGTTCAACGACGCCGGCCGCCTGGGCTTCCGCTACGAGGGCGCGCGCCAGGACATGCGCCTGCCGGGCGCGCTGACGCGGGCGGAGTTCGATGCCAATCCGCGCCAGGCCCACACCCCGAACGACCACGGCTCGCTCGACAGCGACCGCTTCACCATGTTTAGCCAGTACCGCGTGGCCGGCTACGACGTAGCTGCCGACCTGTCATATCGTAAAAAGACTGTCGACTCGGCGTACTTCTACGAGACCGGATCATCCGTCGGCACCAGCGACAGCAAGCAGATTCAATTCTCGCCACGCGTTCGGCGTCTTGCCGACGTTGGCGGCATGCTCAACGAGGTGGTGGCTGGCGTCGACTTGAGTAAATGGGAACGCACTGGCGCGACGGCCGATGCCGAGCAAAAATCCAAGGCGTTCTATCTGCGTGACGAGTTGCGCTTCGACGCCGCGCATCAGGGCCGCGTCTCGGCCGGCGTGCGGCGCGAAATCTTCGACAAGGACTTTAGCGATTCCGGCGGCTACGGCAACACGGCCTACGACGTGGCACAAGGCCTGAACGCGTGGGAGCTGCAGGCGAGCTACATGCCGCTCGCCGGCTTCACGGTGTTCGGCAAGGCCGGGCAAAGCTATCGCCTGGCTAACTCTGACGAAAACGCGTACACGCCGATATTGAACGTGGCGCTGCTGCCGCAAAAGTCGCGCGACCAGGAACTGGGCGTCAGCTATGCCGATGCGTCCCGCAAGGCGACCGCGCGCCTGTTCCGCCATCGACTGAGCAACGAGATCTTCTTCGATCCGACGTCGTTCGCCAATGTCAACCTCGACCCGACCAAGCGCCAGGGTTTCGAGATCGACGCTGAACAGCGCATCGCCCCCGACTGGCGCGTCAGCGCCCATTACCAGCATGTCGACGCCAAGTTCCGCGACGGCGTCAACAGCGGCAGGGAGATGGTGCTGGTGCCGAAGAACACGCTTGGCGCGCGCCTGGCCTGGACCCCGGCCACCGGCCACAGCGCCGACATCGGTGCGCAATGGGTCGCCAGCCAGCGCTATGGCGACGACTTCGCCAACAGCTGCTCGGACAAGATGCCTGGTTTCACCACCGTCGACGCCCGCTACGCGCGCACGCTCGGTCGGTGGGAGTTCGCGCTGTCCGGGCTGAACCTGACCGACAAGCGCTACTACTCTTACGCATTCTCCTGCAAGGACGGCAAATACGGCGGCATCTACACGGCCGACGGCCGCCAGCTCAAGCTGTCGGCGCGCTACGAGTTCTAAGGCGAGCATCCACCGCGCGCCTGAAAAGTGGTACCCTGCCCTCGTGGCGCGTGGGTGAAGGCGACCGGCGGCCGCGCAAGGCAGCTTTACTTTTGGAACGGGTAAGAACATGAAAGAAATCAGCAACGAACGCAAGGCCGCCGAAGGCAAGGTGATGCATCTCTACAAAGAGTCGTCACCGGCCATCGAGACGCTGTTCGAGTGGGCGTATATCAACCATGTCGCATGGAGCCTGGTGGTGGTGTTGGCCGGCTTCGTGTTCTGGCTGGTCGTCGCCCTGGCCAACGCGGAAAACCAGCGCTACGCGCTGATGACCAAAAAATGCGAGGATCCGATGTTCAAGGGCGAGATCGACAAAAAGTGCCTGCGGACGGTCGACTCGCGCGAACACTGGTGGCAGCACGTGGGCTACGCCCTGAAAAACACCAGCCCCGAAAAGTAGGGCGGATTAGCGCAAAGCGCGTAATCGGCCAAGCTTCGCCCACGGCCCAAGCGGGACCGGCGGCGGGGGCATGGCGACAAGGCGGAGCATGAAAAAAATAATGGTGGTAACCGGCAGCAGCCGGGGCATAGGCGCGGCGACGGCCTTGATGGCGAGCCGTCGCGGCTACGCCGTCTGCATCAACTACGTCGGCAATGCCGAAGCGGCCGAAAAGCTGCGCGCGCAAATCGCGCAGGAAGGCGGCGAGGCGATCGTGGTGCAGGGCGACATGAGCGTCGAAGCCGACGTGCTGCGCCTGTTCGCGGCCGTGGACGCGCAACTCGGCCCCCTCACGGCGCTGGTCAACAACGTCGGCGTGCTGGAACGCCAGTGCCGGCTGTCGGAGATGACGGCCGAGCGCATGCAGCGCGTCTTCACCACCAACATCATGAGCGCCTTCCTGTGCGCGCGCGAGGCGGTCAAGCGGATGTCGACGTCAAGCGGCGGGCAGGGCGGCGGCATCGTCAACGTGTCGTCGAACGCGGCCCGGCACGGGTCGCCCAACGCCTACATCGACTACGCCTCGTCGAAGGGCGCGCTGGACGTGATGACGCTCGGCCTGTCGAAGGAGGTGGCGGCCGAGGGGATCCGCGTCAACTGCGTGCGGCCGGGGATGACCTTCACCGACATCCACGCCAGCTTCGGCGACGCCGACCGCGTGGCGCGCATCGAGCACACCTTCCCGATGCAGCGCGGCGCACAGTCCGAGGAAATCGCCGAAACGATTTTGTGGCTGCTCGCGCCGCAGTCGTCCTACGTCAGCGGCGCGATCCTCGACGTCGCCGGAGCGCGCTAGCCGCTACCCCGCACCGCCAGGCGGGGACGTACCCCCTGGGGTACGTCCCCTAAGCGGCGCGGCCGGCGCGTCGCCGACGTCGCCGGAGCGCTAGCCGCTACCCCGCACCGCCAGGCGGGGACGTACCCCTTGGGGTACGTCCCCTAAGCGGCGCGGCCGGCGCATCGCCGACGTCGGCGGAGCGCTAGCCGCTACCCCGCACCGCCAGGCGGGGACGTACCCCGTGGGGTACGTCCCCTAAGCGGCGCGGCCGGCGCATCGCGGAAGGGGCGCGGGGTTGGGGTCAGCCGTGAATCACCACCGTGCAGGTGGTGCCCGCCACCAGCGCCAGATCCTTCGGCTTGTCGTCGATATGAATGCGCACCGGCACCCGCTGCGCCAGCCGCACCCAGTTGAACGTGGGGTTGACGTCGGCCAGCAGCTCGCGCCCGACGCTGGCATCGCGGTCGGTGATGCCGTGCGCGATGCTCTCGACATGGCCGTTCAACTGCACCGCGCCGCTCATCAGCCGGACCTTGACCGCATCGTTCACCTTCAGCAGCGGCAGCTTGGTCTCCTCGAAGTAGCCCACCACATAAAACGATTCGCTGCCGATGACGGCCAGCTTGGCCGCGCCGACGGCGGCGAAGTCGCCCGCGTGCACATTCAGGTTGGTGACATACCCGGCCACCGGCGCGCGCACCACGGTGCGCTCGAGGTTGAGCCGCGCCAGGTCGCGCGCCGCCAGCGCGCCCTGGTACTGCGCCGCCGCCGTGCCCACCGCGAACTGCGCCGTCTCCAGGCTTTCGGCCGAGACGATGGAGCTGTCGAGCGCCGCGCGGCGATTGGCCTCCTTGCCGCGCCGGCCTTTTTCAACCTGCTGCGACGCCACCTGCGCCTCGGCCTGCGCCAGCGCGTTCTGGTAGCGCGCCTTGTCGACGACGAACAGCACGTCGCCCTGCTTGACCAGCTGGTTATCGTGGACCATCACCGCCGTCACGGTGCCGGCGACGTCGGCGCTGATGGTGACCACGTCGGCCTTGACGCGGCCGTCGCGGGTCCAGGCCGACTCCATGTAATGGTCCCAGGCGCTGCGGCCGACCCACAGGGCCGCGCCCAGTAGCAGCATGGTCAGGAAGAAGCGGAAGATTTTGGATGCGCTCACGTTGGCTCTCGAAGATGGTTTGAATGATGGCGGCTGCGGTTTGTTCTGGTCACTGGTACGACGCCAGCAGCAGCGCGCCGAAGATGCAGACGAACAGGCAAAGGCGCACCAGCGCCGGATGCCAGCTGTGGCGGTAGGCGCCGACGTGGCTGAGCACACTGTCGAGCGCCACCTGCAGCAGCAGGCTGGCGAGGAACAGCGGCAGCACGCCGGGCAGCAGCACGCCGAAAAAGTCGATTTCACGCGGCATGGCGGGGTTCTCCTGTCGATAACTGGTCCAGCAAGGACGTGTAAATGGAATGCAGATCGGTGAGCGCCGTGGTGAGCGCGGCGCGGCGCTCGGGCGCGGCGTCGGCCAGCACCATGCGCACCGCCGTGCCGGCTTGCAGCAGCGATTCGAGCGCCGCCGCGCCATGCGCCGGCGTCGGCGCGCGCAGGTAGGCGGCCAGTTGGCGCACCACCTGCTGCAGGCTGTGGCGCGCCGGCCCGGCGGGCGAGGCGGCGATCAGCCGCCGCAGGTCGATCGCCGCGTGGCCCAGTTCGAGCAGCGTCAGTCCCTGGCGCACCACCGAGCGCGCGGCCGCGCCGGGCGCCGGTCCGGCGGCGGCGTTCAACTGGCTTAGCAGGTCGCGCACGCGGTTGTCGAAGCGGCGCTTGAGCCGGTATGGCGGCGCGGTGCAGGCGCCGAGCGCCTCGCGCCACAGCGCGGCGGCGACGTGGCCCTTGTGGCCCATCGTGTGCTCGGGCAGCACCACCTTGAACATCACCCAGGCCACCAGCACGCCCATGGCCAGCGACAGCTCGCTGCTGACGAAGGCTTCGACGTCGTAGTGCATCTGGTTGGCCGGCACCAGCAAGGTGGCCGAGAACATGCCGATGCCGATGCCCACGCCGGCCCATTTCGGACCGGTGCCCAGGTACGAGCCGAACGCCAGCAGCGGCAGCGCCGCCAGCACCATCGGTCCGAAATCGTCGGCCCGCGTCATCCACAGGAATTCGGTGAGGAAGGCCAGCGGCATGGCGATCAGAAAGCCGGTCAGTACCTGTTGCACCAGCGCCGTCGGCCGGGGTGACGACGACGCCAGCGCGCAAAAAATGGTCGCCATCAGGATGGCGTTGGCGGCGTAGGGCCAGGCCAGCCAGTACCAGGCCGCCGCCGTCACCAGCAGCGTGGCGCCGGCGCGCAGCCCGCTGGCGACGACGATGGCGGGCGGCGTCTTGGGCGTGTAGGCGCCGGGGTCGCTGACCTGTGCGCGCTTGCGCAGGGTCAGGCCGTGGTACAGCGCCGCGAACCCGCCCAGGTCGCGCACGAAGCGCTCGAGCAGCTCGGCCGCCGTGTCGAAGTCGATCTGCTGCGCGCGGCCGCCGAGCGGGGTGTGCGTCAGCGCCGCGCGCGCCGCCGCGATGTCGGCGGCCAGGCGCGCTTGCATGTCTGCCAGCTGGCCGGCGTCCAGTTCCACTTTCATGGCCTGCGCCAGATGCGCGTGCATCGGCTCGACCAGGTCCAGCACGTGCGTGGCGGCGTTGACCCGCAGGCGGTGGATCAGGCGGTGCAGCGTGTAGAAGGTGGTCAGCACCGTCATGAAGGCGGCGTTGAAGGCGTGCAGCTGGCGCGTGTGGGCGCGCGCGTGGTCGGCCTCGAAGAAGGCCGCTGCGCGGCCCGACTCCAGCGCCGCGATGTCGGCGGCGTACTTCAAGTGGTTCAACTCGACGTCCGACGGCGGCAGGCGCTGCTCCAGCACCTGCTGGCAAAAGGCGATGAAGCCGCTGTAGCGCGTTTGCACGGTGCGCATGACGGCGTGCGCGTGGCGGCGCGGGAAGACCACGTCGTGCACGACGGCGGCGCAGATGATGCCCAGTCCCACCTCGGTCACGCGGGTGACGGCCAGCGCGAACACGTGGTCCGGCGCGTCGATGGCGGGAACGACGATCATGCAGGCCGTATAGCCGGCCAACACGAAGCTGTACGATTGCTGGTTGCGGTGCATGGCGGCGCCGCCCGTGCACAGCGCGACCCACAGCGCCACGCCGATGAACAGCACCGGCGGCGATTGCGGGAACAGCGCCACCATCAACAGCGAGGCGGCGCAGCCGACCAGCGTGCCGAGAAAACGATAGAAGGCTTTTTCCAGCACCATGCCGCTGCTCGGCAGCGCCAGGATCACGGTGGTGGCGAGCGCGGTGGAAGGGGAGTCGAGGCCCAGGCGGAAGGCCAGCCACAGCGCGGTGAAGGCGGCCAGCATGGCCTTGGCGACGAACACCCAGCGCTGGCCTTCGGTATTGAACCAGCCGGCGCTCTGCGCCGCCAGCCATGCCGCCGCGGCCGCTCCCCGCTCCGCTGTCTGTTTCTGGTTTGGCGGGACGGCGGAGCGAGGGTTCATGGTGTCGGTTGTTCTATGTAAGTGCTTCTAGATTGTTCAACTGCCGCTTGAGCAGCGCTTCCAATTGTTTGACTTCTTCGGCGCTGTAGCCGTCGTAGGCGTGGGTGGTGGCGGCCCACACCTCCGGCAGCACCTTGGCGATCAGCGCGCGGCCGCTGTCGGTGAGCGTGATCATGACGCAGCGGCGGTCGCCCGGGCGGTTGCCGCGCGAGATCAGCCCTTGCGCTTCGAGGTCGTTGCACACGCGCGTGAGGTTGGCCGGCTTCTCCATGCACGCTTCGCCCAGTGTCGAGGCGGTCGAGGTTTCGTCGTCCGAACCGTACAACACGGCCAGCACCATGTAGCTGGCGTCGACCAGGTCGTATTTGCGCAGCGCGGCGTTGCTCAAGTCCTTCATCCGTTTCTGGATGTGGTAGGTCATGCGCAGCAGGCGCATCAGGTCCTCGGGGAATTCCGGCATGCGGGCGTGGATGTTTTTCAGGCGTTTTTTAGTCGCTTCAAAACTGCTCATCGCCGTGCTCCTCTTATATTTTTGAAGGATTGATTGTACTTGGAAGCCCTTCGCTTAATCCACTTTTATGCCCCCGCCCAGCGCCGACATCAGCAAAGCGTAGTTATCGAGTTGTTTGCTCGCCACTTGTGCCATCTGCTGCTGTTCGTTTAACAAAGTCAGCTGCGCGTTGATGACGTTGAGCGAGTCGGTCATGCCGGCCTGGTAGGCTTTTTCCGCTAGTCGCTGCTGGCGCCGCGCCGAGTCCAGTGCCGCGCGCGCGAGCCGGTCCTGCTGCCTGACGGAGGCCATGCGCACCGCCGCGTTGGCGACGTCGGACATGGCCTGCACCACGGCGCCGTTGTACTGCTCGACGGCGGCGTCGTAGAGCGCGGTCTGGTTGCCCAGTTGGCCGCGCAGCCGGCCGCCGTCGAAGATCGGCAGGCTGATGGCCGGCGCCACGCCGCGCGTTTGCGAGCCGCTCTCGAGGAAGCGCGAAAAGCCCAGCGATTGCAGGCCGACGAAGGCCGCCAGATTGATGTTCGGGTAAAAATCGGCCTTGGCGCCGGCCACGCGCGCGCCGGCCGCCTCGACGCGCCAGCGCTGGGCCGCGATGTCGGGCCGGCGGCCCAGCAGTTCGGCCGGCAGCGTGTCCGGCACGGCCTCGCCGGCGCCGTCGTCCAGGGCCAGCTTCGGCCGGGCGATCGTTTCACCGTCGCCCGGTCCTTTGCCGATCAGTGCCGCCAGCTGGTTGCGCAACAGGGCGATCGATTCGCCGATCTGCTCATGGTCGCGCCGTCCGGCCGGCAGCGTGGTCTCGATGTTGGTGACGTCGATGTCGCTCACCAGTCCCGCCGCGCGGCGCTTGCGGGTGATCTCCAGGATGCGCTGGCGCTGCGCCAGGTTGTCGGCCACGCTGTCCTGCAACGCATAGTCGAGCGAGAGCTGGATGTAGCTGCGCACGATGGCCGTCTCCAGCGTCAGGCGCGCCATCTGCGCTTCGGCCGACGCCAGGCGCGCGTCGTCGAGCGCGGCGGCCAGCGCGTCGCGGTTGCGGCCCCACAGATCGAGGTCGTAGGAGCCCGACAGCGTGGCGCTGTTCTTCCACGCGTAGTTGCCGGCCAGCGGCGCGGGCACGGTGCTGTGCGCGGAATACAGTTCGCGGTCGGCGCTGGCGGTGGCGTCGACGCGCGGCAGCGTGCCGGCCCTGGCCACGCCGGCCAGCGATTCGGCCTGGCGCACCCTGGCCTGCGCCGCGCGCAGCCCGGGATTGCCGGACAGCGCCGCGCCCACCAGTTGGTTCAGTTGTTCGTCGTGCAGCGCTTCCCACCAATGCGCGGCGGGCCAGGCCACGTTGGCGCTGGCGTCGGCGATGGCTTTGCCGGTGCTTAGCTGCGTGGCCTTGAGCGCGACCGCCTGCGGCGCGATGCCGCCCATGTCGGCGCATCCGCTCGACAGCGCCATCGCGCACGCCAGCGTGGCGGCGGCGAGGGGGCGCGGGAGTCGGTGCGTGGTCATGGTGGCCGGCTTCGGTGCTTAGTTGACGACGTGCTTGCGGGTTTGGGCGACGTCGAAGTCCGCTTCCGTCTGCAGCAGCGTGCCGTTCTTGCGCGCTTCGAGGAATTCGGCTTGCACCTGGGCTCGGGTCAGGCCGGTGGGCTGTTGGGCTTTGCTGGCGGCGACCGCGGTTGCCGCGACGGCCGATTGCGCGGCGGCGCCGCCGGTCGTGGTTTTGGTGGCGGCGGTGCTGGACGCGCCGGCGCTGGCGCTGGTGGCCTGCGAGGTGGTCTGCGACGACGTTTGCGCCATGGCGCTGGTGCCGGCGGCGAGGGCGAAAACGATGGTGGCGGTGCGCAGCAGGGTGGTGGTGGCGGTGCTCATGATGGACTCCTTCGTGTGTGTATGGAGTAACTATATCTCTGAATAGTACATTTGTAAAGTAAAACATTCCTATCGGGCCGATAGGGAAGGCGCGCCGGCTGGCGGTTATGGGTGGCAGCTATATGCGTGTGGGCGCACGGAGCGGCGGGCGCCGCGATGGTTCAATCGGGTTTTCATAGCAAGGAGCACATCATGTCTGACAGTACACTCGACCCCGATAACATCCCGGCAGGGACCGATCGCGTGCTGGGACGCGGCCACGGCACCCGTTCGCTGGGTCCGAGCGACAACTCGGACAGCGGCAGCGACGTGGCGGGCAATCCGGACCTGGCGCTCGACAGCGATACCGATGCGGAAGGCACCGGCGAGCGCGGTGACGTCGGCATCGACAGCGTGGAAGCGGGCGCCGACATCGGTTTCGATCACATCGAAACGATACCGGGCGCCGACGCCATCGTCGACGGCGATTTCCACGACGTCGTGCCGTTGGATGAGGACGGCAGCGTGCCGGAAGAGAATGATCCACCCGCGTCCCGTAGGGCGGATTAGCGCAGCGTAATCCGCCATCGACGAGCCGCCGACGGCGCTTGGCGGATCAGGCGGCGGGCGCCAATCCGCCGTACATGCCAACGCTGCTTACTTGTGCGACGACGACCCGGCCCAAAGGTTGATATCGCCCTCTTTGGCCTGCTCGTCGATGGCGGCCAATTCCTCCGCGCTGAAGGACAGGTTCTTCAGCGCCGCGACGTTTTCGCGGATTTGCGCGCTGCTGCTCGCGCCGATCAGCGTCGAGGTGATGCGCGCATCGCGCAGCACCCACGCCAGCGCCATCTGCGCCAGCGTTTGTCCGCGCGCGTTGGCGATGTCGTTGAGCGCGCGCACCCGCGCCAGATTCTCCTCGCTCAGGTGCGACGCCATCAGCGAGCCGCCGCCCGGGCGGTTGACGCGGGCGTCGGCCGGAATCCCGTTCAAGTATTTATCGCTCAGGATGCCCTGCGCCAGCGCCGTGAAGGTGATGCAGCCGATGCCCTGCTTGCCGAGCGTGTCAAGCAAGTCTTCCTCGATCCAGCGGTTGAGCATATTGTAGGACGGCTGGTGGATCAGGCACGGCACCTTCCACTCGTGCAGCAGGCGCGCCGCCTCTGCGGTTTTCTCGGCCGAGTAGGACGACACGCCCACATACAAGGCCTTGCCCTGCTGCACCGCGTGCGCCAGCGCGCCCATGGTTTCCTCGAGCGGCGTGGCCGGGTCGAAGCGGTGCGAGTAGAAGATGTCGACGTAGTCGAGGCCCATGCGCCGCAGGCTTTGGTCGAGGCTGGCCAGCACGTATTTGCGCGAGCCGCCACCCTGGCCATAGGGGCCGGGCCACATGTCCCAGCCGGCCTTGGTTGAAATGATCAACTCGTCGCGGTAGGGCTGGAAGTCGGACTTGAACAGGTGGCCGAAGTTCGATTCGGCCGAGCCGTACGGCGGGCCGTAATTGTTGGCCAGGTCGAAGTGCGTGATGCCCAGGTCGAAGGCGGTGCGCAGCATGTCGCGCTGCGAGGCGAGGTTGTTGGTGTCGCCGAAGTTGTGCCACAGGCCGAGCGACATCGCCGGCAGTTTCAAGCCGCTGCGGCCGCAGGTGCGGTATTGCATCTCTTCGTAGCGGTGGGGTGAGGCGAGGTAGGTCATGTGTGTCTCCAAAAATGTCCGATGTCCGAAAACGTTAACCCGCAATGCCTTTTAGCGATACGCATGCGTCGTCGCTTAGGGGTCGTACCCTGTGGGGTACGACCCCGGTTGGCCGTGCGGGTTAAAAAAAAGCCCGGACCTCGCGAAGAGGGCCGGGCTTTTTCAGTGGTACCTAGCGCATTCAGGCGAAGTTGGCCGCCGCGAAGTCCCAGTTGGCCAGCTTGAAGAACGTTTCCAGATACTTCGGACGCACGTTGCGGTAGTCGATGTAGTACGCGTGCTCCCACAGGTCGCAGGTGATCAGCGCCTTGGCGTCGGTGGTCAGCGGGGTGGCGGCGTTGGAGGTGTTGACGATGTCGAGCGAACCGTCGGCCTTCTTCACCAGCCAGGTCCAGCTCGAACCGAAGTTGCCGACGGCCGACTTGGTGAACTCTTCCTTGAACTTGTCGAACGAACCCCACTTGGCGTTGATCGCGTCGGCCAGCGCGCCGTCCGGCGCGCCCTTGCCGCTTGGCGTCAGGCTGTTCCAGTAGAACGTGTGGTTCCACACTTGCGCCGAGTTGTTGAACACGCCGCCGGACGATTTCTTGATGATCTCTTCGAGCGAGAGGTTCTCGAACTCGGTGCCCTTGATCAGGTTGTTCAGGTTGGTGACATACGTCTGGTGGTGCTTACCATAGTGGTATTCCAGCGTTTCTTGCGAGATGTGCGGCGCCAGGGCGTCGATGGCATATGGCAGTGGTGGCAGGGTATGTTCCATTGTTGTTCCTTTGTTTGGGTGTTAAAACCGAGGTGAATTATGGCGAAACGTTCATCATTGTAAAGCGGATGCGCTTTACCTGCTCAAAAGGCCCGCTTTCCGTGTGGATACTCGGAAGCGGTCAGCGAACCCGGCGCGTGGTCTCGCGCACGATCAGTTCCAGCGGCGGGATCTCGCCCTGCGCGTCCTCGCCGTTGATCACGCGCAGCAGCGCGTGGGTGGCGATGCGGCCGATGTCGTAGAGCGGCTGGCGGATGGTCGTCAGCGGCGGCGTCGTGTAGGACGAGCCGGGCAGGTCGTCGAAGCCGACCAGCGAGATGTCGTCCGGCACGCGGATGCCCTTGCGGTACAGCGCCAGCCGCGCGCCATAGGCGCTCAGGTCGTTGGCCGCGAACACGGCGGTAAATTGCTGGTGGGTGTCGAACAGGCGGTTCATCGCCATCATGCCGCTGGCCTCGTGGTAATTGCCCTCGACGATGAGCTGCGGGTCGGCCTCGATGGCGGCCTCGGCGAGCGCGCGGCGGTAGCCGGCCAGGCGCTCGTCGGCGTCCATGTTGTTGGCCGGACCGGAGATGAAGGCGATGCGGCGGTGGCCCAGTTCGATCAGGTGGCGCACCGCCAGGTAGGCGCCGTATTCGTTGTTGATCTTGAAGCCGAGCGCGGTGCGCGTCTTCAGTTCGCGCCCGGTCGAGACGATCGGGCGCTGGGTGGAAAAGCCCAGCACGGCCTCGTCCGAGATGCGGCCCGACAGCAGGATGATGCCGTCGACCTTGCGCGCCAGCAGCAGGCGGATGCGCTCGGCCTCCTCGTCGGCGTTCCAGTGGCCGCTGACGATGACCGAAGCGTAGCCGGTGCCCTTCAAGCCGTCGTCGACGCCGCGCAGCGTTTCGTCGAAGAACGGCGAGGAGATGTCCTGCACCACGATGCCGATGGTCAGCGAACGGCCCTTCTTGAGGCCCTGCGCCATCTGGTTGGGCGCGAAGTTCATCTTGGCGATCGCCGCCAGCACCGCCTCGCGCTTGTCGTCGGAAACCTTGGCCGTGCCGTTGAGAATGCGGGAAACGGTACTGGGGGACACTCCCGCCTGGCGCGCAACGTCCATCAATGTCGATGGGCTGGAGGGGGTGGGGATGTCTGCCAAGGTGGTTCCTGTTATGTATATGTTATGAAAACCTTTTCCCCAAGGTTACCATATCCGGCATGGTTTCGGCCAGCGCCCGGCCGCGCCGGTCGCGCCGGCCGGCCGCCGGGGCGCGGGGCCGGCCGCCGGG
>CAUPRW010000088.1:0-17700 GCA_963513825.1 uncultured Duganella sp.
CCCCCGGCACCGCCGGGCTTCCACCGGCCGAGGTCACGCCGCCAGAGCCCGCGCCACCGGCGGCCGCGGTGCCGGTGGCGGCAGCGCCGAGCGCCGCAACCCCGGCGCCGGCGCCGGTGCTTGGCGCGGCAAGGCCGGCCCGGGACGGCGGCCTCGCCTCGTGCGGCACCATCTGCCACAGCACGGCGCTGACGATCACGCCGCCGACGGCGCCCGCCGCCACCAGCGGCCAGCGCGAGCCGGCGGCAAACATCCGCCCGGCCCCGCCCGGCACCGCATCCATACCGGAAAACACCTCCGACGCCGCGCGCCGCAAAATCGTGCGCGTGACCTGCGGCTGGTTTTCCACGTAAGCGCCCAGCAGCGCCCGGTCGCACAGCAGATTGATACGGCGCGGCACGCCCTTGGTCAAGCCGTGCACCAGCCCCATCAAACGGCGCGGGAACGGCGCGATCGCCGACGCCCCGGCCACCGCCAGGCGATGCTCGATATAGGCGCCGGTCTCGGCCTCGGTCAGCGAACCGAGGTGGTAGCGCGCGATGACCCGCTGCGCCAGCTGCTCCAACTCCGGCCGCGCCAGCATGGTGCGCAGCTCCGGCTGGCCGATCAGGATGATCTGCAGCAGCTTGCGCTCGCTCGTCTCCAGGTTGGTCAGCAGGCGCAGCTGTTCAAGCACCTCGGCCGACAGGTTCTGCGCCTCGTCGATGATGAGCACGTTGTTCTTGGCCTGCGCGTGGCTGGCCAACAGATAGGCGTTGATGGCGTCGACGTAGCCCTTGACGCTGACGGCGCCGGCGCCCTGCGGCGGCAGGCCGATGCCGAACTCGTCGCAGATCGACAGCAGCAACTCCTCGACCGTCAACTTGGGGTTGAATATATAGCCGAGCTTGCAGTTGTCGGGAATCTGCTCCATGAAGCAGCGGCAGACGGTGGTCTTGCCGGCGCCGATTTCCCCGGTCAGCAGCACGAAGCCGCCGCCGCTGCCGATGCCGTACAACAGATGGGCCAGCGCCTCGCGGTGGCGCTCGCTCATGAACAGGTAGCGCGGATCGGGCGCGATCGAAAACGGCGATTGCTTCAGATTGAAAAAGTGGGTGTACATGAAGACCTTGGGAATGCGCGAACCCTATTTTAGCCGCTGGCGCACGGCGGGCGGCTGCACCGGCGGCAGGGGCTTGTACTTGGCGCAGTAAATCTTCGATTTGGTGTCGAAATAAACGATGCGGCTGGCCGGCTTGGCCTCGCGCACGGGGAAGGCCGACGTGTCGATGCGCGCGTAATGCACGCCGACCTGGGCGATGATGGCCTTCTCCAGTTCCTCCGGCGTGGCCTCGGCCACGGCGCCGACAAAGATATAGGGGCTGGTGTCGTCGCTGACCATCACCTCCGACACCGGCGTGCCCCACAGGTTGGCGCCCTCGGTCTTGAACCAGAAGGCGCCGCCGTCGTGCTTGTAGGCCGGGCCGAAGGCCTTGAGCAGGTAGTCGTAATAATAGAAATTGGCGGTCTGGTCGCGGCACAGCAGGCCGTTGCCGATGACCGTGCCGAAGGTGGTGGGAACGGCCTGCGCGTGCGCGCCGGCTGGCAGCAGGGCCGCGCCGGCCGCCAGCGCCAAGACCAACACCAGCGATGCAAGCGCCGCGCGCGGGCGGCCCAGCGCCGGCGCCGCACCGCGCGGCGCGCGGGAAGGCGTCGTCATTGCAGCTTCGACAGCCACGCGCGGTTGGCGCTCACGCGCGCCTTGGCCGTCTGCGGCAGCGCCTCGTAGCACCCCGGATACTGCCGCAAGGCCGCCTCCCGGATTTCCTTCTGTAAGCCGTTGATTAGAAACACGTACAGCACCGCCCCGTCGTCGGTATTCCTGGTCCCCACATATTTGATCATGTCCGCCCCCGCATCCTTTACAGCCCGAACATCAATACCGCGATTATGACATTATCGGCGCGCGCGACGGCAAGTTGAATCGCCGCTCAGCGCCGTTTTTCCGCCGTTGATCCCTCGATTGCGCGCTTCCATCCGATTCCCCGCGCGGCCGGCTTGCCTTTGTCATATCGTTCAATCCTCGCCACTTCCCAGCATTGAGATAATAATGACGCACACGACCACCCACCGCGCACTGGCCTGCACCCTGCTGGCGGCCGCCATCGCCGCCGGCCACGCCCGGGCAGCCAACCAGGCCGACGACACCATCGGCACCGAAACGCGCACCGTCGCGCCGTTTACCGCCATCAACGTGGACGGCCCGTTCCGCGTGATCGTCACCAACCAGGGCGCCAACGCCGTCGAGCTGTCCGGTCCACGCAAGAAATTCGCCGACGTCGAAACCTCGGTCAGCGGCGACACGCTCACGGTGCGCCAGCCGCGCAAGAAAGGCACCGTCTGGAACTTCACCTTCAACTGGAAAAACGACCAGAAGTCGCGCCTGACGGTGCGCATCAACGCCGCCACGCTCAACCGCCTGCGCAACGGCGGCAGCGGCGACGTCGACCTGCTGCAACTGCACGGTCCCGCGCTCAGCCTGACGTCGGACGGCCCCGGCGACATCCACGCCAGCGGCGCCGTGCAGGAACTGACGGTCACCTCGTCCGGCAGCGGCGACCTCGACCTGCGCGCGCTCAAGACGGGCAACCTGAGCATCGTCTCGAACGGCCCCGGCGACCTCCAGGCCGCCGGCGTCAAGGGCGACCTCAACATCTCGTCCAACGGCCCGGGCGACATCGACCTCGCGGACATCGCCGCCGGCAAGATCAACACGGCCATGCATGGCCCCGGCTCGGTCGCGCTGCGCGGCACGGCGCGCGAGATCCGCGCCGAGGTGGCCGGCGCGGGCGACCTCGACGCCTGCTCGCTGAGCGCCGAGTCCGCCAGCGCCATGATGCACGGCCCGGGCGACGCCTGCCTCGCCGGCAACATCAAAAAACTCGATGCCGAGGTGCACGGCTCGGGCGACCTGACGGTGCGCGGCCTGCAGGCCCAAACGGTGCGCGCCACCCTCAGCGGACCGGGCACGATGACCCTGTCGGGGGCGACGGCCATGCTCAACGCGGAAGTGAAAGGCTCGGGGGACCTCGATGCCAAGGCGCTGCAGGTCGGCCGCGCGGTCGCGCGCAACACCGGCCCCGGCAACATCCACCTGAGCCGCGTGAGCGACACGCTCGAGGCAGAAGTGGGCGGCTCGGGCGATTTGACGGCCACGGCCGACTGCAAGAGCGTGCGGCTCAATATGCACGGGCCCGGCGAGGTCAAGCTCGACGGCAAGACCGCCGCGCTGGCCGCGCAGCTCAGCGGCTCGGGCAATCTGAACGCGCGCCAATTGTGGGCCGGCCAGGCCGACGTCGTCGTGCGCGGGCCGGGCAACGCGACGGTCAACGTCAAATCGGCGGACGCGTCGCGCCTGGTCACCTACGAGCGCAACAGCACGCGCGAAAAAGCCGGCAACTAGTGTCCTGAAACAAGGAGCTAAGCACAGCAAGGCCGGGCCTTGCGCGCATCGGCGACGCCGTGTCAGGCCGATTCTCGCCATATTTATTCAACGAATCTGCAATTCAGGACACCAGCCCCGCGCGGCCGATCGGCGCCGGCTGATCGGTCCAACCAACAGTGCGTGGGGCGGATTAGCGCGCGGCGCGTAAGCCACCGAGCGCCGTCGGCGGTCCATGCCGGACGACGTTACCGCCGTCTCAATCGAAGCAAAGCCGCTTCTTGGTCGCGGCGATCAACTTGTCGTCATACGGATGCAGGTTCTCGACGAACAGCAACTCCGTCTCGTCCGGTTCCTCCAGACACATCTCGATCATCATCGGCCCATCCTCCATGCGTCCCAAAAAGTGCGCAGGCCAGCGGTTCTTGCGGTGCGTCTTCAGCACTTCCATCCCCAGCTTGGCCAGCGGCGCCTTCACGCCGGCGGCCAACGCTTCGCGCTGCCAGTCGTCCCAATACTCAGTCATGTCTTACCTTTAAATGTCTAGCAAACCGGTAGTGTACTCCCGGAACCACCCTCACTACCAAAACCAGACCAAAGTGGCATGCAAGCGCTTCGCCCAAGCCCGCGCCACCCTCCCCGGCAATAGCCATTAAAAACAAACAGTTACATCCGCATTGCAAATCACCAACGGAAATTATTAACATAATTTTATAATACCAGTTAAATACCTGTTGACAAGGCGGTAGCGGCAACCATATAGTGCCCTCACCCACCCGGCCCGGCCGGATTTCCAGCGACAGCGTTTTCGGATACTCATGATCGAATTTTTACTCGGCGTCGACGGCGGCGGCAGCGGCACCAGGGTTCGCCTGGCGCGCGCCGACGGCGTGGAACTGGCCAGCGGCGCCAGCGGCCCATCGGCCTTGTCGCTCGGCATCGCCAACGCCTGGGCGGCCGTCGAGGACGCGGCCCGGCAAGCCTTCGCCGCCGCCGGCGTCGCGCCGCCCGCCCCATCGCATATCGCGATCGGCCTCGGCATGGCCGGCGTGCACAACCGCCAATGGGCCGCCGACTTCGTCGCCGCCGATCCCGGCTACGCGCGCATCGCGCTCGAATCGGACGGCCACACCACCGTGCTCGGCGCGCACGCCGGGCAACCGGGCGCCATCATCGCGCTGGGCACCGGCAGCGTCGGCGAGGTCAAGCCGGCCGACGGCCCCCATATCGAAGTGAGCGGCTGGGGCTTCCCGGCCGGCGACGAGGCCAGCGGCGCCTGGATGGGACTGCGCGCGGCCGGCCACCTGCAGCAAGTGCTCGACGGCCGCATGCCGGCCAACGCCTTCGCCGCCGACCTGGCGCTCGCCTGCGGCGCCGCCGACGGCGCCGACGCCGGCCAGGCCCGCGACGCGGTGCAGAACTGGCTGGCCAGGGCCACCCAAACCCAATACGCGCAGTTGGCGCGCGCCGTGCTGCGGCATGGCGAAACCAATCCCACCGCGCGCGCGATCCTGCTCGCGGCGGGACTCGAGGTCGAACGCATGGCCAACGCGCTCGACCCCACCGGCGCGCTGCCGATCGCCCTGTGCGGCGGTCTCGGCGCGCCGCTGCGCCCCTACCTGCCGCCGGCGATCCTGGCGCGCAGCGTGGCGCCGCAAGGCGATTCGGCGGCCGGCGCGCTGCGGCTGATCCAGCAACGGCTCACGCGGTAGCCGGTGCCAAACCAACATGAATTCGTAGCGGAGTCGCGCAATGAGCAGTGCAATCAAAGGTAACATCCTCACGCCGGCGGGCTGGATCCGCGGCGAGGTCACATTCGGCGAGCGGGTCACCGCCATCAGCGGCGACGGCGCCGATCCGGCGCACAACGGCGACGACTACATCATCCCCGGCTTCATCGATCTGCACGTGCACGGCGGCGGCGGCAAGGACGTGATGGAGGGCGGCGACGCGGTGCGCGCCATCGCCGCCACCCACGCGCGCCACGGCACCACCAGCATGCTGGCGACGACGATGACGGCGCCGCCGGAGGACATCGACCTGGCGCTGGCCGGCATCGGCCGCGCCGCCGCCGGCCGCGGCAAGGGCGAGGCGCGCGTGCTCGGCGCCCACCTCGAAGGCCCGTACATCAACTCCGGCAAGCTCGGCGCGCAGCCCAACTACGCGCGCTCGGCCAAGCTGGCCGACGTCGAGCGGCTCGAAACGCTCGCCCCCCTCAAGCTGATCACCGTGGCGCCGGAAATCGACGGCCACCTGGCGCTGGTCAAGGAACTGTCCGACGCCGGCATGCGGGTGCAGATCGGCCACACGCTCGGCTCCTACGAGGACGGCAAGGCGGCGCTGGAAAACGGCGCCCACGGCTTCACCCACCTGTTCAACGCCATGACCGGCCTGCACCACCGCGAGCCGGGCATGGTCGGCGCCGCGCTGGCGCACGCGCAGTACGCCGAGCTGATACCGGACCTGCTGCACGTGCACCCGGGCGCCATCAAGACCGCGCTGCGCTGCATTCCGCGCCTGTACTGCGTGACCGACTCCACCTCCGCCACCGGCATGCCGGACGGCGAATACATGCTGGGCCGCCAGGTCGTCATGAAGTGCATGGGCGGCGTGCGCCTGCCCGACGGCACGCTCGCCGGCAGCACCCTGACCATGGACCAGGCGCTGCGCAACCTGGTCGGCCTGGGCCTCGACCTGGCCGACGCCTCGGCCCGCGTGTCGACCTACGCGGCCGACTATCTCGGCCTGCCCGAGCGCGGCCGCGTGGCGCCCGGCGCCTACGCCGACTTCGTGGTGCTCGACCGCGACCTCAATCTCAAAGCCGTCTATATCGAAGGAGAACTGCTGTGACCTCAATGATGTTGAAAGAAGCCCTGTCCGCCGCCGACTGCGTGGCCCTGCAACTGGCCCACGACGGCGACCGCTACGCGGAACTGGGCCGCACATTGAGAAGCACGCCCTTCTCGACCGCGCTGACCATCGCGCGCGGCTCGTCCGACCATGCCTGCGCCTACGCCGCCTACCTGATCATGGCGCGCCTGGGCCGGGTGGTGGCGTCGCTGCCGATGTCGCTCGTCACGCTGAACAAATCGCCCTTGATCACGCGCGACACGCTGGCCATCTCGATCTCGCAATCGGGCCAGAGCCCGGACGTGGTCGAGCCGATCAAGTACTTCCGCGACGGCGGCGCCACCACCATCGCGCTGGTCAACGACATCGACTCGCCGCTGGCGCAGGCCGCCGAGTGGGCGCTGCCGCTGCGCGCCGGCAAGGAGCAAAGCGTGGCCGCCACCAAGAGCTTCATCACCAGCCTGGTGGCCGGCGCGCGCCTGGTGGCGGCGTGGCAGAACGATCCGGAGCTGCTGGCCGGCCTCGAGGCGCTGCCGGAGTCGCTGCGCGCGGCCGCCACCGAGGACTGGTCGGCGGCGCTCGACGTGCTGGCGCCGGCCCGCAACATCATGGTCGTCGGCCGCGGCATCAGCTTCCCGGTCGCGCTGGAGGCCTCGCTCAAGTTCAAGGAAACCTCGGCGCTGCAGGCCGAGGCGTTCAGCGGCGCGGAGATCAAGCACGGGCCGATGGCGCTGATCGAAGAAGGCTATCCGCTGGTGATCTTCGCCACGCGCGGCCCGACCCAGGCCGGCCTGCTGCAGCTGGCCGACGAAATGCGCGGCCGCGGCGCGCGCGTGCTGCTGGCCGCGCCGGCCGACGTGGCCGGGCGCGACCTCACATTGCCGGTGGCGGCCACGCCGGACCTCGACCCGATCGTCGCCATCCAGACCTTCTACGTGATGGCGGCCAAGCTGTCGGCCGCGCGCGGCATGGACCCGGACGCGCCGCGCCACCTGAGCAAAGTCACCAAGACCAATTAAGACAGCATGAGCGGGCCGCGCGCCTCAACCCACACAGCATGGGGTCGTACCCTGCGGGTACGACCCCGGTGTGCCGGGTTAAGGGGTGTCAACCGGCCGCGCCGTTGTCCAATGAAGCGAGCCACAAAATGACCCCAACCCACAACGAACTGCGCAACATCGCCGGCCGGCTGATCATGATCCGCTTTCCCGGCACGGTGCTCGACGCGACCACCGCCGCCTTCCTGAAGGCCAACAGCATCCGCGCCGTCTGCCTTTTCCGCGGCAACATGACCGACTCCGAACAACTGGGCAAACTGACGGCCGACCTGCGCGCCGTCATGGGCCCGGAGTCGCTCATCGCCATCGACCAGGAAGGCGGCGCCGTGGTGCGCTCGACCTGGGTGCCGGCGCCGCCGGCGGCCATGGGCCTGGGCGCGGCCGACGACGCCGATCTGGCCCAGCGCACCGGCGCGGCCGTCGCGCGCGCGGTCAAGGCGCTCGGCTTCAACTGGAACTTCGCGCCCGTGCTGGACCTGAACAACAACCCGCACAACCCGGTCATCGCCGAGCGCTCCTTCGGCGCCGGCGCGCAACGCGCGGCCGAACTGGCGATGGCCTGGATGGCCGGCAGCCACGCCGAGGGCGTGGCCTGCTGCGTCAAGCACTTCCCCGGCCACGGCGACACCAGCGTCGATTCGCACCGCGACCTGCCCACCGTCGACAAGCCGGTGGAGGAACTCGACCGGCTGGAGCTGGCGCCGTTCCGCATCGCCTCGGCGGCGGCGCCGGCGATGATGACCGCGCACATCGTCTACCCGGCGCTGGACCCGGACAACCCGGCCACGATGTCGCCGCGCATCCTCACCGGCCTGCTGCGCGACGAGTGGCGTTACAAGGGCATCGTCATCACCGACGGCATGGACATGCACGCGATCGCCGGCCGCTATGGCGTCGGCAACGCCGCGGTGCGCGCGCTGACGGCCGGCGCCGACATGGTCATGGCGCTCGGCACGCCCGAGACGCAGGACGAAACACTGAACTCGATCGCCGCCGCGCTGGCGTCGGGCGAGCTGTCGATGGACGCGGTGCGGGTGCGCCTCGAGCGCCTGTCGGCGCTGGCGCTGGCCTACCCGTGCAAGCCGCGCTCGTACAAGGAGGACGCCGCCGACCGAGAACTTATGGCCGAGGGCTGGCGCCGCGCGCTGACCGCCTACGGCCAGCCGCGCCGTCCGGCCAAGGGCGCGCACGTGCGCCTGGTGGTGCGCCAGGATGTCGTCAGCGACGGCGTGTCCGAAGCGGGCGTGCCGGCCGAGGCGGTGGCCGCCTCCCTGCGCCGCCTGTACGACGTCGAACTGGTCACCTTCGCCGATGCCGAGAACTTCTACTGGAGCGCCCTGCCACGCGACGGCCGCTTCACGATGCTGGCCTCGACCTCGCGCCTGCGCTACGGCGAGCACGCGCGCGCCACCTGGCGCCCGGACCTGCACCTGGCGTTGTGGAACCCGTACCAGGCGCTCGACATCGACGCCCCGGCGCTGCTGACCTACGGCTTCGCCAAACCGGCGCTGGACGCGGTCAACGACTGGCTGTCCGGCGAGCTCGAAGCGCGCGGCCGGGCGCCGGTGCCGGGCTTCGAATAACCATCGCCAGGGAACGCCGTGGAGCACACCAAGCAAACCATCCGCAACCCGAAGTTCTGGGTACCGAGCCTGTATCTGGCGCAGGGGCTGCCGTTCTTCGCCGTGGCCATCGTCGCCAACCAGATGTTAAAGAGCATGGGCGTGCCCAACGACGAGCTCAATCACTGGACCGGCTTGATCGGCTTCGCCTGGGTGTTCAAGCCGCTGTGGAGCCCCTTCCTCGAACTGGCCAGCAGCAAAAAGCTCGTCGTGGTCGGCTTCCAGATCCTCGGCGGCGTATGCCTGGGCGGCGTCGCGCTGGCGCTGCACGCGCCGTTCTGGTTCGCCGCCTGCATGGCCATGCTCACGCTGGTGGCGATTTCCGCCGCCACCCACGATATCGCCTGCGATGGCTTGTACATCACCAGCCTCGATGAAAAAGGCCAGGCCCAATACGCCGGCTGGACCGGCACCTTTTTCAACGCCGGCAAATTCTTCACCACCGGCGCCCTGCTGCTGCTGGCCGGGCACTTCGAAAAAACCCTGGGCGTGGTGCCGGCGTGGACCATCTGCTTTTGCATCCTGGCCGCGCTGATGGTCGGCCTTGGCCTCTACAACAGCTGGGCGCTGCCGCTGGCCAGGAACGAGGCGAGCGCCGACGCCAACGCCGCCGCCATCGCCCGCACGCTGTGGCAGGTGATCGTCGAGTTCTTCAAGAAGCCCGGCATCTGGGTCTCGATCGTGTTCATCATCCTGTTCCGCGCCGGCGAGGCGCAGGTGCAGTCGATCGGTCCCCTGTTCCTGCGCGAGGCGCGCCACCTCGGCGGCCTGGGACTGTCGACCGCCGAAGTGGGCGCCGTCTACGGCACCGTGGGTACCGTCGCCTTCATCGTCGGCAGCATCGCCGGCGGCTATTTCACCTCGTGGCTGAGCCTCAGGCGCGCCATCCTGTGGCTGATCCTGGCGGTCAACCTGCCCAACGCCGCCTTCTACCTGCTGTCGTACTTCCAGCCGACCGACCTGGCCGTGATCGGCGCGGCGCTCAGCGTCGAGATGTTCGGCTACGGCTTCGGCTTCGTCGGCCTGATCCTGTACATGATGCAGGTGGTCGCCCCGGGCAAATTCCAGACCGCCCATTACGCCTTCGCCACCGGCATCATGCAGCTCGGTTTTGTCCTGTTCAAATTGTTCAGCGGCGACATCCAGATCGCCCTCGGCTACCAGCACTTCTTCATCTGGGTCATGCTGTGCGCCATACCCGTGGCCGTGCTCTCGCAGCTCATCCCGATGGCCGCGCGCCCGGCGCACACTTGAATCAAGCGCATCAAGCATGATTTATGTAACAATACGTTGGTTTGACCGGCACGCCCTTCTACTTCCTTAAAATGGATGGCAGAATGTGCGGTTTGCCGGAAAGCGCGCAGCGCGGCCCACAACAGTAACTCAATAGCGACGGCATGGCGCTTGAGCGCCGGCCATCCCATGTCTTTGATTGAAGGATTAAACATGTCCCACATTCGTCTCGCTCGTATTAGTCTGATCCTGGCCGCCATCGGCCTGAACGCGGTACCGGCCATGCTGGGCATGACCGCCGCCCACGCACAGGACAAGGAAAAAGCCGCCGCAGAGGCGCCGAAGGATACGGTCCGCCCGGAGATCTTCAAGCTGATCGACCCGGCCCAAACCAAGCCGCTGCTCGACGCGAAGAACTACCAGGAATACCAGACCCGCATCGACACCGCCGCCGCCGCGCCGAACCTGACGCCCTATGAGGCGTTCGTGCTGAACCAGATGCGCGTACAACTGGGCCAAGCCACCAACAACAACGAGATGACCCTGAAGGCGCTCGAATCGATGATCGACTCGGGCCGCCTCAAGCCCGAGGACAAGCTGCGCTTCATCGACGCCGTCGCCGGCATCTACTACAGCTCCATCAAGGACTACGATAAGGCCATCACCTGGTTCAACCGCTACGGCACCGAATCGGGCGACAACGCCAAACAGCGCCAGTACATCGTGCGCTCGTACTTCCTGAAGAACGACTTCGCCACCGCCAAGACCGAAGTGCTGAAGGATATCGAAGCGGCGAAAAAAGCCGGCACCGCGCCGACCAAGGACGAACTCAATTTGCTCGGTAACATCGGCATCAAGCAGAAGGACACCGAACTGTATCTGACGGCGATCGAAGAGCTGGTGCGCTACTACCCGTCGGAAGACTACTGGTTCGACCTGCTCAACCGCACGCGCGGCAAGAAGACCTACGCGCCGCGCCTGGACCTGGACATGGCGCGCCTGAAAGGCGTCGCCGCGCCGTCGAAGATGGAGCCGGAAGACTATATCGAGCAGGCCGAATTGGCGGTGCTGGGCGGCTTCTTCACCGAGGGTAAAATCGCGATGGACAAGGCCTACCCGGGCGGCAATATCCCGGCCGGCAAGGACAAGGCAGCGATCCAGAAGATCCGCGACAGCGCCAACAAGGGCGCGGCCGACGATGCGAAAAACATCGACGCCGGCGTCGCCTCCGCGCAGAAGTCGAAGGATGGCGTCGGCCTGGTCAACCTGGGTTACAACTACATCACGCTCGGCCAGTTCGACAAGGGCATCGACCTGATGAAGCAAGGTATCGCCAAAGGCGTATCGAAGAATCCTGAAGATGCCAAACTGCGTTTGGGCTACGCGCTGGCGATGGCCGGCAAAAAGGATGAATCGATCAAGATACTGGAAACGATCACCGGCAACGACGGCCGCGGCGACCTGGCGCGCTACTGGATCATGTATCAGAACAAACCAGCAGCGGCCAAGTAATCACCCAGCACATGGCACGTAGGGCGGATTGGGCTGAAAGCCGTAATCCGCCATGCATGCGTCATCGACGGCGCCACGGCGGATTACGCTACGCTAATCCGCCCTACGCGACCACGCCGTTACTTCGACATCTCCGACGACAGCGTCTCGAGCAGCTGATGCTCCGCGTCCGCGCTCAACTCCCAGAACATCGCCCCGCGCAGCTTGTGCTTCTTGATGAAGCGCGCCTTGCCCTTCAACGACTCCTGGTCCTCGTACGTGATCCAGATTTTCTCCCGCGCGTTGTACAGATAGGGCACCTTCGCCGCCGCGTTCCAGTAACGCGTGTAGCCGTTGCCGCCCTTGAAATCCGCCGTCAATATCCCCTGCTTGAGCAGATGGCTGTATCCATACGCGTTACCGCCGTTGGCGCCGCCGGTCGCGCCGCCTTCGCATAACTGATACTGTCCATCGCCGCGCGGCCCAGGCGCGCAACCCTTCCACCCATAGCCGTAAAACGGCACGCCCATCACCAGCTTCTCCGGCCCGATGCCCGCGTCCAGATACCGGCGCAACGACGCCTCCACATACAAGCCCTTGTCCGTGACCGGGTCCACGGGATCGGCGCCCAAGGCCGCCAGATGGCCGGTGCTCTTGTCCCACGGCGCGTGGTAGTCATAGGCCATGATATTGATCCAGTCGAGAATGCCCGCGAGCTCCTTGAGCCACGCGCTGCCGGCGGCGCCGTCGTTGACGTAGTTGCCGTTGGCGCCGGCCGCGATGGTGATGCTGTAATGCTTGCCATCGGCCTTGCCGGCCGCGTCGAACGCCACGCGCAGCTCGCGCACCAGCGTGATGTAGTTCGATTTGTCGCGCGGCCGCGCGCACACCCTGCCCGCCACGCACGGCACGCCGGCCTCGGTCGGATACTCCCAGTCGATGTCGACGCCATCGAGGCCGAAGCGCCGCATCACCTTCACCGACGAGGCCACGAAGTTGGCGCGCGCCGCCGCCGAATCGGCCACGTTGGAAAACTGGTTCGACCAATCCCACCCGCCCACCGAGACCACCACCTTGAACTTCGGATTGTGCCTTTTCAGCGCCACCAGCGCGCGCAGGTTGGCGCCATCGGCGACCGCGTCGCGCAGCACCAGCGCGCCATTGGCGGACTTCGCCTCGCCCGCCGCGTCCTGGCATGGCGCCTCATAGTTGACCGACGGTTCCGGGTTGCCATGCTTGCCGTCCCAGCACATGTCGACAAACGCATACAGCGCCATCGTCAGCTTGGTGGCGTCGACATTGGCGGCGGTGACGGGATACTGCGCCGACTTCCAGCCGGGGTAGTAGCCGATCACTTCATCGGCCATGGCGAACGACGGTGCCAGCGCGGCGGCGACGGCTGCTGCTGCTGTTGCTGCGGCGAGTGCTGCGCCAGCGGGTGGTTTCATGGTGTCTCCTTCGGGATTATTTTTGTAGTTGCGCGATCAGCGCGTCCTTGAGGCGGCGCACCTCTTCGGGCGCCATCGCCCCCAGCGCGCCGCGCCGTTGTTCGGGAATATGAGCCAGCCGCAGCGGGTCGGCGTTGAAAACGAAATGCTCGAACACCGCCTTCCAGGCCAGCAGCACCTGCGGCTCCAGGTCCTTCATGTTCAGCAGGCAGTGCATCAACGCGTTCGACGGCGACATGCCGCGATCGTTGGCGCTGTGCGAGCCGCCCCACCAATAGTTGACGAGGATGTTCAGGTGTCCGATCGACTCGACCTGGTGCCACCAGATTGCCGGAATGTAGATCGCATCGCCCGGCTCGAGCTCGGCCACCTGCGCCGCGGCCAAGGCCTCGCGAAAGCGCGGGTACTTGCCGAAGTCCGGCTTGGCGCGGGAAGCCATGCTGATCGGCGCGCCGGCCGGCGTGAAATCGAGCGGGCCGACATACAGATTGCCGACCTGCCCGGGCGGGAACAAGGTGAAGCGGCGCTTGCCGCCGACGCAGACGGCGATGTTGTGCGCCTCGTCGAAATGGGCCGGCACGGTGATGTGGTTGCCCAGCCAGATGCGCGGCTCGATTTCGGCGCCCAGCAGCGCCAGCCGGTTCTCGCGCAAAAAACCCGGCAGGCATTCGGCGATGACCGCGCTTTGCGCCGCCAGCGCCGGCGCGCGCTCGCCGGCCGGCAGGTAGCGCATCAGTTGATCGATGATGGCGGACATCGGCAGCCGGTTGCGCACGAAACTGAACGCGCCGACATCGTCGCTGTAGCCCACCAGCCCCTGGGCGGCGGGCGGCGTCATGATGGCGTTGACTTCGGCGCCGCTGTCGAAGGCCTTGAGGTAGTCGGCGACGGCCTGCGCGGAACGGCGCGCATGGTCGACGACCGGCCAGTCGCGCGCCACGCCGCGCAGCACGGCCGGCCGGTGCAGCGGCAGTATCTGCTCGTGGAAGACGCGGGCGTCGACATCGCGCCACTCGGGTATCGGTTGCGGAATTGGATGCATCGGCAAAGTATATCGCTTAAAACCGCTCGACCGAACCGCGTCCGCCCCGTGCTGGCGGCGGACGCGGTCGGCGCGCCTTAGTACTTGACGCGCATCGTCAGGAAGAACTGGCGGCCGTTCTTGTAGACCGAACGTGGCTGGTCTTCATTGAGCGCGTAGTACTTCAGCTTCGGATCGTTCAGGTTGCGCATGTCGAGCGAGAAGCCGATCTTTTCGCTGAATTTGTACCCGAGCGACGCGTTCAGGTAACCCATGCCGACCTGGTTGAACTCCGTGCCGCGATCGAGGCCGACGTAGGAGTCCGAACGATAGCTGTAGGTCAAGCGGGCGTTGAAGCGCTCGTCCTCGTAGAACGCGCTGGCGTTGTAGGTCTGCTTCGACGAACCGAGCACCTTGGCGCCGCTGCTGTCCTTGGCGTTGGTGAAGGTGGCGTTGCCGTCGATGCCGAAGTAGCCGAACAGCGGCTGCTGGTACGACAGCTCGATGCCCTTGACCTTGCCCGTGCTGTTGATCGGCGAGGAGATCAGGTACTGCGCGTCGAAGCCGTTCGGATCGGTGATCTTGGTGGCCTCGGTGTAGGTGCGGTAGGTGCCCACGCGCGTGCCCTGGCCGATGTAGTTGGTCAGGTCCATGTAGTAGACGCTACCGGACACCAGCGAGCGCGGTGCGAAGTAGTACTCCAGCGAGGCGTCGAAATTGTTCGACGTGATCGGCTTGAGGTCCGGGTTGCCGCCCGAGCCGGAGCCGACGCCGCCCTTGGCCGCCGGCGGCGTCAGGGTGAAGGTGCCGACCAGCGACGAAAAGTCCGGACGCGTCATCGTGCGCGAGAGCGCGAAGCGGGCCACCAGGTCCTTGCTCAGGTCAAAGCGCAGGTTGGCGCTTGGCAGATAGTCGTTGTAGGTGTGTTCGACGCTGGTCGGCTTGAACACGCCGAACGCCGACGTGTACACCACGCCCGGCTGGCCCAATGGCGTATCGCCCGGCATGCCGACATTGCTGACGGCGCGCTCCTTGGTCTGCACGTAGCGCACGCCGATGTTGCCGCTCCAGCCCTCGCCTTCGAAGTTACCCTGCAAGTAGGCGGCGCGGTTCTTCTCCTTCAGATTGAACTCGTTGCCGAAGTCTTCGCGGGTGCCGTCGGTGGCGCGGTTGGCGAACAGCTTGGAGAACGCGGCCAGCTGCTCGGCGGTGTAGCGGAAGATCCCGCGCGGGAAATTGCCACCCAGGCCGCTGGCGTAGTTCGACGGATACGAACCGGCGGCCGCGGGCCAGTTGGCCGGGTTGTACGGCGAGTTGGCGCCGTTGATGCAGCTGTACTGGCTCGCCAGCGGCGCGGCCCAGAAGAAGCCCGGGCCGCCGGCGGCGTCGGTGCGGGTCGAGCAGGTCGGGCCCTGGCCGACCACGTTGTCCGAATAGCGGTCGTGGTCCGCGCCGCGCACGCCGAACTTGATTAGCTTGAGCGGACCGGCTTCGAGCTGGAAGTCGCCGTCCAGTTGCGCCCATTTTTCCTTGTCGGTGACGGTCACGTTCTGGTCGCCGAACATCCAGCTAAAGCCGCTGGTGGCGTCGGTGCCGGGCGTGGCGGCCGGGTTGTTATTGAAGGAGAAGTCGGCCGCCGTGCCGGTGCCGTTCAACTTGTACGACGCGCCGGTGCCGGTGGCGCCGTTCCAGGCGATGACGTCCTGGGTCGGGGTCTTGCCCTCGCCCTTGGAGGTGCCGGCCTTGCCGTACAGGGTCAGGTTCTCGGCGGCGCGCCATTTGCCGTCAAGCGCGATGAACTTGGCGGTCGCCTCGGCGCCGGGGCGCGAGATCTGGTCGTACTCGTTGTAGTTGGTGCCGGCCACCGGCGCGAAGTTCGCGCTGGTGAGCGTCTTGACGCCGTTCTGGGTCTTGACCACATAGCCCGGCAGCGGCGCCTGGCCGTTGCCCTGGTTGATGATGGCGCCGCCGTTGAGCAGGTAGTTGTCATTGGTGTTGGACGCCTTGAGCGTCGAGCTGAAACCGGTCAGGTCGAAGTTCAGATCGCGGCTAGGCTTGAATTGCAGGTCGATCAAACCGCCGCGGCGCTTGCGCTCCTGCTGGAACAGCGAGGCGCCCAGGAAGCCCGGATAGTAGGCGTTGGCCAGGTCCGGGTGGGCGATCGCCATCGGGCTGTTGGCCAGGATCTTATCGTAGGAGAGCGCCTCCTGGCCGTCGCGGCGCAGGTGGCGCTCCTCGGAGAACACCTGCAGCAAGGCGCCGAAGGTCTTCTGCTCGTTCTTCCAGTTCATCAGGGCGCTAAACTGCGGATCGGTTTTCTTCGGCAGGTCGGCGTATACCGCGCCGAGCGACACCTCGCCGGTGAAATTGTCCTTGAATTCGAGCGGCTTGCGGCTGATGATGTCGACCGAGCCGGCCACGCCGCCCTCGACCAGGCTCGCCTCGGAGCTCTTGTGCACTACCACCGAACCGACCAGCTCGGACGGCACCAGCGTGTAGCTCACGCTGCGCCCGACCTGGGTGGTCTGGTTGAGGATGAACCAGTCGCCGGAGGCCACGTTGTGGCCGTTGAACAGGGTCTGGGTCAGGTTCGGATTGGTGCCGCGCATCGACACGCGGTCGTTCTCGTCGAAGCCGCCCTCGCTGGCGCCGGCGTTGCTGACGTTCACGCCTGGGACGCGCTGCAGCGAATCGGCCACGTTCTTGTCGGGCATCTTGCCGATGTCCTCGGCGGTGATCACCTCCAGGTGCGACTCCGCGTTTTTCTTTTGATTGAGCGACTGCTGCAGCGCGGCGCGGATGCCCTGCACCTGGACGGTCTGCATTTCCTCGCCATCCTTCTTGGCCGCCGGCGCGGGTTGGGACTGCGCTTGCGCCTGTGCCGCGTACGACATGCCCAGCACCATCAGGCCGACCGCCGCCGCGATCGGCGTCAATTGCTCGACCGCGCTGCGCGGCATGTTCTTCTTGGCTGGCAGATTCTCTTTCATTTACTCCCCCTTGATTGCGGCCTGTTTTTATTTGAAAGGCCCGTGCTGTTTAACGTCGATCGTTCGCAAGCCATCACCGCCGCGATGCCATGCAGATCCTTTTTTACAACCTCATACAAAACCAATTCAACGCCAATATACCGCAGTACCAATACCAGAATACTACCAATTACCATATTTATTTATTATGTTGTGCAAAGCACACATACCAATTCCTGCTTCGTTGCATAGGAGCATCTATAGAGTGGTGTGGTCGGAAGTAGAACCAGTGCAATACCAGCGCACTGGTTCTGTTTGGTATTGGCGGGAGGGGGAAGCGCGCGGGACGCGCCATGCATGGGCATGGCGCGGAGATTCACGACCGAGGGGGTCAAGTCTGTCATTTGGACACAAGGTCAGCCGTAAGACGCCCATACGGTTGAGCCCGTGTCCAAATGCGGTGGGTGTCAAGCTAGTTGTCGCATTGCCGGGATTTATGCGGCGGGTTTGCGGTGCTGTCGAGTGGAGCGGGGGCGGGCTTGTTCGGCCAGCACCTGCTCCGGATTTAGATGAACGATGGCGACGCG
>CAUPRW010000089.1:0-14988 GCA_963513825.1 uncultured Duganella sp.
CCTCAAGGAACGGTTCTCACGCGAGTGTACCTTGATCAAGGCTTGCTCGATAAACGCATCAGAATACACTTTACTCATATCGCCTCTTAAAAAGTGAGGCGACAACTAGTCTGACACAGGGGGAATGTCAGACTTGACCCCCTCCTTGGGCTAGTCGATTTGTTTGAGGATCTCCAGCACGGCCGCCGTCACGGCCCCCGGCGCGTCGCCCTGGATGCCGTGCGACGCGCCGGCCACCACCCGTTGCGCGCCCCGGGTCGATAGCGCCGCGAGCTCCTTGTGGATCGTTTCGTTCTCGTCCTCCATGGCCTTGTTGATGGCGCTTTGCGGTTGGCCGGGGATGGCGTAGGGACTCACGCCGCGCGTGAGCACCAGCAGCGGCAGGTCGCCGAAGGGCTGGCGCCGCGCGCGCAGCTGGTCGTCGCTGGTCGGGATCGCCCTGTATTCGGCGACCCGCGTGCGCCAGTACGCCGCCGTCTGCATCGTCTTGAGCACTTGCGCGCCGAGCACCGGGCCGTAGTGGTCGGCCGGATCGCCGATGCAGCCGGCCATCGCCTCGCCGCCGGCCTTGAAGCCCTTGGCCGCCTGGCGCAGGCAGTCGTCGTCGTGCCGGCCGACCATGGCGTAGACCTTCCCGAGCATGCCGCCGGAGGCCCGGTTCAGGCGCTTGGTCTCGTTTTCGGTTTGCGGTTCGACCAGCACCAGGCCTTTGACCTGGTCCGGATGGCGGTAGGCGTAGAGCTGGGCGTTGCCGCCGCCGAGCGAGTTGCCCACCAGTAGATACGGCGGCTTGACGCCGGCCCGGGCCAGCGCCCGGTGCAAGTCCTCGACCGCGTTGGCGGACGTGTTGGGCCGCCCGGCCGGGTCGCTAAAGCCGTAACCGGCGCGGTCGTAGACGCAGGCGCGGGTGTGCCTGGCCACCTCGGGCTGGACCTTGAACCAGCTCCAGCCGCCCTCGCCCGACGGGCTGTCGAACAGCACCGTGGTGGCGCCGCTGCCGCTGCAGTACAGGTTGAGCTTGCGCCCGCCGATGTCGACCCGCAGCTGCGCCTTGGCGAAGGCGGCGTCGGTGGTCCCGGCCTCGGCCGCGCGCGCGGGCGCGCCCAGGCAGGCGGCCGCGCCCAGCAGCAGCAGGGCGCATGGTGGTGTGTTCATCATCGTTTCCATCCCTCACAGTTGGCGGGTGTAAAGGTTGCACCCTGGAAGTGAAATGGTAGGTTAACTTTAACGATCGGGCATCTTTTTTTGACAAGTACCGCCACGCGGGACCGGCTGGCCTATAACAGCAGGAAGGCGGCGGCGGCAACGGCGGTCGGGCCGAGCGCGCCGAGCAGCAGGCCGACGGCGCCGATCGAGGCGTCGTCGAAGCCGTGGCGCAGCAGCGCCGCGCCGGCCGGATTGGGCGCGTTGGCGATCACCGTCAGGCCGCCGCCGGCCACCGCGCCGGCCATGAGCATGTATTGCGACGGCGCGGTGATGCCTTCGATCAGCGAGCCGAGGTAGGTCAGCGCGGCGTTGTCGGTGATCGCCGTCAAGCCCAGGGCGCCGAAGAACAGGGCCACCGGCGACAGGCTGGCGACGAGGGGCTGCAACCACCATTGCTGCATGCCGCCGAGCACCACCAGGCCGGCCAGGAAGAAGCCCACCAGCAAGCCTTCCTTGATGATCAGCGGGTGTTGATGGCGAGGGTAGGCCGACGTGAAGCCGAGGAACAGCATGAACAGGCCGAGGAACAGCACCGGATGGTGGCCGAGCAGGACCACCCCGGCCAGGAAGGCGAGGTGGATCAGCGTGACCGGCCACGGCACCGGCGGCGCGTCGTCCGGCGTGGCCGCCGCGGCGGCGCCGCCCAGGGCGCGCAGGTGGGGGCGCAACAGCCAGCAGACCGCGCCGGCGTTGACGGCCACGGCCAGCGCCGCCTTCCAGCCGAAGTGGGTCGCCATGTGCAGCGTGTCCCAGTGCCAGGTGGCGGCCACCATCAGCACCGGCGGCGCGGCGTAGGCGGTCAGGGTGCCGCCGATCGAGACGTTGACGAACAGCACGCCGAGGGCGGCGTATTTGAGCCATTCGGGCATGCCCTGGCGGAACACGAGCGGCGCGAGCATCAGCGCCGCCAGGGTCATGGCGGCCGGCTCGGTGATCAGCGAGCCCGTCAGCGGCACCAGCGCCAGGCCGAACCACGACAGCGCCAGCTCGGTCGCCACCGGCAGGCGCCGGGCGGCGGCGCGCAGCACGCGGCGGACGATGTCGAGCACCGGGCGCGAGGCGGCCACCACCATCACGGTGAAGACGAACAGCGGCTCGGCGTAGTGGCGCGTCTCGGCGTAGCCGATCGCGGCGGCGGGGCCGTCGAGCAAGGCCAGGGCGGCGATCAGGACGAAGGCCCAGAAGCCGAACACCACCTCGACCTCGCCCAGCAGGTGGAACAGGCCGGCGTGGCGCGGATGGCGGCGCGCCAGCGCCTCGAACGATTTGGCGGCGAACGTGTGGAGCAGGGCGAGGCCGAAAATGACCGCGCCGACCAGTTGTATTGTTGGCAAAATAGGGTCCTGGTGATGTTTCTTTGGTGTCATGTTACAGCATGCCGCGCGCCAAACATATTCGGGCTTGCCAAAACCGGATTGAAATAGTACTGTGTATTTATACAGTATTTGCGCTAAAATGCGCTGGTGAAACCATGACCGCCCTTGCCTCCATCTCAGCCCCTGCCTCCGCCCGCGCTCCCGCCGGCGCCGCCGCCCCGGCCGCCGGCGCCGCGCCCGAATCCCTCCACCCGTCGCTGTGGCGGGCGTCGCAACTGGCGCACAGCGCCACGCGCTGCGTCGACACCGGCTTTGCCGCGCTGTCGGCGCAGTTGCCCGGCGGCGGCTGGCCGCTGGGCACCTTGATCGACTTGCTGGTGCAGCAGCACGGCATCGGCGAATTACGCCTGCTGCGCCCGGCGCTGGCGGCGCTGGGCCAGCGCCCCATCGTGCTGTTGCAGCCGCCGCACGCGCCGCAGGCGCTGGCGCTGGCCGCGCTGGGGATCGACCCGGCGCAATTGCTCTGGATCCGCGCCGGCGCCGGCGGCCACGGCGGCGACGCCCTGTGGGCGGCCGAGCAGGTGTTGCGCAGCGGCTGTTGCGGCGCGCTGCTGCTGTGGCAGGCGCACGCGCGCGGCGACACCCTGCGCCGGCTGCACCTGGCCGCGCAAAGCGCGGACACCCTGTTTTGCCTGCTGCGCCCGCTGGCGGCGGCGCAGGACGCCTCGCCGGCGCCGCTGCGCCTGTCGCTGACGGCCGCCGCCGGCGGCGTCGACATCGGTTTCGTCAAGCGCCGCGGGCCGCGCCGCGACCGCCCCTTGTTCCTCCCCTTGACCCCTTCCTTGCTACAACGCCATGCGCCTCTGGATCGCCCTGCACCTGCCCCGGCTGCCGCTCGAAGTGTTTTGCCCGCGCTGGTCTGACGACAGCTGCACCGTCGTGCTCGAGCACGAGCGGGTGGCGGCCATGTCGGACGCGGCGCGCGCGGCCGGCGTCGAGGCGGGCATGCGCCGCGGCGGCGCGCTGATGCTGGCGCCGCACGCGCGCTTCGAGCAGCGCGCGCCGCGGCGCGAGGCCGAGGCGCTCGACGCGGTGGCCATGGCGCTGCTGCGCTACACGCCGCAGGTTGCCATGGCCGAGGAGGCCACGTTGCTGCTCGACGTGGGCGCCAGCCTGCGCCTGTTTGGCGGCATCGGCGCGCTGTGCCGGCAGGTCGCCGCCAGCCTGCGCGCGCTCGGCTTTACCGCCACCGTCGCCTGCGCGCCGACCGCGCGCGGCGCCTGGCTGCTGGCGCGCGCCGGCGCCGGACGCGCGCTGACGGTGGCGTCGCTGCTGCGCCGCCTCCATCGCCTGCCGCTGGGCCTGCTGCCGCCGGCGCGGCCCCACCTGGCCTGGTTCGAGGGCATCGGTTGCCTGACCGTGGGCGCGGCGCGCGCGCTGCCGCGGCCGGGCCTGCAGCGGCGCTGCGGGGGCGCCGTGCTCGACATGCTCGACGCCGCCCACGGCGAGCGGCCCGAACTGCACCAGTGGCTGGCGGCGCCGGCCAGCTTCCGCGCCAAACTGGAGTTGTTCGACCGCGTCGAGCACGCCGAGGCGCTGCTGTGCGGCGCGCACCGCTTGCTGCTGCAGCTGAGCGGGTGGCTCAGCGCGCACCAGGTCGCCGTCGAGCGCATCGTCCTGTTGCTCGAGCACGAGCGCGGCCGGGTGGCGCGGCCGCCGACGGCGATCGAGGTGGTGCTGGCCGAGCCGACCTGGGGCGATGAGCACCTGCTGCGCCTGCTCAGGGAGCGCCTGGCCAGGCAGGCGCTGGCGGCGCCGGTGATCGGCCTGTGCCTGGAGGCGCCGCGGGTGCGGCCGATGGCGCCGCCGAGCGCGTCCTTGTTCCCCGAGCCGGGCGGCAGGCACGAGGATTGGCAGCGCCTGCTGGAGTTGCTGACCGCGCGGCTGGGGCCGGAGAACGTGCTGCGGGCGGCGCCGCGCGCCGATTACCGGCCCGAGCACGCCAACGCCTGGGTCGGCGCGCACGACAAGATACGGCCGGCCGAGGCCCGCGCGCAGCTGCCGCCGGACCTGCCGAGCCTGCCGCGGCCGGCGTGGCTGCTGGCCAAGCCGATCGCGCTGCTGATGCGCGGGCACCGGCCCTTTTATGGTACGCCGTTGACGATCGTGTCGACCGGCGAGCGCATCGAGGCGGGCTGGTGGGGCGAGATGCAGACGCGCGATTATTTCATGGCCGAGGGGCGCGACCATGCGCATTACTGGCTGTACCGGGAGCGCGGCGGCAACGACGCCGAGGCCGCCACGCGCTGGTATTTGCATGGCTTGTTCGGGTGAGCGGCAAGCTGCGCCGGGCTGGCGCGATCGGGGCGCGCGGTGTGGCGCCATGCGCGGTGTTTCAGGTATGCTTGGCAGGCCGACCAGGCAGGCCAACCCGAGGCACCCCGTATGCGATCACAACGACAGGAATTTCCCGGCGCCGACGGCGCCAGGCTGGCCGCCCGCCTCGACGCGCCGGACGGCGACGAGGCGCACATCAAAGCCTACGCCCTGTTCGCCCACTGCTTCACGTGCGGCAAGGACGTGTTTGCCGCCAGCCGCGTCGCCCAGGCGCTCACCGCCCACGGCATCGCCGTGCTGCGCTTCGACTTCACCGGCCTGGGCGCGAGCGAGGGCGAGTTCGCCAACACCAATTTCTCGTCCAACCTGGCCGACCTGGTGGCCGCCGCCGATTTCCTGCGCGCCCATTTCGCCGCGCCGCGCCTGCTGATCGGCCACAGCCTCGGCGGCGCGGCCGTGCTGGCCGCCGCCGACCGCATGCCGGAAGTGGCCGCCGTCGTCACCGTGGCCGCGCCCAGCGATCCGTCGCACGTGACCGGCCTGTTTTCCGCCCACCTGGACGCGATCGCGCGCGACGGCGAGGCCCAGGTGCAACTGGCGGGGCGGCCGTTCCGCATCAAGCGCCAGTTCGTCGAGGACGCCGGCGAGCACAATTTGAAGGGTAAGATCGCGGCCCTGCGGCGGGCCCTGATGGTGATGCACGCGCCGGGCGACGACACGGTGCCGATCAGCAACGCGGTCGATATCTTCACGGCCGCCAGGCATCCGAAAAGTTTCGTCTCGCTCGACAGCGCCGACCACCTGCTGACCCGGCGCGAGGACGCCGTCTACGTGGCCGACCTGATCGCCGTCTGGAGCGCGCGCTATCTCGCGTGAACGCCCCCGCTCACTCGTCGTCGAATTCCTCGGCCAGGTCCTTCCAGCCCTTGCCGGCGGCGAAGGTGGCAAACGCGTCGGGCGACTCGAGGACCAGCAATTTGCCTTCCTGCAGCACCGGGTCGCCGGCCGTCAGCGCCGGGCCCGTGTAGCCGACCGTGCGCAGTTGCGCGACGACGGCGTCGATCAGCGATTTGTCCTTGTGCAGGCCGCTGATCGGGCCGGCGAAATCGACGTAGACGTCGATGGCGCCGTAGCCTTCGTCGAAGATGCGGATCGCCTTGGCGTCGTGGGCGCGGCCGGCGCCGTCGGTGGCCTTGAAGGGGCCGCTCAGTTGGATGTCGGTGTCTTTGTTCATACCGCCAGCATACACCAAAACGGCGCCGCGCCCGCGCGGCGCGGGCGCGATTCGGGCGCGGTGCGGGCGTTACTTCAGGGGCTTGAGGATGGCCTCGAGCCGGTCCGGCGTGCCCGGCAGGCGCTCCAGGCGCGGGTACTTCAGGCCGCCGTGGTAGTCGAGCGCGTAGGTCTGGTACAGATTGCCCTTTTTGACCAACAACGCGATCGGCTCCTTGCCCTCCTTGGCGGCGCTGACGGCCGCGCGCAGCACGTCCGGCTTGTAGGCGCGGCCATTGACGGCCAGCAAGGTCGAACCGCCCGACATGCCGGCCTTGAAGCCGACGCCCTCCCACATGAACGCCTCGAGCTTGCCCTCGGCGCCGACCGAGAAGCCGAGCGAATACTGGAAGTTGGCCGACTTGCTCAACTCTTCCTGGGCCTTGAGGAACGGCGTTTGCTGCTCGGCGTACACCAGTTTCCAGCCGGCCCGCGCCAGCCCGTCGAGCGGCGCGCCGGGGCCGTGGCTGTCCACGCGGCTGCGCAGGAAACCGGCCCAGTCGTAGGGCTGCACGGCGTTCAAGGCCGCCACCAGTTGCTCGAACGTGTAGTGCTTGGCCACGCGGGCGCCGTCGTCGACGCCGAAGAAGGCGCGCGCGAAATCGTCGAGCGAGCGCTTGCCGCCGGACAGCTCGCGGATGCGGGTGTCGGCGTCGAGCCAGATCAGCTGGCCTTCCTGGTAGTAATCCTCGCCGCGCTGCCAGTTGTTCCACACCTGCGGGCGGCGGGCGTTGACGATCGGGTCGTACGTGGTGTCCTGCACCGCGCGCCACTCGCGGCCCTTGACGTTGTCGAGCCGCGCGGCCGAGGCGGCCAGCAGGTCGCGCGTGTTCTCGGGCTTGATCAGCCCGGCGCGCGCGGCCAGCACCGCGCCCCAGTACTGGGTCTGGCCCTCGTACACCCACAGCAGCGAGTTGTCGAGCGGGGTATTGAAGTTGGGCACGTCCTGGCCGGCCGGGCGGCGGAACTTGCCGTTCCACGAGTGCACGAATTCGTGCGACAGCAGCTCGCGCCGGGCCTCGTACTTGGCCCAGTCCGTGAAGTAGCCCAGCTTGACGCCGTTCTCGCTCGACTCGTGGTGCTCGCGGCCGATGCCGCCGAATTCGTCGCTGATGGCGAACAGGAAATCGTAGTGGCGGTAGTGCCGCGAGTCGAACAATTTATAGGCTTGCTGGATCAGCGCCCGGTGCGGCGCGATTTGCTCGGGCGTGGCCGCCAGCTGCTCGGCGCTGTCGGCCACGATGTTCAGGTGCACCGGCACCTTGGCGCCCGGGTCGAGGTCGACGCGGCGGAAATAGCGGCCGGCGAACAGCGGCGAATCGAGCAGGGTTTCCAGGTCGAGCGGCTTGAAGGCGATCTCGTCGCCGTTGCGCGCGGCCGTCTCGAGCGCGCTGCCGTACTGCCAGCCGGGCGGCACGGTCAGGTTCGGCTGCACGGTGATGTTGCGGCTGCGGTAGCCGGCCGGGTACAGCGCCAGCGATTGCCATTGCACGCCGAGGATGTCGGCGGTAAACGTCGTGCGCCCCTGGTTGGCCTCGATCGGCGACAGGTATTGGAACTCGACCTCGACCGCCGTGGCGTCGGCCGGCACGTCGAGCGTGAAGGCCCAGACGTTGAGCGGGTCGCGCTTCCAGTCGAGCGCCTTGCCGTTGGCGCTGGCCTTGAGCCCGGCGAACTGGTTGAGCGCGCCGCTGGGGCCGTGGTTGGCCACCACCCATTGCGGGTAGAGCAAGGTCAGCTTGCCGGCCCTGGCCGGGATGGTCTGGCGCACGCGGAAAATTTGTTGGGCGAAGTTGCTGGCGTCGACCTTGAGCACGATGGTGCCCGGGTAGGGCTGCTCGGAGATCGGTTCTGCCTGGACGCTGAAGGCGGTGGCCAACAGGACGGCAAGGGCGGCACGGGTAAGGGACATGGAGCGGCGTGAAATGATTGGACAAGAGAAAGAGTTTAGCATGTTGGACCGCTTGAAAATTCCCCTGGAATAGATAGGGGGTGTGCCCTCCGCGGCTCCGTGCGGGAAGTCTTCTATTTATTCTTCTATTTCCTTCTATTTTTCCCTGCTTTGGGCTGCTTTTTGAGCCGCTCTCGGGCCGCGCTGGGGCCTGCGCTGTGGGCGCGCTGGAGGTGCCTTCGCTGGCGGAACCAACGCGGGCAAAGCAGGTCTAAATAGAGGAAAGCAGAACAAAATAGAAGGAAAAATCGAATGAAATCCGCAATGACTCTGCACCTCGATACCAATGTCCTCCTCAAGCTGATCGCGCGGCTGGCCACGCGCGGCGGCACCCAGGACGTGTCAGAAGCCGTGTCCTCGGCGATCGAACTGTGGCTCGGTGAGCAAGCCAAACTGTCGGCCGGAAGCGACCCGGCCAGCGTGCGCGGCTACCAGTGGAAATCGGTGTTCTTGCCCGAGGGGACCGTGCTGCGCTCATGGAGCTACGGCGAGCACAATTATGCGCGGGTGGAGGGCGACCAGATCATCCACGACGGCAAGCCGGTCTCGCCCAACCAGTTCGCGCAATTGTTCGCCCGTTCCACGCGCAACGCCTGGACCGATTTGTACGTCCGCCGCCCCTGCGACCAGCGTTTCATGCTGGCTTGCTGCCTGCGCCAGCAGGTGGCCGGGCAGGGGGGCGGGCAGGGGGGCGGGCAGGGGGGCGGGCAGGGGGCGCCGGCGGCAAATCCGGCGGCCGATGCCGTGCGTGACGGGCCGGGCCACGGCGCGCGCGGCGTCGCCGGCCGGGCCGCCAGCCATCCCGCCCGGCCGGCGTTGCAGGCGGCCGCGCAAGAAGCGGGCGCGCTGATCCCCGAAACCACGGTGCTGGCGATGATGGCGGCGATCCAGGCCCAGGCCCAGGCTTGCCAGCAGGCGGCGCCAGCCTGGTTGCACGCGGGACCACCGGCCGGGCCACATGGTTGGCCGGGCGACGCGGCGCGCGAGTGCCCACCCAACGATTCCCGCGACCCGCGCGACACCGGCCCGCACGCGGCGCCGCCGCGCGACCCGACGCCCGGCGCCGGCTGGACCCTGCCCGAGCGGCGCAAAATGCGCTTCCGCCTCGAGGATGTCGCGTTCGACTAAAAAATTTTTCAAAAAAGTGCGCCGCTGGGGATCTTGCAAGCGTTTTTCAAGGCCTTGAAAGCCCTCCAAACCGACCTATATTCGACTCAGTGGTTGCCCAGTTGGGGACCACGTGACCATATCGCTTAACTTGAAAAGGATATCTATCATGCGTACTTTTGACCTTACTCCCCTGTATCGTTCCGCCATCGGTTTTGACCGTCTGGCACAACTGCTCAACGATGCCCAGCGCGGCGATTCCGCCCCGAGCTACCCGCCATACAACATCGAACTGGTCTCCGAAGACAACTACCGGATCGTGATGGCGCTGGCCGGCTTCGACCGCTCGGAAATCGACATCACCTTCGAGCGCGACTCGCTGCAAGTGGTCGGCCGCAAGCAGAAGGACGCCACCGAGCGCACCTATCTGCACCGCGGCATCGCGGCGCGCGACTTCGAGCAACGCTTCCAACTGGCCAACCACGTCAAGGTGACCGGCGCGTCCTTTGACAACGGCATGCTCACCATCGAACTGGTGCGCGAGATCCCGGAAGCGCTCAAGCCGCGCAAGATCGTCATCGACGGCGCCGGCGGCGACAACGTCACCGCCATCGAGCAGCGCCAGGCCGCTTGATGGCGGCGTAGCGGCAACCATCGGCGCCACCTGCGTGGCGCCCGGGTAGGACCAACTGGCCGGTATATCCGGCCAGTTGCACGTCCAGATGATTGTAAAATAAATAACGTTTGTAAGTGTTTGTATCTGCAACAGATGTTAAGTGGCGTCTAAGTTTTTTGCCTCATATTGAATACATCTACAAAACCTCACATTCAATCAGGAGTGCATATGTCCCAAACTACTTCTTCCGGATCGAAGACCGCCAAGCGCGCCGTCGCCGCCGTGGCCGTGCTGGCCGCGATCGGCGCGGGAGGTGCCGTTGTCGTCCACCAAACCAGCGCCACCGCCGGCGCCCCCGTCGCCGCTGTCGCCAGCGCCCCCGCCGCCGCCCAGCCCGCCCCGGGCACGCCGGTGGCCGTGCCGGCGCCGAGCATCGCGCTGCCCGACTTTAGCGTCGTCGCCGCCCACAACGGCCCGGCCGTGGTCAACATCAACGTCACCGGCAGCGTCAAGACCGCCTACGACGGCGGTGGCCAGCAGGGCCGCGGCGACGCCTTCGGCGACGACCCGTTCATGGAGTTTTTCCGCCGCTTCCAGGGCCAGCAGGCGCCGCGCGGCCAGCGCGACATGCCCACCCACGGCCTCGGCTCGGGCTTCATCATCAGCGCCGACGGCATCATCCTGACCAACGCCCACGTGGTGCGCGACGCCCGCGAAGTGGTCGTCAAGCTCACCGACCGCCGCGAGTTCCGCGCCAAGGTGCTCGGCTCGGACCCGAAGACCGACGTCGCCGTGCTCAAGATCGACGCCAAGAACCTGCCGGTGGTGCCGCTGGCCAAGACCGACAACCTCAAGGTGGGCGAGTGGGTGCTGGCCATCGGCTCGCCGTACGGCCTGGCCAACACCGTCACCGCCGGCGTCGTCAGCGCCAAGGGCCGCACCCTGCCCGACGACAACTACGTGCCCTTCATCCAGACCGACGTCGCCGTCAACCCCGGCAACTCGGGCGGGCCGCTGTTTAACACCCGCGGCGAGGTGGTCGGCATCAACTCGCAGATCTACAGCCAGACCGGCGGCTACCAGGGCCTGTCGTTCGCCATCCCGATCGACGTCGCCACCAAGATCAAGGACCAGATCGTCGCCAACGGCAAGGTCGAACACGCCAAGCTGGGCGTGACGGTGCAGGAGATCGACCAGAGCTTCGCCGATTCGTTCAACCTGGCCACGCCCGAGGGCGCGCTGGTGGCCAACGTCGAACGGGGCGGCCCCGGCGACAAGGCCGGCCTGCGCCCCGGCGACGTGGTGCGCACCATGAACGGCCAGAAGATCGTCAGCTCGATCGACCTGCCGGCCATGGTCGGCCTGGCCGCGCCGGGCACCAAGATCAACCTCGAGGTGTGGCGCAACGGCAAGCTCGTCGCCCTCAGCGCCACCCTGGGCAACGCCAGCGACAAGGTGGCCGCCGCCGCCGGCGAACGGGCCGACCCGGCCAGCGCCAAGCTCAAGCTGGGCCTGTCGCTGCGCCCGCTCGACCAGATGGAAAAACGCCAGTCCGGCATCCCCGGCGGCCTGGTGATCGAGGACGCCGGCGGCGCCGCCGCCAACGCCGGCATCCAGCCGGGCGACGTGCTGCTGTCGGTCAACGGCCTGGCCGTCAACACGGTCGACCAGGTGCGCCAGGTGGTCGACAAGTCCGGCAAGTCGGTGGCGTTGCTGATCCAGCGCGGAGATGAGAGAATCTTCATCCCGGTGCGGCTGGGCTGATCGGCGCGCCGGCGCCGGCCGGCGCGACAACAACAACCAAGGAACCCCACGATGCGACTGCTGCTGGTAGAAGACGACACGATGATCGGCGAGGTGGTGCTCGACCTGCTGCGGGCCGAGCACTACGCGGTCGACTGGGTCAAGGACGGCGACATGGCCGACACCGCCCTGCAAACCCAGACCTACGACCTGGTGCTGCTCGACCTGGGCCTGCCGCGCAAGGACGGCCTCGAGGTGCTGCGCTCGATGCGCGCGCGCAAGGAACTGACCCCGGTGCTGGTGGCCACGGCGCGCGACGCCAAGGAGCAGCGCATCGCCGGCCTCGACGCCGGCGCCGACGACTACGTGCTCAAGCCCTACGACCTCGACGAGCTGCTCGCGCGCATCCGCGCGCTGCTGCGGCGCTCGGCCGGCCGCGCCGAGCCCGTGTTCGAGCACGGCGCCGTCTCGGTCAACCCGCAAACGCGCGAGGTGCTCGCCGACGGCAAGCCGGTGAGCCTGTCGGCGCGCGAATGGGCCGTGCTCGAGGCGCTCATCGCCCGCCCCGGCATCGTGCTGTCGCGCCACCAGCTCGAGGAAAAGCTCTACAGCTGGAAGGACGAGGTCAACAGCAACGCCGTCGAGGTCTACATCCACGGCCTGCGCAAAAAGCTCGGCGCCGAGCTGATCCAGAACGTGCGCGGCCTCGGCTACATGGTGCCCAAGCTATGAGGGTGAAGGTCAAGATGCCGTCGTTGCCGCGGGTGCCGGTGGTGACCCACTCGCTGCGCGGGCGCCTGCTGTGGTTCCTGCTGGCGGCCATCACCATGGCCGCCATCGCCCAGGCGCTGATCGCCTACCGCAGCGCCCTGAGCGACGCCGACCAGATCTTCGACTACCACATGCAGCAAATGGCCATGTCGCTGCGCTCGAGCGCGACCCTGACCAACAAGGCCGCCGACGCCGTGGCCGACCCCGAGAACGACGACCTGGTGGTGCAGGTGTGGACCCCCGACGGCGCCCAGGTGTTCCGCTCGCTGTCGCGCGCGGCGCTGCCCCAGCGCGCCGTGCTGGGCTTTTCCAACGTCAAGGCCAACAACACCACCTACCGCATCTTCTCGGTGCAGACGAGCAACCAGACGGTGCAGGTGGCCCAGGACATGGCGGTGCGCCAGCGCATGGCCGGCACCCTGGCGCTGCGCACGGTCGGCCCGATCGCCGTGATGGCGCCGATCCTGATGCTGGTGGTGTGGTGGGTCGTGTCCGGCTCGCTCGCGCCCGTCTCGCGCGTCAAGCGCCAGGTGGCCGCGCGCCAGGCCGACGATTTGTCGCCCGTGTCGGAAAACGACTTGCCCGACGAGGTGCTGCCGCTGGTGCACGAACTCAATTTGCTGTTCGGCCGCGTGCGCACCGCCTTCGAGGCCCAGCAACACTTCGTCGCCGACGCCGCCCACGAGCTGCGCTCGCCGCTGGCGGCGCTCAAATTGCAGGTGCTCAGCCTGGGCCGCGCCCAGGACGAGGCCGCGCGCCAGGTCGCCATCGGCCGCGTCACGGCCGGCATCGAGCGCGCCACCCGCCTCGTCGAGCAATTGCTGGTGCTGGCGCGCCAGGAGGGCTCGGTCGACGAGCGCGCCCTGCAATCGGTGAGCCTGTCGGAGCTGGTCAAGCGCACCGTGGGCGACATGGCCGGGCTGGCCCAGGCCCGCCAGATCGACCTCGGCCTGCACCACGCCGACCCGGCCGGCGTCGACGGCCAGCCCGACGCCCTCGTCATCCTGCTGCGCAACCTGGTCGACAACGCCATCAAGTACACCCCGGCCGGCGGCACGGTCGACCTCGAGCTGCGCCGCGTGCCCGGCGCCAAGGGCGGGCCGGGGCGCGTGGTGCTGCGCGTCGACGATTCCGGCCCCGGCATCCCGCCCGACGAGCGCGAGCGCGTCTTCCACCGCTTCTACCGCGTGCCCGGCAGCGAGGCCGGCGGCAGCGGCCTGGGGCTGGCCATCATCCGCTCCATCGCCGAGCGCCACGGCGCCGCGCTCACCCTGGACCGGTCGGCCCGCCTGGGCGGCTTGCAGGTGGTGGTCGATTTTCCCGAGACCGCGCGCCCCACTCCGGTCTAAAATGCGCCTTTGACATCGGGGGGAGCGGCGCATGAAGAAAATCGGCTTTTCGGGGACGCTGGACCCGATCACCAACGGCCATATGTGGGTGATCAACGAGGCGCGCTCGATCGCGGACGAGGTGGTGGTGTTTTTGTCGGAGAACACCGCCAAGCAACCGAAGTTTACGGCCGAGGAGCGCAAGAGCATCATCGCCCTCAGCTGCGCCGAGCAGGGCTGGGACAATGTGCAGGTCGTCATCGTCAAGGGCGACTACACGGCGCGCGCGGCCAAGAAGCACGGCGCCGACTGCCTCATCCGCGGCATCCGCACCACGGCCGATTTCGACTATGAAAACCTGATCCAGCAAACCAACGTCGACGTGCTGCAGGGCGCCAAGACCATCTTCGTCATGCCGCCGCGCGACCTGGGGTCGGTCAGCTCGAGCTTTGTCAAGGCGCTCGAGGGGCCGATCGGCTGGAACTGGATCATGAAGCAATTCGTGCCGGGCCCGGCCTACCACGCCTGGGTGCTCGGCTGGCTGCGCCGGGAATGGGCCGCGCTGTGGGACTACGCCCACGCCGACGCCCCGGCCATCGCCCACGCCGACCAGTGGTTCGTGCGCCTGACCGGCGCCACCGCCTACGGCGGCCCCGGGCGCCACTACCACAACCTCGACCACCTGGTGCACGGCCTGTGCGAGATCCGCGCCTGGGCCGCCAACACGGCGCCGGACCCGGCCGACGTCGACGTCGTCAAGCAAGCGCTGTGGTTCCACGACGCCGAGTACGGCCGGCGGGACGGGGAGGTGACCGACGAGGAGGCCAGCGCCCGCCTGTGGCTGGGCAGCCACCTGGCCCAGCAGATGGACGACGCCGCCCAGCTCATCCGCGCCACCGACCACTTCCAGGCGGCGGCGGTGGCGCACCGGCTCAAGGACGTCATGCTCAGCGTCGACCTGGCCATCCTCGGCCAGGACGACGAGGTCTACCAGAACTACGCGCGCGGCATCCGGCGCGAGTACGGCCACCTGCCGGAGGCCCAGTACCGCCGCGAGCGCGGCGGCGCGCTGGCCCACCTGTGCCGCAAGGCCGAGGCCGGCCAACTGTTCGGCGACGCCTACTTCGCCGACGCCTACAACGCGCGCGCCATCGCCAACATGCGGCGCGAGCTCGCCACCCTGGGCGCCGGCTGACGCCGGTCGGGGTCAAGTCCTGACCCTTCCCCTCATAGTTCATACCGTGCAACCATAGAAACGAGCTGATCCAGAGCATCATCGAATTGGCGTTTTGTGATCTGGAACGTGTCAGGTTGCTTGAGCCAGTAGAGGGCGAGGGAAAG
>CAUPRW010000090.1:0-14777 GCA_963513825.1 uncultured Duganella sp.
CCGGCGCCCGCGCCGGCGGCCGCCGCCCCGGCCGGCGCCGTGTCCGGCGCGCGCGGCACCGAGCTTGCCGCGCTGATGAACCTGTCGGAGGGCAAGTCGACCCTGATGCACCTGCCCTATCCGGTGGCGCGGCTGGCCGTCGGCGACGCCAAGGTGGCCGACGTGATCCTGATCAATCCGCACGAAGTGTATTTGCTGGGCAAGTCGACCGGCTCGACCAACCTGATCCTGTGGAACAAGGCCAACCAGGCCACCATCATCGACATCGTCGTCGGCCTCGACAGCGCCGCGCTGCGCCAGCAGTTCGACCAGCTGTTCCCGAACGAAAAGGACATCCGCATCACCGTCTCCGGCGGCGCGCTGATCCTCTCGGGCGTGGTGGCCGACTCGGTCAAGGCGGCCCAGATCGTAGCGGTGGCCAACGCCTATTTGCAGCGCAACAGCGGCGCCGGCGCCGGCGCGCAAGCGGCCCCGGCCGCCACGGCGGCGGCGCCGGCCAGCGGCGGCGGCGACCCGGCGGCCATCCTGTCGGCGGCCACGCCGGCCACCAGCGCCGCCGCCGGCGGCGCCCAGGCGGGCGGGCGCGTGATCAACATGCTGGCCGTGGCCGCGCCGCAGCAGGTGATGCTGGAGGTGCGCATCGCCGAAATCTCCAAGACCCTGGTCGACCAGCTCGGCGCCAGCGTCGGCCTGGTGGGCAACAGCGGCAGCTGGACCTACACCCTGCTGTCCAATCTGCTCAGCGGCAATCCCGGCAAGGTCGACGCCTTCAACACCAAGAACGGCAAGTTCCTCACCTTCGACGCCCAAAAGAACGACGGCCTGGTCAAGATCCTGGCCGAGCCGACGGTGATGGCCATCAGCGGCCAGGAGGCCAGCTTCCTGGCCGGCGGCAAGATCTACATCCCGGTGGCGCAAAACAGCGGCGGCGGCACCCCCACCATCACGCTCGAGGAAAAGGAATACGGCGTGGCCGTCAAGTTCACCCCGACCGTGCTCGAGGGCGGACGCATCAACCTGAAGGTGGCGCCCGAGGTGTCCGAGCTGAACCGCGAAGGCGTCGGCATCGCCAGCGGCAACAGCGCGGCGACGGCCGTGCTGCCGTCGTTTACCACGCGCCGCGCCAGCACCACGGTGCAGCTGTACGACGGCCAGAGCTTCGCCATCGGCGGCCTGATCAAGAACAACGTGACCACCAACATCAAGGCCTTCCCCGGACTGGGCGAGATCCCCGTGCTGGGCGCGCTGTTTCGCAGCAGCGACTTCCAGAGCGACCGCACCGAGCTGGTGTTCATCGTCACGCCCCACCTGGCGCGGCCGCTGCCGCCCGACGCCAAGCTGCCGACCGATGGCTACAGCGAACCGAGCCGCACCGACTTCTTCTTGCGCGGCAAGCTCGAAGGCGCCCCCCCGCCCGCCACCGCGCCGGCCACCCGGCCGGCGCCGCCGGCCGCCGGCTTCGACGTGAAATAGGATGCCCATGCCCTCGACCTTCGCCCTCCCGCGGCGCCGCGCCGCCCGCCTGGCGGCCGCCGCCCTGTGCGCGCTGGCGGCCGGCGCGCTGTCCGGCTGCGCCCTCGCCCCCAACCTCGACCGCCAGTTCGGCGCCAGCCTGCGCGCGGCCGTGGCCGGCCAGACGCTGGACCCGGCCGCGGCCGCCGACCGCCGCCCCGTCAACGGCCTCGACGCGAAAGCGGCGGCCGCCGCCTACGAGAACTACCAGCGCTCCTTTACCACCCAGGACTTGCAGCAAAGCGGCCCCACCATCGGTTCCGGCATCAGGTAACCGGCCGATCCACCCACCAGCGAGCACGAACCAAATTGAAGATAGCTGTCATTTCCCGCGATGAGCGACACCTGGCCGACGTGATGCGCATGCTGCGCGCGCGCTCGCCCTCCGACGAGGTCGACCACCTGGGCGGCGGCGTGGCGCGCCTGTCGATGCTCGGCGACGAGCAGCTGCCGGACGTGCTGGTGATCGACCGGCCGTCGGTCGACGACGGCGACCTCGACCTGCTCGAGCGCTTCTCGGCGCAATATCCGCGCATCGCCTGCGTGGCGCTGAGCGAACAGCGCGACCCCGAGTTCCTGATGCAGGCCATGCGCGCCGGCGTGCGCGAGGTGCTGCCGTCGCCGGCCACCAGCGCCACCCTCAACACGGCCATCGAGCGCATCGGCGAAAAGCTCGAGCGGCGCAGCCAGGCCAACGGCAAGGTGTTCGCCTTCATCTCGTGCAAGGGCGGCAGCGGCGCCACCTTCCTCGCCACCAACCTCGGCTACGCGCTGGCGGCCAGCGGCAAGTTCAAGGTGGCGCTGATCGACATGAACCTGCAGTTCGGCGACGCCTCGCTGTTCGTCTCCGACCACAAGCCGCTGGCGACCTTGAGCGACGTGGCCCAGCAGATCCACCGGCTCGACCCCTCGTTCCTGGCCTCGAGCATGCTCAACGTCACGCCCAACTACGGCGTGCTGGCCGCGCCGTCGGACCCGACCCACGCCAACGACGTCAAGCCCGACCACATCGACGCCATCCTCAAGCTGGCGCGCCGCCACTACGACTTCGTGCTGCTCGACGTCGGCCGCAGCCTCGACGCCGTCACCATCCGCGCGCTCGACCACGCCGACCAGATCTACCCGGTGCTGCAGACCACGCTGCCCTACATCCGCGACGGCAAGCGCATGCTCAACGTGTTCCGCTCGCTCGAATACGGCAAGGAAAAGATCAGCGTCATCGTCAACCGCCACGACAAGGGCGGCGAAATCAAGCTCAAGGACCTCGAGGGCGCCTTCGACACCGACGTCAGCATCACCATGCCCAACCACTACGACGCCGCCGCCCGCTCGGTCAACCAGGGCGTGCCGGTGATCCAGCTGGCGCCGGCGAGCCCCTTGAGCGTGGCGCTGGTCGGGCTGGCGCGCCAGCTCAGCGGCGAGGCCGCGCCCGAGCAGCAGGCCGGCGGCTGGCTGTCCAAACTGCGCCAGCGCAAGGCCTGACGGCCCGCCGATGCCCGCGACCCATTACTGAAAGCCCGCCATGTCCACTCCCCCCATTTCCCTGCGCGAACGGCTCGAAAGCGGCGAAACCCGCGTCGCCGGCCAGCGCGCCGTCGCCATCGACAACCGCGCCTACCAAAAGCTCAAGCAGCGCCTGCACGCGCAGCTGCTCGACCGGGTCGACCTCGAGAGCATGCAGCGCCTGAGCCAGGACCAGATCCGCGTCGAACTGCGCAACCTGGTCGAAAAGCTGCTCGAGGAGGACGCCGTCGTCATCAACGACGCCGAGCGCAAGACGCTCACGCGCGACATCCAGAACGAAATGCTCGGCTTCGGCCCGCTCGAGCCGCTGCTCGAGGACCCGACCGTCTCCGACATCCTGGTCAACACCCACCGCCAGATCTACGTCGAGCGGCGCGGCAAGCTCGAACTGACCGACGTCACCTTCAGCGACGACGCCCACCTGATGAAGATCATCGACAAGATCGTCTCGCGCGTGGGCCGCCGCATCGACGAGTCGAGCCCGATGGTCGACGCCCGCCTGCCCGACGGCTCGCGGGTGAACGCCATCATCCCGCCCTTGGCCATCGACGGCCCGATCATGTCGATCCGGCGCTTTTCGGCCGACCCGCTGCGCCTGGCCGACCTGGTCGCCTACGGCAGCATGACGGCCGACATGGCCGAGGTGCTGCAGGGCCTGGGCAAGGCCAAGGTCAACATCCTGATCTCCGGCGGCACCGGCTCCGGCAAGACCACCATGCTCAACGTGATTTCCGGCTTCATCGGCCGCTCCGAGCGCGTCGTCACGGTCGAGGACGCGGCCGAGCTGCAGCTGCAGCAGCCGCACGTGGTGCGGCTCGAGACGCGCCCGCCCAACATCGAGGGCAAGGGCGAGGTCAGCCAGCGCGCGCTGGTGCGCAACGCGCTGCGCATGCGGCCCGACCGCATCATCCTCGGCGAAGTGCGCGGCGCCGAGGCGCTCGACATGCTCGGCGCCATGAACACCGGCCACGAGGGCTCGATGGCCACCATCCACGCCAACACCCCGCGCGACGCCCTGACGCGGCTGGAGAACATGATCAGCATGGCGGCGGCCAACCTGCCGACCAAGGCCATGCGCCAGCAGATCAGCAGCGCCGTCGGCGTGGTGGTGCAGGTCTCGCGCATGACCGACGGCAAGCGCAAGGTCATGTCGATCCAGGAGGTCACCGGCATGGAGGGCGAGATGATCACGATGCAGGAGATCTTCACCTTCAAGCAGACCGGCCTGGCCGACGACGGCACCGTGCTGGGCCACCACACCTCGAGCGGGGTGCGCCCGCGCTTCATCGAGCGCCTGCGCAACTTCGGCATCACCGTGTCGGCCAACGTGTTCGACCCGGTGCATAAATAGGACCGGCCATGGACCTTCGACTGATCCTGTTCGGCCTGCTCGTGTTCGGCGCCGTCGGCCTGCTGGTGTGGGGCGTGTTTACCGGCTGGAACAAGACGCGCAGCCCGGAGGCCGAGCGCGTGGCCCGGCGCCTGCGCGCGGCCATCGGCGACAGCGGCACCGAGCTGGCCGTGTCGATCACCAAGGAGCGCACCTACAGCCGCGACGCCGCGCTCAACCGGCTGCTGGCGGCGCTGCCCGGCATCGGCCAGCTCGACCGCCTGTTGCTGCAGGCCGGGCGCACCATGAGCACGGCCCAGCTCGCCGCGCTCATGCTCGGCTGCGCGCTGGTCGGCTTCATCGTGTTCTCCAGCATGGGCCTGCCGTGGCTGGCGCGCCTGGTGCTCGCCGGCCTGTGCGGGTGGCTGCCGGTGCTCGAGGCGATGCGCGCGCGCCGCCTGCGCATCACCCACATCGAGCGCCTGCTGCCCGAGGCGCTCGACATGATGAGCCGCGCCATGCGCGCCGGCCACGCCTTCCCGACCGCGCTCAAGATGGTCGGCGAGGAGATGAGCGACGTGCTCGGCGCCGAGTTCCGCGTCGTCTTCGACGAGGTCAACTTCGGCGTGTCGATGCCGGACGCGCTGATGAACCTGGCCAACCGCGTGCCCAGCACCGACCTGCGCTACTTCGTCATCGCCGTGCTGATCCAGCGCGAGACGGGCGGCAACCTGACCGACCTGCTGACGTCGATCAGCGCCATCATCCGCGACCGCTTGAAGCTGCTCGGCCAGGTGCGCGTGATGTCGGCCGAGGGCCGCATGTCGGCCTGGGTGCTGGGGCTGCTGCCGTTCGCCGTCGGCGGGCTGGCCATGATCGCCAACCCCGGCTCGCTCGACCCGCTGTTCGTCGATCCGCTGGGCCGCAAGATGCTGTACGGCGCGGCCGGCATGATGCTCATCGGCGTGCTGGCGATCCGCAAAATCACCCATATCCGGGTCTGAGGGGCTTGCCATGACGCTGATCCAGATCCTGTTTTTGGCCGTGCTGTTCATCTTCGTGTTCGGCGGCGTGCTGCTGGCCGTGCGCCTGCTGACGGTCAACCCCGTCAAGGACCGGCTCGAGGCGCTGCAGGAGCGCAGCCAGGTCACCCGCAACAGCGGGCGCTGGGTCGAGGCGGCGATCAACCTGGCCGCGCCGCTGGCCAAGCTGTCGGTGCCGACCGAGGGCTGGGAAAACTCGCCCGTGCGCACCCGCTTCATCAACGCCGGCTGGCGCACGCCGTCGACGCCGGGCCTGTTCTACGCCGGCAAGACCGGTCTGGCGATGGCGCTGCCGCTGCTGGTGTTCCTGTACCTGAGCAGCCGCGCCGCCGGCCCCGGCGACTACAAGATGCTGTGGCTGGTGACGGCCGCCGGCCTGGGCTACTACCTGCCCAACGTCGTGCTCAACCACGTGCTCAAAAAGCGCCAGCGCGACATCTTCGAGAGTTTCCCCGACGCGCTCGACCTGATGACCGTGTGCGTCGAGGCCGGCCTGGCGATGGACGCGGCGCTGGCGCGCGTGGCCAACGAGATCGGCCTCAAAAGCCTGGTGCTGGCCGAGGAGCTGCAACTGGTGACGCTGGAGCTGCGCGCCGGCAGCGCCAAGGAAAAAGCGCTGCGCAACCTGGCGCTGCGCACCGGCGTCGAGGACGTCGACGCGCTGGTGACCTTGCTGATCCAGGCCGACCGCTTCGGCACCAGCATCGCCGATTCGCTGCGCGTGCAATCGGAACTGCTGCGCACCAAGCGGCGCCAGCGGGCCGAGGAGACGGCCGCCAAGATCTCGCTCAAGCTGCTGTTCCCGCTGATCTTCTTCATCTTCCCCAGCCTGTTCGTCGTGCTGCTGGGGCCGGCGGTGCTCAACATCTACCGCAACTTGCTGCCGTCGCTGACGGGGACCAACTGATGGCCGCGCGCCCGCCCCGGCCGCCGGCCACGCTGACCAGGCTGCTGGCGCCGTTGACCTTGGTGGCGCTGCTGGCCGCCTGCGGCGCCGCGCCGACCCGGCCGCAGTGGGCGGTCGAGCCGCTGCTGCGCATCGAGCACGCCGGCGGCGACGACGCCGCCGCGCTGTACCGCGTCGGCCGCTACCACCAGCAGCGCGGCGAGTTGGCGGCCGCCGCCGACGCCTACGCCCGCGCGATCGCGCTGCGCCCGGACCGGCTCGACGCCCGCAACGCCCAGGCGGTGCTGCTGGCCGGCCAGGGCCGGCAAGACGAGGCGGCCGAGCTGCTGCGCCAGCTGGTGGCCGACTTCCCGCTCGAAGCCCAGCCATTGAACAACCTCGGCTATCTGTACCATCTGCAGGGCCGGCCGCAAGCGGCGCGCGCGGCCATCGAGCAGGCGCTGCGGCTCGATCCGTCCTACGAGCAGGCGCGCGCCAACCTGGCGCGCCTGGCCGGGACCGGCGCGCGCACCGGGCACACGGCCGAGGTGGCCACGGCGCCGCGCGATACCGCGCCCGCGACGCCGGCCGACTACGCGCCGCAGCCGCGCCTGCAACTGGTGCAAACGGCACCCAACGAATTCCGCCTCGAGCCGCGCGCGCAGGCACCGGCGCACGCGCGCCTGGTCGACCCGACCGGTACTGCCGGCGCTGCCCGCAACGCCGCCTCCGCGTCATCGGCGTCCTCCGTCTCGGACGCCGGCGTGGCCGCCCCTGGCGCGCCGGCCGGAACTGCCGCCACCGGCGCCGCCACGGCGGCCGTCGACGCGGCGCTGCAGATCGTCAACGGCAACGGCGCGCGCGGGCTGGCCGAGCGCGTGCGCGGCGTGTTGAAGCGCCACGGCGTCGCCGCTGCCGACACCGTCAACGGCCGCAGCCGCCAGCGCCTGACCCTGATCGAATACCTGCCCGGCCAGCGCGCAAGCGCCGAGGCCGTGCGCGCCGCGCTCGGCGGCCGTGCCCGGCTGATGGCCGCGCGCGCGCTGCCGGACGCGCTGGCGCTGCGCCTGGTGCTGGGCCGCGACTACGACGGCCCCGGCGCGGCCGGCAACCCCGCGCGCCCGCCCCGGCGCGCCGGCCGCCGCGCACCTTCCGTCCCCGATTCCGCCACGCCGCCGCTGCTCGCCAGCAGCGCGGCCGCCCCCGTCTTCAACCAGGAGTAACTATGTCAACACCGATGCGATCCGGACACTGGACCGGCCACTTCCTTTACGCCGTGCTCAGCGCGCTCTTCGCCATCGTGCTGGCCGCCTGCGGCGGCGGCGGGGGCGGCGCCGGCGGCGGCTGCACCACGATCGACCCCAGCCGGCCGAGCAACCTGCCCGGCTGCGGCACCACGCCCACCACGCCGACCACGCCGACCGCCCCGACCCGGCCGCTGGTGATCGGCGCGGTGCTGGTCGACGCCAGCGGCGCCGTCGTCGCCGGCGTCTCCACCGAACGCCCCGCCACCCTGGTGGCCACCGTCAAGACCGACGCCAACGTGGCCGTGGCCAACCTGCTGGTGACGTTCTCGAGCACCGACAGCGGCGCCACCACGGTGCCGGCCAGCGGCACCGCGCTGACCGACGCGGCCGGCGTGGCGCGCATCACGCTGCGCGCCGGCACCGTCGCCGGCGCCTACCGCGCCAGCGCCCGCGCCACCTCGGCCGACGTGGCCTACACCGGCTCGGTCAACTACACCTCGACCGTCACGCCGCCGCCCAGCGCCAGCCTGGCGCTGCAACTGAACGACGCCGCCGGCGCCCCGGCCACCAGCGTCGGGCCGGGGCAACCGGGCACCTTGCGCGCCACCGTGCGCGACAGCGCCGGCGCGGCCGTCGCCAACGCCGTGGTCGCCTTCACCACCTCCGACGCCACCGCCACGCTGCTGCCGTCGCCGACGGCGCTGACCAACGCCCAGGGCGTGGCCCAGGTCACGCTGCCGGCCGGCACGCTGGTGGGCGGCTTCACCGCCAGCGCCACCTCCAGCGTGGCCGGCGCCGCCGTCGCCGGCAGCACCAGCTACGCCGTCACCGCCGCCGCGCCGCCGGTGTCGGCGCCACGGCCGACGCTGACCGTGTCGCTGTCGAACGCGGCCGGCGCGGCCGCCACCGGCATCGCCCCGGACCAGCCGGGCACGCTGACGGCCCGGGTCCGCGACGCCGCCGGCGCCGCCGTCGCCAACGCGCTGGTCGCCTTCGCCACCAACGACGCCGGCGGTTCGTTCACGCCGGCCGGTGGCGGCGTGCTGACCGACGCCGCCGGCATTGCCAGCATCCGCCTCAACGCCGGCACCAGCGCCGGCGGCTACAGCGCCGGCGCCACCACCACGGTGGCCGGCGTCGCGCTCACGGGCGGCGTCAACTACACCGTCAACTTCCCGCCGCTGACCTTGAGCGCGCCGGCGCTGTCGCCAACCACGCTGGCCGCCGGCGGCACCGCCAGCCTGGCCGTCACGGTGCTCAACGGCGCCGCGCCGTACGCGCCGTCGCAATCGGTCAGCTTCACGTCGCCGTGCGCGACCAACGGCAAGGCGCGCATCAGCTCGCCGGTAACCACCGTCAACGGCGTTGCCAGCACCTCGTACACCGACCTGGGCTGCGGCGGCGTCGACGTCATCACCGCCAGCTTCGCCTACAACGGCGGCAACGTCACCAGCAGCGCCAGCCTGACCGTGCAGGCGGCCAGCGCCGGCCAGCTGGCGTTCGTGTCGGCGCTGCCGCAGAACATCGCGCTCAAGGGCACCGGCGGCGCCGGCCGCCAGGAAAGCGCCACCGTCACCTTCAAGGTGCTCGACCGCAGCGGCAATCCGGTCTCCGGCCAGGCCGTCAACTTCTCGCTCGACACCAGCGCCGGCGGCCTGACGCTCAACCCGGCCAGCGCCACCACCGGCAGCGGCGGCCTGGTCACCACCTCGGTTGCCGCCGGCACCGTCAACACGCCGGTGCGCGTGAGCGCCAGCCTGCCGGGGACCACCCTGAGCACGCTGTCGGACCAGCTGGTGGTATCGACCGGCGTGCCGGACCAGAACGGCTTCTCGCTGAGCTCGGTCATCCGCAACATCGAGGGCGGCCAGTACAACGGCTGCCCGGCGCCGTTCGGCACCTTGATCACGGCGCGCCTGTCCGACCACTTCCGCAACCCGGCGCCGGACGGCACCGCCGTCAGCTTCACCGCCGAGGGCGGCTCGGTCGACGCCTCGTGCCTGACCGGCCTGACCAACACCACGCTGACCGACGGCACCGTCATCACGCAACGGGGCACGCCGGGCGAATGCACGGTGCGCTACTGCGCCGGCAATCCGCGCCCGGCCGACGGCCGCGTGACGGTGCTGGCCTACGCGCTGGGCGAGGAAAGCTTTGTCGACACCAACGGCAACAACCTGTTCGACAACGGCGAGGGCTACACGGACCTGGGCGAGCCGTTCCGCAACGACCGGGCCGTCACCGGCGCCAACGCCAACGGCATCGACGACGCCTGGACGAGCGGCAACGCGGTGCGCGCCGGCGGCGAGCCGTACATCGACTCGAACGGCAGCGGCGCCTGGAACCAGGCCGGCAACGGCGCCTACAACGGCGTGCTGCAAAGCACGCCGAACGTCAACACCGGCAACGCCAACACCGTGCACGTGCGCCAGGGCTTGGTGATGGTGTTGTCGAACAGCTCGCCGAACGTGAGCCTGCTCGACCAGGCCGTCAACGGCGCGCCGACCATCGGCACGCTGGCGCTGGACCAGTGCATCACGGGCCAGCGCTTCTTCAACGATGCGCGCAACTTCCGCTTCGCCATCCGCGACGACAATCCGACCGTGTTCGCCGGCAACGCGCGCTCGGCCCATGCGGGCGATCCGCTGTGGCTGTTCGACCGCCCCGGCAATCCGCTGCCGGCCGGCACCTCGATCACCTTCTCGACGAGCAACGGCGCGGTGCTGGGCACGACCAACGTGACCGTGCCCAACACCAGCGCGGCCGACGCCGCCGCCTGGACGTACACGGTGTCGATGATCAGCGACGCCTCGCAGGACGCCACCACGCTGGCGTGCAGCAACCCGACGCGCAGCGGCGGGCTCACCATCACGGTTGCCACGCCGAGCGGCGTGGTCACCCGGTTCACCTACCCGGTCACCGATTGACGCCGAAGCCGGCGGCCGACATAGCCAGCTGAAACGACAACGGGCCGCGCAAGCGGCCCGTTGTCTATTGCGCCCGGGCGCCGGGCTAGGCCAGCATCGGCCCCAGGCTGGCCCACACCAGCGCCGGCGCCATGTTGACCATGCAGTGTTGGTGGCCCAGCGGGCATTCGCGCTGTTTGCACGGCGCGCAGTCGAGCCGCAGCGAGATCGACGCCGCCCGGTCCGAGAACGGCGGCGCGTGGTCCGGGTCGGTCGGCCCGTACAGGGCCACCACCGGCCGGTTCAGCGCCGAGGCGATGTGCAGCAGGCCCGAGTCGTTGGCCACCATCGCCGCCGCCTGCGCGATCAGCGCGATCGCCTCGCCCAGGCTGGTGGCGCCGGCCAGGTTGAACACGGCCGCGCCGGACGGCATGGCGGCGGCCACGGCGGCGCAGGCGTCGCGGTCCTTGGGCGAGCCGAGCAAAACAATCTGCGTGGCCGGCGCGGCGCCGAGCGCGAAGCGCCCGAGCGCGGCGAAATGGGCCGCCGGCCAGCGCTTGGCGCCGCCGAACTCGGCGCCCGGCGCGAACGCCAGCACGGGGCGCGCGGGGTCGAGGCCGACGCGCGCGCAGACGGCGCCGATCTGGCCGGCGGCGACCGCCAGCGCCGGACGCGGCAGCGCGGCGCGCGCGGCGGCGCCCTGCACCGCCAGCGGCGCGAGGGCCAGCGCCGCGTAGAACGCCACCATCGGCCGCGGCGGCGCCTCGTCGTGGTGCATCACGTTGATCAGGCCGTAGCGGCTCTCGCCCTTGTAGCCGACCCGGCGGGCGATGCCGGCCAGCCACGGGATCAGCGCGTACTTGATGGTGTTGGGCAGGACGTAGGCGTCGGCGTAGCCGCGCCGGCGCAGCAGGCGCGCGTAGCGCCAGCGCGCGCGCAGCTGCAGCGCGCCGTGGCGGAACGGCGTCTCGAGCACCTCGTCGACCTCGGCCGCCTGGCGCCACACGGGCGCGACGGCCGGCGGCGCCAGCACGTCGATCGGGCGCTCAGGGTGGGCCGCGCGCAGCAGGCGCAGCAGCGGCTGCGCCATGACGGCGTCGCCGATCCAGTTGGGGGAGATGATCAGGGTACGCGGCGCGGCGCCGGCTCGGTCTTTCGTTTCTGGCAACACGGGCTCTTTCGTCGGCGGGCCGGCGGCCCGGGCGGCTCGATTATCGCCCATCGCGCAGGCAGCCACAAGGCGCGGCGCCGGCCCGCCAGCGGCAACGCGCGACGGTCCGTGTAAATGTTGGTAAATGGCGCAGGATGAGCACAAGAAGCGCCCGGCGCGGCCCGCCGGCGCGCTAAAAGTGCCGGAGCGAACTGCTATAATCGGCCTTTTCCGACGCGGCCCCCAGACCGCCACCGCAATGACTACTGCCAGCCCCCCGCTGACGCTGCCCGAGAAGGGCAGCCCGCTCGCCTCCACGCTCCTGTTCGCCCTGCCCGCGCTGGCGCTCGGCAGCAAATCGGGCCTCGGCGCGGTGCAACTGGTGATCCTGCTGGTGTTCCTGGTCCGCTTCCGCCCCGTCTGGAGCGCCTACCAGCAGTACTGGTTCGACCTGTCGGGCGTGATCCTGGCGTTCTCGGCCTACTTCTTCATCTCGCTGGCGCGCCTGCTGGTCGACGACCAGGGCCTGCGCACGCTCGACGGCCCGGCGCGCCTGCTGCTGGGCCTGACCTGCATCGGCGTCATGTACCACCTGCGCCCGCGCGCCCGCTACTTCTGGATGGGGCTGTGCGCGACGACCGTGGTGTCGGCCGCCGTGGCCGTCTACCAGATCGCCACCGGCACCGGTGAGGAGGGCCGCGCGATCGGCTTCACCCACCACGCCATCACCTTCGGCAACCTGGCGCTGGCGTCCGGGCTCATGGCGCTGTGCGGCCTGTCGACCTTCCGCGGCACGCGCCTGGCCTGGGTGCCGGGCCTGGCGCTGCTGTGCGGCATGCTCGCCTCCATCCTGTCGGGCTCGCGCGGCGGCTGGCTGGCGCTGCCGCTGGTGATGATCCCGCTGGCCGTCTACGGCCGCCGCGTGCTCGGCTACAACATGCTGGCGCTGTTCGCCGCGCTGGCGGCGCTGGTGGCGCTGGCCTGCGCCGTGCCGGCGCTGGGCATGGCCGACCGCATCGCCATCGCCGTGGCCGAGGTGCAGCGCTACCTGGCCAGCGGCGACGCCACCACCTCGGTCGGCATCCGCCTCGACCTGTGGCGCGCCTCGCTCATGATGTTCCTCGACCACCCGTGGCTGGGCGTGGGCCGCGACGACTTCCACGCCGCCCTCAACGCGCTGGCGGCCCAGGGCCGGCTGCAACAGGGCCCGGCGCTGACCTTCAGCAGCGGCCACAACGACCTGCTGCACTGCCTGGCCACCGGCGGCCTGCTCGACGCCTCGCTGCTGCTGCTGCTCTACATCGCGCCGCTGCGCTACTTCACCGCCCAGCTGCGCCGCCCCGACCAGGGCCAGCACGCGCTGGCGCTGGCCGGCCTGGTGGTGGTGGTGGCGTTCATCGGCTTCGGCCTGACCGACGTCATGTTCTGGCTGATGAAGACCAAGGTGTTCTACGTGATGATGGTCAGCAGCCTGATCGGCATGTGCCTGGCCACGCAGTACACGCCGCCGCCGCGCCGCATCCTGATCACCCGCACCGACAACATCGGCGACGTGGTGCTGACCCTGCCGCTGGCGGGCTACCTCAAGCAAGTCTATCCGCAGGCCGAGATCGTCTTCCTGTGCCGCCGCTACGCCGCCGCCGTGGTGGCCCAGTGCCGCCACGTCGACCAGGTGGTGGCGCTGGAGGACTGGGCCGGCGACCTGGCCGGCGGCATGGCCCGCAGCGGCTGCGACACCGTCATGTTCGCCTACCCGCGGCGCCAGCTCGCCTACGCCGCGCGGCGCGCCGGCATCGCCCGCCGGGTCGGCAGCATCCGCCGCTTCTACCATTGGTTCACCTGCAACCGGCTGGCCCACATGCGCGCCAAGTCGCTGCCGATCCTGCACGAGGCGCAGCTGAGCTTCAAGCTGCTGCAGCCGCTCGGCTTCAGCCACATCCCCAGCCTGGCCGAAATCGCCACGCTGTACGGCCTGAACACGCCGCGCCATCCGGCCGCCGACGCCGTGCTGGCCGCGCCCGGCTTCAAGCTGATCCTGCACCCCAAATCGAACGGCAACGGACGCGAATGGCCGCTGGAGCACTATACGACGCTGGCGCGCATGTTCGGGCCGGACGCCGGCGTGCGCGTGCTCGTCACCGGCAGCGCCGCCGAGGGCGAGCTGCTGGCGCGGCTGGCGCCGGAGCTGCTGGCGCTGCCGCAGGTGGAAAACCTGTGCGGCCGGCTCGACCTGGACGCCTTCACCGCGCTCGTCGGCGGCTGCGACGGCCTGGTCGCCAGCGGCACCGGCCCGCTGCACCTGGCCGCCGCGCTGGGACGCCCCGTGGTCGGCCTGTTCCCGCCGCTCAAGCCGATCGATCCGTCGCGCTGGGCGGCGGTGGGGCCGCGCGCCACCAACCTGGTCAACAGCACCATGTGCGGCCACTGCAGCGATCCGGCGCGCTGCACCTGCATGCTGGCGATCGCGCCGCAACAGGTGTTCGACGTGATCCGGGGCTGGCGCGACGAGGCCGCGATCGTGGCGGCCTGAGCGGGCCGTGCGGGCGTGCGCGCCGGCAAATGGAAATCCGTTACCATGGTTTTTTGTCCCCAAGGAGGAACTGCCATGCGCGTGGATATTTATTGCCGAGATGAAGCACAAGGTAAGCACAGCTATTTAGCCGTGCCGGAAGGAAAGCCGATTCCCGAGGAGGCCACCAACACCGACTGGCAGCCGGAGGCGCAAAAGGTGGAGCTCGACGACGCCAGCGACGACCTGCCGCGCTACCACATCGTCCATCCGCTCGAGCAGATCGGCGCCAAGGGCTACGCCATCACCAGCCTCGACGAGCAGCTGTGACGGCGCGGCGCTAGCGGCGCCGTTATAGCCGCCAGCGCCGCCGCCATGGCGGCGTGCGGCCGCGCGGCGGCTAGGCGCCGCCGTCGGCCCCGTCGAGCACGCTGAGCCGCACCAGGTCGGCCACGTTGTCGACCCCCAGCTTGTCCATCAGGCGTGCCTTGTGGACCTCCACCGTGCGCACGCTGATGCCGAGCGCCGGCCCGATCTCGCGGTTGTGGCTGCCGCCGACGACGAGCCGCATCACTTCCCGCTCGCGCGGCGTGAGCGCGGCCAGCCGGCTGGCGCCGCGGACGCGCGCGCGCCGCTCGCCGCCGAGCCGGCGCGCGCGCGCCAGCGCCTC
>CAUPRW010000091.1:0-14455 GCA_963513825.1 uncultured Duganella sp.
CACATCGACGGCGCCACGCTGGGGCGCGTGTGCGCGCTGCGCGGCGAACTCGATCACTACGCCGAACCGTTCGCGCCGTCGCCGCTGTACGGCGGCGAGCAGACCTTCATCTACCACGCGGCGATCCGCCATCCGCAGCAGACGGGCACCGTCGTCGGCGGCATCGGCATCGTCTTCGACTCGCGCCCCGAGCTGCTCAACATGCTGCACAGCGGCGTGGCGGGACGGCGCAACATGCACGCCTACTTCATCACGCCCGAGCGCGCCATCCTGTCGAGCACCGATCCGGCGCACGCGCCCGGCGCCACGCTGGCACTGGACGCCGGCCTGCTGGCGGCGGCCGAGGGCGGCGACGGCGCCAGCGTGGCGCGCATCATGCTGCACGGCGGCCAGTACGTCATCGCCGCCTGCACCCGCGCCGCCGGCTACCGCGAATTCCGCGCCGGCGCCGAGGTCGAGCAACCGGTGCTGGCGGTGCTGATCGAGTCCTTCGGTCCCGTGCGCGACAAGTCGGCGCTGGCCGCGCCGGCGGTGCGCATCGAGCACCAGGGCAGCCATGGCGACACCGGCCCCGACTACGCCATCTTCTACGCCGGCCGCGCGCTCATGGCGCTCAAGGCGGTGCACGTGCAGGAGGCGGTGCCGTTCGCCCGGGTGCAGAAGGCGGCCGGCAACAACCCGGCGCGCCTGGGCATGCTCGACGTGCCGCTGGCGGGCGGACAAAAACACTTCGTGTGGGTGTTCGACCTGGCGCTGCTGGCGACCGGCAGGCCGGGCGTGGTGACGTCCAACAGCCAGGTGATGCTGGTGCGCCTCGGCGAGAGCACCATCGGCCTGCTGGTCGACGATCTGCATTCGGTGCGGCAGTTCGACGAGGCCGACATGACCGAGTCGCCGCTGGGCGCGGGCGAGGCCGCGCTGGCGCCGCGCCTGATCAAGGCCAACGACGGCAATCTGCTGATACAGGAGATCGATATCGAGCGCCTGTTCGCGCGCCTGCGCACCTGACGGCGCGCGCCCGCGCGCTCGGGCGGCGACGCGCTTGGGTGCTTGGGCGGCGGTGCGGCTGGATCGTTGGGCCGTTGGCCCGCTAGGCGGCCAGGCGCGTGCCCGGCGCCGCGTCGCCCAGCTTGCGCTGGCGGCGGTACAGCACCAGCGTCGCGCACAGGCCGCACGCGGCGGCGAAGGTCATCCACCAACCCGGCGCGCTCTTGTCGCCGGTGTACTCGATCAAGCCGGTGGCGATGGCCGGCGTGAAGCCGCCGAACACCGCCGTCGCCAGGCTGTAGGCCAGCGAGAAGCCGACCGTGCGCACCTCCACCGGCATCACCTCGGTCAGCGCCACCACCATCGCGCCGTTGTAGCTGGCGTACAGGAACGAGAGCCACAACTCCACTTCCAGCATGTGGGCGAAGCTCGGCGAGCGCACCAGCCAGTGCAGCGACGGGTAGGCGGTCAGGATCGCCAGCAGCGAAAAGCACAGCAGCAGCGGACGGCGGCCGACCCGGTCCGACAACGCGCCCATCACCGGCAGCCAGACGAAGTTCGACACGCCCACGCACAACGTGACGATCAGCGCGGCGCTGGTGGTCAGGTGCAGCACGCTCTTGCCGAAGGTCGGCGTGTAGACGGTGATCAGGTAGAACGACACGGTGGTCATCGCCACCAGCATCATGCCGGAGACGACCAGCGCCCAGTTGTCGACCATCGAGCGGAAGATCTCGCGCGTTTCGGGGCGGTGCTTGCGCGCCTTGAATTCCTCGGTCTCCTGCAGCGAGCGGCGGATCGCGAACAGCACCGGTACGATCAGGCAGCCGACGAAGAACGGAATGCGCCAGCCCCACTGGCCCACCTGCGCCGGCGTGAGCCACTGGTTCAAGCCGTAGCCGAGCGCGGCGGCGGCCACCACGGCGACCTGCTGGCTGGCCGACTGCCAGCTGACATAGAAGCCCTTGCGGCCCGGCGTGGCCATCTCGGCCAGGTAGACCGACACCCCGCCAAGCTCGACGCCGGCCGAGAAGCCCTGCAGCAGGCGGCCGGTCAGCACCAGCAGCGGCGCGGCGTAGCCGATGGTGGCGTAGCCCGGCACGCAGGCGATCAGCAGGGTGCCCATCGCCATCAGCGCCAGCGTGACGATCAAGCCCTTGCGGCGGCCGACGCGGTCGACGTAGGCGCCGAGGAAGATGGCGCCCAGGGGCCGCATCAGGAAGCCGGCGCCGAAGGTCATGAAGGTCATCATCAGCGAGGCAAGTTCGTCGCCCGCCGGGAAAAAGGCGTTGGCGATGGCGGTGGCGTAAAAGCCGAACAGGAAGAAGTCGAACATCTCCATGAAGTTGCCGCTGACGACGCGGAACACCGTGCCGGCCTTGGACTGGGCGGCGTGGCCGGATTGGAGGGTGGTGGTGGCGGTCATGTGATCCTCGGTGCGTTGTATATGGCGTTGTGTGCTGACGTTATTTGGGATCGCGCCCGCTGGCGCGCACCGCGCCGGCCACGGGCGGCAGCCGCCCACCCGCTGGCAGCCGATCCCGATCCCGCCGCCGGCCACCAGCTTGGCCAAAGGCGAATTCCCGATCATACGCGCCTTTGTTTTGACTTGCTCGGCGTGAATCGAACAGCATGCGGTCTCCGCTCTTTTAAGGCGCGAGCCGGGCGTCGACTTCGAACCGATCCTGCGCGAGCGCTTTGTGCTGGCCTGCCCGCCGGACCACCCGCTGGCGCCGCGCCGTCGACTGGGACGACATCGGCGCCCATCCCTACATGGCGGTGGCGCAGACCAGCGGCAACCGCCTGCTGCTCGACCGCGCGCGCCGCCCCGCCGACCAGCGCGTGCCCGGCTTCATCGAGGTCAGCCACGTGTCGACGCTGCTGCGCGGCGGCTGGTCGAATTGCTCAAGCAATCGCTGGCCAGGCATCCCGCCGGCGCCGCCAAAGCCGCGAAAGCGTAGCCTTGGCGCAACACATTGCGACTTTTTCGCGCTTCGTCGCAAAGTTGTCGGCCCCGGTGGCGAAGTTCAGTAAAATCAACGTTATCAAAAAAAGTAACGTCGCATACATCACCGAGGATTGACCATGGGCCGTACCTTTTCCGCTGTTCCGATCCGCGCGCCGCGCCGCCTGCGGGCCGCCGCCGCGCTGGCGTGCGCGCTGGCGTGCCTGGTGCGCCTGGCGCCGGCCGGCGCGGCCGAGTCGGTGCGCGCGCTGCCGCCGTTCATCGCCGTCAACGCCAAGGGCGCCTTCGCGATGACGGTCGAAGCGGGCAAGGCGCAGTCGGTGGTGGTGCGCGGCGACGACAACTTCGTCGCCGCCGTCAAGACCGAGGTGGTCGACAACGAACTGCAGATCACCATGCCCGACAAGACCTACAACGGCAAGGGCGAGCCGCGCATCGCCATCACCGTGCCGTCGCTCAGCCGCGTGAAGGTCGAGGGCGCCGGCGAAACCATCATCAGCAAGGTCAACTCCGAGCGCCTCGACATCGGCTACCTCGGCGCCGGCCACCTGCAGGCGAGCGGCAAGGTCAAATACCTGCGCCTGAACGCCAAGGGCGTCGGCGAGGTCGACACGCGGGCGCTGCACGCCGAGCGCATCGACGTCAACTTCGAGGGCGTGGGCAACGTCAGCGTGCGCGCCAGCGAATTGCTCAACGCCGTGGTCAAGGGCATGGGCTCGCTGAACTACTACGGCAAGCCGAAAACAGTGAACAAATCGGTGTCCGGCATCGGCAGCGTCAGCGCCCGCGACTAAAAGCGGGCTCGACGGGCCGGTGACACGGATGATGATTCCGGGTAACATCGACCGGCAATCATCGCAATCCACCGGGGAGACCGCAGCCGTGGCCGTGCCGAACGACATAGCGCACTGGCGCGCCCAGATCTTCACGCGGCTGCTGCAGGTGGTGTTCGTGCTCGGGCTGGTCACGGCCGTGCCCAGCGTGCTGCTCGCCGCCAGCGAGCGCATGTGGTCGATCGTCGTCGTCGACACCGCCGCGCTGCTGTGGATCGGCGCCATCTTGCTGCTGCGGCGCCTGTCCTACACGGCGCGCGTGCTCAACTTCCTGGCCGTCGCCTTCATCGTCGGCGTCGCCCTGCTGCTCAAGGTCGGCCCGGTGAGCCAGATCTACCTGATGGCCATCCCGGTGCTCGCCGCGCTGCTGCTCGGGCTGCGCCCGGCGCTGTGGATGCTGCTGCTGGCCGGGCTGACGGTGATGGTGCTCGGCTTCGAACAGAACGCCACGCTGCGCATCGACGGCCTGCAGGACCACGCCTTCCTGACGTCGGCCATCATCTCGCTCAACTTCATGTTCATGACGGCGATCCTGACGCTGTCGTGCGCGGTGCTGCTGCAGCAGCTGGCGCGCTCGTTCGACGAGCTGCGCGCCAGCGCCGACTCGCTCGAGCGCCGCGGCGCGCAGCTCTCGGCCCTCAACGGCGAGCTGCGCCTGACGTCGGCCGCCGTCTCGCGCCTCAACGACATGGTCGTCATCGCCCAGGTCGACCCGGACGGGGGCGGGGCCGCGCCCGAGCGCCCGCACCGCATCATCTTCGTCAACGAGGCGTTCGAGCGGCGCACCGGCTACCTGCGCGCCGAGGTGCTCGGACGCAGCCTGCGCATGCTGCAGGGCCCCGGCACCGATCCGGCGGTCATCGAGCGGATCGAGCTGGCCATCGCCGGCGGCCAGACGGTGCGCGCCGAACTGCTCAACTACGCCAAGTCCGGCGAAGCCTACTGGGTCGAGACGGAGCTGGTGCCGTTCGCCGACGAGGGCGGCAACAACACCCACTGGGTGGCGGTCGGGCGCGACATCACCGAACGGCGCAAGTCGCAGGACGACATCAACCGCTTGGCCTTCTTCGACGTGCTCACCGGCCTGCCCAACCGCCGCCTGCTGATGGACCGCATCGAGCAGCTGCTGGCCGGCGCCGCGCGCGGCGCCACCGTCAGCGCCGTGCTGTTCATCGACCTCGATCGCTTCAAGACCATCAACGACGCGCGCGGCCACGCCATCGGCGACGCCCTGCTGTGCAAGGCGGCCGCGCGCCTGGACCAGCTGGTGCGCAAGGCCGACACCGTCGCGCGCATCGGCGGCGACGAATTCGTCGTCGTGCTCGAGCACCTCGCCGACGAGCAGGACGGCGCCACCCGCGCCGCGCGCGCGGTGGCCGAAAAGATCCGCCTGGCCCTGTGCGAGGACTTCGAGATCGGCGGCCAGTTGTACAGCTCGAGCGCGAGCATCGGCGTGACGATGCTGGCCAAGCCGGCGCCGGGGGTGGCGCCGCAAAGCGCGCACGACCTGCTGCGCGAGGCCGACACGGCGATGTACCGCGCCAAGGCCGAGGGCCGCAACGGCATCGCCTTTTTCGAGGCGGCGATGCAGACGGCGGTCGAGCGGCGCCTGTCGATGGAGCGCGACCTGGCCGCCGCGCTGGCGGCGGGCGCGCTGCGCATGCACGTGCAGCCGCAGGTCGACCGCGACGGCCGCGCCATCGGCGGCGAGCTGCTGATGCGCTGGCCGCTGGCCGACGGCGCCATGGTGCCGCCGTCGGTGTTCATCCCGGTGGCCGAGGAATCGGGGCTGATCGTCGCGCTGGGCGCTTGGGCGCTGCGCCAGGCCTGCGAGGCGCTGCTGCGGCTCGAGCGCGCCGGCCGGCCGCTGCCGCTCTCGGTCAACGTCAGCCCGAGCCAGTTCCGCCAGCCCGATTTCGTCGCGCTGGTGGCGCGCACGCTGGCCGAGACGGGCGCGCCGGCCGGCCGCCTGATCCTGGAGGTGACCGAGGGCCTGCTGATCGACAAGCTCGACGATACGGTCGGGCGCATGCGCCAGCTGGCGGCGCTGGGGCTGCGCTTTTCGATCGACGATTTCGGCACCGGCTACTCGAGCCTGGCGTACTTGAAGAAGATGCCGCTGTACGAACTCAAGATCGACCGCAGCTTCGTCGTCGACGCGCCCGACGACAGCAGCAGCGCGGCGCTGGTGCAATCGATCCTGGCGATGGCCGGCCACCTGGGGCTGCACGTGGTGGCCGAAGGCGTCGAAACGCGCGCGCAAGCCGATTTCCTCATCGGCCACGGCTGCCCGTGCCTGCAAGGCTACCTCTACGCCCGCCCCATGCCGCTAGAACAAATGATCGCCCGGCTCGATCCCGCCGGGCGGATCGGCGCGGCGTAATGCGCCACGCCGGCAAGCTCACTGCAACACGCTGACCCGCTTGCCGCTCACGCTGCGCTGCGCCGGATTGCCATACACGGTAACCCGCCCCGATCCGTTGGCGTTGGCCACCAGCGACTCGCTCACGGCCACCGAAATACTGCCCGAGCCATTCGTGCTCAGTTCCGCGCTTTGCCCGGTCAGGCCGGCCATGTCGGCGCTGCCGGAGCCATACAGGCGCACCACCATGCTGCGCACGCTGCCGCTGGCATTGACGCCGCCCGAGCCATGCAGGTCCAGGCTGAGCGACTCGCCCTGCAACCGGCCCAGGTCGAGCCGTCCGGAGCCGTTCAGGCTGGCCAGCGTCGAGCCGCTTTGCAGCGCCGCCGCGTCCACCTTGCCGGAGCCGTTCAAGCGCACCTCCAGCCGGCCGACGGTGCCGGCCAGGCGCACCGCGCGCGAACCGTTCTGGCTCAGGGTGAGCGGCGCGCCGTTCAAGCCCTCGACCGACAGGCGCCCGGAGCCGTTCGAATCGATGCGGCGCAGCGCCGGCGTCGTATAGAGCACCCGCAGCGCGTTGGCCGAGCGCACATTGCCATCGACCCAGACGCGCAGGGTGCCGCCGCTGGCATCGGTGCGCAGCAGCGGCAGCAGGTTGCTGTCGCCCTCGACCCGCAGCGACGCCGCCTCGCCGACGCGCACCTCAACCTGCAGCGGGCCGTTCAGATCGAGGCCGTCGACCCATCCGGCGACAACGGCATCGCGCACCTCGACGGCGCTCTGGCCGTTGCCTTCGACCGCGTTGGCGCCGAAGGCGGATTGATAGCGCATGCCGCCGTCCTCGGGGATGACGATGACGGCGCAGCCGGCCAGGGTGGCGAAAGCGGCGATGGTGGCGAAGGCGATGGCGGAGCGGCGCATGGGGAGGTCCGTGGAAGTAGTGGTGTTGGCACTATAGCGAGCCGGCGGCGGCGGCGCGCGGCCAATGCGACGAAGCGTCGAAATCGTGGAATAAAGCGTCGCCGGCGGTGCTAACATGGCGGCCATGGACACCACGCCGCCCTCCCCCGCCCCCGCCACCGACTCCCTGGACGAACTGCGCGCGCTCACGCGCGCCTTCGCGCGCGAGCGCGACTGGGAGCCCTTCCACACCCCCAAAAACCTGGCCATGGCGCTGTCGGTGGAAGTGGCCGAGCTGGCCGAGCACTTCCAGTGGCTGCCCACCGGCGCCGACGCCGAACTCGACGACGCCAAGCGCGCCGGCATCCGCCACGAGCTGGCCGACGTCCTGCTCTACCTGGTGCAGCTGGCCGACAAGAGCGGCGTCGACCTGCGCGCCGCCGCGCTCGAGAAGATGGCGCTCAACGCCGCCAAGTACCCCGCCGCTAACCAACCCGGGGGGTCAGTGCCGACATTCGGACATTGAGGAACTTGCGTCCTCCTTAAAAGTTCCCCAATTTTTCGATTTGTCCAAATGTCGGCACTGACCCTCCGGTCTGTGGCCCGCGCGGCCAGGCCGAGCCCCGGGGGTCAGTGCCGACATTCGGACATTGAGGAACTTGCGTCCTCCTTAAAAGTTCCCGACTTTTTCGATTTGTCCGAATGTCGGCACTGACCCTCCGGCGTCAGCGCGCGGCCAGGCCGAGCGCCTTGCCGATCTGCGCCGAGACGATGGCCCACGACGGCGACGTCGCCGCCACCTCGTCGTAGTGGCTGGCGCCGGGCAGCGTGATCACTTCGGCGGCGTCGCCGGCGGCGCTGGCGCGGCGCGCGTAATCGTGGCCGGCCCGCGGCGGCGCGACCGTGTCGTACTGGCCGTGGATGAGCACCGTGCGCACGCCCGACGGCAGCAGCTCGGCCGGCGAGGTGTCGGCGAAGACGTCGGGCCGGGCGGCGCTCGGCACGCCGGCCAGCTGCGCGGTGTCGCGCTCGCAGCTGGCCTGGATCAGGGCCGCCTCGTTGCGCAGGTCGGCCAGGCCGCCCAGGCTGATCACGGCCGGCACGGGCAGCGGGTCGGCCACGTACAGGGGGCTGGCCGGCGGCAGGCGCGCGCGCGCCCCGGCCCATTGCGCCAGGTGGCCGCCGGCCGAATGGCCCACCAGCACGATGCGCGCCAGGTCGAGCCGGTGCGGCGACGCCAGCGCGCGCAGCCCGTCGAGCGCGGTGCCGACGTCGTGGTACATGCCGGGGTAGCCGCCGCCGTCCTCGTCGACGCGGCGGTATTCGATGTTCCAGACGGCCACGCCCTGGCGCAGCAGGGCGCCGGCCATGTTGCGCATCTGCGCGATGCCGCCGAACCGGCTGGTCCAGCAGCCGCCGTGGATGAGCACGGCGACCGGGAACGGGCCGTCGCCGGCCGGCGCGAACAGCTCGGCGAACTGCGACGGCGCGGCGCCGTAGGCCACCCGCAGCGTCGGCGGCGGGCCGCTCAGGGCCAGGTAGTCTTGCAGCGTCATCGGCGCGGCGGCCGCGCCGCCGGCGCTACCGGCGATGGCCGCCGCCAGCAGGGTGTTGCCCATTGTTTTTAACATGCGACGCTCCAAGGTGGGAAGCCGTCATGCTACACCACCCCAACCCCGCGTGCCTTCGCCTGGACGCCAGCGCCCCGACTTAGGGGACGTACCCCCCGGGGTACGTCCCCGCCCGGCCGTGCGGGGTGGCGGGCGCCCCCCCCGCCAACGGCCACTACCACTTGTAGTTGGCCCGCACGTAGTAGTAGCCGCCGTTGATGCCGAACGGCGAGAAGCCCGGCAGCACCGCCACCGCCGCGTTGTCCAGCGCGGCGCGCTGGTCGGCCAGCAGCGCCGGGTTGATGCCGTTCGGGTAGGTGTTGAACAGGTTGTTCGCGCCCACCGCCACCGACCACGCCGGATTGACCTTGTAGCCCACCTCGAGATCGGTGATCGCCTTGGCCTTGATCTCGGTCTTGTGGTAGACCGCGCCGTCCTCGCTGCCGTAGTCGTTCGACTTGCCGTAGATCGCCTCGCGCAGGTTGATGGTCCAGTCGCCGATCTTCCACAGCGCGCCCAGGTTCACGCGCAGCTTGGGCGAGGCCGTCTCGAGGTTGGAGATGGCGGTCTTGTCGAGCAGCGTTTGCGGCAGCAGCTGCGCCGGCGCCTGATTGATCTTGGTGACCTCGACCTTGTTGTAGTTGGCCGCGACCGACCAGTCCACCCGGCCGTAGCCGCCGTAGTTCTCGTTGAGCGTGGTGACGAACTCGAGCCCGCGGCTGCGGGTGTTGACGGCGTTCGAGAAGATGTTGATGCCGGTCTGGCTGACCGTGCTGTCCAGGACGTTGCCGTTGGCCAGGATGGCCGCCGTCACGGCCGGCGAGTTGACCGCGCCGCCCGAGCCGTACAGCGAGCCGGAACCGACGATGCGGTCGCGGATCTTGATCTGGTAGACGTCGAACGTGACGTTCAGGTTGCTGGCCGGGTTGAGCACCATGCCCAGGCTCAGGTTGGTCGAGGCCTCCGGCTTGAGGCCGTCGACGCCGACCAGGCGCGCGCCGGGCGAGTTCGGCGCCAGCTGCACGAAGGCACTGGTGGGGCCGACGTTGGTGGCCGAGTAGTACGATTCGGCCAGGGTCGGCGCCCGGAAGCCGTTGCTGAAGGTGCCGCGCGCGGCCACCGTCGGCGTCAGTTCGTAGCGCGTGGTGAGCTTGCCGACGCGGGCGCTGCCGAAGTCGGAGAAGTGCTCGTAGCGCCCCGCCAGGTCGACCGTCAAGTCCTTGATGGGGTTGCCGGCGATGTCGATGTAGGCGGCCTTGTTGGTGCGGCGGTGGCGCCCGGCGTCGGTCAGCGAGAAGCCCGGGTAGGACTGCGAGCCCTCCTTGTAGCGCGAGGCCGGGTCGCCGGCCTGGATCTCGTACTTGTCGATGCGGTGCTCGACGCCGGCGGCGATGTTGAGCGGCTTGCTCCAGCCGACGTCGACCTCGCGGCTGGCCTCGAGCGAGGTGGTGAGCTGGCTGGCGATGAAGGCGCCGGCCTTGAAGGTGGTCGGCGAGAAGCCGGTGTCATTGAACAGCGAGGCGTTGGCCGAGTCCTCGACGCCGATCTCGGACTTGTCGCGGCCATAGGTGGTGCTCAGGTCGAGGTTCCACTCGGCCAGCTTGCCCTTGACGCCGCCGGTCCAGCCGAAGTCCTTCTGGTTGATCTTTTCCTTCGGCGAGAAGCCTTGCGGGTACATCTTCGGAATGCGGGTCGGCAGCCGGTAGTTCTCGTAGGCGCGCGCGACCTTCTCGCCGTAGGTGGCGATGCTGTAGAGCTGGACGTCCTTGGTGATGTCCCAGCCGAAGTTGGCCGCCAACACTTGCAGGTGGTACTGGGCGTCGCCCTGGATCTTGTTGAGGTACGGGTAGCCGGGGATGGACGACATGCCCGGCGCGGCGGCCAGGTTGCCGGCGTCGAGCAGGCGCGGGTCGATGCCGCCGCGGTCGCTGTAGTCGTGGTACTTCGATTCGGCCGTCACGCTCAGGAAGGCGTCCTTGAACGGTTCGAAGCCGACGTTGGCCGAGCCGCCGACGGTCTTGCCGCCGCCGTCCCAGTAGCCGCCGCCGGTCGCCGTGGCGGTGCCGCCATGGTCGTTGGTCTTGAGGATGATGTTGATCACGCCGGCGATGGCGTCGGAGCCGTACTGGGCGGCCGCGCCGTCCTGCAGCACCTCGACGTGGTCGATGGCCGACACCGGGATGAAGTTCAGGTCGGCCGCGGCGCCGCCCTGGTACGGGCCGCCGAGCACGGCCAGGTTGGCGGTGCCGTGGCGGCGCTTGCCGTTGATGAGCACCAGCGTGTTGTTCGGGCTCAGGCCGCGCAGGCGCGCCGACAGGGTCAGGTTGGCGGTGTCGCCGCCGAAGGCCTGGGCGGTAAACGACGGCAGGTTCTGCGCCAGCGCCTGGATCAGGTCCGGCTGGCCGGTGCGCATGATCGAGGCCGAGTCGAGCACCTGGATCGGCGAGGCGCTGTTTTCGGCCTTCATGCCGCTCGAGCGGGTGCCGGTGACGATCACCGAGCCGGCCGAGGCGGCGTCCGGCGCGGCCGCCGCCTCGGCGGCGTCGGCGGCGTCGGCCGGGTTGGCATACGCGGCGCCGATCGCCAGGGTGGACAACACGGCTGCGACGCCGATCTTCAGTGTGGCCTTATGCATATTTAAATCCCCGTTTGAATAAAAAAGAAAGTAAGACCTGTGCTTGTGCTGAACCTGTGCCGGGCCGCCGGCGGCGCGGCTTGGGCGCGCCGCTACCCCGCACTGCCATGCGGGGACGTACCCCTCGGGGTACGTCCCCAGGCGTGAGGCCGGCGTTGCGGCGAACGCGCGCGGGGCCGGCCGCGCTTATTTCTTGGCCGCGACCACCTCGATCTCGACCAGCCATCCCGGGTTGCTCAAGCCGGCCACCTGCACCACGGCGCGCGCCGGCAGGTTGGGCTGGGCGCCGCCGAAGTACTGCGTGTACGCTTCCATGAAGCCCTTGGTGTCGCCCTTGCCGCCCTTGGCCGGGTCGCCCACCAGGTAGACCGTCATCTTGACCACGTCCGACATCTCCAGCTTCATGCCCTCGAGGATCTCCTTGATCTTCTTGAGCACCGTCTCGGACTGCGCCTTGGTGTCGCCGAAGGCGGCCAGCGAGTCCGGCGCGGCCGCCTTGTCGATCACCGCCGGCACCTGGCCGCTGATGAAGTGGAGCGTGGCCGTCGGCGGGATCGTCACCGCCAGCGCGATCGGGAAGTCCGATCCGGGGATCTTGTGGCGCACGATGTCGGCCTTCTCCTCCACCTTGGGCGCCTTGGCCGCGGCCAGCGCCGGCGACGACAGCAGGCCGACGGCGGCGGGGATCAGCAGGGCGGTGAGGGTCTTGGTCATCACGTTTTTCATGGTCTCGTCTTTCGTGGTTGTGTTGTGTCAGTGTTTGTTCGACATCTCGGCCGCGCCGTAGCGGGCCACGCCGAGCGCGTCGCGCAGCGCCAGCACCTCGGCCTCGGTCAGCGCGTCGGCCCGGTTGCCCCAGCTCGAACGCACATAGGTGAGGATGGCGGCCATGTCGGCGTCGCTGATGTTCTCGCTGAAGTCGGGCATGCCGCCGCGCCCCTTGAGCAGCACGGTGGCCACGTCGGCGTGCGCGCCGGTGGCGAACTTGCTGCCGGCCAGCGGCGGGAACGCGCCCGGGATGCCCTTGCCGTTGGCCTGGTGGCAGGCCGCGCAGTTTTTCAGGAACAGCGCCTTGCCGTCCGGCGCCGTCGTCGCCGCCGCCGGCGCGCCCGTCTGCGCCCGCGACGGCGCCGTGGCGGCCGCCGCCAACGCGGCCACGATCACCATCACGCCCTTCAGTAACGTCTCCCTCATGCGCTGGCCCTCGCGTGGATCCTGGCGATCTGCTGCCACGCCGATTCGATGGCGCCGGCCTGCCAGCCGGTCAGGTAGCTCAGGTGCTCGCCGGCGAGCATGATCCGGCCCTCGCCCTCGAGCAGGGTCGGGTAGGCCGCCGCGCGGGTTTTCTCGGTCCACTCGGCCCAGCCGCCCAGGTTGTACTGGACGCGGTGCCACGCCACCGAGAACGCGTTCTCGTACTCGTCGCGGTACTGCGGGAAGATCTTCTGGCCGGCGGCGACGGCGAACTCGGCGCGCTCGGCCGGGCTCAGCGCGCTGACCTCGATGGCGGCCGTCTGGTACTGGTAGTAGCCGAGCAGCACGCCCTTCTTCTTTTGCCAGCCGTACGACGGCATCGAGATGGTGTTGATGCCCTTGAGGTCGGTGAGCACGTGGCCGCCGTAGATATGGTCGTCCTCCTCCCAGAAGCGGCGCTTCATCTGCAGGCCGATCTTGCCCACCGGCGCGTAGGCGACCGTGGCGACGGCCTTCTTGAAGCCGTCCGAGAAGTCGGTGTCGATCTGGCGCAGCACCGACAGCGGGATGGTGCACAGGCAGTAGTCGGCCGTCACGCTGGCGGCCTTGCCGCTGGCCGTGTCCTTGAAGCCGATGGTGACGCCCTGCTCGTTCTGGCGGATGGTCTGCACCTCGGCGCGGTAGCGGATCGCCTTGCCGACGCGTTTTTCAAACGCCTTCGGGATGGCGTCCATGCCGCCGACCGGCTGGAACATGGTCGCCTGCATCGGGAAGTCGTGCACGGCGCTGTAGACGTTGCCCAGCTTGGAGGCGAGCAAGTCCTTGAAGCCGAGCGGGTCGGACGCCTTGCCGGGGCCGGGCTCGGTGCCGGCGCCCGGATAGACGGCGTAGCCGCGGCCGCTGCGGCCCTTGTACTGCAGGTCGGCGCCGGCCAGCTGGCCCTCGTGCGCCAGGTAGTCGAGCAGCAGGCGCTGGTCGTCGGCGGTGAGCTCGGCGTCGAGCTGGTGGTTCTTGACCGACTTGGCCAGGAGCTCGTCGACGTGGCCGCGCAGGTCGGCCTTGACCTCCTTGATGCGCAGGCGCTTGCCGGCGAACGGGCCGGCGTTTTCCGAGTACACATAGGAGTGGTCGTTCTCGTTGACCATCACCTCGAGCGGCACCTCGAACAGGCGCGTGTAGTGCAGGGTCGAGCGGTGGTGCAGCGGGATGCGCCACGGGCCGTGGTTGATGTACTGGCCGTCGTCGAAGGCGCAGGTCTGCTTCTCGCCGCCCAGTTCGGTCAGGCTGAAGCCCTTGCGGGCGGTCTGGCAGCGCCCGCCGGCGAAGGCGCGCGCCTCGAGGATCTGGCACTGGTAGCCGAGCTTGCCCAGCTCGAAGGCGGCGGTCAGCCCGGCCAGGCCGGCGCCGAGGATCACCACCTTCTTGCCCTTGCCGCTGCCGGTGAGCGCGGGCGGCGCCGACGCCGTCGAGCCGATCCCCATGCCCCAGGCGTTCATGGTGTTGAGCAGCAGGCCGGTGCCGCCGACGGCGGCGGCCCGGTACAGAAAGTCCCTGCGGGTAAACGAACTAAACGATTTAAACGGTTTTACTGTTTTGCTATCCATCGGTTTCCTCACCAGTCTGCCTGAAATATCTTGGGTGACTTGCTAGCCCATAGTTCCGTTCTAGCAAGGCGCGTGCCACGCGCGGCACGCAAAACAAACATGCTTCGGGGACGGGGAAAGCCTTGCGCCAGCTGGGCCGCCGCGATCGAACAATGTTTTTACGTCGCCCGCGCAGGCAGCGTTGCCCGACCCGCGCCGGCGCCGCCGGCGACAAACTTTATTTGCGCGGAACGCACTTTATTCGCGCCGCGCCGGAGGCCGCCGGCGCGGCGCCGGCCGGGCCGGGCCGGGGCGCAGCGGCGGCGCGCACCAGCATGTGGCGCGCGCCGCGCGCGGCGGTGGTGGTGCGGGACGGTGGCGGTGC
>CAUPRW010000092.1:0-13267 GCA_963513825.1 uncultured Duganella sp.
GCCGACCCTGGTGATCCATGGCGACGACGACCAGATCGTGCCGATCGACGCCGCAGGCAAAGCCTCGGCCGCGCTCGTCAAAGGCGCCAAGCTGATCGTCTACCCGGGCGCGCCGCACGGCCTGACCGACACGCATAAAGACAAGTTCAACGCCGACTTCCTGGCGTTCGCCAAGTCCTGATCTGGGCCGGCGAGGGGCCGCCCGATGGCGGTCCCGAGTTCCGACGCAATATAGTCGAACACACTGCAAACTTGATGATATGGCGCACCGCGATACTAGATTGCGGAGACCAGCTCAGATAGTTTGCGCTATACCTTAGCGCAGCTGTAGAGAAATCCAATCTGGAATGCGCCACCAAACCAGATGACGAATTTATAGAAACAGGCAATCAACGGCGAGGATTGCGCATTTCGTCCGCGCCCGTCGCTCGTATCATGAACTCATTTGAAAGGAGATCATGATGCAAAAGACTTGGTTGATTACAGGAGCAAGCCGCGGCCTTGGCATGGAAATGGCGAAGGCCGCACTAGCCGGTGGCGACAATGTGGTCGCCACCGGTCGTGATCCGGGGCAGGTAGTGGCGGCCGTTGGTGAACATCGCAACCTGCTGGTTCATACGCTGGACGTAACCGACGGCACATCAATTACCGATGCTGTCAATAATGCGGTCGCGCGTTTCGGCGGTATCGATATCCTGGTGAATAACGCGGGTTACGGCCACCTCGGCTTTTTTGAAGAGACCACGGCGGAAGACGCGCGGGCGCAGTTCGACAGCAATGTGTTCGGGCTAATGCAGGTCACCCGCGCGGTGCTGCCGGTGATGCGGGCCGCGCGTTCAGGATTGATCGTGAACCTGTCGTCACTCGCGGGCATGCGCGGCTCGGCCTTCAGTTCGCTGTACTGTGCCAGCAAGTTCGCGGTAGAGGGCTTTTCCGAAGCATTGGCGGAAGAACTGGCGCCGTTTGGCATCCGCATCACCATCGTTTCGCCGGGACCATTCCGCACCGAGTTCCTCTCCAACAAGTCGCTGCAGGTGGGGAGCGCTGCGCTGCAGGATTACACGGCGGCGCGTGACAAGACCCGCGCAACGTTTGAAGCGCGCAACGGCAAGCAGGCCGGCGATCCGGCCAAGCTGGCCGCCGCGGTGGTCCAACTGGCGCGCCATCCACATCCGCCGATGCGCTTTGTTGCCGGCAGCGCCGCGCTGCAAATCGGTCTGCGTAAGCTCGATGCCGTGCGCTCCGACCTCGATGCCTGGCGCGATGCCTCGGTTGCGACCGATGGACAGTACGACGACGCGCAGCAGTGGCGGCCAGCGACCTGACCAACTATTTTTTCAAGGGCGAACGGAATGACTAAAGCAAACAACAAATATGTCGGCATGTGGGTGACGGCGGACGGCTATATCCGTCACGAGTTGCTGCCCAACGGCCGCTATGACGAAGCACGCGGTACCAAGAAAAGCGCCTACCAGGGCGAATACCTCATCACCGGCGACCATATCGATTACGAAGATGACACCGGTTTCGTTGCCGACGGTGATTTCCGTGACGACGTGCTATATCACGCCGGCATGGTGCTCTACCGCGAGCGCCACTGAATCGCACTACATCGCGTACTCCGAAGGGCGCTCCGCTTGCATCAGCATCAGGGCGCTCTTCATTTCAACAGCTTCCTGTATCGGCGTGCGTCCGAAAAACCGTTTGAACTCGCGGCTAAATTGAGAGCTGCTTTCGTACCCCACCATATTCGATGCGGTCGCCGCGCTCACCCCATCCTGCACCATCAGAAGACGCGCCTTGTGAAGCCTGGTGCTCTTCAAATACTGGATCGGCGTCGTATTAGTCACCGCCTTGAAGTTGGCGTGGAAAGCCGCCACGCTCATCCCGGCCTCGCTCGCCAGGGTGCTGACATCAATCTCGCTGTCGTAATGCTCATGAATCCTGCGCAGCGCTTTACCGATTTTTCCGAACTGGCTTTGCTGCGTCAGTGACCCCAACACCGCTCCACCCTGCGGTCCGGTCAGCACGCGATATAGCAATTCCTTGACGATGGCCGGCCCAAGAATCGCGGCATCGTCCGGCACCGTCAGCGCTGTCAGCAGGCGCAGCAAGGCATCGCTCATGTCGTCGCTCATGGGGGTTGAATAGATGCCAGCCGGCGTGGCCATCTTGTCCTTGCGCGATTTACTCAACGCCAGAACCAGGTCTGCCGCGACCTGCAGGTCGATGCGTAGCCCCACCGCCAACATCGGTTCCTTTTCGCTCGCTTCGGTCTCGGACTCGAACGGCAGCGGCACCGATAAAACCAGATAGTGATTGGCGTCGTAGAGATACGATTGATCTGCCAAGTAGCCGCGCTTGCGCCCTTGGCACACGATCACGATGGATGGCTCATACATGACGGGAATGCGCGGCAGCGAGCGGTTGGCCCGCATGAAGCGCACGCCGTCGAGCGCCGATAAAGTGTATCCCTCAAACGGCGCCAATCTATTTAACAAGGCGACCAACCGATGTTGATGTTCGTTGTTCATGAGCTTGAATGTCGATTTAGAGTATCAGGCAATGCGGCAATATTATCTGATATTTCGTGTCCGTTCTTCAACACGCATACTGGCTCCATCGCGGTTCAACTGATTAAGGAGCCTGGAAATGAGCAAGCAATCCAGCAAAAAAGTCGTCCTGATTACCGCTGCCGGCAGCGGTATTGGCGAAGCCACCGCCAAGGCCGCGGTGTCTCCGCTCGACGTCGCCAGCGAAGCGAACATGAACGACTTCGTCCAATTCGGCGCCGGGAAACACGAGTTCGCCATCGAGCAGCCGGCCGATGTCGACGCCAGCGAGATCGTGGTGCGCCCGACCGCCAGTCCGTACTAGGCCGCCTGGCTTTTCAGGCGATTGACGAACCAGCGTCCGGCCGGGCCCGGTGGATGCTCCATCAAATGCACCGCGTGCATCGAAAAGCCCGGTCCGACGTTGGGCTGTATCTCCAGGTCCAGCGTGACCAGCCTGCCGTTGCGCAGGTCTTCCTCGACCATCGGCAAGGGCATGTAACCCCAGCCCAGTCCGGCGCGCAAGAAGGCGTGCTTGGCCCCCATGTCACCCAGCCGCCAGGTCTTGGCCGACATCACGCCGAAATTGCGCCCGGCCGTCAACGTGGAGCGGTCGGCCAACACCAGTTGCACATAGTCCGCCGCCACCGAGCGCAATACCGGCCCGGCCATCGCCGCCAGCGGATGGCCCGGCGCCACCACCGCCGCCGCGCCCACGCTGAGCAGGAACTCCGATGCGCAGCCGGCCGGGACCTCCGGCAGCGAGCCGATGATGGCCACGCGGCAATCGCGCGCCAGCAGCGGCTGCAATACCGCGCCCAGCGCTTCCACGTACAGGCGCAAGGGCGTGCCGGGGAATTCCTGGTGGAACGCCTGCACCGCCGCCGTCAGCGCTACGATCGGGAACATCACATCAACCGCCACCGCCAGTTCGGGCTCGAGCCCTTCCGCCAGCGTGCGCGCCTTGGCCTTGAACGCATCCATGCTGCCGGCGGCCAGCCGGGCCTGCTCGAGCAGGGCGCGTCCCGCTTCGGTCAGCTGCGGATAGCGCCCGGTGCGCTCGAACAAGGCGAAGCCGACTTGCAGCTCCAGGTTCGCCAGCGTGGTGCTGACCACCGATTGCGCCCGCCGCAGCTTGCGTCCCGCCGCCGAGAAACTTCCTTCATCCGCTGCGGCAATAAAAGTGCGCAGCTGATCCATCGACATGCCGTCAAGCATCCATCGTCTCCAAAGATAGTATCCATCTAATTATATAGTCTATCCCGATGGTGTTGAGATCAATAAGATTTACTCATGCACTCAAACAAAGGAGCAAACATGGAATCCACCGAGCAACGCAGCATTGTCCACCGCAGCAGCGGCCATACCCGCGGCGGTATCAACCGCCTGGTCAGCCCCGGCGACCTGGGCGAAATGATCAAGCCCTTCGTCTTCCTGGACCTGTTCCAGCTGGAGACCCCAGCCAGCAAGATGGGCATGCACCCGCATTCGGGCATCGCCACGGTCACCGTGGTCATGGACGGCGCGCTGCAATACCGCGAAACCACCGGCAGCGAAGGCCAGCTGCCCACCGGCGGGGTTGAATGGATGAGCGCCGGCGGCGGCGTGTGGCATGAAGGCGGTGCCGCCCCCGGCCAGCACGTACGCGGTTTCCAGCTGTGGCTGGCCCTGCCGGCGGAAGACGAGAACGGCCCGGCAAACAGCCAGTACGTGGCGCCGGCACAAGTGCCCAGCCATGGCCCGGCACGCGTGATCATCGGCAGCTACGGCGGCGTCAACAGCCCGATCCGCCCGCGTGCTCCGATCAACTACCTGCATGTGAAGCTGCGCGACGGCGAACGCTGGACTTATACGCCGCCCGACCACCACGACGTCAGTTGGGTCGCGGTCGCCTCCGGCGCGCTGCACACCGCCGGGGCCACGGTGCGGCGCGAGGTGGCGATCTTTGAGGAAGGTGGCGGCGCGATCGAGCTGGTTGCGGAAGGTGACACCGAGTTTGTACTGGGTTCCGCCGCCAAGCACCCGCACGATCTGGTCACCGGCTACTACTCGGTTCACACCAGCGCCGCAGCCCTGGAACAAGGCGAGCGGGAAATCCGCCGCATCGGCGCCCAGCTGCGCGCCGCCAATTTGATGTAAGCACCGTCGTTTTTTTATCTCACTTTAAATCGAAAGGAATCACCATGAAAACCGCAAACACCAGCACCACTACCATCATCCCGGCTATCGGCCGCGTACTGCTGGCGACCATCTTCATCTTCAGCGGCATCGGCAAATTGCTGGCGCCGGCAGCCACCATCGGCTACATCGCCTCGTCGGGCCTGCCGTTTGCGCCGCTGGCATTGGCAGGGGCGATTGCCGTCGAACTGGGCGGCGGCGTGATGCTGGCACTCGGCATCCAGACCCGCCTGGTCGCCGCGCTGCTCGCAGGCTTCTCCATCGTCACCGGCCTGGCCTTCCATAACGCCATCGGCGACCAGAACCAACTGATTCACCTGCTGAAAAACATCGCCATGGCTGGCGGCCTGCTGCAAGTGGTGGCCTTTGGCGCCGGCGCCTTCAGCTTTGACAACCGCCGCACTGTTGTTCGCCAACTGGCCTAACCGAATCGTTCAACTACAGGAGTCCACTATGAAAACCGATACCGTAGGCATCATCGGCGCCGGCGCCATCGGCCAGGCCTTTGCCAAACAACTGGTCAAAGCAGGCATCAACGTTATCCTGAGTAACAGCCGTGGCCCGGAGACGCTGGCCGAAGTAGTGAGCAGCCTCGGCGACAAAGCCCGAGCCGGCACCGTCAAGCAAGCTGCGCAAGCGGACATCGTCTTCGTCAGCACCAACTGGAACCGTACCGAAGCCGCGCTCAAAGGCCTGAACTGGAACGGCCGCATCCTGATCGACGCCACCAACCCGGTGCTGCTGCCGGGCTACACGCTCGCCGAACTGGGCGGCAAGAATTCCAGCCAGGTCGTCACGCAATGGGCGCCAGGTGCCCGCGTCGTCAAAGCCTTCAATACCTTGCTGGCCGCCGTGCTGGCGCAAGACCCGGCCCAGGCGGGTGGCCGCCGCGTGGTTTTCATCTCCGGTGACCAGGGCGACGCCAAGGCGGAAGTGGCCGAATTGTCCGCCAAGCTGGGCTTTGCCAGCATCGACCTGGGCGGGCTGGAAGTCGGTGGTTATTTGCAACAATTCCCCGGCGGCCCGCTGCCAGCTGTTAATCTTCTGAAATTGGGATAGCACGAGGTGACAATGAACTCCACTTTGCGTACATCCGCAGAGGCGTTCGAAGAATACATCCCCGGAGAGCTGCTCGCCGAGCATCGCGCGCAGTCCTCCGGGGATGTGTTCGTTCAAATCCTGGCGCGCCGCGAGGTACAAGAAAACATCATTATTCCCGCCGTTCCGGAGGCGCTGATCGTCTGGATACTATCGGGTTGCGCGGTCGTCGAAGAGCGCCCGCCCGGCGGCAAGTGGCTGGCCAACCGCGTCGTCGCCGGCGACTTTTTCCTCACCACCGCGACCACGCCCACCGAGATGCGATGGAAGGCCGAATCAGGCACGCCGTTCACGGTGATGCATCTGTATATCGGCATCTCGATGATGCAAAATATCGCGTTACGCGAGGTATCCGGCGAGCGCGACGAAAGGCTGTCGGCGTTGCTGGAGCATCTCCGCACCGAGCTGGTCGACCAGCACCCCCCGAGCGGTACTTTCATTCAAGGTATTGCGCAAGCGCTGGCGGTACATGTGGCGCGTACTTACCAGATCGCCGCGCATCGACCGCGCGGCGGCCTGCAGGCGTTCAAGCTGCACCGCGTATTCGAGGCGATGCGGCAGCGGCTTGCACAGCCATTCGACCTTGCCACATTCGCCAACTTGGCGGAGCTTAGCGAGTTCCATTTCAGCCGGGTGTTCAAGCAATCCACAGGCCTTTCGCCGTCACGCTATTTCATCCGCTTGCGCATGGAGGTGGCGCGCCGGCGGCTGACCGAGACCGACGACTCGATCATCAATATCGGCCTGGCCGTTGGCTATGCCAGCCCCAGTCATTTTGCGTCGGTGTTCCGCAAACATACGGGCGTTCCACCATCCGCCTATCGCTGATGACGTCCGCAGCAAAACCGCGATAGTTCGAGCAAGCCGCCATGCGACGGCAAAGTCGCGCGACGGCATCATGAGTCCGTGCTTCAAACAATTCTGAAGCGCTAACACTCACAATCGAAAGGAACTATCATGGAACTCAAAGGTAAAGTAGCCCTGGTAACCGGCGCATCGAGCGGCATTGGCGCCGCCACCGCAAAAAAACTGGCCGCGCATGGCGTCAAAGTGGGTCTGGCCGCGCGCCGCCTGGATCGTTTGCAGGCACTGGTGGCGGAAATCAAGGCGGCCGGTGGCGAGGCCATCGCTCTGCCAATGGACGTTACCGACCAGGCGGCCGTAGCGCAAGGCGTCGCCACGCTGCACGAGACCTATGGCCGTGTCGACATCGCCTTCAACAACGCCGGCCTGATGCCGATCTCCGACATCGCCAGCCTCAAGATCGAAGAATGGCACCGTATGGTCGACGTCAACGTGAAAGGCCTGTTCAACACGGTGGCCGCGGTGCTGCCGATCATGCAGGCGCAGAAATCGGGGCACATGATCAACACCTCTTCGATCGCCGGCCGCAAGACCTTCGCCGGACTGGGCGTGTACTGTGCGACCAAGCACGCGGTGGCCGCGTTCTCCGACATCCTGCGCATGGAAGTGGCGCCGAAATACAATATCCGCGTCACCTCGCTGCAGCCGGGCGCCGTGGAAAGCGAACTGTTCGAGCACATCACGGACGAGAACTACCGCGCGCAGATGGAACAGCTGAAAGAGCGGATGAAATTCATGAAGTCGGAAGACATCGCAGACTCGATCATCTACGCGCTGCAAGCCCCGGACCATGTGGACGTCGCAGAGCTGTTCATCATGCCGACCGAGCAGCCCTGGTAATGGCCTGATGCGTGCCGGGTACAATGCCCGGCACGCATTTTTAATCCTTTGGGAATCACAATTGTGGACTACTTCACCGCAGTACGCACCTTTGTCAGGGTGGTCGAAACCGGCAGCTTTGCCAAGGCCGCCGATTCAATGGAGCTTCCACGCAATACGGTCACCAAGCTGGTGCAGTGGCTGGAAGCACACTTACGCGTGAAGCTGCTCCACCGCACCACCCGGAAAGTATCCACGACCAATGACGGGGCACTGTACTTCGAGCGCATGGCGCGGTTGCTGGAAGAGTGGCACGAAGTGGAATCGGAACTGTCCAGCGGACAGAAGAGGCCACATGGTCGTCTGCGTGTCGATATGGGCGCCGGCATGGCGTCCCAATTGGTCATTCCTGCGCTTCCGGATTTTCGTCAGCGCTATCCCGACATGCAACTGGACGTCGGCGTCAGCGACCGCCCGCTCGACCTGGTGAGCGACCGCATCGACTGTGTCATTCGCGCCGGCGAGGTCAAGGACCCGGCATTGGTGGCGCGGCACCTCGGGGACCTGAGGTTTGTGCTGTGCGCGGCGCCCGCCTACCTGGCCAACTGTCCCGCGCCTGCACATCCTGATGAACTCGAAGACGGGCACACACTGGTCCGATATTTTTATGCCGGCTCGACCCGGCAATTGCCGTTCCTGCTGGCCTCGCAGGATGAGAGTATTAGTATCAAGGGAAATTATTTTATCTCGGTCAACGAGAGCAATGCACTGTTGGCTGCCGCAGTGGCGGGCCTGGGCATTGTGGCGGGACCGGCGTTCATGCTGCAGCCGCGCATCGACAGCGGGGAACTGGTTGCGCTGCTGCCGGCGTGGTCGCCACCGACCGTGCCGTTGCACGCCGTGTACCCTGCCAATCGTCATATGAACACCCGCACCCGGGTGTTTGTAGATTGGATGATGGAACTCGGTCGGAACAATCCGCATATCCTGCCGCCACGCGCCAGTCTCCCCGTGCCGCACGGGGAGACGGGGCAGGTTTAACCGAACAGCTTGTTGGCCGTCTTCGCGACCAGTTCGCCTTGATGGCGCGCGCCGCCCAGGTCGATCTCGCTTGGCTGACGCCGACCCTGGCCGCCAGCGATGGTCGTGGCGCCATAGGGGCTGCCGCGAGGTGTACGCAGCGCCGACCTTGCCGTTCAGCGCGCCGCGCGCCCACAAGCCACCGGCCTGGTCAAGGAAAGCCGCCATCTGCGACGGCATGCGGCCGAAACGCGTTGGCGCGCCAACGATGATCGCGTTGTAGTTGGCAAGGTCCTCGACCGTCGCGACCGGCGCACCCTGCTGCAGCGTGAAGTGGGCATTTTTAGCGATTCCCTCCGGCACACGCTTGATGTCCACGACAACTTAAATCACGGACAGCAGGCCACCGTCGACCAGCAGAGCGATGCCGGTAACATAGCTCGACATATCCGATCCCAGCCACACCACGGCGTCGCCGATTTCCGACGGCCTGCCCAGACGCCGTAGCGGCGTGCGCTGGCGGAAGCCTTCAGCCGCTTCCGCGATACCGGGACTGTTACGCAGAAGGTGGGTATCAATCGTTCCCGGCGCGACGGCGTTGACGCGGATCCCATCCGGGCCGAGCGCGTCGGCCAGCGCCTTCGCCATCAGCACCACGCCGCCCTTGCTGGTCGAATAGGCCACCGTCATGCCGGCGCCGGCGATACCGCCCATGCTGGCCATCAGCACGATGCTGCCTTCCTTCTTGTTCGCTTGCATCTGCCTGGCGGCCGATTGCGCGCTGAACAAGGTGCCGTCCAGGTTAATCGCCATCAGGCGGCGATACTGCTCTTCATCGACATCGGCGCCATCGGCGCGCAGGGTGATGCCGGCGTTGGCCACCATGACATCGACACCGCCGAATTCCGCGGCGGCCTCCACCAACGCGTCCACTTGCGCGCGCTTGCTGACGTCCGCCTTGACGAAGCGGGCGATGACACCCAGCTCTGCAATTTCGGCCGTGGTGCGCGTGCCGCCTTCGCGCGGCTCCTCGGTGATGTCCGAGACGATGACGGCGCGGGCGCCGTGCCGGGCCGCGGAGATCGCGATGGCGCGGCCAATGCCACTGGCGGCGCCAGTAACGATAACAACTTTGTTGTTTAACAGATTGCTCATGATGCTCTCCTGAAGTGTGGAATTACAGTTCGAAACCGCCTATCGTCATGCCGCCGTCGATCACCAACATCTGGCCATAAACCAATGCGCCTCGTGCGGCGAACAGACGGGCGGCCTCGCGACCGATGCCCGAGCCGGCGCCCGTGACGAGCACCACTTTGTTGTTGAAGTCGTTTCCCATGCCAGGCTCCTTTATCGCGCGATCGCGCCCAGTTGCTGCATCAGCGAATACAGGTGGGCCACGCCCCAGTGCTCGGTAATCTGGCCGTTCTGCACCCGCATCACGTCGACGGTGTCAAAGTCAATCTTGCGGCCGGTCGGTTCCACGCCAAGGAAAGCGCCCTGGTGCGTGCCGTGATAGGTCTTGTAGGTCGTGACACGGTCGCCATCGGCCGTCTGCCAATGGATCACGGCGTGAAAATCGGGAAAGGCTTGGCGCAGCTTCTGGTAGAGAGCGCGCGCTCCGGCCTTGTCGGGCGTGCAGTTCGGTTGCGGCGTATGATCGACGAAGCCATCGGCAAACAGCTGGTCGAACAAGGCGAAGTCGCCGCCGCCCTGCACTTGCTCCGTGTTGCGGCGTACGACCGCCTTGGCGATGTCGCTGACGGTAGGTGCGCCCGGGCGCAAGATGGCCGCGCCAAGAATCTTCCGGTCCGCTAAGTCCTGGTGGGCACGCGCGGCATCCTGGAGTGGATAGACCGCCGGCACTTCCTGGCCGAAGACGCCTTGCTCAATCGCGCGGAACAAATCGGCGCTGGCGCGTTCCAGCGCGGCGCGCTCTCCGACGTATTGGCCGGTGCTCGATTGCACGTAGCGGATATCGCGTGCAGCGATCGCTGCCTGGTCGATGTCCGGTGCGCCCGAAGCATTGCCGACGTGGACCAGGTCGCCACCGGCGCTGAGGGCCGCCACCGACTGGGCGAACGTCTGTTTGCCGATCAGCTCATAGGCCACGTCGACGCCGCGGCCATCGGTCAGTGCGAGCACGCGTTGCGCCAGTTGCGGGTCGTTGGCGTCCAGTACGTGCTCAATGCCGGACGCCTTCACGCTGGCTACCTTGCTGGCAGTGCCAACGGTCGCAATCACGGTGGCGCCGAGCGCCTTGGCCCAGCGCGCCACGATGGAGCCCACCCCGCCGGCGGCGCCATGCACCAGTACCACCTCGCCGGGCTGGACTTGATGTGCGCCGTACAGCATCATCCATGCAGTCAAGCCCTTGGTGAATGTCGCCGCCGCGGTGTCCGACGAGATGTGGCTTGGCAGCTTGATCAGATGCCGCGCTTCGATCAGGCGTTCGTCCGCGTAGGCGCCGAAGGAGAAGAAGTAGGCAACGCGGTCGCCCACGGCGAAGCCGGTGACGCCTGGTCCGACTTGTTCGATGACGCCGGCGCCTTCGACACCCATGTCCAGTGGCAGCGGCGCGCGGAAGGCGCCGGAGCGGAACATCGTATCGACAAAGTTGACGCCGATTGCTTCGTGGCGCAGGCGCACCTCGCCGGCCGCCGGCGCGGGCAGCGCCGGGGCGTCTTCGTAGACCATGGCGGTCGCAGGTCCGGGTTGGTAGATACGCACTCGCTTGTTCATGACAGCTCCTGTTGGTTTCGTTGAGAGCTTCATGGTAGGTGCGTAGGCGCAGCGGATAAACGTCCGACTGGGGGATACACTGTTCCCCTATGGAGGACAATGCTAAGCTACGAAGATGACGCAACCTCTCCCGTTATTTACATTCTGGCCGTGGCCGACCATCCGCTGATGCTCGAAGGTTCAAGTAGCCGGCCGCGCATTGAATGGCCGCGACGCGCTGGCGCTGGTGCAGAACTGCTGGAAGCCCGGCGCGGCATCCTCACCGACTAGCGGTGGAACCGGTCCAGTCTTCTTGTAGGCCAAGCTGGCCGGCACGCTGAGGGTGATCAGCGTGCCGCTGCCGCCGCTGATGTCCAGCCGGCCGCCAACGCGAGGCCGGTGCCGGAGTCGCGCTGCTAATGTGTGATTTTGCCGTGCTGCAGAAAGCTGGCAACGCCAAAGCGGTAACCTATCCATAAGCCGCCATCGGCCGTCGCCAGCAGCGATGCCAGGGAAAGCAAAGTAGGCATTGGCGGGCGGGAGTTCATGATGCGGTATCCCGGTCCAGCCGTCCGTCGCGCGTTTGCGTACACTGGCGCGATATTGCTATTGGTAAGCGCGGTATGCTTCGGCGTCCAGTGGGCGGGCGGAATTGTGTTCCTTGAAGATCTTCCAGCCGTCCGGGCCACAGCGCCACAAAATCGAGGTCCGCGAGATCAGGTGTGACACGGTGCCGCTGTTGGCCCTTACCTCAAACGCGAACTCCATCACCGAGTGGCTGTACGACGGGCCCGCCGCGATGGCGTTCGGACCTTCGGTGATCTTGTGGTGGACGCTCTTGAAGTTCGGGACCAAACCGTACCAGATGCTGCCGTAGTCTTCCGCGGTGTGGCGCACCTTGAGCGCCGGATCGAAGTCATCGAACAGATTCAGATCTTTGCGGGAAAAGTCGTAGTATTTTCCCAGGTCCTGTTTGAAATTGAATGGGGGATCGCCTGCATCGCGTTCCCAGCCAATCAGCAGCCAGTCGCGGTGCAGCTCCGCGACGCTGTCTTTGCCGCTAGTTGGGCAGTTAGTGGCCAGCTCCCGGGAGAACGATGGAGCGCTGAAAAAAACGGCGGCCAGGGCCAGTGCGACTTTGAACATGTTTACCTCTCTTGGTTAGGTTTGAAATATGCCGATGTATTCCGATCAGCCTTGAACAGAACTATAGAAAACCCGGGTTCCGCCAGGTGATGGAAAACTGGATACTTCTTGCCTAATCCTCCAGAGAGGAAAACGGCTACACGCGCAGGGCGTCGATCAGCGCTGCCAGCGCCGGCGGTAGCTGCCGGCGTCCGGAATAGTAACGATCCGCACCGCGATCTTGTCTCTCTCGACCTGCTCGCCGAACCGTATGCCTGCATCGATTTTAAAAATCTCATCTGCCAAGCCGAGCTCCTCGAAATCGCGTCCCGCAATTTCAAGGCGCTGGCAATCTGCGCCATTCTTATGCCGCCGCGGGCGCTGAACATGAGCGCCCGCGCTGCCGGTGCCAGCCCACCGTCCCGGGCCGGTCGCCACTGCAGCTGAAAAATATGTATAAAAATAGCTTGCTATCAAATAGCGCACGATATATAGTTCTCACATCGGCGGCGCACTAAGCGAAACAGGCAGCAAAAGCATAGTGAGCTACTAAATCGACAGTTATATAAACCAAGGAGCCAATCATGAGCAAAGTCACCCAAAACCAGGCAATCAACGATACCGTCAACGTAAGCCGCCGCAGCGCCCTGTTCGGCAGCGCCGGCGCCGCAGCCGCCGCCATGGCCGCCGTCGCCGTGCCGCTGGCCGCCATGAGCGGCGCCGCCGAGGCGGCGCCCGTCGCCAAGGGCGGGCCGGTGGCGCAGTCGGTCAGCACCATCACCACCCGCGACGGCGTCGAGATCTACTACAAGGATTGGGGTCCGCGCAGCGGCCAACCGGTCGTGCTCAGCCACGGCTGGCCGCTCAACGCCGACAGTTGGGAATCGGCGGCC
>CAUPRW010000093.1:0-12853 GCA_963513825.1 uncultured Duganella sp.
GGCCGCCACGCCCGCGCCAGCGGCGGCCCCGGCCCCGGCGGCCGCGCCGGCGCCAGGCGCCGATCTGCTGGCCGCGGCGCGCCGCCTGGCCGACCTCGGACAACTCAAGGAGGCCGAAGGCAAGTGCCGCGACCATCTGGCGCTGGCGCCCGATTCGGCCGAAGCCTATTTCATCCTCGGGCTGCTCAACGAACTGACCAAAAAACTCCAGCTGGCCGAAGACTACTGGAAGCGCTGCATCTACCTGCAGCCGGACCATTACGAAGCTTTGTGCCATCTCGCGCTGCTGGCCGAGACCAACCGCGACGCGGCCACCGCCGCCGCGCTCAAGGCCCGCGCCGCCCGCATCTACAAACGCCAGCAGGCCTCATAAGGGCGTCCACACATGACCACCAGCCCCCTCCCCACCTCCCCCGCCGGCATCGACGACTGCTGGAACCGCATCGGCGTGGTCGGCGACCAGAGTTGCGAAAAACTGCAACGCCACGTCCACTGCCGCAACTGCGAGGTCTACGCCGACGCCGCCCAGCGCAACCTGCAACGGCTGGTCGGCGACGACTACAAGCGCGACTGGGCCGCGCACTTCCGCCAGGACGCCGCCGCCGCCCAGGCGCATGACGCCTCGTGCCTGGTGTTCCGCGTCGGCCGCGAATGGCTGTCGCTGCCGACGCGGTTGTTCGTGTCGGTGGCGCCGCAGGCTAGGGCGCACCGGCTGCCGCACCGCGCCGCCGTGGGGCTAAGCGGCATCGTCAACGTCGGCGGCACGCTCTATCCGTGCATGTCGCTGGCGGCCATGCTGGGCATCGACGAGCACGGGGGCGAGGCCGCCGGCGACCGCCACACCTTCGCGCGCGTGTTGCTGATACAGTGGGAGGAGCAAGCCTACGCGCTGCCGGTGGCCGACCTGCACGGCATCCTGCGCTACGCCTCGGACACGGTGCTGGCGCCGGCGGCGACCATCAACAAGGGGCTGAGCCGCTTCCTGTCGGGCGTGATCCCGCACGCCGACATGCACATCGGCGTGCTGGACGCGGCGCTGATCGGCTATCAACTCGCGAGGACGCTGCGATGAGCCAGGATAACAACGCCGACCTGAGCCAGTTCTCGATGATGGACCTGTTCCGCATGGAGGCGGACGGCCAGACCCAGATCCTGACCGACGGCCTGCTGGCCATGGAACGCCTGAAAAACGACGCCGGCGCGGTCGAATCGATGATGCGCGCGGCCCATTCGATCAAGGGCGCGGCCGCCATCGTCGGCCTGGAGGTGGTGGTGCAGCTGGCGCACCGGATGGAGGACGCCTTCGTCGCCGCCCAACACGGCAAGCTGGCGCTCACGCCCAACCGGGTCGATGTGCTGCTGGCCGGCGTCGACCTGATCCTGCAGCTGTCGCGCCTTGATGGCGGTGCCCAGGACGCCTGGCTGGGCGCCAACGCCGCGCTGGTCACCCGCACGCTCGACGCGGTCACCACCGTCGCCTTCCTGCCCGAGCCGTTCGACCTGCACGCGGAGGCCGGCCTGCAGCCGCCGGTGTCGACGCCGGTGGCAGGCGCACCGCCGCCATCCGCCTATCCGGCCGACCCGCCGCCCGCCCGGCCGCCGGACTTCCCGCCCGGCGAGCTGCCCGTCGCGCCGCCGCCGACGGCCGCGGCGCGCCAGGACGACGGCGCCGCGCCGGCCGCGCGCCCCCATGGCGCGCCGAAGACGGTGCAGAACTTCGACCGGCTGCTGTCGCTGGCGAGCGAGTCGCGCATCAGCGCGCACCAGATGCAGCCGTTCATCCAGGGCCTGCAGCGCTTCAAGCGCAACCAGAGCAGCCTGTTCGCCGTGATCGAACAGCTGCACGAGGCGATCGCCAACAGCGGCGACGCCAAGCTCAAGGAACTGTCGCTGCTGGCGCTGCAAAAGACCCACCCGCTCAAGCAGTTCGTGCTCGAGCACATCGCCGACAAGGAAGCCTACGAGCGCCGCCTGCTGGCCGTCTCGCAGGGCATGGTCGACGAGGTGCTCACCATGCGCATGCGCCCGTTCCGCGACGGCGTGCAATCGTTCCCGCGCATGGTGCGCGACCTGGCGCGTTCGCTCGGCAAGGACGTGCGGCTGCAAATCCTCGGCGAGGACACGCTGGTCGACCGCGACATCCTGGCCAGGATCGAAAGCCCGCTCAACCACATGCTGCGCAACGCCGTCGACCACGGCATGGACACGGCGCCGGCCCGCGTCGCCGCCGGCAAGCCGGGCACCGGCACCATCGTGCTCGAGGCGATGCACCGCGCCGGCATGCTCAGCATCGAGATCAGCGACGACGGCCGCGGCGTCGACCTCGAGAAGATCCGCCGCCAGGTGGTCGAGCGCAAGATGGCCAGCGCCCAGATGGCCGCCTCGCTGTCGCCGGCCGAGCTGCTCGAATTCCTGTTCCTGCCGGCCTTCAGCCTGAAGGAGGACACCACCGAGATCTCCGGCCGCGGCGTCGGCCTCGACATCGTGCACGACACCATCCGCTCGCAAAACGGCACCGTGCGCATCGAATCGGAGCTCGGCGTGGGCTTTCGCACCTACGTCACGCTGCCGCTGACGCAGTCGATCGTGCGCGCGCTGGTGCTCGACATCAAGGGCGAGGCTTACGCGATGCCGATCGCCCAGGTCGAACGGGTCGTCAAGGTGGCGCCGGCGGCCATCCACACGCTCGAAAACAAGCAGTTCTTCGACCACGGTGGCGAGCATCTCGGGCTGGTGTCGGCCTCGCAGGTGCTCGAACTGGGCGACACAGACGCCGGCGCCGGCGAGCTGGCGGTGGTCGTCATCGGCAGCGGCGCGCGCCGCTACGCGCTGGTGGTCGACGCCATCCGCGGCGAGCAAAGCCTGGCGGTGCAAACCATCGACCAGATCTTCGGCAAGATGCGCGACATCTCGGCCGCCGCCCTGCTCGACGACGGCGAGCCGGTGCTGATCCTCGACGTGCCGGACCTGCTGCTGTCGATCGACAAACTGCTGCACGAGGGCGGCCTGCACCAGCTGACCAAGTCGGACCACGCCGAGCGCCGCAAGACCAAGCGCATCCTGGTGGTCGACGATTCGCTCACGGTGCGCGAGATGGAGCGCAAGCTGCTCACCGGCCGCGGCTTCCAGGTCGACATCGCCATCGACGGCATCGACGGCTGGAACGTGGTGCGCAGCGGCGACTACGACCTGGTCATCACCGACGTCGACATGCCGCGCATGGACGGCATCGAGCTGGTCACGCTCATTAAAAAGGACATTCACCTGCATAAGCTGCCAGTCATGATAGTCTCCTATAAAGACAGGCCGGAGGACCGCGCGCGCGGACTATCGGCCGGAGCAGACTACTACCTGACCAAGGGCAGCTTCCACGACGAGACGCTGCTGGACGCGGTCAGCGACCTGATTGGAGACGCCCGTAGATGAAGATCGCCATCGCCAACGATGTCGCCATGGCGGCCGAGGCGCTGCGGCGCGTGGTGGCCAGCACCGCCGAGCACCAGGTGCTGTGGATCGCCCGCACCGGCGCCGAGGCGGTGCGCATGTGCGCCGACAACCGGCCGGACCTGATCCTGATGGACCTGAACATGCCGGAGCTCGACGGCGTCGAGGCGACGCGCCAGATCATGGAGCGCAGCCCGTGCGCGATCCTGGTGGTGACCGGGCGCCCGCAGGACAACGTCAACCAGGTGTTCCGCGCGCTCGGCGCCGGCGCGCTCGACGTGACGGCCACGCCGGTGTTGCAGGGCCAGCCCGGCGGCGACGCTGAACTTCTGGCCAAGATCCGCACCATGGACAAGCTGATACGCCACAGCGGCGGCAACCAGGCGATGGCGCCGCGCGCCGCCGCCGGCAACGGCCATGGCGCCGCCATGGCCGACGGCGCCGCCGCGCCGGTGCCGGCGACGTCGCTGCTGGCGATCGGCGCCTCCACCGGCGGGCCGATGGCGGTGGCCAAGCTGCTGGCCGGCTGGACGCCGCCGCACGGCTGCGCCATCGTCGTGGTCCAGCACATCGACCAGCACTTCGCCGACAACTTCGCGCGCTGGCTCGGCGAGCAGCTCGACATGCCGGTGCGCGCGGCCGAGGAAGGCGAGGAACTGGCCGCCGGCACGGTGCTCATCGCCAAGAGCAACGATCACTTAACGCTGGATCAAAATAATCGCTTGCGGTACGATACCAACCCGAAGGATTACGCTTACCGGCCGTCGGTGGACGTGTTTTTCCACTGCGTGGCGCAGCACTGGCGGGGCGAGGCGATCGGCGTGCTGCTGACCGGCATGGGGCGCGACGGCGCCGAGGGCCTGCTGGCGATGCGCCGCGCCGGCCACACCACCATCGCCCAGGACCAGGCCAGCAGCGCCGTCTACGGCATGCCGCGCGCGGCCGCCGAACTCGATGCCGCGCAGATGATTTTGCCGTTGACGAAAATTGGTCCGGTTTTACGCAGCACATTGGGCAGCCGCTAAGCACGGGCCCTGAAAGATAAAGAGATCCTTGATGTCCGAAGCACACGTATACGCGGCAGATCCGGAAGCGGCGTTGACCGCCTTCAAAGTCAGGGTGCTGCTGGTCGACGACCAGTTGATCATCGTCGAGGCGGTGCGCCGCATGCTCAGCGACCAGACCGACATCGAGTTCCACTACGTGACCGACGCCGCGCGCGCGCTCGAGACGGCGTTGCAGCTGCAGCCGACCGTGATCCTGCAGGACCTGGTGATGCCGTCCATCGACGGCTTCGGCCTGATCCAGATCTACCGCGAGCGCGAGGCGCTGCGCCACGTGCCGGTGATCGTGCTGTCGGCCAAGGAGGACCCCAAGCTCAAGGCCCACAGCTTTGCGACCGGCGCCAACGACTACATGGTCAAGCTGCCCGACAAGCTCGAACTGCTGGCGCGGGTGCGCTACCACTCCGGCGCCCATATCAGCCGCCTGCAGCGCGACCAGGCGTTCCGCTTCCTGCGCGAGAGCCAGAAGAACCTGGCCGACGCCAACATCGAACTGCAAAAGCTCGCCGCACTCGACGCGCTCACCGGCATCGCCAACCGGCGCCGCTTCGACGAAACGATGGCGACCGAATGGCAGCGCGGCCAGCGCGACCGCAAGCCGCTCACGCTGCTGCTGTGCGACGTCGATTTTTTTAAACTCTATAACGACAGCTTCGGCCACATCGCCGGCGACTTGTGCCTCAAGAAGGTGGCGGCCGTGCTGACCGAACATTTGAAGCGTCCCGCCGACCTGGCGGCGCGCTACGGCGGCGAGGAATTCGCCATCATCCTGCCGGAGACACCGCTGACCGGGGCACTGATCGTGGCCGAGTCATGCCGCCGCCACCTGGAACAGCTGGCCATTGAAAATCCCCGCGCCGACACCGAGCGTTCCTGCGTGACCATGTCGATCGGCGTGGCCAGCGTGGTACCGTCGGCGCAATCGCGCATCGGGGATTTGATCGAGCAAGCCGACCAGGCGCTTTACGCCGCCAAGACCGCAGGCCGCAACCGCGTCGTTGCCGCCGACGTCCTGCCCGGCCCCTCCCCCACACCGCAATAAGGAAAATCCGCAGCATGAGTGCACAATTTGATCAAGTCAGCGTCGTCAAGAAATCGAACATCTACTTCGACGGCAAATGCGTTTCGCACAATATCATTTTCGCCGACGGCAGCAAGAAAAGCGTCGGCGTGATCTTCCCATCGAGCCTGACCTTCAATACCGGCGCGCCGGAGACGATGGAAATCCTCGGCGGCGTGTGCAAGGTGCGCCTGGCCGGCGCCAGCGAATGGCAGACCTACGGCGCCGGGCAGCAATTCAAGATCGCCGGCGACAGCAAGTTCGACATCGAAACGCTCGAGACGGTCGATTACGTCTGCCACTTCGGCTAAGACGGGGGCCCGCCAGCGGTCCGCCGCGGCCAGCTTGCGTCAACCCCGCACGGCGGTCCGCAGCGGCCAGCTTCCCTCAACCCCGCACGGCGGTCCGCCGCAGTCAGCTTCCCTCAACCCCGCACGGCGGTCCGCCGCAGTCAGCTTCCCTCAACCCCGCACGGCGGTCCGCCGCGGGGACGTACCCCCTTGGGGTACGTCCCCTCTTTCGGGGTGCGGGGTAAGGTGCGCCAACATCCACAAAGCTAAACAAACACCGGCTCCGGCTCCAGCCCCACCCCGAACCGCGCCAGCACATCGGCCTGTATCGCCCGCGCCAGCGCCACCACATCGGCGCCGGTCGCGCCGCCGTTATTGACCAGCACCAGCGCCTGTTTCGGGTACACCCCGGCCGCGCCCAGATTCCTGCCCTTCCATCCGCACTGATCGATCAACCACCCCGCCGCCAGCTTCTCGGAGCCATCGTCCTGCGCGTGATGCACCAGCGCCGGAAAGCGCGCCAACAGCGCCGCGCATTGCGCCGCCGTCACCACCGGATTTTTGAAAAAGCTCCCGGCGTTGCCGATCACCGCCGGATCGGGCAGTTTGCGGCGCCGGATCGCCACCACCGTATCGGCCACCTGCCGCGCGCTCGGCGCCCCCAAGCCCTGCCCGGCCAGCGCCTGCGCCAATTCCGCATAGCGCAAATTCGGCCGCCACCGCTTCGGCAACGCGAACGTCACGTCGAGGATAATCAAATGGCGCCCCGCCTCCTGCTTGAAAACACTGTCGCGATAAGCGAAGCGGCACGCGGCCGCGTCCATGGCATAGGTCGCCCCGCTGCGCGGATCGAGCACCGTCACGCTGTGGAACACATCCTTCGTCTCCAGGCCGTAGGCGCCGATATTCTGGATCGGCGCCGCGCCCACGGTGCCGGGGATCAGCGACAAGTTCTCCAGCCCGCCCAGGCCTTGGTCCAGGGTCCACTGCACGAAGCCGTGCCAGTTCTCGCCGGCGGCCGCGCGCACGTGGTGGTGGTCGGCGTCGCCGCCGACCACCGCCTTGCCCGCGAGCGCGATGTGCAGCACCAGGCCGGCAAAATCGCCCGTCAACAGCAGGTTGCTGCCGCCCCCCAGCACCAGCCGCGGCATGGCGGCCAGGGCCGGATCGGCCAGAATGCCGAGCAATTGCTCTGTTTCCGTCACGCGCAAATACGCGTGCGCGGTCGCGGCGATGCCGAAGGTATTGAGGGACTGCAAGGGAAAGCGGTGCGCGATGGCGATCGATGGATGCATGGAGGAAAAACTGATGAATTTAGTCGATTATAGAGCGAAACAAGCAAAAAACCAGCGCCCATATGGGGGCGGCCGGCCCGATGTCCGTTAAAATGTCAGACTTTGATGGGGAGCCGTAGCCCCCCATGCCACACGAAAAGGAAATTGCCATGCCGTCGTTTGATGTAGTGTCCGAAGCCGATATGATCGAAGTGAAGAATGCCGTTGAGCAATCCCAAAAGGAAATCGCCACGCGTTTCGACTTCAAGGGAACCGGCGCGTCCGTCGAGCACAAGGAAAACGAACTGACCGTGGTCGCCGATTCCGAATTCCAGCTGCAACAGGTGCGCGACGTGCTGACCAACAAGCTGGCCAAGCGCAAGGTCGACGTCCGCTTCCTCGAGGACGGCGACATCAAGAAGGTCGGCGGCGACAAGGTCAAGCAGGTCATCAAGATCAAGAACGGCATCGAAGCCGACGCCGCCAAGAAGATCGTGCGCGTGATCAAGGACAGCAAGATGAAGGTGCAGGCCAGCATCCAGGGCGAGGCCGTGCGCGTGACCGGCGCCAAGCGCGACGACCTGCAGGCGGCCATGGCCATGCTGCGCAAGGACGTGCCCGACATGCCGCTCGAATTCAACAACTTCCGCGACTGATCCCGCCGCGCGGCGTTGCCGCGCCGTCACAGTGCGGTAGCACAGTTGGAGTAGAATCAATCGACTCCATCGACCCCGCTGCCGCGCGACCCGCATATCACCGCATAGCGCCGGGCCACGCCCGGCAAACAACCTCGGTAGTCTAAGGATAGCAATGAAACGTGTTGATGATTTCCGCCTGCGATTTGGCAAAAACGAGTACGTGCCCATCATGGTCGGCGGAATGGGTGTGGACATTTCGACCTCGGAACTGGCGCTGGAGGCGGCCCGCCTGGGCGGCATCGGCCACATCTCGGACGCGATGGTCGAGGACGTGTCGGACCGCAAGTTCGACACCAGCTTCGTCAAGGATAAAACCAAGCTCTACAAGTTCAACATCAACAACTCGGACAAGTCCGTGGTGCAGTTCGACCTCGAGCGCCTGGCCGACGCCCAGCGCCGCCACATCGGCGCGACGATGGCGGCCAAGCAGGGCGACGGCCTGATCTTCGTCAACTGCATGGAAAAGCTGACCATGAACGGCCCGCGCGAGACCTTGCGCACGCGCCTGAACGCCGCGCTCGACGCCGGCATCGACGGCATCACCCTGTCGGCCGGCCTGCACTTCGGCTCGTTCGCACTGATGGCCGACCACCCGCGCTTCCGCGAGGCCAAGCTGGGCATCATCGTCTCGTCGGTGCGGGCGCTGCAGATCTTCCTGCGCAAGAACGCCAAGCTCGACCGCCTGCCCGACTACATCATCGTCGAGGGCCCGCTGGCCGGCGGCCACCTCGGCTTCGGCATGGACTGGGCCGAGTACGACCTGATGGCGATCACCAAGGAATTGCTGGCCTACCTGAAGACCGAGAACCTCGACATCCCGCTGATCGCCGCCGGCGGCATCTTCACCGGCAGCGACGCGGTCAGCTTCCTCGAGGCGGGCGCGGCCGGCGTGCAGGTGGCCACGCGCTTCACCATCACCCACGAGTGCGGGCTGCCGGCCAAGGTCAAGCAGGAATACGTCAAGGCCACCGAGGACGACATCATCGTCAACGGCATCTCGCCGACCGGCTACCCGATGCGCATGCTCAAGAGCACGCCGGCGATCGGCGCCGGCATCCGCCCGGGCTGCGAATCGTACGGCTACCTGCTCGACGCCACCGGCAACTGCGCCTACATCAACTCGTACAACCGCGAGGTGGCGGCCCATCCGACCGAGAAGACCGTGGTGGTGATGGACAAGACTTGCCTGTGCACGCACATGCGCAACTTCAATTGCTGGACCTGCGGCCATTACACCTACCGCCTGAAGGACACCACGCACAAGAAGCCGGACGGCGACTACCAGCTGTTGTCGGCCGAGCACGTGTTCAAGGATTACCAGTTCAGCACCGACAACCAGATCGCGCTGCCGGAAAAAGAGTTCTGACCGGCGACGGTTGGTGGCAATAAAAAACGGCGCTTGATGCGCCGTTTTGTTTATCACCCTTCGGCGTTGATCCGGTGGATCAGGGCGCCGAGCACCTCTTCGGCGCGCTCGTTGTCGACCTGGCAAGTGCCGGCGTTCTCGTGGCCGCCGCCACCGTATTCCAGCATCAGCGCGCCGATATTGGTCTTGGACGTGCGGTTCAGGATCGATTTGCCGGTCGCAAACACGGTGTTCTGGTTCTTCAGCCCCCACAGCACGTGGATTGAAATGTTCGTCTGCGGGAACAGCGCGTAGATGATGAAGCGGTTGCCGGCGAAGATCACCTCCTCGTTGCGCAAGTCCAGCACCACCAGGTTCTTGTGCACGCTGGCGCAGCGGCGGATCTGGTCCTTGCACTTTTGCGCGTGCTCGAAGTACAACTCCTTGCGTTCGGCCACGTCCGGCAAGGCCATGATCTGGTCGATCGTGTGGTTCTTGCAGTACTCGATCAAATCCATCATCAGGTTGTAGTTCGAAATGCGGAACTCGCGGAAGCGCCCCAGGCCGGTGCGCGCGTCCATCAGGAAGTTGAGCAAATCCCAGCCTTGCGGATTCAACACTTCCTGCTCGTTGAAGCGGGCGGCGTCGCCCTTGTCGACGGCCGCCATCATGTCATCCCACGAGGCCGGGAACTTCTCGGCACCGTAGTAGTCGTACACGACGCGCGCGGCCGAAGGCGCCTCCGGATGGATCACGTGGTTGCCGCGCTCGCCCGTGTTGCGGATGGTTTCCGACAGATGGTGGTCGAAGGCGATGTGCACGCCCGGCACATACGGCAGATTGGTGGTGATGTCGCGGTCGCTGATGGCGATCTTGCCGTCCTGCATATCCTTCGGATGGACGAACAGGATGTCGTCGATCATGTCCAGGTGCTTGAGCAGTACGGCGCAGACTAGGCCGTCGAAATCGCTGCGAGTGACCAGACGGAATTTATTTGCCATGAATACACCTCAAAAGTTAGACAGCGTAATCGTCCATCATACATGCCCTACGGCAAAAAATTCTCGGGCGCGCCGGGAATAGTTGCGCCTAATCATTTATGCAGCAGTCATTCAAGAGAATCGCGTTTGACATGTGTCATTCTGGGCAGTACGATAAATTTCTTTGACTGGGTTTGAACGGGCGCGATCACGATCGGCCCGAGCTACGCGGCGCCGCCTGGTCGGCCCGCGATTACGGTTCAGTTCGAACCCCTCTGACCTGCGGCCAACCGCCCCGCCCGGCGACGCGGCGCCGCGCAACAAGGAGGGGCATGATTCATTTGCTTTCATTGGCCGGCAAGCGGGCGCTCGCCGAGCTCGTCGCGACCGATCCGGTACTCGCCTTCACTTTCGACGGCACCCTGGCGCCGCCGGTCGTGCTGCCCAGCCAGGCACGCATGCAGCCGGCGCTCGAGCGTTGCTTCCGCGACCTGTGCGCCTTGCTGCCGGTCGCCGTCATCACCGGCCGCAGCCTGGACGACGTCGAGGCGCGGCTGCCCGTGCGGCCCGCGTATCTGGTCGGCAATCACGGTTCGGGCTGCTTGCCCGGCCAGGAAGACGCCGCGCCCCGCGCGCGCCATACCTGCGCCGCCTGGCTGCGGCAGATGATCGACGAACACGGCTTGCACAAGGTCGATCCGGGCTTGCTGATCGCCGACCACGGGTGTTCGCTGTGGCTGCATTACCGGCTGCTGCGCGACCGGCCACGCACCATGCGCGAGATCGAACGGGTGCTGGGCGCGCTGCGGCCGGCGCCGGTGGTGGTGGGCGCGCGCAGCGGCGTCAATTTGCTGCCGCCGGACGCGCCGGGCAAGCGCACCACGCTGAGCGCCGTGCTGGACCACGCCGCGCGGCGCACCGCCCTGTACATCGGCGAGGACGAGGCCGACGAGCAGATCTTCCGCGACGCGCCGGAGTCCTGGCTGACGGTACGCATCGGCCGCAGCAAGGACAGCGCGGCGCGCTACTTCCTGCACCACCAATTCGAAGTGCTTGAGTGCCTGCAGTTTTTGCTGGGCAGAATTAGCCGGCATGGCGCGCTTAGCCATGCATGAGCGCGCCGCCGGACGCTAACCGGGCGGCGCGGCCGCGCCGGTTGCCGTGGCATGCCTGGTGTGGCCCGGGCGCGCATCGCGGACTTGATTAAGCTGCGGAAGTGATCGCCGGGCCTGTAAGGTCGCGCAGCAACGCCCAGCCGGCGGGCCAGTGACCGAGTCCGCTGCTGGCGTTAATATGGCCGCGTGCGCCGATGCGGTGTAGGCTGCTACCCCAGTCATCCGCGCAACCTTTGGCGTAGGCTACGCTGCCATAAGGATCGTCGTCACTGGCGACGATCATTGATGGAAAACCAAAGTGGTTTCGTGGTACGGGAGCAAAGCCCCGGGCTTCGGCGGGAAAGGCCGGACCGTGCGGATCCGGCACCGCAACCAACAGCGCCCCCGTGACAAGCGCAAGCGCATCACCGCCCGCCGCGCTACGCTGCGCCGCCCAGTGCGCCACCGCCAGGCATCCCAGACTGTGCGCAACCAGCACCACCTGCGTTCCAGCCGCCCGCACCGCGTGTTCTATCGCCAGCACCCAGTCCGCGCACTCAGGCGCCTCCCAGCTCGATGGCGCAACCCGCGTCACGTTCGCGTGGCTGGCTTGCCAGTGGCTCTGCCAATGCTGCTCCCCCGAATTGCCGATGCCCGGCACGATCACGATCCGATTTTGCATGTACACACCTCCGTTGTTGACTGCATCTAGTATGGGCGTTATTCTGCCTCCATCCCATGGGCTCCCAAATGAATTGCAGGGTCGTCTACCAATAAATCCGATGAAATTGAGGACTGCTGCAAATGAATGAAAAGCGCACGCTCGACAAGCTGGACTGCCGCATCCTGGAGCTATTGCAACGGAACGCCCGCATGAGCAATACCGAGATCGGCAAGCGTATCGGTTTGTCGCAGCCGGCCGTTACGGCGCGTATCCAAAAGCTGGAGGACGATGGCGTCATCGAGGGCTATGGCGCCCGCATCAATGCGCGCCGCGCCGGCCTTGAAATCAGCGCGTTAATACGGCTGAAAACGACCCACGACAAAATCGAGGCCTGCCTGCGCATGTTCGACGCCACGCCGGCTATCACGGCGGCGGACCGTGTCACCGGCGACGATTGCTTCATCGTGCGCGCTACCGTGGGCGCCATGAGTCAGCTCGAGGCGGTGATCGATAGTCTAGCGGCGTTTGGCGCGGTATCGACGTCCATCGTCCTGGCCACCTATCCTTCCAAGCCGATAGCAGTCGGCTGAAGGGAACTGCTCGATGTGCGGTCTATGTACGCCAAAAAGCCAGATACTGCATTTAACGCGATCTTGAGCGCGTTAAGGCTGATTTTAGCGCTGCCATATGACGGGGATGATGTGGTTTGTGAGGGGCGTGCGAACCCCAACCGCGTGGTGCGTTGACGCATGCGGCGGTGGTGTGGGGACGTACCCAGAGGGGTACGTCCCCCGCCGACGTGGTGGCTGCTCCGTCGAGGGGACGTACCCTACGGGTACGTCCCCAGGTTGGGGGTGCGGGGTAAACGCAAAAAAGCCCCAACCAGATCACTGGAAGGGGCTTTTTAATATAACTAGCCTGACGATAACCTACTTTCACA
>CAUPRW010000094.1:0-12794 GCA_963513825.1 uncultured Duganella sp.
GGCGCGCTTTACTCCGTCGCTGGGGTCGCCGGCCCGCTGCCCCCCCGCCCCCCGCCGGCGGTCGCGGTGCGGGTCCGCGCGGCCGCCCGCGCGCTGCCGGCCATGGCCGAGGTGCCGCGCGTGGCCCGCCTCGACGCGGCGGCGTTCCGCGCCCGCGCCGCGCTGGGCCTGCCGTTCCTGATGACGGGCGTGGTCGGACGCTGGCCGCTGTCGGCGCTCACGCCGCAAACGCTGCGCGAGCGCTTTAGCGACCTGCGGGTGCGCGCGCGCGTGGGCGACTACATCAACACCGCGTTCGCCCCCGACCGCGCCATGCGCGACATGTCGATGCTCGACTATCTCGACCTGGTCGCCGCCGGCGCCGAAGGTTTGCCGCCCTACCTGGGCAATCTGGAACTGCGCGAGTTGAACGGCTTGTGCCACTGGCCGGCCTATTTCGACAAAATGGGGCCGCCGCGGTTCTGGCTCGGGCCGGCCGGCACCGTCACGCCGCTCCATTGCGACTACGACGACAATATCTTCGCGCAGATCTGGGGCCGCAAGCGCATCTTCCTGGCGCCGCCCCACCACGACGAGTTCCTCTATCCGAAGCCGGCCAACGCCATCCTGTTCGGCTCCCCGTTCGACCCCGAGGCGCCGGACTTCGAGCGCTTTCCGCTGGCGCGCCAGGCCGCCACGGTCGAGCTGATCGTCGAGCCCGGCGATTTGCTTTACGTGCCGGCCGGCTGGTACCACCAGGTGCGCGCGCTGACGTTCTCGTTGTCGTCGAACCGCTGGGCCAGGGCGGTGCCGCTGGCGTTGCGCGGCGACCCGTCGCTGCGGCCCGCCGACCGCTAGCTAGCGCCGCCGTCAGGGACACAGCGGCGCGCCCGGCACAAGCCGGGCGACTTGGCCTTGCTGAGCGTCGTCGCCGGCGGCAGCGTGACGGGCAGCGCCGGCGGGCCCGTGCCGGACTGGTACGGCGCCGGGTCGCAGCGCGCCGGCGGGGCGTCCGGCCGGCATGTCCGCACGCGCGCAGCGGGTGCACATGTCGGCGTTCGGGTCGGGGGACGGCCGCGCAGTTGCGCTTTGCCCGCGCCGGGCAGGCCGGCCGCAGGGCGGCCGACATCTGCGCCAGCGGACATCGAACCGGCGATTTAGCGGGGTTTGTTTACGCTTGTTTTGATCTGGCGCATGGATTTGCGTCTTAGAGGAAAAGCTCTCGCGTCGGCCCTGCGGCGGCGAACTATGATGGCCGCATCTCAATCGCAAGAAAGGACGACACCATGGGTTCCATCAAAGCTTATCTGGTCGGCGGCGGCATCGGCTCGTTGTCGGCGGCCGCGTTCATGATCCGCGACGCCGGCGTGGCCGGCGCCGACATCACCATCTTCGAATCGATGCCGCTGCTCGGGGGCAGCCTCGACGGCGGCGGCGACCCGCAGCGCGGCTACACCCTGCGCGGCGGGCGCATGTTTACCACCGATAACTACGAATGCACGTGGGACCTGTTCAAGACCATCCCCTCGCTCGAGCATCCGGGGCAGAGCGTGTACGACGAGACGATCGCCTTCAACGAACTGCACAAGTCGCACGCGAAGGCGCGGCTGGTGGACCGCAACCGCTTCCGGGTCGACGTGACGTCGATGGGGTTTTCGATGCAGGACCGCGCCGAGCTGCTGGCGCTGACCGAGGCCGACGAGGAAAAGCTGGGCGCCGACGCCATCACCGACTGGCTCTCGCCGGGCTTTTTCGACACCAAATTCTGGTACATGTGGGCCACCACGTTCGCCTTCCAGCCGTGGCACAGCGCGGTGGAGTTCAAGCGCTACCTGCACCGCTTCATGCTGGAGTTCTCGCGCATCGAAACGCTGGCCGGCGTCAAGCGCACCGTCTACAACCAGTACGATTCGCTGGTGCGGCCGTTGCAGCAGTGGCTGCGCGGGCAGGGCGTGCGCATGGTGGACAACTGCAAGGTCGACGATATCGACATCATGGAGGAGGGCGGCGTGCTGACCGTCACGGCGCTGCGCTGCACGCGCGACGGCGTGGCCGACACCATCGCCGTGGGGCCGCGCGACCTGGTGTTCTTCCAGAACGCGTCGATGACCGACGCCTCCAGCCACGGCGACATGCACAGCGCGCCGCCCAGGCTGGACAAACGCGACAGCCAGGGCTGGGCGCTGTGGGAAAAGCTCGCCGTCGACCGGCCGCAGTTCGGCAATCCGGCCGCGTTCAATTCCAGCGTGGCCGAGTCGTGGTGGGAGTCGTTTACCGTCACGCTCAAGGACGGCGCCTTCTTCGAGCGCATGGAGCGCTTCACCGGCAACGTCGCCGGCACCGGCGGGCTGGTGACGTTCAAGGATTCGAACTGGCTGCTGTCGGTGGTGCTGGCGCACCAGCCGCACTTCGCCGGCCAGCCGGAGGGCGTGCAGGTGTTCTGGGGCTATTCGCTGCATCCTGACCGGATCGGCAACTTCGTCGCCAAGCCGATGGCCGACTGCAGCGGCGAGGAGATCCTGCGCGAGTTGTGCGGCCACCTGAACTTCGACCTGGAGGTGATGGCGGCGGCCAATTGCATCCCTTGCCGCATGCCCTACATCACCAGCATGTTCATGCCGCGGCTGAGCGGCGACCGTCCGCTGCCGGTGCCGCCCAATTCGCGCAACCTGGCGTTTGTGAGCCAGTTCGTCGAGGTGCCGGAGGACGTGGTGTTTACGGTCGAGTATTCGGTGCGGGCGGCGCAGATGGCGGTGTACCAGTTGCTCGACGTTCAGCGCGAAGTGCCGCCGGTGAGCCACCACGACCAGTCGGCCCGGGTCAAGTTCGACGCCTTGATCAAGGCCTTCGCCTAGGGGCGCCGGCGCGCGCGGGCGGCTCAGGCCAGCGCGCCCATCAGCCTTTGCACCGGGCTCAGCGGGATCAGCGCCGCGGGCTCGTCGACCTCCAGCACCACATCGTTGTAGGCGACGGGGCGCAGCGGTTCGACCTCGGTGGTGTCCGACAGGCGCGCCTCGTCGAGCATTTGCGCCAGCGTGGCCGCGTCGACGGCGTGGACCTTGGCCAGCAGCGCGCCGTACTTGCGCACGTCGGCGTCGTTGGCGGCGATCTTGTCGGCCGGGCGCAGCGCCAGATTGAGGCAGCCGAACACGGCGAACGCGCCCAGCATCCACGCCGACGGCACCGGCAGTTGCGCGGCCAGCGCGGCGACCGCGCTGCTGCCGGCGAGCAGGCTGATGAACGTGAGCGTGGTCTGCACGCGCCGGTAGAAGCGGGCCGTGCGCTGGCTCAGGCGCTGGGCGTAGCGCAGGTTGAACTGCAACTCTTCCTTGGTGTTGTCCATGCTATTTCCCCTTTTGCTTGGGCGGTGGCACCGGCAGTGGCGGCGGCGGCGGCCGGCGCGTCTTGCGGGTGCGCTTCGGGGCCGGGCGCGGCGGCTGGTGCGCTTTGGGATCGAAGAGTTTCATTGTAGGCCTTTCCGCAGCCGCCACCGGCGCACGATTACATCATGAAAGCGTTTTATGGCCGCGCGTTGACCTGGGTCAGCCGCCGATGGCGGCGCGGCGGCGCCGACGCCGGCGCGATCATGGCCGCGAGCGAGCTATTGCCGTCGATGCTAGACTGGCCGGGGTCCAATAAAACAGCGGGGGCGGCATGGTGGCGGGCATCAATCGGAAAAGTGTGTTCGGCGCGATTGTGTTGTTGGCGATGGCCGGGCACTACGTCCTGCTGCGTGTGCCCTCCGCCGTCAACGACTACGGCCGCGACATTGCCGAATGGCCGTTGCTGGTCGACCTGCTGATCACGTTCCCGTTGCTCTACTATTTCATGTTTCGCCCGGCGCCCAAGGCCTTCCTGCTGCGCTGGCTGGGGTTCGCCGCGCTGGGGATGTGGTTCGGCAGCCTGGTCATTCCCGCCGAGGGCAAGGTCGTCTGGCGTGGCGTCGAAAGCCTGTGGCCGGTCTACGTCGCGCTGCAAGGGGCGCTTGAACTGTACCTGCTGGTTTTCCTGGTCCGCAAAATGCGCGCGCTGGCGCGGCTCGACGGCAACGTCGACGACGCGATGGCGCGCACCATACGGGGGCGGCTGGGGCGCGGCGCGGCGGGGTGGTTCGCCCTGTTCGAGGCGCGCATCTGGTACTACGGACTGTTCATGCGCGACGGCGCGCGGCTGCGCTTTCGCGGCGAGCGGCACTTTAGCTACGACAAGAACGAAGGCAACGCCTCGAACCAGATCGCTGTGATCATGCTGATCGTGTTCGAGCTGCCGCTGTCGCATCTGCTGCTGCATCTGGTGGCGGTCAATCCGGTGCTGGCGTGGATTGTCGACGGCTTGACCTTATGGTCGTTGCTGTATTTGGTGGCCGAGTACCGCGCCACGCACTGGCGGCCGGTCTCGCTCGACGGCGACGCGTTGCTGATCCGCTACGGCGTGTTCGCCGCCGACCGCGTGGTCGCCTACGGCCTGATCGAATCGATTGCGCGCCGCGGCGGCCCGCTGCCGCGCCAGCGCGGCGTGCTGCGGCTACGGCAATCGGGCGGCTCCAACGTCGAAATCCGCCTGCGCCCCGGCGCCCGGCTCGCCGGCTTCGGCGGGCGCGAGCAGGCGGTCACCCGCATCTGCATCGGCCTCGACCAGCCGGACGCCTTCATCGACGCCGTGCGCGCCAAAATCAGCCCCTAAACCCGTCGGGGTCAAGTCTGTCATTTGGACACGAGCTCTGCCGTTCGGCGGGCTTTACCGATCAGTTCGTGTCCAAATGTCGGCACTGACCCTCTTGGTTTGGGGGCGAGTGATCAGCTCGTGTCCAAATGACAGACTTGACCCCGAGGTTAGAGGAAGCGGTCGAGGATTTTTTTGCCGTGCTTGTCGAGCTCGCGCACGTCGCGGATCAGGTAGTGGATGCCGTGGATGTCCGAGATTAACAGCGTGTCGACCGTCAGGCGGCGGATGTCCTCTTCGCCGCGCAGCACGAAGTCGGTGTCGCCACGGTCGGTCTCGACCGTCCACGTGCACGGCGTGGCGAAGCCGGAGACGTCGACGATGCGGCGGATCTCGGGCATGAATTCGCGCCCGGCCAGCTCTTCGCGCACCAGCGCGCCGATCGCCGCCGGCAAGTCCTCGATGCGGTCGATCCAGGCCACTTCCTTGCCGTCGCCGCTGACCAGCGCGATACCGTCCTCCGGCGCCTGCACCGGGAACGCGCGCACCGCCGCCACCCCTTCGTGGACGTCGCCCTCGGCCGTGGTCAGCACCAGGCGGCCGAACGGGTTGCGGGTCAGTTCAAATGTTGTCGTCATGGTGTTCCCTTATTCCTTGGCCGCGCTGTCGTCCATGTCGGTGTCGACGTTGCGCGCCTGCGCCTGGTATAGGCGGTAATAGGCGCCTTCGCGTTCCATCAGCACTTCGTGCGAGCCTTCCTCGACCACCACGCCGCGGTCGAGCACCACCAGGCGGTCGGCCTTCTGCAGGGTCGACAGGCGGTGCGCGATGGCGATCGTGGTGCGGCCCTTGACCAGGTTCTCGAGCGCGCGCTGGATCTCTTTTTCGGTCTCGGAGTCGACCGACGAGGTGGCTTCGTCAAGGATCAAAATCTTCGGATCGATCAGCAGCGCGCGCGCGATCGAGATGCGCTGGCGCTCGCCGCCCGAGAGCCCCTGTCCGCGCTCGCCGACCATCGAGTCGTACCCCTGCGGCAGGCGCAGGATGAATTCGTGCGCGTGCGCGGCGCGCGCGGCGGCGATGATCTCGGCGCGCGTGGCGTCCGGCTTGCCGTAGGCGAGGTTCTCGGCGATGGTGCCGAAGAACAGGAACGGCTCCTGCAGTACCAGGCCGATGTTGCGGCGGTAGTCCGACACCGCGAACGAGCGGATGTCGACGCCGTCGAGCATGATGGCGCCCTCCGAGACGTCGTAAAAGCGGCAGATCAGGTTGACCAGGGTCGATTTGCCCGAACCCGAGTGGCCCACCAGGCCGACCATTTCGCCGGCCTTGATATCGAGGCTGATGCCGCGGTTGACGGCGCGGTTGCCATAACGGAAGCCGACCTCGCGCAAGGTGATGTTGCCGTCGACCTTGGCCAGCTTGACCGGGTTGGCCGGCTCCGGCACCGACGAGACGTGGTCGAGGATGTCGAAGATGCGCTTGGCCGCCGACGCCGACTTCTGCGTGACCGAGACGATCCGGCTCATCGAATCGAGCCGGCCGTAGAAGCGGCTCGAGTAGGCGATGAAGGCCGACAGCACGCCGACCGTGATGTTGCCCTTCGAGACCTGGTAGATGCCGAACACCCAGATCACCAGCAGCCCGAGCTCGGTGAGGAACGATACCGTCGGCGAGAACAGCGACCAGATTTTATTGAGCTTGTCGTTGACGGCCAGGTTGTGCTGGTTGGCGGTGCGGAAGCGCGCCGCCTCGCGCGATTCCTGCGCGAAGGCCTTGACCACGCGGATGCCGGGGATGGTATCGGCCAGCACGTTGGTGACCTCGCCCCAGACGCGGTCGATCTTTTCGAACCCCATGCGCAGGCGGTCGCGCACCACGTGGATCAGCCAGGCGATGAACGGCAGCGGCAGCAGCGTGAAGATGGCCAGCCACGGGTCGATCGAGAACAGGATCACGCCGGTCATGATGATCATCAGGCAGTCCGACGCGAAGTCGAGCAGGTGCAGCGACAGGAACACGCAGATGCGGTCGCTCTCGCTGCCGATGCGCGACATCAAATCGCCCGTGCGCTTGCCGCCGAAGTATTCAAGCGACAGGCGCAGCAGGTGGTCGTAGGTCTCGGTGCGCAGGTCGGCGCCGATGCGCTCGGACACCAGCGCCAGCACGTACGTCTTGGCCCAGCCGAGGATCCACGCCATCACCGCCGCGCCCACCAGCCCCGACATGTACAGCGCCACCATCGAGGTGTCGACCGGCTTGCCGTTCTGGTAGGGGATCAGCACGTTGTCCATCAGCGGGATGGTCAGGTAGGGCGGGATCATGTGCGCGCCCGTGCTCAGCAACATCAGCGAGAAGCCCAGCGCCAGTTGGAATTTGTACGGGCGGGCGAAGCGCCACAGCCGGAACAGGGTCCAGGTCGACGGCGGCGTGTAGATCACCTTGGTGCAGACCGGGCATTCCTCCTGGTCCGGCTCGAGCGGCGCCTTGCAGCTCGGGCAGATGCTCTTTTCCTCGACCACGATCGGCACGCCGGTGGCGTGGCTGTCCAGGTGCGCGGTGAAGGCCTCGACCAGGCGGATCGCGGTGAGGTTCTGGCCCAGCGTGAAGCGCCAGGCGGCCAGGCGCCCGCCGCGCCCGACCAGTTCGAGGTGGCCGACGCCGGCGTGGTCGTGGTGCTGCAAGGTCAAGTCGTGCGAAAAAGGCCATGCCTGCCATTGCTCCTGGCCCGGCGCGCGCGCCAGCAGGCGCGTTTCGGTCAGCACGACTACACCCTTGGCGAAACGAAGTTGCTGATCCAGGTCAACCTCCAGGGCACTTACAACGTTTTCCTCTTTGGAAAGCTGTGCCTGTATCTCGGCGCGCCAGCGTTCAGGAAGCTCGCCGAGGCTCGATACGGTGGAAAGTTGTTGGGTTGTCATCGTGCGGCATACTCCGGGTCGAAAAATGGTGGAACGAGCATCGGCACTCTACAACAATCGCTTTGCCAATAAGGTGTTGCGGCTGGTATAAGTAATTATTTACGGTATTCTGTCACGACAACCGAGGCTTTTGTACTGGCGGCAAGTATAACGCACAGACATCGGCGCCGGTGGCGTGTGATGAACTTGGTCAAACAACGGGGTGGGCCGAACGCGATTTGGCGACAGGCGGTGGTACGGGTTTAAAATACGGCGCAGGCTGGCCACGGCTGATAACAAAGACACAAGAATAGAAACATGACCAAGAAGAAAGACATTGAAGTTCTCCGCGTAACCCATTTGCGCGGCCCCAATATCTGGACCTATCGCCCGGTGATCGAGGCGTGGCTGGACATCGGCGAGCTGGAACAATACCCGTCCAATTTATTGCCAGGTTTGTATGAGCGTTTGACCGCCATCCTGCCCGGCCTGATCGTGCACCGCTGCGGCGTGGGCGAGGTCGGCGGTTTCCTCGAGCGCCTGCGCGACGGCACCTACGCCGGCCACATCCTTGAGCACGTGGTGCTCGAATTGCAAAACCTGGCCGGCATGAAGACCGGCTTCGGCAAGACGCGCCAGATCGGCGAGGACACCGGCCTGTACAAGATGGCCTTCCGCACCCGTCAGGAGCAGGTCGGCCGCGCCGCGCTCGAGGCCGGCCGCGACCTGCTGATGGCGATGATCGAGGACCGTCCCTACGACCTGGCCGCCAAGGTGGCCGAGCTGACCGACATGGTCGAGTCGCTGTGCCTGGGCCCGAGCACGGCCAACATCGTCGATGCCGCCACCGACCGCAAGATCCCGTCGATCCGCCTGACCGACGGCAACCTGGTGCAGCTCGGCCACGGCGCCGCCCAGCGCCGCATCTGGACCGCCGAGACCGAGCAGACCAGCGCCATCGCCGAGGGCATCGCCAGCGACAAGGACTTGACCAAAAGCCTGCTGGCCGCGTGCGGCGTGCCGGTGCCGCAAGGTGAGCTCGTCACCAGCGCCGAGGCGGCGTGGTCCGCGGCCGAGGACATCGGCGTGCCGGTGGTGCTCAAGCCGTACGACGGCAACCATGGCCGCGGCGTGTCGCTCAACCTGATGACGCAGGCCGACGTGGCGGCCGCCTACGAACTGGCGGCGCGCAAGGGCGGCAGCAAGAGCGTCATCGTCGAGCGCTTCATCCCCGGCGACGAACACCGCCTGCTGGTGGTGGGCAAGCGCCTGATCGCCGCCGCCGCCGGCGAGTCGCTGTGGGTTGCCGGCGACGGCAAGTCGAACATCCTCGAATTGTGCAACACCCAGATCAACACCGACCCGCGCCGCGGCGAGGTCGAGGACGCGCCGCTGGGCGTGGTCAAGCCGCACGAATCGGGCGAGATCATCCTCGAGCTGGCGCGCCAGGGCATGACGTGGCGATCGGTGCCGCTCGACGGCCAGAAGGTGCTGATCCAGCCGAACGGCAACGTCGCCACCGACGTCACCGACAAGGTCCATCCGCAGGTGGCGGCGATGGCCACGCTGGCCGCGCGCGTGGTCGGCCTCGACATCGCCGGCATCGACCTGGTGGCCAGCGACATTTCGCGTCCGCTGCACGAGCAGGGCGGCGCCATCATCGAGGTCAACGCCAGTCCGGGTTTGCTGGCGCACCTGAAGCCTGCCAACGGCGAGCCGCGCAACGTCGGCGCCGCCATCGTCGACCACCTGTTCGCGCAGGAAGAGAGCGGTCGCATGCCGATCGTCGGCATCAGCGGCAAGCATGGCACGACGATGGCCGCGCGCCTGATCGCCTGGCTGCTGCAAATTAGCGGCAAGAAGGTCGGCCTGACGTGCGAGGACGGCTTGTTCGTCGGCGGCCGCCTGCTGCCGCGCGACGGCTTTAGCGACTGGGAAACCGGCGAGCGCCTGCTGCTCAACAAAAACGTCGAGGCGGCGGTGTTCGAATCGACCGCGCGCATGATCCTGACCGAAGGTCTGGCCTACGACAAATGCGCGGTCGGCGTGGTCACCGACGTGAGCGACTTCGAGGCGCTCTCCGAGTTCCACATCGACAGCGCCGACAAGCTCTATGGCGTGCTGCGCACCCAGGTCGACGTGATCCTGCCGAGCGGCGTGGCGGTGCTCAACGCCGCCGACGAGCAGGTGGTCGACATGGCGCGCCTGTGCGACGGCGAGGTGATTTTCTACGGCGTCGACGAACACCTGCCGGCGATCGCCGCGCACCGTGACGACAGCGAGCGCGTGGTATTCCAGCGCACCGACCGCATCGTGCTGGCGCAGGGCCACGACGAGGTGGCGAGCCTGCCGCTGTCGCCGCTGGTGCCGCCCGAGGCGGTGCTCGCCGCGATCGCCGCCGGCTGGGCGCTGGGGCTCACGCCGGCGCTCATCGGCGCCGGGCTGCGCACCTTCGACGCCAACCCGAAACGTATTCACCACTGAAAGCACAAGACGATTTATGGAAGTCAAACGCATCCGCGCCCTCCGCGGCCCGAATCTCTGGAGCCACCACACGGCCGTTGAAGTCATCGTTTCGTGCCCGCCCGAAGAACAGTCGATCGCGCTGCTGCCCGGTTTCGAGCAGCGCCTGCACGCGCGCTTCCCCGCCATCGGCGCGCTGCGCACCACTGGCCGCGCCGACGACGTGCCGCTCTCGCGCGTGCTGGAAGTGGCGACCCTGAGCCTGCAGGCGCAAGCCGGCTGCCCGGTCACCTTCAGCCGCACCAGCGCCACGCTCGACGAGGGCATCTACCAGACCGTGGTCGAGTACACCGAGGAGGCGGTCGGCCGCCTGGCCGTGACCCTGGCCGAAAACCTGATCAACGCGGCCCTGGCCGATACGCCGTTCGACCTGGCCGGCGCGCTGGGCGAACTGCGCGACCTCGACGAGGACGTGCGCCTTGGCCCGAGCACCGGCGCCATCGTCAGCGCCGCCGTCGCGCGCGACATCCCGATCCGCCGCCTGACCGAAGGCAGCATGGTGATGTTCGGCTGGGGCTCCAAGCAGCGCCGCATCCAGGCCGCCGAGATGGACAGCACCAGCGCCATCGGCGAGTCGATCGCGCAGGACAAGGAGCTGACCAAGAAGCTGCTGCACGCGGCCGGCGTGCCGGTGCCGATCGGCCGTTCGGTCGACGACGCCGACGACGCCTGGGCCGCCGCGCTGGAGATCGGCCTGCCGGTGGTGGTCAAGCCGAAGGACGGCAACCAGGGCAAGGGCGTGACGGTCAACGTCATGACGCGCGAGCACCTGGAAAAGGCGTTCCACACGGCGCGCGAGTTCCGCGACGACATCATGGTCGAGCGCTACCTGCCGGGCCACGACTTCCGCCTGCTCGTCATCGGTAACAAGCTGATCGCCGCCGCCCGCCGCGATCCGCCGCAGGTGGTCGGCGACGGCACCCACACGGTGCGCGAGCTGGTCGACATCGTCAACGCCGATCCGCGCCGCGGCAGCGGCCATTCGACCTCCCTCACCAAGATCCGCTTCGACGACATCGCGCTGGCGCGCCTGGCGCTGCAGGACCTCGAGGCCGACTCGGTGCCGGCCAAGGGCCAGCGCGTCATCCTGCGCAACAACGCCAACCTGTCGACCGGCGGCACCGCAACCGACGTCACCGACGACGTCCATCCGGAAGTGGCGGCGCGCGCGGTCGAGGCGGCGCAGATGATCGGCCTCGATATCTGCGGCGTCGACGTGGTGTGCGAAGGCGTGCTGCAACCGTTCGACAACCAGCGCGGCGGCGTGGTGGAAGTGAACGCCGCGCCGGGCCTGCGCATGCACATCGCGCCGTCCTACGGCAAGGGCCGCGCGGTGGGCGAGGCGATCGTCAACACCATGTTCGCGCCCGGCGAGAACGGCCGCATCCCGGTGGTCGCCGTCACCGGCACCAACGGCAAGACCACCACGGTGCGCCTGATCGCGCACCTGCTCACGGCCAGCGGCCTGCGCACCGGCATGACCAACACCGACGGCGTCTACATCGAAGGGCGCCAGACCGACAGCGGCGACTGCAGCGGTCCGCGCAGCGCGCGCAACGTGCTGCTGCATCCGGACGTGGACGCGGCAGTGTTCGAGACCGCGCGCGGTGGCGTGTTGCGCGAGGGCCTGGCCTTCGACCGCTGCCAGGTGGCGGTGGTGACCAACATCGGCAGCGGCGACCACCTCGGCCTGAACTACATCACCACGGTAGAGGACCTGGCGGTGCTCAAGCGGGTGATCGTGCAAAACGTCTCCGAGCAAGGTTTCGCCGTGCTCAACGCGGTCGACCCGATCGTCGCCGGCATGGCGGCGACCTGCCGCGGCAAGGTGATCTTCTTCGGCGCCGACCGGGGGCATCCCGTCATCGCCACCCACCTGGCGCAGGGCAGCCGCACGGTCTACGTCGAGGACGGCCACATCGTCGCCGCCGAGGGCAAGGAATTGAACAAGATCGCGCTGTCGCAGGTGCCGATCACCCGCAACGGCGCGATCGGCTTCCAGGTCGAGAACGTGATGGCCTCGGTGGCCGCCGCCTGGGGCGTGGGCATCGGCTGGGACGCGATCCGCCTTGGCCTGAAAACCTTTGCCAACGACTCGGACAACGCGCCGGGCCGCTTCAACGTGTTCGACTACAAGGGCGCGACCCTGATCGCCGACTACGGCCACAATCCGGACGCCATCCTGGCGCTGGTGCAGGCGGTCGAGACGATGCCGGCCAAGCGCCGCGCGGTGGTGATCTCCGGCGCCGGCGACCGCCGTGACCAGGACATCAAGCAGCAGACCGAGATCCTCGGGCGCGCCTTCGACGACGTGCTGCTGTACGAGGATGCCTGCCAGCGCGGGCGCGTCGACGGCGAGGTGGTGGCGCTGCTGCGTTCCGGTTTGAACGGCGCGCCGCGCACCACCCACATCGAGGAGATCTACGGCGAGTTCCTGGCGATCGACACCGCGCTCGCGCGCCTGGGCGAGGGCGACCTGTGCCTGATCCTGATCGACCAGGTGGAGGACGCGCTGGCGCACATCGCCAAGCGCATCGCGGAAGCTGGTTGATTTGAGCGTCGTGTAGAAGCCGTCGGCGGCTCCTGCATGGCGGATTACGCTGCGCTAATCCGCCCTTCTATGATGAATATCGTGTCAAGGCTTTTTTTCGCATCGTCATCCCGAAAACTTGTTCCCTGTTCTGTCGGCTTTGAGGATGTCAAGGAACGCCTCATCCCTTGATATCGTCA
>CAUPRW010000095.1:0-12666 GCA_963513825.1 uncultured Duganella sp.
CAGTTTGGTCGCTACGAATGAAAGGGTTGGCACAACCATGCATGCGCCGTTTTTGGGATTGAAAGTTAACAGTTTCCCTAGCCGTTTACAACAAAAATTTGCGGGGAAGGGTCAGGGTCAGTGCCGACATTCGGACAAATCCAAAAATCGGGGAACTTTTAGGCGATCAGAAAGTTCCTCAATGTCCGAATGTCGGCACTGACCCTCACCTTTGGGGAGTGTTGTTGGGAGGATAGGTGTGTATATAGTGTTGTTTTGTTATTTCTTGGGGCGGGCATGGTTAAGCTGGAAATTAATGGGAAGAGCCGGGAGTTCGATGTCGCCGGCGATATGCCGCTGCTGTGGTTGCTGCGCGATGAGACCCATATGATGGGCACCAAGTTCGGCTGCGGCATGGCGCTGTGCGGCGCTTGCACCGTCCATGTCGATGGCGAGGCCACCCGCTCCTGCGTGCTGCCCGTGTCGGCTGTGGCGGGGAAGAAAATCACCACCATCGAGGGCGTGGCCGCCACGCCCGCCGGCAAGGCGGCGCAGCAGGCGTGGATCGCGGCCGAGGTCGTCCAGTGCGGGTACTGCCAGTCGGGCCAGATCATGTCGGCCGCCGCGCTGCTGGCCAAGAATAAGCAACCGTCCGATGCCGATATCGACGATGCCATGTCGGGCAATATCTGCCGCTGCGGCACCTATTCCCGCATCCGCGCGGCGATCAAGGATGCCGCCAAGTCGCCCCTGCTGAAGGAGGCTTGAGATGAACGCTCCCTTTTATCCTGATTCGATCGCGCAGTCGCGCCGCGGTTTCCTGAAAATCGCGGCCGCCGCCGGCGGTGGCTTGATGGTGGGCTATTGGTCGTTGCCGGGAGAGGCTTTCGCCGCCGCTGCCACCGGCGCCGCCGCCGCCGATCTGAACGCGTTCATCGCCATCGGCGCCGATAACACCATCACTTTCACGATGCCCAAGGTGGAGATGGGGCAGGGTACCTATACTTCGATCCCGATGCTGATCGCCGAGGAGCTGGAGGTGGACATGGATAAGATCGCGCTGCGCCACGCGCCGCCCAACGCGAAGGTCTACGGGGCGCCCTTCGGCGACCAGTTCACCGGCGGGTCCACTTCCATCCGCCTGATGTGGGAGCCGATGCGCCAGACCGGCGCCGCCGCCCGCATGGTGCTGATCCAGGCCGCCGCCAACGAGTGGCGGGTGGCGCCCGATACCTGCCACGCCGAACACGGCGCGGTGGTGCACAAGGCCAGCGGCCGGCGCCTGGCCTACGGCGCGCTGGCACAGGCGGCGGCCAAGCTGCCGGTGCCGGAAAAAATCGCGCTCAAGGATCCGAAAAACTTCACCCTGATCGGCAAGCCGCAAAAGCGCCTCGACGCCAAGGGCAAGACCGATGGCACGGCCTTGTTCGGCATCGATACCGTGGTGCCGGGCATGAAGGTGGCCGTGGTGGCGGCCAGCCCGGTCGTCGGCGGCAAGCTCAAAGCTGTCAACGAGGCCAAGGCGCGCAAGATGCGCGGCGTGCGCGGCGTCGTCAAGCTCGATAACGCGGTGGCCGTGGTGGCCGATAATTATTGGTACGCCAAACAGGGCCTGGCGGCGCTGGAGATCACGTGGGACGAGGGCAAATACGCCAAGCTGTCCACCGACGACGTGCGCGCCATCATGGTCGACGCGCTGAAAAAACCGGGCAAGGTGGCGCGCAACGACGGCGACGCCCTCAAGGCCCTCGCCGCCGACGCCAAGCGCGTGGAGGCGCTCTATGTCAACCCGATGCTGGCCCACGCGACCATGGAGCCGATGAATTGCACCGTCCATTACGATGCCAAGGCCGGCACGGCGCAGATCTGGGTCGGCTCGCAGGTGCCGGCCCGCGCGCGCGACGATGCGGCCAAGGTGCTTGGCCTGGCGCCGGAAAAGGTCACGCTGCACAACCACTTGATCGGCGGTGGTTTCGGTCGCCGCCTCTATACCGATTACGTGGTGCAGGCGGCGGCGCTGGCCAAGCAGGTCAAGGCGCCGCTTAAAGTGGTGTGGAGCCGCGAGGAGGATATCCAGCACGACCTGGTGCGCGGCCTGTACGCGCATTCGGTGTCGGCGTCGCTCGACGCCAAGGGCAGGCCGGTGGCGTTTTCGCACAAGATCGCCGGGCCGTCGAACCTGGCCACGTTCGCGCCGTCCTTCCTGCAAAATGGCCTCGACACCGATAACGTCGAAGGCTCCGACACCTTCTCCTACGATATTGCCAACATGCGCGTCGAGTACACGCGCGAGGATGGTCCGGTGCCGAGCGGCTTTTGGCGCGGTGTCGGCCCGACCCGCAACATGGCGGTGCTCGAGAGCTTCATCGACGAACTGGCCGAGAAAGCCGGCCAGGATCCGCTGGCCTATCGCCTGTCGATGCTGGACAAGCAGCCGCGCGCGGCGCATGTGCTCAAGGAGGCGGCGCGGTTGGCCGGCTGGGGCGGCAAGCTGCCGGCCCGCTCCGGCCGCGGCATCGCGCTGATGCGCGCCTGGGGCACCTACCTGGCGCAGGTGGTCGAGGTGAGCGTCAACGACGATGGCGAGGTGGCGGTCAAGCGCGTGGTGTGCGTGGTCGATTGCGGCCATGTCGTCAATCCGGACACGGTCGTGGCCCAGATCCAGAGCGGTATCAACTACGGGCTGACGGCCGGCCTGTTCGGCGCCATCACGTTCAAGGATGGCCGCATCGAGCAATCCAACTTCCACGATTACCGCATCCTGCGCCTAAGCGAGGCGCCGACCATCGAGGTGGAGATCGTCCCCAGCACCGAGGCGCCGGGCGGCATCGGCGAGCCGGGGACGGCCGGCGTCGGCGCGGCGCTGACGAACGCGGTGTTCGCGGCCACCGGCAAGCGGGTGCGCGAGATGCCGTTGCGTTCCGAGCTGCTGAAAAAGGCCTGATGGCGCACGGCCGGCGGCAGGCTGCTACAATAGGCTGGTGAAAAAGCTATTGCTCATCCTGCTGCTGACCATCCTGCCGATCCAGTACTCCTGGTCGATGGCGGCCGTCTATTGCCAGCACGAGCCGGCCAAGGTGTCGCATTTCGGCCATCACGGCCACCATCACCAGGCGCAGGCCGACGAGGATCCCGACCACGGCAAGCTGGTCAAGGTCCACAGCGATTGCGAAGTGTGCCACCACGCGGTGCAGGCGTCGGTGCTCGAAGACGGCGCCTTGCTGGTGCAGCCGGCGGCGCAGGCGCACGCAGCGCCGCTGTTGATTGATTATCTTTCTTATATCTCCGATGGGCCGCAACGGCCCAATTGGCTGCTCGTCGCCTAGCGCGGCGAGACCTCTCCCCCTCATATTTTCTGTCGTACGACGGTGACGTCTCGTCGAATTCTTTTCCATTCATTCGGAGAATTCGATGTTCAAACATGTTTTGTCGCTTTATATGGCGACATGGCCGGCGTTCGCGCTGGCCGGCGCATTGGCGCCATCCCCCGTGCCCGAACCCACCGGGCCGTTGACCCTGGAGACGGCATTGGCGCTGGCCGCCAGCGCCAATGCCGACCTGTCGGCCGCGCGCCACGAGCTGCTGGCCGTGGACGGCGCGGTCCAGCAGGCCGGCCTGCTGCCCAATCCGTCGCTGTCGGTGGAGCGGCTCGATACCCGCCGCGACACCCGGGAAACCACGTTTTTACTGAGCCAGCCGCTGGAACTGGGCGGCAAGCGACAGGCCCGCGTGCAGGCCGCGCAGCGCGAGCGCGATAGCGCCTCGGCGCAGCTGGGCGCGCGCCAGTCCGAGATCCGCGCCGACGTCATCGACGGCTGGTTCGCCGTGCTGGCCGCGCAGGAGCAATCGCGCCTGGCGCAGGAGGCCTCCGAGCTGGCGCAGCGGGCGGCGGCGGCCACCGGACGGCGCGTGGTCGCCGGCAAGGTGTCGCCGGTGGAGGAGACGCGCGCCAAGGTGGCCGCGTCGAGCGTGCAGCTCGATCTGCTGCGCGCGCGCAGCGCGCTGGCCATCGCGCGCAAGAAGCTGGCGGCGATGTGGGGCAATCCGGCGCCGCGCTTCGAGAGGGCCGAGGGCGATCTCGATACGCTGCCGTCGCTGCCCGACCAGGCCTTGCTGCACCACCGGCTGGCGCAGGCGCCGGCCATGGCGCTGGCGCGCTCGGAGCTGGGCAAGCGCGAGGCGCTGGCCAAGGTCGAGCTGACCCGGCGCGTGCCTGATGTGACGATCAACATCGGCAGCAAGCGCTCGGAGGAGCTGGGGCGCTCGCAGGCGATGTTCGGTATTTCGGTGCCGCTGCCGCTGTTCGACCGCAACCAGGGCAGCGTGCTGGAGACGGCGCGCCGCGTCGACAAGGCGCGCGACGAGATGGCCTCGACCGCGCTGCGGCTAGACGCCGAACTGGCGCAGGCGCGCGAGAATTTCGACCTGGCGCGCCAACAGGCGCTGGCGCTGCGCAGCGAAATCCTGCCCGGCGCCCAGAGCGCCTACGACGCGGCCAGCACCGGCTTCGAATACGGCAAGTTCGGTTTCCTGGACGTGCTCGACGCCCAGCGCACGCTGCTCGAAGCCAAATCCCAATACCTGAACGCCCTGGCGGAGGCGCACCGCGCCAGGTCCGCCATCGGCCGCATCCTCGGAGAGGACCAATAATATGAACAAGATGACCAGGAAGCAGAAAATCACCATCGCCGTCATGGCGCTCGTCGGCGTGCTGCTGGCGGCGTGGATGCTGATGCCGAAACACGCCGCTGAAACGGGCGGCGCCACCGAAAACCACGATGACCATGGTTCCGAAGCGGCAGCACCGCACAAGGACGACCATGGCGCGGAAGAACAGCCGGAAAAAATCGCGCTCGATGACGCCCAGGTCAAGGCGGCCGGCATCACCGTCGCCGCCGCCGCGCCGGCCGAGATCAGCATCGCCATCACGCTGCCGGGCGAAATCCGCTTCAACGAGGACCGCACCGCGCACGTGGTGCCCAAGCTGTCCGGCGTCGTCACCGCCGTGATGGCGGAGCTGGGCCAGAGCGTCAAGCAGGGGCAGGTGCTGGCGGTGATCGCCAGCAGCGGCCTGTCCGAGCAGCGCAGCGAGCTGCTGTCGGCGCAGCGCCGGCTGGCGCTGGCCGGCACCACGCTCGAACGCGAGCGCAGGCTGTGGCAGGACAAGATCTCGGCCGAGCAGGATTATCTGCAGGCCAGGCAGGCAATGAGCGAGGCGGAGATCGCGGTGCAGAACGCCCGTCAGAAGCTGAGCGCCTTCGGCACCGGCGCCGCCACCGGCGCGGACCTGAACCGGCTCGAACTGCGCGCACCGTTCGACGGCATCGTCATGGAAAAGCACCTGGCGCTGGGCGAGGCGGTCAAGGAGGACGCCAACGTCTTCACCATCTCCGACCTGTCGACCGTGTGGGCCGAACTGGCGGTGCCGCCGAAGGACTTGAACCTGGTGCGCGTGGGCGCGACGGTAACCGTCAAGGCGTCCGCCTTCGACGCCCAGGCCAGGGGCAAGATCACCTACGTCGGCTCGCTGCTCGGCGAGCAGACCCGCACCGCCAAGGCGCGCGTGGCGCTGGCCAATCCGGACCGCGCCTGGCGCCCCGGCCTGTTCGTCAACGTCGACGTGCTGTCCGGGCAGACCGGGGCGGCCGCCGTCACCGTCGACTCCGAGGCGATCCAGACGCTGGAGGACAAGCAGGTGGTGTTCGTCAAGGTCGCGGGCGGCTTCCAGCCGCGGCCCGTGGTGCTCGGCCGCGGCGACGGCAAGACCACCGAGATCGTGCAGGGCCTCAAGGCCGGCACGCCGTACGCCGCCGCCGGTAGTTTCGTCCTCAAGGCGGAACTGGGCAAGGGCAGCGCCGAGCACGCGCACTGAGGCGGGGGACGACACCATGTTTGAACGTCTCATACGATTTGCCATCGTCCAGCGCTGGCTGGTGATGCTGGCGGTGGCGGGGATGGCCGGTTTCGGCATCTACAGCTACCAGAAGCTGCCCATCGACGCGGTTCCCGACATCACCAATGTGCAGGTGCAGATCAACACGGCCGCGCCGGGCTACTCGCCGCTCGAGACCGAGCAGCGCGTGACGTTCCCGATCGAGACCGTCATGTCCGGCCTGCCGAACCTGGAGCAGACGCGCTCCCTGTCGCGCTACGGGCTGTCGCAGATCACCGTCATCTTCAAGGACGGCACCGACATCTTCTTCGCGCGCCAGATGGTCAACGAGCGCATACAGGAGGCGCGCGCGCAGCTGCCGGCCGGGATCGCGCCGGCCATGGGGCCCATTTCCACCGGCCTGGGGGAGATCTACCTGTGGACCGTCGAGGCCAAGCCGGGCGCGAAGAAGGCCGACGGCTCGCCCTACACGCCGACCGACCTGCGCGAGATCCAGGACTGGATCATCAAGCCGCAGCTGCGCAACGTCGCCGGCGTGACCGAGATCAACTCGATCGGCGGCTACGCCAAGGAGTACCAGGTGGCGCCCAATCCGCAGCGCCTCGCCTCCTACGGCCTGACCTTGCAGGACGTGGTGACGGCGCTCGACCGCAACAACGCCAACGCCAGCGCCGGCTACATCGAAAAGCGCGGCGAACAGCTGCTGGTGCGCGCGCCGGGCCAGGTGCGGTCGCTGGAGGACATCCGCAACATCATCCTCAGCAACGTCGACAGCGTGCCGGTGCGGGTGCGCGACGTGGCCGAGGTGCAGGTCGGGCGCGAGCTGCGCACCGGCGCGGCCACCGACAACGGCCGCGAGGTGGTGCTGGGCACCGTCTTCATGCTGATCGGCCAGAACAGCCGCGCCGTCTCGCAGGCGGTCGACCGGAAGATGGTCGAGATCAACCGCAGCCTGCCGGCCGGCGTCGAGGCCATCACCGTGTACGACCGCACCGTGTTGGTCGACAAGGCCATCGCCACCGTGAAGAAAAACCTGCTCGAGGGCGCGGTGCTGGTGATCGTGGTGCTGTTCCTGTTCCTCGGGAATATACGCGCGGCGCTGATCACGGCGATGGTCATTCCGCTGTCGATGCTGTTTACCTTCACCGGCATGGTCACCTACAAGGTCAGCGCCAACCTGCTCAGTCTTGGCGCGCTGGACTTCGGCATCATCGTCGACGGCGCGGTGGTGATCGTCGAGAACTGCGTGCGCCGGCTGGCGCACGCCCAGGCCACGCTGGGCCGCAAGCTCACGCGCGCCGAGCGCTACGACCAGGTGCACGCGGCGGCCAAGGAATCGCGCCGTCCGCTGCTGTTCGGCCAGTTGATCATCATGGTGGTGTACCTGCCGATCTTCGCGCTGACCGGCGTCGAGGGCCGCATGTTCCATCCGATGGCGCTGACGGTGGTGATCGCGCTGCTGGGCGCGATGCTGTTGTCGATCACCTTCATCCCCGCCGCCGTGGCGCTGTTCATCGGCGACAACGTGGTCGAAAAGGAGCACCGCAAGATCACCGCGTGGTACAGCGGCATCCTCGAGCGCGTGCTGGCCAACACCCCGGTGGTGCTGGCGTTCGCCGGCATCGCGGTGGCGCTGTCGCTGCTGCTGGCCACGCGCCTGGGCAGCGAATTCGTGCCGAACCTGAACGAGGGCGACTTCGCCATCCAGGCGCTGCGCATTCCCGGCACCAGCCTGACGCAGTCGGTCGAGATGCAAAAGAAGATCGAGCAGACGCTCAAGCAGAAGTTCCCCGAGATCGAACGGGTGTTCGCGCGCACCGGCACGGCGGAAATCGCCTCCGACCCGATGCCGCCGAATATCTCCGACGGCTACATCATGCTCAAGCCGCAGGATCAATGGCCGACGCCGCGCAAGTCGCGCGACGAGCTGCTGGCGGCGATCCGCGAGACGGTGGAAAAACTGCCGGGCAATGCGTTTGAGTTCTCGCAGCCGATCCAGCTGCGCTTCAACGAGCTCATTTCCGGCGTACGCAGCGACGTCGCCGTCAAGCTGTTCGGCGACGACACGGCGGTGCTCAACGACACGGCGGCGAAGATCGCCGCCGCGCTGGGCAAGGTGGACGGCGCGACCGAGGTCAAGATCGAGCAGACCACCGGCCTGCCGATGCTGACGGTCGACATCGACCGTAGCAAGACGGCGCGCTACGGCCTCAATGTGGGCGACGTGCAGGAGACCATCGCCACCGCCATCGGCGGCAAGGAGGCCGGCACCATGTTCGAGGGCGACCGCCGCTTCGACATCGTGGTGCGGCTGCCGGACGAACTGCGCGACGACCTCGATGTGATGCGGCGCCTGCCGGTGCCGCTGCCGCGCGGCGCGGGACCGGCCGGCGTCAACTTCATCCCGCTCGGCGAGGTGGCCACGTTCAGCGTTTCGCCGGGACCTAACCAGATCAGCCGCGAGGACGGCAAGCGCCGTGTCGTCATCAGCGCCAATGTGCGCGGGCGCGACATCGGCTCCTTCGTGGCCGAGGCGGAGCAGGCCTTGCAAAGCCAGGTCAAGGTCCCCGCCGGCTACTGGACCGCGTGGGGCGGGCAGTTCGAACAGCTGCAGTCGGCCACGCGCCGGCTGCAGATCGTCGTGCCGGTGGCGCTGGGACTGGTGATGGTGCTGCTGCTGGCGATGTTCGGCAACCTGCGCGACGGGCTGCTGGTGTTTAGCGGCATTCCGTTCGCGCTCACCGGCGGCATCGCCGCGCTGGCGCTGCGCGGCATACCGTTGTCGATTTCGGCGGCGGTGGGCTTCATCGCCCTGTCCGGGGTGGCGGTGCTCAACGGCCTGGTGCTGATCTCCTACATCCGCAGCCTGCGCGAGCAGGGCCGCACGGTGGAGCAGGCGATACGCGAGGGTGCGCTGGGGCGTCTGCGGCCGGTCTTGATGACGGCCCTGGTGGCCTCGCTCGGCTTCATCCCGATGGCGATCGCCACCGGCACCGGCGCCGAGGTCCAGCGTCCGCTGGCGACGGTGGTGATCGGCGGCATATTGTCGTCGACGGCGCTGACCTTGCTGGTGCTGCCGCTGCTGTATCGCCTGGTCCATCGGCGGGACGACCGGGAGGGCCGGGAGGGCAAGGACAACGCCGGCTAGACGCTGCCGGCGCGCTCGATGACGAGGATGCGCGCCTGCCCGAGCGGGTGGGCGCAGTGGGCGTCGCCCTCGGCGGCGTGGAAAATGTCGCCGGCGCGCAGCCGCACCACCAGCTCGCGGCCGTCCTCGCGGTAGTGCATCGCCACCTCGCCGTCGAGCACCGCGAACACCTCGTCGCCGTCGTTGACGTGCCAGCGGTAGGGCTGGTCGGTCCAGTGCAGCCGCACGGTCGCATTGTCCATCGTGGCGATCGGCAGCGCGTCCCAGGCGCGCCCGCCGGTGTAGTCTTTTGCGCGTACGACCCTCATGTCTTCATCCCTCGTTCCAGTCGTATTCCATCTGGCGCGCCGTCGCCAGTGCCAGTTCGCGCCCGGCGAGCCGCTCGACCAGGTGCAGCGACATGTCCATGCCGGCCGAGATGCCGCCGGAGGTGACGATGTCGCCATGGTCGATCCAGCGCCGGTTCGCTTCCACCTTCACGGCGGGGAAGGCCGCGCGCAGCTCGTCGATGTCGGCCCAGTGCGTGGTCGCTTCCCGGCCGTCGACCAGGCCCGCCTTCGCCAGCAGGAAGGCGCCGGTGCACACCGACGCCACCAGTTCGCAGCCGGGCGCCATGGCGGCGATCCAGGCGATCACCTCCGGCTTGTCCAGTTCGGCGTCGACCACGCCGCCAGGCACGATCAGCACGTCGATCGCCCCGGCGCCGCCGAAATCGGCCTCCGGCAGCACGCTCAGGCCCGCGCGCGCGCGCAGCATGGCCGTCGTCGCGCCGATGGTGCGCACGCGGAACGGCGGTGGCGCGTGCGGCGTCAACCTGCCGGCCACGCGCGTGGCGCAGGTGAACACCTCGTAGGGGCCGGCGAAGTCGAGGACTTCAACATTATCGAAAACGTAAATACCGATGGTGCGGGTCATGGGACTCTCCGGTGATGGGGTAGGCGCATCATGCCACCTGCGCGCTTGACACAAATGACATCGATGGTGGAATATCTGCCAATATGAAACCACCCACGACATCGACCCCCGCCACCGTCCGGGACATCTGGCTGCTGGTGTTCCCCGGCTTCGTGCTGCTCGACGCCACCGGGCCGGCGCAGGTGTTCGCCACCGCCAACGACGAGGCGCGCGACGCCGGCCTGCCGGAACCGTACCGTATATATATGGTGTCGCCCGGCGGCGGGGCGGTGGCGTCGACCGCGGGCGTGACCGTGCTGGCCGCGCCGCTGCCGTCGGGCAGCCTGGCCGGCGCGACGCTGATCGTCTCCGGAGGACGCGGGCTCGAGGGCGGTGCGCAGCGGGGGACGAATGACGGGTTGGGCGCAAGCGACGCTCCCGGCGACCCCGTCAGCGCCGCGCTGGCGCCGGCCACCGTCGCCTGGGTGGCCGCCGCCGCCGGCCCGGGAGCGCTGGCGCGTTGCTGCGCGGTGTGCACCGGCGCCTTCGTGCTGGCGCGCGCCGGATTGCTCGACGGCCGGCGCGCCGTCACCCACTGGCAGGACGCGGCGCTGCTGCGGGCCCAGTATCCGTCGATCGCCGTGCAGGATGACGCCATTTATATCAAGGACGGTCGGTTCTACACGTCGGCCGGCATCGCCGCCGGCATGGACCTGGCACTGAGCCTGGTCGAGGAGGACCTCGGCCGCGCGATGGCGCTCGCCGTGGCCAAGCGGCTGGTGGTGTTCTTCAAGCGCCCCGGCGGCCAGCGCCAGTTCAGCTCCGAGTTGCTGGCCCAAGCCGCGCCGCACGGCCTGCACGGACAGCTGACCGGCTGGCTGCGTGCGCGTCTCAAGCAGCAGATCGATGTCGAGCAGATGGCGGCCGCCTTCGCGCTGTCGGTGCGCACACTGCACCGCAGGCTGCGCGAGGAGGCGGGCGTGTCGCCGGCCCAACTGCTGCTACGCCTGCGCATGGAGAGCGCCTGCGCGCTGCTCGAGCGGCCGGGCATGACCGTCAAGCGCGCCGCCAGCCAGAGCGGCTTTGGCAGCGAGTACAATCTGCGGCGCGCATTCGCCGCGCAGCTCGGCGTGGCGCCCAGCGACTATCAGGCGCGCTTTGGTTGATATCGGATAGACATCATGCGGGAATTTGAAAAATGGTTGGCCCGGGTACTGCTGCTTAACAGCGCACTGGCGTTGGGCGTCAGCTTCGGACTGCTGGGCGAGCGGCAGCCGGCGTCCGCGCTGCCCGTGCTGTTCGGCGTGGCGTTGCTGGGATTTCTATCGGCCGTGCTGTCGCTCAAGCGACATGTGGTCGGCCTGTGGGGCGCAATGCTCTATTACCTGCTCCAGGTGTCGAGTTACTTTCCGTATCACGGCGGCGGCCAGTTTAGTATCAAGGCCGGCGTCAGCGTTGGCGTGGTCATGCGATTCCCGTTTGGCGTGGTGGTGCTGAACCTGATCGCGCTGGCGCTGCTGGCGGCGAGCGTTGCCGTGTGGCGTTGGCGCCGTCGCGAATTGCCAAATTAGAACCTCTTTCAAGGCGGCCCGTCCGTGCGGGTCCCACCCGTCCAGGCCGCCCGGCCTGCGAATCTCATGCCGGTAGCAAAAAAACATGGCTATTGGTCACTTCCTTAACTTGCCGACATGTTGAATCGGCTAGTTCCGTGCAACATCATCAATTGAATTAAAGAAATTTTCTTAATCGGTCAATATTCCGCGCGTGATGGGTTGCGTCACAGACACAAAACACCGAAAAATTCTTTTGGGAAATTTTCTTGCGATATAATCGATCACTCAAAATCTCCGTAACGCGCGCTTTTTCGGTGCGTCCAAGCCTTACAGCCAGTAACTTCATTGCTAAACGAAAGTTTACTTAATGAAAACGATGGCGCAGTCGTTATATGCAGTATGGATAGATTAGTTTTACAGTTGCACCAAAATAGTTTTCATATAAGTAACAAAATCCACCACAGGGCTCTGGCTGCCGGCAAACTCGGACGGCTCGGGTTGTTTTTGAGCTGACCAGAATAGTACCTCCAGGAGAAATTAGCATGAGTTTCGCGACCACGTTTACCACCGCCCAAATCGCCAGTCTGAGTTCGGCCCAGATCCTCACGTTGGGCACGGCGGATATCGCCGCCTTCAATTCGGATCAGTTGGCCGCGTTTACCGCATCGCAAATTCCGGCATTCACGACGGCGCAAATCGCCGGCGGTTTGACCAGCTCCCAAGTGCCGTTCCTGACCACCGCGCAGATGGGCGCGTTAACGTCTGGACAGGTCGGCGCCCTGCAAACCGCCAGCTTCGCCGCGTTGCAGGCGGTCGATGTGGCGGCCCTGGCCACGGCCGCCGTTAGTGGCATCACCGCCAACCAAATCAAGGTGCTGACGACCGCGCAAGTGGTTGCGTTGACGGCCGGCCAGGCTGCCGCGCTGAGCACCGCTCAGGTTTCCGCGCTGAGCACCGGCTCCATCGCCGCGCTGGAAACGGCGGACCTGGCGGCCATTCAGACCGCCTCCATCGCCAAACTGAGCAGCGCTCAAATCGCAGCGCTGGGCACCGCGCAAGTTAATTCGCTGTCGGTGGCCGCGCTGTCGGCCGTCAACACCGCCGGCATCGCCGCCCTCGGCACCGCCCAGGTCGTCGCGCTGACCTCGGCCCAGATCGCCGGCATGGGCAGCGCCCAAGTACAAGCCTTGACGGCCGGC
>CAUPRW010000096.1:0-11503 GCA_963513825.1 uncultured Duganella sp.
CCGGCGAGCGCGCGGCGCTGCTGGCCGCGCTCGCGGCGCTGCCCGGGGTCGACGAATCGGCGCCGCTGCAGCGCCAGCTGGCGGCCGGCATCGCGCTGGCGCCGGACCGGCTGGCGCCGCGCCAGCTGCTGGTCGACGTCACCAGCATCGCCCGCCACGACCTGCGCACCGGCATCGAGCGCGTGGTGCGCGCCGGCCTGCTCGAGCTGCTGCGCCTGCAGCCGCCGGGGGTGCGGGTCGAACCGGTCTACCTGAGCCACGAGGACGGCCGCTGGCAGTGCCGCTACGCGCGCCAGTACGGCTTCGCCCTGCTCGGCATGGACCCGCAACTGACGCACGACCCGATCGCCGACGTGCTGCCCGGCGATATCTATTATGGCGCCGACTTCGCCCCCGGCGCGGTGGCCGGCGCGGCCGCCGGCGGCCTGTTCGCCGGCTGGCGCGCGCGCGGCGTCGAGGTCGACTTCGTGCTGTACGACCTGCTGCCGGTGCGGCGGCCGGAGTTCTTCCCGCCCAACGCCGACCTCGGCCACGGCGCCTGGCTCGACGTCATCGCCGCCGAGGCCGACCGCCTGGTGTGCATCTCCGACGCCGTCGCCGACGACATGCGCGAGTGGATGGCGCGCCCCGGCGCGCCGGCGCGCGCCACCACGCCGGCGCTGGCCACGCTGCACCTGGGCGCCGACCTGGGCGTGCCGGCCGCCGCCGCCGCCGACTTCGCCGAGCTGCCGGCGGCGCTGGCGGCGCGCCCGGTGTTCCTGATGGTCGGCACGATCGAGCCGCGCAAGGGCCACCTGCAGGCGCTGGCGGCGTTCGAGCTGCTGTGGCGCCAGGGCGTCGAGGTCAACCTGGTGATCGTCGGCAACGAGGGCTGGCGGCCGCTGGCCGCGCCCGAGCGGCGCACCATCCCGCTGATCGTGCAGCGCCTGGCGCACCATCCGGAGCTGGGCCGGCGCCTGTTCTGGCTGCAGGGCCTGGGCGACGCCGCGCTCGACGAGGTCTACCGCCGCAGCGCCTGCCTGCTGGCCGCCAGCGAGGGCGAAGGCTTCGGCCTGCCCCTGATCGAGGCCGCGCTGCACCGGCTGCCGATCCTGGCGCGCGCGCTGCCGGTGTTCCGCGAGGTGGCCAAGGAGCACGCCCTGTACTTCAGCGGCGACACCGACGCCGCGCTGGCCGGCGCCGTGCGCGACTGGCTCGCGCTCGACGCCGCCGGCCGGGCGCCGCCGTCGGCCGGCATGGGCTGGCTGACGTGGCGCGCGCACGCGCGCGGGCTGCTGCGCCTGCTCGGCCTGGCCGACGCCGACGCCGCCCACGCCCCCGATTGACGGCGGCGCGCGGCGCCGCCCGGCGCCGCCGCCATGCCCTATAATGCCCCCCTGGCCTAAAAAAAGATAAACATTTCATGCCGAACAAGAATTCCCCGCCCGCCCCGCGGCGCCTGCCGGCCGCCGCCAAGCTGGCCGCCGGCGCGCTGCTCGCGCTCGCCGCGCTCAACCTGCTGATGCTGGCCTACTACGTGGCCCTCGACTACCGGCTCGCCGTGCACGCCGACTCGGCCGTCATGAACCTGCTGGCCCAGGAGATCCACGAGACCGGCCAGTACTTCCCGCGCGGCTGGAACTACGCCAACGGCGACCTGTGGGTGCTGGGCACCCACACCGTCATCGTCGCGCTGCTGGCGCTGTGGCCCAACACGTTCGCGCTGCACGCCGCCTCCGGCCTGGCGACGGCGGCGCTGGTGCTGGCCGCGGCCTGGTGGTGCGGCGCCACGCTGGGCCAGTCGCGCCGGGCGCGCCTGGCCCTGCTGGCCGTGCTCGCCGGCGGGGTGTCGGTCAACATGGCCGAGAACCTGTACGGCCAGGCCGCCTACGGCATGCTGTTCGCCCAGGCCTGCCTGATCGCCGCCAGCGCCTGGCGCCTGCTGCACAGCGACGGCGCGGCGCGCTGGCGCTGGGGCGCGCTGCTGGCGCTGCTGGTGCTGCTGGTGTTCTGGTCCAACCCGGCGCGCGCGCTGGTCTACTCCGCCCTGCCGCTGGCGACTGCCACTGCGGCGCTGCGCTAGCTGCCGCGGCTGGCCGGCGGCGCCGGCGCCGCCCACGGCGTGGCCGCCGGCCGCGCCGCCCGCCTGCTGGCGGTGCTGGCCGGCGCGCTGCTGGCCGGCGCGCTGCTGCACGCCCACTACGTCAAGCTGGTCGGCAGCAGCGGCCTGGCGCCGGCCGTCTGGCTCGGCTACGACGGCATGCTGCGCAACGTGCTGGGCACCGTGCGCGGGCTGCTCAGCCTGTTCGGCGGCCTGCCGCCCGAGGGCGCGCCCGTGATGCAGGCGGCCGGCGTGTGGCAGGCGCTGCGCCTGCTCGCGGCGCTGGCCGTGCTGGCGCTGCTGCCGTGGGCGCTGGCGCGCGCGCTGGCCGCGCCGGCGCGCCCGGCGCGCCTGTTCTTCGCCGTCTACGTGCTCGTCTCGCTGGCCATCAACGTGCTGGTGGCCGTGGCCACCACGCTGCCCGACATGGCCGCGCCGGAGGCGTCGGTGCGCTACCTGGTGCCGTCGCTGCTGTGCGCGCTGGTGCTGCTGGTGGGCATCGCCGTCGACGATGTCGACTGGCGCGGCGCGGCCCGCCCGGCCGCGCTGGCGGCGCTGGCGGTCATGGCGCTGAGCGCGCGGCCGGCCTACCGGATCGACAACGCGCCGGGCCGCTTCCCGGCCGCCGGCATCACCGCCTACAGCCCCTACGACCAGTTCGCCGCCTTCCTCGACCAGCAGGGCCTGCGCCGCGGCTACGCCACGTTCTGGCACGCCGGGCGCCTAAGCCTGCTGAGCGGGGGCACCGTCCGGGTCGGCCAGATCACCCTCGACAACGGCCTGCCGGTGCCGCTGCGCCACCTGTCGTCGGACCGCTGGTACCAGGCCGACACGTGGACCGGGCCGACCTTCCTGATGCTCAACACCGAGGAGGCCGCCGCCACCGACTGGGCGCTGGTCGAGCGCTACGCCGGCAAGCCGAGCCGGATGATCGAGCACCGCGGCTGGAAGATCTACGTCTACCCGGACAACCTGGCCACGCGCCTGCCGTTCTGGGACTACCGGCGCTCGCCGCCGCTGCGCCTGGACGTCGGCCCGGCCAGCCTGCACCGCATCGGCCGGCTCGACGGCGACGGCCGCGCGCTGCGGGCGGCGCCGGGCGAGTCCGGCCACCTGCTCTACAGCCCGCTGCGGCCGACGGCCGCCGGCCGCTACCTGGTCGGCTTCGACGTCGAGGGCGGCGACGGCGCCGACGACTTCGGCGTGGTCGACATCGCCGCCAACAACGGCGCCACCGTGCTGGCGGCGCGGGCCATCAAGGGCCGCGGGCGCCACACCATCGAGCTGCCGCTGACGCTGGCCAACGCGGCGGCCATCGAGTTCCGCGTCTGGAGCAACGGCGCCGGCGCGCTCACCATCCACGGCGTGACCGTGCGCGCGCGCGACCCGCGCCCGGCCGCCGCCACCGACCAATGACCCCCATGCACACGACAAACCCGCTGATCTCGGTTGTGATCCCGGTCTACAAGGCCGAAAAAATCCTCGACGAACTGTACCGCCGCCTGCGCGCGGCCCTCGAGCCGGTCTCGCCCCACTTCGAGCTGGTGCTGGTCGAGGACTGCGGCGGCGACCGCTCGTGGGAGGTGATCGAGCGCCTGGCGGCGGCCGACCCGCGGGTCGTCGGCCTGCAGTTTTCGCGCAACTTCGGCCAGCACTACGGCATCACCGCCGGCCTCGACCATTGTCGCGGCGACTGGGTGGTGGTCATGGACTGCGACCTGCAGGACGCGCCCGAGGAAATCCCGCGGCTGTACGCCAAGGCGCGCGAGGGCTACGACGTGGTGCTGGCGCTGCGCGGCCAGCGCCAGGACCCGCCGCTCAAACGCCTGACGTCGTGGCTGTTCTACCGCGTGTTCAGCTACCTGGCCGACATCGACATCGACGGCGACAGCGGCAACTTCCGCATCATGTCGCGCCAGGTGGTCGACAACTTCGGCCGCATGCGCGAGCAGCTGCGCTTTTTCGGCGGCCACGTGCAGTGGCTCGGCTTCACCACCACCGGCGTGCAGGTGCGCCACGCCGAGCGCGCCGAGGGCAAATCGACCTACACCTTCGCCAAGCTGTGCAAGCTGGCCGCCGACACCGTGCTGGCCTACTCGGACAAGCCGCTGCGCCTGGCCGCCAGCCTGGGGCTGGGCATGGCCGGCGTCTCGTTCGCGTTCGGCGGCTGGCTGCTGGCGCGCGCGCTGCTGCAGGGCACGGCCATCCCCGGCTGGTCGAGCCTGATCGTCTCGCTGTACTTCATCGGCGGCCTGATCATCGGCATCCTCGGCATCCTCGGCATCTACCTGGGCAAGACGTTCGACGAGGTCAAGCGGCGCCCCCTGTACGTGCTGCGGCGCGGCACGCCGAACGCCGGCCCGTCGCGCGCGCGCCCCGACTGAGCCCTTTTTTTCCTGGAGTTAGCATGCACATCGCCCTATCCGAGATCGACCGCCAGCGCTTCGGCGTGGCCGTCGCCAAGACCACCCTCGACGGCAGCGAGGCCGTCGCCGCGCTGATGGACTGGTGCGCCGGCGCCGGCGCCGCCCTGCTCATCGCCCGCTGCCCGACCACCGCGCTGGCGCAGGCCCAGCGGCTCGAGGGGGCCGGCTGCTTCCTGGCCGACACGCTGGTGTACTTCCACAAGGGCGCCATCGCCGCCGCCGCCGTGGCGCTGCCGGACGGCTACAGCACGCGCCTGGCGACGGCGGCCGACGCCGACGCCGTCGCGCGCCTGGCCGCCACCACCTTCGCCGGCTACCAGGGCCACTACCACGCCGACGCCCGGCTGGCCACGGCCGACGCCGACCTGGTCTATTCGAGCTGGGCGGGCAACTCCTGCCGCGGCGCCGCCGACGCCGTCTTGCTCGTCGAGCACGGCGGCCGGATCGTCGCCTTCGCCACCGTCAAGGCGCTCGACGCCGAGCGCTTCGAGGGCGTGCTGTTCGGCGTCGACCCGGCCCACCAGGGCCGGCGCCTGTACCAGGCGCTGATGCGGCTGGCCCAGAACTGGGGCGCGGCGCGCGCGCACGCGCGCATGGTGGTGTCGACCCAGGTGACCAACCTGTCGGTGCAAAAGGTGTGGTGCCGCGAGGGCTTCGAGCCGTCGCACAGCTACTACACGTTCCACAAGTGGTTCGACGCCTGAGGCCCCGATGAGCAACTACCTCTACATCGCCCTGACCATCGCCCTGACCGTGTACGGCCAGATCATGCTCAAGCTGCAGGTGGGCAAGGCCGGCGCGCTGCCGGCCGGCGGCGCCGACAAGGCGCTGTTCCTGGCCAAGCTGCTGCTCAACCCGTGGGTGCTGAGCGCCTTCGCGGCCGCCTTCCTGGCCTCGGTGGCGTGGATGGCGGCCATGAGCAAGTTCGAGCTGGCCCACGCCTACCCGTTCATGGCCCTCAATTTCGTCATCGTCCTGCTGCTGGGCGCATGGCTGTTCAACGAACCGCTGTCGATGCCGCGCATCGCCGGCGTCGCCCTGATCTGCGTCGGCACCATCGTCGCCGCGCGGGGCTAACCGCACGCAAGGAGCCCAGATGAGCACCCCCCCCACCCCCATCCCGTTCAACAAGCCGTTCATGACCGGGCGCGAGCTGTGGTACATCGCCCAGGCCCACACCAACGGCCACCTGTCGGGCGACGGCCAGTTCACCAAGCAGTGCCACGGCTGGCTCGAGCGCAAGACCGGCGCCGGCCGCGCGCTGCTGACCCATTCGTGCACGGCGGCGCTGGAGATGGCCGCGCTGCTGGCCGAGCTCGAGCCCGGCGACGAGGTGATCATGCCGTCCTACACCTTCGTCTCGACCGCCAACGCCTTCGTCATGCGCGGCGCCGTGCCGGTGTTCGTCGACATCCGCGCCGACACGCTCAACCTCGACGAGACCAAGATCGAGGCGGCCATCACGCCGCGCACCAAGGTCATCCTGCCGGTCCACTACGCCGGCGTGGCCTGCGAGATGGACACCATCATGGACATCGCCGCGCGCCACGGCCTGCTCGTCGTCGAGGACGCCGCGCAGGGCATCATGTCGACCTACAAGGGCCGCCCGCTCGGCAGCATCGGCCACCTGGGCGCGTACTCGTTCCACGAGACCAAGAACATCATCGCCGGCGAGGGCGGCGCGCTGCTGGTCAACGACCCGGCGCTGGCCGCGCGCGCCGAGATCATCCGCGAGAAGGGCACCAACCGCGGCCAATTCTTCCGCGGCCAGGTCGACAAGTACACCTGGGTCGACATCGGCTCGTCCTACCTGCCCGGCGAAGTGATCGCCGCCTTCCTGTGGGCGCAGATGGAGGAGGCCGACGCCATCACGGCGCGCCGGCTGGCGCTGTGGGAGCGCTATCACGCCGCCCTCGCGCCGCTCGAGGCGGCCGGCCAGCTGCGCCGCCCGGTGGTGCCGGCCGGCTGCGCGCACAACGCCCACATGTACTACATCCTGCTCGACTCGCTGGCCCAGCGCACCGCCGTCATCGCCGCCCTCAAGGCGGCCGGCGTGGCGTCGGTGTTCCACTACGTGCCGCTGCACAGCGCGCCGGCCGGGCGCCGCCTCGGCCGCGCCCACGGCGAGCTGGCGCGCACCGACGCGCTGTCGGACCGCCTGCTGCGCCTGCCCCTGTGGGTCGGGCTCGAGGAGCACCTGCCGCGGGTGGTCGAGGCGCTGGCCGCGGCGCTGGCCGCCCACCCGGCGGCGCGCTAGGCGCCGCCCCCCCCATCACCGAAAGAGAGGCACGCCATTTTGAATCCCCTTCCCCTCCACCCGGCGCCGGCGCCGGCGCGCCGGTCGGCGCCGCGCGCGCTGACGGCTCCGTCCGGCCCGCTGGCGGCCGCGCTGGCCGCTCTCGCCGCGCTCGCCTTCGCCAACTGGATGTTCGGCGGCGCCTTCCTGCGCGGCGACACCACCTTCTGGCTGCAGCAGGACGGCGACCTGGCCCAGTACCTGGCCGGCTTCAACGCCTACGTGCGCGAGCCGTGGCACTGGCCGCTGCTGCGCCTGACCTCGATCAACTACCCGGACGGCACGCTGGTGACCTTCCTCGACGCCGTGCCGCTGTTCGCGCTGCTGGCCAAGCTGTTCCAGCACGGCGCCGACACGCCGTTCCGCAACCCGTACGCGCTGTGGATCGCGCTGTGCTACGCGCTGCAGGGCGTGGGCGCGTGGTGGATCTGCCGCGAGGCCAACCTGCGCTCGTGGAGCGCGCTGCTGGCGATGACGCTGCTGCTGGCGGCGTTCCCGGCGCTGGGCTACCGGATCAACCACATCAGCCTGATGTCGCAGTGGCTGCTGCTGTTCGGGCTGGCCATCTACATCCGCGGCACGCGCCTGGGCCGGCTGGCCGCCGGCAGCTGGATCGCGCTGCTGCCGCTGGCGTTCTACATCAACATCTACCTGTTCGCCATGCTCTCGCTGCTGTTCGCGGCCGACCTGGGGCGCGAGCGCCAGCGCGGCCAATCGTGGCTGGGCGCGCCGCTGGCCGCGTACGGCCTGCTGGCGTTGACGATGGCCGCCACCATGCTGCCGATGGGCAAGGGCTCGGGCGGCGGCGAGTGGGGCTTCGGTTACTATTCGATGAACCTGCTCTCGCCGCTGAACGGCGGGCGCCTGCTGCACTTCAAGCAGGCGCTGGCGCAACCGGGCCAGGGCGAGGGCTACGCCTACCTGGGCGTGTTCATGCTGGCCATGGCCGGCTACGCCTGGCGCCTGCGGGCCCGCCTCGACCCCGGCTTCTGGCGCCGCCACGCGGCGCTGACGGCGGTGCTGGCGCTGCTGACGCTGTACGCGCTGTCGAACATCGTCTACCTCGGCGACACCGAGCTGTTCCATGTTGACCTGCCGGCCTGGCTCAACGAGCTGACCTCGGTCTGGCGCGCCTCGGCCCGCTTCTTCTGGCCGGTCGGCTACGCGCTCATGGTCGCCACCGTGATCACCGTGGCCCGGCTGGCGCCGCGGCGGCGCGCCGCGCCGCTGCTGCTGGCGCTGCTGTGCCTGCAAATGTGGGACCTGCAGCCGCGCCACGAGCAAAACCGCGCCATGGCCAACAAGGCGGCGCCGGCGCGCATCACCGAGGCCACCTGGGACGCCTTCCTGGCCGGCCAGACGACGCTGCAGGCGTATCCGCCGTTCGGCTGCGGCAAGGCCGAGCCGTCGCAAACCATCCTGCCGACCACGCTGTACGCGGCGCGGCGCCAGTTGAACCTGTCGAGCGGCTACGTGGCGCGGGTCAAGAAGCCGTGCGACAACTACGCCGCCGAGATCGCGGCCATCAACGCGCCGCGCACCGCCTTCCTGTTCATGAAGGCCGATTTCCCGGCCGAGGCGGACGTCCGCCGCCTGCTCGGCGCCAAGCCGGCCACCTGCATCGCGGCCGACTTCGCATGGCTGTGCAAGGCGCCCGCCGCCGCCCCCACAATGGAGAAGCAACAATGAGAAAACTAGTATCGCTGGTGGCGCCGTTCTACAACGAGTCGGGCAACGTCGGCGAGTTCTTCCGCCGCGTCAGCGAGGTGGCGGCGTCGCTGCCGCAGTACGACGTCGAGGTCATCGCCGTCAACGACGGCAGCCGCGACAACACCTGGAACGAGCTGCTCGACGCCCACGCGCGCTATCCGCGGGTGCAGGTGGTCGACCTGTCGCGCAATTTCGGCAAGGAGGCCGCGCTCACGGCCGGGCTCGACCGGGCGATGGGCGACGCCGTCGTGCCGATCGATTCGGACCTGCAGCACCCGCCCGAACTGATCGCCGACATGCTGGCGCAATGGGAAAAAGGCGCCGAGGTGGTGCTGGCCCAGCGCACCGACCGCGTCACCGACGGCAAGTTGCAAAAGATCACGGCCACCCAGTTCTACCGCTTCCACAATAAGATTTCCAACATCCACGTGCCATCGAACGTGGGCGACTTCCGCCTGATGGACAAGTCGGTGGTGGCGGCGCTGCGCCAGCTGCCGGAAAACCACCGCTTCATGAAGGGTTTGTTCGCCTGGGTCGGCTTCCGCACGGTCACCATCCCGTACGAGCACGGTCCGCGCGGCGCCGGCAGCTCCAGCTTCAACTTCTGGAAGCTGTGGAACCTGGCGCTCGAGGGCATCACCAGCTTTAGCACGGCGCCGCTGAAGATCTGGACCTACCTCGGCCTGACGACGTCGGCCGTCGCGCTGCTGTACGCGCTCATCGTCGTGGTCAAGACCCTCGTCACCGGCGTCGACGTGCCCGGCTACGCGTCGCTGATCGTCAGCGGCATGCTCATCGGCGGCGTCCAGCTGATCGGCATCGGCGTGCTCGGCGAGTACATCGGCCGCATCTACCACGAGGTCAAGCGGCGTCCCGTGTACCTGGTGCGCGAGGCGCACGGCGGCGACGCGGCGGCCGACGCGCGCCGCTAAGGACGCGGCGGGCGCCGGCCGCTACGGCCGCGGCGCCACCTGGCACAGGCGGTAGGCGAACGGATGGGTGCCGCTGGCCGAGCCGTACTGGCGGCAGCTGGCCGCGTCAAGGGCCAGGCCGTAGTGCTCCAGCGTGGCGGCGCCGCGCGCGAGCCGCTCGCGCCCGGCCTGCTCGGCGCGCGCGCGCGCGGCGGCGTCGGGCCAGCCCTTGCGCGGCGGCGCCTCGGCGTACAACATCGCATAGAACGGGCCGCGGCGCGCGGCCAGCATGGCGCGCGCCCGCGCCACGTACGCGGGCGACTCGGGAAAGCCGCCGCCCAGCGACACGAACGCGAGGCGCTCGGAAAAGAACGGCACCAGCCAGCCCATCGGCGGATCGTTGTGCACGATGAACACCAGGTTTTGCTCCGGATGGGGTAGCGACGGCGTCTCGACGCTGAAGGCGCGCAGGGCCCAGCGCGTGTGGCCCCAGTTGCTGACGCTGGCCACCGAGCACGCCGCCAGCAGCAGGCACAGCGTGCCCCAGCGGCGCGCCGCCGCCGGCGCCATCAGCGCGTGCAACAACAGCCACAGCGCCAGCGGCGCCAGCAGCTCGACCGGGACCAGGTAGCGGTAGATGCTAAACAGGTGCAGCCACAGGCCGTACGAGAGCGCGACAAACGCCAGCAGCAGCCGCTGCGGCGGCGCCGTCGCGGCCGGCGCGCGCGCGGCGTCCGGGCCGCGCGCCCAGCGCGCCGCCAGCGCCAGCGCCAGCGCGGCGAAGGCGACGTACAGCATCGGCCACAACAGGTGACGCAACGGCAACTCGCTGACGCGCTGCGGATGCAGCGTGTGGATGAACGGCCACAGCAATTTTTCCAGCGCCCCCTGCGGCAGCCAGCGGGCGTCGCCGACGCCGATCGGCGCGGCCAGCGGGCCGCCGAAGCGGTCGTTAAATTGCGGGAACAAGGGGTTGCCGAACTGCTGCCACATGCGCCAGTACCAGTGGCCGCCGGTCACGGCCATGCCGCCGAGCACGCCGACGCCGAACACGAACGCCGCCTGGCAGCGCCGCCGCCAGTCGCCGTCGAGGGCAAACAGCGCCAGGCACAGCGCCAGCGCGTACACCGCGTTGGTCAGCTTGAGCCCGGCGGCGGCGCCCATCAGCACGCCGGCGCCGAGCGCGGCCAGCGGCGCGCCCTGGCGCAACCGCGGCCACTGGCGCAGCAGCAGCAACAGCGCGCCGAGCACGCCGAGCGCGGTCAGATTGTCGCCCATCGTGTTGCCCAGCCCGGACAGGAAGCCGGGGCCGGCGCAGCCGGCCAGCGCCAGCAGCAGCGCCAGGCGGCGCGGGTGGGCGCTGCCGGCCGGCAGCAGGGCCAGCACGATGGCCGCCAGCAGCACGAAGTTGACGCCGTGCAGCGCCCCCATCAAAAAGCCCACCAGGGGCGCCGGCAGGTGCATCACCAGCCCGTAGTACAGCAGGTCGAGCGTCGGGTTGAAATAGCTTTGCCACTGGCCGGGGGCCAGGTCGTAGCCGATTTTGCCGTTCAGCAGCGCGAACGGGTTGTACAGGTGGTAGTTGCGCAAGTCCCAGTTGTAGTCCTGGCCGACGAGCAGCGAGAGCAGACCGAACAGGAGCGGCGCGAGCCAGGCGGCGCGGCGCCACGCGGCGGCCGTGTCGAGGTATTGCCAGCCGTGGTGCAAGCCGACGGCGCGGCGGGGCATCGTGGTATCGGTCATGGTCGTGGGTGAAGACAAGGAATCGGGCCGGCGAGATGGAGGGGCCGGCCCTGCGGACCGGCCCCTCCATGTCGCGGCGCGGCAGGCGCGCCGCTTATTTGGGCACGCCGCCGAGCAGGAAGGCGAGCTTCTGCTTCGGCTTGGCGGCGCCGCCGCCCAGGCTGGCGCCAGGCGCCGGCGCCGCGCTCTTGGCCGGCTCGTAGGGCTTGAGGAACCACGGGTCGACCTTGTCGCGGCGCCCGCCGGCGTAGCCGGACGGGCCGGCGCCGCGCGGCGCGCGCTCGGTGCGCTCGCCCCGCTCGGGACGATCGCCGTAGCCGCCGGCGCCGCGGGCGGC
>CAUPRW010000097.1:0-11459 GCA_963513825.1 uncultured Duganella sp.
AGTCCTTTCCCTCGCCCTCTACTGGCTCAAGCAACCTGACACGTTCCAGATCACAAAACGCCAATTCGATGATGCTCTGGATCAGCTCGTTTCTATGGTTGCACGGTATGAACTATGAGGGGAAGGGTCAGGCACTGACCCTCGTTTTAGGGCGGGGTCAGTGCCGACATTCGGACATCGGGGAACTTCGGCGCGCTGAAAAAGTTCCGAATTATCTCGGTTTGTCCGAATGTCGGCACTGACCCTCCCCTGGGGGTTAGTTCGGGACGTTGACGGGGATGGGCGCGAACTCGGCGTTCTGGGCGTTGCCCAGCTGGCCGGCGGCGTTGGCGCCCCAGCCCCATAAGGTGTCGTCGGTGCGCAGACCGAAGCTGTGCTGGGCGCCCGCCGTCACCGATTTCCAGTTCTTGCCGCTGCCGATCTGTTGCGGCGAGGCGATGTTGGTGCCGCCCGTGCCCAGTTGGCCGCGCTCGTTACTGCCCCAGCTCCAGACCGTGCCGTCGGTGCGCAGGCCGATCGTGTGCACCGCGCCGCCGGCCACTTGCGACCAGTTGTTGTCGGTGCCGATCTGCGCCGGCGCCTGCAGGTCGGTCGAGCCGTTGTTGCCCAGCTGGCCGGCGCTGTTGAGCCCCCAGGCGAACAGGGTGCCCGAGGTGGTGATGGCCGCCGAGTGCGCGGCGCCGGCGGCGATCCAGCTCGCCTTGAGCGTGCCGATCTTGACCGGCGCGGCGACGTCGGTCTTGCTGGCGTTGCCGACCTGCCCGGCCTCGTTGCCGCCCCAGCCGTAGACGTCGTTGGTGTCGCGCTGGATCGCCAGCGAGTGGGCGTCGCCGGCGGCGATGGCCACGAAGAACAAGGCCCCGACCCGCACCGGCGCCGTGCGGTTGCCGGTGCCGGCGGTGGTGTCGCCGCCCAGCTGGCCGCGGTCGTTGCGGCCCCACGAATACAGCGCGCCGGTGGTCTTCAACGCCAGCGCGTGGGCCTTCCCGGCCGCGACGATGTTCCAGTCCTTGTCCTTGCCGACCTGGGTCGGGACGGTGCGGTTGACGAAGGTGCCGTCGCCCAGCTGGCCGTCGAGGTTGTAACCCCACGCCCACAAGGTGCCGTCGGTGCGGATGGCAACGACGAACTGGTCGCCGACGGCCACCTGCTTCCAGCTCGCGCCGCCGCCGGCGACGAGCACCGGCGCGTTGCGATCGATCGTGGTGCTGTCGCCGAGCTGCCCCTTGACGTTCGAGCCCCAGCTGTACAGATTGCCGTCGGCCTTGCGCGCCACCGTCTGGCTGCCGCCGGCGGCGACGTTGACCCAAGGCGCGGTGACCGTCAGTGCCAGCCGCCCGACCACGCCTTCCAGCGTGGCGGTGACGGTTTCGGTGCCGACCGCCTTGGCCGTGAGCGAGCCGTTGGTGGCGAGCGTGACGACGGTCGAGGTGGTCGGCCCCCAGACGATGCCGTTGGCCGCCGTCAGCGGCTTGCTGGTGCCGTCCGAATAGGTGCCGGTGGCAACGAGGATCTTGGCCGGCGCGCCGACCGGGATCGTGGTGGCGTTGTCGGGGACGGTGACGGCGATGCTGCGCAGCACCGGCGCGGCCGGGGTCGCGGGCGTCGAACCGCCGCCGCCACCGCCGCAGCCGGCCAGCAGCGCCAGCACGGCCAGCAGGCCGGCGGCGGAGCGCCGCGACAACGACGAGAATTTAAAGTTTTTCATGATGTTCCAGTTTCACAGTGAAAGTCCGCGGCGCGCGGCCGCCGGGGATGACAGCCAGCTCGGGCCAGTGTAGCGGCAAGCGCGCGACCCGCATCGCTCGAGCAAGCCCGCATTAGCCGTGTAATTTAAGCGATACTGGTATTTAACAACATTTCCCCACGGCATGTGCGAAAAAAAAGCGGATACAGTCGCTGTATCCGCTTTTCGATGGCGCCGGTGTGGCTATTTGCGTCCGCGCGGGACGGCGGCCGGGGCGCGGCCCGGCTTGCCGCCCTTGGCCGGGGCCGCCTGCGCGGCCGGTTTCTTGACCTTGATGGTGTCGAGGATGGAGGCGCGCACCTTGGTGTCGAGCGACTGGCGCGCCGTGAGCGAGCCGGTCAGCGCGTTGGCGCGCGGGCCGCCCTGGGGCTGGGCGGCGGCCACGATGCCCGAGCGCGCGCCCTTGCCACCCTTGGCGGCGGCGCCCGGCAAGGGCAGCGCCGACGCCGGACCGCGGCGGCCGTCGGTGCTCGGCTTGCTGGTCGCTTCGCCGGCCGACCAGCTCGGGATCAGGTGCTTGTCGCCGTTGCCGATCAAGTCGCCACGGCCCATGGCCACCAGCGCCTCGCGCAGGATCGGCCAGTTCTCCGGGTCCTGGTAGCGCAGGAAGGCCTTGTGGGTGCGGCGGATCTTGCCGCTGCGGGCCGTCTCCACCGTTTCCGAGTCGGCCGTCACCTTGCGCAGGGGATTTTTGCGCGTGTGGTACATGGTGGTGGCCATCGCCATCGGCGTCGGCATGAAGGTCTGCACCTGGTCGAGCTTGAAGTTGTTCTTCTTGAGCCACAGCGCCAGGTTCAGCATGTCGAGGTCGGTCGTGCCCGGGTGGGCGGCGATGAAGTACGGGATCAGGTATTGCTTCTTGCCGGCCTCGAGCGAGAAACGGTCGAACATTTCCTTGAACTCGTCGTAGGCGCCGATGCCCGGCTTCATCATCTTCGACAGGGTGTTCTCTTCGGTGTGCTCGGGCGCGATCTTGAGCAGGCCGCCGACGTGGTGGGTGACCAGTTCCTTGACGTACTCGGGCGAACGCACCGCGATGTCGTAGCGCAGCCCCGACGAGATCAGGATCTTTTTCACGCCGGGAATGGCGCGCGCCTTGCGGTACAGCGAGATCAGCTTGCTGTGGTCGGTGCCGAGGTTGACGCAGATCGACGGGTACACGCACGACAGCCGGCGGCACGTTTCCTCGATCTTCGGGTCCTTGCAGGCGAGCCGGTACATATTGGCGGTCGGCCCGCCGAGGTCGGAGATGGTGCCGGTGAAGCCCTTGGTCTTGTCGCGGATGTGCTCGATCTCGCGCAGGATCGACGGCTCCGAGCGGCTCTGGATGATGCGGCCCTCGTGCTCGGTGATCGAGCAGAACGTGCAGCCGCCGAAGCAGCCGCGCATGATGTTGACCGAAAAACGTATCATTTCCCAGGCCGGGATGCGCGCCTTGCCGTACGACGGGTGCGGCGCGCGCGCGTAGTTCATGTCGTAGACGCCGTCCATCTCGTCCATGCGCAGCGGCAGCGGCGGCGGGTTGATCCACACGTCGCGCTCGCCGTGCGCCTGCACCATGGCGCGCGCGTTGCCGGGGTTCGATTCGAGGTGGAACACGCGCGAGGCGTGCGCGTACATCACCGGATCGGCGCTGACGGTCTCGTACGACGGCAGCCGCACCACGGTTTTATGGTGTTTTTCCTTTTCCATCGCCACGCGTTCCTCGCGGCTCATGATGCGGATGGTCTTGACCACTTCCACCGGGGCGGCCTTGGGCTCGACCATGGCTTCGTTGACCTCCGTCTCGGCGCCGGCCTTGGCGCCGCCGTTCTCGGTGGCGCACGACGAGGTGTTCTGCTGCACCATCATGTACGGATCGATGTGCGGATCGACCTTGCCGGGCGTGTCCATGCGGGTGCTGTTGTTGACGCCCCACTCCTCGCCCGGCAGCCAGCCGCCCGGCACCATGAAGGCGGTGCCGCGCAGGTCGCGGATGGTCTTGATGTCCTCGCCGGCGGCCATGCGGTGGGTCAGGTCGACCAGCGCGCGCTCGGCGTTGCCGAAGATCAGCAGGTCGGCCTTGGAATCGGTCAGCACCGAGCGGCGCACCTTGTCGGACCAGTAATCGTAGTGGGCGATGCGGCGCAGCGAGGCCTCGATCGAGCCGATCACCACCGGCGTGCCGGGGAAGGCTTCGCGCACGCGCTGGGCGTAGACGGTGACGGCGCGGTCGGGCCGCTTGTTGGGCTCGCCGTTGGCGGTGTAGGCGTCGTCGGAGCGGATCTTGCGGTCGGCCGTGTAGCGGTTGACCATCGAATCCATGTTGCCGGCCGTGATGCCGTAGTACAGGCGCGGCTTGCCGAGCGCGCGGAAGGCCTCGGCCGAGGTCCAGTCCGGCTGGCTGATGATGCCGACGCGGAAGCCCTGCGCCTCGAGCAGGCGGCCGACCAGCGCCATGCCGAAGCTCGGATGGTCGATGTAGGCGTCGCCGGTGACGAGCACCACGTCGCACTCGTCCCAGCCGAGCGCGTCCATCTCGGCACGGGACATCGGCAGGAAAGGCGCGGCGGCAGCGCGGGCAGACCGCTTGGGGACGGTCGCGAATAGATTGGTAGGGGAGATCATATCGGACAGCATTGTACCGGAAATGCCGTCCCGCCGCTCACGGGGCGCGGAAAATTCTTTTAGTATTCAATCACTTGTGTGAAGAAGGCATGGCCGGGCGGCCGCTTGCACCCCGCACCCCGCGGACCGGGGACGTACCCCTCGGGGTACGTCCCCATGGGGTCGGGGGTGGCGCCGCGCTCACGCACGGGCCTGGATCAAACGCCGATGTTCGACAGCATGCGGCCCAGCTCGCGCAGCGCCGGCTCCAGTTTCGGGTGCTCGGCGGCGAACTTGGCCGAGATTTCCTGCGAGCGCTCGGCCAGGCCGTAGGTGGTGGTGCCGCCGTCGGGCTGCTCTTCCTTGCCGCGCTCGAGCAGCGCCTGGATGTCGCCGTCCAGCTGCACCAGCAATTCCTGCAATTCGGCGTCGACCGGGCCGGCGTTGGCCAGGTTGGCCTGCAGGGTTTTGAGCGATGTCTTCAGATTACTGTCCATGATGCATATCCCTCGTTGGTTCAATCGACAAATTTGGTGGCCACGTACAACTCCTCGACCCTGGCCCTGGCCCACGGCGTCTTGCGCAGGAACTTCAGGCTGGACTTGACGCTCGGATCGCTGATGAAGCAGTTGATATCGATCCGTTGGGCCAGCTGCTCCCAGCCGTAATGTTGGTGCAGACGGGTGACGATGGCTTCCAGCGTAACGCCGTGCAGTGCATTGCTCATGTGTTCTATCTTACTTAAATAAAGGAGTGGCCCGCTTCGATTCTACACAATCGCCCCGCCGCGGTTCAATTCGAGCGCCGCCCGCGGCGCGCACGGCCTGCGCGCCAAACGGCCCGACCGCACAAAACCGGCAACTGCGCATCAACTTTCCGCCAAAAGTGACGTAATCGCGCAACACTCGACGAAAATAAATCGCCCCGAAAAACGCGCTAAAAAAGCCGCTTTCTTGATTTTACGCAAGTCCGGGCAACGCGTTACTGCCACCGGAAACTTAATTAACTCTTAATTTCCGATACGAAAAGTAGCTCATCGGCGCACTACGGGCCGCATCAAATACTCACCAAAAACCACCGGCATTAATTTCCATATTACATTGCACGTGAAATAAATAAATATCCTTTCGAAAATATCCTCAAATAGCACATATTTTTCGACTGCGGCGCACGGCTGCGGACTCCAATGCGGCATTGATTAGCCACGCTAAAACGATTGACATCGCTTTTGGCTAAATTATATTATTTGCATGCTTTATTATTATTACTTTGATTCTCTCTGTTTCGTCTCCCTAGCGAATCGGTGTAATTTTTATTTGGAAATATTGCACCGCGTCGCAGGGAATTTCCGTAGTTTATTATTTGGGGAACCCACATGCGCAAATCAACACTGCACCGCTCGTCGCGCCGCCAGCGCGGCCAAGGGATGATGGAATACGTCATCATCGTCGCCATGATCGCCGTCGCCGCCATTGGCGTGTACTCGGTTTTCGGCCAGACCATCCGTAACCAGACCGCCGGCTTGACCAACGAGGTCGCGGGCAAGAAGGCCGATACGCAGATCAGCGCCGCCCAGGCCACTGCGGCCACCGCGTCGAGCCGCGCGAACACCCAAAAAGGTATGGGCGAGTATAACTTGGAAAACGACGCGAAATAATCCAGTCCCGCCCCAGTGCCGGAATATCCATTCCGGCATTAAAAATTTTAATACCCCTATTTTATCGCGTGAATAACCCGCGGAAATCCGTCCGGGCCAAAAAAATTTAATATCAAATGAAAATGCTGAATAAATCAACGCCAATCCCATCGCCGCCGCGCCGCCAGCGCGGCCAGGCGATGGTATTCACGTTGGCTTTCGGCGTTGCCACCGGCCTTGTAACCTTGCTTTTATTTAATAGCGGCATGCTGGCCAATACCAAGACCCGGCTGCAGAACGCCGCCGACGCCGGCGCCTACAGCGCCGGCGTGCTGCAAGCGCGCGACCACAACTTTTCGGCCTACACCAACCGCGCCATGATCGCCAATCAAGTGGCGGTGGTGCAGCTGGCCAGCCTGAAATCCTACCTCGAGGATGCGGCCGACACGCACCAGCGCATGGACGGCGCGCTGCTGTCGCTGGAAGAACTGCTGCCGGTCGACAAACCCGCATGGAATTTCGGCCATTCCGTCCCGATCGAATCGGTCAACTCGGCTTTCGCGGCCGTGGCCAGTCCCGCCGTCAAGGGGCTCGATCTGCTGATCAAGGCGTTCGAGGGCGCGCAGCAAGCCCACCACCTGGCCACCGCGCTCAACATGACCCAGGTGGCCGACGAGGCCATCAAACGCAACGACCCCGGCGCCAAATTGACCCGCGCCGCCTTCTTCGTCGGCCGCACCGCGCTGCAGGTCAACGCCTGGCGCGACTCGACCCAAGCCCACAGCGCCAATGGCACGTCGGCGGTGTCCGACCGCTTTGCCGACGTGGTCGTGAGCGACAAATCCACCGACGACTTCACCCGCAACCGCTTTTCCAGCCCGGTGCCGAAATGGGGCAAAACCGAGGTGACCCTGTGCCGGTTCATGCCCAATTACGTCAGGTCGAACACCTCCTTCGCCTTCGTCCACTCCGGCGGCAGCATCCTGAGCGCCGATAAAAAACGCTGGCTCTCGCTCGACGCCACGCTCGGCGCCGGCGTGCAGACTTGCACGTTCTGGTATCCCTGCTGGACCGGCATCTGCTACACGACGGAGACCTCGCCGCTGTTCGACGACAACATCGTCGGTGGCTCGGGCGGCGCGGTGGTCGGCGCCGACGGCGGCTACGACGGTAGCAAGGGCTACCGCAACAACCCCTCGTCGACGGCGAACTATGGCGGCGCGCTGTTGGTCCCGGGGGTGCCGGCGCAGATCCGTTATTACGGCAAGGGCCCGGGCAGCACGCTCGACACCAACGGCGGCCTGCAGGACTACTACCGCGACGTCGTCAACCCGGCCGCGGCCAAGCCGGCCGACCAGACGGCGGAGAAAAACGGCGGCGCCTGGTCCGTCACGCTCGAGGCCGAGCATCCGGGCGCCGACATCCGCACCGCCGCCAAGATCCTGCCGGACGCGACCCGCATACACCTGGCCGATGGCATGAAGGGCGACACGCTGCGCGTGCTCGCCGGGGCGCAATCGTATTTTTACCGCGCCAACAGCGACGGCGCCATGTTCACCCGCGGCGGCTGGCGCCGCGGCGACGGCAAGACCGAGATGGCCAACTTGTTCAGCCCGTATTGGCAGGCGCGCCTGAGCGATCGCAGCAGCGCCGACCGCGCGGCGTCGTGGGCGGCCCAATGAGCGCGCGGCGGCGGCAACGGCGGCGGCCCGCGCGCGGCCAGGCCATGGTCGAATTCCTGGTCGGCGCGATGTTCGTGCTGATCCCGCTGTTCCTGGCCATCGTCGCGCTGGGCAAACTGAGCGACGTGCAAAGCACGGCCACGATGGCGGCGCGCTACGCCGCCTGGGAGCGCACGGTCTGGTACGAGGCCGATGCCGGCTTCGACGGCGCCAACCAGCCCAACCACAAATCGGCGCAGCAGATCGGCAACGAGATCGCCGTGCGCCTGATCAACGACCGCAGCGCGCAGCCGATCAAGGACACCGACAAGAACGCCAACAGTTTCGCCAGCGGCACCGATCCGCTGTGGCGCGACAACGAAGGCAAGGCCTTCCTCGACACCTACGCCCAACTCGGCAGCAGCGTCGCCAGCGAGGCGCCCGGCACCGACATCGCCGGCGCCGTCATCGGCACGCTCAAATCGGTCAGCGTCAAGGGCCTGGTCGGCTTCGTGCCGCCATTGCCGACCGACTCGCTGGCCGTGGCCCAGGTCTCGCTCAAGGACATCGCCAAGCAGAGCGACGCCTACCAGCGCCTGTGGCCCGGCGCCGACGGCTTCAAAGGCCTCGATTTCAGCGCCACCGGCGCGGTGCTGTCGAACACCTGGGGCGCCAACGCCAGCGGCGGCACGCGCGCGATGGTGGCGACGATGGTGCCGACCGCGCAGGGGCTCGGCACGGTGGTGCAGGCGGCCAGGGCCGGGCTGGCGCCGTGGGATCCGGAACAGGTGCCGCGCATCGAGGTCGGCAAGATCGCCGTCGACGTGGTCCCCGGCGACCGCCTGAAATGACTGTTACGAAAGGAAACGCGTTGCGCCCAATTTATCTCGCCACCCTGCTCTGCGCGGTCCTCGACGCCGCGGCGGCCGAACGCGCCACCGAGGCCGACCTGCTGCGCATCCTGCCGCCGCCGGGCCTATACCGGATCGAATCGCTGGACGCCACCACCAGCGTGGCAAGCGCGGGCCAGAGCACCCGCCGCCAGGAAGCGGACGACATCGCCACGCGCACCATCCGCACGCCGGAAGGCCGGGTGCTGAGCCAAAAATCGAACCTGCCCCAACCGACCATCTGCGTGCCGCCGCGCCGCGCCGGCATGCCCGTCGTGCCACCCAGGCAGAGCCCGGCGACGTGCAGGAATCTCTCCAACAGCATCAACGGCGACACCTTGGTGCTCGTGGCGCAATGCCAGACCGGCCGCCTCACCCAAACCATCAGGCGCCTGCGCGAGGAACAATGGGAATTCGGCGTCGACACCGAGTTCGCCGGCGTGCGGCCCGACGCCGGCGCGCTGCGGCCGATGCTTGAAATGATGGCGCGCAACGGCGCCACCGCAGCCGATCGCGACAATGCCCGGCGCCAGTTGGCGGCGCTGCCGCAACTGAAGGCCGAATCGGATCAGCAAATGGCCGACGTCACCGAGGCGGCGCGGCGCGAGGCGCGCCAGGGCCGCACGGCAGCCGACCGGGCATCCGCGCAACAGATCGTGCAACGGATGGACAACCCGGCCGGCGTGCGGCCCCTGGTCCAGGAGGTCGGCACCGAACGCTGGACCCGCATCGGCGAGCAGTGCGCCGCCGGCGGGCGCTAAATGGTGCCACCGATGCGCCCCGCCCGCCCGTGCCGCGCGCCCGCCGCGCTGCTGTGGGCCGCCGCCCTGTGCGCCGCCGCGCCGGCGCCGGCCCTGGCGGCGACCGCGTGCCCGGGCACCGTGCCGGCCGGCCTGAGCGCGACCCCGGTCGGCGCCGACATCGCCAGCGCCGGCCTGGCGCTTACGGTCAGCCAGGTCGAAGGCAAGGAAGACGCCGAGGCGATCCTGGCGCGCACCGAGCGGCAATGGAAGGCGGCCGGCCACGACGTGCGCCGCGGCGCCAGCGCCGGCTGGCAGGTGCTGGCGGCCAAGGGCGAGCGCTGCCTCGTCACGCTGCAGCTGGTCCAGCGCGGCGGCAGCTTCGGCTACCTGGCGCGCAGCAAGCCGGCGCCATCAATGGCCACGCCGGCGTCGCTGGGCGTGGCGCTGCCTCCCGGCGCCCAGGTCGATTCGAACGTGGCCAGCAACGACGACGGCCGCCAGGGCGTGGTGGTGGCCGCGCGCTCGTCGCTGTCGCTCGAGCAGCTGTCGCAATTTTTCATGGAGGAGCTGGGCAAGCGGCAATGGAGCGCGACCCGCTCGCACCAGGTCACCAACACCAAAACCGGCGTGCGCACGCTGTTCGTCACCGCCCAGCGCGAGCGCCGCCAGGTCGAGATCGTCGCGTGGACCGACCGCGGCTCGCAAATCGTCATGACCGTGGCGGACGCGCTATGACGCCGCCGCGCCCGCCGTTGCGCCGCCGCCAGCGCGGCCAGGCCATGACCGAATACACCGTCGTGCTGGTGTTCGTGGTGGTGATCCTGATCGCCAGCGCCGTGGACCCGTCGCCGTTGCAGGCGCTGGTCGACGCGCTCAAGAGCGCCTACACCGCCTTTTCCTATGTGATTTCCTTTAGCGTCTGAACCCAATGCCCATCCCGTCCAAACTCGTCGCCCGCCTGACCAGCCCGCTCTCCCTGCTGCTGGTGGCCACCGCGCTGGCGGCCGGCGTCGCCCTGCTCGCCTATATGTACCTGCAAAAGCGCGAGGCCAGCATCAAGGATGAACTGGCCGCCAAATCCCGCAAGCCCAACACCGTCTCCGTGCGGGTGGTCGTGCCCAAGGCCGACGCCAAGGTCGGCACCGTGCTCAACACCGCCAACTTCGTGGCCCGCCCGGTGGAGGCCGATCTGGTCTACCCGGATTCGATCCTGGCCGACGACTTCGCCTCGATGGAGGGCATGCGCCTGGCGCGGCCGGTGCTGCGCGGGCGGCCCGTGCGGCTGACCGACGTGCAACAGCCGGAGGTGGCCGACGTCGCCACGGTGGTGCCGGCCGGCAGCCGCGCGATGACGATCGACATCGACAACCTCAACTCGATCGCCCAGACGCTGCGCCCGCACCACCACGTCGACATCTTCCTGATGTCGAAGGCGCCGCGGCCGGCGCGCGGGGACGGCCGCGCGGCGGCCGACGACAGCACGCTCGAGCAGGCCACCCTGTTCATGCAGGACATGGTGGTGCTGGCCACCGGCAAGGAATTCCAGGACGTCGGCCGCACGCCCGAGGAGCAGGCCAACAAGATGGTGCGCCCCGGCGAGGTCGAGGGCGCCGGCGACAAGAACTTCGACTCGATCACGCTGTTGGTCAAGCCGCACGAGGCGGCCAGGCTGCTGGTGGGGCAGAAGATGGGCAGCTTCCGCGTCGTGCTGCGCGGTAAGCAGGACCACGCGGCGCTGGCCATGCGCCCGCTGCGCTCGGGCGACCTGATGCCCGCCGGCGAGCGCGGCCGCGACGGCGGCATCGAATTCATCGTCGGCGGCCGCGGCAACGTCATCTCGCAGGTGGCGCTGGCGCCGTCGCAGCAGCCGCCGGCGGCGGGCGCGCCGGCGATTCCCGGCCTGCCGGCGCCGTCCGCCGCCGCCGCACCCGCCATCCCGGCCACGCCGGCCACCCTGCCCATCCCGGCGCTGCGCGGCGCCGCCCGGGGCACTCCTTGATTATGAAACGACGTCTACCCATGCCTTTCGACCACCGCCTCGACCCGCGCCCCGTTCTGTTGCTGACCCTGGCGGCGCTGGCCGGCGCCGCCCGCGCCGACGCCATCACCGAGGAGACGCGCCAGCGCGCCCTGGCCGCCGTCGCCGAGGCCGAGGCCCGGCCGCGCGCGCCGGCGGCCGCACCAGCCACCCCGGCC
>CAUPRW010000098.1:0-10694 GCA_963513825.1 uncultured Duganella sp.
CCGGTTTGCCGGCCGCGCCGGCGGCGTTGGCGGCATCGGCGGCGGCCTTGGCGCCGGCGGCGGCGGCGGCCGCGTCGGCGGCAGCCTGCGCGACGGCGCCGGCACTGTTGAACGCCGCCTTGAAGCTGGCGGCGTTGGCGTCCACGCCTGCGTCCTGGCGCGCGGCGGCGTCGGTGTCGACCTGCGCTTCGGTGTCGATGGCGGCGGCGGGGTCCTTGCCGGCGGCGGCCAGGGCGGCGGCGTCGATGCCGCCGTCGGCGGCCTTGAGCGCGGCCGCGGCTGCGGACGCCAGGTCCGCTGCGGCGGCTGCATCGGCGGCCAGGGCGGCGGCGCTGGCGCCGGTCGCCGCCGTTGCCAGCGCGCTGGCCGTTTCGGTGGCGGCCGCCGGCGCCGGTGCCTGGTTGAAGGCGGCCACCAGGGCCAGCATGTCGGCCACCGGATCGGCCGAGCGCGCCGCCTCGGCGTCGCTGGCGGCGCGCTCGGTGGCGCCGTCGGCGCCGCCCTTGGCGCCATCGGCGCCGGCCGCCCTGGTGGGCGGGACCGGCACCGGGGCCGCCGTCTCACGCGTGTCGCCACGGCCGCCGGCCTTGATGGTGTCGCCCGGCGCGTCCGCTTGCTGGTTTTGCGGCGCGGCCGTTTTGGCCGGTGGCGGCGCTTTCGGCGCCGACGGGCGCGACGCGGCCGGCCGCTCGGCGGTCCGGGCCGGGGCGTTGCCGCCGCTGTTGCCGGGGTTGACCTGGCGCTGATCCATTTCACGCGACAGCGCCTGCTTGAAGGCGTTGTTGTCGCCGCCCGCGCCGAAACTCAGGTTGGCCTTGGGCGCGGCCGCCGCGCCGGCGTTCAGGGTGGGGATTTGGAGCTTGGTTTGCATGGTCGCGCCGTGTCGGTGGGATTTAACTGTGGGGGCAACGTTGTCGCATCAGCGTTTATAAAACGCCTGCCGTGCCGCGTGTTCGTCCATCTGCTTCTGGTCGCGCTTGTTTTCCACCTTGAGCGCCTCGACGGCCGCCCTGTCGTTGAGCGTGGAATAGGACATGCGCTTGCGCTCGGCGCTTTGCCAGGCGGTTTTTTCCTGCGTGCTGCGGTACTCGGCGTGGCGGATCATGTCGAGCTGGCCCTTGACGGCGACGTCGAGCTTTTCCATGAACGCCTGGAAGTTGCGGTAGGCCATGGGCGTGATGCCGGCCGCCTGCGCCTCCTCGAAGCGCTTGACGTACTCGTCGCGGTAGCCGACCAGCATCTGGTGCTTTTGCGTGGCCTCGTCGACCGCCTTGAGCGCCGCGCCCAGCCGTTTGGCGGCGTCGTCGGTTTCGCGGCGGGCCAGGTCGATCAGGGTTTCAAGTTGCGCTTTGGATGCCATAGTGAATCAATTATAGGTGGCGGCCGGGGCCGTCCATCAGTCGAACAGAGAGGTAAGTTGCCCCAAACTCTGGCCCATCGTGACCCGTTCGGTGATCTGCTGCTGCAGGAAGTTTTCAATGCGGTCGTGCAGCACGATGGCCTGGTCGAGCACCGGGTCGGTGCCGGGCGCGTAGGCGCCGACGCTGATCAGGTCGCGGCTGCGCTCGTAGCGCGAGAACAACTGCTTGAGCTGGCGCGCGCGCTGCTGGTGCTCGTGCGTGGTGATCGAATGCATCGCCCGGCTGATCGATTGTTCGATGTCGATGGCCGGATAGTGGCCCGACTCGGCCAGGCGCCGGTTGAGCACGATGTGGCCGTCGAGGATGGCGCGCGCCGAGTCGGCGATCGGATCCTGCTGGTCGTCGCCCTCGGTGAGCACGGTGTAGAAGGCGGTGATCGAGCCGCCGCCGACCTCGCCGTTGCCGGCCCGTTCGACCAGCACCGGCAGCTTGGCGAACACCGACGGCGGATAGCCCTTGGTGGCCGGCGGCTCGCCGATGGCCAGCGCGATCTCGCGCTGGGCCATGGCGTAGCGGGTCAGCGAATCCATGATCAGCAGCACGTTCTGGCCCTTGTCGCGGAAGTGCTCGGCGATGGCGGTGGCGTAGGCCGCGCCCTGCAGGCGCATCAGCGGCGGCGCGTCGGCCGGCGCCGCCACCACCACCGAGCGCGCCAGGCCTTCCTCGCCGAGGATTTGCTCGATGAATTCCTTCACTTCCCGGCCCCGCTCGCCGATCAGGCCGACGACGATGATGTCGGCCTCGGTGTAGCGCGCCATCATGCCCAGCAGTACCGACTTGCCGACGCCGGAGCCGGCGAACAGGCCCATGCGCTGGCCGCGGCCGACCGTGAGCATGGCGTTGATCGAGCGCACGCCGACGTCGAGCGTGTCGACGATGGGCGCGCGCCCGAGCGGGTTGGCGGGGCGGGTGTTGATCGGCGCGCTGTCGGAGGCGTTGAGCGGGCCGAGGTTGTCGAGCGGGCGGCCGGCGCCGTCGAGCACGCGCCCGAGCAGCTCCGGGCCGACCGGCAGGTGGCGCGCGCGGTCGCTGGGGCGGCGCCGCGGATGGGCCACGGTGCCCGGTTTCGGTATGGCCGGCTCGACCGGGAAGACGCGGGTGCCGGGCACCACGCCCTCGACGTCGCTTTGCGGCATCAGGAACAGGCGATCGCCCTCGAAGCCGACCACCTCGGCCTCGATCTTGCCGCCGCCGGGCAGCGGCACGGTGCAGGCGGCGCCGACGGCCAGGCGCAGGCCGACCGCCTCCATCACCAGGCCGGCCACGCGCGTGACGCGGCCCGACACCTGCATCGGCTCGACGAAGCCGACCAGCGCGCCGCAGTCGCCCAGGTAGGCTTTCCAGCGGCCGGCGTGCGGGTTGGGGGCGGCGGGATCGCGGGCGGCGCTCATGTCAGTCCAGCCAATCGACTTCTTTGCCCAGCGCGTGGCTCAGGCGCTGCCAGCGGGCGGCGGCGGTGGCGTCGATCTGGTTGCTGGGGGTGTCGACCTTGCAGCCGCCGCGCCCGACATTGGCGTCCTCGACCACGCGCCAGCCGCCCTTGTCGAGCTCCTCGCCGATGGCCGCGCGCACGATGGCCGCGTCGTCCGGATGCAACTGCAACTGCGCCGGCTGCTGCAGGGTCGGCAGGTAATCGATGGCGCCGCGCACGATCGGCAGCACCAGTTCCGGCTTGACCTGCAGCGCGTTCTTGAGCATGCCCTTGGCCAGTTGCAGCGCCAGGTCGAGCACCTCGTTGGCGATCAGCTGGTCGGCCTCGCGCAGCGCGCCGCTGAAGCTGTCGGCCAGCGCGCGCATGTGTTGCAATGCTTCCTTGGTGGCGAGCGCGCCGGCGGCCAGGGCGTCGGCGTGGCCGGCCGCGTGGCCTTCGTCGTAGCCGGACTGGCGCGCCTCCTCGCGGATCTGTTCGAGTTCCTCGACGGTCGGGTAGTCCAGCGGCGGCGGCAGCGGCGGCCCGATCTCCATCAGTTCCTGGCGCGCCAGGATTTCCTCCTCGATGCGCTGCTCGGCCTCGAGGCGGGCCTGTTCGGCGTCGCGCTCGCGCTGCTCGGCGTCGCGCAGCGCCACCACGCTGGGGCGCTCGTCGCCGAACGAACGCATCTCCCAGCGCTGGAACGCGCTTTGCTGCTCTTTGGGCAAATTAGACAAACGAATCCTCGCCTTTGCCGCCCAACACGATCTGGCCTTCGTCGGCCAGGCGGCGCACGATCTGCAAGATCTGCTTTTGCTGGGTTTCCACTTCGGACAGGCGCACCGGGCCCTTCGATTCGAGGTCCTCGCGCATCATCTCGCTGGCGCGCGCCGACATGTTCTTGAAGATCTTGTCGCGCAACTCCTGCGAGGCGCCCTTGAGCGCGATGATGAGCATCTCCGACTGCACCTCGCGCAGCAGCAGCTGGATGCCGCGGTCGTCGATATCGATCAGGTTGTCGAATACGAACATCTCGTCCATGATCTTTTGCGCCATGTCGTTGTCGTAGTTCTTGATGTTGTCCATCACCGAACCCTCTTGCTCGCCGCTCATGAAGTTGAGGATCTCGGCGGCCGTGCGCACGCCGCCGAGCGACGATTTCTTGATGTTCTCGTTGCCGGACAACAGTTTGGTGAGCACGTCGTTGAGTTCGCGCAGCGCGGCCGGCTGCACGCCGTCGAGCGTGGCGATGCGCAGCACGGCGTCGTTGCGCAGGCGGTCGGTGAAGTGGCTGAGGATTTCGCAGGCCTGGTCGCGCTCGAGGTGGACCAGGATGGTGGCGATGATCTGCGGGTGCTCGTTGCGGATCAGTTCGGCCACGGATTGCGAATCCATCCACTTGAGCGACTCGATGCCGGAGGCGTCCTTGCCGCCGAGGATGCGCGAGAGCAGCACCGAGGCCTTGTCGTCGCCCAGCGCCTTGGTCAGCACCTGGCGGATGTACTCGTCCGAATCGAGGCCCACGGTCGAGGCGGCCGCGACCATCTCGCGGAAGTTGTCCAGGGTGCCGACCACTTCCTCGTGCGGCACGTTCTTCATGGTCGCCATGGCCGCGCCGAGCTTGAGCACTTCGCGCGGGCCGAGGTATTTCATCACTTCGGCCGCTTCGCTCTCGCCCATGGCCAGCATCAGGATGGCCGCTTTTTGGAGTCCGGTATTCTCAGTCATTGGCGCCTATCCATTCCTTGATCACGTTGGCAACGATGCGTGGGTCCTCGACGGCCAGTTTCTTGGCCATCGCCAGGTTTTCGCGGTAAGTCTTGACGGTGTTCTCTTCCATCTTGCGCAGCTCCTCCTCGGCGATGAGGGCCTCGTCGGGGCCTTCCTCGACCACTTCCTCGGGCTCTTCCGGCTCCGGCTCGGGCGCGTTGATCTCGTCGATCTTCTTGAACACCGGGCGCATCATCGGCCGCACGATGCGCAGCACGATGTAGAGCAGGATCAGCGCGGTGATCAGGAACTTGGCCAGGTCCTTGGCCATCGGCAGGTTGGCCGGGTCGCGCCACCAGTCGAGGGCCGGCTCGAACGGCCGGTCGACGCCGTCGAACGGCGAATTGGCCACGCTGACGGCGTCGCCCCGGTCCTGGTTGTAGCCCATCGCCTGCTTGACCAGATCGTTGATCTTGGACATCTCCTCCGGAGTATAGGCCTTAATGGTGACCTTGCCGTCCTTGTCGACCAGGCGTTTGTAATTGACCACGACGGCCACCGTCATGCGGCGCAGGCCGCCCATGCCGCGCGTCTCGTAGCGCACGGTCTTGTCGACTTCATAATTGGTGGTCGATTCCTTGTGCTTGGGGCCGGCCGCGTTGGCGTTGACGCCGCCGGGCGGCGTGCCCGGCGCCGGCGCGTTGGGGCCGTTGGCGACGGCCTGGTCGAGCGGCGCGGTGGCCGTGCCCGGCGGCTGGTTCGACAGCGCGCCCGGAATGCCGCCCGGATTGGCGTTGGCGTCGCCGCTGGTCTCGCTGCTTTGCTGGCTGCGGATGGCCGACGCCGCCGGGGGCGAGTTCGGCTTGTAGGTCTCGGCGGCCTGCTCGATCTTGGAGAAGTCGACGTCGGCGGTGGCCTCGGCGCGCACATTGCCCTCGCCGACGATGGGCACGATGATCGACTCGACCTGCTTGATGACCTGCAGCTGCATGTCCTTGACATACTTGAGCTGGGTCTCGTCCATGTTCTTGGCGTTCAGGCCGCCGTTGCCGTTCTTGTTCTGGTCGGAGATCAGGTTGCCGGCCTGGTCGACGACGGTGACGTTGGCCGGCATCAGTTCCGGCACGCTCGAGGCGACCAGGTGCACGATGGCGGCGGTCTGGGCCGGGTCGAGCATGCGGTTCGGGTGCAGCGTCAGCAGCACGGAGGCGGTCGGCTTTTGCTGGTCGCGCACGAACACGGACGGCTTGGGCAGCGCCAGGTGCACGCGGGCGTTCTCGACGGCGGCGAGCGACTGGATCGAGCGCGCCAGCTCGCCTTCGAGCGCGCGCTGGTAGTTGACCTGCTCGAGGAATTGCGACACGCCCAGTTTCTGGTTCTCCATCAGCTCGAAGCCGACGTTGCCGCCCTTGGGCAAGCCCTGCGCGGCCAGTTTCAGGCGGGCGTCGTGGACTTGCTCGGTCGGCACCAGGATGGCGGCGCCGTTGTCCGAGAACTTGTGCTTGATGTTCAGTTTATCGAGCTCGGCGGTGATGGCGCCGCCGTCGCGGTCGGTGAAGTTGGAGAACAGCACGCCGTAGTCGGGCGGCTTGTTCCACAGGTACAGGCCGATCAGGATCGCCACGATCGCGGCGGCCCCGGCCGCGCGCAGGAAGTTGCGGCCCATCGGGGTCTGGATGAAGGGCAGCCGCTCCGCGCCGTCGTCGCCGGGCGCTGGCGGGGCTGCTGTGTCGTTGTCGATTGCTTCGGCTGCGGCCATGATGGTTGGGTTCCGGGTGACTGGGTCTGGATTGGGGGATGCGAAACAGATTATTGCTTGTCGTCCGGAAATTTAATGCTTGGAACAGAGCGCCCTTTACCGTCTTGCTCGCGCCTGGCATATGGCCCCGCGCTTGGTATTCTGGCAGGACTGATAGCGCCGTCCGCCGTTCGCCATTGTAACGCCGGGCATGGCCATGTCACGAAATTTGTTTCGTGAAAGCAACAGATAGGAGTGGGTGATGAAAACAGGAGGCATCGACAGCAGCCAGATCCAGGCGATGATCGCCCAGTTGAAGGCGCACGCCACGCGGCCGGGCCTGGCGCCGCCGGTGATCCAGACGGAAGCGCCGGCCGTGCCCAAGGCGCAGTTTTCGGACGCGTTGCAAAAGTCGCTCGAGGCGGTCAACGCCAGCCAGGTGCAGGCGGCCGACATGGGCAAGCGTTTCGCCATGGGCGACGACAGCGTCAGCCTGTCGGACACGATGATCGCCATGCAAAAGGCCAGCATCAACTTCCAGGCCACGATCCAGGTGCGCAACAAGCTCGTGTCGTCCTACCACGAAATCATGAACATGCAAGTCTAACGTCGGGGTCAAGTCTGTCTTTTGGACACGGACTGGACCGTCACTGGCGGGTGCGCCGGTTCGACAGGTAAATATTGTCCGCTTCGATCGCCCGGCCCTGCCGGACGGCCTCGACCCAGCCGGCGGTGCTCGTCACGGCGGCGAAATTCGAATGGAACACCGTGCTGTAGACGCGGTGGATCTCCTCCGCGCTGGCCTTGCCGGCCGCGTTTTCATAGGGCAGCGCGCCGCTCGCGTCGGCCAAAAACTCCACCTTCAAGCCGTTCTGCGCGGCCTGGTAGATCGTTGCCGCGTCGCAGTTGTGGGTCATGTAGCCGACGATCGCCAGGGTGTCGATGGCGCGCGCCTTGAGCCATTGAGCCAGGTCGGTGCCGGCGAACACGCTCGACGCTTGCTTGTTGATACGGTGGTCGGCGTGGCGCCCGGCCACGTCCGGATGCAGCTGCCACGACGGCGAGCCGACGGCGAACACGGGCGAGCCGGCCGCGGCGTCGTGCTGGACGACGACGACCGGCACGCCGGCGGCGCCTGCGCTGTCCATCGCCAGCGTGATGTTGGGCAGCGAGGTCGCCAGCGGCGGATATTCGATCGGCAACTGGCCGGTGAAGTATTCGTTTTGGACGTCGATGACGAGCAGGGCGCGGCGCGGGGCGGTGGTGGTGGTGGACATCGGTTGTTCCTCTTCGGTTGGGTTACCCCGCGCTGCCGGGCGGGGACTGCGACTATTGTCGGCCGCCCGCCGCGGTGTCGCCAGTGGCCTGAAGGCATCGTTGCGATATAATCGGGCCATGACCGCCGCCGACCCGCCCATCACCGTGGCCGTGATCGCCTTTGACGGCATCACGCCCTTCCATCTGTCCGTGCCTTGCCTGGTGTTCGACGCCGCCGGGTCCGGCTTCGCCGTGCGCGTGTGCGCGGCCGACGGCACGCCGCTGCGCACCTCGGCCGGCTTCGCCATCGCCACGCGGTTCGACCTGGACGGGCTCGACGGCGCCGACATCGTCATCATGCCGTCGTGGCACAACGATTGCCGGACGTCGCCGGCGCCGCTGCTGGCCGCCCTGCGCGCGGCCCACGCCCGCGGCGCGCGGGTGGTCGGCTTGTGCCTGGGGGCGTTTCCGTTGGCCGAGGCCGGCTTGCTGGACGGCGCCGGCGCCACCACCCACTGGCAGTTCGCCGCCACGCTGGCGGCGCGCCACCCCCGCGTCCAGGTCGATCGCGACGTGCTGTACGTCGACGCCGGCCAGGTGCTGACGTCGGCCGGCGTGGCCGCCGGGCTCGATTGCTGCCTGCACCTGCTGCGCGGCCTGCGCGGCGCCGATATCGCCAACCAGGTGGCGCGGCAGCTGGTGATCGCGCCCCACCGCCAGGGCGGGCAGGCGCAGTTCATCGACCGGCCGCTGCCGGTGTCGGCCAGCGACGGCCGCTTCGCCGACGTGCTCGCGTGGGTGGGCGCGCGGCTCGAGCAGGAGCACGGCATCGACGCGCTGGCCGAGCGCGCGGCGATGAGCCGGCGCAACTTCACCCGCCACTTCCGCCAGGCCACCGGCACCTCGTTCAAGCAGTGGCTGCTGGGCCAGCGGCTGGCGCAGGCGCAGTGGATGCTTGAACGCGGCGACGCCGCGATCGAGGTGGTGGCGCAGCGGGCGGGATTCGGCTCGGCGTTGTCGTTGCGGCAGCATTTCCGCGCGGTGCTGCGGATGTCGCCGTCGGCCTACCGGGCGGCGCACCGGCGCTGACGGCGGGCCGGCGGCGGCGCCGATGGGCGCGGCCGCGCCGGGCTAGGCCAGGCCGGCGATGCGGGCGTTGCGCTCGCGTTCGAGCTTGGTGATGTAGCGCTGCACGTAGGCCAGCATGGCGCGCTCGATGCCGACGAACTCGCAGCCGAGGCGGCGGTTGGTCTTGTTGTTGAGCAGCGTCAGGTCGAGCGAGTTGCGCACCTGCAGCGCGGTGGTGACCTGGCCGATCTCCGGCAGGTCGATGCGGCAGTTCGGGAATTCCTTGCCGATGGCCTCGCCCAGCAGCATCTTGTTGTCGAGGATGGCGATGCCGCCGCAGCTGATGTCGGCCAGCGGGAACGTGGTCTTGCTGCCGAGCTCGTCGTCGAGGGCGATCACCACGCGCACCGGGTTGGTCACCGGCGTGGCGATGCGGTAGTACTCGCGCCGCTGCAGCCGGATCAAGGTCGGCGGCACGACCATCTTGAATGCCGGATTGCCCTCGAAAACCGTCGGTTCGACCTGCTCGGCGGCGAACAGGATGCGCACCTTGTCGAGCGTGGTCTCGAACGAGAGCCGCCGGCCAGCGAGGATGCGTTTGTTTTGTTCCTGGTCGATCGAGCTGTCGAGCACGACCGTGTCGAGCTGGTCGTCGACGTCGAGGATGGCGGTGACGCAGACGTCGGACTCGCCCTGGATCAGCATGCGGATCAGCTGGTTCTTGGCGCCGATGCCGCGCAGCAGCGACACGATCTCCTTGCGCGACTCGATTTCATAATCGTGCCAGTTTTCCACGTCGACATCCTGAAAGGGTGGGTGCATCGGTCACGTTTCGCTAGGTGGGAGGCTGGTGTCGGGCGGCGCCGGAAGCGGCAGGCCGGACTTTTGCGCTGATTCAATATGATATAGCCACGCCAACAGTTCCGCAATCGTCCTATAGAGCATGGGCGGAATTTGTTGATCTAAATCCACATCCATAAGCAATGACACAAGTTCCTTGGACTCGTGGATGAACACGCCGGCCTCGCGGGCGACGCCGATGATCTGCTCGGCCACCAGCCCGCGGCCCTTGGCCACCACCTTGGGCGCCGGCGCGCCGCTCTGGTAGGCCAGCGCCACCGCCTGTTGCAGCGGCCGGCGCGGCGCCTCATCGTCCATCGCCGCCTCCGGACGCGTCGCCGGCGATGTGCAGCGACGACAGCGGCGCGCCGGCCGCCTCCATGGCCCGCTCGAGCCGGCCGGCGTGGCGGCGCAAGGCCTCGGCCGCGTCGCCGCTGCCGGCCTGGACCTGGATGTGGACCTGGCCGCCGACGATGGTGACGGCGGCCTCGACCTCGCCGAGCAGCGCGAAGCGGAAGCGCACGCCGCTGCGCCAGACCGCTTCGGGCGCCTCGTCGGCGTCGCCGCCGCCGTCGTGCCCGCCGCCCTGGCGCTGCTCGCGCCGCACCTCCCACTGCATCGCCTGGCCGGGCCAAGCCTCGCCCTGCCACTGGACGCGGCCTTGCTCATGGGTGTGCAGTTGCTGGTTGATCATCTGGGCGGCGGTCAGGTCCGGGCCGCCGGCGGCCGCGCGCGCGGCCGATTCGCCCGCCTGCGCCAGGCGCTGCATTTGCGGCTCGCGCATCAGCTCGGGCAGCGTGCGCTCGCCCTTGGCCCATTCGGTGACGTGGGATTCGTAGAACAGGCCGCTTTTGGAAATGGTGTCCTGCAGTTTTTGCGTCAGCGCGTCGGTGTCCGGCGCGCCGTTGCCGAACAGCGCGGTCTTGCCGATCAGCGCCAGTTGCGCGGTTTGGCCGGCCTGGGCGGTCGTCAGCACCGTGGTCAGCACGCGCGCCGTGCTGCTCAGTGTCGACTGCGGCGTGGTGTGGTCGAGCGGGGGCAGGTCGCCGGCCGGCGTCAGCGGCGCCTTGCCCAGCAGCGTGGCGGCCAGGCTTTGCGGCTTGACGGCGTCGGCGGGGAGGGCGCCGCCGGCCGCTTGCGCGGCGGCGCCGGCGGCAGCGGGCGCGGAAGCCGGTGTGGCGGCGGAGCCCGGGGCGGCATTGGCCGCGGCCGCCGCCGGAGCGTTCGCGGCCGCGCCGGCAGTGGGGGC
>CAUPRW010000099.1:0-10619 GCA_963513825.1 uncultured Duganella sp.
ATCAGGAACGCGTAATGCACCACTTGGCAAAACGGGCAGAAAAAATGGGGATGAAACTGGTCCCCACGGAGTCCTGAAAACAACCATGAAAACAGCCACTTAGAAGGTGTTTCTTAAGAGGCGGAACGCCGTAATCCGCCAAGCCCGCGCCGCCGGCGGATGCCGACGAGCCAGCCAGCGCCGGCCGCTAAACGCTGGCCAAACGCGGCTGGCGCGGCGCCACCTCGCCGCTATACCGCGCCACCGACAAATCGTCGGCCAGGATGGCCGGCCGGCGCGCCGAGATCAAATCGGCCAGCAACTGCGCCGAGCCGCACGACATGGTCCAGCCCAGGGTGCCATGGCCGGTGTTGATGAACAGGTTGCGCAGCCCGGTGCGGCCGACGATGGGCGTGCCGTCCGGCGTCATCGGCCGCAGGCCGGTCCAGAAGCTGGCGGCGGCGCTGTCGCCGGCGCCGGGGAACAGGTCGTTGACGACCATCTCCAGCGTGGCGCGGCGGCGCGGATTGAGGCGGTGGTCGAAACCGGCGATCTCGGCCATGCCGCCGACCCGGATGCGGTCGTCGAAGCGGGTGACGGCGATCTTGTACGTCTCGTCCAGGATGGTCGAGACCGGCGCGGCGGCGGCGTCGACGATCGGCACCGTGATCGAATAGCCCTTGAGCGGATAGACGGGGATAGCCACCAGCTTCCTGAGCAGCGAGGTCGAATACGAGCCCAGCGCGACGACGTAGGCGTCGGCCGTGACCACCTCGGCGCCGCACTGCACGCCATCGATGGCGTCGCCGGAACCGATCAGGCCGGTGATATCGACGCCGTAGCGGAACTTCACGCCCAGCTTTTCGGCCATGGCCGTCAGCCCGGTGGTAAACAGCTGGCAATCGCCGGTCTCGTCGTTGGGCAGGCGCAGGCCGCCGACCAGCTTGCCCCGGTCGAGGCCGGGCTCGGCGCGCACCAGCTGCTCGCGGTTCAATAGTTCGTAGGGCACGCCGGTTTCCTCGAGCACGGCGATGTCCTTGGCGGCGTCGTCGAGCTGCTTTTGCGTGCGGAACAGTTGCGTCGTGCCTTGCTGGCGGCCCTCGTAGGCGATGCCGGTGGCCGCCCGCAGGCTCTTGAAGCAGTCGCGGCTGTATTCGGCCAGGCGTACCATGCGCTCCTTGTTGACGGCGTAGCGCTCGGGCGTGCAGTTTTGCAGCATCTGCCACATCCACTGCAACTGGAACAGGGTGCCGTCCGGGGTGATCGACAGCGGCGCGTGGCGCTGCAACATCCATTTCATGGCCTTGAGGGGGATGCCGGGCGCCGCCCATGGCGAGGCGTAGCCGGGCGAGATCTGGCCGGCGTTGGCGAAGCTGGTCTCGAGCGCCGGGCCGGGCTGGCGCTCGAGCACGGTCACGTCGTGGCCGGCCTGGGCCAGATAATAGGCGCTGGTGACGCCGATGACACCGCTACCGAGAATGACAACGCGCATGCGAACCCCTATTATATGGATATGCCGGATATTCGACTATGGTATGCTTGTCTAACTAGTATTTGTTACTGTATAACGCCGATTATTTAGTGGATTATCATGCGAATTCAAAAGGAATCCGTGCGCGCGCTCGACAAGCTCGACCGCAAGATCCTGCACATCCTGCAAGCCGACGGCCGCATCTCGATGAAGGACCTCGGCGAGCGGGTCGGTTTGTCGATCACGCCCGCCATCGAGCGGGTCAAGCGCATGGAGCGCGACGGCGTCATCACCGGCTACCACGCGCGCGTCGATCCGCCGGCGCTCGGCGCCAAGCTGCTGGTGTTCGTCGAGATCACGCTCAACCAGAAGTCCGGTCCGGTGTTCGAGCAGTTCCGGCGCGAGGTGCTGCGCATCCCCGAGGTGCAGGAGTGCCACCTGGTGTCGGGCGACTTCGATTACCTGATCAAGGCGCGCATCCACGAGATGGCCGAATACCGCAAGCTGCTCGGCGACATGCTGCTCAGCCTGCCGGGCGCGGCGCAGTCGAAGAGCTATGTGGTGATGGAGGAAATCAAGGAAACCCTGTTCCTGGCCACCGGCGCCGGGCCCGCTTGAACCGTTGTTGAATGGGAAACGGCGCCACCCGGGACGGGCGCTTCAGTTAAAATCGCGTCCAGGACATTTTACGTATCGGAGCAAGTGTGAATAGTGCGCACGGTAGCGCCCCGGCCGCCCACGTCGTGACGGTCCGCTCGCTCGACGAGCATCTGTCGTCCGACCAGAGTTTCAGCTCGGCCTACGCGCGCGCGGTCGGCGCCATCGCCGGCGGCGAGGGCAGCCTGACGCTGGCGCAGTTCGCCGCGGTCACCGACATCGCCGGCGACGGCAAGTCCTCGGCCGTGTTCACCGCGCTGGTGCTCAACGCCATCGAATCGGGCGTGGCGGTCGACTGGGCGCTCAACGCGCTCGGCCGCAGCTGCGCCGGCATCGACCAGGCCGCGCGCGAGAACGCGCTCGACATGACCATGCCGCTGCTGGCCCTGCACGGCGCCGACGCCCGCGCGCTGGCGCAGCGGCTGGCCAAGGCCTTGTCGGTGCGCCTGCCGGCCGACGCCTTCGACCGCCTGCCCGCCGCCGAGCAGCGCGGCCTGCTGGCCAACCTGGGCGAGCAGGCGCGCCGCCTGGTGCGCGGGCGCTCGCTGGCCGACGCCGTGGCCGAGTTCGGCCGCAGCGCCGGCCAGCCCGAGCTGATCGGGCACGCGCGCGACTTTCAGGCCGGCGGCATCGACCAGGGCCAGTTGAAGGCGCTGGTGGTCGGCACCACGGCCGCCATCGCGCGCGACATCAGCGCCTATCTGGACCAGGCGCGCCTGTTGTCGATGGGCGAGGCCACCGCCGCCACCTTGGTGGGCGCGGCCAACGACCTGAAAAACCAGGTGCTGCAACGGCTCACGCTGGTGGACCAGCGCATCGCCCACGAGCGCCGCCTGCTGGCCGAGGAGATCGACGACGCCGTGCACGACGCCGGCAACGCCATCGAACTGGCCATCACCGACCGCCTCAACACCGACCAGTGGAAGGAGGGCGAGGTGTGGGAAAGCATCGGCCGCCAGCAGTTCGGCCAGGAGATGGAGCGGCGCCTGGACCGCATCGTGCGCCGCAAGGAGCAGGCGCTGCACTTGCTGCAGGAGGATTTGCGCCTGTTCCAGGCGGCCATGCGGCTGAACCAGTCGTCGGTGTTCCAGCGGCAGCACCACTCGACCTTGGCCCGGCTCATGCCGCGCCTGCGCATCGGCACGCGGCTGGTCAACGGCGTCGACACGGCGGCCAATGTCACGCTGATGAGCGGGGCGGTGGTGGCGGCCGGCACCGGCACGGCGGCCTACCTGATCGGCGCGGCCATCGTGCTGCCGGTGGTGGCGCCGGCCGCGCCGTTCGTCGGCGGCGCGGTGCTGCTGGCCGGGGCCTTCAAATGGTTCGCCGACGGCGGCAAGCGCAAGCGCACCGAGATCCGCGACAAGCGCGCCGCCTTCGAGCAAGAGTTGCGCAAGCAATTGCAGGCGGCCGAGCAATCGTTCAACGACCAGCTCGGGCTGGTGGCGCAGGGCTTCCACGATTCGGCGCTGCAATTGCTCACGCCGCTGTTGCTCGAGGCCGAAGCGGCCGGGCGCGTGCCCGGCATGCGCCAGCGCATCGCCGACCGCGTCATCACGCGCGCGCAGGCGGCGATCCGGCAGCTCGACGCCGAGTTGGGCTCGTAGCCTGTAGCCGTAGCCCGTAGGGCGGATTAGGCGGCACGCCGTAATCCGCCGTCGTCGAGCCGCCAGCGGCGCATGGCGGCACGCCGTGATCGGCCGCCTCCCAGCCGCCGGCGGCGCATGCACGGCGGATTACGCTGCGCTAATCCGCCCTACGTGTCACCCTGTCACCGCCGCAAGTTGCTGGCGATGATGCCATCCGCCGCCGCCACCGCCTGCCCCAGCGGCTGCGCCAGCGCGCGCGTGCTGTAGACGGGCGCCGGCGGCATCGCCGCGCCCAGCACCGGGCCGTCGGTGCGGCGGATGTCGACCTTGACCGTCGTCGACAAGCCGATCCGCAGCGGATGGGCGCGCAACTCCCCGGCGTCGAGCGCGATGCGCACCGGCAGCCGCTGCACCACCTTGATCCAGTTGCCGCTGGCGTTTTGCGCCGGCAGCAGCGAGAACGCGCTGCCCGTGCCGGCCGCCAGCCCCACCACCTTGCCGTGGAACGCCACCTTGCCGCCATACATGTCCGCCTCCACCGTGGCCGGCTGGCCGACGCGGATGTCGCGCAACTCCGATTCCTTGAAATTGGCGTCCACCCACAACTGGTCGAGCGGCACGATGGACATCAGGGTGGTGCCCGGCGTGGCGCGCGCGCCTACCTGCACCGCGCGCTTGGCCACATAGCCCGACACCGGGGCGACGATGGTGTTGCGGCGCGCCGCCAGCCACGCCTGCTCGTAGTCGGCCTTGGCCGCCAGCACCCGCGGGTGCATGGCGAGGCCGACCCCTTCCACGCCGACCAGCGCGGCCGCCTGCTGGCGCGCCGCCACCGCCAGCGCGGCGCGGGCGTTGGCCACCGCCTGGCGCGCGTGCTCGACCTCTTCGCCGGAGACGGTGTGATCGGCCGCCAGCGGCTGGCGCCGCGCCAGGTCGTCCTCGGCGTTTTTCAGCTGCAGGCGGCGCTGGGCGACGGTGGCGTCGTACTGGGCGACGTCGGCGTAGCGTTCGCGCTGCTCGCGCACGGCCGCGCCCAGCCTGGCGGACGCCTGCGCCAGCGCGACGTCGGCGTCGGCCGGATCGAGCGTGACGAGGGCCGCGCCCGCTTGCACCATCTGCGTTTCGTCGGCGCCGATGTCGGTGACGGTGCCGCTGACCTGCGACGACAGGTTGACCAGGTTGCCGCCGACGTAGGCGTTGTCGGTCTCCTGGATCGTCGCCAGCACGAGGTGGTAATAGATCGCGTAGGCGGCGCCGGCGGCGACAAACAGCAGCGTGATGGCGGCCAGCACCAGGTTGCGCTTGCGGTTGCCCGGCTGGGCGGCTGGAGCTGGCGGGGTGTCGGTTGTGGTTGTGCTCATGATGGACTTTCGATTATTTGATGACGGTCGCCAGTGGCGCCTCTTCGTGGTAGCCGCCGCCGAGCGCGTTGACCAGCGCGACTTCGGCCAGTCGTTGCACCTGCAGCAGATAGAGGTCGGCGTCCTGTTGCCGCAACAGCGCCATGCGCGCGGCCAGCAGCGCGCCGTTGTCGGCCAGGCCGTGGTCGAGGCGCGCCCGCGCCGATGCCAGCTGCGCGCGGGCGGCGTCGGTGGCGCCGGCCTGCTGGTCGATCTGGCGCTCGACGCCGCGCAACTGCAGCGCATCCTGGGCGACGTCGCGCACCGCCTCGACCACCGCCTGGTTGTATTCGGCGATGCGTTCGTCGCGCGCGGTGCGGGCGCTGTCGAGCCGGGCGTCGAGCCGGCGGCTGTCGAACAGCGGCAACGTCAGCGTCGGCCCGAGGTACAGCGTGCGGCTGGCCGCCTGCAGCAGGTTCTCGAGCTTGACCGTGTCGAGGCCGACCGATCCGGTCAGGTTGAGGTCCGGGTAGAACGCCGCCTTGGCCGCGTCGATGGTGCTGAGCGATGCTTCGAGCTTCCAGCGCGCCGCCTGCAGGTCCGGCCGGCGCGCCAGCAGTTCCATGCCGAGGCGCGCCGGCAGCGCGTGGGCGACGTCGGCCGCCGGCGCCGGCCGCAGCCCGGCCAGCGCCGCGCCGTCGGCGCCGAGCAGCGCGCGCAGCGCTTCGCGCTCGCGGCCGGTGTCGGCGTCGAGCTGGGCCTGCTGTTTGCGGATCTGGCGCAGTTCGGCCTCGGCCGCGCGCTGCTCGTCGGCGCTGGCCAGGCCGCGCGCGATGCGGCGCGCCTTGTCGTCCACCAGCGTTTGCTGCGCGTCGGCCAGCTGGCCGAGGTTGGCCAGCCGCGCCCAGCCGCCCTGCAGGCGGAAATAGCTTTGCGCGACCGACGCGGCCAGCAACTGTTCGGCGTCGGCGTAGGCGGCGCGGTCGGCGTTGAGCGCGCCGACGGCGGCGGCCACCTGCGCGCGGTTCCTGCCCCACCAGTCGAAGTCGTAGCGCAGGTCGAGCCGCAGCGTTTCGGAGGTGAACCATGCGCCGCCGATCGGCGCCGGGAACAGGCCGGTGCCGGAATAGCGCTGGCGGTTGGCGTTGGCGTAGCCGCTGACGTCGACGCCGACGTCGGCCGCGCTGCGCGACAACGCCGAGCGGGCGCTGCCGATGTGGGACGCGGCCACCGCCAGCGTCGGCGCGTCGGCCAGGGCGCGCGCGATGAGCGCGTTCAATTGCTCGTCGTGGTAGGCGATCCACCATTGCGCCTGCGGCCAGCCCTCGCGCGCCAGCTTGATGTCGGCCGGGAGCACGGCGGTGGCGGCGTCGCGGCGCTGGCGCGGATGCGGATCGGGCGGGATGGCGGCGCAGCCGGCCAGCAGGGCCGTGGCCAGCAGCAGGGGTGGCGCGAGCCGGTTCAGTGTGGTCATAGGGGATTCCATTCGGTTAGTCCGCGTGGGCGGCCAGCGCCGGCTCGCCCGGCGCCTGGCCCCCGGCCGGCCGTATCAACAGCAGCAGCGGCAGCACGCACAGGGTCAGGATCAGCATCAGCCAGAAATCGTCGACGTAGGCGATCATCGAGGCCTGGCGCGTGATCTCGTTGTTGAGCAGCGCGGCCGCCTGCGGCGTGGCCAGGTTGTCGAGCAAGGCGGGATTGGCGGTGGTGATCTTCTCGGCCAGCGCGCTGTGCACGGTCTGCGTGTTGCGCACCAGTAGCGTCTGCACCAGCGCGATGCCGATCGAGCTGCCGATGTTGCGCATCAGGCTGTAGATGGCCGTGCCTTCGGCGCGCATTTGCGGCGACAGCGTGGCGAAGGTGGCCGCGCTCAGCGGCACGAACACCAGCCCCAGGCCCAGGCCCTGGATCACGCCCGGCCAGACGATGTCGCTTTGCGAAAGCACCAGCGTGTAGCGCGTCATCTGCCACAGCGAGAAGGCGGTGATGGCAAAGCCGGCGCCGAGCAGCAGGCGCAGGTCGACCCTGCCGACCAGGCGCCCGACCAGCAGCATCGCCAGCATCGTGCCCAGGCCGCTGGGGGCGGTGACCAGCCCGGCCACGGCGGCCGGGTAGCCCATCAGGCTTTGCAGCATGGTGGGCGTGAGCGCGCGCGTGGCGAACAGCACCAGGCCGACGATGAAGATGAACAGCAGGCCGCCGACGTAGTTGGCGTTGCGCAGCAGCCGGTAGTCGAAGAACGATTGCCCGGCCGGGCGCATCAGCGTGTGGGTGGCGAACCAGGCGAAGCTGAGCGTCATCAGGATCGCCTCGACCCAGGTTTCGGTGGCGGCGAACCAGTCGTTCTGCTCGCCACGGTCGAGCAGCATCTGCAGCGCGCCGATGGCCAGGCTGAGCGTGACGAAGCCGAAGGCGTCGAAGCGCATCGTGCGCGGCGCCGCCGTGCGGCCGATGTAGCGCCAGATGCCGTAGAAGGCCAGCGCGCCGACCGGCACGTTGATGAAGAACACCCAGCGCCAGTTGTAGCTGTCGGTGAGCCAGCCGCCCAGCGTGGGGCCGAGGATGGGGCCGATCATCACGCCCATGCCCCACACGGCCATGGCCGAGCCGTGCTTTTCGCGCGGGTTGATGTCGAGCAGGGTCGCCTGCGACAGCGGCACCAGGGCGGCGCCGAACACGCCCTGCAGCATGCGCGCGGCGACGATCTCCGTGATCGAGCCGGACAGGCCGCACAGCACCGAGGCCAGCGTGAAGCCGGCCACGGCGGTGAGGAAGATGTTCTTCTGGCCGAAGCGGTCGCACAGCCAGCCCGTCAGCGGCGTGGCGATGGCGGTGGCGACGATGAACGACGTCAGCACCCAGGTGATCTGGTCCTGCGAGGCCGACAGGCTGCCCTGCATGTGCGGCAGCGCGACGTTGGCGATGGTGCCGTCGAGCGCCTGGATGATGGTTGCCAGCATGATCGAGATGGTGATCATGCGGCGGTTGACGGGCTGGGCCGGCGCCGCCGGGTTCATGGGCGCGGCTCGATCCGCGCTTGCAGCGCCTCGAGGAATTCGGTGACCACGCGCAGGGTGGCGGGATCGGCCTCGCCCAGCAACTCGCGGCGCACGATCTCGGCCTCTTCGCGCACGGCCCGGTAGATGCGCTGGCCGTCCTCGGTCAGGCTCAGCAGTTTGACGCGGCGGTCCGTTTCCGACGGCGTGCGGACCATGTAGCCGGCCTTGACCAGGCGGTCGACGGTGGCGACCATGGTCGGGTCCTCGACGCCGACGCGCGCTGCCAGCTGGGTCTGCGACGGGGGAGAGGCTTCCTTGGCCGTCAGCGCGATCGCCATCCAGCTGGCCTGGCTGATGCCCAGGTGCTTGAGGCGGCGGTCGATCGCCTGGCGCCAGGCGCGGGTGCTGCCATGCAGCGCGGCGGAAAATCGTTCTTCGATGGAGGACATATGGTTTGCTGTCGAATGGTTAGTTCTCGAACTATTATTCTAGCGTCGCGCGGCTGGTTTGGCAATCGATACTTGCCTGCAAGTATGTACGTTAGCGAACGGAAACAATGCTCGTGACTTGCTACTATGTTCCTTGAGCAACTTCGCTCGACTATAAGAATATGGGGCACATCATGAAAGCCAAACTCATTGCGGCCAGCTTGCTGGTCTTGTCGACCAGCGCGTTCGCCGGCAGCACCAACGTCTCGGTCAGCGTGGGCCAACCCGGTTTCTACGGCCGCATCGACATCGGCGATTACCCGCAGCCGCAAGTGATCTATCGTGAACCGTTGGTGATCCAGCGTCCGGCCCACTATGTCGAACGGGCGCCGATCTACCTGCGGGTGCCGCCGGGCCACGCCAAGAACTGGTCCAAGCATTGCCGCGCGTACAACGCCTGCGGCCAGCCTGTGTATTTTGTTCAAGATAGCTGGTATAACAACCAGTACGCGCCGGCTTACCGCAACCGCCACGGCGGCGGGCATGACGACCGCCGCGATGACCGCCGCGACGACCGGCGCGACGACGACCGCAGTCATGGCAAGGGCCATGGCAACGGTCATGGCAACGGCAACGGACACGGCAACGGCCGCGACCGATAATATCGACAACGCGGCGCTGGCCGCCGCCACGGGAGTTTCATGCATAGCAAGATAGTGATTGTGGGTGGTGGCGCGGGCGGGCTGGAGCTCGCTTGCAAACTGGGCCGCAAGCTCGGTCCCGAGGCGGTGATGCTGGTCGACAGCCGGCTCTACCATATCTGGAAACCCTCGCTGCACGAGGTGGCGGCGGGCACGCTCGACATCCACCAGGAGGGCTTGTCCTACCAGATGCTCGCGCATGACAACGGCTTCACCTTCGCCTACGGGCCGCTGGTGGCGCTCGAGCCGCGGCAGCGCGAGCTGACGGTGGGCGCCATCCGCGGCCCGGAGCCGGCGAACGAACTTATCCTGCCCGAGCGGCGGGTCCGCTTCGATTCGCTGGTGCTGGCCGTTGGCAGCACCTCCAATTATTTCGGCGTGCCCGGCGCGGCCGAACATACCATTTCCCTCAACGCCACCGAAGACGCCGAGCGCTTCCGCCTCACGCTGCTCAAGCGGCTGACCTTGGCGGCGCTCAACAAGGGCGACCAACCGGATGCCGGGGTTGACGTCGTCATCATCGGCGGCGGCGCCACCGGCGTCGAGCTGGCGGCCGAATTGCGCGAGGCCAGCGGTGTCTACGCGGCCTACGGCTTCCGCCAGTTGCAGGCCGAGCGCGACGTGCGCATCACGCTGATCGAGGGCGCGCCGCGCATCCTGGCGCCGCTGCCGGAGAAGGTGTCGGCGGCGGCGCTGGAGTTGCTCAAGGAGCGCGCGGTCGAGGTCGTGACCAATACGCGGGTGACGGCGATTTCGGCCACGCACGTGACGGCGGGCGAGGCCAGCTATCCGGCGCAGATCGTGGTGTGGGCGGCCGGCATCAAGGCGCCCGATTTGCTCAAGGGCCTCGGCTTGCCGACGGTGAAGTCCGGGCAGCTCGACGTCGGGCCGGACCTGGCCGTCAAGGGGTACGATTATATTTACGCGCTGGGCGATTGCGCCGCTTGCGCCGGGCCTGACGGCAAGCTGGTGCCGCCGCGCGCGCAGGCCGCGCACCAGCAGGCCGCTTATCTGGTGACGACCTTTTTGCGCCAGCAGGCCGGCAAGGCGCCGCAGGGCAAGACTTATGTGTACCGGGATTATGGTTCGCTGGTGTCGTTCGGCCAGACCACTTCCGTGGGCAGTTTGATGGGCTCGTTGAAGGGGCTGAGCTGGTTCGTCGACGGATTCGTCGCGCGGCTGATGTACACCAGCTTGCATCTGATGCACCACCAGGCGGTGCTGGGCACGGTGCGCACGGCGGTGCTGGCGGTGGCGCGCTTCTTGATCAAGCGTAGTACGCCGCTGGTAAAGTTGCACTGATCGGGGCGGGCGTGGCGGATTACGGCGTTCCGCCTCTTAAGAAACACCTTCTAAGTGGCTGTTTTCATGGTTGTTTTCAGGACTCCGTGGGGACCAGTTTCATCCCCATTTTTTCTGCCCGTTTTGCCAAGTGGTGCATTACGCGTTCCTGAT
>CAUPRW010000100.1:0-9967 GCA_963513825.1 uncultured Duganella sp.
CAGCCCGGGGCAAGCGACAGCCATGATGGGAAGCGCTTGGCGTTCGGCCATCCTCGACCGGCTCATGCACCGATGCGCGATGCTGGAGTTCGAAGGCAAAAGCTACCGACTGAAGGAGATCGCCCCACGCATCGCCATCACACCCGGCAAGCCCGAAGTGGCACAAGGAAAAGTTCAAGATTTTCCGGGGAACAGATCGCGTACGCGCTGCGGTTGGCTGATCCGTGCACGCCTGTGGCCGATGTGTGCCGCCAAGCGGTGTGTCAAAGGGCTGCTCAAGCGGGTTCAATTCGGCCGTATCAAGGGTTTACCTGAGTGTCAGAACTGCTCCTGATGGGGAGGTGCGCGCTGGCCTCGGTGGTTCAAGCGCCAATACGGCGGAGGTGGAACTGGTTCTTCGCCAGCGCGGAAGCCACGTGCGCATCGTCGCGCATTCCCAGGGCCAGTGCGGAGCGGTGTAGTGCAGGCTGAGCAGGAAAGGCTTGCCGGCCTTCTTCAACAACGAGGGCACCTCGGGCGACATCGTGTACCCACGATTTGGTCCGATCAATCGCAGCTACATATGCATATATATGTTACATTTTACTTGTCGGTTAATTGCATTGCATAATGTGTGACAGTGCCATATTGTCTGTGGTGTAAACTTTCGGAGTACCTTCACGTGGTCATTAGGCGAAGTGGAAGCAGGGGTGCCTCGCAAACGAGTGGCGCGGCACCGAGGAGCATGGCTACCCGACTCAATGAGCCAAAGGCCAAACTCACCGATCTCGCCTATCAAATGATTGAGGAGGCCATCGTTACCTTGCGCATCCGGCCCGGCACATCCCTCTCCGAGCAAGCGCTAAGCGAGATGACCGGTATCGGCCGCACGCCCATTAGGGAGGCTATCCAGCGCTTGGCGCGCGAGCACCTCATCCTCGTAATGCCGCAACGCGGGCTCCTAGTATCGGAGATGAACGTCAATAAGCAGCTCAAGCTCCTGGAGACAAGGCGCGAGATCGAGCGCTTGATCTGCCGCAGCGCCGCCAAGCGGGCCAGCGATTCGGAGCGCCAATCCTTCCGGCGTCTCGCCGACGAGTTCACGAAGTACGCTGCGCGGAGCGACGATGTGGCTTTCGTACGTGCCGACCGCGAGTTCAATGAACTGTGCCTCAGTGCGGCAAGCAACGAATTCGCGGAAGGTGCGATGCGCATGCTGCACGGGTTGTCGCGGCGATTCTGGTACCTGCACTACAAGCAAACGGCCGACATGCCAGAAATGGCTCGCCTGCACGCTGCCGTCGCGCTGGCGATTGGCAAAGGCGACATCAAGCATGCCGGGGAAGCGCTTGATCGCCTGATTGACCATCTCGAAGGCTTTACGCGCGCCACCGTCCTGTAGCTCCGTTTGGTGGCATGCAGGCTCTGACGCACGACCGATCGTGCGAAGCCCAGCTTGGCGCTGTGCTGGCGGATGATCTTGACAACCGGCGACTGCCCGATAGCAACGCGCAAACGCATCGAGGTGTTGAGTTCCACTGATCTCTGACCCGAGATTTCCATCGAATGCTGACCCACCCGCTTGTGTGAGCAAAGCAGCTCACGTTGTGGATAAGTGCTTCGTTTTCTCCTTTTCAGACTTGGGGCCTGCTGAATGTGTGGAGCTGCAGCAAAGTGCGCCGCTGTTTCCGCGACTTTGTTGCCTCGATCAAGAGCCAAGTCGAAAGCTTGTCAGCGTATGGATCGAGCTTGCTGGTGCTCGCCCGCTTGGCATAGCGGGGCTCTTCGTCGCCCGCCCGCAGGTACTTCTTAACGGTATTGCGAGCCAGGCCTGTGCGCCTGGAGATCTCGCGGATGGACATCTGCTCGCGCAATGCCCAGCGTCTTATGACACTTAAAGTCGCCACGTCTATCACTCCTGAAATCTCCTGCTACTAAAAGCAGCAGGATAGGGTTCTTACGTGGGTCAGCTTTAAATGGAAATTGCAGCTCTAAGTGGGTCAGTTTTCAACGGAAGCCAACAAGCCAAGCCGTCGCCGAAGCGAATTTCGACGACAAAGTGTCCTTTTCTACCCAGGGCCGTGATGCCAGTGGGTACCCTGGCCGCGATAAGGCCGCGTAGTGGTGCTTCCTGCAGCAGCGCGTGAGCCGGTGGGTTGGCGATAGAACTGGATCGCTTTGATCTCATAGCGACAGTATCTGCGTATTTCGGTCGCTGCTGGACACTCAGTTCGGCTACTTGTGGACAGCGGGAGCGTTAGGACCTGGACAGCCGGATCGGCTCTCTTGGACACGCGCAATTTGATGCAGCTAGGCGTCGATCCTGCGGCTCCCAGTTGCGATGTAGGTTGGCCAGGCGGGTGCGAGGCCGGCTAGACTTCTGCAATCGGCCATCAGGAGTCGTTCGGGTCGGGCGGCTCTGTACAGCCGCGGCCGCCGCAACAGCGCGGCCAGCTGCTGCATGCTGCATGAACCCCAGCGAGCTCATAACCAGGTGCGTCGTCCCTTCGCGCTAGGGCGTCTTGAGCTTGAGCTCCACCTGACCGGCGGCGTTGAGCTGCACCCGTCGTCGGAGAGCGCCGGCCGCGTGAGACCCGTACAGGCGCTCGGGCAGATGGAGATCGCGCAGGTCAACCTGCTGATCTGAGTGGTGATCATCCCGGTGCTGATAAAGGTGGACTTCGGCGACCTTCATGGGGTGCGCCGCCACTGGCGCGGCATCGGGGTCAAGCTGTTCGTCAACTGGGCCGTCAAGCCCATCTCGATGGCGCTGCTGGGCTGGCTCTTCGTGCGCCACCTGCTGGCGCACCAACTCGACAGCCGTGTCGCCGGCCTGATCCTGCTGGCCGCCGCGCACTGCACGGCGATGGTCTTCCTCTGGAGCCGGCCGACGAACGCGGATCCACTCTTCACGCCCAGCCAGGTGGCGCTGAACGACACGATCATGGTGCTCGCCTTCGCGCCGATCGTCGAGCTGCTGCTCGGCCTGTCGTCGGGCGCCGTGGTCGGCGTGCAGATCGAGGTGCCGGTGATGCTGCTGGTGGTGCGCGTGGTCAACCGCTTCCGGGGCTGGTACTAGGCCGGGGCCATGGCAACGGCCGTGAAGCGACGTTCGGTCCGCGGCGTCTGAACCGGCCGCGTCGGGACAACGGGTCCCGACGCGGCCCGGCGATGTAAATAAATGTGTCGACTTTTCTTACAGATCGTCAGTCACGCCGAAGAAATCCCTGTTAAGTCATTGTTATTGTTGATGTTATTTGGATCGGCACAAATTGTGCTTTGTTGATCCAAGGTGACCGTGCACGGGCCGCAAGTGTGGCAGTGTCGCTCGCCCGGTATCGGCTTCAGATTCAATTCATTACCGGAAAGGTTCACTCCGTGTCGAAGACATTATTGAAGATTGGCTTGTCCTGCGCGCTGGCACTGGGCGGTGCCGCCCAGGCCGATGTCGTGTACCAGATCCAGAACGGCAAGTTGCAAAGTGCTACCGGCTTGATCATCAACAGCGAACAGTACCGCGTGACGTTCGGAAACTCATGCGCGTCGATGTTTGCCGGCTGCGATCAAAGCCTGTTCGACTTCACGACGTCGGCCGACGCGATGGTCGCGATGAATGCCGTGTTCGCCCAGGTGCTCGTCGACAATGTGGTGGTGGACGGCACCACCTACAACTTCGACACCCGGCCCGAACTGGTCAACAGCTGCGACCGGGGCGGCTTTTGCGAGATGTGGATCCCCTATCTGGATGCGGGCAATGGCAACGCCACATCGGCCTGGTTCGTGAATACGTCCAGCATCGACTATCTGGGGAGCGCAAATTACACGGTCTTCAAGGCGTACGGCGACTCCCAAGACTACATGGCGTTCATGGACTTCGAGAAGGTTGTCGTCAACGGCGTGCCCGAACCGGGATCGCTTGCGCTGTTGGGCATCGCCCTGGCGGGGCTGGGTCTCGCTCGGAAGCGCGCCGCGGGCTGATCTGCGGGCGGCGCTTTCGAGCCTGATGGGGGCCCAAACGAGCGGGCCCGTGCATCACGGTCCACCCGGAAGGCGGGGCGCAGGTTGCGGCCAGAGTATGGCTGAAGTACCGTCCATTCCCGTGCCACCGGGTGTCCGGACTGATCTCGAGCGTCGCGACCTGATGCACAACGCCCCCTGCATGGCCGGCGCCTGGGCCGCCGCCGGCACGCTGCCGGCCGTGGCTGGCACGCCGCGCAGCTTCGCGCCCTCGCTGCTGATGGACGACCGCGGCGACCCGCTCCAGGCGGAGACGCTGCAGCCCGGCGAGGCCTGGCTGTTCAACTACCCCGTTCGACGCCTCGCCGGCCGGGATCGCGCCGCAGGGCAGCATCGTCGCGTTCTCGGCGATCTGCAGTTACTAACCAGTGTACCCGACGGAGATGAGCAGCTTCATCGGGCTGCGCAAGGGCGTGGGCATCCGACAGTTGTCACTCCAGGGGCTGCTTACGCTGCACTACCGACGTACAACGGTGCTCGACGAAGGGCAGCAACGGGCCCATAGAAGCCGTCGGCGCTTTTCTCTGTGAGCGACAGGTCTACCCTCGAACTTGACCTTCGCTGACCCCGATGAGCAGATTGCAGACCGGCGACAGGAGGGATCATGTGCTCCTGCGGCACGACGACCGCAGAATATTCGCGGCGGGGCAACTGCTTCGGCAGGTCGCGAACCGCTCGGCGGACCGAAGGCCAAGACATCGTAGAAAGGCCCGTCGCCACTTGCCTGCCGCCGCAACTAACTGCGATGGCACATCTGAACCTCGATGGTCGAGTGCACGATCTCCTCGTGAATCGACAGCCACTCCCGCACCTGGTTCGGCACCAGTCGCTCGTCGTGGGTCACGAGACTGAGAGCGCACGAGTAGGTCGCCCTGCCCACTCGCCAGACATGCAGGTCGGCGACGAGGGTTTCACTCTCGGCGCCGCGCTCGGCAATGACCGCCCGGATCTCGTCGACCACCGGATGGTCCATCTCCCGGTCCAGCAGCACCTTGCTGGTTTCAACGATGAGCCCCTTGGCCCACAGCGCGACGACCAAAGCGCCAACGATGCCCATGACCGGATCAAGCCATGACCAACCCAGCCACCAACCGCCGGCGAGTGCCGCGATCGCCGCCACGGAAGTCGCCGCGTCGGCGATGACGTGGACGTAGGCTGACTTGAGGTTCAGGTCGTGGTGGTGACTCGTTTCGTGCGAATGACCATGGTGATCGTGCCCGTGGTCGTGGTGATGCGCCGCGTCCAGGATGCGTGCCGAGACGAGATTGACCACCAGGCCGAGCACCGCGATGAGCATGGCCTCCTTGTAGTGGATCGGCTCGGGGGTGATCAGTCGCTCTACCGAGCCGTACACCATGAGGCCCACGACCACCAGTAGGAAGATGGCGCTCGCGAACCCGCCGAGCACCTCCATCTTCCAGGTTCCAAAGGCGAACCGGGTGTCCTTCGCGTGCTTGCGCGCCGCCGAGTACGCGAACGCACTCAGTCCGATCGCCACGGCATGGCTGCTCATGTGGAAGCCGTCGGCCAGCAGTGCCATCGAGTTGTAGAACCAACCCGCGGCGATCTCGACGACCATCATCGCAGCGGTGATCCACATCACCACGCGCGTTCCGCGTTCTCCAGCCGCGTTTCCTGAATCAAAGACGTGGTCGTGCTGCCACTTGGCAAGATCGTCAGCGTGCATGGTCAGCCCTTCAGAACAGCTTGCCGACGTTCAGGAGCGTCAGCACGCCGAGGATGGCGAAGATGACGGCCGCGATGCCGTGGACCAGTTTCATCGACACCTTCTTGGCGATCTTGTCGCCCAGGAAGACCGCCGGCACGTTGGCCAGCATCATGCCGAAGGTCGTGCCCAGCACCACCTGGACGATGTCGGTGTAGCGCGCGGCCAGGGCCACGGTGGCGATTTGCGTCTTGTCGCCCATCTCCGCCAGGAAGAAGGCGACCACCGTCGTGCCGAACACGCCGAAGCGCTGCTTGCCACCCGCTGCGTCGTCGTCGATCTTGTCGGGGATCAGCATCCAGCCCGCCATGGCCAGGAACGACACACCGATCACCCAGCGCAGGATGTTCGGACCCATGGCCTGGGCCACCCAGCCGCCCACGGCGCCGGCGGCCGCGTGGTTCACGAGGGTCGCAACCAGGATTCCAAGGATGATGGGGATGGGCTTGCGAAAGGCTGCGGCCAGAACGATGGCCAGCAGCTGTGTCTTGTCGCCCATTTCACCCAGGGCGACGACGCCGGTCGAGACGAGGAATGCTTCCATGAAAACTCCAAGGGCCAGCGAAGACGAAGACTGCACGGCATCCCCGGCCCATCCGGAGGCAGTGCAGTCAAAGGTCTTGCCAGGCTTGAAGCTGTCCGCGCCATGACCATGAGGGTCAAGTGTGTTGACGCGGACCCCTGCGAGCGCAGGGCGGCTACTCCCCAATGACGGGTGAGGGGCAAGTATATCGGGCGGTCTCAGCGCACCAGGAGCAGCGGTACCTTTCAGGCGGCGATGACGTCGCCCGCGTCTGTCGAATCGCCGCTGGTCATCGGCTCAGAACTCAAACTCCGCCTGCGCTCGCAGCGTGTGCTTCGGCGACGCATGGTTGATGCCGAACAGCACACCAGCGTTGTACTTGATCGTCTGGTGATCGCCGACTTTGACTCGGCCGAACAGGGCCGGTCCTGCGATGTGCGACTGCTCTCTCGACGGCGCCCAGTCATTCCACGGGCCCATGTTGCCGAAACCCTGCACACCGGCCTCGAGAGCTGGTGTCCAACGGTACTTCAGCTGCCACTGGTAGCCGAGCTCGGCCTTCTCCGGCTCCGCGATGCGGATGTGCTTCTAGATCAACAGATTGAGATTGGCCTGCCACAGGCCGAACTCCGACTGCAGCAGCGGGCCCCATTTGTATTCATAGCCTTCGCTGCGGTCCTTCGGTCGCTCGATCTCGAGCAGGAAGCCAACGTCGACCGGGTACTTCCCGGTCTCTGTGAGCTGGAACTTGTTCTCCCACTCCCAGGCGTCGAAGGCACTCGGCGCGCCCGGCTCGTGGTGCCACTTCGCATACAGCTCGGTGAACCACCAACTGGTGGCGCCGTAGCCGAGCCCGATCGACCAGGCGCTCTCGCGGGTGCCATCGCGCAACTTGCGCGTGCCGGCTTTGAAGTCGATCTCGCGCTCGCCCTCCTCGACGATAGGCGTGACGACATAGTCGGAAGGTCCGGCTGCCGCCGGAACGGTGTAGGCAAGGCAGGACAGGGCAAGGGCGACAAGCGCCCGTCCATATTTGACGTTATGCATCGGAAGGCCTCGGGAGTGGCAAGAAGAAGAGATGCGACGGGCGACCTCGCAGGGCGCCGGCGAGGGGGCTGGGCGGGCGCGCCGTCAGGCCGGGCCGGCGCGGCGATGCGGCGGGCTGACGCCCAGCTGGCGCATCACCATGCGCGTGCCGATGTAGATGCTGGCCAGCACGGCGACATAGAAGCCGATCTGCATCGCCGACGGCCGCGCGTCGTAGCCAACCAGTGCGTGCAGTAGCGCGCCCAGCGCCGAATCGGACGCCAGCCAGGCGGAGCTGTCCCACAGCGGCGCGGTGCCGCGCTCGACCAGCCCGGCCTGCGCGAGGGCGCGGGCCAGTTGGCTGGCGATCGACGCGGCCAGCAGCGCGATCAGCACATTGGTTGCAGCGAAGAGCTTCTGCGTCGGGATGCGCGACAAGCCGGCATAAAGGCCAACGCCGACCACGGCGCCGGCAACCAGCCCAAGCGCACAGGCCAACATCACCGAGGCGGTGCCGACCTGGCCGCCGCCAGTCAGCGAGCCGGCTACGAACAGCACCGTCTCGGCGCCCTCACGCAGCACCGCGAGGGCCACCGCGACGAACAACACCCACGGCTTGCGCTGCCCGCCCTGGACCGATGCGCCGAGCTGGCGCGCCTCCATCGCCATCTGCCGGCCGTGCGTCGAGACCCAGACGCAGTGCCACACCAGCATCGACAGCGCGACCGTCAGGATGCCGATGTTGACCAGATCCTGGCCGATGCCGTCGGCCCAGGTGCCGACCTGCTCGGCCGACAGCGCCAGCAGCAGCGCACCGGCCACGCCGGCGGCGACACCGCCGGCCAGCCAGCGGCCTCGCTGCGGCAACTGCTTCGTAGCGGCGGCGATGATGCCGACGAACAGCGCGGCCTCGAGGGTTTCGCGGAAAACGATCAGGGAGGCGGCGAACATGGCGATGGCGATTCGATCACTCGGCGACGACGACGCCCTTGGCCGTCGCCTGGTTGTATTCGCCGAAGAAGTCGTAGCGACCGGCCTTGAGCGGACCGATGAAGATCGTCGCCTTCGCGCCCGCAGGAATGACCTTTTCGCGGTTCAGCGAATGGCTCTCGAACTCCTCCGGCGTGCTGTCCTGGTTGTGCACGATCAGCTTGGCCCGCTGGCCCACGGGCACTTTCAGCTCGGCTGGCTCGAAGCGGTGGTTCTTGATGACAAGCGGCACTTCCATGTCTGCAGCCTGCGCGGCGCCGCAGGACAGGGCGAGGCTGGCGGCGAGGACGGCAATCCGGGATACGAATCCTTGGGCGAGCATGGTCTGTTCCTTCAGAGGCTTCGAGACGGCTGGGGCTGAGGGTTGATGTCGTTATGCTAATGCGAAGCGTTCGCATTTGCAATACCAATCTCTCGCTTGGCTCGCGAGGAGGCTCGCGACGACGCCACTGCTTGAGTCGACTCGACCCGGCCGCGATGGTGCTGACGGCTTCAAACCTGTTTAGCGCCGCCGCGAGGGGATGTGCACGAGCAGCGAGGCCCGAGCCCTGGCGATGGCCTTCGTGACCTTCGGGCGGTTCCAGTTCTTTATCCGCACCGACGATCCCGGCTGTATCGAGGTCCGCGTCCAGTGCTGCACCCGCGCCGAAGGCGTCTGGGCCGTTGCGGCCTACGGCAGCTGTGCTTAGAGACCGGCCGTTGGCTTGGTGATTTCGTGGCCGATCGTGTGACTGCAAATGGCCGATTCCTGAAGTCTAGCCTTGGAGCTGGGGGTCAGCTAGCCATCAAGAAAGGATCGCCGGCGGCCTACGTATCGCCAGCCTCTTCAAACAATCGGTGGGCCTCGGGGGTTCTAGACAGGGTGGCCGGTGAAGTTCGTTGGCTGAGGTGCCGAACACTATGTCAACGGTGTCGAACTTGATGTCCAAGAAGCCCGAAATACGCAGCTCCACCGTGAACACACCGGGCACGTAGTCCAGCTTCTCGGCCACGTCCTCGCCGACGCGCTTCATCTGGCAGCCGCACTGGCACAGGGTGGACTCGGGCTCGTGGCGGATCTCGCGACGCGGCAGGTTTGCTGGCAGCGGCGCGCGCTTGGGAACCTTCTTCTCTTCCAGCTTGGCTGGTGCCTGCGCTTCCTGCAGCGCATCGATCTCCGTGGCCACGGCCGCCAGGTCGGCCTCGATCTCGTCTTCAAGTAGGCTCTTCTGCTCGGGGTTGAAGCGCTCGGACTAAGCGGCAAACTTCATGCGCTTCAAGAGCGCATCTTGTGCGTGAGTTTGTCCAGCAACGCGCTCTGGTGGCGCAACTGCGTCATGAGGCGCGTGGTCAGCTCACGCAGCTCTTCTGCGCTCAGGCTCTGCAGGGATTGAGGCTCGACCACCATGGGCATCCACTGTGCCAGCACTGGCACATGCGCACCATTGGCGCATGCCCCAATTGGCAAGCGCCGGTCTGCTCTTCAGAGTCAGACCACGGTGATGACACCACCGTCGCCAAGGCGCTGCCAAGGCAGGCCCAGCACCAGCGCATCGAACTGCGCGTCGCTGAGCGAGGCGGTACTTGGGGTCTCCTCGTTTTCAGTGCAATAAGTGACGGTACGAAAAGCTAGCACTGGCGCGGAGGTGGTGTTGGTAGATCGTTGATTTCATTGACTTTCCTGTTCACTTTCAAATCTGCGATTCGTGGCGTCAAACCGTGGTCGG
>CAUPRW010000101.1:0-9613 GCA_963513825.1 uncultured Duganella sp.
CCGTCCGCGGGCGCGCCGGCGTCCGTGCCCGGGAGCGCCGGCGCGGCGCCGGCCAAGCCCGCCCAGGGCGCCGCCCCGGAAAGCCCGGGACTGCGCTGCGCCGGCCAGGCGGCGGCGCCGGGCGCGATGACGCTCCACTTGGGCAAGTCGACGCTGATGCGCATGCCCGAGCCGGTGCAGGCGCGCAGCATCGGCAACCCCGCCGTGCTGCAGGCGATGCTGGTGGCGCCCGACACACTGTACGTGGTCGGCGTCGATATCGGCACCAGCAACATGATCGTGCAGGGCCGCAGCGGCCTGTGCAACGTGGTCGAGGTGGTGGTGGGCATCGATCCGGGCGCGTTGCAGGCGTCGCTCGCCGCGCTGATGCCGGAGCAGAAGGACATCCACATCAGCGCCGCCGGCGACACGCTGGTCGTCAGCGGCATGGTCGACGACGCGCAAACGGCCGCGCGCGTGCTGGAACTGGCCGCCGCCTTCGTGCGCCGGCCGGCGCAGGCGCTGGCGGCGGCCGGCGGCGACAAGGCCGCGTCGGCGTCGGCGCCGGCCGGCGGCGCCCGCGTGGTCAACTTCCTCAACATCAGCGCGCCGCAGCAGGTGATGCTGGAGGTGAAGATCGCCGAGGTGTCCAAGACGCTGCTCGACAAGCTCGAGACCGGCCTGGCGGTGGGCATCGGCGGCGGCAGCTGGTCGAGTACCCTGGCGGCCAACTTCATCAGCGGCACCCTCAAGGGCATGCTCGGCATCGGCCGCCCGGACGGCAACCGCCTGCTGATCGACGCCGAAAAACAGGAGGGCATGGTGCGCATCCTCGCCGAGCCGACGGTGATGGCCATCAGCGGCCAGGAAGGCAGCTTCCTGGCCGGCGGCAGGATCTTCGTGCCGGTGGCGCAGGAGAACAACAAGGTGACGCTGGAGGAGAAGGAGTTCGGCGTCGGCCTGCGCTTCACGCCGACCGTGCTCGCCGGCGGGCGCATCAACCTGCGGGTGGCGCCGGAGGTGTCGGAGATTTCGCGCGAGGGCGTCGGCATCTCGGCGGCCGGCCTGTCGACCGGCGCCATCCTGCCGCTGATCACGACGCGCCGCGCCGCCACCACGGTCGAGCTGTACGACGGCCAGAGCTTCGCCATCGGTGGCCTGATCAAGAACAACCGCACCACCAACATCCACGGCCTGCCGATCCTGGGCGAGCTGCCGGTGCTCGGCGCGCTGTTTCGCAGCACCGACTTCCAGCAGGACCGCACCGAATTGCTGTTCGTGGTCACCCCGCGGCTGGTCAAGCCGCTGCCGGCGGACTACCGGCTGCCGACCGACGCTGCCACCGCGCCGGGCCGCGCCGAGCTTTTCCTCGGCGGGCGCATGGAAGGCGCGCCGCCGCCGGCGGCCGCCGAAAAACGTCAATAACTTCTTGGGGAACGATGATGCGACATCTATTGGCCATGCTCACCGCATGCGCGCTGGCCGCCTGCGGCTATACGCCGCTGGCGCCGACCACGCCGCACTGGGACGCCCGCTTCGGCGACAACGCCCGCGCCACGCTGGCGCGGCAGGTCATCGATCCGGCCGCCGGCGCCAGGGCGCCGGCCAACGCCGCCGGCATCGACGCCGGCGCCGCGCGGGCGGGCTACGAGCGCTACCAGCGCAGCTTCAGCGGCGCCGCGGCGCAGGCGCCGAAGTTCATGATCAGCGGCGACGGCAAGTGAGGAGCGACGATGAAAGCACTGATGATCAGCAGGGACAGCCTGCTCCACGCGGAGATCGCCGCCCAGGGCTCGGCGCGCATGCCGGCGGTGCAGCTGGTGGCCTCGCGCAACGGCCTGCGCGACGCCGTCGAGCGGCCGTTGACGGAGGCGCCCGGGCTGGTGGTGTTCGACGCCAGCGACGTCGAAGCCGGCGAGGCCGACCTGGTCGAGCGGCTCGGCAAAACCTATCCGTCGGCGTCGTTCATGCTGCTCACGCGCGAGCCGCGGCAGGATTTGCTGATCCGGGCCATGCGGGCCGGCATGCGCGAGGTGCTGCAGCTGCCGCTGGTGCACAAGGCCTTCCACGAGGCGATGGACCGGGTCGAGGTGTCGGCCGGCGTGAGCCAGATGCGCGACGGCAAGGTGCTGGCCTTCATCTCCTGCAAGGGCGGCAGCGGCGCCACCTTCCTGTCGACCAATTTCGGCTACGCGCTGGCCGCGCTGGCCGATAAAAAAGTGCTGCTGATCGACCTGCACGGCCAGTTCGGCGACGCCACCTTGTACGTGTCGGACCAGAAGCCGGCGATGACCTTGTCCGACATCTGCGGCCAGATCGGCCGCATGGACGGCGCCTTCCTCGATTCGTGCCTGGTGCACGTGGCGTCGAACTTCGGCGTGCTGGCGGCGGCCGACGATCCGAACCACCTGGTCGACATGAAGCCGGAGCACATGGACACGATCCTGCGCGTGGCGCGCCAGCACTACGACTACATCGTGCTCGACGTCGGCCGCCAGATCGACGCCATCTCGCTCCGCGCGCTCGACCAGGCCGACGCCATCTACCCGGTGCTGCAACTGGCGCTGCCCGACATCCGCGACGGCCGCCGCCTGCTCGACATCTTCCGCTCGCTCGGCTACCCGAGCGAGCGCACGCGCCTGATCGTCAACCGCTACGAGAAGGGCGGCAAGCTGCGGCTGATGGACCTGGAGCAGGCGCTCGGCGCCGACGTGGTGCACACGGTGCCCAACGATTACGTCTCGGCCACCGACTCGGTCAACCAGGGCATTCCGGTGCTGCAGCTCTCGCGCTCGAGCGTGGTGGCGCGCAGCCTGGCCGACCTGGTCGAGCTGGTGACGGCGCGCCGCGTCTCCGAAAGCCGGGGCCTGTTCGACCGCCTGTTCGGGCGCGCCGACGACTAACGCAGCATCGACCAAGGAGCACGACATGAGCTTACGCGAACGTTTGGCCAGCGGCGAGGAAGGCCGGGCCGGCGCCGGCGGGCCGCCCGGGCTGGCCGCCTCGGCGTACCAGGAACTGAAAAAGAGCATGCACCAGACGATCATGGACCGCATCGACCTCGAGCGCCTGCAGCGGCTCACGCCGGAGCAGTTCAAGCACGAGCTGGCGCTGCTGGTCCAGCGCATCATCGAGGAGGAGCGCATCGTGCTCAATCAGCACGAGCGCCACAACCTGGTGCTCGACATCCAGCACGAGATGCTCGGCTTCGGCCCGCTCGAGCCGCTGTTGGCCGATCCGGGCGTGTCCGACATCCTGGTCAACACCCACGCCATGGTCTACGTCGAGCGGGCCGGCCGGCTCGAGCTGACCAACGTCACCTTCAACGACAACGCCCACCTGATGAAGATCATCGAGAAGATCGTCTCGCGCGTGGGCCGGCGGGTGGACGAATCGAGCCCGATGGTCGACGCCCGGCTGCCGGACGGCTCGCGCGTGAACGCCATCATCCCGCCGCTGGCGATCGACGGCCCGATCCTGTCGATCCGGCGCTTTTCCGTCAATCCGCTGACCATCGAAAACCTGCTCGACAACCGCAGCCTGACGCCGCCGATGGTGCAGGTGTTAAAGGCGCTCGGACACGCCAAGATCAACATCCTGATCTCCGGCGGCACCGGCAGCGGCAAGACCACGATGCTCAACGTGCTCTCCGGGTACATCCCGGCCTCCGAGCGCATCGTCACCATCGAGGACGCGGCCGAGCTGCAGATGCGCCAGCCGCACGTGGTGCGGTTGGAGACGCGTCCGCCCAACATCGAGGGCAAGGGCGAGGTCAACCAGCGCTCGCTGGTGCGCAACGCGCTGCGCATGCGGCCCGACCGCATCATCCTCGGCGAGGTGCGCGGCGCCGAGGCGCTCGACATGCTGCAGGCGATGAACACCGGCCACGAGGGCTCGCTCGCCACGGTCCACTCCAACACCCCGCGCGATGCGCTGGCGCGGCTCGAGAACATGGTCAGCATGGCCGGCGTGAACCTGACCTCGCGCGCCACGCGCCAGCAGATTTGCTCGGCGGTGACGGTGGTGATGCAGGTCTCGCGCCTGACCGACGGCACCCGCAAGCTGGTCAGCCTGCAGGAGGTCACCGGCATGGAGGGCGAGGTGATCGCCATGCACGAGATCTTCCGCTACGAGCAAAAGGGCGTCGACGCCAACGGCAAGGTGCAGGGCAGCTTTTCGGCCACCGGCGTGCGCCCGCGCTTTGCCGAGCGGCTGCGCATGTTCGGCGCGCCGGTGCCCGATTCGGTGTTCGATCCCGACCGCGTCTACGAGTAGCGGCGATGGACGCCGTCTTCTCCGCCTTCGTGGTGCTGCTGTTCGCCGCCGTGATCCTGATGATCGAGGGCGCGTGGCTGTGGTGGTCCGGCGCCCATGGCGGCGGCGCGCGGCGCATCGCCAAGCGCCTGCGCCTGATGGCCGAGCGCGGCGAGGGCGGCGCCGAACGGGTCGACATCCTCAAGCGGCGCCTCTACAGCCGCGCGCCGGCGCTGGAAAAGCTGCTGCGCCGCGTGGCGCGGCTGCAGGCGCTCGACGCCCTGCTGCTGCAGGCCGGCGTGCGCTGGTCGGTGGCGCAGTTCCTCGGCCTGACGCTGGCGGCGCTGGCGGCCGGCCTGGCGCTGGCCTGCGCGCTGGCCATGCCGGCGCTGGCCGGCCTGGCGGCCGTCGCGCTGGCGCTGGCGCTGCCGTCGATGCTGTTGCTGCGCACGCGGCGCCTGCGCCTGGTCAAGCTCGAGGAACAGTTGCCGGAGGCGGCCGATTTCATCGGCCGCGCGCTGCGCGCCGGTCACTCGTTCGCCAACGTGCTGCAGATGGTGGGCGAGGAGATGCCCGAGCCGATCGCCGGCGAATTCAAGTTCGCCTACGAGGAGATCAACTACGGCGTGCCGATGAGCGAGGCGCTGCACAACCTGGCGCAGCGCGTGCCGCTCACGGACGTGCGCTACCTGGTCATCGCGGTGCTGATCCAGCGCGAATCGGGCGGCAACCTGGCCGAGGTGCTGGGCAATATCAGCCGCCTGATCCGCGCCCGTCTGAAGCTGCTGGCGCAGGTGCGGGTGATGTCGGCCGAAGGGCGCATGTCGGCCTGGATCCTGGGGTTGCTGCCGCTGGCCGTGCTGCTGGTGATGTCGTCGACCAACCTGGCCTATATCCAGCTGTTGTGGACCGATCCGGTCGGCGTGCGGCTGATGTGGTATTCGGGCGCGATCGCGGCGGGCGGCGTGCTGTGGATGCGCAAACTGATACGCATCCGTATCTAAAGGGAGAACGGCATGGACGGGCAGCAGATCCTTTTCCTGGCGGTCGTGTTCATCGTCGTCGCCGGCGTGGCCATGCTGGCGCTGCGCACCTTCGCGCCGGTGCAGGTGCGCGAGCGCCTCGGCGAGGTTGTCGAGCCGGAGGCCGCGCCGCCGGCGCCGGGCGGCTGGGTGGAGAAGGTGGCGCAGGTGGCGCAGCCGTTTTCACGCCTGTCGCTGCCCGAGGACGGGTGGGAGCGTTCGCCGCTGCGCACCCGCTTCATGAACGCCGGCTGGCGCAACGCGTCGGCGCCGTCGCTGTACTTCGCCGCCAAGACGGTGCTCGCGCTCGGCCTGCCCGCCGTGACGGCGCTGGTGGTGGCGGCGTTCGGCGGCCTGCCGCGCAACGGCTTGATGTTCGTACTGCTGATCGCCGCCAGCCTGGGCTACTACCTGCCCAATGTGGCGTTGTCGCGCAAGGCGGCGGCGCGCCACCGCGAGATTTTCGAGACCTTCCCCGACGCGCTCGACCTGCTGACCGTGTGCGTGGAGGCGGGCCTGAGCCTCGAGCGCGCGCTGGCCAAGGTGGCCGGCGAGATCCACATCAAGAGCGTCGCGCTGGCGCAGGAGCTGCAGCTGGTGCTGATGGAGATGCGCGCCGGCTTCAGCAAGGACAAGGCGCTGCGCAACCTGGCCCTGCGCAGCGGCGTCGAGGACGTCGACACGCTGGTGGCGATGCTGATCCAGTCGGAGCGCTTCGGCACCAGCATGGGCGATTCGCTGCGCGTGCATTCGGATAACCTGCGCTCCAAGCGCAGCATCCAGGCCGAGGAGGCGGCCGCGAAGATCGCCCTGAAGTTGTTGTTCCCGCTGATCTTCTGCATTTTCCCGATCCTGATGCTGGTGTTGCTGGGACCGGCGGGAATACAGATCTATCGTTCGGTGCTGCCGGCCATGGCGCACTGACAGGAGGTTCGAGATGAAAAAGACGTTAGTGGCCACGGCCGCCGGCCTGGCGTTGCTGGCCTGCGGCGGCATGCCCACCGCCGCGCCGCCGGCCGCGCAGTCGGAAAACGTGGCGCCGCGCGAGCGGCTCATCACCTCGCTCGAGCGGGCCTGCCTGGCCAACCCGCTCGACGCGGCGGCATGGGAGGCGCTGGCCGCGGCGCTGGAGGCGGACGGCCAGCGCGAACGCGCGCGCACGATGGGCGCGCAGGCGGCCACGCTGCGCGCCCACGACGTGCGGCGCGACTACGCGCTGCTGCGCGAGCGCGCGCTGGCCGCATCCGGCGGCGCGGTCGACAACGATATGTCGTCGGCCATGCCGCGCACGCAGGTGCGGCGCATCGGCGCGGCGATGGTCGAGGTGACGCGGGTGGCGCCGGCCGCCCCTCCGTCGGCGGCGCCGCGCAGCGCGCCGATGGCGGCAGGCACCCCGGCTGGCGGCACGCCGACCGACGCGCCACCGGTACCGGCGGCGCCACCCATGCCGGCGCTGGTGCGCCTTGAAATCAGCAACGGCAACGGCGTCACCGGCGCCGCCGCCAGGCTGGCGCGCGCGTTGGACGGGGAGGGGTGGAAGAGCGTGCGGCTGACCAATGCGGGGCGCTTCGACGTCGCGCGCAGCCGCATCGAATATCGGCGCGGGCAGTTGTCGATGGCCGAGTCGTTGTCGGATCGTTTGGGCTTGCCGCTGACGGCGCAAAGCGACCCGTCGGCGCGGGCCGACATGCGCATCGTGCTCGGACACGACGCCGCCTCGGGCGGCCGCTTCAAATAAAAAAACCGTCCGGGTGGAGATCATCCTCCCGGACGGAAAAAAACACACCCATGTGTTTCCTGTGGCGCCTAGCCGATGCTAGCGCATTCCTTACTGCCAGCTCACGCTGCCCAGGCCGCGCGCGTTGGCGTTGCGGCTGGCTGGGTTGCCGTACACGGTGGCCGAACCGAGGCCGCTCAGATTGAGGCTGGCGTTGTTCCTGGCGTAGACCGAGGCGCTGCCCAGGCCCGTCATGTTGACGTCCACCGATTCGGCGCGCAGCTGCTGCGCGTCGAGGCTGCCGACGCCACCGAGGCTGGCGTTCAATTGCTTGGTCTGGCCGATCATCTCTATGCGGCCAGCACCGTTAAGATGCAGTTCGACGTTGTCGCTGTTGCCGGTGTTGACGGTCATGCCGCCCACCCCGCCCAGCTTCACGTCGACATTGCGGTATTGCGCGTTGACCTTCACGCTGCCGGCGCCTTCGAGCGCCAGGCGCAGGCTGTCGCCGGAAAATCCCGTGACCTCGGTCGAACCGACGCCGCCCGATACCAGCGCGCGCAGATTCGGCAGGGTCAGTTCGGCGCGCAAATCCTTTTTGCCGCCGAAGCTGATCGTGTTGGTCTTGACGGTGGTGATGCGCAGCGTGTCGCCGCTCTGCTGCACCGTCACTTTTTTGAGCGCGTCCGGCTCGCCGTACAGCGTGAGCGCGGCGACCGCGCCCTGTTTGATCTTCAGGCTGATGACGCCATCGAGATCGACGTTGACGGCGCGCGCATCGACACCGCGGCTCTCGCTGACGATGTCCGCGGCCGGCGCGGCGCCGGCGCCGCTGCACAACACCGCGGCCAGCATCGCGGCCTTCAGATATTTTTTCATGATGCGCTCCGTCGTGGTCGTGGCGATTACAGCGCGGCTTTTTCGGCGGCCGTCAGGCGCTTGGCGCTGACCGTCACCACTTGCATGGTGGCGCTGTCGGCCTTGGCGACGGCGGCCACGGTGGCGGCCTTGGGCGAGGCGGCGTGCGTGGCCGGCACGGCGGCGGTGGCGAAGCTGGTGGCGCAGGCGACGACGACGGCGGCGGCGAAGATGGCTTCCATGTTTTTGGCGATGTTCATTTTGAGCTCCTTGGGTTGAATAGTTCGTTGCGTTGAGTGAACTATAGACAAGGGCCCCGTGACCATCCAGCGGCATGTGACGAACTGCAAAAACGAGGGGTCAGGCCGTCAATTGGGGCTGTTGGGGTGTTTTACGCCGCACAGCAGATCCTGGTGGCTGGCGTAGAGCTGCGTGAGCCAGGCCGACACCACCTTGAAGCGCGCGATCGAGCCGGCGTCGCGGTGGCTCAGCAGCCAGATGTCGCGCTGCACCTCGACGCCGGCGCCGATGCGCAGCAAGCCTTCGGGCTCGCCCATGATGCACGGCAGCAGCGCCAGGCCGACGCCGGCGCGGCAGGCGCGCACCATCGTGCTCAGACTGTTGACCTTGAGCACGCGGCGCGGCTGCGGCTCCATCGCCGCCAGCCAGCGCATCTCGCCGGTGCCGGCCAGCGCGTCGTCGTAGGCGATCCACGGCTGCGTGCCCCAGCAGGCGCGCGGCGTGTCGGCGAAGCGCTGGTGGCCGTAGACGGCGAAGCCGAGGTCGCCCAGCTTGCGCATCACCAGCGCCGCGTCCTCGCCCGGCTTGCCCATGCGCAGCGCGAAATCGGCCTCGCGCCGCGTGAACGACAGGTTCTGGTTTTCCGCCTGCAAGGTCAGTTCGAGGTGCGGATGCTGGGCGTGCAGCCCGGGCACGTGCTCGAGCAGCCAGTAGTCGAACAGGAAATCGATCGACGTGATGTTGACCGGGCCGGCGGTGGCGTCGGCCTCCTGCGACGACGCTTGCAGCATGCTTTCGACGTTGCCGTAGACGGTTTCGCCGTGCGTGACGAAGACCCGGCCGGCGTCGGTCAGGCGGTAGCCGGTGTTGTCGCGGATGAACAGGCGCAGCTTGAGGGCTTTCTCGGCGGCGGCGATGCGGCGGCTGATGGTCGAGGCGTCCACGCCGAGTTGGCGCCCGGCCGCGCTCATGCTGCCGCCGCGGGCGAGCGCGAGGATCACGGGAATATCGTTCCAGTCGAAGTCGGGACTGCTTGGCATGTGGCGCGGTCGGTGTGGCAAAAAGGGCGGAAAGGGGGCTGTGCAATTGTGCAAAGTGGCCTTGCAGGGCTGTCTGTTCCACAAACGCCGGGGCGGGCCTAAGATTCATCCCATCGCAAGGCCAAACTTGCAAACAATCGTAGCACAGACGAAATATCCATACATCAACTAAAAGGAAGAACATCATGAACAACGCCGCCGCCCAAGCCACCGCCAACGAAGTTAACCCAACCGTCAACGCCAGCCGCCGCAGCGCCCTGTTCGGCGGCGCCGGCGCCGCCGCCGCCGCCATGGCCGCCGTCGCCGTGCCGCTGGCCGCCATGAGCGGCGCCGTCGAGGCGGCCCCCGTCGCCAAGGGCGGCCCGGTGGCGCAGTCGGTCAGCACCATCACCACCCGCGACGGCGTCGAGATCTACTACAAGGATTGGGGTCCGCGCAGCGGCCAACCGGTCGTGCTCAGCCACGGCTGGCCGCTCAACGCCGACAGTTGGGAATCGGCGGCC
>CAUPRW010000102.1:0-9220 GCA_963513825.1 uncultured Duganella sp.
CTGGCCGCCGGCGGCCCGCTCACGCCGTTCGAGGCGGCGGGCGCCGCCGGCGCCGCCGGCTGGCCGTTCGCCGCGGCGCTGGCCGCGCCCGACGGCGTGCACGTGGACGACCTGGCGGCGCGCTTTGGCGCCTTCGGCTGCGCCCCGTACGAGGAGGCGCCGGGCGGCGCCATGGTGCTGCCGCTGGTCGTCGCCGGCGGCGAGCGGCCATACGGCGTGCTGGTGGCCGGCGTGAGCGCGCGGCGCGCGCTCGACGACGACTACCGCCATTTCTACGAGCTGCTGCGGGCGGCCTTCAACACCGCCATCGGCAACGTGCTCGCCTACGAGCAGCAACAGCGGCGCGCCGCCGCGCTGGCCGAGATCGACAAGGCCAAGACGGCCTTCTTCTCCAACGTCTCGCACGAATTCCGCACCCCGCTGACCCTGATCCTGGGCCCGCTCGAGGACGCGCTGGCCGACGCCGACGCGCCGCTGGCGCCGCGCCAGCGCGCGCGCATCGACTTGACCAACCGCAACGCGCTGCGCCTGCTCAAGCTGGTCAATTCGCTGCTGGACTTCTCGCGCATCGAGGCCGGCCGGGTGCAGGCGCGCTACGCGCCGGTCGACCTGTCGGCATTGACGGCCAACCTGGCCAGCGTGTTTACCGCCGCGATGGACAAGGCCGGCCTGGCCTACCAGGTCGACACGCCGCCGCTCGGCGAGGCGGTCTACGTCGACCTCGACATGTGGGAAAAGATCGTCTTCAACCTGCTGTCGAACGCGTTCAAGTTCACGCTGCGCGGCGCGGTGTCGGTGGCGCTCGGGCGCGGCGCGCGCGGCGCGCGGCTGACGGTGCGCGACACCGGCGCCGGCATTCCGCCCTCGGAGCTGCCCAAGCTGTTCGAGCGCTTCCACCGGGTCGAGGGCGTGCAGGGCCGCAGTTACGAGGGCACCGGCATCGGCCTGGCGCTGATCGAGGAACTGGTGCGCCTGCACGGCGGCAGCATCGGCGTCAAAAGCGAGCTCGGCGTGGGCACCACCTTCGAGGTCGAGATTCCGTTCGGCGCCGGCCACCTGCCGCCGCAGTACGTGGTGGCGCTGCCGGACCGCGCCGACGGCGCGCGCATGGGCGCCGCCTTCGTCGAGGAGGCGCTGCGCTGGCTGCCGGACGAGGCGCCGGCCGCCACCGGCGTGAGCGGCCAAGCCGGTGCCGCGCCCGCCACCGGCGCGGCGCCGGCGCCGGCGGGCACCCCGCGCGCGCGCGTGCTGGTCGCCGACGACAACCAGGACATGCGCGGCTACGTGCGCGCGCTGCTCGAGCGCGAATACACCGTCGAGACCTGCGCCGACGGCGAGGCGGCGTTCGAGGCGATCGTGCGCCGGCCGCCGGACCTGCTGCTGAGCGACGTGATGATGCCGCGCCTCGACGGCTTCGGCCTGATGCGCCGCGTGCGCGCCCACGCCACGCTCGGCGGCCTGCCGATCATCCTGCTGTCGGCGCGCGCCGGCGAGGAGGCCAAGATCGAGGGCCTGGAGGCGGGCGCCGACGACTACCTGGTCAAGCCGTTTTCAGCCAACGAGCTGCTCGCGCGCATCCGCAACCACATCGAGCTGGCGCGCGAGCGGCAATTGGCCACCGTCGCGCTGCGCCAGCGCGAAGAGTATTTCCGCTCGCTGGTGAACGCCGCGCCGGCGATGTTCTGGACCACCGACGCCCAGGGCCGCTGCGATTTCCTCAGCCAGCGCTGGTCGGACTACACCGGCCGCGCCCGGCACGAGGACCTCGGCCACGGCTGGATGGACCTGATCCATCCGGACGACCGCGAGCGGGTGCGCCGGGCCTTCGCCGACGCCTGCGGGCGCGGCGAGGCGTTCTCGTTCGACTACCGCCTGAAAGACCGCCACGGCGCCTACCGCTGGATGATCGACGCCGGCGCCCCGCGTCGCGACCAGCACGGCGCGCTGGCCGGCCACATCGGCACGGTGATCGACATCCACGAGCGGCACCTGCTGCAGGAGCGCTTCGTCAACGTCACGCGCGCCGGCGGCATCGGCGTCTGGTACGCCGACGCGGCGCTGGCGCTGATGGCGCCGAACGCGCAACTGCGCGCGCAATTCGACCTGCCCGACGACGGCCCGGTGCCGCTGTCGCAATTTTATCTGCGCGTGCACCACGAGGACCGGGCCCGCGTCGAGGGCGACTTCAACGGCGCCATGACCGCCGGCGTGGCCTACGATGCCGAGTTCCGCGTGGCGCCGACCCCGGCCCATCCGGGCCCGCGCTGGATCCGCATGATCGCCTGGGCCCAGCGCAGCGAGGGCGGGGGCGCCGGCGTGGCCCATTTCGACGGCGTCACGCTCGACGTGTCGGACCAGAAAAGCGGCGAGCACGAACTGCGGGCGATGACGGCCGAGCTGTCCAAGGCCAACCAGGCGCAGCGCGAATTTCTCGTCACGCTGGCGCACGAGCTGCGCAACCCGCTGGCGCCGATCCGCAGCGGGCTCGAACTGCTGCGCGCGCACGACATCGCCGACGATGAGCACGACCGCGTGCTGGCGATGATGGGGCGCCAGGTCGGCCACCTGGTGCACCTGGTCGACGACCTGCTCGACCTGGCGCGCATCGCGCGCGGCAAGGAGGTGCTGGCGCACAGCCTGGCCGACCTGGGCAAGGTGGTGCGCGGCGCCGTCGAGCTGAGCACGCCGCTGATCGACGCCCGCCGCCACCGCCTGCTGGTGTCGGCGCCGTCGAACGCGCCGCCGGTGTGGCTCGACGCCCACCGCGTCGCGCAGGTGATCGGCAACCTGCTCAACAACGCCGCCAAGTACACGCCCGAGGGCGGCACCATCGAGCTGATGGCGACGGTGGAGGCGGGCGAGCTGACGGTGACGGTGCGCGACAACGGCGTCGGCATTCCGGCCGAGGCCTTGCCGGGCGTGTTCGACATGTTTACCCAGGTGCCCGGCAGCGAGGGCCAGGCGCAGGGCGGCCTGGGGATCGGCCTGAACCTGGTGCGCCGGCTGGTCGAGCTGCACGGCGGCGAGGTCGACGCCTACAGCGCCGGCCCCGGGCAGGGCAGCGCCTTCACGTTGCGCCTGCCGGTGACGCCGTCGCCTGCCGCGGCCGCGGAAGCGGCGGCGCCGGCGCCCGCCCGGCGGCGCGCCGACGAGGCGGCGGCGCCGTTGCGGGTGCTGGTGGTCGACGACAACGTCGACGCCGCCGAAACGCTGACCGCCTTGTTGGCCTTCAAGGGGCATACGGTGGCCAGCGCGCACGACGGCGCCGCCGCGCTGGCGGCGGCGCGCGCGCTGCCGCCGCAGGTGGTGTTCCTCGACATCGGCCTGCCCGACATGAGCGGCTACGACGTCGCCCGCGCGCTGCGGGCCATGCCGGCGCTGGACGGCGCCACGCTGGTCGCGCTGACCGGCTGGGGCACCGACGCCGACCGCCTCAAGACCGACGCCGCCGGCTTCGACCACCACCTGACCAAGCCCGTCAGCTTCGACGAGATCATGCGCATGCTGGGCGGGCTCGAACACAAAAGTCCGGAAAAAGCGTAGCAAAAATACCACTATCGTGCGCCAGCGCACGCAGGGGCCGGGTTCGACGGCCGCGCACGATTGGAGGCACGGGGTCTCGGCTGTAGAATGTTGATAATAAAGCACATTCTCGCAAGGAGACACCATGAACCAAGCCAAACCGTACGATCCCAACGCGATGCTCGACACCGTGCTGGCCAAGATGCAACTGCGCAACGACGCCGCGCTTTCGCGCATGCTCGAGATCCAGGCGCCGGTGATCAGCAAGATCCGCCACCACCGCATGCCCGTCAGCGGCGCGCTGCTGGTGCGCATCCACGAGGCCACCGGGCTAAGCGTTCGCGCGCTGCAGGACATGATGGGCGACCGCCGGCGCAAGTTCCGCCTGTCGGCGGCGCAGGGGCGCGGCGACGCGTCCGCCGCCCAATGAGCGTGGCCGGCGCCGACCCCGGCGGTGACGGCGGCGGCGAGGCCGTCGCCCGCGACGGGCTGCTGGCGCTGGCGGCGCTGTTGCGCCAGCGCGGCTACCAGTTCACCACCGTCACTCCCGCCACCCACGGCCGCGTGCTCGGGCGACCCGCCGGCGGCGCCGCGCCATCGCTGCGCGACGTGTTCGGCTGGAGCAAGCCCTTCACGGCCGGCCAGCTCGATCCGGCCATCGTCGAACAGATGCGCAAGGCCGGCGTGCTGCGCGACGACGCCGGCCTGCTGCGCAGCGCCGTGCGCGCCTCGACCATCGGCCAGCAGCTCTACTTCCACTCGGCCTACCCGACCACCGACGCCGACGCCGTGTTCCTCGGCCCGGACACGCACCGCTTCGTGCGCGCCGTCGGCCACGCGCTCGACAACCTGGGCGCGCAAGCCGGCGCGCCGGTGCTGCGCGCGGTCGACATCGGCTGCGGCGCGGGGCCGGGCGCGGTGCTGCTGGCCAAGCGCTTTCCGCAGGCGCGCGTCCACGCGGTCGACATCAACCGGCGGGCACTGGCGCTGGCCGAGGTCAACTGCCGGCTGGCCGGCGCCGACAACGTCGAATGCCGCCATGGCGACCTGCTCTCCGGCCTCGACGGCCAATTCGACGTGATCGTCGCCAATCCGCCGTACCTGCTCGATGGGCAGCGGCGCGCCTACCGCCACGGCGGCGGCGAACGCGGCGACGGCCTGTCGCTGCGCATCGTCGAGGCGGCGATCGCGCGCCTGGCGCCGGGCGGCACCTTGCTGCTGTACACCGGCGTGGCGATCGACAACGGCGAGGACGGCTTCCTGCGCGAGGCCGGCATCCTGCTCGAGACGGCCCGGATGGCCTGGAAATATGAGGAGCTCGATCCGGACGTGTTCGGCGAGGAGCTCGATACCCCCGCGTATGCCGGCGCCGACCGCATCGCCGCCGTGCTGCTGTTCGCGCGCAAGGCCCCTGGCCGATGAGGGTGGACGCATGAAGGTATTACAGCAGCGTTTGCTGCGCGGCGCCAACCTGTACCACCGCCTGCCGTGCCTGACGGCCACCATCGATACCGGCGTGGCCGTGCCGCCGGAGCAACTGGCGGCCGGGCTGGCGCGGCAGTGGCCCGGGGCGGCGCCGTGGCCGGCGCCGCCGCACGCCGATGTCGGCCAGCTGGTGGCGTCGCTGGCGTTGGCGTTGCAGCAGGCGTGCGGCCACGCGCTCGACTTCGCGCACGCCGAGCCGGTGGGGCCGAACCCGGGCCTGGCGCCGGCCGTGGGCGAGCGGCGCGCGGTCGGCCGCGTGGTGCACCGGATCGTGGTCCGGTACGCGCTCGAACACGTGGCGCAGCGGGCGCTGGCGACGGCGCTGGAGATGGTTGCCGCCGCCGCGCGCACCGATGCCGCCGAGCCCGCCTACGACGGGCCCGGCGCGCTGGCCGCCTTGCGCGCGCTGGCCGCCGCGCTGGCGCTGCCGCCGCGCGTCGCGGATTTGGTGGCGCAGGCGCACGCGCGCGGCATCCCCGTGCTGCGCGTCAGTGAACACGCCGACCTGGTTCAATTCGGCTGGGGCAGCCGCCAGTGGCGCTTCGTCGACGCCCCGCTGGACGATACGCCCCTGCTGACCAACACCGTCGTGCGCGACCGCTTGTTGACGCGCGCCTTGCTGGTCGAGGCCAATATCGACGTCCCGGCCGGCACCACCGTCGGCCGGCTGGAGGACGCCTTGCGCGTGGGCCGGCGCTACGACTGGAAGGTGGTGGTGCGCCAGCGCCACGCCGGCGGCGCCGACCGCCAGTGGCTGTGCCGGGGCGAGGCCGAGCTGGCGGCGGCGTTCGCGCTGGCGCGCGCGGCCGGCGACGACGTCGTGCTGGAATGCTTCGAGGACGGCCCGCTGGCGGTGGTGCCGGTCGGCCCGGGCGGCGCGCTCCATGGTTCGGCCGCGCTGCGCCGCTTGTGCGAGGGCGCGGCCGCCAAACTCGGCCTGGCCGAGGCGCGGGTCGGCGTCGTCGAGAGCGAAATTGGCGCGCTGGTGACGACCATCGAGGCCGGGCCGGGCGGGGCCGACGTCGTCGACGCCGCCAGCCGCGCCCGGAGGATGCTCTCCGAGGCCGGGCAGGGCCGCATCCCCGTGATCGCCGTCACCGGCACCAACGGCAAGACCACCACCACCTTGATGATCGCCCACGCCGTGCGCCTGGCGGGGCTGCGCGTCGGCTGCGCCACCACGCAGGGCATCGTCATCGGCGAGCGCCTTGCCGGCGAGGACGACTGCACCGGCTACTGGTCGCACCGCACGGTGCTCGGCTCGCCGGAGGTCGACTTCGCCGTGCTCGAGACGGCGCGCGGCGGCCTGCTCAAGCGCGGCCTGGCGTTCGACGCCTGCGCGGTCGGCGTGCTGCTCAACGTCTCGGACGACCACCTGGGCCTTGACGGCGTGGCCACCGTCGAGGACCTGGCGCGCGTCAAATCGACGGTGGTCGCGGCCGCCCGCACGGCCGTGCTCAACGCCGACGACCGCCACTGCGTGGCCGCCGTGCGGCACCTGCGCGCCGACGCCGGCGCGATCTTGTTCTCGATGGAGGCCGACAACCCGATCCTGCGCGCGCATATGCAGCAGGGCGGCGGCGGCGTGTGGCTCGAGCGCGGCGCCATCATGCTGGCCGACGGCGCCGACGCGCGGGCGCGCGCGGTCATCGACGCGGCCGACATTCCGGCCACGGTGGGCGGCCTGGCGCGCCACAACATCGCCAACAGCCTGGCGGCGGCCGCCGCCCTGCATGCGAGCGGCTTTGGCGCCGCCCACATCGGCGCCGCCTTGTCGAGTTTCGTGTCGGACGCGACGACCAATCCGTTGCGGGCCAATATCTTCCAGGTGCGCGACTTCCAGATCGTGCTCGACTACGCGCACAACCCGGCCGCCTACGCCGCGCTGGGCGAGCTGGCGCGGGCGATGGCGGCGCGTGGCGGGGGCGGGCGCGTGCTGGCCGTGGTCACCTCGCCGGGCGACCGCCGCGACGCCGACCTGCGCCACATCGGCGCCACTTGCGCGGGCGTGTTCGACGCCTTGTTCGTCTATGAATCGCAGGGCAGGGGCCGGCCGCCCGGCCAGGCCGCCGCGCTGATCGCCGACGGCGCGCGGATGGGCGGCGCCGGCGACATCGAAACATACGGGTCGGCGGCGCCGGCGGTGCGCGGCGCCTTCGGGAGCTGCCGCGCCGGCGACGTGCTGGTGTTCGCCTGCGGCACGGCCGTCTCGACGCTGGTCGACGCGGTGCGCGGCATCGACCCTGAGGCGGCCGCCGCCATCGCGCGCCAGTAGGGGCGCCTACGACAACGCCGTATCGAGCACCATCATCACGATGAAGCCGACCACCAGCGCGCACGAGGCGGTGCGGCAGTGGCCGTGGCGGTGCGCCTCCGGCACGACGTCGTGGCAAATCACATACAGCATGGCGCCGGCGGCGCCGGCCAGCCCCCACGGCAGGAAGGCCGCGCTGGCCTCGATCAGCAGTGCGCCGCTGACCGCGCCGAGCGGCTCGACCAGCCCCGACACGGCGCCCAGCAGCGCCGAGAACAGCCGGCCATAACCGACCGAGCGCAGCGCCAGCGCCACCACCAGGCCTTCCGGAATATCCTGGATGGCGATGCCGGTGGCCAGGGTGTGGGCCTTGGCCGCGTCGACGCCGCCATAGCCGACGCCGATCGCCAGTCCCTCCGGCAGGTTGTGGATGGCCACCGCGCCGACGAACAGCCACGCCCGCGCCATGGCGGTGGACGCGCCATGGCCGGCGGCGCCGGCCGGCTGGCCGAGCGCCCGTTCGGAATTGACGAGATGGCCGAGCAGCATGACGAGCAGCATGCCGAGCAAAATGCCGCCGCCGACCGTCATGCTGGCCTCGGCCGAGCCGGCGCCGGCGTGCTTGCACGCGTTAATCGCGGGTAACACCAGCGAGAACGAGGTGGCGGCCAGCATGATGCCGCCGCCGAGCCCGAGCGCGGCGTCGTAGCTGCGCTGCGAAAACTTTTGCGCCAACAGCACCGGCAGCGTGCCGGCCGCCGTGGCCGCCGCCGCCCAGGTGCCGGCGGTCAGCGCCAGGCGCGCCGGCGCCGGCAGCGCCGCGATCGCCAGCGCCAGGTCGCGCGCGAGCAGCAGCATGCCGGCCACGCCGATCAGCGCGCCCGTGGCGAGGCGCCAGCGGTGGCGCGGGAGTGTTTTAAGCATACCGGCAGGCCAAGCCGGTGGGGCCGTACGGGCCACGGTGGTGGGCAAACATCGTATTCTCCTCGGGTGCGCAGCCGGGGCTGCCCGGTTAGGCCTTGTCATCTTAGCCCGGCTGGGGGATCGGATCTGTCGGCGCGAAACGCCTCACCATGTAAGACGGTTCGCGCAGCGCTTTGTTTACCGGCCCGGGATCCGCCCTTTTCGTTCTCCTTGCCGTGCGCGCCTGGCGGGCCGGCGCGCGGCATGGAACTGTCGAGTAATTTTTGTCGAATCGGTCGGAATACCGGCGGTCGAAAAACGCCAGCGCAGTCCTACTCGATGATGTCGTACGCGCCGATATTAGTGACTGTTGATCACGCTTACCATGCCTTCCTCGCGTTTGCTTTTGCACGACGGCAGACCGATCCCTTCGTTTTTGTAAGGTGTTTTATTAACCAGAAGTCATCATTATCACGGAGAACAATCATGGCTAATTCGAACCAAGGCAATGGCGGCAATCAGGGCAACAAGGGTGGAAATCAGGGCAATAACCAGTCGGACACGAGCAACCGCGGCTTCGCGTCGATGGATCCCGAACAGCAGCGCGAGATCGCCTCCGAGGGGGGCCGCGCCGCGCACGCCAAAGGCACGGCGCACGAGTTCACCTCCGAGGAGGCGCGCCGCGCTGGCAGCATGAGCCATAAGAACGATGGCAATTCGCAGAGCGCGAACGCCGGCGAGCAAGGCGGCAAGGGCGGCTCGGCCGCTTCGGGCGGCGCCGGCGGTTCGGGCGGCACCCGTGGCGGCACGCCCGAGCAGCATGCGGAGGCGGGGCGCCAAAGCCATAAGAACGACCGCAAATAAACCGCGCGGCTGACGGGTTTGCAAATAGCTCCGGCGTCGCCGCCGGAGCTATTTTTTATGGGTGCGCCCAGCATGGGCGCACTCCTGTGGGTGAAAGTCCCGCCGCGAGCTGACCACAGCGAGCGAAGTGAAGCGCAACTGCGGAAGAGTAATCGACCGTGGGAAGGAAGCGTGGAGCATAAATCACGAGCC
>CAUPRW010000103.1:0-9024 GCA_963513825.1 uncultured Duganella sp.
ATTTGATATTTTTTAAGTATCGCGGAACCGAAGCTCCGCGTGCACTTTCATCAAACGTCCACACTTATCGACTGTTAATTTTTAAAGAACTTTGTTCGGTACTGCGTCGCTAACAAATCGTTTTGTCTGTCAGCGAAGAAGAAAGAGTATGAAGCGTTTCGCTTATTTCGTCAACCCCTCAACCACTTCTTCTTTTCTCGTTTCACTCCGCATTTGCATGCGGTGTTCTGCGAGGGGGCGAACTATAGCAAAGCGGGTGTGTCGTTGGCAAGGATTTTTCTTGAAAGGTCGCGCAACAACGGCTCGGCAACCGACTCTTCGTCGATCGCGTAGCCCTTGGCTTGCATGGTGCTCGCCAGGCTGGCATCCCATTCGGCCGCAACTGCGGCGGTGCCCAATGGCCGCCCTGCCGCGACTACCGCCGCAGAGTAGTCAAGCGCGGAAAAACGCCACGGTGCGGCGCCAAATTCACGCATGACGATGTTGCCGATCACGATGCCCGGCCAGTCGAAGTCGCCGTGATAGCGCAGGGAGGCTCCCGCCGCACCAAGTTGCTTGAGCAAGGTACGCTGCGCGGCGGCAGGCATGCCGTCCGTGCAGACGAGTGGCGCGCAGCCGGCGCCCAAAGCATCGGCGGCCATCGCCACAAGATTCGGGTTTTCACACACGTACACGGGCATACCGGCAACCTGCCAACACGGCGCAACGCGCAACAGGGCGCGTAGCGAAAGATAAGCCGGCTCGCCGGCGAGCGCCAGCGCACCTGGCAGATTGAGGAACAAGACCGGCCTGGCCAATTCGTTGACCATGACACCGGCACCGGCCCAGGTTTCGCGGACCGTTTCTTCGCTATCCGGTTCCAACTGTTCGTCGGAATCGTCCGCCACGCGCCGGCGCAGCACGCCCAGCACCAGGGTGGCTTCGGGCCGGCCGGGATCAAGGCCGTGGGCGTCTCCCAGCACATCGGCCGCCAGGTGCGAACGCGCCTGCGCCGCCCGCGCGGGCAAACGCTCCAGCACGCGCCCCGCCGCCTCGCACAGTCGCGCGCCGAGTACCGGATCGGCGCCCGCCAAACGCTTGAGCACGCCCAGGCCCCGCGCCGAGGCCAGCAACGACGCCAACCTCGGCTCCGAGCACGCAGCGCGCACGCCCTCCCACTGCGCACGCGAGTCGGCCTGCTGGGCGCTACGGTCGACAATCGGGCCGTCCAGCAGTTGCAAGGCGTCGCGCAGGGAATTGGCCAGCGCCGCATGCCGCAACGCCGCATCAAGGTCCGCGATATCGACGCGCATCGTCGCGCCCTGCCCGCCACGGCGGCCGAGGATGCCGGCCAGCGCGGCGCGCTCCGCGTCGGTCAACCCGCCGAGCGTGACGATGCCGCCATCGAAGCCGCGCTCATACCGGCCGCGCAAACGCCGGCGCAGGGCCAGCAACGCCGCGCCGCCCAACAGGCGCTGGAGGCGTTCGTGCGCGGCCATCGCCTACGGCCCCGGTTCGGCCGGCAGCGCGGGAAAGCGCCGCGCGCCGTCGGCTTCGGGGCGGCGCGCGCGGCCATCCCAACTCCAGCGCGACACATACACCGCGTCGATACCTTCGTGGCGCTGCAACTGGCAGATCGACACGCCGGGCAGCTCGGCATAGCAGGCCCATTCGCGCTCGCTGGTCATCACGAAATCGAGATCGAATTCGCGCACCAGCGCCATGCAGTGGGCGCGGGCCGCGTCGTCGATGCCGGCAAAGGCTTCGTCGAGCAGCACCAGCCGCGGTGCGTGTGCCGATCCGCCGTGGCTGTAAAAACTCGACACCGCCGCGAACAAGGGCACCGTCAAGCCCAGCGCCCGTTCGCCGCTGGACGCGGGACCGGACAGCGGCCGCCATTGGCCGTCCTGCCAGCGTAGTACGCGGAAGCGATGCCAGCGCCGGTAGTCGAGGGCGCGCCCGAGCATTTCGAGCAGGCTGCCGCCGCCTCCGGACTCGGCGTCGACGCGCGCGCGCTCGCTGCTGATACGGTTTTGCAGCATCGCGCCGACCACCTTGCGGTCCTGCTCCGACCAGGCGTCGAAGCTGGTGTTGAGCAGGCGCTTGCGCGCCGTGTCGAGGCCGACCGGCGCGCCTTCGCTGCCCGCCGGCAGGGCCTCCCATACGAGCTTGAAGCGCACGCCCGTGGAGGTCGGACGCTTCATCAATTCGGCGTTGATCGCGTCCAGGCGCCGCTCGGCATCCTGGAGCAGGCGCTGGATCGCCGCCGCCACTTCGGCCTGCAAATGGTTTTCCAGCACTTCGGTCTCGCGCGCCGTCAGCAGCTCCTTGCGCTGGGCTATTTCCTCGATGATGCGCCGCTCGATCAGGTCGGGCCGCTGCGGGCGGTTCTGGTAGATGATGGTGACGATGAGGCCATAGTCGCTGGTGTCGGCCTGCGCCTGGTGTCCAAGCGCGGTCAGCGCCGTCATCAGCTCCGAATAGTCGCGCGAAACCTGGTTCTGGACGCGGTTCCAGTCGGCGTCGTCGGCATCGACATCCTGCAATCCATGCTCGGCGCGGCGCGCCACATTCAGCGCGCCTTCGATCGTCCATTGCGGTGGACCGGTATCGAGATCGGGCAAGGCGACCGCCAGCAGGCCGGTCGCGGCAAAGCGCTCCAGCCCAACGATCGCCTGATGGCGTGCCTCGCCGCGTTCGGCCAGCGTGGCGGCGCCATCCTCGACCCGCTGTTCGCCGCGTGCGCGCTGTCCGCTGGCCGCGTTCAACGCGTCCATGTCGGCACGCAGCGACTTTTCGCCCCTCTCCACCGCATCGCGTGTGGCCGCCAGGCGCTGCATCAATTCTTCCACCTTGGCGCCGACCGTCGCGCGCAGGATCTGCAGACGCGCGGCCGTTTCGTCGAGCTCCAGCGCGGCTTGTTCCATGTGCGCCTGGCGCAGCGCGACGTCTTGCGCGGCCTCCTGCGCGCGCTCGTGCTGGCGTGCCAGCTCCGGCAGCGCGTGCCGCACGTTCTGGGCCTCCAGTAACAGGGTCTGCAAGGCCGACTCGAAACCCAACAGTGCATCCTCGGTGCGCGCCAAGCCGTCCGCGTCGACCGGCAGCTTGAGGTCTTCGCCATCCCGCAGCAGCAAGGCGTGCGCCGATTGCCAGCGCTCCTGGGCGGCGGCCACCCGCGTGTCGGCTTGATCGAGCCGCACCACGATCGCGCGCCGCTGCCGCTCGATGCCACTGGCGCTGACATGGGCGGCGCGCAGGGTCTCGTCGGTTGGCGCCTTGCGCCACTCGTCGGAAGCCTGCTGCTGCCGCACGACGATCTGCTGTTCCTGCGCGCGCGACGCGGCCAGCTGCGCGGTCGACGCGTCGATCAGCACCGCCAATTCGTCGAGGCGCCGGCGCCGTGCCTGCGCCCTGCTGGCCGCGCCGATGTATTCGGCCGCCGGCTTGCGCCAGGCGCCTTGCAGCGGGCCGACCCGGAACCGGCCGTCCGGCGCGACCCAGGCTTCGGCCTCGCTGGCTTCGTGTTCGCCACAGGCGACGCTGCGCAACAGGCGCAGGATGTGCGCCTCGTCGACACCGGCGCCGCTGGCCGGCTCCAGCCAGTCGGCCAGCGATTGCGCCTGCGGGGAACGCGCGACCAGCAAGGTATCGAAGGCGTCGGCCGAGATCAATGTGCCGTCGGGGGCGAGCCAGGCGTCGAGCAGGCCGGCCGCCTCCAGCGCCGCTTCCAGCCCGGCGCGCTGGGCGTCGCCGGCGGCGGCGCGAAATTCGATCAGTTGCCACAGCGGCGCGCCCGGCTTGGCGCCCGCAACGCGCGCCTGTTGCGCGCGCTGATAGGGCACGGGAGGTTGCTTGTCCTCGCCGCGCTCGAGCGCGGCCTGTTCCGCCCGCAGGGCCTCGTCTTGCGTGGCCAGGGCCGCCGACTGCTGGCGCGCGGCGGCCAGGCGTTCGGCCAGGCGCTCGCTGGCGCGCTGCTGCGCGCCGTGCAGCGCGGCGCGCGCCGGATTTCCGCCATCCAGGGTGGCGACCCACTCGGCCAGCTCGGCCAGCACGGCGCCCTCGCCGTCCAGGCGCAGTTCGCGCAGGGCGCCGAGATGCTCCTGCCACGCCGAGACCAGCGCCGCGCCGCACTGTTCGATATGGGTTTCGGCCGCCGCGACTTGCGCGCTCACGTCGGCCAGTTCGTCGGCCAGGCTATTGCGCGCGGCCAGTTCCTGGGCGCGGTCGCGCTCGGCCGCGTCGAGCGCGCGCAGACGGCGCTGCAGGGCCGCCAAGTCATTGCGCCGGTGCGCGGCGAGCGCCAGCAGGTTTTGCCGCGCCAGCGCGAACGGTCCCGCCTCGGCCTGCGCCAGCAGTTCCGGCGCGGCGAACAAGCGCGCCGCGTCGAGATAGTCGTCGCGCCCGGCCAGGCCCGCGTCGCCGGCCGCGCCGGCAGCCGGCTCGAGCGCGCGGGCCAGCGCGGCGCACGCCGCATCGGCGCGCACGCGGCAACGACCCAGCGCCTCGTCCTCGCGCCGGTGGCGTTGCGCGGCCTCGTCGAACGCTGCCCGCGCCAGCTGCTCGTCGCGGCGGCGCTGCTCCGTGTGCTGGGCGATTTCCTCGAGCCGGCGCGCGTCGCGCATCGTCGGATCGGCCTGCAGTTCGGCCAGTGCCGCGCGCTCGCGCGTGAGCGCCGCGTCGCCGGCGGCGATCCTGGCCTGCAAGGCGCGCTCGGCCTCCAGCGCCGCCTCGAGCGCGGCGCGCGCCTCGTTCAGGTCGCGGCTGGCGTTGTCGAATCCGGTCTGCGCGGTGCGCAAGGTGTGCGCGTGGCGCCGCGCGTCGATCCGCGCGTACACCTTGTAGCGCCGGTTGAATTGGCCGATGGCCTTGGCCAGCGCGCTCAACTCGTTGAGCTGGGCGCTGTACTCCTCGAGCTGGTTCATGGCGTCGGCCACGTCGCCGAGCAGGTCGTCGGGCAAGGGCGGCAGCGCCTCGGTCAGCGCGCCCGACAGGTTGTCTTCGTTCGGCTTTTTCGACAACTGTGGTTGGCGCAGCTGGATCAGCGTGTCCATGAGCGCGCCGTAGCGCACCTCGCCGAGCTGGAACAGGCGCTCGTCGACCGCACGCCGGTAAGCCGCCGCCGTGTCGAACACCTGGCCATTGCCGGCCAGCGCGGCGTCCAGCCTGTCCTTGGTCAGCACCGCGCGCTGCGGGTTGATCAGCCACAGGTCCTGTCCCATGCGCTGCCCGTCGGTCATGAAGAACCAGCTGTCGACGCTGGCGCGCGCGGCCACCGCCCCCATGCCGCAACCGAGTGTCAGGTATTGCGGCCGGCCGTCCTCGCCCAGCCGCCCCAGCTCCATCCAGGCGTAGCCGATGCGCCGTTCGTGCTTGCCGAGCAGCAGATTCCACGCCATTTTCTTGCCGGCGTCGCCGTCCGGCTCGATGCGCGAGGATTTGAGCTGGGCGTCGAACAGGAACGGCAGGGTCAGCGACAGTACCTTGGACTTGCCGGTGCCATTATTGCCGCGCAAGAGCAGGTGGCCGTCGCGGAACCAGAATTCCTCGCTGTCGTAATGGAACAGTTCGACCAGGCCCAGGCGCAGCGGCTGCCAGCGCAGGCGGGTCGGTTCCGGCAGCACCGGCAGGGCGGCGGGCGCGGGTTGGGCCGGATCGGCGAGGAAGTACGTGTCGTCCATCAGAAGAGGTTCGCCTGGTTGTCCGCGGCGGGCGCCTGCGTCCCGGCGGGGATGGGTTTGCGGGGAATCAGTTCGGTGTCGCCGAGCGAGAAGCGCGCCAGCGCCGGCAGGCCGCGCGCGCCGTCCGGGCCGCGCCGGATCAGGCGCAGCATGGCCAGCCGCTCCAGGGCGTCGCGCGCCAGTTCGGCCTCGGCGCCCGGTTCGCGCGCGGCTTTTTTCCAGTAGCGCCCATACACCGGGGCGGCCTCCCGGATGAAGTCGGCCACCTGCGCGTCCGCCACGGGGGCGCCGGGACGCGCGCGCGCCGCCGCCGCCAGGAATTCGGCCACTAGCAAGGTGATGTGGGATGCCGTCCCCTCGGCCGGCATCGCCGCGTCGGTCAGGTCGCCGCCCTCGTCGACCAGGGCCACGCCTTCCGCGCGCTGTTCGGGTACCAGCCCCGCCGCCTCGCACAGGCGCGTGGCCAGCGGGCCGCGCTGGGACTGGAAATAGGCGCGCAACGCCGGGTCGGCATCGAACTCCTCGAAGTACACCGCCGGGTCGTCCAGCAAGCGGCGCGCCAGATGGTGGCGCATCGTCGTGCGGCGGCCTTCCTCGCTGTCTGCCGTGTATTCCTCGACCAGCGCCTGGAGGCGCGCGTCCAGGGTCGCGGGGGCGCTGTCGGGCGGCCAGGTCGAGGGTCCGCGGGTGGCCGCCAGCAGGCCGGCCAGCACGCGCCGCTGCACGTCGTACAGGGCATCGCCGTCGCGCGCGACGAAGGCATCCTCGTCGCCGGCGACCCGGTGCAGCACGCCCAATTCGAGCAGGAAGCGGCACACCGCCACCAGCTCGCGCCGCTCGTGCTGCGCTTCGAGCGTGAAGGCGAAGCCGCGCGCGGCCAGTTCCGGCTCGGCGGCCAGGGCCAGCAGTTTTTCGCCCAGGGTGTGCAGGGTGATCTGCGGGTCGGCGCGCTCCAGCGCCGCGCAGGCGAGGCAGAACAGCACGTAGCGGCGGCGGTCGAAGCCGGGCGCGCCGCGGCTGGCGTCGCCCAGGTCGGCCGGGCGCTTGTAGAGCCGGGCGCAATCGCGCTCGATGTGCAAGATCCAGCCGGTGGCCTGGGCGAACCAGTCGCGTAGTTCGTCGGCGTGGCGCCGCACGGCCGCGAAATCGGCGTGCGCCGCCGTCATCAAGGGCCGCATCAGCAGCGCGCGCAGGGCGTCGCGGCGCTCCTCGTCGCGGTGCCGGCTGAGCACATCCTTGATGGCGTGGGCGTCGGCGCGCCTGTCCTTGCCCGGCCGCCCCGCCGGGGCGCTCATGGCTGCTCCATTGTCGAGGTGATGGTGAGCAGGTGATCGCGCCCGGAGAACGTGCCCAGTTCCGTGTCGATGCTGGCGTGGGAGCCCGCGTCGAGCGGTTCCAGGCGGATCTGCAGCAAGCCGTCGGCGGTCTGGCGAGCCACGCCCTGCTCGGGCGACGTCTGGGCGGCCAGGGCCTCGCCCAACAGCGCAAGGAACAGGCGGAAAGCGTGCGGTTCGAGGCGGCCCAGGTCGGACAGCCGGGTCGGCACGCCGGTGGCCAGCGCGGCGCGCGCCGCCTCGACCTGGCTGCGTTCCTCGGCGATCTGCAGTGCCAGCATGGCGCGCTCGGCCTCGCGGTCGCGCACGTGCGGCAGCGGACCGCGCGCGGTCATTTCGCCGCGCTCGCGCAGGCGGGGGTGGATCTGCACGGCGGGCGCCTCCGCCCACGGGGTCGACGCCGGCACGTGGTCGACCTGGCCGGCCGTCTCGCTGAGCAGGCTCAGATGGCGCGCCGGGTTCAGGGCGAAGCCGGCGCGCCACAGGCGGTGCGCGTCGTCGTCGCTGCCGGTGTCGGCGAACCAGCGCGCCAGGATGCGGAAATCGGCCGAGCGGTCGCTGCGCCCGCTGCGGCGCTCGTTCAAGGCCGCCACCGCGGCCAGCAATTGGGGAATCGCCGAACGCGCCTTGGCGCGCAACATTTCCGACTGGGCCTGGATATGGCCGTCGCTGATGAACCAGCGCGACAGGCCGCGCCAGCGCTCGCGCCAGCTGTCCAGGCGCAACGCGAGCGCCTGCTCCTGGGCGGCGTCGTCATCGCCGGGCGCGGCGTCGCGCGTTTCGCGCTGGGCCGCCAGCGACAGCAGCGGATCGATGTGCGGGGCCAGTTCTTGCAGGCGTTGCACGATCGCGCCCGAGCGGCCCACCAGGTCGCTCACGAAACGCTGCAGATAGTCGATCAGCCTTTGCTTGAAGGCCATCACGGCGTTCGGGTCGGCCTGCTGCAGTTCGATGGTGCGCGCCACGCCGGCCATGAAGGCCTGGGCGTTGTCGGCCAATCCTTCGAACACGCGCACCAAGTCGCGCAGCACGCCGTGCACCTTGGCCGGATCGATGTCGGGGGCGGCGGACAGGGCGCGCAGGGCGTTCAGCTGGGTCAGGATGTCTTCCAGCGCGACGGTCTGCAGTTCACTGCGCCGCGCCAGCGCCTGCGCGAAGGTCGTCAGCGCCGATTCGACCGCCTCGCCGCCCAGCGACAGGCGGTAGAGGAAGCGGGCCCGGTAGAAGTCCTCGATGCTCGAGACGCGCGCGGTGTCCGGCTGCGATTCGAGGTTGCCCCATTCGGCCAGTTGCGACAGCGCCAGCTGGATTTCCTCGAGCGGCGGCGGCGCGCCCTGCCAGGCCGCCTCGAGGCGCACCTCGTCGGGGCGCAATTGCAGGCGGAACTGGCGCTTGGCGGCCGCGAAGGTGTCCATGATCAGGCGATAGAACTGGGCCTTTTCCGCGCTGACGTGGCGGAACAGGTCACCTGCGCTGTGCGGGATAGTGCTCATCAGGTCAAGGTCCGGGGGCATCGATGTGGGGACGACGTGCGCATTGTACCAGCGTTGCGCCCGGCGCCCGCCTCGAGCGCGCGGGGCGCAGGCGCTGTTCGATCGCGAGCTTCTGGTCTATGAAAAAAGCCCCACCAGCGTTGCGCGCTCGGTGGGGCTTTTAGTATAACTAGCTTGACGATAACCTACTTTCACACTGGTTGCAGCACTATCATCGGCGCAGAGTCGTTTCACGGTCCTGTTCGGGATGGGAAGGGGTGGGACCGACTTGCTATGGTCATCAAGCATTGACCGGTACTACAGGCGTCGCGCTTTCCGCGCCGCTTAAAATCTGGGGATAAAAACAACCCCATCAGCACCGAACGCGATCTTGCGCATCCGGGCTAATGGGGAGTTTTCTATATAACTAGCCTGACGATAACCTACTTTCACACTGGTTGCAGCACTATCATCGGCGCAGAGTTGTTTCACGGTCCTGTTCGGGATGGGAAGGGGTGGGACCAACTTGCTATGGTCATCAGGCATTGACTTGTCCGAGTG
>CAUPRW010000104.1:0-8948 GCA_963513825.1 uncultured Duganella sp.
CGCCGCCTTCTCCGGTGCCGGCGCCGGCGCGGCCGCCCGCGCGCAGGCGCAGGCCTTGCGCGCGCTCGGCTGCCGGCATGTGCTCATCACCGGCGGCCATGACGACGACGGCCACGATGGCGGCCACGGCGGCGGCGCGGCCGGCGAGGTGCGCAACCGCTGGTTCGGCCCCGGCGCCGCGCCGGCGGCCGACCCGCCCGACCCGTCCGACCCGTCCGACCCATCGGACCCGCAGGCCCCCCGCGTCTGGCGCTGGCCGCGCCTGGCCGGCGGCTTCCACGGCAGCGGCTGCACGCTGGCCGCGGCCATCGCCGGCCAGCTGGCGCTGGGCGCGCCGGTCGGCCGCGCGCTCGACGCCGCGCAGCGCTACTGCCACGCCGCGCTGCGCGACGCCTACGCCATCGCCCCCGGCCAGCGCATCCCGCAGCGCCCCGCCCACCCCGCCACCGATTAGGAGCACACCATGCAAGGACTCTATCTGGTCACCCCCGACTGGGACGACACCGCCCGCCTGCTCGACGCCAGCGAACAGGCGCTCGCCGCCGGCGCCGCCCACGCCGGCGCCGGCGCCGGCAACCTCGTCGCCCTGCTGCAGTACCGCCACAAGCAGGCCGGCCCCGGGCTGCGCCACGCCCAGGCGCAGGCGCTGCTGGCGTTGTGCCGGCGCTACGGCGTGCCGTTCATCGTCAACGATTTCCCCGACCTGTGCCTGGCCGTCGGCGCCGACGGCGTCCACCTGGGCGGCACCGACGTCGACGTCGCCCTGGCGCGCGCCGCGCTCGGCCCGGACCGGCTCGTCGGCGCCTCCTGCTATGGCGAGCTGGCGCGCGCGCTGGCCGCGCAGCGCGCCGGCGCCAGCTACGTCGCCTTCGGCGGCTTCTACCCGTCCCGCGTCAAGCATTACGCGGTCGGCACGCCGCCGGCGCTGCTCGAGCAGGCGCGCGCGGCGCTGCGCCTGCCCACCGTCGTCATCGGCGGCATGACGCCGGACAACGCCGCGCCGCTGGTGGCGCGCGGGGCCGACCTGGTCGCCGCCATCAGCGCCGTCTATCAGGCTGCAAGCGTCGAGGCGGCCGTGGCCCGCTTCGCGTCGATGTTTGTCGTACACAACAACCGCAAATCGTTGCTGCACGGGAGTCTTTCCGCTTTATAATTGGGCGGTTAGCAATAGCCCAAGGTTGCCGCCACATGCCCGTCTCCCCCAGCCCCAAGCGTCTGATCCTGATCGTCGACGACGACCAACTGCTGCTCGACTTCCTCGGCGAGGTGCTCGGCCACGCCGGCTACGACATCTTGAAAGCGTCGTCGGCCGAGCAGGCGCTGCAAGTGATCGCCCAGCGCGAACCGGACCTGGCGCTGCTCGACATCCACATGCCCGGCATGACCGGGCTGGAGTTGGCCAAGCAGTTGCACGCGACCAGTTCGGTGCCGTTCATGTTCCTGTCCGGCCGCGGCGACGCCGACGCCGGCAAGCAGGCCGCCTCGTACGGCGCGGTCGGCTTCCTGGTCAAGCCGGTCGACGAGAAGCACCTGATGCCGGCCTTCGCCGCCGGCCTGGCGCGCGCCGACGAGATCCGCCAGCTGCGCCGCACCGAGCTCAACCTGAACGCCGCGCTGGCCGCCGGGCGCGAGACCAGCCTCGCCGTGGGCTTGCTGATGTGTAAATTCCAGACCGACCGCAACACCGCCTTCGAGGTGTTGCGCGACCACGCCCGCTCGAACCGGCGCAAGGTCAACGAGGTGGCCGACCAGCTGCTGGCGGCCGAGGAAACCCTCAACGGCTTGCACGCGGCCTTCAGCCAGCGCCTCAAGAAATAGCGCGCCACCGTCCCGTCGCGACAACAAGGCGGGCGTTGTTCCGCCTTTTTTTGTTTCTTTAAAGTATTTTTTGTTGTAGACTGGGAACCAGAAACACAGCATTCGCGCCGCAGGCCCCCAGCATCGCCTGCCGCCGCTGCGGCCGCCATTTCCCCGCGCCCGTTCCAACCCCTCGGCCCAACTCCGCCGACTCCTGCTTGCCGACAGCTGCCCATGCTGCCGGCCTGGCATCGACTGTTTGCGCGGAGACACCATGACCATCGACCTAGCGGGCGCCGCCCGGCCTTCCTGCACCGACCCGGACGGCGCCGCCGCGCCCGGCTTTTGCCTTTACGCGGCCGCGCCGCGCGTGCTGCACATCGACGCCGACGCCGACGCCGCGCTGGTGCTCGCCGCCCTGCTGGTGCCGGAAACCCAGGTCACCCACGTGGCGACCATGGTCGCCGCCGAGGCGTTGCTGTGCCGCGAGCAGTTCGCGCTGGTGGTGATCGACCCCGACCTGCCCGACGGCGACGGCGGCGCGCTGCTGCACGGCCTGCACCAGCACCAGGCGGCCGCGCGCGTGCTGCTCTATTCGGCGCGCCATCCGGAGCGCCACATGGTCGGCAGCACCTTCCTGCCCAAGCCGTGGACCTCGCCGCGCCAGCTGTGGCGCGCCGTGTCGGAGCTGCTGGGCATCGGCGCGCCGCTGGCGGCTGCGCCGCGCTAGCGCGGCGCCCGGCCGTCGACGCGGTTTGCCCGCGCGGGCGCCGACTTGCTATGATGCGGGATCACCCATAGCCAGAGGACCCACCATGAAAACCAAAGCCGCCATTGCATGGCAAGCGGGCCAGCCGCTGACGATCGAGGAAGTCGAGCTGGGCGGGCCGCGCGAAGGCGAAGTGCTGGTCGAGATCAAGGCCACCGGCATCTGCCACACCGACTACTACACGCTCTCGGGCGCCGACCCGGAGGGCATCTTCCCGGCCATCCTCGGCCACGAGGGCGCCGGCGTGGTGGTCGACGTCGGCCCCGGCGTCAAGTCGCTCAAAAAAGACGACCACGTCATCCCGCTGTATACGCCCGAATGCCGCCAGTGCAAATTCTGCCTGTCGCAAAAGACCAACCTGTGCCAGTCGATCCGCTCGACCCAGGGCCGCGGCCTGATGCCCGACGCCACCAGCCGCTTCTCGCTCGACGGCAAGCCGATCTACCACTACATGGGCACCTCGACCTTCTCCAACTACATCGTCGTGCCCGAGATCGCGCTGGCCAAGATCCGCGAGGACGCGCCGTTCGATAAAGTGTGCTACATCGGTTGCGGCGTGACCACCGGCGTGGGCGCCGTGCTGTTCACCGCCAAGGTCGAGGCCGGCGCCAACGTGGTCGTGTTCGGCTTGGGCGGCATCGGCCTGAACGTCATCCAGGCCGCGCGCATGGTCGGCGCCGACAAGATCATCGGCGTCGACATCAACCCGGCCCGCCAGGAGATGGCGCGCAAGTTCGGCATGACCCACTTCATCAACCCGACCGCGGTGGAAAACGTCGTCGACGCCATCGTCCAGCTCACCGACGGCGGCGCCGACTACAGCTTCGAATGCATCGGCAACACCACCACCATGCGCCAGTCGCTCGAGTGCTGCCACAAGGGCTGGGGCCAGTCGATCATCATCGGCGTGGCGGCGGCCGGGCAGGAGATTTCGACCCGTCCATTCCAGCTGGTCACCGGGCGGGTGTGGAAGGGCTCGGCCTTCGGCGGCGCGCGCGGGCGCACCGACGTGCCCAAGATCGTCGACTGGTACATGGAGGGCAAGCTCAACATCGACGACCTGATCACCCACCGCCTGCCGCTCGAGCGCATCAACGAGGGCTTCGACCTGATGAAAAGCGGGGAATCGATCCGCTCGGTGGTGATCTATTAAACGCCGTTTTACTAACCACTACTAGTTCTTACTAAAACCCGCTAAGCGCCACTAAGCAGTACTAAGCGGCGCTACGCGGGTTGCTCAATCCGGCTAAAGTCCGCTAAAGCCCACCCGGTCACACCCGGTCACGCCAAACGCCCGTCGCCCGGCGCGTCCGTCGGCGCGCGGATGTAGAAAAAAAGTTCTAGACAGCGCGATCTAGATAACTTATTCTAGATCCATCGATCGGGGGAGGCGGCATGGACGGCATACGCAAACACACCACAACGCGGCGGGCGGCCAGCCATGGTTAGCGCCCTGTCGGCCCTGGTGCCCGCCATTGGCTGGGCGCTGCTGCATTTCCTGTGGCAGGGATTGCTGATCGGCTGGATCGTCGCGCTGGCGCTGCACCTGTTGCGCCGCGCCCGTCCCCAAACCCGCTACGCCGTCGCCGGCGCCGGCCTGCTGCTGTGCGCGGCGCTGCCGCTCGTCAGCGTCGTCGCGCAACTGGCCGCCGCCGACACATCCTTCGCCGGCGCCGCGCTCGGCGCCTCCGCCCTGCTGATCCCGGTCGTCAGCGCCGCCGCCGACGCCGCCCAAACCGGCGCCGCCGCCGGCCTGGTCGACGATGGCGCGCTGGCCCGCGCGGAAGGGGCGCTGCGCGCTGCGCTGCCGTGGATCGTCGCCCTCTGGCTGGCCGGCGCCGCGCTCATGTCGCTGCGGCTGGCGCTCGGCCTGCAATGGGTGGCCGAGCGCACCCGCGCCGACCGCTACATCGTCAATCACTACTGGCAGCGGCGCCTGTCCGAGATGGCGCGCCGGCTCGCGATCCCCGAGCACGTGCGGCTCGGCGTGACCGACCTGCTCGACAGTCCGATCACCGCCGGCTGCTGGCGTCCCATCGTGCTGGTGCCGGCCGCGCTGGTCACCGGCATGGCGCCCAACCTGCTCGAGGCGCTGCTCGCGCACGAGCTCGCGCACATCAAGCGCCGCGACTACCTGGTCAACCTGATTCAAAGCGCGGTCGAAATCGTGCTGTTCTATCACCCTAGTGTTTGGGCCCTGTCGCGCCGCCTCCGTCAAGAGCGGGAACAAATCGCCGACGACCTCGCAGTGAGCCTGCTCGGTCAACCGCGGATGCTGGCGCAGGCCTTGTCCGAGCTGGATCGTTTTCAGTTCGATACCACACAACTGGCCCACGCGGCCCACGGAGGAAATCTCATGTCCCGTATCAAACGCTTGCTGCGTCCCGATGTTGAACCGGTCGGTTGGAAGATGGTCGTGCCGCTGATCGGCCTGGTCGCGGCCAGCGCCGTGTTGTATGTGCAGGCCGCGCCGCGGCCGTCGCCGACCATTGCCGCCGCCGTCGCCGCCGCCGTCCCCGCGGTCGATGCGCCCGACACGCTGGCCGGCGCCGCGCCTGCGGACGGCACGGCGGCCGCGTCGCCGGCGCCGACCCGGTCGGTCGCGCCGCTCGACCGGGCGCAAATTGCCGTGGTGGCCGAAACGGCGCCGGCGGCCCCGGTGGCGTCGGCCGCCCCGGCCGCCCCGGCAGCACCATCGGCTCCGGCCGCTCCGGCCGCTCCGGCAGCCCCTGCGGCGCCGGCGGCCCCGGCGGCATCCGCGGCTTCGGCCACTCCCGCCGCTCCTGCTGCCGATGCCGCTTTCGCCGCGCCGGCGATTCCCCCCATCCCCGCGATTCCCCCCATCCCGGCGATTCCGGCGATCCCCGCGATCCCGGCGGTCCCCGCCGCGCCGGTCGCCATGGGCAACAGCACCGTCAACCTGGGCGACAAAAGCGCCGACCGCGCCTACGCCATCGTCTGGGGCGGCACCGACCATGTCCATGTTTCCGGCTCGTCCAACGACGTGCGCCGTGTCGGCGAACTGCGCGCCAACCTCAAGGGGGACTTCGTCTGGTATCGCGAGGACGGCAAGGCCTATCTGATCCAGGACCCGGCGCTCATCGCCAGGGTGCGCGAAGTATGGAAGCCGGTCAGCGCGCTGGGCGCGCTGATGGAGTCGCAAAGCAAGCGGATGGACGCCCAGTCCAGAGTGATGGACGCGCTGGCCGCGCAGATCGACCGCCTGGCGCGCGACGTCGACAGCGGCCCGGCGGCCGTGGAGCGCGAGCGGCTCGAGCGTCGGATGGATGCGCTGGCGGCAAGGCAGCAAGCCATTGCCGCGCGCATGGTGGCCGCCAGCGAAACGCTGAGCCGCGACCAGAGCCGGGAAAGCGTGCGCAAATACCGCGAGCTGGAGGCGGCGACGCGCGCTGAAATGGTGCCGGTGCAAAAGGAAATGGCGCAAATGCAACGCGAGATGGCCGAAAAGATGGCCGGCCTGTACCGCAACGAGGCGCCGATGAAGGAGCTCAACGTCAAGATGGCCGAAGCCAACAAACCGATGGCCGAACTGGGCCGGCGCATGGGCGAGCTGGGCCGTGAGCAGGCCAAGGCCAGCCGCGAAGCCGAGCGCGGCTTCAAGGCGGTGATCGACGACGCCATCCGCAGCGGCAAGGCGGTGCCGGCCCGGGGCCTGATGTAGGCGCACTCAAGCGCGCCGGGGCGGCCCCGGCGCGCGTTGCCGGCCGCCACCTGGACCGACCCCGCGGGTCCGCTGCCGGTATAATACGGCATGCAAAATCTTCTTCACAATCTGAACGACGAACAACTCGCCGCCGTGACCCTGCCGGCCCAGAGCGCCCTGATCCTGGCCGGCGCCGGCTCCGGCAAAACCCGCGTCTTGACCACCCGCATCGCCTGGCTGATCCAGACCGGGCAGGTCTCGCCGTCCGGCATCCTGGCCGTCACGTTCACCAACAAGGCCGCCAAGGAAATGACCGCGCGCCTGTCGGCGATGATGCCGATCAACACGCGCGGCATGTGGATCGGCACCTTCCACGGCCTGTGCAACCGGCTGCTGCGCACCCACCACCGCGACGCCGCCTTGCCGCAAACGTTCCAGATCCTCGACTCGCAAGACCAGCTGTCGGCCATCAAGCGGCTCATCAAGGCCAACAATGTCGACGACGAGAAGTTCCCGCCCAAGGACGTGATGTACTTCATCAACGGCGCCAAGGACCAGGGCCTGCGCGCCGACAAGATCGACCCCTACAACGCCGACGAGCGCAAAAAGGTCGAGCTGTACCAGCTCTACGACGACCAGTGCCAGCGCGAAGGCGTGGTCGACTTTGCCGAGTTGCTGCTGCGCACGTACGAACTGCTCAGCCGCAACCAGCCGCTGCGCCAGCATTACCAGCAACGCTTCCAGCACATCCTCGTCGACGAGTTCCAGGACACCAACGACCTGCAATACAAATGGCTCAAGCTGCTCGCCGGTCACGGCGAGCAGGGCGGCGGCGCGCTGTTCGCCGTCGGCGACGACGACCAGAGCATCTACGCCTTCCGCGGCGCCAACGTCGGCAACATGGCCGCGTTCGAGCGCGAGTTCCACGTCAAGAACCTGATCAAGCTCGAGCAGAACTACCGCTCGCACGGCCACATCCTCGACGCCGCCAACGTGCTCATCGCCAACAACAGCAAGCGCCTCGGCAAGAACCTGCGCACCGACGCCGGCCATGGCGAGCAGGTGCGCGTCTACGAGGCCAGCTCCGACCTGGCCGAGGCGCAATGGATCATCGAAGAGGCCAAGCACCTGATCGCCGACGGCGCCTCGCGCAGCGAAATCGCCGTGCTGTACCGCTCCAACGCGCAATCGCGCGTCATCGAGCACGCCCTGTTCTCGGCCGGCATCCCGTACCACGTCTACGGCGGCCTGCGCTACTTCCAGCGCGCCGAGGTCAAGCACGCGATCGCCTATCTGCAACTGATGGACAACCCCCACAACGACTCGGCCTTCCTGCGCGTGGTCAACTTCCCCACGCGCGGCATCGGCCTGCGCTCGATCGAAGCGCTGCAGGCGGCGGCCGACCAGCACCGCGTGTCGCTGTACGCGGCCGTGCCGTATGTCTCGGGCAAGGCCGGCTCGTCCCTGGGCGGCTTCGTCAAGCTGATCGAAGGCGCGCGCTTCGAAACCCAGCAGATGGCCTTGCCGGAACTGGTGCGCGTCGTGCTCGAGGCCAGCGGCCTGCTGGCGCACTACCAGACCGAAAAGGAAGGCGCCGACCGCATCGAAAACCTCGAGCAAATGGTCAGCGCGGCCACGCAATTCGTCTCCGAGGAAGGCTTCGGCCAGGGCGCGCCGGCGCATCTGGGGCCGCAGGCGCGCGAGCAATCGGGCCTGCCGGTGGTCAACGAGGACGGCTTTGAGATCCTCGACGCCGACGCCCCGTTGGCGACGGTGATGTCGCCGCTGTCGGCGTTCCTGTCGCACGCCTCGCTCGAAGCGGGCGACAACCAGGCCACGGCCGGGCAGGAAGCGGTGCAAATGATGACGGTGCACTCGGCCAAGGGGCTCGAGTTCAACAACGTCTTCATCACCGGCCTCGAGGAAGGCCTGTTCCCGCACGAAAGCAGCTCGCGCGAGGATGGCGGGGTCGAGGAAGAGCGGCGGCTGATGTACGTGGCCATCACGCGCGCGCGCCAGCGGCTCTACATGTGCTTTGCGCAAACGCGCATGTTGCACGGCCAAACGCGCTACAACATGAAATCGCGCTTCTTCGACGAGTTGCCCGAGGACGCGCTCAAATGGCTCTCGCCCAAGGTGCAAGCGCACTGGTTCGCCAAGAAAACGCCGTGGGACGACGTCGTCCCGCTGGCCGGCTCGGACAACGCCATCGCGCAAAAGATCGCGCACAAGGCGGCGGGGGCGGGCTGGCGCATCGGCGAATCGGTCGCGCACGGCAAATTCGGCGAAGGGGTGATCGTCAACATCGAAGGCAGCGGCGCCAACGCCCGCGCGCAGATCAACTTCGGCAGCGCCGGCATGAAAGTGCTCGACCTCAGCATCGCCAAGCTCGAGCGCCTCAACCACTAACCCCATCGGGGTCAAGTCTGTCATTTGGACACGAGCCCGACCGTAACCGTGGGGGTCAAGTCTGTCTTTCCCCCTGTGTCAGACTAGTGGGCTGTAACAGTTGAATCGGTAGTGATGCGCTTGCTTAGATCGCAGTACTTCCATTTAACCGGCTTGGGTGACTCGTTATACTTGCGGATATAGCGCATGAGTTTTCTCTTGAGGTCAGCCACGGAAGTGAAGACGCCACGAGCAATCACATCTCGTTCGATTTTTGCAAACCACAGTTCGACCTGGTTGAGCCAGGACGAGTAGGTTGGCGTGAAGTGC
>CAUPRW010000105.1:0-8634 GCA_963513825.1 uncultured Duganella sp.
GTTACTTTGCCGTTTTACCGGCACTCTTATTGCTAAGAGGTCGCTCACTCAAAATACTGACAGGCCACTATTTTCATAGCGCCTATTTCATTACTTCTTGTGAACATTTGATATTTTTTAAGTATCGCGGAACCGAAGCTCAGCGTGCACTTTCATCAAACGTCCACACTTATCGACTGTTAATTTTTAAAGAACTTTGTTTAGTACTGCTTGCACGCTTGACAAATCGTTTTGTTCGTCAGCGCAGAAGAAAGAGTATGAAGCGTTTCGCTTATTTCGTCAACCCCTCAACCACTTCTTCTTTTCTCGTTTCACTCCGCATTTGCATGCGGTGTTCTGCGAGGGGGCGAACTATAGCAAAGCGGGGTTGAACTGCCAAGGTTTATTTTGGTCCCGGCGCCGCGTGCGCTGCACGGTGGTGCTACATTAAGGCCCAGAGCCGCTAACGGCCACCGGAGACCGAGACCAATGGAACGCCACACCGCGCCACATCTAAGCACGGCATGGGAAGACACCATGCCGCTAATTATCGAAACCTCACACCGTCGATCAAGGCAGTACGGCTTGCGGCCGGACTGCGCGGCGGATATGGGCCGCGTGCCCACGGTCGACCTGTCGCTGCTGCTCGAACAAAACCGCCTGTTGCACACGCACGCCGTGCCAGCCATGGAAACGCTCTACCAGCAGATCGTCAACACCCACAACATGGTGATCCTGACCGATGCCCATGGAGTGATCGTCCACTCCCTGGGCGACGCCGACTTCCTCGAAAAAGCCAATCGCGTCGCGCTGCAACCCGGAGCCGCCTGGTCCGAACAGAGCAAGGGCACCAACGCGATCGGCACCGCCATCGCCGAGCAATCTCCGGTGCTGGTCCATGCGGAGCAACACTACCTGACGGCCAATCACTTCCTCACCTGCTCGGCCGCCCCGATCGCCGACCATCTGGGCAACGTGATCGGCGTGCTCGACGTCTCCGGCGACCAGCGCAGTTTTCACAAGCACACAATGGCACTGGTGCGCATGTCGGCACTGATGGTCGAGAACCAGCTGTTCTCCGCCACCTTCGAGGACGCGATCACGCTGCATTTCCACGCGCGGCCGGAGTTCATCGGCACGCTGATGGAGGGAATCGCGTCGTTCAGCCCCGGCGGACGCTTCCTGGCGGCCAACCGCAACGGCCAGTTCCAGCTGGGTCTATCGCCGGCCGAGCTGCAATCGCACACATTCAGCTCTCTGTTCGGCCTGCCGCTGTCGGCGCTGTACGAACATTACCGCACCGCCTCGCCCGGACTGCTGAACCTGTGCATGCACAGCGGCGTGCGCGTGGCCGGGCGTGCCCAGTTGCGTTTGTCCAATGGCGTGTTCCAGCAATCGTTGGCGCACGACCGCTCCGCGCGCGCCGAGGTGCCGGCGGCCCAAACGGGCGTGCAACAAACCGCCACCCAAACGGCGGCAACCAAGCGCCGGTTGTCCGGTTTGCGCTATCTGCGCACCGGCGATCCCCAGCTTGAGCTGGTGATCGACAAGGTCACGCGCGTGCTGGGCCACGATATCCCGATCATGATCATGGGCGAAACGGGCACCGGCAAGGAACTGCTGGCGCAGGCCATCCACAACGACTCGCCTCGGGCGATGAGTCCCTTCGTCGCGGTCAACTGCGCCTCCATTCCGGAGACGCTGATCGAATCGGAACTGTTCGGCTACGAGGACGGCGCCTTCACGGGCGCGCGCAAGAAGGGCGCGACCGGCAAGATTTTGCAGGCCAATGGCGGCACCTTGTTTCTGGACGAGATAGGTGACATGCCCTATAGCCTGCAGGCACGCTTGCTGCGCGTACTGCAGGAGCGCGTGGTGACGCCGCTCGGCAGCGACAAGTCGATTCCAGTGAACGTGGAATTGATCTGCGCGACCAATCACAATCTGCGCGAGCGGATCGCCAAAGGTTTGTTCCGCGAGGACTTGTATTACCGTTTGAATGGCTTGGTGGTGAAGTTGCCGCCGCTGCGCGACCGCACCGATCTCGAGAGCGTGGTGGGGAAGATCCTGGCGACCGAGGCTGACAGCGGGCGGTATCGGGTGTCGGAGGAGATACTGGGATTATTCCGGCGCCATCGGTGGCCGGGGAATTTCAGGCAGTTGACCAATTTGCTGCGCACGGCCGTGGTGATGGCGGGGGATGAGCGCGAGATCGGCTTGCGCCATATGCCCGATGATTTCTTGGATGACATCGACCAGCCGGCGCCGCGCGGCGATGCGCCAAACGGCGCCGCGGTCAATCTGGGAGAGCTCGAGGTCGATGCGATCCAGCGGGCGCTGGCCACGCACGGGGGCAATGTGTCGGCGGCGGCGCGTGCTTTGGGTATTTCGCGCAATACGATTTATCGGAAGGTGCCGAATTCGCGGTGAGGCTGCAGGTGTTCCAGCTCTTCATCAGTGAACAGGCGCGAGCGGGTCAGGAAGCGTTTGCCGGTACCGTTGTCGAGCGAGAACATGCCGCCGTTGCCGGCGACCACGTCGATGATCAACTGCGTATGCTCCCAATAGGCGAACTGCTCGCAGCCCATGTAGAACGGCGCGCCGTCGAGCTCGCCCAGCAGCACGTCGGTGTCGCTGATGTTGAACTCGCCGGCCGGGTAGCACATCGGCGTGCTGCCGTCGCAGCAGCCGCCCGACTGGAAGAACATCAGCGGCCCGTGCCGCCCGCGCAGCGCGGCGATCAGTTCGAGCGCCGCCGGCGTGGCCGTGACCCTGGCGATGGCGGCGCCCATCTCAGAAGAAGCCCAGCGCGTTCGGGCTGTAGCTGACCAACAAGTTCTTGGTCTGCTGATAGTGGTCGAGCATCATCTTGTGGTTCTCGCGCCCGATGCCCGACTGCTTGTAGCCGCCGAACGCCGCGTGTGCCGGATACAGGTGGTAGCAGTTGGTCCACACGCGCCCGGCCTGGATCGCGCGGCCGACGCGGAAGGCGCGCGAGCCGTCGCGCGTCCACAGTCCGGCGCCGAGGCCGTACAGCGTGTCGTTGGCGATGCGCAACGCGTCCGCCTCATCCTTGAAGGTGGTGACCGACACCACCGGCCCGAAGATCTCCTCCTGGAAGATGCGCATCTTGTTGTCGCCCTTGAACACCGTCGGACGCACGTAGTAGCCTTCCTTCATGTCGCCACCCTGCACGTGGCGCTCGCCGCCGGCCAGCAACTCGGCGCCCTCCTGCTTGCCGATGTCGATGTAAGACAGAATTTTTTCCAACTGCTCCTGCGACGCCTGCGCGCCGAGCATGGTGCCGGCGTCGAGCGGGTTGCCCTGCTTGATGGCGGCCACGCGGGCCAGCGCGCGCTCGATGAATTTCTCGTAGATCGATTCCTGGATCAGCACGCGCGACGGGCAGGTGCACACCTCGCCCTGGTTGAGCGCGAACATGGCGAAGCCTTCGAGGCACTTGTCGAAGAAGGCGTCGTCGGCGTCCATCACGTCGGCAAAGAAGATGTTGGGCGACTTGCCGCCCAGCTCGAGCGTGACAGGGATCAGGTTTTGCGCCGCGTATTGCATGATCAGGCGGCCGGTGCCGGTCTCGCCGGTGAAGGCGATCTTGGCGATGCGCTTGTTCGACGCCAGCGGCTTGCCAGCCTCGAGACCGAATCCATTGACGATGTTCAACACGCCAGGCGGCAGCAAATCGGCAATAATTTCCATCAGCACCATGATCGACGCCGGCGTCTGCTCGGCCGGCTTGAGGACCACGCAGTTGCCCGCCGCCAGCGCGGGCGCCAGCTTCCACACCGCCATCAGGATCGGGAAGTTCCACGGGATGATCTGGCCGACCACGCCGAGCGGCTCGTGGAAGTGGTAGGCGTAGGTTTCCGAATCGATCTGCGCGACCGAACCCTCCTGCGCGCGGATGCAACCGGCGAAGTAGCGGAAGTGGTCGATCGCCAGCGGGATGTCGGCGGCGGTGGTCTCGCGGATCGGCTTGCCGTTGTCGATGGTCTCGGCGGTGGCGATCAGGGTCAGGTTCGCCTCCATGCGGTCGGCGATCTTGTTGAGGATGTTGGCGCGCTCGGTCTGCGACGTCTTGCCCCAGGCCTCCTTGGCGGCGTGGGCGGCGTCGAGCGCCAGTTCGATGTCTTCGGCGGTCGAGCGCGCCACTTCGCAAAACACCTGGCCGGTGATCGGCGTGATGTTGCCGAAGTATTCGCCCTTGACCGGCGCGACGAACTTGCCGCCGATGTAGTTGTCATAACGTGGCTTGAAGGGATTGGCTACGCCCAGTTTGCTGATGTCCGCAAGATTCATGTCGTCCTCTTTCTGATGATTTGATATGGGTGGTGAACGACTATGCTTTCGCAAACAGCGTGCCAGCCGCGCCGCAGGGGGCGGACGGTGTTTTCCCCTTCGCGCAGCTGTGACAGTGTTCAGTTTTGACACACCGCTGCAACAGCGTCGGCGCACTTTTTGTCGCGCGCGGGTATATTGCAGGCTGCCCATCCGGAGAAAACATGAAGCGTTCCCCAATTCAACTAAACACCGCCGCGCTGAGCGCGCTGGTCGCGCTTGGCGCATCCGCCCAAGCCACCGCCGACGACGCCGCAGCGCCCGGCGCGCCGCTGGAGGTGGTGGTCGTCAGCGCCACGCGCGTCGGCCACACGGTGTTCGACATGCCGGCCGCGATCGACGTCGTCGACGCCGCCCGCATCAACGACGCCCAGGCGCGGGTCAACGCCTCGGAGGCGTTGGTGGCGGTGCCCGGCCTGGTGGCGCAGAACCGCCAAAACTACGCGCAAGACTTGCAGATCTCCTCGCGTGGCTTTGGCGCCCGCTCGACCTTCGGCGTGCGCGGTGTGCGGCTGATCGCCGACGGCATTCCGGCCAGCATGCCCGATGGCCAGGGCCAGGCCGCCACCTTCAACCTCGACATGGCCGAGCGCATCGAAGTCTTGCGCGGTCCATTCTCGGCCATCTACGGCAACCATTCAGGCGGCGTGATCCAGATATTCACTCGCGACGGCGAAGGCGCGCCGACGTTGGAAACGAGCCTGACCGCCGGCAGCTACGGCACCCGCAAGGCGGACCTCAACGCGCAGGGCAAGCAGGCCGGCGTCGGCTACGTGCTCGACGCGTCGCGCTTCGACACCGACGGCTACCGCGCCCACAGCGCGGCCAGGCGCGACCAGGCGTTCGCCAAGCTGACCGTCGCGCCGTTGGACAGCGCCAAACTGACCATCGTCGCCAACGGCCTGCGCCAGCACGATACGCAAGATCCGCTCGGCGTGACCTGGGCCACCTACAAGCGCGACCCGCGCGCCGGCGAGACCGACGCCAGCGATCCGCAAGCGCCCAGGCGCACGCTGGCCGACCGCTACGACACCCGCAAGAGCATCGACCACTCGCAGGTCGGCGCGACCTGGGAGCAGCGCTTCGGCGACGACCGGCTGCGCGTGACGGCCTACGGTGGCAACCGCGAGGTGATCCAGTTCCAGGCGTTCTCGCGCGCGTTCCAGGCGCCGGCGACGCACTCGGGCGGCGTGGTCGATTTCGACCGCGATTTCTACGGCACCGATGTGAGCTGGATGCAGGTGGGCCGGCTGGCCGGCGGCAAGCTGAGCACCACCGTCGGCGTCGAATACGGCCGCTCCTCCGACGACCGCCGCGGCTATGAGAACTTCATCGGCGGCCAGTTCGGCGTTCAAGGGGCGCTGCGCCGCGACGAACAGGACAAGGTGTCCAACCTCGATCCGTATGTGCAAACCGAATGGCAGTCGGGCGCGTGGTTGCTCAGCGCCGGCCTGCGCCGCAGTGCGGTGAAAATTTCCGTGGATGACCGCTTCCTCGCCAACGGCAACGACAGCGGCAGCCTCGACTACAGCCATACGACGCCCGTCGTGGGCGTGTTGTACCGCGTGTCGCCGATGTTGAATGTCTACGCCAGCGCCGCGCGGGGTTTCGAAACGCCGACGCTCAACGAGTTGTTTTACTCGGGCACCGGTGCCGGCTTCAACTTCGGCTTGCGGCCGGCCAAGAGTACGCACGTGGAGGCGGGCGTCAAAAGCAAATTGGGCGACAGCACCAGCTTCAACGCCGCCGTGTTCCAGGCGCGCACGACCGACGAGGTCGTGGTCGACAGCAGCGGCGGTGGCCGCACCAGCTACCGCAACGCCAGCAAGACGCTCAGGCAGGGCGTGGAAGTATCGCTCGAGTCGTCGTGGCGTTATGGGTTGAGCACGCGCGTGGCGCTGACCGGTTTGCGCGCGATCTACGACCAGGGCTTCGGCGCGGTGCTGGAAGGCAGCCGCCTGCCCGGCGTACCGAAGGCAAATGCCTACGCGGAACTGGCGTGGAAGGATGGGGCGGACCGCTACGGCGCCGCCGTTGAAGCGGTCGCCGCCGGAAAAATCTACGCCGACGACGGTAACATCGACCGGCCGGCGCCGGGGTACGGCATTCTCAACGCGCGGGTGGGGGCCAGGCAGGAATGGCAAGGCTGGCGCTTCAAGCAGTTTGTGCGGCTCAATAATCTGTTCGACAAAAACTACGTCGGCTCGGTGATCGTCGGCGATACCAACAAGCGCTATTACGAAGCCGCCCCGCAGCGCAACTGGCTGGTGGGCGTCGGCGCGCAATATCAATTTTGACGCGTCAAGCGGCCTTCTCGACCAACCGGTCGAGCAGCCGCTCGCGATTGTTCATCACAAAATCAACAAACACCGGCTCCTTGACGGCCAGTCGCACCAAACCGGGCAACATCAAATAACAATACCCGGCCACCTTGCGCATCGCCTCGTCGTTGCGCAGCGCCGCGCGGGTGATGCTGCCGGCCTTTCCTCCCAACATGGGCGCGATGGTCGCCTGGTGCTTATCCAATATCGCTGAAACCGGACCGGTCAGTTTTTCGGCCATGCGGCTATGATCGATGTCACTCATGTCAGCGCTCCTGAAAGTGGTTGGGAACTAGCATACTGCCCGGACACGCGCGACCCGGATCTGTGTTTGCGCAAGCAGGCCCAAAATGCGCTAAGGTGAACGCTTATCGACCAGGGATTTCTCATGAGCCAGCAGGCGAGCCGGACATTCGACGTGATTGTGGTTGGCAGCGGCCCGGGCGGAGCCAGTGTCGCGCGCGAGCTGGCGCGCCGACAACTACGCGTGCTGATCCTCGAGCAAGGAAGCGCGGCACCGCTGCAAGGCACGCTGTCGCAGATGGCGGGCATCGCGGCGGTTCCCGGCAAGGGCGCGTTCCTCCATCGCGACGCCTCGCTGCTGGTCAGCGGGATCACCGCCGGCGGCAGCACCGCCATCAACTTCGCCACCGCCGCCCCGCCGCCACTGGCTACGTTCGCCGCCCACGGCATCGACTTGGCGCCGGCGCTTGAAGGGTTGCGCGCAGAGCTGCCGATGGGGCCGCTGCCCGATGAACTGATCGGTCCGATGGCCAAGCGCATCCGGCAAGGCGCCGAAGCGATCAATCTGCCATGGCGCAAGCTCGATAAACTGATACGCCCGCAGATCTGCCGCACAGGTTGCTGGCGGTGTGTCTACGGATGCCCGTTCGGCGCCAAGTGGACGGCGCGTGATTTCATCGACGAAGCGGTCCAGCTTGGCGCGACGCTGATCGACAACGCCAAGGTGGAAGAAGTGATTGTCGACGGCGGCCGCGCCACCGGCGTGCGCTATCGCCGCGAAGGAGCGATACACGAGGCGTTCGCCGGGAAGGTTGTGCTCGCTGGCGGCGGCATCGGCAGTCCGCGTCTGCTGCACCGGTCGGGATTGCACGCTGTCAGCAGTCCATTCTTCAGCGATCCCGTCATCGCGGTGATGGGAGCGGTCGACGGCATGGAAGGCGGCGCGGAAGTGCCGATGGCGGCCGGCATGTATTTGCAGGAGGAAGGCATCGCGCTGGCGGACATGACCTTGCCCAAGCCAATGTATCAAGCCTTCGCCGCGCAGGTGGGTCGGCTTGACCGTCTGATGTCGCATGCCAAAACGCTTACGTTGATGGTGAAGGTACGCGACGACATCGGCGGCGCCGTCGGACCGCGCTGGGTGGACAAGACATTGACGGCGGGAGATCGGGCCAAGTTGGCGGCCGGCGTCGGCATGGCGCGCGAGATCTTGCGGGCCGCCGGTGCCAAAAAGATCTTTAAGAGTTGGCATTTCGCCGCGCATCCTGGCGGCAGCCTGCGCATCGGCGAAAGTGTGGATGCGCATTTACAAACCACGACACGCAGTTTGTTTGTCTGCGATGCATCGGTGATTCCCGGGCCGTGGGGCTTGCCGCCGACATTGACGTTGCTTTGTCTGGGCAAGCGGTTGGGTGCGGGTTTGGAATTTTGAGGATGGTTCGGCGGAGCAACCCCACTGCATGGCGCGTTGACGCGTGCGGTAGTGGTGTGGGGACGTACCCAGAGGGGTACGTCCCCCCGCAGAGGTGGTGGCTGCTCCGTCGAGGGGACGTACCCTACCGGGTACGTCCCCAGGTTGGGGGTGCGGGGTAAACGCAAAAAAGCCCCGACCAGATCACTGGAAGGGGCTTTTTCATATAACTAGCCTGACGATAACCTACTTTCACACTGGTTGCAGCACTATCATCGGCGCAGAGTTGTTTCACGGTCCTGTTCGGGATGGGAAGGGGTGGGACCA
>CAUPRW010000106.1:0-7987 GCA_963513825.1 uncultured Duganella sp.
CTTTCCCTCGCCCTCTACTGGCTCAAGCAACCTGACACGTTCCAGATCACAAAACGCCAATTCGATGATGCTCTGGATCAGCTCGTTTCTATGGTTGCACGGTATGAACTATGAGGGGAAGGGTCAGGACTTGACCCCGATGTTAGCCGGGGAAGTTGTCGGGGGTTTTGGCGGCGGCGCGGGCGGTGGCGGCGCCGATGACGTTGCGCCGCACCAGGTCCGTGAGGTTCTGGTCCAGCGTTTGCATGCCGACACCGCTGCCCGTTTGGATCGACGAGTACATCTGCGCGATCTTCGCTTCGCGGATCAGGTTGCGGATCGCCGGCGTGGCCACCATGATCTCGTGCGCCGCCACCCGCCCGGCGCCGTCCCGGGTCTTGAGCAGCGTCTGCGAGATCACCGCCTGCAGCGATTCCGACAGCATGGCCCGCACCATTTCCTTTTCGTCGGCCGGAAACACGTCGACGATGCGGTCGATCGTCTTGGCCGCCGACGACGTGTGCAAGGTGCCGAACACCAAATGCCCGGTCTCGGCCGCCGACAGCGCCAGCCGTATCGTTTCCAGGTCGCGCATCTCGCCGATCAGGATGGCGTCCGGATCCTCGCGCAGCGCCGAGCGCAAGGCGTTGGCGAACGAGTGCGTGTGCGGCCCCACCTCGCGCTGGTTGACCAGGCATTTCTTCGATTCGTGCACGAATTCGATCGGGTCCTCGATGGTGAGGATGTGGCCGTGCGAATTCTCGTTGAGGTGGTTGACCATGGCCGCCAGCGTGGTCGACTTGCCCGAGCCGGTCGGCCCCGTCACCAGCACCAGCCCGCGCGGCTTGAGCGCGAAGTCGGCGAAGATGGCCGGCGCGCCCAGCTCGGCGAGCGTGAGGATGCGCGACGGGATCGTGCGCAGCACCGCCGAGGCGCCGCGCTCCTGGTTGTAGGCGTTGACCCGGAACCGCGCCAGGCCGGCGATCTCGAACGAGAAGTCGACCTCGAGCATCTCCTCGTAGGCCTTGCGCTGGCCATCGTTCATGATGTCGTAGATCATCGCGTGCACCTGCTTGTGCCCGAGCGGCTCGACGTTCAAGCGCCGCACGTCGCCGTGCACGCGCAACATCGGCGGCAGGCCGGCTGACAAGTGCAAATCGGACGCCTTGTTCTTGACCGAGAATGCGAGAAGTTCGGATATGTCCATTTATAATTCCTGCCTGCGTTGGTGTGATGACGCTTACCGCTGTCTCTTTATCCGTCTGGTGACTCGTCGATTATGTCTCTTATCCCGCAAAACTTGCAAGCAATCACCGCGACAATCGTTGCCGCCGCACAAGAAGCCGGCCGTCCGGCGGACGCCGTGCGCCTGCTGGCCGTCTCCAAGACCTTCGGCCCGGCGGCCGTGCGCGAGGCGGTCGGGGCCGGCCAGCGCGCCTTCGGCGAGAATTACCTGCAGGAGGCGCTCGAGAAGATCGCCGCGCTGGCCGACGGGCCGCCGCTGGAGTGGCATTTCATCGGCCCCATCCAGAGCAACAAGACCCGCCCCATCGCCGAGCATTTCGACTGGGTGCACACGGTCGAGCGCGAGAAGGTGGCGCAGCGCCTGTCCGAGCAGCGCCCGGCCGGCCTGGCGCCGCTGCAAATCTGTTTGCAAGTCAATATCAGCGGCGAGGCCAGCAAGAGCGGCGTCGCCCCGGAGGCGTTGGCGGCGCTGGCCCACAAGGTCGCCGCGCTGCCCAACCTGACCCTGCGCGGCCTGATGGCGATCCCCGAGCCGGCCGAGCAATTCGAGCACCAGCGCGACGCCTTCGCGCGCCTGCGCCGGCTGTACGAGCAATTGCGCGCCGACGGGCTGGCGCTCGACACGCTGTCGATGGGCATGTCGGCCGACCTGCGCGCGGCCGTGTTCGAAGGCGCCACCATCGTGCGCGTCGGCAGCGCCATTTTTGGATCACGAACCTACCACAAGGCTTGATATGAACATTGCATTTATCGGCGGCGGCAACATGGCCTCCGCCCTGATCGCGGGACTGGCCGGCAAGTTGACCGCCGGCGGCAACATCCACGTGGTCGACCCCAACCCGGCCTCGCTGGACAAGCTGCGCCAGCAATACGGCGTGAGCACGGCCACCGCCGCCGACGCCGCCGTCGGCGCGGCCGACGTCATCGTGCTGGCGACCAAGCCGCAAAGCATGCGCGAGGTGGCCGCGCAACTGCTGCCGCTGCTCGAGCGCGCGCGCCAGCCGCTGATCGTCTCGGTCGCGGCCGGCATCCGCAGCGCCGACCTGGCGCGCTGGCTCGGCGGCTACGACGCCATCGTGCGCTGCATGCCCAACACGCCGGCGCTGATCGGCATGGGCATCACCGGCATGGTGGCGGCGGCCGGCGTGAGCGCGCGGCAAAAGCAGGTCGCCGACGACATCCTGCGCGCCGTCGGCCCCACCGTGTGGCTCGACGACGAGGCCAAGATCGACGCCGTGACGGCGGTCTCCGGCAGCGGCCCGGCGTATGTGTTTTACTTCATCGAGGCGATGCAGCAGGCCGCCGTCGAACTGGGCCTGAGCGCGCAGCAGGGCACGCAGCTGGCGCTGGCCACCTTCACCGGCGCGGCGCAGCTGGCGGCCCAGTCGGCCGAGCCGGTGTCGCTGCTGCGCGAGCGCGTCACCTCCAAGGGCGGCACCACCTACGCGGCGCTCACCAGCATGGACGAGAGCGGCGTCAAGGCCGCCATCGTCAAGGCGATGAAGGCGGCCGCCGCGCGCGGCAAGGAGCTCGGCGACGAGCTGGGCACGGCGCTGTAGCGGACACGGCCCGGGCGGGGGGCGGACCCTGGGGTCGGCGGTTTTTGTTGCCAATTCTCTCCAATTATTTCAACGTTTACAAGTTTAGGATTTTGTCTATAATTCGGGCGAGGGTGGCGCCGCGCGTGCCGCGTCCGATGACTTGAACGGTGAATTCAATGAAGAAAATACTGGCGGCCGCCTGGCCGTCGCTGTTCGTGCTGGCCGACGCCCACGCGCAGCAGGTCGGCAACCACGCCGAACTGGTGTCCGCCCAATATCCGGCCGCGATGGAGGCCGGCATGAGCTACCGGGTCGACCTGGTGTTCGCCAACCGCGGCACCACCACCTGGACCAGCGGCACGCCCGCGAGCGGGCGCCTGTACCGCATCGGCGACGTCGAAGGGGCGTTCTGGGGCGTCAACCGCGCCTTCCGCGCCCTGTCGGCCGACGTGCCGCCGCAAGGGACGGCGCCGTTCAGCTTTACCGTCACCGCGCCCAGCCATAGTTCCAGCAAGCCGCTGGCGTACGCCTTCACCTGGCGCATGGTGCAGGAGCGGGTGGAATTTTTCGGCCAGACGACGCCGTCGGCGCCGCCCAGCCAGCGGATCGCCGTCTACTACGCGCCGCCGCTCGACGCCTCGGCCCTCGAGACGATCGCCGCCGACGCCGCCCCGTCGCTGCCGGCCATGGGCGAATTCACGTTCGCCAACTTCCGCGGCGCCAACGTCATCAACCGCACCTTCGTCGAGGCGGGCAGCCACACCGAGTGGATACCGACCGGCGCCGATCTGGCGGCGGTCCTGTCCACCGCCGAGGCGATGAAGCTGAACGTGTTGCGCCTGCCGGTCGTCATTCCGCCGAGCACCAATTTCGACAGCGCCCAGTGGGGCGGTGTCGATGCGCGCACGGCCACGGCGACCGTCATCACGAAGGTGCGCGGTTTCCTCAACGCCGCCAACGCCCGGCAAATGAAGGTCATCATCACCCTCGACGGCTACACCAAGTACGGCTACAGCGGCGAGGCCAGCCAATGCTTGTGGAAAAAAAGCTTCAAGGATGTGGAGGCGAACGCGGAACAACTGGTCGCCGCCATCAAGGACTATCCGGCGCTGTACGCGTGGGATGTGTTGAACGAACCGCTGCACAATGCCGCGCATTTCAATTGCCTCAATGACGCGGCCGGCGTGGCCAGCCCGGACGCCTACAAGTCGGTGGTCAACGCGGTGCACGCGATGTACAACCTGATCAAACGCTACGACCCGGTCCGCATCACCACCGTGGGCGAGGGCAACGCCGCCTTCCAGCGGTATTGGCGCGGCATCAGCTCGTTCATGAGCAACCACCAGTACTATTCCGTGCAGGGCCCGGCGCCGAGCGGCGCCGATCTGGCGCTGATGAAAAACCTGGTCATCGGCACCTATAACACCCTGCCGCGCCGCTGGAGCAATCGGCCCTGGCCGGCCGTCAACAGCGAATTTGGCGCGATCGCGCCGGAACAGGCGCAGCTGCAGTACGACCAGTACAAAACCTTCCTGTTGGCGATGAAAACCGTCAACGCCGGCAGCGCGTTCTGGACGCTGTCGCCGCGCCACGGGCTGCGCGTCAATAACAGCGAGGCGATGGCATGCCTGGTCGCCGGCATCCAGACCAGCGACAATCCGGTCTGCCCGCCGCCGACCTTCGTGCCGGCGGGCTGAGCGGCGACCGCCGCCTATTGACGGCTGATCAGCAGGCCGACGACGAGCCCCACCGCCGCGCCCAGCCCGACCGCCTGCCAAGGGTTCGCGTGCACGTAGGCGTCGGCGCCTTGCGCCGCCTGCTGGCCCCGGGCGAGCACGCTTTCCTCGAGCTTGCGCAGGTCGGTGCGGGCGGTGAGCAAGGTGTCGTCGAAGCGGGCGCGCGCCGCGGACGCGGCGCCGCCGAGCTGCTCGCCGGCGTCGCCCAGATATTGCTCGGCTTGGCCGATCGCGGTCTTCAAGCCGTCCATTAATTTGTCGCGCGCGGCGCCGCTGGCGGCCTGGCCGTCGCTGACGGCGTTTCCATTCTGATGCGTTTGATCCATGGTGATGCCCTCCTGACTGTCGTTGATGAAAAGGCGCTGGCCAGTGTAGGCGCCATTCGCCGCGCCGCTTTGCGCCGGCTCAATCGTGTCACCGCAGCGCGTAGTCGGCGGCGACACCGGCGAACACCGCCGCACCGAGCCAGTTATTATGGCGGAAAGCGTAAAAACAGGCGTCGCGCTCGCGTGCGCGGATGAGCGTGTAATGGTAGGCCGCGATCGCGGCCGCCACCGCCAGGCCGGCGAGGAACCACGCGCCCAGCCCCAGCCGCAGGCCGCACGCCAGCAGCAGCGCCAGGTGCACGCCGTAGCACAGCATGACGGCGGCCACGTCGTAGCGGCCGAAGGTGATGGCCGAGGTCTTGATGCCGATCTTGAGGTCGTCGTCGCGGTCGACCATGGCGTACTCGGTGTCGTAGGCCACGGCCCAGAACACGTTGCCCAGCAACAGTACCCACGCCAGCGCCGGCACCGTGTTCTGGACGGCCGCGAACGCCATCGGGATGCCGAAGCCGAAGGCGATGCCCAGGTAGGCCTGCGGAATGGCGAAGAAGCGCTTGAAGTAGGGATAGGTGGCGGCGATGACGACCGCCGCCACCGACAGTTGCCTGGTCAGGGCGTTGAGCGGCAGGATCAGGCAGAACGCGGCGATGGCCAGCGCGGCGGCGATCGCCAGCGCCTCCTTGCCGCTGACGCGCCCGCTCGTGATGGGGCGCTGCGCGGTGCGCTTGACGTGCTTGTCGAAGTCCTGGTCGGCGTAGTCGTTCATCGCGCAGCCGGCCGAGCGCATCAGCAGCGTGCCGAGCGCGAACACCAGCACCAGGCGCCAGTCCGGCTTGCCGTCGGCGGCCAGCCACAGCGCGCACAGCGTCGGCCACAGCAGCAGCAGGGTGCCGATGGGTTTGTCCAGCCGGACCAGGCGGAAATAGAGCTGCAGCTTGTTCATCGATGGCGTCGCGTGGGGGGGAAGACTGCCATTATCGCAAATCTTGCCGCGGCCGGCGCGCGGCGGCCGGCGGGCCGGCTCAGGCGTCGGCGCAGAGGGTGGTGATGCCGGGCAGCTCGCAGGCGGCGACCACTTCGCACACGGCGTCGATGGCGGCCTTGCGGGTGAAGCTTTTGCGCCAGACGATGACCACCCGGCGCGACGGTTGCGGCGCGTCGAAGTGGCGGTAGCGCAGCATGCCGTCGTGGGTGTCCATGTCGGCCACCGACGCGCGCGGCAGCACCGTCAGGCCGATGCCGCTGGCGACCATGTGGCGGATGGTTTCCAGCGAGGAGCCTTCGAACGTGCGCTGCATGCCGTTGCCCGGCGCCGAGAAGCGCGCCATTTCGGGACAGACCTCCAGCACCTGGTCGCGGAAGCAATGGCCGTTGCCAAGCAGTAGCATGTTCTCGGTCTTGAGGTCGTCGGCGGGGATGGTCTTGCGCTTGGCCCAGGGATGCTGGGCCGGCATGGCGACGACGAACGGCTCGTCGTACAACGCTTGCATGGCCATGCCGTGGTCGGGCAGCGGCAGCGCCATGATGGCCGCGTCGAGCTCGCCCTGACGCAGCATCTCGAGCAGGCGCACGGTGAAATTTTCCTGCAGGATCAACGGCATCTGCGGCAGCTTGTCGATCATGCCCTTGACCAGCGGCGGCAGCAGGTAGGGGCCGATGGTGTAGATCACGCCCAGGCGCAGCGGGCCGGCCAGCGGATCCTTGTTCTGTTTGGCCAGTTCCTTGATGGCGGCGGTCTGCTCGAGCACGCGCTCGGCCTGGGCGACGATCTGCGCGCCCAGCGGCGTGACCGAGATCTCGGCGCCGCCCCGTTCGAACAGCACCACGCCGAGTTCGTCCTCGAGTTTCTTGATCGCGACCGACAGGGTCGGCTGCGCAACGTAGCAGGCTTCGGCCGCGTGCCCGAAATGCTTGGCCCGCGCGACGGCTACGATGTATTTCAGTTCGGTCAGGGTCATGAATCTATTTGAACACAGGCAATGTACAGATGCAATAAATGTGGGTCAACAAAGGCGATTGTAGCGGAATGGTGTCGATATAATGCACGCTGGCGGCGGCCAGTTGGAAAGATTGTGTAAATATCCAAGACTTCGCCCACCGATTGTGACCGATAACGAAAAGACCACCATGCCCCGATTTGAAGACAAGATCTGCACCCGCGAACAACTGGCGGCGCGCGTGGCCGCGCTGCCCAAGCCGGTGGTATTGACCAACGGCGTATTTGACATCTTGCACCGCGGCCACGTCACCTACCTGGCCCAGGCGCGCGCGTTGGGCGCCTCGCTGGTGGTGGCGGCCAACACCGACGCCTCGGTCAAGCGCCTGGGCAAGGGCGACGACCGGCCGTTGAACAATTGCGCCGACCGCATGGCGGTGCTGGCCGCGCTCGAGTCGGTCAGCCTGGTGGTCGAGTTCGACGAGGACACGGCGCTGGAGGTGGTGCAACAGGCGCGGCCGGAGATTTACGCCAAGGGTGGCGACTACCAGATGGATGCGATCCCCGAGGGGCGGGCGGTGCTGGCCTATGGCGGCCGGGCGGTGGCGATCGACTTCGAGCATGACCGCTCGACCACCAAGTTGCTCACCAAGGTGCGCGCGCAGCGTCCGGCATGAGGCTGTTACTGATCGCCATCGCGGTGCTGGTGTTCATCGGCCTGTTGTGGGGGCCGGTGACGTACGTGGCATGGCGGCTGTGGCAGCGCGGCGACGCGGCCGCCTTCCGGCAACTGCGTTTCATGCTGCCGGCGCAGCTGATGGCGGCGGTGGCGCTCGCGTTCACGGCCGATGTGCTCGGCATGCGCAATCCGCCGGCGCTGTTTGCCGCCTCGACCATCATCGTCAGCGCCTGCGGCACCGCCGCGCTGGCCCTAACCCGCTACCTCGCCCGCCACCGCTAACCCCCCCCCGGGAGGGTCAGTGCCGACATTCGGACACGTTCTCAACCGTCCAAGAGCGCCAACGGGAGGGTCAGCAACGGGAGGGTCAGTGCCGACATTCGGACACGGACTGATCATACAAAACGTAAGTGTCAGCGGAACCCGTATTCGGCGCGCAGCTTACAAATCGATGATCTTACGCAGCAGTCCGGGGGAGACACGCCACTGTTCGCCGTCACACAGCAGCGAACATGACTTCGCGTTGATGCGCGTGACGGTGCCGA
>CAUPRW010000107.1:0-7873 GCA_963513825.1 uncultured Duganella sp.
CGGCAGCGCTGGCGGTGCCGACGGCGTCGGCGCCGGGCCGGCCGGCCGCGCCGCCGCCATGCCGCGCGCGCGCCGCGTCATGCCTGCGCCGTCTCCGTCAGGCGCTTGAGCTGGTACAGGCGCTCGAGCGCTTCGCGCGGGGTCAGCGCGTCCGGGTCCAGTTCGTCTAGCGCGTCGAACAGGTCGCGCAGGGCCGGACTTTGCGTGGCGGCCGGCGCGGCCGGTGCCTCGAAGGCCTCGTCGTTGGCGTCGGCCGTCGGCGCGGCGAACAGGTCGAGTTGGGGCGTGGCGTCGAGCGCCTGCGCCTCGAGCCGCGCCAGGTGCTTGCGCGCCGCCTTGATCACCGTCTGCGGCACGCCGGCCAGCTGCGCCACCTGCAAGCCGTAGCTCTGCGAGGCCGGGCCGTCCTGCACCGCGTGCAGGAACACGATGCTGTCCTTGTGCTCGACCGCCGACAGGTGCACGTTGGCCGCCGTCGGATGGCTCTCGGGCAGCTGCGTCAACTCGAAGTAGTGGGTGGCGAACAGCGAGAAGCTGCGGCTGGTGTCGATCAGGTGGCGCGCGATCGCCCACGCCAGCGCCAGGCCGTCGAAGGTCGAGGTGCCGCGTCCCACCTCGTCCATCAGCACCAGCGAATGCTCGGTGGCGCCGTTGAGGATGGCGGCCGACTCGGTCATCTCCACCATGAAGGTCGAGCGCCCGCCGGCCAGGTCGTCGGTGGCGCCGATGCGGGTGAAGATGCGGTCGATCGGGCCGATCGTCGCGCTGGCGGCCGGCACGTAGCTGCCGACGTAGGCGAGCAGCGTGATCAAAGCCACCTGGCGCATGAAGGTCGATTTACCGCCCATGTTCGGACCGGTGATGAGCAGCAGGCGGCGCTCGTCGACGAAGCGGCAATCGTTGGCGATGAAGCGTTCGATCTGGTTCTCCACCACCGGATGGCGGCCCTCGACGATGTTGATGCACGGGCCCTCGACCAGTTGCGGCGCGCACCAGTTGTGGCGCAGCGCGTGGTCGGTCAAGGACACCAGCGCGTCGAGCTGCGCGAGCGCCTTGGCGATCGTCTGCAGGCAGCCGATGAACGGCGCCAGGTCGGCCAGCAGCTGGTCGTAGAGCATCTTCTCGCGCGCCAGCGCCTTGTCCTGCGCCGACAGCGCCTTGTCCTCGAAGGCCTTGAGTTCCGGCGTGATGTAACGCTCGGCGTTTTTCAGGGTCTGGCGGCGGCGGTAGTCGTCCGGCACCTTGGTGGTCTGGCCGTGGGTGACCTCGATGTAGAAGCCGTGCACCTTGTTGTATTCCACGCGCAGGTTGGCGATGCCGGTGCGGGCGCGCTCGCGCGTTTCAAGGTCGACCAGGAACTGGCCGGCGTTTTCCGACAGCGCGCGCAGCTCGTCGAGTTCGGCGTCGAAGCCGCGCGCGAACACGCCGCCGTCGCGCACCATGTTGGCCGGCTCGGGCGCGACCGCGCGCACCAGCAGGTCCAGGCATTGTTCGGGCGAGGCCAGGTCCGCGTGGATCGCGCCGAGCAAGCCATCCGGGTCGCTCAGCGCGCGCTGCAGGCCGTGGCGCAGCGCCGGCAACTGCCGGACGCCGTCGCGCAGGCTGGCCAGGTCGCGCGGCCGGGCCGACAGCAGCGCGATGCGGGTGGTGATGCGTTCGATGTCGGGCACCTCGGCCAGCGTGTGCGACAGGGCGCCGGTGGCGTCGGCCGCCGCCAGCGCGGCGATGGCCTGGTGGCGCGAACGGGCGATGGCCTGGTCGCGCCGCGCGTGGTGCAGCCAATAGCGCAGCAGGCGCGAACCCATCGCCGTGCGGCAGTGGTCCAGCAGCGAGAACAGCGTGGGCGACTCCTGGCCGCGGATGGTCTCGGTCAGTTCCAGATTGCGGCGGGTGGCCGCGTCCAGGCCGATGAATTCGCTCTCGGTCTCGGTGCTCAGGCTGCGCACGTGCTGCAGTCCGCGGCCCTGGGTCGACTGGGCGTAGCGCAGCAGCGCGCCGGCCGCGCCGAAGGCCGCGCCCAGGCCGTCGGCGCCGAAGCCGGTCAACGTCGCCACGGCCAGCTGGTCGAGCAGCGCCTTGTGGCCGGAGACGACGTCGAAGTGCCAGTCCGGCACCCGGTTGACGTGGCAGCTGACGGCTTCCTCGAACAGGTCGGCGTTATCGCCGCGCAGGACCTCGGCCGGCGCGATGCGCTCGAGCTCCTGCTGCATGCGGGTGGTGACGGTGCGGCTGTCGCCGGAGAACTCCATCAGCTTGAGCGAGCCGCTCGCCAGCGACAGCCACGCCAGGCCGGCCGTGCACACCTTGCGCTGGCTGATGATGCACATGGCCAGCAGCGGGCGCTCGGCCTTTTCCGGCAGCAGGTCGGCGTCGGTCAAGGTGCCCGGCGTGACCACCCGCATCACCTTGCGCTCGACCGGGCCCTTGCTGGTGGCCGGGTCGCCGATCTGCTCGCAGATCGCGCACGACTCGCCGATCTTGACCAGCTTGGCCAGGTAGCCCTCGAGCGAATGGAACGGCACGCCGCACATCTTGATCGGCTGGCCGCCCGACGAACCGCGCGCCGTCAGCGTGATGCCGAGCATGCGCGCCGCCTTCTCGGCGTCCGAGTGGAACAGCTCGTAGAAGTCGCCCATGCGGTAGAACACCAGCATGTCCGGATAGTCGGCCTTGATGCTCAGGTACTGGGCCATCATCGGCGTGATTTTTTCTGCGGGACTGTTCTTGACGGCGGCGGCGTTGATTTCGTTGGGGACGGTGGTCATTGGTTCTTTTTCGGCGGTGCGGTGAGTCTGGTTTTGCCACGGCGCAAGGGCCGCGGCGCTTAGCCCGACATTCTACCGCTTTTCGCGGGCGGTCCAGCGCGCGCCGTCAGGCCAAGGCGTAGCGCCCGCGTCCGGCCGCCTTGGCGCGGTACAGGGCGGCGTCGGCCTGCTGGCCCAGGGTCGGCGCGTCGATGGCGCTGGCCTCGGTGTAGGCGATGCCGATGCTGGTCGACAGCCGGCGGCTGGCCGCGCCCAGGTCGACCGGCGCGGCGAAGGCGTCGATGATCTTGGCGGCCACGATCTCGGCCTCGCGCGCGTCGCGCAAGCCTTCGAGGATGATGGTGAACTCGTCGCCGCCCAGGCGCGAGACGACGTCGGTGGTCCTGACGGCCCCCTTCAGGCGCCGGCCGAACTCCTGCAGGGCGCGGTCGCCGCCCGCGTGGCCGAGGGTGTCGTTGATCTGCTTGAAGTGGTCGAGGTCGAGGAACATCAGCGCCAGGCCGCGGCGGCCGCGCCGGGCCCGCTGCAGCGCCTCCTGCAGCCGCTCCTCGTAGCTGCGGCGGTTCGGCAAGCCGGTCAGCGCGTCCACGCGCGCCAGGCGCTTGAGCTCCTCGCCGTGGCGTTTGGCGATGGTGATGTCGGAGACCAGCAGGTAGACGCCGCCGGTGGCGCCGTCGCCGCTGTCGGGGATGCCGACCACTTCGACGTGGCGGGCGCCGTCCGGTCCGGGCGCCTCGCCTTCGAAGCGCACCGGCCGGCCGTCCAGGCAGGCGCGCAGCGAGGCCCGGGCGCTCGCGTAGAGCCCGGGCCCGATCACCTGGGCGACGGACCTGCCGATCATCTGCGCCGGCGCCACGCCGAACCAGGCCTCGTAGGTGGCGTTGGCGAACCGGTAGCGCTCCTCGCGGTCGACATAGGCGATCAGCACCGGCAGGTTGTCGGCGACGGTGCGCAACAGGCGCTCGCTGGCCTCGAGCCGGCGCTCGGAATCCTTCAGGCTGGTGACGTCCTTCATCGCGATGACGGCGCCGATGTTGGCGCCGTCGCGCCCGTGCAGCGCGCGGCCGCTGGCGAACAGGAAGCGCGGGTCGCCGTTCTTCGGGCGCACCGTCATTTCGGCGTTCTTGACCACCTCGCCGGCCAGCGCCCGGAACAGCGGCACTTGTTCGGCCGCCAGCGGGCTGTGGCCGTCCGCCGCGAACAGGTCGTAATGGGCGGCCCAGCCCTGCGCGCCGACCGGTGCGGCCGGCAGCCCGTGCAGCTCGCGCGCGGTGCGGTTGAACAAGGTGATGGTGCCGTCCTGCGCGCAGACGACCACGCCGACGTCGATCGAGTCGAGCACGACGTCGAGCAGCTCGCGCTCGCGCGCCAGTTCGTCTTCGATCGCCTTGCGCGCGGAGATGTCCTGCACGAACACGCCGAAGAAGCGGGCCTCGCCGGCGTCGATCAAGCCCACCGTCAGCTCGACCGGGAATTGCTCGCCGCCCCGGCGCAGCGCCGACAGCTGCAGGCGCTGGCCGACGGCGGAGGCGCCGCCGGCCAGCGCGAACGGCCCGGCGCCGGCCGGCCCGTCCAGCTGGCCGGCCGGGAACAGCATGCCGGCCACCGGCCGGCCCAGCGCCTCGTCGCGGCTCCAGCCGAAGATGTCGGCGGCGCGCGGATTCCAGTCCGTGACCAGGCCGCGCTCGTCGACGCCGACGAAGGCGTCGAGCGCGGTGTCGATGACGGCGCGCGTGCGGCGCTCGCCGGCGCGGGTTTGCTCGACGGCCAGGTGCAGGGCCTCGGTGCGGGCCTGCACGCGCGACTCGAGCGTGGCGTTGACCTCGCGCAGGCCGGCCTCCTTGGCGCGCAGGTCGTCGAGCAGGGCGTTCAACGCGCGCTCAAGGATGCCGACCTCGGTCAGCCGGCTGCCGATGGCCGGAATGTGCTGCGCGCGGCCCAGGCGCAGCGCGTCGGCGTGGCGCGTGATCGTGCGCAACGGGCCGGTGACGCGCCGGGCGATGGCCCACAGCAGCGTGGAGGCCAGCACGGCGCCGATCAGGCCGGTCCAGAAGATCTTGCGTTTGAGCTGGCGCACGGGCAGGTGCGCCTGCTCGAGGTCCTGGCGCACCAGCACGGTCCAGCCCAGGCCCGGATAGGTGTCGAAGCCCTGGCTCTGGCTGTAGCCGACCAGGTAGCGCTTGCCGTCGGGCCAGGTCTCGGTCACGAAGCCGTTGCGCGCGGCGCGCGAGGCCGCCAGGCTGCCGAGCGCGATGTCCGTTTCCTTGTACGGCGCCGGGCCGAGCAGCACGCGGCCGCCACGGCTGACGATCAGCGTCTCGACCGCCTTGCGCCGCGCCAGCGGGCGCAGCACGGAGCGCTCGATCTCCTGCGCCCATTGCCAGCTCAGGTGCGTGCCCAGCACGCCGGCCACCGCGCCGGCCTTGTCGCGGTAGGGGAAGGCGACGTCGAAGAAGCGCTTGGGCTCGCTGGTGGGGTTGGGCAACAGTTTGGCCAGCAGCACGGCCTCGTGCACGTCCGTCAGGTGCTCGCCGCGGTAGGCGGCCGCGTACCAGGGCCGCTTCGCGACGTTGGCGCCTTCGAGCATGCCTTGGGTGGCCACCAACACCTTGCCGGCCGTGTCGGTCAGGCCGATCCAGGCGTAGGCGGGATAGGTGCGCTGCACGCTGTCGAGGATGCCGCGCTTGGTCGCCGCCGACACGTCCTGGGCGTTGAGCTCGTAGCGCTCGGCCAACAGTTGCACCTCGCGGTAGCGCTCGTACATGCCGCGATCGAGCTTGTCGGTGGTCTGGAAGGCCAGCTCGGCAAGACCTTGGCCGATGTCCTCCTCGACCTGGCGCGAGGCGGTCGCGCCGATCGCCTCCGCCAGCACCAGCGTGAGCAGCAGCGTGGTGACGGCGGTGGCGAAGGCCAGCAGAGGCGCAATGCCTACTTGAAACATCTTATGCATAGGGCAAATAATGTCTTGGGGCAATATGGTATTTTCGCAGCATAGCACGCGATTCGTTGTGGTGGACGGGTTTGGTTTTTGCCGCGAGGCGCGCGCGCAACGCGCAATCATTGGCCCCATGGCGGGACCGATAGCCGGGCCCGTGAAACTAGTAAGTCCTCCTTATAAAACGCTAGTCGCGCCGAGCGGCCCCGATTGAATCAAGCGCAATGCCAAACGCCCGAATACAACATAAAAGTCAAGGAGCTGGAAAATTGCATTAAAACTTCAATTAAATATTGTCGTTCCCGTAAAAATATTTAAACGGGAGAATTATGTTCCGTGGTGCGACACGCGCCATTTTGAAATCATCGTTGCGGGTTTTCCAATTGATATAGTAGGCTAGACCGACATCGAAATTATTGGATTGATTCTGTCCAATACAACGCCGGCTTAATTTATCGGGAATATCATCATGCTATTTTCCAGGTTCACGATTCAAACCCGCCTGGCGCTCGGCTTCGGCATCGGGCTGGTTATTTTGATGATCGTCACGGCGCTCGGCATCAGCAAGCTGGCCGCTCTAAACGAGTCGTTGATCGTCACCGTGGACTTCAACGCCACCGAGTCGAACCTGCTTTCCCAGGCCCTGGGCGAGGCGCAGAAAGCCTCGACGGCCATGCGCAACGTGATCGTCCTGACCGACCTGCCGAGCATGAACAAGGAAAAAGAAGCGTTTGAAAAGAGTTTGCTGGACTATGACGGGTTTGTCGCCGATCTGAATAAAATATTCCTTGAGGATCCGAATACCAGTCCGGAGGAAAAGAGCTACCTGGCGAAAATGAACGAGGCCAAGGCCGCCGCTTTGCCCTTGATTAAAAAGGCTTTTGAACTCGGTTTGGCGAACGACCCCGCCGCGCCGGAATTGCTGATGGGGCAGACCGGCCCGGCGCTCGATAAGTGGGTCAACACCATCATCGAGTTCCGCGACTATGAAATAAAAACCAGCAGCCAAACCGCCAGCGACGCCCATGTTCAATATGCGAACAGCCGGGTCCTGATAATGATCATCGCCGCCCTCGGCATTCTGACGTCGGTCGTGTGCGGCCTGGCCATCGCCCGCAGTATTTTGAAGCAGCTGGGCGGCGAACCGACCTACGCCATGGCCGTGGCCCAGGACATCGCCAGTGGTAAATTAGACACGGACATCGCGCTGCGCGGGGGCGACGGCAGCAATTTGATGTCTTCCATGAAGCAGATGCGCGACCAGCTGGCCGACATCGTCGGCCGGGTGCGCACCGGCACCGACACCATCGCAACCGCCTCGAATCAGATCGCCGCGGGCAACCTCGACCTGTCGGCCCGCACCGAGCAGCAGGCCAGCTCGCTGGAGGAGACGGCCTCGTCCATGGAAGAGCTGACCGGCACCGTCAAGCAGAACGCCGACAACGCGCGCCAGGCCAACGAGCTGGCCGTCTCGGCAGCGGCGGTGGCGGTCAAGGGCGGCGCGGTGGTGGCGCAGGTGGTCGAGACCATGGCCTCGATCAACGATTCGTCCAAGAAGATCGTCGACATCATCGGCGTCATCGACGGCATCGCCTTCCAGACCAATATCCTGGCGCTCAACGCGGCCGTGGAGGCGGCCCGCGCCGGCGAGCAGGGCAGGGGCTTCGCGGTGGTCGCCACCGAGGTGCGCAACCTGGCCCACCGCTCGGCGGCGGCGGCCAAGGAGATCAAGGCGCTGATCGACGACTCAGTCGGCAAGGTCGACGCCGGCGGCAAGCTGGTCGACGACGCCGGCGTGACGATGGCCGACATCGTGCAATCGATCACCCGCGTGACCGACATCATGAGTGAAATCGCCTCGGCCAGCGTGCAGCAGACCACCGGCATCGAGCAGATCAATTCGGCGATCGCGCAGATGGACGAGGTGACCCAGCAAAACGCGGCGCTGGTGGAACAGGCCTCGGCCGCCGCCAGTTCCATGCAGGAGCAGGCCAGGGAATTGTCGCAGGCCGTCAGCGTGTTCAAGGTGGGCCAGCGCGGCGCCACGGCGCCGGTGTCGACCCCGCGCCCGCGAGCAGGGCAGGGGCTTCGCGGTGGTCGCCACCGAGTTGCGCAACCTGGCCCACCGCTCGGCGGCGGCGGCCAAGGAGATCAAGGCGCTGATCGACGACTC
>CAUPRW010000108.1:0-7057 GCA_963513825.1 uncultured Duganella sp.
CCCCCGCCTCGCCGCAAGCGACGGCCGCCCCGGCCTCCCCTGCGGCGCCGCCGTCGACGCCCGTGACGGCGATCCTGGGGGGGGCGCGGTCGCCGCCGTCGCCGCCGTGGCCGCGCCGTCCGCCCAGGCCGCCGCGCCCGCCGCCGCCGCGCCGGTCCCCGTCAAACGCGACGCGCCGGAGAAACGCGACGAGCGTCCCCACGCCGCCCCGGCCAAAGAAGAGTCGATCCGCGTCGATGCTGTTAAACTGGATGCCTTGCTGGAAGTGGCGGGCGAATCGGTGCAGGCCGCCAACCAGGCCGCCGTGCTGCTGGAACGCCTGCTGCAATTCAAGTTCGAGGGCCAGGCCCAGACCTTGATGGCCACCTTGGCCGAAACGCTGGAGCGGGCCTCGCGCTACTCGACCGAACTGCAGCGCGCCACCCTGGCGACGCGCATGCAGCCGGTCGGCCGCCTGTTCCAGAAGTTCCCGCGCCTGGTGCGCGAGCTGGCCAAGGATCTGGGCAAGGACGTCGAGCTGACCATCGAGGGCGCCGAGACCGAGGTCGACCGCGTGGTCGTCGACAGCCTGTACGATCCGCTGGTGCACATGCTGCGCAACTCGCTGGACCACGGCGTCGAGTCGCCGGAGGACCGGCTGGCGGCGGGCAAGCCGGCCAAGTCGTACATCTCGCTCAAGGCGTGGCAGGAAGCCAACAGCGTCATGATCGTGCTGCAGGACGACGGCAAGGGCATGGATCCGGTGGTGTTGCGCACCAAGGCGCAGCAAAAGGGTTTGATCAGCGAGTCGGCCAACCTGAGCAACGACGAGTGCTTCCAGCTGGTGTTCCTGCCGGGCTTCTCGACCAAGGAAGTGGCCTCGAGCGTGTCCGGACGCGGGGTCGGCATGGACGTGGTCAAGACCGCCGTGGAAAAGAACCGCGGCGCGATCCACATCGAATCGGCGCTGGGCAAGGGCACCAAGTTCGCCATCCGCCTGCCGATCGAGCTGTCGATCGTGCCGACCATGCTGGTGTCGACCTCGGGCGCCGCGCTGGCGCTGCCGATGGCGGTGGTGCAGCGCGTGGTCGAGTTGCCCGACGTGTTCATGGAAGTGGGCGGCGCCCCGGTGCTCAAGGACCAGGGCCGGCCGCTGCCGGTGCGCTCGCTGGCCGATTCGCTCGGCTACGAGAGCTGCCGCGAGAAGGTCGGTATTGTTGTTGCCGCGCCACAGCCGTATATCCTGGCGGTGGAAGCGGTCGACGGCACGGCCGACCTGGTCATCAAGCCGATGACCGCCATCACGGTCGAGGGCATCACCGGCACCGCGCGTTCGGCCGAGGGCGAACTGGTGCTAGTGGTGGGCCTATCGTTCCTGATGGATGGATGCAGGGGAAGTGTACGCATGGCGGCCTAGTCGACGGATTAAGCCAGCGACACCAAAGCCTGCGTCCGCGCAGGCTTTTTTTTTGGATTTTTTAGCACCCCGCAAAGCGGCGGACCGCCGGGGACGTACCCCTCGGGGTACGTCCCCTCCGACCGGGGGGGCGGGGCAGGAATACGCATTTTGCAAAGGAGTCATACGAAGTGTATCGACCGGCGGAACCGCATCGGCTCACGAGGCCGGCCAGCGGCGGCCGCTATCGCATTGCACAATATGGCATAATCGAAGTGGATCACTCACACAGGCAGCCGCAGTCAGCACACATCATGATGAAGACGCTTTACGACAAACTCTGGGAATCGCACGTGGTCAAGGCCGAGGAAGACGGCACCACCATCCTCTACATCGACCGCCACCTGGTGCACGAAGTGACCAGTCCGCAGGCCTTCGACGGCCTGCGCGCCGCCAACCGCCAGCCGTGGCGCCTGTCGGCCAACCTGGCCGTGGCCGATCACAACGTGCCGACCACCTCGCGCGCCGACGGCATCGCCGACCCGGTCTCGCGCCTGCAGGTGGAAACCTTGGACAACAACGCCAAGTCCTACGGCATGACCTATTTCAACATGAACGACAAGCGCCAGGGCATCGTCCACGTCATCGGGCCGGAGCAGGGCGCCACCCTGCCGGGCATGACGGTCGTCTGCGGCGACTCGCACACCTCGACCCACGGCGCCTTCGGCGCGCTGGCGCACGGCATCGGCACCTCCGAGGTCGAGCACGTGCTGGCCACGCAAACCTTGCTGCAAAAAAAATCCAAGGCGATGCTGGTGCAGGTCGACGGCGCGCTGCCGACGGGCGTGACCGCCAAGGACGTGGTACTGGCCATCATCGGCAAGATCGGCACGGCCGGCGGCACCGGTTACTGTATCGAGTTCGGCGGCTCGACCATCCGCGCGCTGTCGATGGAAGGGCGCATGACGGTCTGTAACATGGCGATCGAGGCGGGCGCGCGCGCCGGCATCATCGGCGTCGACGACACCACCATCAACTACGTCAAGGGCCGGCCGTTCTCGCCGGTGGGGCCGCACTGGGACCGCGCGGTCGACTACTGGCGCACGCTGCATTCGGACGCCGGCGCCCGCTTCGACCTGGTCGTCACGCTCGACGCCGCCGACATCAAGCCGCAGGTCACCTGGGGCACGTCGCCGGAAATGGTGACGTCGATCGACGGCCGCGTGCCGGACCCGGACCAGGAAAAGGACAGCGTCAAGCGCGACGCCATGGAAAAGGCGCTGGTCTACATGAACCTTAAGCCGAACACGGCCATCGAGGACATCCGCATCGACAAGGTCTTCATCGGCTCGTGCACCAATTCGCGCATCGAGGATTTGCGCGCGGCCGCGGCCGTGGTGCGCGGCAAGCAGCGGGCCTCGAACGTCAAGCTGGCGATGGTGGTGCCCGGTTCGGGCCTGGTCAAGGACCAGGCCGAGCGCGAGGGCCTGGACCGCATCTTCAAGGATGCCGGCTTCGAGTGGCGCGAGCCGGGCTGCTCGATGTGCCTGGCGATGAACGCCGACCGGCTGGAGCCGGGCGAGCGCTGCGCCTCGACCTCCAACCGTAATTTCGAAGGACGCCAGGGTCAAGGCGGGCGCACCCACCTGGTGTCGCCCGCGATGGCCGCCGCCGCCGGTATCGCCGGCCACTTCGTCGATGTGCGGGCACTGCGCTGAGCGGCCTGCGGTTCGGGGACGTACTCCAAGGGGTACGTCCCCCGGGTTTTGCGGGGTGAGCGCGATCCGCCACGCCGGTAACTGATAAAAACAATTGTCCACACGAGTGTCCAACATGAAAAAACTATTCGCACTGTCGATCATCGCCTTCATCCTGACCGGCTGCAACACCGTCAACGGCTTCGGCAAGGACGTGAAAAAAGTCGGTGAGTCGCTCGAAGGCGCTTCGACCAAAAAATAATCCGCAGAACGGCGGGCCGCGACGGTCCGCCGTCGCACAACCCGAACGAGATCATGGATAAATTTACGATATACGAAGGCCTGGTGGCCCCGCTCGACCGCGCCAACGTCGACACCGACGCCATCATTCCGAAGCAATTCCTCAAGTCCATCCATCGCACCGGCTTCGGCCCCAACCTGTTCGACGAGTGGCGCTACCTCGACCACGGCGAACCCGGCATGGACAACAGCGTGCGTCCGCTCAATCCGGACTTCGTGCTCAACGAGCCGCGCTACCAGGGCGCCTCGATCCTGCTGACCCGCAAGAACTTCGGCTGCGGCTCCTCGCGCGAGCACGCGCCGTGGGCGCTCGACCAGTACGGCTTCCGCGCCATCATCGCGCCGTCGTTCGCCGACATCTTCTTCAACAACTGCTACAAGAGCGGCTTGCTGCCGATCGTGATCCCTGAAGCGCAGATCGATCATCTGTTCAACGAAGTCAAGGCCTTCCCCGGTTACCGTCTGGTGGTCGACCTTGAGCAGCAGCGCATTTCCACCAGCAACGGCTCCGTCTCCTATCCCTTCGAGATCGACGCCTTCCGCAAATACTGCCTGATGAACGGACTCGACGATATCGGCCTGACCCTGCGCCACGCCGACGCCATCCGCGGCTTCGAAGAGCGCCATCTGGCAAACCAACCCTGGTTGGCTAACGTCATCTAATCTCGAAAATCACCATGAAAATCGCAATCCTCCCGGGCGACGGTATCGGCCCGGAAATCGTCGCCCAAGCCGTCAAGGTCCTCAATGTGCTGGGCGAATCGTTCGAGCTGGAAACCGCCCCCGTCGGCGGCGCCGGCTACGCGGCCCACGGCCACCCGCTGCCCGAAGGCACGCTGGCGCTGGCCAAGGCGGCCGACGCGGTGCTGTTCGGCGCCGTCGGCGACTACCAGTACGACACCCTGGAACGCGCGCTGCGTCCCGAGCAGGCCATCCTCGGCCTGCGCAAGAACCTGGGCCTGTTCGGCAACCTGCGTCCGGCCATTTTATATCCGGAACTGGCCGGCGCCTCGACCCTGAAGCCGGAAGTCGTTTCCGGGCTCGACATCCTGATCGTGCGCGAACTGACCGGCGACATCTACTTCGGCCAGCCGCGCGGCGTGCGCGAGTGCCCGGACGGCCCGTTCAAGGGCCAGCGCGAAGGCTTCGACACGATGCGCTACGCCGAGGGCGAAATCCGCCGCATCGCCCACGTGGCGTTCCAGGCCGCGCAAAAGCGCGGCAAGCGCTTGACCAGCGTCGACAAGGCCAACGTGCTCGAGACGTTCCAGTTCTGGAAGGACATCGTCACCGACGTCCATAAGGAATATCCGGACGTCGCGCTCGACCACATGTACGTCGACAACGCCGCCATGCAACTGGTGCGCGCGCCGAAGAAGTTCGACGTCATTGTCACCGGCAACATGTTCGGCGACATCCTGAGCGATTGCGCGGCCATGCTGACCGGTTCGATCGGCATGCTGCCGTCGGCCTCGCTCGACGCCAACAACAAGGGCCTGTACGAGCCGTCGCACGGCTCGGCGCCGGACATCGCCGGCAAGGGCATCGCCAATCCGCTGGCGACCATCCTGTCGGCGGCGATGATGCTGCGCTACACCTTCAACAACAACGAGCAGGCCGACCGCATCGAGACCGCCGTCAAGTCCGTGCTGGCGCAGGGCTTGCGCACCGCCGACATCTTCGAGCCGGGCACCACCAAGGTGGGCACCGAGGAGATGGGCAACGCGGTCGTCAAGGCCCTCGCTTAAACAATTGAAAGGATAAACAATGAAACTCGTAGGCTTGGTAGGTTGGCGCGGCATGGTCGGTTCGGTCCTGATGCAGCGCATGCAGGAAGAGGGCGATTTCGCCCACATCGAACCGGTGTTCTTCACGACGTCGAACCCGGGCGGCGACGCCCCGAAGATGGCGAAGAATGAAACCAAACTCAAAAGCGCGACCGACATCGACGAACTGAAAAAGTGCGAGATCATCATCTCGTGCCAGGGCGGCGATTACACCACCGAGGTATTTCCCAAACTGCGCGCGGCCGGCTGGAACGGCTACTGGATCGACGCCGCGTCGACCCTGCGCATGGAAAAAGACGCCGTCATCGTGCTCGACCCGGTCAACCTGCACGTCATCAAGGACGCGCTGGGCAAGGGCGTGAAGAACTACATCGGCGGCAACTGCACGGTGTCGTGCATGCTGATGGGCCTGGGCGGGCTGTTCCAGCACAACCTGGTCGAGTGGATGACGTCGATGACGTATCAGGCGGCCTCGGGCGGCGGCGCCCAGCACATGCGCGAGCTGCTGACCCAGTTCGGCACGATCAATTCGTCGGTCAAGGCGCTGCTGGACGATCCGGCCTCGGCCATCCTGGAAATCGACCGCCAGGTGCTGGCGACGCAACACGGCCTGTCGGCCGAAGAAACCAAGCAGTTCGGCGCGCCGCTGGCCGGCAACCTGATCCCCTGGATCGACAAGGACCTGGGCAACGGCCAATCGAAGGAAGAGTGGAAGGGCGGCGCCGAGACCAACAAGATCCTCGGCCTGGGCGCGGACTTCGGCTCGACGGCGATTCCTGTGGACGGCCTGTGCGTGCGCATCGGCGCCATGCGCAGCCACTCGCAGGCGTTGACGATCAAGCTGAAGAAGGATATGCCGATCGACGAGATCCACGACATCATCGCCGCCAACAACCAGTGGGTCAAAGTGGTGCCGAACACGCGCGAAGCGTCGGTCAAGGACCTGTCGCCGGCCGCCGCCACCGGCAGCCTGACGATTCCGGTCGGCCGCCTGCGCAAGATGAGCATGGGCGACGACTACCTGTCGGCCTTCACCGTCGGCGACCAGTTGCTGTGGGGCGCGGCCGAACCGCTGCGCCGCATGCTGCGCATCGTGCTCGACAAGTAAGCCGACCCGCCCCCCGTCAAGGGGACGTACCCCGCGGGGTACGTCCCCACGGCCAGGCGGGCGCCGAAGAGGTGGAATGAAGGGGTTTTCTCTATGTGCTCTCATAGGGAAAACCCCTTCTTTTGGTTTAAAGTAAGCAAAGACCTGACAACTCCTCATGTATCACTTGAGAAACCACGTGCAAAGCTTGCATGCGCATGTCCATGATGATATGTTGATATATCCGGGAAAGTAACATTTTCCCTCTGATAACCTACTGCCGCCCACTATGCCATTCACCCATCGCACCAGCACCGTTTCGTTCGCGTTGAAAACACTCACCAGCGCGCTCACCGGTGCGGTGTTGTTGTCCGCGACGGCGAACGCCGCCGGACTTGGCAAACTGACCGTCCTGTCGGCGCTGGGCCAGCCGCTGCGGGCGGAGATCGAGCTGACCGCCGTCGCGCCCGAGGAGGCGGGCGGCCTGGTGGCCCAGCTGGCGCCAGCCGAGGCCTTCCGCACCGCCAATATCGACTTCAACCCGGCGCTGTCGTCGCTGCGCTTCGAGATCGAGCAGCGCAACGGCCGGCCGCTGATCCGCGTGTCGTCGCCGCAGCCGCTCAACGAACCGTTCGTCGACCTGCTGCTCGAACTGAAGTGGAACGGCGGGCGCATGGTGCGCGAATACACCTTCCTGCTCGACGCGGCGGACGCGCGCTCGGCGCAGTCGCCGCAAGTGGCCGCGCCGGTCGAGCTCGGCCGCCCGGCCGGCGCGCCGGCCGCAGCCGCGCCCGCGCCCGCGCCGGCGCCG
>CAUPRW010000109.1:0-6525 GCA_963513825.1 uncultured Duganella sp.
GATCTCGGTGGCCACCACCGAGAAGCCGCGGCCGGCGTCGCCGGCCTTTTCGGCCTCGATGGCGGCGTTGAGCGAGAGGATGTTGGTCTGGTCGGCCACCTTGGTGATGGTCACCAGCACGCTGTTGATGTTGGAGGCCTTTTCCGACAGCGCGGCCAGCTTGGCGTTGATCGAATCGGTTGCCGCCACCATGTGCTGCATGGTGCCGTCCATGCGGCGCAGGTTGTCCTGGGCGCCGGCGGTGGCGCTGGTGGTGTAGTCGGCGACGGCGGTGGCGTCCTCCATGGTCTTGAGCAGCTGCGCCGTGTTGGCCGAGATCTCGCGCGTGGTGCTGAGGATCTCGACGCTGGTCTGGGCCTGCTCGATGCCGGTGGCCTCCTGCTGCTTGGCCGAGGCGGCGATCTCGGTGGCCGAGGTGGTGACCTGGATGCCGGCCTTTTGCACGTTGTTGAGCAGCGCGCGCAGGTTGTCGAACATGGTGGCCAGGCCGTTGGCGAGGCGGCCGATGGCGTCCTCGCCGGCCACCGTGATCTTGCCGGTCAGGTCGCCCGAGGCGGCCTTCGAGACCACGCCGAGCAGCGCGTCGACCTTCGATTTGAGCGCGTTGGTGGCGGCCAGCTCGTTGGCCTGGCTGTCCTCGATCGCCTGCGCCATGCGGTTGAAGGCGTCGCCGACCCGGCCCAGTTCATCGCCCGAGACGACCGTCGCGCGCGCCGCGTGCTCGCCGGCGGCGATGCGCCCGACCGCCGCCGTCAGGTGGTTCAAGGGGCCGAGCAGCGCGCGCGCGAGCAGGTAGCCGATCACGCCGGCGAGCACCACGCACACGCCGCCGCCGACGATGAGCAGCAGCGACATGGTCCGCTGCAGCTGCGCCGAGGTGGCCGCGCGCTGCGCCAGCAGGCGGTTTTCCTCGGCGCTGATTTCGCCCAGCAGGGCGCGGGCGTCGGCGATGGTCTTGGCGCCGTTGAGCACATCGGCCGACGTGGCCACCTGCTGCGACACGCCGACCTGGCGGTTGAGGGCGCGGCGCTTGTCGAGCAGCGGGTGGATCACGTGCACGATCCAGTTGTCGATCATCGGGGCGAGGCGCTTGAGGCGCTCCTGCTGGGCGGGGTTGTCGACCGTGAGCGTGGCGATGCTGGCCTGGTGGCGCCGCGCGGCCTGCTCCTCGGCCGCGATGGGCGCCGTCACGCTCTCCTCGCCGGTGAGCATGAAGCCGCGGGTGGAGGTCTGGATCTGCACCAGCGACGTTTCGACGCGGTTGGCCTCGAGCAGCACCCGCAGCGTGTGGCGGTCCCACTCGCTCGCCTGCGACAGCTTGCTGAAGTTGACATAGGCCAGCGCCAGCAGGACCAGGATGATGAGCACGATGGCGCCGAAGCCGGCGGCGAGTTTTGTTTTGATACCGAGGTCTTTTAGCATGCGCGCTCCGCGACGATGATGCAGTGGGAGCAATGTATCACTTCGGTGGGTTTTCTGGAGGGGAATCGGCGCGCGCGTGTGGCGGGGCGTGCACGGTTTTTCCGGCCCGCCCCGCGGCGCACGTCCCTGGGCGGGGACGCCATCCGGCGCGGCTGGCCGCGCCGGTTGGCGCGTTACCGGCCGCGTCACCGGCCGCGCCACCGGCCGCGTTACTGGCCGCGCTTGAGGCGGGCGTTGGCGGCGATGCGCATGCGCAGCGCGTTCAGTTTGATGAAGCCGCCGGCGTCGGCCTGGTTGTAGGCGCCGCCGTCCTCGTCGAAGGTGGCGATGTTCATGTCGAACAGCGAGTCGGTTTTCGAATCGCGCGAGACGACGATGACGTTGCCCTTGTAGAGCTTGACGCGCACCCAGCCGTTGACGGTGGCCTGGGTGTGGTCGATCAAGGTTTGCAGCGCGACGCGCTCGGGCGCCCACCAGTAGCCGTTGTAGATCATCGACGCGTAGCGCGGCATCAGGTCGTCCTTGAGGTGCGCCACTTCGCGGTCGAGGGTGATCGATTCGATCGCGCGGTGGCCCTTGAGCATGATGGTGCCGCCCGGGGTTTCGTAGCAGCCGCGCGACTTCATGCCGACGTAGCGGTTTTCCACCAGGTCGAGGCGGCCGATGCCGTGCTTGCCGCCGAGGCGGTTCAGCTCCGTCAGCACGGCCGCCGGCGACAGGCGCACGCCGTTGAGGGCGACGATGTCGCCGCGCTCGTATTCGAGGTCGAGGTACTCGGCCTGGTCGGGCGCGTTCTCCGGGCTCACGCTCCAGCGCCACATGGTTTCCTCGGCCTCGGCGCTCGGGTTCTCCAGGTGGCGGCCCTCGAACGAGATGTGCAGCAGGTTGGCGTCCATCGAGTACGGCGCGCCGCCGTTCTTGTGCTTCATGTCGATGTCGATGCCGGCGTCCTCGGCGTACTTGAGCAGTTTTTCGCGCGACAGCAGGTCCCACTCGCGCCACGGGGCGATGATCTTCACGCCCGGTTTCAGGGCGTAGGCGCCCAGCTCGAAGCGCACCTGGTCGTTGCCCTTGCCGGTGGCGCCGTGCGAGATGGCGTCGGCGCCGGTGGCGTTGGCGATCTCGATCAGGCGCTTGGCGATTAAGGGGCGGGCGATCGAGGTGCCCAGCAGGTATTCGCCCTCGTACACCGTGTTGGCGCGGAACATCGGGAACACGAAGTCGCGCACGAATTCTTCGCGCACGTCGTCGATGTAGATGTTCTCCGGCTTGATGCCGAACTTGATCGCCTTGGCGCGCGCCGGCTCGAGTTCCTCGCCCTGGCCCAGGTCGGCCGTGAAGGTGACGATTTCGCACTGGTAGTTATCCTGCAGCCATTTGAGGATGACGGAGGTGTCAAGGCCGCCCGAATAGGCGAGGACCACTTTTTTAATATCGCTCATGCTAGTTCCAATGGAGGTGAAGTGTGTTGGGTTATTGGCCGTCGAGGCGGCCGAGCAGCAGGTATTCGATCAGCGCCTTCTGGATGTGCAGGCGGTTTTCCGCCTCGTCCCAGACCACCGACTGCGGGCCGTCGATGACGTCGGCGGCCACTTCCTCGCCGCGGTGGGCCGGCAGGCAGTGCATGAACAGCGCCTCGGGCGCGGCGCGCGCCATCTTGGCGCCGTCGACGATCCAGCCGTCGAAGGCCTTGATGCGGGCCGCGTTCTCCTCTTCGTAGCCCATGCTGGTCCACACGTCCGTGTTGACCAGGTGGGCGCCGTCGCAGGCGTCGGCCGGGTTGGCGAAGAAGGTGTAGCGGTCGGTCGACACCAGCGACATGTCCATGTCGTAGCCCTTGGGCGTGGAGACGTTGACGTGGAAGCCGAACACCTCGGCCGCCTGCAGCCACGAGTACAGCATGTTGTTGGCGTCGCCGATCCAGGCCACCGTCTTGCCGGCGATCGGGCCGCGGTGCTCGTAGAAGGTGAAGATGTCGGCGATCACCTGGCACGGGTGGTGTTCGTTGGTCAGGCCGTTGATGACGGGCACGCGCGAGTGGGCGGCGAAGCGCTCGATGATGTCCTGGCCGAAGGTGCGCACCATGATGATGTCGCACATGCGGCTCATCACCTGGCCGGCGTCCTCGACCGGCTCGCCGCGGCCCAGTTGCGAGTCGCGCGTGTTGAGGTAGATGGCCGCGCCGCCCAACTGGTGCATGCCGGCCTCGAACGACAGGCGGGTGCGGGTCGAGTTTTTTTCGAACACCATCACCAGGGTGCGGTCGATCAGCGGGTGGTAGATCTCGTAGTTCTTGAACTTGCGCTTGATCAGGTGCGCGCGCGCGATGACGTACTCGTATTCGGCCAAGGTGAAGTCGGAGAACTGCAGGTAATGCTTGATCGGTTTTTGGATAGGCATAATGACAACTGACAGGTGAACTGGCCCGTGACGGGGTGCGCGGCCGGCTGAACCGGACAATTATAAAGGCAATTCGGTGGAACGGGCGAATTGCCGCACATTGTGCTGTTGTTGCGGGGGCGGCGCGGCGCGCGGGCCGGCCGGCGCCGCGCGACGTCGCTGCCGCCCACCGCGCGCGGCCTTCGCTGTCGCCCACCGCGCACGGCCTTCGCTGCCGCCCACCCCGCACGGCCAGGCGGGGACGTACCCCTTGGGGTACGTCCCCTAAGTGGCGACGCCGGCGCTGCGGGGAAGGCCGGCGGGGTGGGGCTGCCCGGCCGCCTACCCCGCACGGCCAGGCGGGGACGTACCCCTTGGGGTACGTCCCCTCAGTGGTGACGCCGGCGCTGCGGGGAAGGCCGGCGGGGTGGGGGTGTTCGCCGGGCGCCGGCGCCGGCGCCGTCAGCGGCAGCTCGAGCGTGAATTCGGTGCCGCCGGCGCCGCTGTGCACGCCGATCTGCCCGCCCAGCACCGAGGTGACGATGTTGTAGCTGATCGACAAGCCCAGGCCGCTGCCGCCCTGGCCCAGCTTGGTCGTGAAGAAGGGGTCGAAGATGCGCGCCATGTGCTCGGGGGCGATGCCGGCGCCGTCGTCGCCGAACACCAGCGTGACGCGCCCGTCGAGCGGGGCGCCGGCGCGCAGCCACATGCGCCCGCCGCCGCCGCGCGCCGGCGGGAACGCGTGCAGCAGCGCGTTGTTGATGAAGTTGGCGATGACCTGGCCGAGCGGGCCCGGATAGCCGTCCATGGCGATGTCGGGCGCGACGTCGGCGTCGATCCCGTGGCCGCTGGCGCGCACCCGGTTCATCATCGTGGCGAGCACCTCGGCCACCACCTGGCGCAGGTCGTAGCGGCGGCGCTGCTCGGTGGTGCGGTCGACCGCCACCTGCTTGAAACTGTTGACCAGGTCGGCCGCGCTGGTCAGGCCGCGCATGACCAGGGCGTGGGCGCCGACGGCGTCGGCCAGGTAGGCGTCGAGCTCGGAGCGCTTCAGGCCGGGGCCGGCCAGGCGCCGCGCCAGCTCGTCGGTCTTCTGGTGCAGCGTGCTGGCAATCAGCAGGCTGTTGCCGATCGGCGTGTTCAGCTCGTGCGCGACGCCGGCCATCAGGGCGCCGAGCGCGGCCAGTTTTTGCTGCGACACCAGCTGCGCCTGGGCGTCCTGCAGCTGGCGGTAGGCGTGGGCGTTGTCGAGCGCGATGGCGCCGTAGGCGCACAGCGTGCGGAAGATCAGCCGCTCGCGCCCGCCGTAGGCGCGCGCGCGCGCCGCCTGCACCGTCATCACGCCGAGCGCGCGCTCGCCGACGAGCAGCGGCACGTACAGGGCGCACGCCATGAGCGCGGTGCCGGGGGCGAGGAAGATGTCGTCCGGGCCGGCCTCGTCGACGTAGATCTCGGCGCGCTGGCGCAGGCTGCGCGCGGCGTTGGCGCGCGGGTTGTCGACGGCGATGGTGTTGTTGGCCAGCGGTTCGCCGTTCTCGACGCCGAACACCCGGCTCAGCGTGTCGCAGCCCGGGTCGCACAGGTAGATGGCGAAGGTGTTGGCCGGCAGCAGCGCCTGGACGTGGGCGTGGAGGGCGGCGAAGATGGCGGCCGCGTCGAGGTGCATGGTGATCTCGCGCCCGATCACCGACAGGCGCTCGAGCGTGGTGGTCGTCTGCAGCAGCAGCTCGGCGCGGTGCGCCTCGGAGGCGGCCAGCTGGCGGTGGTGGCGGCCCTCGGCGCGGGCGCGCTCGGTCTGGTGGTGCACCTGCATGGCGATGGCGCGGTTGGTGGCCTCCTGGCCGTGGGTGCGCTCGCGCGCGGCGGCCGCCGCCAGCGCCGCCTGGTAGGCGCGGGCGTGCGCGCCGATGGCGGCGTACTGGCGCCCGAGCGCGTCGAGCAGTTCGCACGGCGGCGCGTAGCCGTCGATGCGCGAGGCCAGCTCCAGCGCCCGCTGCAGGTAGTGCAGCGTGGCGTTGGGCTCGGTCATGCCGGGCGGCGCCGGCAGCCGGTGGCGGGCGTGGATGTCGGCCAGCACGCGCAGCGCGGCGACGTGGTTGTCGAGGTTGTCCTGGGCGCCGGCCAGCGCGATGGCGTGCTCGACGGCGGCGAGCGCCTCGTCCGGCCGGTCCAGGTGGCACAGCGCGTGGGCCTGGCCGCGGCGGGCGATGCTGTGCAGGTCGACCTGGCGCAGCGCGGCGGCGCGCGCCTCGAGGCGGGTGAAGGCGGCCAGCGCGGCGTCGTGCTCGCCCCGATCGAGCGAGAGCTCGCCGAGGAAGTGCAGGGTGGAGGCGTAGCTGCGCCCGTCCGGCAGCGGCGCCAGCACGGCCAGCGCCTCGGCCAGCAGCTCGGCGCTGGCGTCGAGCCGGCCGAGCCGGCGCATGGTGTCGGCCGTGTGCGACAGGCAGGCGCCGACGCTGCGCGGCCAGCCGGTCGGGCGCGCCAGGTCGAGGGCGCGCCGCAGCCAGTCGAGCGCGGCGTGGTGGTCGTGCAGGATGGCGAAGTCGAGGCCGACGTTGACGGCGGCGGTGATGGCCGCGCGCAGCTGGCCGCTGGCGCGGGCGGCCTCGTAGGCGCGGATGAAGTGGCCGGCGGCGGCGCCGTAGTGGCCGCCCTGGCTGGCGCGGGTGCCGAAGTAGTCGCCGACCCAGGCGGCCACGCCGGCGGCCAGCGGCGCGCCGGCGC
>CAUPRW010000110.1:0-6336 GCA_963513825.1 uncultured Duganella sp.
GCCGACCCTGGTGATCCATGGCGACGACGACCAGATCGTGCCGATCGACGCCGCAGGCAAAGCCTCGGCCGCGCTCGTCAAAGGCGCCAAGCTGATCGTCTACCCGGGCGCGCCGCACGGCCTGACCGACACGCATAAAGAGAAGTTCAACGCCGACTTCCTGGCGTTCGCCAAGTCCTGATTGTTGCAAAAGTGAGCGAGGCGGTCGGCGGATGAGCGCCGCCCGCCCGCGTAACGTTATACTCCGGCTACTCAACCGGAGTTTTGCATGAACGTGATGGCGTTTGTCGCAGGCTTGCTACTGATTTGTGGACAGTCTTCCGCGCGCGAATGCGTGATCCGGGTGGCCTATCCCGACCGGGAGCGGCCCCCTTACTATTTCGGCAATGGCTCGGTGGTGCCGGAGCCCGCCGGCGCCGGTGTGGACCTGCTGCGCCTGGCGGTGCGCAGCGTCGGCTGCACCGCCGAAATGATACGGCTGCCTAACGCGCGCATCAAGCTGGCGTTGATCAACGGCGCGGCCGACATGGCCCCGGTCGATCTGCGCGATGGCGAGCAGCCCTACTCGGCGCTGCCGCGCAAGGGCGGCCAGCTCGACGCGCGCCGTGGCTTGCGCATGACCGCCGTGGTGTATGTGCGCGCGGCCGACGGCCTGCCGCCCGACACCGACCCGCGCCACCACTTCAAGGGCCGCACGCTGGTGACCAACCAGGGATCGCCGCTGGGCGAGCAACTGCGCGGCGAGGGCTTCAAGGTCGACGACGGCTCGCTCGACACCTATAACAACATGGACAAAGTGGTCATGCGGCGCGCCGACGGCTTCGCCTTTTCGATCGCCAACGTCGAGGCGATGGACGCGGTCATCGCCGCCCGCTACGGCGCCAGCCTGACGCGGCTGTCCACGCCGGTGCGCCGCTCGACCTTGTGGCTGTCGGCCAGCAACGCCTACTACGAGCGGCACAGCGAACAAATCGAGGCGTTGTGGAACTGGTGGGGCGAGAACTCGACCCGCAAACTGGCCGAGCTCCTCAAGAATTATCCGCCGCAGCGGTGAGGCCGGCCGCTGGCGCTCCTCGGGGCAGGGAGCCTTTCAATCCGTTGCCATCCGTGCACCTTGCATGGCGGAATGCTAACTGGTAGTGGAAAGGAGTAAAATCGGGCCAATTCCTACTTACCGCGAGAATCCCTTGATAGACAGCCCCCCGGTACGCGCGCTGCGCGCCGCCGTGCTGCGCCGCATGGCGACGCCGGAGCACGGCGACCAGGACCTGCAGGGCTGGCGCAACCGGCTGCTCGACGGCCTGTGCGCGGCCGCTTTCTGGCTGGGAATGGTCGTCCTGTTGCCGAGCATGTGGGCCAGCGCGCGCCAGGGACATTTGCTGCTGGTGGCGACCGACGTGGTCGCCATTTCGGCCATCGGCTGGCTGCATTTCCGGCGCGATCTCGGCTATCAGGGGCGGGCCATCGCGCTGCTGGCCGTGGTCTACCTGATCGCCGTCGTGCTGCTGTTTTCGCTGGGACCGGTGTCGCAGATCTATCTGCTGGCGGCGCCGGTGCTGTGCACGGTGCTGCTCGGCAGCCGCGCCGCCTTCGTCGCGTTGCTTGGCTGTGCCGCCACCCTGTTCCTGGCCGGTTACGTGGGCGGCATCGAGGCCGGCATCGCCGAATTGGTGGTCACGCCGCTGGCGCACTGGGCCATCCTGAGCGTGAACTTCCTGCTGGTATCGGCCGTGCTGACCTTGTCCTGCACCTATCTGCTGCACGGGCTCGACGGCGCGCTGGCGCGCCAACGCGCCACCCACGCGCGCAGCCGCGACAACGAACTGCGCTACCGCCAGGTCCTCGAGGCGCAGATCGCCACGCTGCACGCGCGCGAGGCCGACTTGCGCGCCTCGCAGGCGCGCCAGGCCGAATCGCTGGCGGCGCAGCGGGCGGCCGAGGTGTCGAACCAGCTCAAGAGCGACTTCCTGGCCATGATCAGCCACGAGGTGCGCACGCCGCTCGGCGGCGTGATCGGCATGCTGCGCTCGGCGCTCAAGGATGGCGGCGTGCCGCACCACACGCGCGACAAGCTGCGCCTGAGCCTGGGCAACGCCGACGTGCTGCTGCAGATCATCAACGACATCCTCGATTTCTCCCGCCTCGAGGCCGGCAAGATGCCGTTCGAGGTGCTCGACTTCGACCTCGCGCGCCTGCTCGACGAGGTCGCCGGCCTGCTCGGCGAGCGCGCCGGGGCCAAGGGCATCGCCCTGGTCGTCGAGGTCGATCCGGCGCTGCCGCGCTGGTGGCGCGGCGACCCGGCCCGGTTACGCCAGGTGGTGGTCAACCTGGTCGGCAACGGCGTCAAGTTCACCGAGCGCGGCGAGGTGCGGGTTAGCGTGGCCGCGCAGCCGGGGCAGGGCATCGTGCTGACCGTGCGCGACACCGGCATCGGCATCGAGGCCGAGGCGCTGGGCCGGCTGTTCCAGAAGTTCGAGCAGGCCGACGCCGCCACCTCGCGCAAGTACGGCGGCGCCGGCTTGGGCCTGGCCATCTGCAAGAACATCGTCGGCGCCATGGGCGGGCGCATCGAGGCGGCCAGCGAGCCGGGCACGGGCAGCGTGTTCCGCGTGTTCCTGCCGCTCGAGCGTGGCGCGCCGGTGGCCGCGCCCGCCGTGCAGGCACCGCTGCCGCATGCCGCGCGCCTGGCCGTGCTGTGCGCCGAGGACGGCAGCACCAACCAGATCATCCTGAGCGAGCTGCTCAACTTCATGGGCCACACCGTCGCCATCGCCGAGGACGGCGTGGCCGCGCTCGAGGAACTGGCCGCGCGCGATTACGATCTGGTGATCATGGACGGGCGCATGCCGCGCCTGGACGGGGTGGCCGCGCTGGAGCGCCTGCGCGCCGGGCTCGACGGCGTGCGCGACCCGGCCATCCCGGTCGTCGCGCTGACGGCCAACGCCACGGCCGACGAGCGCGAGCGCTTCCTGGCGGCCGGCGCCGACGGCTTCCTGGCCAAGCCGATCGACGAAATCGCCCTGCACAACGAGATCGCGCGCCAGATCGAGGCCTTGCTGGCGCGGGGCGCGCCGCTGGTCGGCGAGCGGCGGGCGCTGGCGGCCGGGGCGCCGGCCTTGCGCGAGCTGGACGAACTGTTCGGCGTGGCGCAGCCGCCGCGCGCCGGTGTCGACGTTGCCGGCGCGCGCACATTCGATGGCGACGGCAAGCTGCACCGGCTGATGCGGTCGGCCTTCCTGATCGAAGGGCCGCGCCTGCTGGAGGCGGCGTGGCGCGCGCTCGACGACGGCGACGCGATGGCGCTCGCGCTGGCCGCGCACAGTTTGATGGGCGGCGCCGCGTTCCTTGGCGCCGATACCGTGCACGCATGCTGCGTGCGGATCGAGCGCCTGGCGGACGCCGGCGAGCTCGGCGCGGCCAGGCCGGAGCTGGCCACGCTCACGCTGGAATTGACGCAGGCGTTGGTGGACATGGCGCCGGACGCCGCGCAGGCGGCCGATGCCGTCGTCGTATAGCCGGGCGGGACCGCCGACGCGCGGATCAGGCCATTGCGGTCTGATGGCCGCGCTTCGTGGCCGCGAGTTTGTCGTCGCGAACCTTGGCGGCGTGTTGCCAGCGCATACCCTTGTTGGCCCATGCCCGATAGCTCGCGTCATTCCAGCTTGCGCCCAGCGGATGACGAAAGGCCCGCCGGCGATCCCTCGCCGGCGGGCCTTTTTAGTTGCTACCCGTTAGAAGCAGCAGGACAGCATCTTCAGGCAGCATTCCAGACTGCCGCAGCAGTCGATGGTGGTCGCCGCGTAAGCGCCGGCCGAAGCCAATAAGATCGCCGTTACGGCCGTTGCTTTGATGATGATTGATTTCATAGTGTTTCCTTAATTAGCTGGAAGTTGGGTTGATTGTGGCCTCACTTCGGCGTGCTAATCAGGCGGACACCAGACGTCCTTCGCCGGTTCCGGCGACATGGTGGGCGCGGGCGATTGGGCCGGCAGGCGCGCCGGCGTCGGCGCGGGCAGGGCGCTGGCGGCGGGCATCGCCGGCATCGCGGTCGCCAGGCAATCCATCGCCACGCATTGGGTGACGGGGCAGTCGGCGCTCTTGCAGCACATGCGCGCGGGCGCGGCCGCCAGCACGGAGCTGTGCAGCACGAAGACCAGCGCGATGAGCATGGCAAGGAATTGTCGCATGCGGTGATTGTAGCAAGGTTGCGGGCAGGGTGGCCGGATCGGGCCTTGGCGATGGGGTGCTTGGTTTGTCGGGGCATGTTGATGTCGCGGATCGCATCGGCGTTCTCCATCTAGCGCGCTTATTCTTGCTCGACCATGCCTGGCGGCTCCCGCAGTTCCAGCCCTTATCCGATGAGGCCTTGCTGTCACCGCTCGACGTAAGCGTTGATTTCGTCCGGGCTTACTCGCGGTGGTTGATTCTCGCCAATGCAGCGCTTTGGCACCCGCCGACAATCGTCAGACACTCTTTTTCGGAGGCGGTCATGGCAGCGTATTCAATCGAGGATTCCCGTGGTTATTTCAAGCGTCTTCAAGACCACGAGCGTGGAGGCCTTGGCTATTACATCACGCGACCATTATCGAATGGGAGGCTGGTGTGAAAGCTCGCATTGTTGTTCTCGCAATGACCGGAGCTTTTGTCGTGCTCGCGCATGGCGCGCAGACCTGGGAATGGGCGCTGCGCCCGGCCGAAGTGAAGTACGCTATTTACGGTGGCGACCTTGGGGATACCACTGCGCCCACCCCCAATGACGTGCGGGTCGCGTTCTACGTCCGTGGTCGTGTTGCAAAGGAGATGTTTGAGGCAATGGGGCCGGATAAGAAGAGTGACTGCGGTATTGAGAAGGGGGGCCGTGTTCGTATGAAAGAACATGTTGCGTGTAGCTACCGTCCTTCTGACGGCTACCAATGTGACTTCGGTTTCGATCTTCATTCAGGCAAGAGTATCGGCGGCTCTATTTGCTGAGTGCGAAACAATGTCTCGTTCGATATCTCGCGCATTTGAAAAAAGGCTTACGCGCCGAAGTGCGTAAGCCTTTGATCTTTTGGTACTGAACTCTGGTGACTGCCGGTATCACATTCCCCTATGCAGACAGCGCCAGTTTGGCATCGATACCAACACCGATACCAACAGCCAGCCAGGGTGCCGGCCTGCAAACTCGAACTGGCCCTCATTGCCGGCACGCCCCCCCCCCTGTTCAGAGGGCGCCGGGCTTAACAGTTTTAACGCCGTGGTCAACAAATGGCAGGCGACCAGAATAGGGCGTTCCCCTATGAGAACGGCGGTTTGGCTCCCACCGCTTGCCTGTTAAAGCCATTAACATAATCCTCAGGGGGAAATAAAATCTGCACGTGAGGACACAGAGGTCTAGACCGGGTAAGGCTGTAGGGATTTACCCCGCCCCGTGCTTTAGTCATAGTGCTAACATCGCTGCATGGACCACGCATCAAAGACCGCTCCAGCCCCTCGCGAATGGCTGAAGCTGAAGTATCACGACCCTGCCTATATCCTGGCGGGCTTGCGCCGCATCGCCTTACAGGTGGGCGCCAGTAATACCGAAGAGGGTGTGAAGAATCTTCGGACGAACGGACTCAAAACCATTCGCGAGGGCCGGCAGGCAGCGCTGTTTTGTTACGGGCTCTCGCAGCGCACTGGTCGGAAGATACAATTCGCCCTCCAGGAGCCTGAAAACGATGCTGCGGATGCGATCGGCCTGATGGACATCAACGGGGAGGCGTTCTTTCTCCCCATCCAGCTCAAGGAGCTACCGCCAACACACCTGAATCCGCATGTGTCGTTGCAGGACATACTGAACAAACTCGGCAGCAAACGCAGCGGGGCTCGGGGCACAATAGTTGCGATTCATGTGAACAGGGTTATGCACTTGGAGATTTCCAAGCTGACCATTCCGACTGGAATCGCAGAACTTTGGCTATATGGCGCTGCCGATGAAACACAGGACAGGTGGTTTCTGATCGGCGACCTACTCAGTGATCCCGGCCTGGCCAGCGAGTTTGCGCATCCCGGGTGCAAGCTGCTTTACCGTGACAACTGGATACACACTCCTAGACTCGGCGCTTACGCTTAGGCGCTGCAATCTCACACTCAGTAGCGCGGCAGCGGTGGCATGCTTCCGTTGGCGCCTTGTTCGATCCAGCCGTCGCTCTCGACTAGCGCCGTGACATGGGCTTTGCGTTTGAGCGCCGGTAGCAGGTGGCGGTAGTCGACGACCTTGCCGCGCCCGGTTGCCGCGTCAGGTTGGCCCCGCGTCAGTTCCAGCACGCACACATTGCCCAGCCAGCACTCAAGCTTGTCGCTGAAGACGCGCAC
>CAUPRW010000111.1:0-5865 GCA_963513825.1 uncultured Duganella sp.
CGGGCGCGGGTGACGGCGCGGGCACCGTGGGCGCCGTCGGGGCCAATGGCGCGGCCGGCGTCGCGGCGGCCGGCGCGTTCGGATCGCCGGCCGCGCCGCGTTCGAGCCGCGCGGCGGCGGCCTGCTCCTCCAGCGTCTGCCCTTCGACCGGCAGCACTTCCTCCGCGTCTTCCTTTTCCACTTTGGTTGTATCCTTTCCGGGCTCGCGTTTGCCCAGCAGGTAATAGTCGAGGGCCTTGCGCGCGATCGGCGCCGCTTCCGCCCCGCCTTTACCGGCGTTCTCCACCACCAGCGCCAGCGCGATGCGCGGCTTCTCGGCCGGCGCGAACGCCGTAAACAGCGCATTGTCGCGCAAGCGCTCGGCCAGCCTCGCGGCATTGTACTTCTCACCCTTTTTAATGGTGATCACCTGCGCCGTGCCGGTCTTGCCGCCCACGCGGTACTGCGCGCCGGCGAAGGCGCGCACGCCCGTGCCACCCGCCTCCGAGGTCACGCCGACCATCGCGTTCTTGATGAAATCGATGTTCTCCTGCTTGAGCGGAATCCGGTAGCTCTCCTTGGACACCGTCAGCGTGCGCGCGCGCGTGCCGCCGTCCTCGAGGATCTTAACCAGGTGCGGCTTCATCACCACCCCGTCGTTGGCCAGGTTGGCCACCGCATGGGCGATCTGCAGTGGCGTGTAGGCGTTGTAGCCCGAGCCGTTGCTGACCGAGATGGTATCACCACCGACCCAGCGCCCGGCCGCACCCTTGAAGCGCTTGCGCTTCCAGTCCTGCGACGGCAGCACGCCGATCTTCTCGTTGAACAGATCGATGCCGGTCTTCTGCCCGAAGCCGAACGGCTTCATGAAATCGTGGATCATGTCGATCCCCATGTCATGGCCCAGCTCATAGTAGTAGGTGTTGCAGGAGACGACGATGGACTTGTGCATGGCCACCGATCCATGGCCGCCGACCACGTCGTCGTTGAACTTGTGGCCGCCGAGGTAGTAGTAGCCCGGATCGTAGGTGGCCTGGGTGGTGGTGCGCTTGCCCAGCTCCAGCGCCGCCAGCGCCATGAACGGCTTGAAGGTCGATCCCGGCGCGTAGGTGCCCGACAGTGGACGGTTGACCATCGGCCGGTCGAGCGAGGTATTGAGCTCGTTCCAGCTTTGCGCGTCGATGCCGTCGACGAACAGGTTAGGGTCGTAGCCGGGACGCGAGACGTAGGCCAGGATGTCGCCGGTGGACGGCTCGATCGCCACCAGCGCCCCGCGGCGGTCGCCGAAAGCGTCCTCCACCACCTTCTGCAGTTCGATGTCGATCGACAGGATCAGGTTGGCGCCGGGGACGGCCGGCTTGCGCGACAGGGTGCGGATGGCGCGCCCGCCGGCGGTGACCTCGACCTCCTCGTAGCCGGTGCGGCCATGGAGCTGCTCTTCGTAGCTCTTCTCCAGCCCCTCCTTGCCGATATGGTCGGTGCCCTTGTAGTTGGCGGCGTCGTCGCCCTCCTCGATGGCGTCGGCCTCGGCGCGGCTGATGCGGCCGATGTAGCCGATCACGTGCGAGGCCGTCTCCCCCAGCGGATACTGGCGGAACAGGCGCGCCTGCACTTCGACGCCGGGGAAGCGGAAGCGCTGCGCCGAAAAGCGCGCCACCTCCTCGTCGGTCAGGCGGGTGCGCAGCGGCACGCTCTCGAACCGCTTCGATTCCTCCATCAGCTTCTTGAAGCGCTTGCGGTCCTTGACCTCGACGTTGACCAGCTTGGACAACTCGTCGATCGTGTCGTCGAGCGTGGCCGTCAGCTTGGACGGCGTGATTTCGAGCGTATAGGCCGAGTAGTTGCGGGCCAGGACCACGCCGTTGCGGTCCAGGATCAGGCCGCGGTTGGGCGTGATCGGCACGATGGCGATGCGGTTTTCCTCGGCCTTGACGACAAAGTCGTCATGCTTGATCACTTGCAGCCAGATGAAGCGCGCCAGCAGCAAACCGAAGCAAACGAAGACCGCCGCGCCCAGCACCGCGATGCGCGTGCGGAACTCCTTGAGTTCGCGCTCGGTGTCCTTAATCTCCATCATGCCAGCGCACCGCGCGCCGGCAGCATTCGCACATACCGCGACATCACGTCTGCACCAGCTTGCGGTGGCGCTGGATGCTCATCAGGATGCCGCCGGCGATGCCCAGCGTGAGCAGCGCGGTGCCGCCGTAGCTCATGTACGGCAGCGGCACGCCGACCACCGGCAGGATGCCGCTGACCATGCCCATGTTGACGAAGGCGTAGGTGAAGTAGATCATCGTCATGGCGCCGGCCATCAGGCGGCTGAAGAAGTTGGGCGCGTTCCCGGCGATCATCAGGCCGCGGCCGATCAAGAGCAGGAACAGCAGCATCAGCACCAGGTTGCCCACCAGGCCGAACTCCTCCGAGTAGACGGCGAAAATGAAGTCGGTGGTGCGCTCGGGGATGAACTCCAGGTGCGCCTGCGTGCCCTGGGTCCAGCCCTTGCCGGTGATGCCGCCCGAGCCGACCGCGATGGTCGACTGGATGATGTGGAAGCCCTTGCCCAGCGGGTCCGAGGTCGGATCGATCAGGGTCATGACGCGCTCGCGCTGGTAGTCGTGCAGCATCGACCAGATCACCGGCAGGCTGGCGGCGCCGGCCAGCAGCAGCCCGGCCAGCGCCTTCCACGCCAGGCCGGCCAGGAAGATGACGGCGAAACCGGCGGCCACCACCAGCAGCGCGGTGCCGAGGTCGGGCTGGCGCACGATCAGCGCCACGGGCATCATCAGCAGCAGCGCGGCGATGGCGTAGCTTTGCCAGCGCAGCTGGCCGGCGCGCTGCTGGAAGAACCAGGCCAACATCATCGGCGTGACGATCTTCATGAACTCGGACGGCTGGATGTCGATCCCCACGTGCAGCCAGCGCCGCGCGCCCAGCTTGATGGTGCCCACCAGCGCCACCGCCACCAGCAGGATCATGCCGACCGTGTAGGCCGGCACGGCGATGCGCATCATCATCTGCGGCGAGATGTTCGCCACGATCCACATCACCACGAACGAGAGCAGGATGTTGCGCATGTGGTCTTCCATCTTGCCCGGAATGCCGATGCTGGCCGAGTACAGCGTGATCGAGCTCACCGTCAGCAGCATCAGGATGATGAAGGTCAGCGGTCCGTCGAACACGGTGAAGTACGGGCGAAGGCGGCGCCACAGGGAACGCCTTTCGTTGATGCGCATGCAGGTCCTTTTATTCGGTGTTGCCCGGGGTTTCGGCGCCCGGTTTCTTTTCGTCGACCACGCCCTGTTCGGCCTGGAGTTCGGGCACCGAGCGCAGCACCGCGTCCTCCTTCGGCACGGGCGTGGTGTCCTTGTCGCCGGAGCGCTTGCCGAGCATGTAGTAGTCGAGCGCCTTGCGCACGATGGGCGCGGCCACGGCGGCGCCGAAGCCGCCGTTCTCCACCACCACCGCGATGGCGATGCGCGGCTTGTCGGCCGGCGCGAAGGCGGTGTAGAGGGCGTTGTCGCGCAGGCGCTCGGACACCAGGGCGGCATTGTACTTCTCGTTCTTCTTGATGGCGAACAGCTGCGCGGTGCCGGTCTTGCCGCCGGACGTGTAACCGGCGTTGGCGAAGGCGCGCGCCGCCGTGCCGCCGGTGGTCACGCCGACCATCGCGCTTTTGATGAAGTCGACGTTTTCCTGCTTGAGGGCGATGCGGTAGCTTTCCTTGGGCACCGTCAACCGGCGCGCGCGCGTGGCCGCGTCCTCGATGATCTTGACCAGGTGCGGCTTCATCACCACGCCGTTGTTGGCCAGGTTGGCCACCGCGTGCGCCATCTGCAGCGGCGTGTAGTTGTTGTAGCCGTTGCCGATGCTGATCGAGATGGTGTCGCCGCCGACCCACTTCTGCGCCGCGACGTTCTTCTTGAAGCGGCCGCGCTTCCACTCCTTCGATGGCAGCACGCCCTGCTTCTCGTGTTCCAGGTCGATGCCGGTCAGTTGGCCGAAGCCGAAAGGCTTCATGAAATCGTGGATGGCGTCGATGCCCATGTCGTTGCCGAGCATGTAGTAATAGGTGTCGCACGAATCGACGATCGACTTGTACATGTCGACCGTGCCGTGGCCGCCCGGCTTGTCGTCGCGGAAGCGGTGGCCGCCGAGCGTGAAAAAGCCCGGGTCGGCGATCGCCTGGTGCGGCGCGCGCTTGCCCAGCTCCAGCGCCGCCAGCGCCATGAACGGCTTGAAGGTCGATCCCGGCGGGTAGGTGCCCGATAGCGGGCGGTTGACCATCGGCCGGTCGAGCGAGGTATTGAGCTCGTTCCAGCTTTGCGCGTCGATGCCGTCGACGAACAGGTTGGGGTCGTAGCCGGGGCGCGAGACGTAGGCCAGGATGTCGCCCGTTTCCGGCTCGATCGCCACCAGCGCGCCGCGCCATTCGCCGAAGGCCTCCTCGATCACCTTTTGCAGCTCGATGTCGATCGACAGGATCAGGTTGTTGCCGGGCGTGGCGTTGGTGCGCGAGAGCGTGCGGATCGCGCGCCCGCCGGCCGACACCTCGACCTCCTCGTAGCCGGTAGTGCCGTGCAGCTGCTTCTCGTAGCTTTTCTCCAGGCCTTCCTTGCCGATCTGGCTGGTGCCGTTGTAGTTGGCCGCGTCGTCGCCTTCGGCCAGCGTGCGGGCCTCGGCCTGGTTGACGCGGCCGATGTAGCCGATCACGTGCGAGGCCACCTCGCCGAGCGGATACTGGCGGAACAGGCGCGCCTGGATCTCCACGCCGGGAAAGCGGAAGCGCTGGGCCGAAAAGCGCGCCACCTCCTCGTCGGTCAGGCGGGTGCGCAGCGGCACGCTCTCGAACCGCTTGGAGTCCTCCAGCAGTTTTTTAAAGCGCTTGCGGTCCTTGACCTCGATCAGCACCAGCTTGGCCAGTTCGTCGATGGTCTCGTCGAGCGTCATGGCCAGTTTGGACGGCGTGACCTCGAGCGTATAGGCCGAGTAGTTGCGGGCCAGGACCACGCCGTTGCGGTCCAGGATCAGGCCGCGGTTGGGCGCGATCGGCACGATGGCGATGCGGTTGTCCTCCGCCTTGACGGCGAAGTCGCTGTACTTGACCACCTGCAGCCAGATGAAGCGCGACAGCAGCAGCGCGAAACAGATGAACACCAGCGCGCCCAGTACCGTCAGGCGCAGACGGAACTTGTGCAGTTCGCGCTGGTTGTCCTTAAGTTCGGTCATGACGCGGCAGGAATCAGATCGGCCGGGTGTGGTCGCGGTCGACCGCGCGCCGCTGCGGCGCCAGCAGCAACCAGGTGGCCACCGGCCACAGGGCCACGGCGATCACGCTCTCGACGAAGTAGTACCAGCTCGGGAATTTACCGGAGACGAAGAAGCGGATCACCAGCTGGATCGACTGCGCCATCACCAGCAGCGGGAACACGTGCATCGCCTGCGTGAGCAGCGGGAACCACAACACGCGCCGGTGCAGCATGATGGCGAAGTACGACAGCAGCGTGTAGGCCAGCGCGTTCTCGCCGAGCAGGGTCGAGTCGTGCACGTCCATCAGCAGGCCGAGGAAGAAGGCGGTGCCGATGCCGACCCGGCGCGGCTGGTGCACGCCCCAGAACACCAGCACCAGCGCGACGAAGTCGGGCACGCCGACGAACTGCCCCCATGGCAGCAGGTTCAGTAAAAAGGCGCAGAACAGGCTGAAGGCAATGAACAGCGGGCTGACCGGCAGCAGGATATAGTGCGGACGATTCATCGTGCCGGCTCCTTGGGTGTGGTGTCGGCCGCCGGCGCGGCGGCGCGCGAGCTCGCCGGCGCCGCCGGAGCGGTGGCGGCACCCGCCGGCGCGGCGCGGTTGGCGGCGGCGGGTGTGGCGGAAACGGCTGGCGC
>CAUPRW010000112.1:0-5854 GCA_963513825.1 uncultured Duganella sp.
ATTTTCTCCCCTATTTTGTTCTGCTTTTCCATATTTAGACCGGAAAGCGCGGCGATAGTTCAATCCCGGGAAAAATAGGAAGAAATAGGGTGGAAAATCGGGCTTTTGCTACACGGAGCTGCGCGGCCTACCACCAATGCATACTCCTTGGGTGGGGTTCCCGCTCCCGCAGGAGCGGACGAGGGGCGGGTTTGGGGCGCGGACGTGCGATGCTGATCGACCGTATGCGTTGGAGTGCATCGGACTTGGCTGTGCTGTCGGGGCATTGCAGCCCGGATTGCGCGCTACGGCGTGGAATCGCGCGAGAGGCTGGGCCGATGGCGTCTGGGCGTCGAGCGCAGCTTGGGTTGGCTACACCGCTTGCGCAGATTGCGTATTCGACAGGAGCGGCGGGCAGGCCTCACCAAGCGTGTCTTTGGCGTGCCTGCTAGCTCGCCTGTTGACGGTATGTCGAACGGTTTTGGCAGGCGTTCTTAGGGTTTGCGGTCGGCCGCCGCCACACCGGCCGCGCGCTGCAGCTGCACGGCCAGCTTGCTGAGCTTGTCGGCGTAGCCGGGATCGGTGGCGTAGCCGCCGCGCGCCAGGCCGCTGGCGAAGGCGTGCGCGTCGGCGCCGGTGTTGAGCGCGCCCTGGTAGCGCGGATTGCTCGACAGGAGGTCGGCGTAGTCGCGGAAGGCGCTGGCCGCGTCCGGATAGCTGCGGAAGCGCTCGGTCTTCTTGAGCATGGCGCCGTGTTCGTATTCGGTGGTGGTGGCGTCGGCCACGGCGCCGCGCCAGTTGCCGCCGGCCTTGATGCCGAACAGGTTGTTGGTGTCGGCGCCGCCTTTGCGCAGCGGTTGCTGGCCCCAGCCGGACTCGAGCGCGGCGTGCGCGGCCACCACCTCGGGCGAGACGCCCAGCTTGTCGGCGGTCTCCTCGGCCCATGGCTTGATGGAGGCCAAAAATTGTTTTTGCAAGTCGCCGTCGACGCCGCCGGCCGTGGCGCCATCGATGGCGCCGCGCTGGCGCAGGGCCAGCGCCTGCGCGCTGAGCGCCTGCGAGGCGGCCGCCGACGGCGCGCCATGCCCGGCGCCGGCGAAGCCGCCGCCGCCATGGCTGATGAAGGCGGCCACGTCGGTTTGCACCTGGCGGAAGGTCGAGGCGAACGCGCCGGAAGACGAGGACGTCGTGAAAGCGCCGGCGGCCGCGACGGGGCGGCTGGCGGTCATGTTGGAGACGGTGGCGGCGGTCGGCGCCGTCGCGGGCATACGGTCAAACTGGCGCATAGATGTGTTCCTCGCCATGCAGCACGCGCCGCATGATGCTGTACTGGTCGACCAGCAAGTCGCCGTTGCGCTTGCTGAGCCGTTTGCACTCGACCACCATGGTCTCGAGCGTTTGCCAGTCCGCCTCTATTTTCTCGCGGGCGCCGTGTTTCAGCAAGGCAAATGCTTGCACCATGTTGGCGCTTTGGCCAACTAATCGTTGTGCCAGTGCAACACGCAGCGCGCGCCGCGCCTGCAGGGTGTCGACCAGCGCCGAAATGGCCTCGGCCACCTGGCCCAGGCGCGCGCCCTGGTGGCGCAGCGCGGCGTCGAATTGCTCGTCGAGCAGGCCCTGCAGCACGGCGTAGGCGCGCAGGTCGTCGGCGATGCCGGCCAGCAGCGCGCGCATGGCCTCCTGCCGCGGCAGGGCGGCCACGCCGGCGGCGTCGCTCACTTTTCGCTCCCGTGGAAGCGCTGGATCAGGCCGGCGAGCTTGGCCGGATCGAACGGCAGCTCGCCCTTGGCCAGCGCGTCGCGCAGCATGTCGACCTTTTCCTGGTCGATTTCCGGCATCTCGGCCATGGCGCGCAGCGCCGGCTGCATGACGGCCGACTGCAGCGGGGCTGGCGCCGGCGCCGCCTGCGGCGCCTCGCCGGCGTCGACCGGCGCGCTGTCGGCCACGCGTTGGACGGCCATGCCGTCCGGGGTGGCGGTGGTGATTCTCATACGTGTGCCTCTGCTTGGCTTGGTTTCCATACGCTATCTTAATACTTAGTTGGTGCCGCCGCGGCGCGGATCGGCCGCCGGCTGGCGCGGGGCCGCGCCGGCGCCGCCGCCGAGCGACTCGCGCAGCTTTTGCAGCAGGCCGCGGTCGGGCAGGGCGGTGTGGATCTCGTCGGTGAGCGGCTCCGAGTTGTCCGGCATGCCGAACATGGCGGCGATGGTCTTGGCTTGCCCGCTGGTCAAAATCAGCAATTCGATGCGGCGGTTGACGCCGGCGTCGACCCGCTTGACGTCGAGCGGCGCGCGGTCGGCCATGCCCACCACCTGCAGCACCGATTGCGGATTCATGCTGCCGGCGAGCAGCTGGGCGCGCGCCGACATGGCGCGGTTCGACGACAAGGTCCAGTTCGAGAAGGCGGCGTAGCTGGTGTCGGCGTATTGCAGCGAATCGGTGTGGCCGACGATGAGCATCTGGTTTTCCATCTTCTTGAACAGCGGCCCCATGCGGCGCAGCAGCGCGCTGAACTTGTCGGTCGGCACGGCGCTGCCGCGCACGAACATGCCCTGGCGGTCGGTGTCGTGCAACATCACGCGCAAGCCGTAGGGCGTGACGATGGCCTCGAGGTTGGACGTCAGGCCGAACTCGGCGCTCATCTTGGTCAACGCCTTCGACAGCGCCGTCAGGTCGGCCGGCGACTCGTACTTGACCTTTTCCGGCTTGATCGGCGGTTCCGGCTCGGGCTCGCCCTGGGCGTTCTTCTTCTCGCCGGGCTCGTCGCTGGTGCCGAAGTGCGGCATCGGGTAGCGGTCGATCAGGCTGCCGCGCGGGCCGCCCACCTGCTGCGGCATGACGCCCTTGCCCTGGTCGGTCTTGGCGCCGTTGGCCTCGGTGAGGATTTGCTCGAGCGACTCGGTGTTGCGCGCGGCCATCAGCCACAGCACCAGGAACAAGCACATCAACGCCAGGCAGAAGTCGGCGAACGCCACCTTCCAGGCGCCGCCGTGGTCGTCGTGTTTGTGCTTGCCACCGCCGCGCTTGACGATGGTTTGCTCATGGCCCTTGTCATGCGGCTTTAGCACCACGGCCTCCCTTGGCGTTGTCGGCCGGCGCGCTGTCGCGGCCCTCGAGGTCGTTGATCCAGCGCTCCAGCTGGGCGAAGCTCGGCTTGATGTTGAGCGCCACCAGGCGGCGCCCGGCGTCGATCGCCAGCAGCGGCGGCTTGCCGGCCACGTGGGTGACCAGCACCACCTTGACGGTTTCCTTGTTCGAGCCCTCGGAGTTGACCAGCTGCTTCATCATGTTGCACAGCGGGTCGATCAAGCCGTAGCACAGGAAGATGCCGATGAAGGTGCCGACCATGGCCGCGCCCACGTGCTCGGCGATCTCGCCCGAGGTGGCGCCCTCGCTGACGGTGCTCATGGTGATGACGATGCCGAGCACGGCGGCCAGAATGCCGAAGCCGGGCATGGCCTCGCCGATCTTGCCGAGCGACTTGGCCGGCTGCTCGAGCTCGGTGTGGATGGCTTCCAGTTCCTGCTCCAGCACGCCTTCGAGCTCGTGCGCGTTGATCTTGCCCATGGCCATCAGGCGGAAGTTGTCGACGATGAAGGCCAGCAGTTTCGGTTCCTCCAGCACGCGCGGGTAGCGCTGGAACAGCGGGCTGTCCTTGGGCGCCTCGACGTGGGCGTCGAGCGCCTTGAGGCCGCCGGCGGCCAGTTGCAGCAGCTCGTACATGAGCAAGAGCAGCTGGCGCTGGAATTCCGAGTCGTACTTCTTCTTGGTGACGATTTTTTTAATTTGCGTCATCATTTCCTTGAGCACGTGGGTCGGGTTGCCGATCACCAGCGCGCCCAGCCCGGAGCCGGCGATGACGATCAGCTCGATCGGTTGCCAGATTTGATGGAACGAGCCGCCCATCATGAAGAAGCCGCCGAAGACGCTGCCCAGAACGATGAGGATGCCGACTATTTGCTGCATGATGATTCGCCTTTCCGCGTCATTGACCAATTGCCGCCGCCCGCCTGAATGATTCAGGCTTGCAGCACGGCTTTCATTTTGCCCAGCGCCGCCTTGTTGAGCTGACAGACGCGGGCGTCGGTCAGGTCCAGCACGGCGGCGATTTCCTTGTAGCTGAGCTCAAATTCGTAATACATTTGCACCACCCGCTGCTCGCGCTCGTCGAGGCCGCGCAGCGCCTGCTCGAGGCTGCGGCGTACCATCAGCAACTCCTCCGGGCCGGGCACGCTGTCGGTGCCGACGCTGTCCTGCAGGATCTCGTCGAAGCTGGCGATGAGCTCGGCGTTCTCGTCGAGCTGGTAGGCCTGGTAGGCCTCCGGCGTCAGCTGCAGGCCGGCCATGATCTCGTGCTCGCTCGGTTCGCGCCCGAGCTTGCGGGTCAGGGCGCGCACCGCGTCGCGCAGCTTGTGGCTTTGCTGGCGCACCGCGCGCGGGCGCCAGTCCTGGCGCCGCAGCTCGTCGAGGATGGCGCCGCGGATGCGCAGGCTGGCGTAGCTGCCGAAGGCGCCGTCCGGATGGCCGTAGCGGCGCAGCGCCTCGAGCAGGCCCATCAGGCCGATCTGCTCCATGTCGTCGCGGTCGATGGCGCCGGCCACCTGCGAGTTGAGCTGGCGCACGATGCGCTTGACCAGCGGCGCGTAGGCGAGCAGGTACTTTTGCTCGTCGGCCGCGCTGTGCTGGACCGGCGCGCTGCCGTCCTCGGTGTAGCCCTCGGCGTAAGTGTCCGCGTATTGCTCTGTGTAGGCCATGCCCGCTCCGCTGCTCCGCTGTGCTGTGCCCGCCGCCGGCTTACTCAATGATGAGTTTGCCGATCATGACTTCCGAAAACGGTTTTTCCCGGCCGTCCTGCTCGTACGTTTCGTCGAATGCCTTGTTCAGTTCGGCCGCGAACTGGTCGATCGTCATCACCTGCGCGGTCGCCATCGGCAGGTTCGACAAGGTGCGCACGGCAACGCTGCGCAGCAGCGGCAGGTGCTCCTTGGCCTCCTTCTCCTGCTTGGCGTTGGTGGTGATGACCAGGTCGGCCGACATATAGTGCGGCGAGGTGTCGGTCGGCACCCGCTTGAGCATGATGATCACCTTGTCGACCGTCAGGTACTTCGGCGGCGCCTCGTCCTTTTTCTCTTCCTTCTTGGCCTTCTTGGCCTTCGCTTCCTTGCCGCCCTTGGACGGCTTGTCGTCGTGCTCCTCGGCCGCGGCCTCGCCCTTGGACATATACCAGACCGCGCCGCCGGCGGCGGCGGCGCCGACCACCGCCACCAGGGCGAACGCGACAATCATTTTCATGTTCTTCATCTACTCGTTACTCCTGCTCGGACGACATGGCAAAGAGGGCGGCGGCGCCGTCCTCGGTCAGCGCGCGGCCCGGCGTGCGGCCGTCATCCTGGTCGCGTTGCTGGCCGTTGCGCCCGCCGCCATCGTGCGACTGCGCCTGGCCCTGGGCCCGGCTCGACGACACGGTCACGGCGACGTCGCTGAACTGGCGCGTCGACAAGTCCTGGCGCACGCTGTCGCCGATGGTGTTGAGTTGGCGCACCACCTCGCTGTTGTTGGCCGACAGGTTGACCGTCAGCGCGCCGGCGCTGTGGCGGATCGAGATTTCGATGGTGCCCATGTTGGGCGGTTCGAGCCGGATCACGGCGTGCTCGTTGTTGCGTTGCAGGTTCACTTGCAGGCGCTCGCCGAGCGCCTCGCGCAGCGGCTGCTGCCATTGGTCCGGCGTGCCGGCCAGCTTGACGGTGGCGGCGGTGGTAGTGGTCGGCGCGGCGCCGGCGTAGCCGACGGCGGTGCCGGCCGGGGCCGATGGGGCGGCGCCGCTGCGGCCGTCCTCGGCGGCGAGCGGCGCGGCGGTGCTGGCGGCGCGGGTGGC
>CAUPRW010000113.1:0-5763 GCA_963513825.1 uncultured Duganella sp.
CCGGGGTTCGCCACCGGCGTTGCCGCCGGCCGCGTTCGCGCGCGCGCTGGCCAGGCTGGCCGCGCAAGGCGCCACGCTGCGCGCGCAGGCGCCGGGCGATGAGCTGGTGTGGGCGCTGACGGCGGCCGGCTTCGCCTGCCGCGCCATCGCCGATGGCGCCGATATCGGCGGCGTTTTTAATAGCCGCAAACCGCGACCGGCCGCGCCGCCGGCGCCGCCGCGGCGCGCGATCGTCATCGGCGCCGGCCTTGCCGGCGCCGCCGCCTGCCAGCGCCTGTGCGAGCACGGCTGGGAGGTGACGCTGATCGAACGACACGCGCAACCGGCGCGCGAGGCGTCCGGCAACCTGGCCGGCATCTTCATGCCGCTGCTGTCGAAGGACGACAACATCCCGACCCGCTTGAGCCGCGCCGCCTACCTGTTCGCGCTGCGCGCGTGGCGCCGGCTGGGCGGCGTCGGCACGGCCTTCGACGGCGCCGACTGCGGCGTGCTGCAACTGGCGCGCGACGCCGCCCATGCGGGCGTGCAGCGCGACGTCGCCGCCGCGTGGAACTACCCGCCCGGGTATGTGCGCTGGCTGGAGGCCGATGCGGCGTCGGCGCTGCTGGGCGGACCGACGCCGCACGGCGGCTGGCTGTTCGAACAGGGCGGGTGGGCGCGGCCGGCGTCGCTGTGCGAGGCCATGCTGGCCGCCTGCGGCGCGCGCCTGCGCCGCGTGTTCAACAGCGAGGCGATCGGGCTGTCGCGCGTGGACGGCGCGTGGCAAGTGCGCGGCGCCGGCGACGTGGTGCTGGCCTGCGCGCCGACCGTCATCCTGGCCAACGGCACCGGCGCGGTCAAGGTCGCGCAGGCGGCGCCGCTGCCGCTGTCGGCGCTGCGCGGGCAGGTCACGCACCTGCACCTCGACGACGAGGGCGCGCGCGGCGCGCCGCGGCTGCCGCTGGTGGTGTGCCGCGAGGCCTACGTCACGCCGGCGGCCAACGGCATCGTTTGCGCCGGCGCGACCTACGACAACGATAGCGATCCGGCGCTGCGCGCCGACAGCCAGCTGGAAAACCTGACCCGGTTGGCCGAGATCGTTCCCGGCGAGGCCGTCGCCGCGCTGGCGGCCGGCGCGCCGCTGGCCGGGCGCGTGGGCTTTCGCTGCGCCGCGCCGGACCGCCTGCCGCTGTGCGGCGCCTTGCCCGATTACGCCGCCGCCGGCCGGCTCGAACGGCTGCGCGACGTGCCGCGCCATCCCGGCCTGTACGGCCTGCTGGGCTACGCCTCGCGCGGCCTGATCTGGGCGCCGCTGATGGCCGAGCTGCTGGTGAGCCAACTGGAGCACGCGCCGCCGCCGCTGGAGGCGGCGCTGGTCGACGCGCTCGACCCGGGCCGCTTCCTGCTCAAAGAGAAGCGCCGCAGCCAGTGAATGCCCGCTGGCGCGGTCCGCTCCGCCCCGTCGCCGCCAGCTCCGCCCGCTTCGTCGGGGTCGTACCCTGCGGGTACGACCCCAGAGGGGTGCGGGGTGCGGGGTAAGCCGCTCTTCCCGACCACGCCGCCGTTGCGCCAGCGCAAATAACCCGCGCACACCAGCCATCCCGGCGTTGGCGCGGCTGTATCCCACAGGATATAATCGCCCTTTGAGACCCGGGCGTCCATGGAGCACCGAACGATGGATGAAGACCAAGCGCAGCACTACGAGGGATCGCCGGAGCTGCTGATGTTCCTGGCATCGACCGTGCACGACATGAAGAACTCGATCGGCGTGCTCAGCGGTACGCTCGAGCGCCTGATCGCCGGCGCCGCCGCCGATGCCGACGCGCCCGCCGCCGCCGCCGCCGCGCCCGACTACCAGCCGCTCGGCCAGATGCTGTACCAGACCCGCCGCCTCAACGACAACCTGATCCAGTTGCTAGCGTTGTACAAGGAAGTGGGCAAGCCCGGCTATCCGTTCGACCCGGCCGCGCACCGCGTGCGCGAGCTGGTCGACCAGGTCGGCGGCCAGGCGCGCATGCTGCTGCAGTCGCGCGGCGTCGCCTTCGAGGCCGACTTCCCGGCCGACGCCATCTGGACCTTCGACGAGGACCTGGTCATCGGCGTGCTGGTCCACGCCATCAACAACGCCATCCGCTACACGCGCGACCGCGTGCGCCTGTCGATCAAGGTCGACGGCGACTATCTGGAACTGCGGGTCGAGGACAACGGCGACGGCTTCCCGCCGGCGATCCTCGACGCCGGCGCCGAGGCCATGAAAACCGGCGCCGCCCGCGCCGGCGTCAACTTCATCCACAACAGCAGCGGCCTTGGCCTGTATTTCTCCAGCGAGGTGGCCAAGATGCACAAGCACCGCCAGCGGCGCGGCGCCATCGCGCTTGAAAACGGTGGTGCGCTCGGCGGCGGCTGCTTCATCCTGCGGCTTCCATGAACGCGGAAAACCAGGCCGCCGGCGACATCGACTGGGCGGAAAAACGCTATCTGCTGGTCGACGATTTCGTCGGCATCCGCCAGCTGCTGCGCGAGTCGCTGCGCAACCTCGGCGCCAAGCACATCGACCAGGCGGCCAGCGGCGGCGAGGCCATCGTGCTGCTGTCGAAGACCCGCTACGACGTCGTCATGTGCGACTACAACCTCGGCGACGGCAAGAACGGCCAGCAGGTGCTGGAGGAGGCGCGCGTGCGCAACCTGATGCTGCCGAGCAGCGTGTGGCTGATGGTGTCGGCCGAGAAGAGCGTGGAGTCGGTCATGGGCGCGGCCGAGCACCAGCCGGACGCCTACATCATCAAGCCGATCACCGAGGGCGTGCTGCTCACGCGCCTGAACCGGGTGTGGAACAAGAAGCAGATCTTCCGCGAGATCGACCAGGCCTTCGCCGACAAGGACTACCTGCGCGCGGCGCGCCTGTGCGAGGAGCAGATCGCGGTCCATCCGCTGCACGAGATCGACCTGCAGCGCATGAAGGCGACGCTGCTGCTCAAAAGCGGCGTGCCGGAACAGGCGCGCGCCGTCTACGAGAAGGTGCTCGAGGAGCGCGACTACAACTGGGCGCGCTGCGGCCTGGGTAAAATCCGCATGAGCGCCGGCGAGGTCGAATCGGCGCAGCTGATGTTCCAGGCGGTGATCGCCGACAACCGCTTCTACATCGACGCCTTCGACCAGCTGGCGCAGTCGTTCCAGCTGCAGGGCAAGCACGAGGAAGCCTTCGGCGTGCTGGAAAAGGCGGCCAAGCTGTCGCCCAACTCGGTGCCGCGCCAGCGCGCGTTCGGGCAGACGGCGCTCAAGCTGGGCAACATCCCGGTGGCCGAGAAGGCCTTCCGCAAGTGCATCGAGATGGGCGAGTACTCGGTGGCCAAGACGGTCGACGCCTATTTCGGCCTGGCGCGCGTGTGCGGCCAGAAGAACGACACCAAGGAGGCGATCCGGCTGCTCAACGCGGCGGTCCACCAGTTCGGCGGCGACCAGGTCACGCTGCGCGCCAAGATCACCGAGGGCCTGGTCTACCACGAGAGCGGCGACTTCCGGCGCGCGCGCAAATCCGGCGACGAGCTCGAGGCGATGCTGGCCGACGAATCGCGCCAGCGCCCCGACAGCACCACCTGCCTGGACATGGCCACCTTGCTGTTCGCCGTCGGCGTCAAGGAGGCGCCGGTCACGCTGTTGTGCTACGTGGCGCGCAACAACCATGATAACGTGCCGCTGCTCGAGGACGTGCAGAAGATCTTCGACAAGGCGCGCATGGGCGACGAGGGCGTCGAGTTGATCAAGTCCTCGCGCAAGGAGGCGGCCGACATGATGAACCAGGGCGTGCTGCTGTGGAAGTCCGGCAAATTGATCGAGGCGGTCGAGTGGATGCGCGTGGCGCGCAAGGCGCTGCCGCACAATATGCGCATCCTGTTCAATTCGGCGCAGATCCTGATCTCGCAACTGCACCAGACGGGTTATGTGCGCGAGCTGGCGGAGGAGGCGATCGGGGTGCTGATGCACGTCGACGCGATCGCGCCGGGCCAGCTGCGCTTTGCGCAGTTGATGGAGCAGCTGGCGATGCTCGCGCCCGTGTCCGGCGTGGTGGCGGCGGCCGCGGCGAGCGAGTACGAAGCGGCCAACGGCGCGGTGCCCGGCTAACGCCGCGCCGCTCGCGGGGAGCGCGATCAAGGGATGGTTCAACAGGGGTTAAAGAGCAGCTTCGGCGACGTTCGAGAGACTTAAACAAGAGCAAACAGAGGGTAGAAAAATATGCGCGATATCGCAAAAGAAGTGTACACAAAAATGAAAGTCGGCAGCGTGGCCTGGATTCGTCCGGTCGCCGCCAAGGGAGATACGATCGACAGTTTCCAGTCCGCCCACGGCAGCGCCAAGCAGCTGGAGGAGGAGGGCCTGATCGACATCGAAAAAGTCACGCGCCAGGCCGACGGCTTGATCGACGCCATCCGCATCCAGCGCCTGGCCTAGGGCCGGATGCGGATCGGCGCCGGCGATGACGGCCGGCGCGTCGATCCGCGATCAGACCTTGTCGCCGCCGGCCTTGTCGTTCTTGACGGCTTTGTCGGTCGCCGCTTTGGGCGCGGCCTTTTTAGGCGCCGCCTTCGCTGCCGGCTTGTCGGCCAGGTTGTCGGCTGCATTGCTGGCTGCATTGCCGCTCGCCGCCGCGCCGGCGCCTGCCGCATTGGCCGCGCCGGCGCCAGGCGTGGTCGACGACGCGGCGGCTTTGCCGCTGGCGGCGGTGGCGAACTTGACCGCCGTGTCGGTGGCGCGCGCCGCCGCGTCGGCCATCATCGATTCGGACGCCATCGCCGTCGATACCGCCTGCTTGAACTGATCCTGCAGCAGATTCCACCACACGGCCGGATTGGGGATTTGCGCGGCGGCGTCCGCGCCTGGCTTGGCGGCCGGCGCGGGGGCCGGCGCCGGCTCGGGCGCCTTGGGCGCGGCCTGCTGCGCCGGTGCCGGTGTTGGCGCCGGCCAGGGCGCGTGCGCGGGCGGCCAGCTAGGCGCGGCGGCCGGTCCCTTGTCCGCTTCGCGCGCGTGGTGGAAGAAGGCCGACGCGTAAGGATTGGCGTCGAAGATGTTCTTGTCGCTGGTGCCGGCGTTGACCGCCGCCGCCAGGCTGGCGCCGACCGACTTGAGCGTGGCGATGGTGCCGCGCTGGACTTCGAGCGCCTGGATGCTGCCGCGCAGCATGCTCATGTTGAGGTTCAGCCAGGCCTCGACCGCCTTCAGGTCGTTGATTTTTTTATCGAGTTCCTCGACCGACAAGGTAGGCGCCGTCAACCCCGGCACGCTCATGCTGCCCCACAGGTTTTTGACAAAATCTAAAGTGTCCGTCATCACTCCGGCGCCGGGAATGTGCGGCATCTGCGTATTGGCCATGTTATGTGTCTCCTGTGGGTTCAGGTTTCAGCGTAGCAGATATCGCCGCCGCATTCAAAAAGATTTTGACAACATTGCCGTGGCCGCGCGGGGGCGGGCCGACGCCCGGGCGCGAACACGTTAAACTAGCGCCATGACGATTGTTTCCTACCTTATCGCGCGCCGCCGTTTGCTTGCCCTGTGCGCGGCCACGCTGGCGCTGCATGTCGTGGCGATCGACTGGGCGGGTGGTCATTTCGGCACGGCCGCCTCGCGAGCGGCGGCCAAGGCGCCGGTGATGACGGCGCAATTGCGCCTGACGTTGCCCAAGCGGGTCGAGAGCGCGCCGCTGGTGGACGTGCAGCCGCTGGCGCCACGCGCGGCGCCGCTGCCGCGATCCCGGCGCCCGCCGCCGCCCGCGCCGCTGCCGCCGCCGCC
>CAUPRW010000114.1:0-4594 GCA_963513825.1 uncultured Duganella sp.
ATTTGATATTTTTTAAGTATCGCGGAACCGAAGCTCCGCGTGCACTTTCATCAAACGTCCACACTTATCGACTGTTAATTTTTAAAGAACTTTGTTCGGTACTGCGTCGCTAACAAATCGTTTTGTCTGTCAGCGAAGAAGGAAGAGTATGAATCGTTTAGACCGTTTCGTCAACCTTCTTTTTCTCCCCCACTTCAACAGTGCAACACCATGTTCTGCGTCGCCGTTTTGCGGGGAGGCGAACTATAACAAAGCACCCGAAGGCTTGGCAAGGATTTTCTTAACGCCTTCCGCAAGCAACGCCACCAGCAAGGCGGCGGCGCCCACACCCATGAGCAAGCGGTAGTCGCCGCCGCTGCGGGCGAACAGGTAGGAGTAAGCATATCCCGCCACCGCCTGGAACAGTGCGAACACCGTTGTGGCCTTGCTCCACACGCTCTGGCCGTGCACATCGCCGGGCAGGATGTGATGCACACGGCTAAGCGTGATCGGCACAATACCCGGCGGGAAGGACCCGATAAGCAGCGTGGCGACAATCAGCGCCACATGGTTGGTCGAAAACATCATCACCGCGATCACCATCACTTGCAGCCACAACGCGAACCGGTTCGCCGTCATTGCGCCGCATCGATCGCTCAACACGCCATACACCATCGGGCCGACGATCGCGCCGACACCATAAACAACCCAGAACAGCGCGGCGGTATGCGTGCCCCAACCCAGGCCGCGCGCCACATAGTCGACGAGAAACATCATCAACGGCACCAGGCCGAACGCCATCAGCGCATATTGCACATACAACAAACTCAAATCGGCCCGCGCACCGGGCCGCGGCGACGGCTCCGTGGCGCCGTCCGCAGAGTGGTGGTGATGTTCGACACGGGGCCACCACGTCCAGCTGGCCAGGCTCAGCACCAGCGACAGCACACCTAACCCGAGCCACGTCGCGCGCAGCCCCATACCCAGCAGCAAGGGCACTACCGTGCCGGATGCGGCAATGCCCACGCCGATCCCGAGGAAAATCGCCCCGGTTGCCGTGCCGCGCCGATTCGCCGGCACATGCGGCAATACCGTCGCCGCCGCCAGCACCATGATGATGCCGCCCGACATACCCGACAGCAGCCGCCACACAAAGAACCAACCGACCGAAAGCGGAAAGGCGCAGGCAAAAAACGCCAGCGATGTCAGCAGCATCATGGCCCGCAGGGTGGTGCGCGCAGTCAAGCGCCGCGCCATCGGCCGGCCGGCCAGCGCGCCGATCAGGTAGCCGACCAAATTGGCGGCGCCAAGATAGATCACATCCTTGGCGGCGAACCAGTGCTGCTCGATCAGCGGCGGCACCAGCGGCGTATAACCGAAGCGCGCCAGCCCGATCCCGACCAGACTGGCGCACAGGCCGGCAAAAATGGCGCGCGTGGCGACGCCCCTGTTCTCTACTGCGCTCATCGGTAACCTTTTCGCTGTGACGACATCATGTTTGACAGCATAGTCAAACTTGACACCAGTGTCAAGAATACCCATAATCGGCGCATGGCAGGCATAAAACAATTCAATGAAGAAGAAACGCTGGAACAGGCGATGCACGTGTTCTGGCGGCGCGGCTATGCCGCCACGTCGATGCAGGAGCTGGCGCAGGCCACCGGCGTGTTGCGCGGTTCGCTGTACCACGCCTATGGCGACAAGCAAACCCTTTTCCTGCTCGCGTTCGCCCGCTACCAGCGGCAGTACCTGGCGGCGGTACGCGAGCTGATGCAGGCGGACGATCCCACCGTCGCCCTCGGCAATTACTTCGACTACGTCATCGCCTCGATGCTGCAGCCGGTGCCGCCGCTGGGCGACGCGCCGTCGTCACCGACGCGCGGTTGCCTGACCACCAAGATCGCCACCGACGAAAGCGCCATGGACGAGCCGGTGCGCGAGGCGCTGCGCGGCATGCTGGAAGGATTGTCGGGCGCGCTGGAAGAACGCTTGTCGGCGCCGGACGCGGTCACGCGCCTGAGCCTGTCGCCAAGGGAAGCCGCCCGCCTGATCGTCACTTTCACGCGCGGCAACGTGGTGATGGAGCGCATCTACCATGCGCCCGACGAACTCAAGGCGACGGCCGATACGCTGGTGAAGGTTTTGTTCCCCGCCAAGTAATCAAGCGTTGTTGATGACCACGTCCACGCGCTTGTGCACGTCCTCGGCGAAGGCCAGGAAGTCGCGCATCTGCTCCGGCTGCGAGGCGTCGAGCGCATACCACTCGGCCGAGCCGCCGGCCTTGCGGATTTCCGTCACCAGCGCGTGCAGCCTGGCCGACGGACGCGCCCCGAGCACCACATGATGGCCCTCGCCGGCCAGTTGACGGGCCGTGGCCGGGCCGCTGCCCCGGCTGGCGCCGGCGATCAGGATCACCTTTCGATTCGTTTGTGCGTTCGCTGTCATGATGCGCTCCTCTTGGCCAATTCCACAGAGCGCATCTTACGGCCGGCGCGCCATGCTGCGAATGCACATGCCTATGCAGTTCTTGCCTAATCCTATGCATCTGGCGCCCAACGGTGGCAGGCAAGGCAAGAATCATGGATCATTCGGGTTCATGACAGCATTGAAGGAGTCCGCGTGGAACGCACGATCGCGCTGCATCGGCAGCTGGCGCCCAACGAGGGCTATACCTCGACCGCGGTGGACGACGTCCGCCTGACCCGTTCGAATTGCAGCACCACCAAGACACCGGTCATGTCCGACCCGTGCATCGCCATCGTGCTGCAAGGGCGCAAGCGCGCCTACTTCGGCAACGACGTGCTGCAGTTCGACGCCGACCACTATCTGGTGGTGGCCATCCCCACGCCGTTCACCTCCACCACCGACGCCACCGAGGACGAACCCTTTCTCGGCCTGTCGATCCGCGTCGACCGCACCACGCTGGCCGACCTGATGCTCGCCGTCGACCAGTGCATCGACGACGTGCCCGCCATGCCCAAGGGAATGATGACCACCCGCATGGACGAGCGCCTGAGCGCGACCGTGCTGCGCCTGATGGAGGCGCTCAGTTCGCCGCTGGACGCGCGCGTGCTGGGGCCGGGCATCGTGCGCGAGATCTGCTACCGCGTGCTGATGGGCGAACAGGGCGCGGCCATGCGCGCGGCGTTGACCAGCCAGGGCCAGTTCGGCCGCATCGCCAAGGCGCTGCGCCGCATCCACGCCGACTACGCGGCCGACATCGACGTCGGCTCGCTGGCGGCCGAGGCCAACATGAGCGTGCCGGCCTTCCACGTGCACTTCAAATCGGTGACGCACTGTTCGCCGATCCAGTACGTGAAGTCGGCGCGGCTGCACCAGGCGCGCCTGCTGATGGCGCGCAGCGGCATGACGGCGCAAACGGCGTCGGCCCAGGTCGGCTACGAAAGCCCGTCGCAGTTCAGCCGCGAGTTCAAGCGGTTTTTCGGCCGCAGCCCCGGGGAGGAGGCCGACGCCATGCGGCGCCTGCTGGCGGTGCAGCCGGCCGCGCCATCGGGGTTGCTTTAAATATAATAAAAAGTTAGGATGGGCGTCCGCGCGGCATTTCCGGAAACAATGCCGCCTGTCTAACTTATTAAGGAATCCCATGCGACATACCATCGCGGCGCTGGCCATGCTGGCCGCCACGGCGCAATCTTTTGCCCAGACCACCTTCGAGCCGGGCCTGTACGTCGCCCTCAACGGCGGCCGGGCGTCGGTGTCTTCGAAGTACGCCGACGACAGCAACGACATCGCGCTGGGCGCGGCCACCGGTTACCAGTTCACCCGCAACCTCGGATTCGAAGTCTATACGCGCAGCCTGAGCATCACGCCCTTCCGCGGGCTCTTCCAGGAGCCGGGCTACTACCCCGACGACCACTACGGCATCGCGCTGATGGGCACCGTGTCGCTCGATGCGCACTTCAACCTGTTCGGCCGCGCCGGCGTCGGCCGCACCAGCATGCGCGGCAACCGCGACTCGCTGGCCGACAAGACCGACACCGACCCCATCGTCGGCGCCGGCGTCGGCTATGCCTTCAACCGCAACTGGTCGCTCAACCTGGAAGGCAGCTACCTGACCAAGAGCGAGGTGACGCTGGTCTCGTTCGGCGCCCGCTACCAGTTCTAACATGCGCGCCGGCGGCGTTCAGGGTGCCACCTGCAGCGCGAAGCCGTGCTGCCTGCCGGGACAGGCGTCCGATTGTCCGCAGGGCCGAATCAGGCGGAACGCCGTTATCCGCATTATTTGAGCCGTCGACTGCGCAGGAAGCGCCCATCCATTGACGCGCAACCAATAGCCGAAAGAAAGCCCCATCGACACTTAACGCGATCTTGAGCGCGGTAAGGCTGATTTCAGCGCTGGCATATGATGGGGGGATGATGTGGTTTGTGGGGGGCGTGCGAACCCCAACCGCGTGGTGCGTTGACGCATGCGGCGGTGGTGTGGGGACGTACCCAGAGGGGTACGTCCCCCGCAGAGGTGGTGGCTGCTCCGTCGAGGGGACGTACCCTACGGGTACGTCCCCAGGTTGGGGGTGCGGGGTAAACGCAAAAAAGCCCCAACCAGATCACTGGAAGGGGCTTTTTAATATAACTAGCCTGACGATAACCTACTTTC
>CAUPRW010000115.1:0-4474 GCA_963513825.1 uncultured Duganella sp.
GCAGATGTCGCCGCGCACGAACACGTGGCGCGGGTCGGCCTTGAGCGCGGCCAGGTTGTTCAGATTGCCGGCGTAGGTCAGCTTGTCGAAGTTGACCACCGGCTCGTCGGACTGGGCCAGCCAGTCGAGCACGAAATTCGAGCCGATAAAACCGGCACCGCCTGTCACAAATATCATGGGGAACCCTGTCGAAAAATTAAGCTGTGATGGGGAGGCTAATGCGTGCCTATATAGCCTATATATACTGGAAGAACTGCAACCCACGGACGGCGGGCGGACCGGCCGCGGCCGCCGAAGGCGTGCGAAAGCCGGGGCGGCGCCAAGCGGCCGGCCCCGGCTTTTCGCCGTCGCGCGCGCGTTTTACGTGCGCTGGTAGACGTCCTCGAAGCGGACGATGTCGTCCTCGCCGAGATAGCTGCCCGATTGGACCTCGATCAAGTGCAACGGCAGCTTGCCCGGGTTTTCCAGCCGGTGGTTCATGCCGATCGGAATGTAGGTCGACTGGTTTTCCGACAGCAGGCTGACGTGGTCGCCGCAGGTGACCTTGGCCGTGCCGCTGACCACCACCCAGTGCTCGGCGCGGTGGTGGTGCATCTGCAGCGACAGCTTGCCGCCCGGGTTGACGGTGATGCGCTTGACCTGGAAGCGCTCGCCCGTGTCGATGCCCTCGTAGCAGCCCCACGGCCGGTAGACCTTGGTGTGGTGCAAGTGCTCGGTGCGCTCCTCGGTCTTGAGGTGTTCGACCACCTGCTTGACGCGCTGCACCTGGTCCTTGTGGGCCACCAGCACGGCGTCGGCGGTCTCGACGACGACCAGGTCCGACACCCCGACCAGCGCCACGATGCGGCTCTCGGCGCGCACCAGCGAATTGCTCACGCCGTCGAGGTAGACGTCGCCGCGCCGGACGTTGCCGGCCGCGTCCTGCGGCAGCACGTCGCGCAGCGCCGACCACGAGCCGACGTCGCTCCAGCCGATGTCGGCCGGCACCACCACCGCGTGTTCGGTGCGCTCCATGACGGCGTAGTCGATCGAGTCGGACGGGCACGCCGCGAAGGCGGCCTCGTCGAGGCGGCAAAAATCCATGTCGCGGTAGGCCTGGCGCACGGCCGCCTCGCTGGCGGCGGCGATGGCCGGCGCGAACGCGGCCAGCTCGCGCAGGTAGCTGGCGGCCTGGAACAGGAACATGCCGCTGTTCCAGTAATAGCCGCCGTCGTCGACGAAGCCCTGGGCCTTGGCCAGGTCCGGCTTTTCGACGAAGCGGTCGACCCGGTAGGCGGCGCCGTCGTCGAGCGCGGCGCCGCGGTGGATGTAGCCGTAGCCGGTCTCGGGCGCGGTGGGCACCACGCCGAAGGTGGCCAGCGCGCCGTCGCGCGCCAGGCGCGCGGCGCCGACGATGGCGGCGTGGAAGGCGGCGCGGTCGGTGATGACGTGGTCGGCCGGCAGCACCAGCATCAGCGCGTCCGGGTCGAGCGCCTGCAGGTACAGCGCGGCGGCGGCGACGGCCGGGGCGGTGTTGCGCCCGGCCGACTCGAGCAGGATGCCCAGCGGCGCCTGGCCGATCTCGCGCAGCTGCTCGGCCACCAGGAAGCGGTGCTCGTTGCCGCACACGATCAGCGGGGCGGCCATCTCCGGCCAGCCGGCCAGGCGCAGCACGGTGTCCTGCAACATGGTCTTATCGGTCACCAGCGGCAGCAACTGCTTGGGCAACACCGCGCGCGACAGGGGCCACAGGCGGGTGCCGGCGCCGCCCGACAGGATCACTGGGTAAATTTTCATACAACTTCTTCCTTTTTATTGTGCGTTTCACTGCCGGCGTCGGTGCGCCGCTTGTTGCGCCGGTCGCGCGCGTTGGTCCACTCGTCGCGCGCGTAGTCGGACACGTGGCGCATCTCGCCGGCGCGGTTGACACTATAGTCCTTGAAGACGATCATTTCATCGAGGCTTACATCAGGTAACACCCGGGTGTACTCGAACAGCACCGAGCGCACCACGCTGGCGCCCTTGCAGACGTGGCTGCCGTGGCCGATCCAGGTCGGGCCGACGATGGTGGCGCCGGCCTCGATCTTGCAGCCCGAGCCGATGTAGACCGGGCCCTCGATGGTGGTGCCCTCCCAGTCGATGCTGGTGTTGAGCCCGACCCACAGGCCGTCGGCCAGCTGGATGCCGGGCACGTCCATGTGGGCCACCTCGCCCATCATCACGCTCTGCGACACTTCCCAGTAATCCTTGACGCTGCCGATGTCGATCCAGTTGAAGGTGCGGTTCTGGGCGAAGAACGGCAAGCCCTTCTCGACCAGCAGCGGGAACAGATCGGAGCCGATGTCGAACACGGTGTCGGCCGGGATCAGGTCGAGCACTTCCGGCTCGAAGATGTAGATGCCGGTCGAGACGAAGTTCGACAGTGCCTCCTCCTGCTTGGGCTTTTCCTGGAATTGCGTGATGCGCCCTTCCTTGTCGCTGACGACCACGCCGTAGCTCTCGACCTTGTCCCACGGCACCTCGCGGCAGATGACGCTGGCCAGCGCGCCCTTGCGGCGGTGCTCGAACAGCGCCGACTTGATGTCGAGGTTGATGACGGCGTCGCCGCACAGCACGATCGTGGTGTCGTCGAAGAAGCCGCCGAACTGCTGGATCTTCTTCATGCCGCCGGCCGAGCCGAGCGCCTGCGGCACGACCACGCCGTCGTCGGTGGTGTAGCCCTCGAACGAGTAACCGATCTGGACCCCGTACTGGTGGCCCTCGCCGAAGTAGTCCTCGATCTTTTCGTGCAGGTAGCTGACGTTGACCATGATCTCGTTGACCCCGTACTTGGCCAGGTGCTCGACCAGATAGGCCATGACCGGCTTGCCCAGGATGGGGATCATCGGTTTGGGCAGATCGTAGGTGAGCGGCCTCACCCGGGTACCCTTGCCCGCCGCCAGTATCATTGCTTTCATGTCGACCTCAAAAAATAGTGTGGAAAATTAAGCTAGCCAAGAAATTGACACAATATCATGACCGCGCGGCGGTTCGCCACTCCTTTGATGCAACCGGGACGGCGCCGCGCGCGGCCTCAGCCGATTCTAAGTATCGGCGATTATTAATGGCGCGGTGGCCGCGGACTATAACGCGGCGGCCACCGCGCGCGCCCGGCGATTAACTCGGCGCCCGTGCCGGGTCGGTGTTTAAATGGTCAACACAGTATCCAATAATGCTAGACATATTCATCATCAATAATCGCCGAACACCCCGGAAGCGGCCCGCGCTGCGGCTTGCCGAGGTTTTTTTTATAATGAAAAGAGATTAACTGCCGGGATTGAAGTGTGGCGGAAAAGACGCTGCGGCGATGCGCCGCACGACATTTCTCAACAAAAAAAAGATTCCATGTGGCAATTTAATTCCAATCGAGGGATAATGAATTTCTCGGAAGCAAAATCGTTTCCCTCAATTTTCAAAGGAGCATACCATGCGATTCCCATCGCCGCAGCGCCCCCTCTTCAGGATCCTGGCCGTCGCCGCATTGGTCGGCCTGGCCGCCTCCGGCGCCATCGCGCAAACGACCACGCCCGCGCCGGCCGCCTTCGGCACCTACCTGCGCCCGTTCGCCGCGACCTCCTTGTGGAATACCCGCCCGGTCAACCCGGTGCTCAGCACCACCGGCGTGCCGAAGTCGAGCTACTTCCCGTCGGTGTCGGCCGGCGGCTTTTCGACCGGCGTGTTCCAGGCGGCCAGCACCGATAAGCCGATGAGCATCTACGGCCCGGCCACCACCGACACCCTGATCACGGGCGTGGCCGATCCGGACTCGGGCGGCCAGCGCGTGGTGACCGTGCCGCGCTGGCCGGCCGGCGTCGTGCCGGCCTCGGCCGCCGACGGCCACGCCGACATCATCGACCCGGTCACCAAGGTGATCCATTCGTTCTGGAAGCTGCGCCAGCAGCCGGGCGGCCGCTGGACCGCCGCGCTCTATTCGTGGAGCAAGATCGACGGCACCGGCTGGGCCGATCCGGCCCACTACTATCAGGGCGCGCGCGCGGTCGGCATCCCGCCACTGGCCGGCCTGATCCGCAAACACGAGATCAACGATGGCAAGGAGACGTACGACCACGCGCTGGCCATCTCGCTCACGTACAACGCGCTGGCCAACGGCGTCAAGGCCCCGGCCTACGTGTTCCCGGCCACCAGCGCCGACGGTTCGCTGGGCCAAAACACCGGCACGATTCCCTACGGCGCGCTGATGATGCTGCCGAAGTCGTTTGACGTGAGCGCGATCACCGACCCGAAATTGCGCAAGATCGCCAAGACGCTGCAGTTGTACGGCGCCTACGTGGTCGACAGCAACGTCGGCACGCCATACGTCATGTACGTCGAAATCGGCGCCGACTTCAACCTCATGCCCAAGGGCTGGGACAATTCGATCGCCTGGCAGCTCGATTACATCCGCAGCGGCCTGCGCCAGGCGCTGTCGGCCAGCGACTGGATCGACGGCAACGGC
>CAUPRW010000116.1:0-4408 GCA_963513825.1 uncultured Duganella sp.
GCCGGCGCGCGCGCGCGCCCTGCCGCCGGCGCCGTCGGCGGCGGCGCTGCGGCTGGTCGCGCTGGGCGAGCCGCTGGCGCTGTCGAAGCTGACGATGCTGTACCTGCAGGCCCACGACGAGCAGGCCGGCGTGCGCATCGCCTGGCGCGACCTGGACTACGCCAACCTGGCCGCCTGGCTGGGCCGGGCGCTCGAACTCGATCCGCGCGGCCAGTACCCGCTGCTGGCCGCGAGCGAAGTCTACGGCGCCGTCGGCGACCCGGCACGCGCCCGTGTGATGCTCGAGTTCGTCCACGCCAGCTTCGCCGGCGACCCCGACCGTCGCTGGCCGTGGCTGGCGCACGCGGCGCTGGTGGCGCGCCACCGGCTGCACGACCTGCCGCTGGCGCGCCGCTACGCGCGCGACATCCGCCTGCGCGCCACCGGCGCGGGCGTGCCGCCGTGGGCGCGCGAGCTGGAACTGTTCGTGCTGGAGGATATGAACGAGCTCGACAGCGCACGCGCGCTGATCGGCGCGCTGCTGCGCGACGGCCTGATCACCGACCCGAACGAGCTGCGATTTTTATCGGACCGGCTGGCCCGGCTCGAGCGCGCGGCCGATGCCAAGCGCTAACGCTTGCTGTAATATAGTGCCACTAGAAGAAAGGAATTGCCCATGCGTGCGACCCCCCAGCGCCAACGCGGTTTTACCCTGGTTGAAATCGCCATCGTGCTCGTCATCATCGGCCTGCTGCTCGGCGGCGTGCTCAAGGGACAGGGCTTGATCGACAGCGCCCGCGTCAAGAATATCATCCAGCAATCGACCTCGCTCACGGCCGCCGTCAACGCCTACCAGGACAAGTTCCGCGCCCTGCCCGGCGACGACGTGCAGGGCACCACGCACGCGCCCGGCGCCACCGGCAACGGCAACGGCGACGGCCAGATCGCCGAATACCAGTTGGCGCCGCAGCACCTGGCGCTGGCCGGCTTCATCACCGGCTCGTTCAACGGCAGCACCGACTTCATGACCAGCGCCCAGGGCGGCGCGGTCTACATCTACAACGACGTCGTCGGCGGGCGCGGCGGCAACGGCGTGCGCCTCGACAACCTGCCCGACGGCTTCGCCGAGCAGGTCGACAGCAAGCTCGACGACGGCAAGTTCAACACCGGCTCGGTGCGCGCCAGCGCGCCCTACACCAACAACGGCAGCGTGATCCAGCGCACCGCCCTGTTCTTCTAAACGGCCGGCGGCCCGCGCCGCCATCGCCGCCCGACAAGGATCGGACCCCGTGCCAGACCAGCGCCGCACCGCCCTGCCGTCGATCCGCGCGCAAATCGCCCTGCTGGTGCTGGCGTGCGCGCTGCCGGCGGCGGTCGGCTTCGGCGCCGTGGTGCGCCAGTTCTACGGCCGCGAGCGCGCCATCCTGATGGAGGACACGCGCCAGGCCGCGCGCATGGTGGCCGCCGCCATCGACCGCGACCTGGTGCAAAGCGAGGGCGCGGCCCTGGCGCTGGCGACCTCGCCGAGCGTGGCCGGGGACCGGCTGGCGGCGCTGCGGGTGCAGGCCGGCGGCCTGCTGGGGCCGCAGTTTCCGGCGTCGCAGTTCCTGCTGAGCGACAGCGCCGGCCAGCTCGCCATGCACGTCGGCGCGCCGCCGCCGGACACCTTCAACGCGCTCAACAACGCCAAGCGGCTGGCGCCCCTGTTCCACAGCGCCCGCCCCCAGCTGTCGGTGATCCACGTGGCCGGCAGCGCGCTGCTGGCGGTCGACGTGCCGGTGTTCGTCGACAACCGCGTGGTGTACGCGATCACCGCGCTGCTCAAGCCGGAGCGGCTGGCCGCCATCCTGCGCGACGAGCACATCCTGCCGCACCAGGTCATGACGCTGTACGACGGCGAGGGCACCGTCGTGGCCCAGGTCGGCGGCCCGCGCGCGCTGCTCGGCCAGCCAGCCGGGCCGGTCCTGCGCGCCCGGCTGCGGCAGTCGGCCGACGCCCTGCTCGCCACCGAGGACGCCGAGGGCACGCCGGTCTACCTCGGCTACAGCCGCTCGCCCGTCAGCGGCGCGACGGTGGCCATCGCCACGCCGCGCGCCAAGGCGCTCGAGGAACTGCTGCGCGCGGTGACGGCCATCTCGCTGACGGTGGGGCTGGTGCTGCTGGCCGGCTTCGCGCTGGCGTGGTGGGTCGGCGGGCGCATCGCCCGCTCGGTGCGCGCCCTGGTCGGGCCGGCCGAGGCGCTGGCCGGCGGCGCGCCGTTCGCGGTGCCGCCGATGAGCTTTCGCGAGGCCCAGGCGGTGGCCGACGCCTTCAGCGCGCTCGAGGGCGACTTGCGGGCCCACCGCCACGGGCTGGAAAAACTGGTGGCCGAGCGCACCGCGCAGCTGGAAAAGTCGCGCGCCCAGCTCGAGACGCTGTACGCCACCGCGCCGGTGGGCCTGAGCTACGTCGACAGCGAACTGCGGGTGATCCGCATCAACGACTACATGGCCGCGCTCAACGCCCGGCCGGTGCGCGACTACCTGGGCCGGCCGCTGGCGGACCTGATCGTCGACGCCGACATGCGGCGCGCGGTGCAGGCCGACTACCGCACCGTGCTCGACACCGGCATGCCGCTGACCGGCATCGAGCGCAGCGGCCACGCGGTGGCGGCGCCGGGGCGCTCGCCGACGCTGTCGCACTGGGTGCTCAACTACTACCCCCAGTTCGACCAGGACGGGCGCATCGGCGCCATCACCTGCCTGCTGCTCGACGTGACCGACCAGAAGCGCGTGGCGGCCGAGCTGCTGCAGTCGCGCCAGTTGTTCAGCTCGGTCGTCGAGCACATGCCGGCGATGATCTTCCTCAAGCGCGCCGACGACCTGCGCTACGCGATGTTCAACCGCTACGGCGCCCAGCTGCTCGGGCAAGGCGACGGCGAGGGCATGATCGGCAAGCGCGATGCCGACGTGGTCCCGGCCGAGCAGGCCGCGCTCTACGCGGCCGGCGACCGCGCCGTGCTGGCCTCGGCGCCGGGCGCCATCACCGAGATCGCCGAGGAGCCGGTCACCGCCGCCGACGGCCAGACACGCTTCCTGACCACGCGCAAGGTGGCGCTGCGCGACGCCGCCGGCGTGGCCACCCACGTGCTGGGCATCGCGCTCGACATCACCGAGCGCAAGCAGGCCAAGGAGGCGCTGCGCGCCACCATCGAGCGCCTCGCCGAGAGCGAGCGCTTCGTGCGCACCGTCACCGACAACCTGCCCGGCATGGTGGCCTACTGGGACGCCGGGCTGCGCTGCCGCTTCGCCAACCGCCACTTCCTCGACTGGCACCGGCTGGCGCCGGCGGCCATGCTCGGCGCCAGCATGCCCGAGGTGCTCGGCGCGGCCGCCTACGCCGACAGCGCGCCGTACGTGCGCGGCGCGCTCGACGGCGAGGCGCAGGGCTTCGCCAGCACGCTGGCCTGGCCGTCGGGCGCGCTCAGCCACACCTGGGTCAACTACATCCCCGACGTCGGCGCCGACGGCGCCGTGCGCGGCTTTTTCGTGCTGGTGTCGGACGTCACCGAGCTCAAGGAGACCGAGCTGCACCTGCAGGAGCTCAACGTCGAGCTGGTGCGCGCGCGCGACCGCGCCGAGGCCGCCAGCCGCGCCAAGAGCGAGTTCCTGGCCAACATGAGCCACGAGATCCGCACGCCGATGAACGCCATCATCGGCCTGGCGCGCCTGTTGCAGGAGGCGCCGCTGGCGCCGGCCGAGCGCGGCCACCTGGCCAAGATCCAGCTGGCCACGCAATCGCTGCTCGGCCTGGTCAACGACGTGCTCGACTTCTCGCGCGTCGAGGCCGGCCAGCTCGCGCTCGAGCACGCGCGCTTCCCGTTGCGCCAGATCCTCGACGGCATCGGCGTGCTCATTAGCGGCAGCGCCAGCGACAAGGGCGTCGAACTGGTGTTCGACATCGACCCGCGCCTGCCCGACGAGGTCGCCGGCGACCCGATGCGGCTGCAGCAGGTGCTGCTCAACCTGCTGAGCAACGCGGTCAAGTTCACCGCCGTCGGCGAGGTGGTGCTGTCGGCGCGCCCGGCCGACGGCAGCGGCGCCGACGCGCCGGCGCTGGTGGTCGAGTTCCGCGTGCGCGACACCGGCGTCGGCATCGACGCGGCGCACCAGGCCCACATCTTCGACGCCTTCTCGCAGGCCGACAGCAGCACCAGCCGGCGCTTCGGCGGCGCCGGGCTGGGGCTGGCCATCAGCCGCCGGCTGGCCGACATGATGGGCGGCGCCATCACCGTGCAAAGCGCGCCCGGGCGCGGCGCCGAGTTCCTGTTCGCCTGCCCGCTCGAGCGCGTGGCCGGGCCGGCGGCGCCGGCGGTGCCGGCCGGCGCCGCCGCGCTCTCGCTGCTGGTGGTCGACGACAGCGCCGGCGTGCGCGCCGCGCTCGGCGCCGC
>CAUPRW010000117.1:0-4353 GCA_963513825.1 uncultured Duganella sp.
CAGTCCTCACAATCGCCTGTTTCGACCAACTTGGGGTGCCGCGCTTGGCCTAACCTCAACTACTCGAACCGCCCGGTGCGGACCCGCATGCCGGGTGGTGTGGCAGGGGAGCGGCTCATCTGAGCCGCCCCCTATGCCGATGCGACCGGTGTGGGCGGCCGCCACCCCGCACCGCCAAGCGGGGACGGACCCCGTTGGGTCCGTCCCCTAAGTGGTCGCGCGCGTGTCTCGCCAAAGGCTGGCCGGGGTGATGCCTTGCCTACTTGAGGCGGCGCTCGCCGGCCGCCTTGAACTCCGAGCCGGCGTTCCATGTCGGCGTCACGCCCTGGGCGATGTCGAGCCCCACCTGGAACAGCAACGCGATATCCTGCACCCCGCCGCTGAAATCCCAATCGGTGCGGAAATCGTCCGTCACCTGGTGGTAATCCTTCGAGAAGTAATAATCGACCTTGTCGCGCGCATAGTTCTCCGGCTTGTCCAGATAGCGGCTGCGCGCCTTGGTGTAGAGCACCGGCACGCCGGCGCGCGCGAACTCGAGCTGGTCGGCGCGGTAGAAGCTGCCCAGCTCCGGGCGCGAATCGCCCTCCATCACCCGTCCCTGCGCCTTGGCGTGCCCGGCCAGCAGCGCGTCGATGCTCGAGTGGCCCGACGTGACGTTCTCGATCTGCGCCGTCTTGCCCCAGGCGTTGATGCCGTCGATGTTGATGTTGGCCACCGTCTTTTTCAACGGATACAAGGGATTGGCGGCGTAGAACTTCGCGCCCAGCAAGCCGCGCTCCTCGGCCGTGGTCGCCAGGAACAGGATCGAGCGCTTCGGTGGCGTCGGCAGGGCCTGGTAGGCCTTGGCGATCTCCATCAGCGCGGCCACGCCGGAGGCGTTGTCGAGCGCGCCATGGTAGATCTGCTTGCCGCGTCCGCCCGGCAGCCGCTCGTCGATGCCCAGATGGTCCCAGTGCGCGCTGTAGATGACGAATTCATCCTTCAACTTCGGATCGCTGCCGGGGATCATCGCCACCACGTTGTTGGAGTTGACGGTGCGCGCCGTGTTGTCGATCTTGAAGCTGGCCGTGCCTTTGAGCGCGACCGGCTTGAAGTCCCTGGTCGCCGCCTGTTTTTTCAGCGCGTCGAAGTCGTAGCCGGCGGCGGCCAGCAGCGCCTTGGCCTGGTCCAGCTGGATCCAGCCGGGCACGGCCGGCGCGTCCGGGTCGGGGCCGTCGCGCAGCAGGCTCAATTGCTCGCCGTTGCCGCCGCTGCGCACCACGTCCCACGGATAGGCGGCCGGCTTGGTCTCGTGGATGATGATGGCCGCCGCCGCGCCCAGCTTGGCGGCGATCTCGTACTTGTAGGTCCAGCGGCCGTAGTAGGTCATCGCCTTGCCCTTGAACATGGCCGGGTCGAGCTGCGACGGGTTCTTGGGATCGGGCACGGCCGGATCGTTGATCAGCATCAGGATGGTCTTGCCGCGCACGTCGACGCCCTTGTAGTCGTCCCAGCCGTATTCCGGCGCCTGCACGCCGTAGCCGACGAAAACGATCTCCGATTGCTCGACGTTGACGCGGGTGCCCTGGCCGGTCGAATGGGCAACGTAGTCTTCCGGGAACTTGAGCGCCACCGTCTTGCCGCCGATGGTGTAGTTGAACGATGGCGTCGGCGTCAGGCCGCGCATCGGCACCGGCTGCACCCAGGTGCCGTTCGGATTGCCGGGTTTGAGGCCGAGCTTTTTGAATTCCCGCTCCAGATACGCCACCGTTTTGGCCTCGCCGGGGGAGCCGGGGGCGCGGCCCTCGAAATCGTCCGAGGCCAGCGTCTTGATATGGCCGAGCAGGTCTTCGGCCGAGACGGCGGCCAGTGCCTTGGCCGGGGCCTGCGCCATCGTCGGCAAGGCGGACAGGGCGAGGGCGCAAAACAGCAGGGGGCGTAAGGTGGGCATAGGTGCGGGCTCCAGGCGGGAAAAAGTTGAGTTTCGCACAAATCGGCGCGGGCGGTCTACGCGGCGCGCACGCGGGCGTTAAAGGCGGGCTCGGTGTACTATGCGACTTGCCTCAACGACCCATCCGCTGATAGAAGGTTTTCATGTCCCGTTTCGTCCGTCTTTTCGCCACGCTGCTGTCCCTGATCGCGCTGCTGTCGAGCGCTCCGGCGCGCGCCCAGGACTTCCTCGATCCCGCGCAGGCGTTCAAGTTTTCCGCGCGCATGGTCGACGGCCACACGATCGCCGTCAACTTCCAGATCGCCGACGGCTACTACATGTACCGCGAGCCGTTCAAGTTCAGCGCCGTCGGCGCCAAACTGGGCGCGCCGTCCATCCCGCCCGGCAAGATCCATTACGATGCCACGTTCGAAAAGGACGTTGAAACCTATAGGCAGAACGTCACCATCACCCTTGCGGTCGATGTCGATGGCCCGTTCACCTTGCTCGTCAGCGGCCAGGGGTGCTCGGAAAAGGGCCTGTGCTATTCGCCGCAAGATTACAAGGCGCAGCTGAGCGGCAGCGGCTCGGTGCCGTTGCCGGCGGCGCCGGCCGGCGCCAAGGGCGGCGCCGCCAAGCCGGGCGTGGGCGCCGCGAGCGCGCCCGCACCGGCCGCCACAAACTCCGCCGCGACCACGACCACGACCACGACCGCCGGCTCCTCCGGCGCCGCGCTCGCCGCCAACGCGGCCCTTGGCACTGCCGCGCACGCCTCGGGCACGAGCGTGGCCGCCGGTGCCGCCATCGGCGAAGGCAAACCGGCCGCCGTCAGCCCGGGCGTCAACATCTACACCATTGCCAAGCCGACCGCCGAGGACATCGTGCCGCCACCGGCGCCGTCCGCCGCCGCGCCGTCCGCCCCGGTGGGCGAGTCGGGCCGCCTCGAAGCCGCGCTCAAGACCGGCAGCCTGCTGGCCATCCTGCCGTTGTTCGCCTTGCTCGGCCTGGGGCTGTCGTTCACGCCGTGCGTGCTGCCGATGGTGCCGATCCTGTCGTCGATCATCGTCGGCGAGGGCGATCGCGGCAGCCGCGGCCGGGGGTTGCTGCTGTCCGTGACCTATTCGCTGGGCATGGCCATCGTCTACACGGCCCTTGGCGTGGCCGCCGGCCTGGCCGGCGAGGGCTTGTCGGCCGCGCTGCAAAACCCGTGGGTGCTCGGTTCCTTCGCCGTGCTCATGGCGCTGCTGTCGCTGTCGATGTTCGGCTACTACGACCTGCAGGTGCCGGCCGCGCTGCAATCGAAACTGAGCGGCGTATCGAACCGCCAATCGTCGGGCAAGCTGGCCGGCGTGTTCATCATGGGCGCGATCTCGGCATTGATCGTCGGCCCGTGCGTGGCCGCGCCGCTGGCCGCCGCCCTGGTCTACATCAGCCAGACGCGCGATGTCGTCATCGGCGGCAGCGCGCTGTTTGCCATGGCGGTCGGCATGAGCGTACCGCTGATCTTGGTGGGCGTGTCGGCCGGCGCCTTGCTGCCCAAGGCCGGTAAATGGATGGACTCGGTCAAGCGCTTCTTCGGCGTGCTGATGCTGGCGATGGCGTGGTGGCTGGTGTCGCCCGTGCTGCCGGCGGCGGTGCAGATGATGGGCTGGGCCGCGCTGCTGGTCGGCTACGGCATGTATCTGCTGCTGAACTCCGGAGCCTGGGTTGGCAAGACGGTCGGCGTGCTGGTCGCCGTGCTGGGGCTGGCGCAACTGGTCGGCGTGGTCAGCGGCGGGCGCGATGCGCTGGCGCCGCTGGCCCATCTGACCGGCGCGCAACACACGCCGCTGGCCTTCCAGCGCATCAAGACCGTCGCCCAGCTCGACGCGGCGCTGGCGCAAACCGGCGGCAAGACGGCGATGCTCGACTTCTATGCGGACTGGTGCGTGTCGTGCAAGGAGATGGAAAAGCTGACCTTCATCGACGCCAGGGTGCGCGCCAAGCTGGCCGGCACATTGCTGCTGCAAGTGGACGTCACGGCCAACGACGCCGACGACAAGGCGATGCTCAAGCGTTTCGGTTTATTCGGCCCGCCGGGGATCATCCTGTTCGACGGCAAAGGGCAAGAGATACCGGGCTCGCGCGTGATCGGTTACCAGAACGCCAGCCAGTTCCACGCCTCGCTGGCGCGCGCCTTCCCCTGATCGGGGTCAAGTCTGTCATTTGGACACGAGCCCAACCCTACGGCCAAACCCGGCAGGGTCTGTGCCGACATTCGGACACGAACTCAGGCCTAAAACCGCCTGTTTTTACATCAGCCCGTGTCCGAATGTCGGCACTGACCCTGACCCTTCCCCTCATAGTTCATACCGTGCAACCATAGAAACGAGCTGATCCAGAGCATCATCGAATTGGCGTTTTGTGATCTGGAACGTGTCAGGTTGCTTGAGCCAGTAGAGGGC
>CAUPRW010000118.1:0-4108 GCA_963513825.1 uncultured Duganella sp.
CAGCGCGGCGGCGGCGCCCAGGGCGGCGCGGCGCGGCGCCGGGCGCCAGCGCGCCAGCGCCGCGTGCGCCAGCGCCACCAGCGCGCCGACATAAAAATACAGCAGGCATTCGAGCAACGGCCAGTCGGCGTAGCGCCAGGCCAGGCCGGCCACCAGCGCCGCCGCCAGCGTCGCCGCCCAGCCGGTGCCGGCGTAGCGGCTCCAGGCGAAGAACAGGGCGTAGGCCAGCACCTCGAGCGACACGCTCCAGATCGGGGCGTTGAACGAGAAGCCGGTGAGCGGATAGAGCCAATGGCTCGCCAGCGACAGCTGCAGCAGGAAGCTGCCGGCGCTGTTGTCGCGGTAGACGAAGTAGTGGCCGTGGCCGGCCATGTAGAGCGCCTGCAGCAGCGCCACCAGCAGCAAGGTGGCCAGGTGCAGCGGATACAGGCGCGAGAAGCGCAGCAGGAAAAAGCGCCTGGCCGTGACGCCGCGGCGCGCCAGCGCGGCGCCGTACTTCCAGAAGAAGATGAAGCCGGAGACGCACCAGAACACCTGCACCCCGTACAGGCCGTAGCGGTAGAAGAACGACAGCAGGGCGTAGAACGGCTGGCGCGTCGGGTCGAACTCGTGGGCCTGGTTGGCGACGTAGGAAAAATGCTGGTAGTGCCACATCAGCACGGCGAACGCGCAGACGAAGCGCAGCAACTCGATGCCGGGCAGGCCGGCCGCCGGCGCGGCATCGCCTGCCGCCACCGCGGCAGCGCCGCGCACCTCGGCGACGGCGCTCAAGGCGCCGTCGCCAGCAGGTGGCGCGCGTCCAGGAAGGCGATCACCTGTTCGGCGCACTGCGCCGGCGTGGCCGCCAAGGTATCGAGCCGCACCTCGGGCGCCAGCGGCGCCTCGTACGGCGAGTCGAGCCCGGTGAAGTTGCGGATCTGGCCGGCCCGCGCCTTGCGGTACAAGCCCTTGGGGTCGCGCCGCTCGCATTCGGGCAACGGCGTGTCCAGGAAGATTTCAATGAATTCGCCCGGCGGCATCAACTGGCGCACCAGCGCGCGGTCCGAGCGGAACGGCGAGATGAAGGCGCTCAGCACGATCAGGCCGGCGTCGGTCATCAAGCGCCCCACCTCGCCGACGCGGCGGATGTTCTCGACCCGGTCGGCGTCGCTGAAACCGAGGTCGCGGCACAGGCCGTGGCGCACGTTGTCGCCGTCGAGCAGATAGGTGTGCAGGCCGAGCGCGGCCAGGCGCTGCTCGACCAGGCCGGCGACGGTGGTCTTGCCCGAGCCGCTCAGGCCGGTGAACCACAGCACGCAGGGGCGCTGGCGCCGGCTCAGCGCGCGCTCGGCGCGGCCGATCTTGAGTTCTTGCCAGACGATGTTGCTGTCGCCGGTGGAGTGGCTGGCCATGGCCGCGTCAGGCCGGCGGCCGGTCGGACACCAGGCACACGTCGCCCTGCCAGCTGACGTAGCCGAGCGATTTGATGTGCCACTTGACGACGCCCGGTTCGACCTCGTCGCTGGAGGTGCGCACCGGGCTGTCGAAGCGCACCTCGGCGGCGTAGGCCTGGGTGTAGCGCAGCACGCCGCCGTCCCGGCCGTCGGCCAGCAACACCCGCCACGGCAATGGATTGTCGTTGTCGTTGCGCGTGTTAAACCGCAGGTAGACCTGTACTTTTTCCATCGTTTTCCTCTCAGGCGCTGGCCGGGTGCAGGCGGCGATGATACCAGCGGCGCGCCCCGCCCGGCAAGCGGTGCCCGCCGGGGCCGGTGCTATAATCCGCTCCGGCCGGCCGCGGACCTCGGCGCCGGCGCTTTCCTGGATGGGTAAAACATGGGCAGTATTCGCGTCACGCAACTGGGCAAGGCCTACAAGCAATATCCGAACCGCTGGTCGCGCCTGCTCGAATGGGTCACGCCGTCGTTCGGCGTGCGCCACCGCCTCAAGTGGGTGTTGCGCGACATCGATTTCCACATCGCCGCCGGCGAGGCGGTGGCCCTGATCGGCGTCAACGGCGCCGGCAAGAGCACCCTGCTCAAGCTGATCACCGGCACCGCCCAGCCCAGCACGGGCGGCGTCGCCACCCAGGGCCGCGTGGCCGCGCTGCTCGAGCTGGGCATGGGCTTCCACCCCGACTTCACGGGACGCCAGAACGCCCTCATGGCCGGCCAGCTGATCGGCCTGAGCGTCGAGGAGGTCGACGCCCTCATGCCCGAGATCGAGGCCTTCGCCGACATCGGCGACTACATCGACCAGCCGGTGCGGGTCTACTCGTCGGGCATGCAGGTGCGCCTGGCGTTCGCCGTGGCCACCGCCGTGCGGCCCGACATCCTCATCATCGACGAGGCGCTGGCCGTCGGCGACGTGTTCTTCCAGCAAAAATGCTTCGACCGCATCCGCGCCTACTGCCACGCCGGCACCACCTTGCTGTTCGTCTCGCACGCGATGGGCGCCGTCTACTCGCTGTGCAACCGCGCCATCCTGATCAGCGAGGGCCGCGTCGCCCTCGACAGCACGCCGCGCGAGGTGATCGACCTGTACAACGCCCACGTGCTGCGCCAGCGCGACGGCCTGCCGGCGCCGGCCGCCGCTCCCGCCGTTCCGGCCAATCCCGCCGCTCCCGCCGCTCCCGCCGCTACCACCGCCCCCGTTCCCGCCGGGCCGGCCGGGGCGGGCGCCAGCGCGCCGGCCGCGCCGGCGGTCGGCTCGTTCGAGCACGGCGGCGCCCGCATCGAGGCGGTCGGCCTGTATGTCGACGACCAGCAGGCCGCCACCGTGCTGAGCGACCGCGTCGCCACGGTGCGGGTCGACGCCCGCTTCGGCGCCGGCTACGACGATCCGCACATCGGCTTCCAGATCCGCAACGCCCGTGGCGAGGCGGTGTTCATGACCAACACCTACTGCATGCGCCAGAAGATCGGCCCGGTGCGCGCCGGCGAGGCCGTGCGCGCCGAGTTCTCGTTCAAGGCCAGCCTGGCCCCGGGCGACTACACCATCACCGCCGGCGTGGCCGAGGGCGGCGCCGGCGACGGCGATTTCCGCCAGACGCTCACGCGCCAGCAGGACGCCGGCGCCTTCACCGTGCTGCGCAACCTCGACGCCATCGTCTGGGGGGGCGTGTGCAACCTGGATCCGATCTGCGAGCTGCAGCGCCAGGCCGCCGCGTAAAGTCTTGTAAAAAGCCGCCGGCGCGACACGCCGGCGCTTGCATTCCCGCTATAATCGGCGCTCGTCCGCCTCCACCGCTCCGCTTGCATGGATTTACTGCTCACCACGTCCCAATCGTTCCTGCTGCTCGACACCGAGAGCGGCCGCGCCACCCGCCTCGACGGCGGCCGCGGCCTGTACTACGGCATCGCCCGCCACGGCGAGCACCTGTACGTGGCCGCGCGCAACCGGCTGGTGTCGTCGACCGTGCCGCCGGCCGACGAGCGTGGCGAGATCCTGGTGTTCGACCGCCGCCTGCGCCACTGCGACACGCTGCGCGCGCCGTTCCCGCTGCGCGACCTGCACGAAATCGCCTGGCACGACGGCAAGCTGTGGGCCACCGCCTCGCACGACAACCTGATCGCCGTCTACGACGGCCAACGCTGGGAGCAGTGGTACCCGCTCGGCCCCGGCCTGGGCGACCAGAACCACTTCAACTCCTTCATGTTCGAGGACGGCCTGGTGTGGCTGCTGGCGCACAACCGCGGCCCGAGCGAGCTGATGGCGTTCTCGCTGGCCGAGCGCCGGCCCGTGCGCAGCATCATGCTGGGCAACTGCGGCCACAACATGTGGCGCGAGGACGGCGAGCTGCTCACCTGCTCGTCGGCCGAGAGCCGCCTGCTCGGCGAGCGCGGCTTCGAGCTCGCCACCGGCGGCTTCCCGCGCGGCGTCGCCGCCGACGCCGCCGGCCGCTGCATCGGCGTGTCGGCGCTGGTCGAGCGCAAGGCGCGCGACTTCACCGCCGGCAAGGTGCTGGTGACCGACCGCCACTGGCGCCCGCGCCACGAGATCGCGCTGGCCGGCGAGGGCCTGGTGCTGGACCTGATGGCGCTGCCGGCCGGCTTCGCCCCGGCCCGGCCCGGCCTGTGGGCGCGCGCGCGCGCCGCGCTCGGCGCGCCGGCGCCGGCCCTGCTGTTCA
>CAUPRW010000119.1:0-3989 GCA_963513825.1 uncultured Duganella sp.
CGCGCGGGGGCCGCGGCCGGTGCGCGCGCCGGCGCGGGCGCGCCGGCGCCGATCTCGAAGTGATCGACGCGGGCGTCGATCTGCGGCAGCACCGCGTCCAGCGCGCCGACCAGCAGGTCGAGCACGACGCGGCCGTCGTCCAGCACCAGGCGGTGGAAACCCGGCACGTCGAGCGGCCATTGCGCGCGCAGCCGCGCGTCAGCGATGGCGGACGCCGCCGGCAGGCGCGGCGCGACGGCCAGGTAGTGCAGCGCCGCGCCCGCGCGCCCGGCCAGCGCGGCCGCGAAGCGCGCGCCGTCGCCGAAGTCCGTGTCGAGCACCACGCGCGGCGCGCCTGGGGGCGTCGTCACTTGCGCCGCCGCCGGCAGAAGCACGCCGCGTCATGGTCGTCGACCAGGCCCACGCCCTGCATGTAGGCGTAGACGATGGTCGAACCGACGAACTTGAACCCCAGCTTGGCCAGGTCCTTGGAAATGCGGTCCGACAGCGCCGTCTTGGTCGGGCGCGGGTCCTCGCCGATGAGCGGTTTGCCGTCGACATACGACCACAATAGTTGATCGAGGCTGCCGCCGCCGGCGCGCAGGCGCAGGTAGGCCTGGGCGTTGGTGATGGCGGCCGCCACCTTCAGCTTGTTGCGCACGATGCCCGGATCGGCCAGCAGCGCGGCCACCTTGTCGGCGTCGTAGGCGGCGATCTTGCGCGCGTCCCACTGGTCGAAGGCGGCGCGGTAGTTCTCGCGCTTGTTGAGGATGGTCTCCCAGCTCAATCCCGCCTGCGCGCCCTCCAGGTTGAGCATCTCGAACAGGCGCGTCTCGTCATGGCACGGCACACCCCATTCGGTGTCGTGGTAGCGCAGGTACAGGGGATTGGCCGGATTGGCCCAGCGGCAGCGCGTCGGCGCCGCTTCGGTCGTGGCATCGGTCATGGCGTGGTTCGAAGGTGGTCAAGGCGGCAAGTATAGCAACCGGAGGGCCTGGCCGGCCACCGGGTTAAAATAAAGCCACCCACCGACTGGAGCAGGCGATGCGATTCGAGGCGACACTGGAATGGAAGCGTGACGGACAGGACTTTCTCGGGCAGCGCTACAGCCGCGCCCACGCGTGGCGCTTCGACGGCGGCGCCAGCGTGCCGGCGTCGTCGTCGCCGCTGTCGGTGCCGCTGCCGATGTCGGATGCGGCCGCCGTCGATCCGGAGGAGGCGCTGGTGGCCGCCACCGCCAGCTGCCACATGCTGTTCTTCCTGTCGATCGCCGCCAGGCGCGGACACACGGTCGACAGCTACGTCGACCACGCCGTCGGCACGCTGGACAAAAACGCGCAGGGCAAAATGGCGATGACGCGCATCGCGCTGCGCCCGGCCATCGCCTTCGCCGGCACCGCGCCGCCGGGCGCCGACGAGCTGCAAGCGATGCACCACGAAGCGCACGACAAATGCTATATCGCCAATTCGCTCAACTGCGAGGTGGTGGTCGAGGCGCCGCCGGCGTAGCCGGGTTCACGTTTCCAGGTCGCTCGACAGGCCGACCCGGCGCCGCTCGCCGCCCAGCACCAGCGGCCCGGTCAGGTTGCTGACGAGGCGCACCTCGCCGGCGTCCACCGCCGCGTCGAGTTGATGCATCATGCGCGGGAACAGGCCGTCGGCGCTGGCGCGCTCGGTGCCGTAGAGCGCCGCCCAGGCGTTGCGGCCGGAGCGCTTGGCGATGTAGAGGCCCTGGTCGGCCAGTTCCACCACCTGCGACCACGACAGCAGCCGCGGTTGCGCCGGCAGGAACGGGAAACAGGCGAAGCCGATCGAACAGCTCTTCGACAGGCGCACGCCGTCCGGCAGCACGAACTCGCGCTCGGCGACCACGCGGCGCATGCGCTCGGCCAGCAGGCCGGCCTCGTCGCGGTGGGTGGCGCGCGCCAGCACCAAAAACTCCTCGCCGCCCCAGCGGATCACGTAGTCGGACTCGCGGAACACCTCGCGCAGGCGCTCCTGCATCTGCACCAGGATGGTGTCGCCGGCGGCGTGGCCGTAACGGTCGTTGACCTGCTTGAAATGGTCGATGTCGACCATGAAGAACACCAGGTCGTGCGCGGCCTGCGCCTCGTAGCCGGACGGCGCGCGGTGCAGCACGCCCTCGTAGCCGCGCAAGCTGAGGGCGACGTCGGCGTCGACGTTGCGCAGGAAGAAGCGGCGGTTGCGCAGGCCGGTCAGCTGGTCGGTCAGGCTGACCTCCTCGAGCGCCTGGTAGGCGCGCTCGAGCTCGAGGTTCTTCTCGAGCAGCTGCTCCTGGGTCGCGCTCAGCGTCTTGAGCGTGGCGGCCACCTGGCGGTAGGCGCTGGCGTTGTCGAGCGCGATGGCGCCGTAGGCGCACAGCGTGCGGAAGATCAGCCGTTCGCGCTCGCCGTAGGCGCCCGCGTGCGGCGACTGCACCGTCATCGCGCCGAGCACCCGCTCGCCCACGCTCAGCGGCGCGAACAGCAAGGTGCGCGTCGGCAAGGTGCCGGGGATCAGGTTGGGCGTGAGGTCGGCCTCGCCCAGTTCGATCAGGATCTCGCGCCGCTCGCGCACACAGCGCGCCGAATTGGCGTGCGGGTCCGACAGCGCGTAGCGCAGCTCCGGCAGCGCCTTGCCGGCCTCGACCCCGAAGGCGCACGCCAGCCACACGCCGTTCGGCTCGAGCAGGAAGATCGAAAAATGCGTGGCGTCGAGCAGGCCGTGCACGTGGCGGTCGAGCGCGCGGAACACCGCCGCCGCCTCGAGGTGGGCGGTGATCTCCTGGCCGATCGCGCTCAGGTGCGCCAGCGTGGCGTTGGTGCGCTGGAGTACCTGGGCGCGCCGGGCCTCGGCCGCCGCCAGTTGTCGGTGGTGCTCGCCCTCGGTCTGCGCGCGCTCGGTCTGGTACTGCACCTGCATGGCGATGGCGCGGTTGGTGGCCTGCTGGCTGTGGGTCTGGTCGCGCGCGGCGCCGGCCCGCAGCGCCATCGCGTAGGCTTGCGCGTGGTCGCCGCTGGCGGCCCAGGCGCGCGCGGTGGCGTCGAACAGCGCGCCGGGCACGGTGTAGCCGTCGATGGTGGCGGCGATCTCCAGCGCCAGCAGCAGGTAGTGCAGCTCGGCGTTGGGCGCCATCATCAGCTCCGGCCCGGGCAAGGCGTGGCGCGCGTGGATGTCGGCCAGCACGTTGAGCGCGGCGATCTGGCCGGAGGCGTCGTCCTGCTCGCGCGCCAGCGCCAGCGCGCCGCGCGCCGCGCCGAGCGCCTCGTGCGGCCGCGCCAGGTGCGACAACGCGTGCGCCTGGCCGCGCCGCGCGCTGCTTTGGAAGTCGCGCTGGCCGAGCGCGTCGCCGCGGGCGGCGAGCCGGGTGAAGCTCTCGAGCGCGGCCGCGTGGTTGCCCAGGTCGAGCGCCAGGTCGCCCTGGTACTCGAGCGCCACCGCGTAGGCGCGCGAGCCCGACAACGGCGCCAGCACGTGCAGCGCCTCGCGCAGCAGCGTTTGCGCGGCCTCGCGCTGGCCCAGCTGGCGCAAGGTTTCGGCCGTCTGCATCAGGCACATGCCCACGCTCAGCGGCCAGCCGACCGGGCGCGCCAGGTCGAGCCCGCGCTGCATCCATTCGAGCGCCGACTCGTGCGCGTTGAGGCTGGTGAAGGCGTTGCCGATGTTGGTGGCGATGATGATGGCGCGGCGGATCTGGCCGCTGCCGTGGGCCGTCTCGAAACTGTGCATCAGGTGGCCGATGGCGCGGCCGTAGTCGCTGCGCTGGAAGGCGCAGGTGCCGAAATAGTCGCTGATCCAGCCGGCCGCGACCGGCGCGATGTCGCGCGCGCCGGCCTCGCGGGCGTCGCCGAAGCGCTCGTGCCACTGGCGCTGCGCGGCCTGCCAGTCGCCGAAGGCGGCGCAGATGCCGGCGGCGGCGTCGACCACGTCGACCCGCACGGGGTCGCCACCGGCGCGCGCGGCGGCGCCGGCCAGCGCCAACCAGCGGTCGCCGGCGGCGCTGTCGCCGC
>CAUPRW010000120.1:0-3815 GCA_963513825.1 uncultured Duganella sp.
AGGCGGCGGCCGCGGCGCCGTAGCGGGCCGCGAGCGCGCGCGCCTCCGGCCCGTTCGGCGTGAGCACCGTCGCCAGCGGCAGCAGCGGCGCCAGCGCGGCGACGGCGTCGCCGCGGGCGAGCGCGTCGCCATGGCCGCTGGCGAGCACCGGGTCGAGCACCACCGGCAGGTCGGGCCGGCGCGCGCGCAGCGCCGCGATGACGTCGGCGATGGCGCGCGCGTTGGCGGCGCTGCCGGGGATGCCGACCTTGACGGCGGCCACCGCGATGGCGGCCGTGAGCGCGCGCGCCTGCGCCAGCACCTGCCCCGGCTCCACCGGCCACAGCGCGTGCACGCGGTCGTTGTCCTGGGCCGTGAGCGCCGTGACGACGGTGAGCGCGTGCGCGCCCTGCCCTGCCACGGCGGCGATGTCGGCCGCCAGGCCGGCGCCGCCGGACGGGTCGACGCCGGCGAACACCAGCACGCACGGCCGGCGGGCCGGCTCGCGCGGGTCGCGCGGGTCGCCCGGCCCGCTCATGCCAGGCGGCCGGCCATCGGCGAGGACGGCGCGGCGGCGAAGCGGCGCGCGATGCGCCCGGCCAGGTAGGCCTCGCGGCCGGCCTGCACGCCAAGCCGCATGGCGCGCGCCATGCGCACCGGGTCGCGCGCGCCGGCGATGGCGCTGTTCATCAGCACGCCGTCGCAGCCCAGTTCCATGGCGATGGCCGCGTCGGAGGCGGTGCCGACGCCGGCGTCGACCAGCACCGGCACGCGGGCCTGCTCGACGATCAGCGACAGGTTCCACGGATTGAGGATGCCCATGCCGGAGCCGATCAGCGACGCCAGCGGCATGACGGCCACGCAGCCGATGTCCTCGAGGATTTTGGCCTGGATCGGATCGTCGCTGCAGTAGACCATGACGTCGAAACCGTCCTTGACCAGTTGCTCGGCCGCGACCAGGGTCTCCGGCATGTGCGGGAACAGGGTCTTTTCGTCGCCCAGCACTTCCAGCTTGACCAGCTTGTGGCCGTCGAGCAGTTCGCGCGCCATCTGCAAGGTGTACACCGCGTCCTTGGCGTTGTAGCAGCCGGCGCTGTTGGGCAGGATGGTGTACTGCGACGGCGGCAGCACGTCGAGCAGGCTGGGCGCCTTCGGGTCCTGGCCGAGGTTGACGCGGCGGATCGCCACGGTGATGATCTCCGCCCCGGCTGCGTCGGTCGCCTCGCGGGTTTGCTGCAGGTCCTTGTATTTGCCGCTGCCGACCAGCAGGCGCGATGCGTATTGCTTGCCCGCGATGGTCAGGTACTCTGAATTGTTCATGTCTGTTCCTTTCTTGTTTAGCCGCCGCCGATGGCGCGCACGATGTCCACCTTGTCGAGCGGCTGCAGCACGCGCCGCGGCCATTGCTGGCGCGGCACCACCGCGCGGTTGACCGCCAGCGCCAGCGCCTGCCCGGTCAGCGACAGTGCGTCGACCAGCTGGGCCAGCGTCTGTTGCGGCGGCACCCGGTGGGGCGCGCCGTTCAGTTCTATCGAAATGCTCGCGTCGCTCATGCCGGCCTCACAGCTTGCGATACAGTTCGGCGCCGTTCTTGATGAACTCCACCGCCTTGACCTGCATGCCCCGCTCGAGCGCCGCCGCCTCGCCCACGCCGTTGGCGGCCGCGTACTCGCGCACCTCCTGCGTGATCTTCATCGAGCAGAAATGCGGGCCGCACATCGAACAGAAATGCGCCACCTTGGCCGACTCCTTGGGCAGCGTCTCGTCGTGGAATTGGCGCGCCTTGTCCGGGTCGAGCCCCAGGTTGAACTGGTCGTCCCAGCGGAATTCGAAGCGCGCCTTCGACAGCGCGTTGTCGCGGATCTGCGCGCCCGGGTGGCCCTTGGCCAGGTCGGCGGCGTGGGCGGCGATCTTGTAGGTGATGATGCCGTCCTTGACGTCATTCTTGTCCGGCAGGCCCAGATGCTCCTTGGGCGTGACGTAGCACAGCATGGCGGTGCCGTACCAGCCGATCTGCGCGGCGCCGATGCCGGAGGTGATGTGGTCGTAGCCGGGCGCGATGTCGGTGGTCAACGGCCCCAGGGTGTAGAACGGCGCCTCGTGGCACTGCTCCAGCTGCAGGTCCATGTTCTCCTTGATCAGCTGCATCGGCACGTGGCCCGGGCCTTCGATCATCACCTGCACGTCGTGCTTCCAGGCGATTTGCGTCAGTTCGCCCAGGGTTTTGAGCTCGCCCAGTTGCGCCTCGTCGTTGGCGTCGTAGATCGAGCCGGGACGCAGGCCGTCGCCCAGCGAGAACGCCACGTCGTAGGCCTTCATGATGTCGCAGATCTCTTCGAAGTGCGTGTACAGGAACGATTCCTGGTGGTGCGCCAGGCACCACTTGGCCATGATCGAGCCGCCGCGCGAGACGATGCCGGTCAGGCGCCCCGCCGTCAGCGGCACGTAGCGCAGCAGCACGCCGGCGTGGATGGTGAAGTAGTCGACGCCCTGCTCGGCCTGTTCGATGAGGGTGTCGCGGAAGACCTCCCAGGTCAGGTCCTCGGCCTTGCCGTGGACCTTTTCCAGCGCCTGGTAGAGCGGCACGGTGCCGATCGGGACCGGGCTGTTGCGGATGATCCACTCGCGCGTCTCGTGGATGTGCTTGCCCGTCGACAGGTCCATGACGGTGTCGCCGCCCCAGCGGATCGCCCACGTCATCTTTTCGACCTCGTCGCCGATCGACGAGGTCACGGCCGAGTTGCCGATGTTGGCGTTGATCTTGACGAGGAAGTTGCGCCCGATGATCATCGGCTCGAGCTCGGGGTGGTTGATGTTGGCCGGGATGATGGCGCGCCCGCGGGCGAGCTCCTCGCGCACGAACTCGGGCGTGATCTCGGCCGGGATGGCCGCACCGAACGACTGCCCCGGGTGCTGGCGGCCCATCAGCGCGGCCAGGCGCCGGCCCGCCGGGCCGGCGGCCTCGAGCTCGGCCAGGTACTCGCGGCGGCGCAGGTTTTCGCGGATCGCCACGAACTCCATCTCCGGCGTGACGATGCCGCGGCGCGCGTAGTGCATCTGCGTGACGTTGGCGCCGGCGCGCGCGCGGCGCGGCCGGCGCCGCAGCGCGAAGCGCAGGTCGGCCAGCGCCGGGTCGGCCAGGCGCGCGCGCCCGTAGTCGGAGCTGGGGCCGTCGAGCTCCTCGGTGTCGCCGCGCTCGACGATCCACGGCAGGCGCGGCGTGGCGGCCAGCCCGGCGCGGATGTCGATCACGGCGTCGGGGTCGGTGTAGGGGCCGGAGGTGTCGTAGACGTACAGCGGCGGGTTGGCCTCGGCGCCGAACGAGGCCGCGGTGTCGGCCTGGGTGATGGCGCGCATCGGCACGCGCAGGTCGGGCCGGCTGCCCTGGACGTAGACCTTGCGCGAGTTCGGTAACGGACGCACCGCTTGCGGGTCGACGCCGGCGGTGGTGGAGAGGAAGGTCGGATTGGCGTTCATGTGGCTCCTTGGTTGGCGGCAGGAGCCAGCAAAGGAGGTGGGACGGCCCCGCCCGCCACGGTCGGTGGTCGGTGGCGGGCGGCGCGGTCCTGAGCTTCCCTTCGCTGGCATTATCCAGATCAGGTTCGGAGGGTATGTCTCACCCGCGCACCGCCTTGCATGACGATACGCAGGACCCCTAGCGTGTGCCGCCTTGCGGCAGCGCCCCGATTATACCGGCATTGGGCGCCGCGCGTGGCGAAAATCCCACGCCGGCGCCGCCGCGGCCACCGCCGCCACCCGCCGCCGGGCCCGCTGGGGTATAGTCGATTTATGCCACATAGCAACTTTCTTCACCGCGCCCGCCCGCGGCGCCCCGC
>CAUPRW010000121.1:0-3698 GCA_963513825.1 uncultured Duganella sp.
GGCCCGGCCTGTGGGCGCGCGCGCGCGCCGCGCTCGGCGCGCCGGCGCCGGCCCTGCTGTTCCCGCCGCGCCCGCCTAGCGCGGACTGAGCGCGGCGCGCGCCGCGCGCCGCCTTCCTCTTTACAACTCGAAACATTTTCCGCTTGGCAGGATGGCAACTGGGGGCGCGGCGCCATGCTATACTGCCGCCCTTGTTAATTGCCCGCCAGCGGGCGCGCCGTGGCGCGTCCGCCGCCTCCATGATGATTTCGTCCGTCCCGCCTGCGGCGCCGCGCCGCGCCGCCATCCCGCCGTTCCGCACCGCGCAGCGCCCCGCCGCCGCCGTCCGCCCATGATCTCGCTGTCAATGCTGGGCGGCGTGTGGCGCTACCGCGGCTTCGTGCTCGGCAGCATCAAGCGCGAATTCCAGAGCAAGTACCGCAACTCGCTGCTCGGGGCGGCCTGGACCGTGCTCAACCCGCTGGCCATGATCGTCGTCTACACCGTCATCTTTTCGCAGGTGATGGGCAGCCGCCTGCCCGGCAACGGCTCGACCTTCGCCTACAGCATCTACCTGTGCGCCGGCGTGCTCACCTGGGGCCTGTTCGCCGAGATCACCGGGCGCAGCCAGTCGGTGTTCCTCGAGCACGCCAACCTGATCAAGAAGCTGCAGTTCCCGCGCATCTGCCTGCCCATCATCGTCGTGCTCAACGCGCTGATCAACTTCGCCATCATCTTCGGCCTGTTTACCGCCTTCCTGGTGGTGTCGGGCACCTTCCCCGGCTGGATCTACGCCGCGCTGCTGCCGGTGCTGCTGCTGCAGATCGTCTTCGCCATCGGCCTGGGCATGATCCTCGGCGTGCTCAACGTGTTCTTCCGCGACGTCGGCCAGTTCTTCACCATCCTGCTGCAGTTCTGGTTCTGGTTTACGCCCATCGTCTACCCGATCGCCACGCTGCCGCCGCAGGTGCGCGAGCTGATGGGCTACAACCCGATGGCCGCCGTCATCGGCGCCTACCAGACCATCCTGGTGCACGGCGCCGCGCCCGACTGGAGCGCCCTGCTGCCGGTGGCCGTGCTCGGCGTGGGCTGCTGCGCGCTGGGCATGGCGCTGTTCCGCAAGCGCGCCGGCGAGATGGTGGACGAGCTCTAATGGGCAGCATCCGCGTCAGCAAGCTGGGCAAGGCTTACAAGCAATACGGAAACCGCTGGGGCCGCCTGCTCGAGTGGCTGCTGCCGGCCGCCGGCCCGCGCCACCGCCTCAAGTGGGTGATCGAGGACGTCAGCTTCCAGCTCGCCCCCGGCGAGGCGGTCGGCATCCTCGGCGTCAACGGCGCCGGCAAGAGCACCCTGCTCAAGCTCATCACCGGCACCACCCAGGCCAGCACCGGCTCGGTGGTGATCGAGGGCCGGGTGGCCGCGCTGCTCGAGCTCGGCATGGGCTTCCACCCCGACTTCACCGGCCGCCAGAACGTCTACATGGCCGGCCAGCTGCTCGGCCTGAGCATGCCCGAGCTCGACGCGCTGATGCCGGCCATCGCCGCCTTCGCCGACATCGGCGACTACCTCGACCAGCCGGTGCGGGTCTATTCGTCGGGCATGCAGATGCGCCTGGCCTTCAGCGTGGCCACCGCGCGCCGCCCCGACGTGCTCATCGTCGACGAGGCGCTGTCGGTGGGCGACGCCTGGTTCCAGCACAAGAGCTTCGAGCGCATCCGCGAGTTCCGCCGCCTCGGCACCACGCTGCTCATCGTCAGCCACGACCGCTCGGCCATGCAGTCGATCTGCGACCGCGCGCTGCTGCTCGACGGCGGCCGCCTGGCCCACCAGGGCACGCCGGAACAGGTGATGGACTACTACAACGCGCTGATCGCCGCGCGCGACGGCAGCAGCATCGCCCAGAGCGTGACGGCCGACGGCCGCCACCAGACCACCTCGGGCAACGGCGACGCCACCGTCACCGCCATCACCCTCGAGGACGAGGCCGGCAAGCCGATGGAGGTGCTCAACACCGGCACCCCGGTGTGCCTGCGCGTGAAGGTGCTGGTGCGCCGCCCGCTGGAACGCCTGGTGCTCGGCTACATGATCAAGGACCGGCTCGGCCAGCAGATGTACGGCACCAACACCCACCACATGGAGCTGCCGGTCGACGACGCCGCCGCCGGCGACGAGCTCGAGTACCGGTTCCGCTTCCCCCTCAACCTGGGGCCGGGCAGCTACTCGGTCACCACCGCCTTGACCAGCAGCGCCACCCACCTGGGCGACAACTATGAATGGCGCGACATGGCGTTTTTGTTTATCGTGATGAATATGAACCGCAAAGAATTCGTCGGCTGCAACTGGCTCGAACCGCGGGTGGAGATCGCCCGATGAGCGAGGACTTCTACCGCGCCTTCGAGGACCGCTACCGCGGCGCGCGCGCCGAGATCGCCCGCCGGCTCGACGCCTACCGGCCGTTCCTGCTGGCGCTGGCCGCCCGGGGCGGGCCGGCGCCGGCGCTCGACCTCGGCTGCGGCCGCGGCGAGTGGCTCGAGCTGCTGGCCGCGTGCGGCATCGCCGGGCGCGGCGTCGACCTCGACGAGGGCATGCTGCGCGCCTGCCGCGAACGCCACCTCGACGTCGAGCGCGCCGACGCGCTCGCCAGCCTGCGGGCGCTGCCCGACGCCAGCCTGGCGCTGGTGTCGGCGTTCCACCTGGTCGAACACCTGCCGTTCGGGCTGGTGCAGCAAATCATCGCCGAGGCGCGCCGCGTGCTGCGCCCCGGCGGCCTGCTGATCTTCGAGACGCCCAACCCGGAAAACCTCACCGTCGGCGCCAGCAGCTTCTACCTCGACCCCAGCCACGAGCGGCCGCTGCCGCCGGCGCTGCTGGCCTTCGCCGTCGAGTTCGGCGGCTTCGCGCGCCAGCGCGTGCTGCGCCTGCAGGAGGCGCCGCAACTGCGCGGCGACGGCCCGGTCGACCTGCTGGCCGTGCTCGAGGGCGTCAGCCCCGACTACGCGGTGGTGGCGCAACAGGACGGCGAGGCGGCGCTGACGGCGCCGTTCGATCCGCTGTTCGCGGCCGAGCACGGGCTGACGCTGGCGGCGCTGGCGCAGCGCTACGACGCGCGCCTGCAACAGCGCGACGGCGCGCTGCACCTGGCGCTGCAACGCCAGGGCGGCGAGCTGCAGGCGCTGCACGCGGCGCTGCAACGCCACGACGGCGAGGCCCAGGCGCTGCACGCGGCGCTGCAGCGCCACGACGGCGAGGCGCAGGCGCTGCACGCGGCGCTGCAGCGCCACGGCGGCGAACTGCAGGCGCTGCACGCGGCGCTGCAACGCCAGGGCGGCGAGGTGCAGTCGCTGCACGCGGCGCTGCAACGCCAGGATGGCGAGGTGCAGTCGCTGCACGCGGCGCACGCGGCGGTGGCCGACGACCTGCGCGGCCAGCACGCGTTCAACGCCGCGCTCACGGCCCGGCTCGAGGCCGAGGCCGCGCGCGTGGCCACCCAATACGCCACCCAGGACGCCCGCCACGCCGCGCTGGCGGCGCAACTGCTGCCGCTGCCGGCGCGCCAGGACGGCCTCGAACAGCGGCTCGCCCAGCTCGAGGCGCGCGGCGGCCAGCTCGAACAGCGCATCGTCGATCTGCTCTCGAGCACGTCGTGGCGCGTGACCGCGCCGCTGCGCTGGCTCGGCGGCGCGGCCGGCGGCGCGCGCCGCCGCAGCGCCGCGGCGGCC
>CAUPRW010000122.1:0-3496 GCA_963513825.1 uncultured Duganella sp.
AGGCGGCGCGCGCGGCGCCGGGGGCGGCGCCGCCGGCCGCCGCCGCCGCCGCGCGCGTGCTGCTGGTCGACGACAATGTCGACGCCGCCACCACCGCCGCCGCGCTGCTCGAGCAACTGGGGCACGAGGTGCGCGTGCTGCACAGCGCGGCGGCGGCGCTCGACGCCCTGGCCGCTTACGCGCCCGCGGTGGCCATCCTCGACATCGGCCTGCCGGACATGGACGGCTACGCGCTGGCGGCGGCGATGCGGCGCGCCCGCGGCGACGGCCAGGCGCCGCTGCGGCTGGTGGCGCTGACCGGCTACGGCCAGCAGCAGGACATCGCGCGCGCCGCGCTAGCCGGATTCGACCAGCACCTGACCAAGCCGGCCAGCGCCGAGGAGTTGGGCCGGGCCGTCGGCGCCGCTCACGCGCCAGGCGGCGCGCCGGGCAGCGCGCGCTCGCGCCCGACCGCGTAGCCCTGCGCGAAATCGATGCCGATGTCGTAGACCACGTCGAGCGTGGCCGCGTCCTCGACGAATTCGGCGATGGTCTGGATGCCGATCACCCGGCCGACCTTGTGGATCGCCTCGACCATGGCGCGGTGCACGGGATTGTCGGCGATGTCGCGGATGAACGAGCCGTCGATCTTGAGGAAGTCCACCGGCAGCGACTTGAGGTAGCCGAACGACGACAGGCCGCTGCCGAAGTCGTCGAGCGAGAAGCGGCAGCCGAGCAGCTTGAGGCGCGCCATCAAGTCCTGCGCCTTGGGCAGGTTGCGGATCGCCGCCGTCTCGGTGATCTCGAAGCAGATCTGCGCCGGGTCGATGCCGTGGACGGCGAACTGGTCGACGATGAACTGTTGCAGCGTGTCGTCGTTCATCGACGGTCCCGACAGGTTGACCGAGTACAGCGCCGGGTCCGGCGTGGCGGCCGCCTCGGCGCCGTGGCGCCCGGCGATGTGGCGGCACACCGCGCCGATCACCCAGCGGTCCAGCGTCGGCATCATGTGGTAGCGCTCGGCGGCGGGGATGAAGCGGTCCGGGCAGATCAGCTCGCCGGCCTCGCCGCGCAGCCGCAGCAGGATCTCCTCGTGGCCGCGGCCGTCGTGCCGCAAGCCGGCGATCGGCATGGCCACCAGCACGAAGCGGTCCTGCTCGATGGCGTCGTTCAGCCGCGGCACCCACGTCATCTCGGTGTGCCGGCGCGCCAGCACGGCGTCGCCCTCGGAATAGACGTGGATGCGGTTGCGGCCCTGGTCCTTGGCCATGTAGCAGGCCTCGTCGGCGGCCACCAGCAGGTCGCTCACCGAGCGGCTGTCGGCGCTGATCTCGACCATGCCGATGCTGGCGCCGATCTCGAAGCTGTGGGCCTCCCAGACGAAACGGAACTCGCGGATCAGCTGGCGGATCTCCTCGGCGATCAGGCGCGCGTGGTCGAGCTGGCAGTAGCCGAGCAGCACGCCGAGTTCGTCGCCGCCGAGCCGCGCCAGCACGTCGCTCTCGCGCATGCGCTCCTGCAGCAGCTTGGCCAGGATTTGCAGCAGCGCGTCGCCGGCGGCGTGGCCGGCGGTGTCGTTGACCAGCTTGAAGCGGTCGAGGTCGAGGTACAGCAGCGCGTGCGTGTGGTCGTCCTGCTTGGCCGTGTGTAGCGCGTGGGCGACGTGGCGCTCGAACTCGCGCCGGTTGCTCAGGCCGGTGAGCACGTCGTGGCTGGCGTGCCACGACAGCTGGCTCGACAGCGCGCGCTGGTGGGTGACGTCGTGGAACACCACCACCGCGCCGACCATGTCGCCGTCGGCCAGGCGGATCGGCGCGGCCGAGTCCTCGACGGCGATGCGCCGCCCGTCGCGCGTGACGAGCATGGCGTGCGCCGGCAGGCCGACCGCCTCGCGCTTGATCAGGCATTTATAGACGGTGTGCTCGAGCGGGCGGCCGTCGGCCTCGTCGACCAGCGGCAGCACCTCGACGATGTCGCGCCCGGCCGCGCGCTGGCGCGTCCAGCCGGTCAACTGCTCGGCGGCGCGGTTCATGTAGCGCGTCGCGCCGTGCGCGTCGGTGGTGATGACGCCGTCACCGATGCAGTCGAGCGTGACCTCGGCCATGCGCTCGCGCTCGTCGGCGGCGCGCTCCCTTTCGACCTGGTCGGTGGTGTCCCAGATCAGGCCGAGCGTGCGCGCCGGCGCGCCGTGCTCGTCGCACAGCGTTTTGGCGGCCGCGCGCAGCCAGCGCAGCGCGCCGTCGGGCCGGCGCAGGCGGTAGCCGAGCTGGTAATCGCCGCAGGCGTCGACGTTGCCTTGCATATGGCGCAGCATCGGTGCGCGGTCGTCCTCGTGCACCAGCGCGAGAAATTGCGCGAACGGCTGCTCGGCGGCGCGCTCGGGCAGACCGATCATGGCCGCGCCGGGCGCCGACCAGTGGATGGTGCCGTCGGTCACCCGGCCGTTGACGACGCTCGCGTCCCAGATCGCCATGCCGGCCGCTTCGATCGCCATGCTCGACCGTAATTCGTGCTCATCCATGCCAGCCTCCGTACCCTGAAAACATCGCAAATGGATCGATGTTGGTCCGCCGGCGGCGCGCCGGGTTGATGTAGCGCAAATGGGCACGGATCGGGCGCGGGTCGCCGCTGCGCCCAAGCTGGCGCACGGCAGGCGCGGTCGGCGCGGCGGCGCGCCCGCGCCCGGTTATACTGTCGGGCTAAAGACGGGCGCGGCGCGCCTGGCGGTCCGGCTAATCCGGCATTCGGGGGAACGATGGGGCAAGAGGTAACGGAGCGGGGCGGCGCGGCGGACGAGTTGAGCTGGCTCTCCGGCGGCGGCGAGATGGGGCGGCTGATCCGCTCCATGGACTGGTCGGCCACGCCGCTCGGCCCGCTATCGGGCTGGCCGCAGAGCCTGCGCACCTCGGTCAGCCTGTGCCTGTCGTCGACCTTCCCGATCCTGGTGGCCTGGGGCCCGCACGACATCCAGCTCTACAACGACGCCTACCGCCCGATCTGCGGCGCCAAGCACCCGGAGGCGATGGGCGCGCCGTTCAAGGTCTGCTGGGCCACGGCGCTGCCGGTGGTCGGCGACGCCTTCGACCGCGCCCACGGCGGCGAGGGCGTCTACATCCGCGACCAGCGCATGTTCCTCGACCGCTACGGTTATCTGGAAGAGGCGTTCATGACGTTCTCGTTCTCGCCGATCCGGGTCGAATCGGGCAACGTCGGCGGCATCTTCCACCCGATCACCGAGTCGACCGCGCAAGTGCTCAACGCCCGCCGCACCCAGAACCTGCGCGACCTGAGCGGACGCATCGCCCGCTCGCGCACCATCGCCGAACTGGCCGAGCTGATGGCCGCCGACAGCGAAACGCTGGCGCTGGACCTGCCGTTCATGATGCTCTACGAGGTGGACGCCGAGCCGGTCGCGCCGGGCGGCGCACCGGTCCTGCGCCTGCGCGGGAGCACCGGGCTGGCCGCCGGCGGCCCGCTCACGCCGTTCGAGGCGGCGGGCGCCGCCGGCGCCGCCGGC
>CAUPRW010000123.1:0-3096 GCA_963513825.1 uncultured Duganella sp.
AAATCGGTCTTCTGCGGCGCTACATTCCAACTATCCCACAACTCACCATCACCATCGCGCTTGATAGCGCCGCGCAACACCGCATGTTTCTTCGGCGCGATTTGCGGCACCGGCCGATTACTACGCTAATCCGCCCTACGTGATTCCGAGGTCCGCTTGGCTTGGCGGCATTGGGGTCGGACGGGGACGCCAAGGCCCCGCCCGGCTCGGCGGTGCCCGCTCCGGGCCGATTCCGCGAATTAAATCTCTTCGTACAGCGGCAGCGTCAGGAATTCCGCGAACTCGGCCGACGTCGACATCTGCTCGAAAATCTGTGCGGCGCGCACATACGTTGGACCGTCGCCGCCCGGCGCATCGCGCTGCACCTTGGCCAACTCCTCCGGTATCATCGCGCGCACCATGTCGGCGGTGACCTTGCGGCCATCGTCAAGCACGCCCTTGTCCGAACGGATCCACTGCCACACCTGCGAACGGCTGATCTCGGCCGTGGCCGCGTCCTCCATCAGGTTGTGGATCGGCACGCAGCCGTTGCCGGCCAGCCAGCTGCCCAGGTAGTGGATGCCGACGTTGATGTTGTAACGCAGGCCGGCCTCGGTGATCGGCGCCTCCGGCTTGAAGTCGAGCAGCTGCGCGGCCGTCACGTCGATGTCCGGGCGTTGCTTGTCGATCTGGTTGGGCTTGTCGCCGAGCACCTTGGTGAACTCCGTCATCGCCAGCTCGACCAGGCCCGGGTGGGCCACCCAGCCGCCGTCGTAGCCGTCGGTGGCGTCGCGCGCCTTGTCGTTGCGCACCCCGCCCATGGCCACGTCGTTCTTTTCGGGATCGTTCTTGATCGGGATCAAAGCGGCCATGCCGCCGATGGCCGGCGCGTTGCGCTTGTGGCAGGTCTTGAGCAACAGCAGCGCGTAGGCGCGCATGAACGGCGCCGTCATCGTCACCTTGGCGCGGTCGGCCAGACAGAAATCCTTGTCCAGCTTGAACTTCTTGATGCATGAGAAGATGTAATCCCAGCGCCCGGCGTTCAGGCCCGAGCTATGCTCGCGCAGTTCGTACAGGATCTCGTCCATCTCGAACGCGGCCAGGATGGTTTCGATCAACACGGTCGCCTTGATCGTGCCCTGCGGCAGGCCCAGCTCGTTCTGCGTCATGACGAAGATGTCGTTCCACAGGCGCGCTTCGAGGTGCGATTCCATCTTCGGCAGGTAGAAGTACGGACCGGCGCCGCGCGCCAGCTGCTCCTTGGCGTTGTGGAACATGAACAGGGCGAAGTCGAAGATGCCGCCCGAGATGCGCTTGCCGTCGACCAGCACGTGCTTTTCATCGAGGTGCCAGCCGCGCGGACGCACGACCAGCGTCGCGATCTTGTCGTTGAGCTTGTAGGACTTGCCGTTCTGCTCGAGCGCGATGGTGCGGCGCACGGCGTCGAACATATTGATCTGGCCGGTGATCTGGTTGTCCCAGTTCGGCGTGTTGGAATCCTCGAAGTCGGTCATATAGCTGTCGGCGCCCGAGTTGAAGGCGTTGATGACCATTTTGCGCTCCACCGGACCGGTGATCTCGACGCGGCGGCATTCGAGCGCTTTCGGAATCGGCGCGATCTTCCAGTCGCCGGCGCGGATGTGCGCGGTCTCGGGCAGGAAGTCCGGACGCTCGCCGGCGTCGAGCCGCTTGGCGCGCTCGACGCGCACGGCCAACAACTGCTGGCGGCGCGCCTCGAACTCGCGCGTCAACTTGACCACCAGCGACAGCGCGTCGGCGGCCAGGATGTTTTCGTAGCCCGGCTTGATCTCGCCGGTGATCTGCATGCCTGCCGGCAAAGTGATGGGGGTCTGCGTCATGGGGTGGGTCTCCGTAAGAAAATATTGACTTCCGTACCAAATTATAAGCACTGCCGATGCGTGCGCGCGCCTGAATCTTTTAGTGTGGCTGCTCGGTTACGTCGCGTTGTGTTTTACAGTATATTCACTCATTAGTTATGCAAACGAGACTAAAAATCACTTCATCTATGCGTTTTTATCACAACTGAGAGGCGGGTCGATTCATGGGGCAGTTTCGCCAGATTTCCACCTTTGTCGAGGTCGTCGCGCGGGGCAGCCTGTCGGCCGCCGCCCGCGCCGAGGGCATCGCGCCGGCGATGATCGGCCGCCGCCTGGACGCGCTCGAGAGCCGGCTCGGCGTCAAGCTGCTACAACGGACCACGCGCAAGTTGGCGCTGACCGACGAAGGCGCGGCCTTTCTCGAGGATTGCCAGCGCATCCTGGCCGAGCTGGAGGAGGCCGAATCGGCGGTGGCCGAGCGCAGCGCCCACGCCACCGGGCACTTGATGATCTCGGCGCCGGCCGGCTTCGGCCGCCAGCATGTGGCGCCGCTGATCCCCTCCTTCCTGTCCGAGCACCGCGACGTCACGGCCACGCTCAACATGAGCGACCGCGTGGTCGACATCGTCGGCGAAGGCATCGACGTGGCGATCCGCATCGCCAGCCTGGCCGATTCCAACCTGGTCAGCGTCAAGCTGGCCGACAACGAGCGGGTGGTGGTGGCGGCGCCCTCCTACCTCAAACGTCACGGCGAGCCGCAAACGCTGGCCGACCTGGCCAGGCACAATTGCCTGGCCATCAGCAGCGAAGGTAGCCAGCGCGGTTGGACCTTCCGCGAGAACGGCAAGAACGTGGTGCTGAAGGTGAACGGCAACATGGGCTGCAACGATGGCCAGGTGCTGCACGATTGGGCGCTGGCGGGAAAGGGGCTGGCGTGGCGCTCGATGTGGGAGGTCGGCAGCGAGATCGAGGCGGGCAAGCTCAAGACGGTGCTCGACCAGCACGCCGCGCCGGGCAACGATATCTACGCGGTGTTCGCGCAGCGCCGCCATTTGCCGCTGCGGATACGCGCGTTTGTCGACTTCCTGCGGCACACGTATGCACAGGGGGACTATTGGCGACGGTCGGTGCGTAGGGTGGATTAGCGTAGTAATCGGCCGGTGCCGCAAATCGCGCCGAAGAAACATGCGGTGTTGCGCGGCGCTATCAAGCGCGATGGTGATGGTGAGTTGTGGGATAGTTGGAATGTAGCGCCGCAGAAGACCGATTTAGCAATGGT
>CAUPRW010000124.1:0-3056 GCA_963513825.1 uncultured Duganella sp.
TCGGCGCAAAACACATTGAAAACAGCTGGAAAACGTAAAAAAACGCGCGCCACATCCCATGTTACAAAACGCATGCGGGCCGGGAGCGAAAATCGGGCGTCACGGCCGGTTTGAATGGGGGATATTTCAGCAGCCTGCTAGGGCGGCGGCCGGCCGCGCCTACGGGGGCGCCTGGTCGTAGTCGAGGATCACCAGCGAGACGGCCTGGCGCGGCAGCCGCATGTTGATGCGGGCGGTGCCGTCGGCGGTGTTGACGGTCGCGGTCTCGCCCAGCTGCGCCAGTTCGCTGGCGCTGCGCAGCGCGGCGATCTGCGCGGCCGTCGGCGCCGCCGGCGCGCCCATGCGCTGCCACGCGCTGTAGGCGTTGCCGTGGTCCTGGTCGACGCGGAAGTGGCGCAGCCTCACCTGTTTGGCCGGGATGCCGGCGATGCGCAGCCGCACCGGCGAACCGGCGTCGATGACGTCGTCGTCATGGTAGTTCCACACCATCACGGCGATGCGGCGCCGGTCCCGGGTCGCCAGCGCGTTGATGTCGGTGCGCGCGCCGCGCACGCCCTCGGCCATGATGCGCGCGGCGTCGTAGGCCTGGTCGCCGCCGACCGCGACCCGCTCGCCCGTCATCATGCCGAACATGCGGAACACGTTGAGCACCGGCTTGTTGACGCCGTTGGTGGCGAGGTCGCGGAAGCCGGCGAACCATGGCTGGTCCTCGAATTCGAACGACCAGTTGACGGCGCCGATCAGGTTCACGCCGCGCCTGGCGGCCAGGTCGAACTCGCGCGCGATCGAGGCGGCCGTGTAGCTCGAATACAAGGTGCCGTTGCGGTAGGCGTTTTCGGGATTGGTCGACATGCCGCAGGCGGCGCAGCCTTCCGGATCGGATTCGCCGATGATCACCGGAATGCCCTTGAGCTCGGGATATTTCCCGACCAGCGCGAAGCCCTCGTCGAGCCGCTTGAAGTGGGTGTTCATGCCCATGCGCACGACGCCGCCGACCAGCGCGGGCGCGCCCTTGGCGTGGAAGGCGACGAAGTCGAGCGGCGCGCCGGTCTTGCCGGTCGCGTGGTTCTTGCCGCGCAGGACGTGCTCGAGGAAATCGTCCATGAAGCGGCCGGCGCCGGCCGTGTGCGGCCCGCCCATGCGCGCCGTCGGCAGCGCGCGCTTGACGGCGTCGGCCGCGTAGTCGTACATCTTGAAGTATTCCTGCTTGACGTCGGGCGCGATCAGGTAGTGGCCGTCCGGCTCGTTCCACACCTCCCAGTACCAGCTTTCCACTTCCTTTTGCCCGTAGCGCGCCACGCTGTGCCGCACCCACTGGTAGATCAGCTCGGCCCACTTGTCGTAATCGTTGGGCGGCGTCGCCCAGCCGGTCATGATTTCCTCGTAGCGCGTGCCCGGCTGCCACCGGTGCTGGTACGGATGGGGGCGCTGCGACAGCGCCCGCGGCATGAAGCCGATCTGCGCCAGCGGCTTCATGCCGCGTTCGATGTAGGTGTCGAAGATCTGGTCGATGATGGTCCAGTTGTAGACCGGCTTGCCGTCCTTGTCCTCGCTGTACATGTCGGTCGAGCCCCACTTGAGGGCGTAGTTGCCGTCGCCCGAGGTCATCAGGTTGTGGGCGCGCACATACACCGGCACCGGACTGAGCGCGGCGATGTCGCCGAGCAGTTGCTTGCCGTTGGGCGCGGTGGTGTAGTTCGGTTCGTCGTAGCCGAACCAGGCCCAGATCGGCGTCATCGGTCCGACGGTCTTGGCGGCGTCGACGGTCAGTTCGACCGGCGTGGCGGGGGCGGCGGCGCACAGCTGCGCGCCGGCCGCGAGGCTCAGGGCGGTCAGTAGTCTCTTCATTGTTATTCTCTCGTCGAAACGTGTTGTTTGGCGACGGTAGGCCGATTCCGCACGGCGGTCCAATGAAATTTCTCCCCGCCGGTATATCAAATCGGATATCCGCGCGGCGCCGAACCTGGGCCGCCGTCGGCGGTCCAACGGATTTGAGCGAGGAGGCCACGATGAACGCATCCAATTCCACCCCAACTCCCACCCCGGCGACCTCTTCCGCCGCAGCCGCGCCGGTCAATCCCGACCTTGCCGCCGTCAAGCAGCGGCAGCAGGCGACCTGGGCCAGCGGCGATTTCGCCGTGGTCGGCGTCACGCTGCAAATCGTCGGCGAATCGCTGGCGGAGGCGGTCGATCTGCGCGCCGGCGAAAAGGTGATCGACGTCGCCGCCGGCAACGGCAACGCCACGCTGGCGGCGGCGCGCCGCTTCGCCAAGGTGACGTCCACCGACTATGTGCCGGCCTTGCTGGAGAAGGGGCGGGTGCGCGCCGCCGCCGAGGGGCTGGAGGTCGAGTTCCGCGAGACCGACGCCGAAAACCTGCCGTTCGCCGACGGCGCCTTCGATGTCGCGCTGTCGACCTTCGGCGCCATGTTCGCGCCGGACCATGCGCGCGCCGCCGGCGAAATGCTGCGCGTGGTGCGCGGCGGCGGCCGCATCGGGCTGGCCAACTGGACGCCCGCCGGCGTCATCGGCCAGCTTTTCAAGGTGGTCGGCGCGCATGTGCCGCCGCCGGCGGGCGTGCAGTCGCCGCTGCTGTGGGGAAGCGAGGGGCACCTGCGCGATTTGTTCGGCGAACAAGCCGGCCGCATTGACGTCGCCTCGCGGATGTTCAACTTCCGCTATGCCTCGCCGCAACACTGGCTGCAGGTGTTTCGCGATTACTACGGCCCGACGCACAAGGCGTTCGCCGCGCTCGACGGGCCCGGCCGGCAGGCGCTCGAGCGCGACCTGCTCGACCTGCTCGAGCGGGTGAATATCGCCGGGCCGTCGTCGCTGGTGGCGCCGGCCGAATATCTGGAGGTGGTCATCACCAAAAAGGGCGCGGCGCCATAACGCCCGCTAGTGTCCTGAATTGCCAGTTCGTTGAATAATAAATGTGGCGAAATCGGCCTGAGACAAGGAGCTAAGCACAGCAAGGCCGGGGCCTTGCGCGCATTGGCGACGCCGTATCAGGCCGATTCTCGCCATATTTATTCAACGAATCTGCAATTCAGGACA
>CAUPRW010000125.1:0-2932 GCA_963513825.1 uncultured Duganella sp.
CGGCGTCGGCCTCGGCCAGCGTGGCGGCGGCGCCGCCGCGGCGGCGCGCCGCCAGCGCGGCCGGCAGCACCCGCGTCGCCAGCAGGCGCAGCAGCGCCAGGCCGTCGTGCCAGTAGCGCCGCCACAGGGCCGGCTCCTCCTTGATGCGCCACAGCCACTCGAGGCCGAGCCCGCCCAGGCGCGACGGTGCCCGGGTGATGGTGCCGGCCACGAAGTTGACCACGGCGCCCAGGTGGCTCACCAAAGGCACCCGCAGCGCCGGCAGGTTGTGTTCGATCCAGACCTGGCCGCGCTTGGCGCCGAGCGCCACCACCAGCAGGTCGGCGCCGCTGTCGTTGATGCGGTCGATGACGGCCGGCGCGCTCATGTCGGCCAGCGTGCCGAAGCCGGGCGAGTAGGCGCCGACGGCGGTCATGGCGCCGCCGTCGGCGTTGAGGGCGTCGGCCGCCCGTTGCGCCACGCCGTCCGGGCCGCCGAAGAAGAACACCTTGAGCGGCTGCGCGCGCTGAGCCCGCAGCTGTTCGAACACCTGCGAGCCGGCCACGCGGGCCGGGATCGGAATGCCCAGCAGGCGGGCGATCCACACCACCGGCATGCCGTCGGCCAGCGACAGGTCCGAGCGCAGCACCGAGTCGCGGAAGGCGGCGTCGGCGCCGCTGGCGACGAGGAAGTTGAGGTTGGGCGTCGAGAAGAAGCTGCGCTCGCCGGCGCGCGCGCGCGCCAGCAGCAGCGCCACCGTCTGCGCGGTGTCGAGCGCGTCGAACGGCAGGCCCAGCACGCAGTGGACGGGGCGCTCGAAGTCGGTGCGCGCCGGCGTGGCGGCCACGCCGGCCGGGGTCGGGTTATTCGCTGTCACGTTTGGACCTCACCCAGGCGACCTGGCGGTTGAACAGGAAACGGCAGTACAGGGGGATCTTGCCGAGCACGTAGAGCACGGCCATGGCCAGTTCGCCGGCGCCGAGCAGGGCGCGGCCGTGGCGCCACCAGGCCAGCACGATCGCCGCGGCCAGCGCCAGCGCGGCGGCCAGCGCCAGCGCCAGCGGCGCCACGGCGCCGCCGAACACGGCCAGCGCCGCGCTGGCCGCGCCGAGCGCGCCCACCAGCAGCACCAGCAGCGCCAGCGGCGGCACGCACAGGTCCAGCCCGAAGCCGAACAGGGCGCCGTCGGCGCGCCGCGCGCCGGCCGCCAGCAGCGCCGGCGCGGTGCCGGCGATCATCGCCAGGTGGCCGTGCTCCCAGCGCGTGCGCTGGCTGTCGGTGCCCTCGGCGCTGGTGGGGAACTGGCTGTGCACCAGCGCCTGCGGGCAAAACAGCGGCGGCGTGCCGGCCAGCGCCAGGTCCATGCCCAGCTTCATGTCCTCGACGATGTGGCCGGTGGCCAGGCGCGCGCCGCGCAGGGTGGCCCAGGGGAAGGCCATGCCGGTGCCCATCAGCTGGCACGGCCAGCCCAGGCGCAGCCAGCCGAGCGGGCGCACCTGGTTCTTGACCACCCAGGCGAAGGCGGCGATTTTCTTGAGCGGACCGGCGCCGGCGGCCGCGTGCATCAGGTACAAGGCCTGCACCGGGCGCCCGTGGGCGGCCGCCAGCGCGGCCACGCGCGCCAGCGCGCCGGGCTCGACGATGCAGTCGGCGTCGACGATGACGACCACCTCGGGGGCGTCGGCGGCCAGCGCGGCGACGCCGTGGTCGAGCGCGTAGCCCTTGCCGCGCAGCTCGCTGCTGCGTTCGACGACGTCGGCGCCGGCGCGGCGCGCGACGTCGGCCGTGTTGTCGTTGCAATTGTCGGCCACCACCAGCGCGCGGTCGCCGGCGGCCAGTTGCGGCAGCACGCTCGCCAGCGTGGCGGCCAGCCCGGCCTCCTCGTTGTGGGCCGGGATCAGCACGGCCAGGCGCGGGCGCGGGCCGGGCGCGGCGCCCGGGCGCGCCGCCGGCAGCGCCAGCAGCACCTGCGCCAGCAGCACCAGCACCGGCACCAGCACCACGGCCAGCGCCAGCAGCAACAGCAGCGCGAACGCGGCGCTCATGGGCGCGCCCGGGGCGCCGGGCCGGCCACGGCGCTCGGCGCCGCGCCGGCGCCCTGCGGAGGGGCGACCGGCGGTGGGACGGGGGCGGCGCGGCCGCAGCGGGGTGAACTGGACATGGTGATGCTCCGGAGGTGGGTTGTGAGCACGTATGCTGCGCCGCAGTATAAACGAGCGCTGGCATTTTTGCCAACCTAACGGTGCGCGGCCCCATTGTAAGGCAATCTGGCGCCGGGCGGCCGGCGGGACCATCCCCGGGCGCGCGGCCCGTGAAACGACCAGGGCCGGTCCCCGTGGCGACGGGGACCGGCCCTGGGGCGCCGGCGGCGGGGCGGGCTAGCGCCTACTGTGGCAGCGCGACGAGCTCGCCCTTGCTGGCCGAGGCGGCGCCGAGGCCGCTCGAACCGACCACGGCCACCGCCGACGGGCCGGGCCAGGTGAAGCGGGCCGACTGGCCGGCCAGCAGGTGGCCGCTGTCGAACATCAGCTTGCCGTTGGTGGTGACGGTCATGCGCACCGACGCGCCGCCGGTCGACACCGACGTGAACTTCATCGGCGTGCCCACCGCCGGCATGGCCCACATCACCTTGGTCATGGTGGTGTTGTAGGTGTTGGCGTAGGTTGCGCGGGTGGTGGTGGTGGTGCCGTACTCGAGTTGCTGCTTTTCAGTGTTATAGCTGGCCGCGGCCGTGCCGGCCTGTTTGTACCACGGGCCGCGCATCGACAGCAGGTTCAGGCTTTTCTGGGCGGCGATGGCGGCCGTGGCCGATTTGCCGTTGCCGTCGATCCAGTCGCTGGCCGACAGCGCCTGGCGCAGGCCGCTGCGGATGTAATCGAGCTGCCAGGCGATCGAATTGTCCCAGCCCTTGGGCATGAGGTTGAAGTCGGCGCCGATTTCGACGTACATGACG
>CAUPRW010000126.1:0-2867 GCA_963513825.1 uncultured Duganella sp.
CGGCCGCCGCCGCGCCGGCCGCGGCCGCCAAGCCTGGCGCCGAGCGGGGGGCGTCGCCGCTGGCGCGCGCCGCCCGCGTCGACGCCGCCGAGCTCGACGACGCCGCGCCGAAGAAGAAAAAGGAAAAGCCGGGCAAGGTGACGCTGCCGATGAGCGCCTTCCGCATCGAGGTCGGCAGCAACCACGCGGCCACGCCGTCGAACATCGTCGGCGCCATCGCCAACGAGGCCGGCCTCGAGGCCAAGCACATCGGCCGCATCGAGATCTTCGACGCGTACAGCATGGTCGAGCTGCCCGACGGCATGCCCGACGAGCTGTTCAAGCACCTCGGCAAGGTCTGGGTCGGCGGCGCGCAGTTGAAAATCAGCCACGCCGAGCGCATGCCGCCGGAGTCCGGCAAGTCGACGCCGCCGAAGAAAAAGCCTGCCGGCAAAAAGTATTAAACAGGGGGAGGGCGCCGCCGCGCGGCGCCCGCCCGCCAGCACCGCACGGGGCCGCCAGGCCCCGTTGTCATTGGGGCGGCGCCGTTCCGCCGCCGCCTCGTCTTGTCGCACAGACAAGGTGCGCGCGCCTGTTGCGTTGCACCAAAACAAAGCTTGAGCCAACGCAAAGCTTGCCCGCGCCACCATCCCCCTGCCTTACTCCCATAGGGAAAGCCGGCCGCCGCCGGGGCTGGCCCGCTTATTGCATATGTGTCAGCACAAACCCCATAAAAGGCGCGCGTATTGAGGCGCCTCAACCTGGAGACAAGTCGTTTAGATCGGAGCATTGAGATGACATCATTCAGGAAGCTGTGGAATATCTTTGTCGATGCGATCAAGCCGGCCATGCTGCGCGAGCATAGCCAGGCCGGCCCGTACGCGATCATCGTCGACACCCGTCCATTCAACGTCTCGAAGGGGCGCTAATGCTACTGCGGAACGATCTGCTGCACTATACGCACCCGTCTCCGCGCACCGTCCGCATTTTGTGGATCGCTCCCGAGCAAAGCCACGCCTATGTCTTCGACGTGGCGGCCCGCTCGGCCGATGTCGAACTTGTCCAACTGTCGGTGCTGCACGCCGACATCCGGGCCGGCCACGCCAGCGTGCTGCCGGCCGACCCCTATCTGATGGTCGTCAGCCATGACCTGCTGCCGCCCAAGCACCTGCAACTGCGCGCGCGCGCCTGGGAGATCATCGAGCCGCTCGTCGCGCTCGAGCCGGGCATCTACGAGGCGCGCCAGCGCGGCCAGCTGATCGCCCGCGCCACCGGCGCCCACGGCGTGTCGCACCCGACCATCTACCGCTACCTGCGCCGCTACTGGCAGCGCGGCCAGACCCCCAACGCCCTGCTGCCGGACTACTGCAACTCCGGCGGCAAGGGCAAGGTGCGCCAAGCCTCGGCCGGCGTCAAGCGCGGGCGCCCGCGCAAGAACGGCGCCGACGCCGGCCCCGGCCTGAACGCCGACGAGGAGATCCGCCGCACCTTCCGCGTCGCCATCGCCCGCTACGCCGCCGGCCACGCCAAGTTCTCGCGCCTGGGCGCCTACCAGCAGATGCTCGACGAGTTCTTCGTCGAGCGCCGCATCGACGCCGCCGGCCGCGTGGGCGTGGCGCCGGCCGGCCAGCGCGCCGTGCTGCCGACCTTCGGCCAGTTCAACTACTGGCTCGACCACGACGACGACCGCCCGCCCGAGGTGGCGCGCCGCGCCGACGGCGCCACCACGCCCCCCCCGGCCACCCCGGGCGTGCCGGCCACCATGGGCGCCATGGCCGCCATGGCCACCCCGGCCATCCTGGCCGGCGCGGCCGGCGCCTGGCCCGGCCAGCCGGGCGCGCCGGCGCTGCCGCCGGGACGCCCCGGCGCCGGCTTCTACCTCGACGCCGTCTGCGCCGAGGTGCAGCTGGTCTCGCGCGCCGACCGCCAGCAAGCCATCGGCCGCCCGCGCGTCTACCTGGCGCTCGATTCGTTCAGCCGCCTCGTCACCGGCGTCTACATCGGCCTGGGGCCGGCCAGCTGGCCGCAGGCGATGCTGGCGCTGGCCCACTGCGGCGCCGACAAGCAGCGCTACAGCCAGCAGTACGGCCGCCGCATCGAGGCGGCGCAGTGGCCGTGCCGCCACCTGCCCGAGACCTTGTTCGTCAACGCCGCGCTGGCGGCCGGCGCGCTCGGCGCCGGCGGCGTCATGGACACCGCGCTGCTCAACAACTTCAACCTGCGCTGCGTGGCCGTCGACGACGGCCCGGGCGACTGGAAGGCGGTGCTCGAGAAGCGCTTCCGCCTGCTCGCGCCGGACGCCGAGGGCGCGCCGTGCCGCCTCGACGGCGTGCTCGACCTCGAACAGTTCACCCGCATCGTCATCGACTGCGTGCTGTACTACAACAACCGCCATCCGCTGCGCCACGCCGGCGGCGCCACCGCGCGCCAGCTATGGGACTGGGGCGTGGCCCACCGCGGCGGCAGCCTCAAGACCTACCCAGAGCACCTGATCCGCTGCAGCCTGATGCCGGTGGCGCCGGCCCAGGTCACCGTCGACGGCATCCGCCTGTTCGAAAGTTCTTACACCTGCGCGCGCGCCATCAATGAACGCTGGTTCGACCGCGCGCGCCTGCGCGGGCAGTGGAGCGTCAAGGTCGCCTACGACCCTGCCAACCTCGACCTGGTCTACCTGCTCGACCCGGCCGCGCCGATGCAATTCCACGCCTGCCACCTCGACGAGGCCTCGAGCGCGCAGCGCCACCTGTCGGCCGAGGAGATCGCCCGCCTGCCGCGCGCCGCCGCCGGCGCCGCCGCCCCGGCCGCGCGCAGCGGCGCGCCGGCCTTCGCCAGCTTCGCCGGCTAACCCGGCTAACCCGGCCCGCCCCACGCCACCGCGCACGGCGCCC
>CAUPRW010000127.1:0-2713 GCA_963513825.1 uncultured Duganella sp.
CGCGCCTTCGCCGCCGTGCGCCGCCGCGCCGGCGTGGCGCTGCGCGCGCTCATGCGCGCGGTGCTGCGCCGCCCGCGCCTCAAGCGCGCCGCGCGCGAAGTGGTGGCGCGCCTGCCCCGTCTGCAGGCGCGGCTGTACCGCATGCTGCAGCACGCCCCGGCCCCGGAGCCGTCGCAGGCGCCGCCGCCGTCGACCCAGCAGTTGTCGCCGCGCGCGCTGCAAGCCTACCAGCAACTACAACGCGCCCTGCGCACGAGGAAACATTGATGCGCATCGTCATCGACTTGCAGGGCGCCCAGTCGGAGAGCCGCTTCCGCGGCGTGGGCCGCTATTCGCTGGCGCTGGCGCTGGGCGTGGCGCGCAACGCCGGCCCGCACGAGGTCTGGCTGTTGCTCAACGGCGCGCTCGAGGCCTCCATCGCCGAGCTGCGCCTGGCCTTCGCCGGCCTGGTGCCGGCGCAGCGCATCCGCCTGTTCGCGCCGGCCGCGCCGCTGGCCGGGCACGACCTGGCGCTGGCGCCGGCCGCGCGCGCGAGCGAACTGCTGCGCGAGCACGTGCTCGCCGAGCTGGCGCCCGACATGGTGCTCGTCACCAGCCTGTTCGAGGGCTACGTCGACGACGCCGTGGTCTCGGTCGGCGCCCTGGCCGGCGCCGCGCGCACCGCCGTGGTGCTGTACGACCTGATCCCGCTGCTCAATCCGGAGGCCTACCTGCCGACGCCGTCGCAGCAGCACTACTACGGCCTGAAGGTCGCGTCGCTGCGCCGCGCCGGCCTGCTGCTGGCCATCTCCGACTATTCGCGGCGCGAGGCGATCGAGGCGCTGGGGCTGGCGCCGGAGCGCGTCGTGGCGATCTCGACGGCGGTCGACGCCAGCTTCCGCCCGGCCGCGCCCGACCCCGCCGGGCTCGCCGCGCTGCGGCGGCGCTTCGGCCTGACGCGGGCGATGATCATGTACGCGCCGGGCGGCTTCGACGCGCGCAAGAACATCGACGGCCTGATCACCGCGTTCAGCCTGCTGCCGGCGGCCGTGCGCGCGGGCCACCAGCTGCTCGTCGCCAGCAAGCTCGACGGCGACGACCGCAAGGCGCTCGAACGCCACGCGCTCGAGCGCGGGCTGGCCGCCGACGAATTGATCCTGACCGGCTATGTCAGCGACGCCACCCTCGTCGAGCTCTTCAGCAGCGCCGCGCTGTTCGTGTTCCCGTCCAAGCACGAGGGCTTCGGCCTGCCGGCGCTCGAGGCGATGGCCTGCGGCGCGCCCGTCATCGGCGCCGACAACACCAGCATCCCCGAGGTGATCGGCTGCGCCGAGGCGCTGTTCGACGCCTCGTCGCCGCAGGCGATCGCCGACAAGATGGCCGAGGTGCTGGGCGACCCGGCGATGCAGGCGCGCCTGCGCGCGCACGGCGCGCGCCAGGCCGCGCGCTTTTCGTGGGACATCACGGCGCGGCGCGCGCTGCGCGCGCTCGAGGCGCGCGCGGCCGCGCTTGACGCGCTTGACGCGCTCGACGTGCTTGATGCGCCCGACGTGCTTGGCGCGCCGGGGGCGCCGGCGTCGCCGGCCGCACCGGGGGCGCCCGCCTTGTCCGCCGCGCCGGCCGCGCCGCGGCCGCGGCTGGCGCTGGTGACGCCGCTGCCGCCCGAGCGCACCGGCATCGCCGACTACGCCGCCCAGCTGCTGCCGGCGCTGGCCGCCCATTTCGACATCGAGCTGGTGTTGTGCCAGCCGCGCGTGCAACTGCCGCCGGCGCTGGCGGCGCTGCCGCGGCGCTCGGCCGAGTGGTTCGCCGAGCATGGCGCCCAGTACCAGCACATCATGTACCACTTCGGCAACAGCCCGTTCCACAGCCACATGTTCGCGCTGCTGCGCGAGCATCCGGGGGTGGTGGTGCTGCACGACTTTTTCCTCAGCAGCGTGCTGGCGTACGAACAGATGACCGGCGCCATGCCGGGCGCCTGGACCGGGGCGCTGTTCGACGGCCACGGCTACGCCGCCATGCAGGCCGGCCTGACCGACGGCGACGCCGCCAAGCACCGCTATCCGTGCAACCTCGAGGTGCTGCGCGGCGCCACCCGGGTGGTGGTCCATTCGGCCCACGCGCGCGCGCTCGCTTGCCACTGGTACGGCGCGGCCGCCGCCGACAACTGGGACGTGGTGCCGCTGCCGCGCGCCGCGCCGCTGGCCGAGGGGCCGGCCGCGCGCGCCGCCGCCCGCGCCGCGCTCGGCATCGACGCCGGCGCCTGGCTGGTGTGCAGCTTCGGCTTCATCGGTCCGACCAAGCTGTGCCGCGAGCTGGCGCAGGCCTGGATCGCCTCGTCGCTGCACGCCGACCCGGACGCGGTGCTGGTGTTCGTCGGCGCCAACCACGGCGGCGACTACGGCGTCGAACTGTCGGCGCTGCTGGCCGGCGCCGGCGCGCGGGTGCGCATCGCCGGCTGGACCGACGACGCCGACTACCACCGCTACCTGCAGGCGGCCGACGCCGCCGTGCAGCTGCGCGCGGTGTCGCACGGCGAGACCTCGGCGGCCGTGCTCGACTGCATGAACCACGGCCTGCCGACCATCGTCAACCGCAACGGCTCGCTGGCCGACCTGCCCGACGATTGCGTGCTCAAGCTGCCGGCCGCCGTCGACGTCGCCACGCTTTCCGGCGCGCTCGCGGCGCTGCGGGCCGACCCCGCGCGCGGCGCGGCCGTGGGCGCGCGCGCGCG